>DASXYI010000074.1:0-1698 GCA_036502605.1 Steroidobacteraceae bacterium
TTCGGCCGTCATCAATTTCATCATGCTGGAGGGAGCGCGCAATTCGTCGGCGTTCTTCTCGAACAGCACGCTGCCGCTTGTCGCCTCGATCAGGATCGCGGTCGGGGCGTCACCGTCGAAGCCGCCCTCCTCTTTCTTGAATCCCTGTACGCTTTGGTTGGCGGCATACGCCACGCCGCCCCAGCCGATCGCGATCGCGGCCACAGCGACGATCAGGCAACGCAGCCCGCGCGCCGTGACGAATTTCGAGCTGTGGGAGTCGGTCGTTCCAATGGTCATCGGCAATGCCCTGAGCCCGGCGGTCTCTGGTCGGAGCATGATGTGTCGGGGATCATGCTCTAACAGCTGGATAACCCTCGAACAACACGGGTTTTGGCCGTGACCACAGCACCGATCCTGACCCGCCAAACAAGGCGGAAAAGCGATGCAGATGCATGCCGCCGGCCCATCGACGCAGGTCTGCCGTGGTCTGAGGGAACCGCTGCTCGCGCGGCGTTCAATAGAGCCCGCGGCCGGCGAGGATTTCGCTCGGACCGCGCGGGTTGACCGGCGCATAGGCCGAGACCGACCTCAGGTTCGGCGCATAACGAGGATCGTCCTCGTAAGACACCGCATGTGGGTTATCCATCATCCGGCCGGCGCTGCGCGAACGGGCCGAGGCAGACATTTCGGACGTCGCATTCATCGAGACCTGATCGGCCGGCGTATTGCCGAGGCTGTACGGCCGGTCTTCGGGCATCGGCACATCACCGCGGATCGGACGGCCCGATGAATAGCTTACGGGGACGAACGGCCGCGCCGAAGCCACTCGCACCAACGACGGGGCCGGTGCTGGTACGCCCGTGCGCAAGGTCGCCATCAGCTGGCGGTCGTCGGAACCTTCAAGCGGCGCCCGGCCGACATATTCGACCCTGACCCGGGCAACGCCGTTACCCTTGAAATCGAGCAACTCGGCCGCCTTGTTCGAAACATCGATCAGCCGGTTGCCATGATAGGGGCCGCGATCGTTGACGCGAACGATCAGCGATTTGCCGTTGCTGAGATTGGTCACCCGCGCGTAGCACGGCATCGGCAGGGTCGGATGGGCCGCGGTGAGCGACTCCATGTCGAAGACCTCGCCGTTCGCGGTCAGGCGGCCATGGAAATCGTCGCCGTACCAGGATGCCAGTCCTTCGGCGCGGTAATTGACGTCCTCCTCCGGCACATACACGCGGCCGCCCACGGTATAGGGCTTGCCGACGCGGTAGGTGCCGCCGCCCTTGGGCACGGGATCGCCGAGGGCGACCACCCGGGGGCTCGAAGACACGCCGTATTTGGGATCGACGCGGCTGGCGAATTTGCCGGATGAGGCGCAATTGGCGAGCGCGAGACACATCGCGACGGCCGCAGCACCTCTGGCTGCCCGAATGAACGGATCTGACCGCCGAATCCCCATCACCCCAAATACCATTCCGTCAGCTGCACGCCTACTCGCCGCGCCTTCAAAAGCGTCCGGCGGTTGCACGTCCCCACGCAGCCCACTTCCGCATCAAGTGGTGAACATATCGCAGTGGGAACGCGGCGGAAATGGGGAGAGCTTTGGGAGAGCTTGTTGGTGGTAAACCAATCGTTGCGGCGCCGGTAGCGCCGTTTTACGGAAGCGCGTGCGCCGGTCTGTTGCTCAAAATCATCATTAAGCTTTGAAATGCGGGACTTGGG
>DASXYI010000075.1:0-47893 GCA_036502605.1 Steroidobacteraceae bacterium
CGCGGCATCGAGAGTTTCGATCTCGCCGCGGACGGCTCGACCTTCGTCCGACACGGTGCGGCCAACACGTATGGCACCGAGATCAGCGCGACCGTCGGCTCCTTCGGCGGCTTCTCGATCGGCGCCAGCGGAACTTACTTGCATGCCCGCTACGCCGACTTTGTCAACGGCGGCGTCGACTCGAGCGGCAACCAGGTGCAAGCCCAGCCGGTATGGCAAGGCCGAGTGAACATCCGCTACCGGCACGACGTAGGCTTCGGTGTGTTCACGCTCTACGCTGCGGAAACGTACGTGGGCACGCGTTTCGGCAATGAGACCAATACGCAGATCCTGCCGTCTTACAACAAAGTCGATGCCGGGGCGCTGTTGGAAATAACTGGCGGCGAATTCATCCGAATCTCGGCGGACAATCTGAACAACTCCGCGGGTCTGACCGAAGGCGACGTACGCGCCTCCTTTACGCTGGCCAACGCCGGCGTGTCGCTGGGTCGCCCTCTGCAGGGACGATCCTTCATGTTCACGGCGGGCTACCGCTTCTGAGTGCGACGCCTCGGCTCGCTCCAGATCCGTGCTGCGTCCCAAGTCTTCCAACTGATGAGCCTTTCGCGAGATCCGCGGATCTCAAGTCGAAATTGACGGTCGATGGGAATCTAAAAATATCTGCATAACTTGTTACGGGTTTTTATCGTTGCCTTGTCATACCTAGTAGCGCCCTTGGGCGGCAACAAGAAATGATTAGATACTGGGGGAACAAAAAATGATTAGATACGTCGCGGCGGCAATCCTTGCCGTTATTGCCTGTGTTGTTGCGATCGCTGCGCCCGCGCAGGCGCAGAATCAGCGTTTACAAATCGCCTCAGGCGATTTGGGGCCGGCGCTCGATGCCTATATCCACCAGAGCGGCCGCCAGCTCATCTATCGGATAGAAGACGTCCGCGGCGTTCACAGCCCCGGCGTGCAAGGCGAGATGTCGGCGGATGACGCGCTGGCAGCGCTGTTGTCAGGAACCGGCTTCTCGAGCCGAAGCGATTCCACCGGTACTGTAGCCATTTTCCGCAACGACACGCCATTGAGCGAGATTGTGGTGACAGCGACCGCCGGCGGAGAAGGTATCGAACGCCAGAAGGCGTCTTTTGCGATGAGTACGCTCAGCAGCGACGACATTCACCAGCTCGCGGCGCTGAATACCGCCGGGCTGTTGCAGGGCATTCCCGGCGTGACGGTGGCTTCGACGGGCGGCGAGCAAGGCAATAACATTTTCGTCCGCGGCTTTCCCAGCAGCGGTGACGCACCGTACGTCACATTCCAACAGGCTGGGTCGGCGGTTTTCGATCCGCCGACGGTGGCCTGGTTCGGCAATGCCGACGTGATCCGCATCGACGAGATGGTTGACCATGTCGAGGCGGTGCGCGGCGGCCCGGCGCAGGTGCTGTCGAACGGCCAGGTCGGCGTCACCGTCAACATACTTCCCAAGACGGGAACGGACGTCTTTCACGGCGTGGGTGAGATCGGCATCACCGATTACGGCAAGCGACGCTTCGACGGACAGTTCTCCGGCCCGATTGGCGACAACACCTTTTTCTCGATCGGCGGCTTCTATCAGAACGGCGATAACGTCCGCCGAGTGAATTTCGCCTCCGAGGTCGGTGGGCAGCTCTCCGCCAATATTTTGCACAAGTTCGACCGGGGAAGCGTCCTAATCTGGGGCCGAATCCTGGATGCAAACAACACTTGGAATCTGCCGATTCCGATCGAAGTCAATAATGGCGCCGTGAATGAGTTTCCCGGCTTCAACATTCACACCGGCGCCATCGGCAGTCCTCAGGAGCGTGAACTTACGCTGCGCAGCGGCGACGCCTTTCGTTACGATCAAGGGCGTGGGACCAACATCAAGAACGGCGGCTTCAATTTCAACTATGAGCTGAGCGACACCCTCAGCGTCCAGGAGAAGGCGAGCTATCTCGAGGGCGCGGTCTTCACCAACGCACTTTTCCCCAACACGCCGGTGTCGGCGGCGGATTTTTCAATCGCGCAGGGCGGCACGTTCGGATCGCTCACCAATGTCGCGACCGGCGCGGCGCTTCCCGCCTCGGCCTGGGTGATGCAGGTCGGCGCCTGGATTGCCGACAAGCAAGTCAAGAACGTCAACAATGATCTAAGTCTCACCTTGCACACCGGCGACAACAAACTGACGCTCGGCTATTACTTCGCCTCCTTCTCATCCCGCGATTACTGGAATCTGGGAAACAACCTGCTTCTTCAGGCGACGAACAACGGGCCGATCCTGGATCTCACCCTCGCCGATGGAACGAATGTCACGGGAGCAGATAACTTTATGACCGGCAGCACGACTCTGCGCAGCGAGAATTATCAGGGTACCGACGATGCCGGCTTCGTCTCCGATGAATGGCAGGCGACATCCAAGCTGCGCGTGGATGCCGGCGCTCGCCTCCAGTACCACAATATCGAAGGTTCCTACCGGAACACGTCGACGGACGCAAACGGCACCGCCATCTTCCTCGATACCTACACCGCGCAACGCGCCAACACACACAAGATTGCGGCCACCGCCGGCGCCGACTATGAGCTCACCTCCGAGCTCGGGCTGTGGACCCGCTACAGCCGAGGCAACATTTTCCCTCAGTTCGACTCTGTTCAGAGCGGACTGGTTGGAGTCCAAACGGTCGATGCCTATGAAGGCGGCGTGAACTACACAGCATCCAAGCTGCGCCTCTACGGCAACGTCTTCTACAACAAATTCCGCGGCATCGAGAGTTTCGACCTCGCCGCGGACGGCTCGACCTTCGTCCGACACGGTGCGGCCAACACCTATGGCACCGAGATTAACGCGACCGTCGGCTCCTTCGCCGGCTTCTCGATCGGCGCCAACGGAACCTACCTGCATGCCCGCTATGCCGACTTTGTCAACGGCGGCGTCGACTCGAGCGGCAATCAAGTGCAATCCCAGCCCGTATGGCAAGGCCGGCTGAACATCAGCTACGAGCACGACGTGAGCTTCGGCGCCTTCACGGTCTACGCTGCGGAAACCTACGTGGGCAAACGCTTCGGCAATGAGACCAACACGCAGATCCTGCCGTCTTACAACAAAGTCGATGCCGGGGCGCTGTTGGAAATAACTGGCGGCGAATTCATCCGAATCTCGGCGGACAATCTGAACAACTCCGCGGGCCTGACCGAAGGCGACGTACGAGCCGCTTTCACACAGAGCAATGCCGGCGTGTCGCTGGGTCGCCCCCTGCAGGGACGATCCTTCCTGTTCACGGTAGGCTACCGCTTCTGAGTGCGACGCGAAACGAAGCTAGTGGTTCTCTTTCCGGAAAGCCACTAGTTTCGGCGCCGCAGGCGCTACGAGGGGTACCTGGTGTGTTGCGCCTGGGGCTGTCGAACGCCATATTGACGCGGCGGACCTCGGACCAACGGTCGCGGTCCGTTTGGGTGCGTACACCGGCGGCCTTCCGGTCAAGATGACAATACCTCATAATGACCAAAAAGTGTTGACTCCGGGCCATCGTTTGGGTGGCTGACAAGGGGGTCAACGCGTGGAGTCACCTGTGAGGAATATATGGATGACGCGGCTGCGGTAAATTTTCGCACTCGGACGGGTCAAGTGCGTCGAGCGCGGACTCGCGCAAGGATATTGTCAACGGCCTTTGCTCTCTTCGACGAACGCAGTGTCGATCAAGTCACCGTCGAGGATGTTCGTGCGTCGGCCGGGCTAGCGCGTGGTTCCTTTTACAACTATTTCCTGACATATGAACACATGCTCAAGGAATTGGCTGCCTCGATCAGCCGGCAAATCAATATCGAGCAGTCGGCGCATTTCGATGGAGTAGGGCACCCGGTTGAGCGCCTGTGGTGCAATGTGCGCTATTTCATTCTGCGTGCCGCTTCGGATCGCTCTTGCGGGGAAATTCTCATTCGAATCACCCCCTTGTTTGGGCCGCTGAACGATACCATGCGAGATCACGCCGAGCGGAATCTGCGTCAGTGCATGAAACGCAAGCTCATCAATGTGCCTTCCGCGGGCGTCGCGCTCGATCTAGGCTACGGGCTCGGCACGGTAATGATCAGGCGCGCTCTACAAGGCGGAATTGATTTGAAGGAAATTGCCGCCGCCGGTCTTGTGTTCCTACGTGCCTTCGGTGTCCGGGAAATCGAGGCAAGGAGGATTGCGCGTCTGACAATGCCCGCGCTACCGGAGCTTCCCTTGCGCGTAGGCGTGATCAATGATTTTGGAAGCGTATAACCGCGCGTCGATTCGCCCCAGTCTGCAACGACTGCGACAAACCTCGTAATAGCTCTCGAATCAGCCCGCCGCGGCCGGCTTGGCTCACTGGGACGCGGGACCCCGATGACGGCGCGTTTATCACGCCCGCAGCCCAGAGATGTCGTTCGTTCACGGCCGACTTCATTTTCGTCAACTTGACGATCCGTCAAGTTGAGGATAAGTTGCACGCAATTCCTTCGGAAAAGCCCGCGACGGCTGGGTTAGTCAAACGTGCCCGCAGAAAAGGATTGAAAAATGCGAAGTCCGGCGGTCGGCGCCTTGATGGCGTCATTTGTTGCCTTATCTGCGATGGTCGTGACGTCTTTACCCCGCACGGGCTTCGCGGCGCCCGCCGCGTTCGGCTCGGCTTCGGAATGCCCCAGCGCCAAAATCATGCATGGTTTGCTTCCGTTTCTGTTCTGGATAGGAATATTGCCAAAGCCGACAATGGCAACGACCATCGCTCCGGGCGACACGAGCACCAGTGTCGTTATCCGGCCCAATCCAGACGTCCAAATCAGTTGCGGCAAGACGCAAATCACCTCCGTCAACGATGTCGTTTTCGCCCGGCCAACGGCTGCCAACGGAAAATCCATCGAGCTATCCATGGATGTACTAATTCCACAACCATCAAGGAGGAGGCCGCTCGTGATATTCGTCACCGGCGGCGGGTTCGTTCAGGCGCCGAAGGAAGCCGCCCTGAATCTTCGTACCTACGTTGCGGAAGCCGGATTTGTGGTCGCGAGCGTCGAATACCGCACCGTGCGCAATGGCGCCAACTATCGCGACGGCATCGCAGATGTGAAGTCTGCGATCCGGTACCTGCGAGCAAACGCCGCAAAGTACGATATTGATAAGGATCATGTTGCCGCGTGGGGCGAGTCGGCTGGCGGTTATTTGGCTGCCATGGTAGGCGTCACGAATGGGAACAAATCTTTCGAGGTCGGACAGAACCTCGATCAAACCAGTGACGTTCAAGCCGTCGTCGATAAATTCGGTGCATCGGACATTTCAAAAATGGCCGCCGACTTCGATTCACATGCGAAAGATGCCTTCAATGCCCCGGACAACCCAATTGCGCAGTATATAGCGATTGCGCCCGGAACCCATCAATTGGACACCAAGGTCGCGGCGACGGTTGCCAACCCGATGACTTACATCAAATCGCCAATGCCCGCGTTCTTACTCTTTCACGGCAGCCAGGACACCTTGATTTCGCCGAGTCAGACGTTGGTCCTGCACAACGCGTTGGCCGCGGCGGGAGGAAATAGTACGCGCTACGTGCTCGACGGCGCCGGACACGGCGACCTGGCCTTTCTCGGCGATGCAAAGGCTGGTTTGCCCTGGTCGTCGAAGGAGGCCATGGACATTCTCGTCGACTTTCTCAAGCGATCGCTCGGCAGTCGCTAACGCCTGCGCCTCGCACACACGGCTGAGGCAGCATCTGCCTGGGTATAGGAATCAATGGTCATGGGCATCCGCTTGGGCAAGACCATGCCGCGTCTCTGTACTGTACCCGTTCGCGGCCGGAGGCGCGGAGGCTGAACTGTGCCAGCCGCCACCCAGTGCCTTGAAGACGGCGATTTGGTCCTGTATCAGCACCGAATCAGACGCGGCCACCGCTGCATCGGCGGCGACGAGTGCCTGTTCGGCGGTCAGAAGATCGAGATTGCTGAGCGAGCCGGCGATAAATTGATCGTGGGCCATGGTGAAAGCTGAGCGAGCAAGGGTTTGTGCATCGGCCAAAGCCTGTCTATTGTCCAGCGCTGCACTGTAGATGGCCAGCGATTGCTCAGTTTCCTTGAGTGCGTTCAGTACCGTGGAGTCGAATCCCGCAAGCGCGCCAGCCGCGTTGGCCTTGGCCTGACGTATTCGCGTGCGCGGCAGGGCTTGATTCGGGAAGCTCCAGCTGACGCTTGGCCCAACGCCCCACGTGAGTCCCCGCTCCGCAGTGAGGTCAGATAGTTGCAACCCAGCGCCGCCATAAAAACCCGTAAGGCTGATCTTAGGGTATAGGTCGGCGGTCGCGACGCCTATGCGAGCAGTCGCAGCCGCCAGCAAGCGCTCGGCTTGGCGGACATCAGGTCGCCGCTTGAGCAGCGCCGCTCCATCCCCTATCGGAATCAGTATGCTGAGAGCCGGAGGCGTCGTGCAGGCCTCCAGATCGGTCGGCGCATTCGTGGGCGTGCGGCCCAACAGCGCGCCGAGCTGGAACAGCGCGGAGCGCCGCTGGCCCTCGAGAGGCGGAATGGCGGAGCGAATTTGAGCAACCAAGCCTTGAGCCCTGACGACGTCGAACTCGGAATTGGCGCCGGCCTCATGGCGATGCACCGTGATCTCGGCTTCGCGACTCACAACTTCCAGCGAATGACGCGCAACGCCGAGCTGTTCACCGAGGGCGCAAATTTGCGCATAGGCGCGTGCCGTTTCCGCCGCAACGATGACCTTCAGACTGTCGCGCGCGGCGCCTACGGCTTGCGCGTTGGCACGAGAGGCTTCTATAGATCGAGTTATGCGACCAAAAAGATCCACCTCATAAGAGACTTCCAGCTCGTCATCGAGAAGCCAAATCGTCTTCGGCGAATGTCCGCCGAATTCGAGAATCTCATCCGTGACGGCATCGCGGCCGCGTATGCCAGCTGCGGAGACCGCGGTCTGCGGGTAGCGCGCGGCACGTGCCGCGCTGAGAAATGCGCGGGCTGCGGAGAAATTCGCTTCGGCCGCGGCAAGATCCGCATTGGCGGCGAACGCTTCTTGCAGCACGCCGTCGAGGTGCGGATCGTTGTAAAGTTTCCACCAATCGTCCGGCGGCTGCGCCGTAGTCTCTGCCGTCGGGTTGATCGAGATCAGCTGCGCCTCGGCGCCGGCGGGCTTTGCGGGCGGCCGGTATTCGGGCCCGACCCGGCAGCCTGCGACGATACTCAGCGTCAGCAACACGACGCCTAATGAGCCGCGCTCGATCACGGCGACGACCTATCCCGCGGCGCAAACAATGGCCGCGCAGAGGCAGGGCCCAGCGGCGCCGGCTTATGCGTGATGGCCATCAGCAGCGCCACGGCCGTGAGTGCGCCGACGGCAACGAACGAGTCGATCACCGCCTGGGTGGTCGCCATACTCCGCACGAGATTTCCGAGTACGCCCACGGCCCGAGCGGGGCCGGAGGCGGGATCGGCCTTTGAGGTCGCGACGGCATAGCTCTGCAGTCTTTGGAGCACTTGTCCACTACCGGTCTGGACGTGCAGTCCGATGAGATTCGAGGCGACTTGTTCGCGTATCCGGGCGAGTGTGACGATGAAGGCGAGACCGATTTCGCCCCCCAGGAGTCGGGCCACCTGAACGGAAGCGCCGAACGTCAGCGCGTCCTGCGGCCGCAAATGCAATACCGCGAAAAACAGTACCCCCGATAGCGCGAAACTCTGGCCAACGGCCTGCAGAAGTTGCGACGGAAGAAACTCGTCGGAGCCCCAGGTGGGGGTGAGACCGTAGGCCACCATCAGGCAGGCGATGCTGACGAAAATGAAGCCGATCGAAGCTACCAGACGAGGGTCGGACCGCCGCAGCATCAAGGCGGCCAAGGGACAAAATATGAGCTGCGGCGCGGCGATCCAAATCAAAGTGTGTCCAACCTGCAGCGCGCGGAAACTGCGCACTGCACCCAGATACAGAGGAATGAGGTAGGCGGTGGACAGAATCGTCAGCCGGAGCATCGCGATCAGCAGCAATAGCATCGGCAGCGGGCGTGCAAACGCTACCTTGAAATTGAGCAGCGGATATGGGGTTCGAGCTTCATGGACAAGAAAACCCGCGAGCAACACCGCCCCCGCGATCAAGAGGCCCCAGACGAGGCCCGAGTTAAGCCAATCCAGACGATTGCCTTGATCCAACGCTGCATAGATCAAGGCCAGTCCCAATCCTCCCGAAACGAGACCGAACACATCGCCGTGCGGTCGGTTGGGGGCGGAGGGTTTGGCGCGCACGCCGTAATGCAGACACAGCGCCATGACGGCCGCGAGCGGCACGTTCTGCCAAAAGATCCAACGCCAGGACAGTTGCTCCACGTACCAGCCCTCGAGCGAGGCGGAAATATTCAGCGAGAGTTCCAGATTCAGGGCGTAAATGGCGATGCCGTAGGCCCAGTACTTGGGAGGCGTATTCAGCAACACGAAACTCAAGGTCAGGGGTATGAAAAAACCCGAGGCCAAGCCTCCCGCAAATTGCAGAATCAGAAGCGTCGCGATATCGTTGGCCAGAGGTATCACGAGCGATATCAGGCCGAAGGCCAGCGCGGTAATGAGCAGAATGCGCCGCGGTCCAAAGACACTGCCCATCCACACGGCCGCCGGGGCAACCAGCATTTGCGCTGCGGCTTGCGCCGTGGTGATCCAGGCTCCCTCATCGAAACCGGCATGAACGGCACCTCGAATGTCCGTGAGACCGAAATTCGACAATCGCCCGTTGAGCGTGGAAATGAACGTGCCCATGAGCACCGCCAACAGACCGAGCCAGGGAATGGAGGTCGGCGCGGGGGGAAGACCTGCGGGTGGCGCAGCGGACGCCGGGGCGGTTCCCGGTGGGACTTGAGGCGCGTCGCTCACCGCTTTCGACCCGTCCGCGTATCAATCCTCGCCACGACGGACAATCCCGGTATCAGTCGATCGCCGATATCACCGGTGTCGTCGATGGCAATTTTCACGGACACGCGCTGCACGACCTTCGTGAAGTTGCCGGTGGCATTGTCGGGTGGGAGGAGGGCAAACTGCGATCCAGACGCCGGAGCAAACGCGAGCAGGTGCCCGCGCAACTTGTGCCCGGGAAAGGTATCGACGCTGATCTCGGCTTGCTGACCGACTGCCATATGCGTCAACTGCGTTTCTTTGTAGTTCGCGATAACCCACACGTGCGGCAGCGGCGTCAGCGTGGTGATCTGGGTACCGATGCCGACGTACTGGCCGGGTTTGACTTGACGCTGTCCGACGACCCCGTCTTGCGTTGCCAGGACGCGAGTGTAGGTCAGGTTCAACGAAGCGATCGACAGGCCGGCGCGTTGGGCGGCGATTGTTGCTTCGATTTGCGCCTGTTGCGCGGCCAGCACGCCGAGTTGACGAGCCGCCACGTTGGCTTGCGCACGGTTTTGCGCTAGCTGAGCGGTCAATTGGGCATGAGTCGTGTCCAGTTTTTCTGCGGCTTCGGTGGAAGACGAGCCGGTGGTAAGGAGCCGATGCTGTCGTGCGAGATCGCGCGTGTTCTGTTCCAGTGCAGCCTCGGTCGCGCTCACCACGGCCTTTGCCGCCTGAACGTTGGCGCCTTGCAACTCTCGCTGCGCCATCAGCGCCTCGGATTGTGCCTGGGCAGAGGACACGTTGGCTTCCGCCTGCGCGACCGCCGCTCGATAATCGTCATCGACGATCTGGGTCAAGACCTGTCCGGCGTGCACACGGTCATAGTCCTGCATCGGCAGGTCGCGGAGGTAACCGGAAACCTTCGTGGCGATGGGGGTCACGTCTGCCTGCAGATACGCGTCGTCCGTCGTCTGCCACTCGGCATTGCCTTCCCAATAGGTCCAGCGGCTCGCGACTATGATCAAGATGCCGATGGCAACGATGAAGACGAGGGCCCGCCAAACCATCTCGGGAACCGTGCGCCAGTCTATTTTGAATCTGCTGCTCAACGTGGAGCCTCAGTGTTAAAGGCCATCTGAGAGCGCTTTGTGAACTTGCTGCACACAGGCAGAACCTTCGCCGACCGCGGCGGCGACCCGTTTCACGCTGCCGCAGCGCACATCCCCAACCGCAAAGATTCCGGGAACGTTGGTTTCAAAGGATTCCGGCGCACGCCTATGGTGCCAACGCTCACGCGGCAAGTCCTCGGGCGTCAGATCCATGCCTGTCCGGATGAAGGACTTCTCGTTGAGCGCCACGCAGCAATCCAGCCATTGAGTAGCCGGCAAGGCGCCGGTCATCAAGAAGACATGCTCGATCGGATGGGATTCGTCATTGCTCGAGCCGGGGGTTCTCCATGTCACGCTCTCGAGATGCGCTGCGCCGTCGAGCGACGCGATTTGCGTTCCCAAATGAAGATGGATGTTGGGGGTGTCTGTAATGCGGCGTACCAAGTAATTCGACATGCTCTCAGCCAAGCCCCGAGATCGAACCAACATATGAACGTTCGAACAGTTCGACGCCAGAAAGATGGCCGCTTGGCCCGCAGAATTGCCGCCGCCGACCACAATGACTTCCTTGTCGCGGCAGAGGCGCGCTTCGGTTGCGGTCGCTGCATAGTAAATCCCTACGCCCATAAATTTTGCCGCAGCTCCCAGGGTCAGCTGCCGGTATTCCGCGCCGGTGGCAATGATGATGCACTTCGCCTGCACGGCTTTACCGTCGGCGAGCCGGATGGAGTAGGGGCGCGTGTCGCAGTCCAGGTGATAGGCGGTATAGGCGGTGCGAATTTCGGCACCAAACTTTTGCGCCTGGACGAGCGCGCGAGATGCCAGCGCGAGTCCTGAGATTCCGGTGGGGAATCCTAGATAATTCTCGATTTTTGAGCTCGATCCCGCCTGTCCCCCGGGCGTGCCGGTTTCAAGGACTAGGACGTCCAATCCTTCTGAGGCGCCATAAACCGCTGCTGCCAGACCGCTGGGGCCGGCTCCCACAACGATCAAATCGCGCACCCGGCTGTCGTCGATTTGCGGATTCATCCCGAGACACGCAGCGACTTCCTCGTTACTGGGATTTTTAATGACGACCTCGCCGCGGCAGAGCACCACCGGCAAGTCGCTATCGGCGATCTGAAAGCGCTGCCGCAGCTCTTTAGCAGCGGAATCGCTGGCCACATCGAGACTGACAAACGGAAAGGTATTGCGCGTCAAGAACTGCTGCAGCCGCAAGGTGCTGGCGGAACTCGAGGAGCCAAGCAATATCACATCTCCAGAGGCGGATGTAATGAGCGCAACGCGCCGTAAAATGAAGGCGCGCATAAACAGCTCGCTCAATTCAGAGTCAGTCTGGATGACGTCGCGAAGAGCCGAGTCGGATATTGAAAGCGCCGTTCCCTCGGAACGGACCCGCATGCGCACGACGCTTCCCACGCCCCGCAGCGTACTCAGCTCGCCGCTAAAGCTGCCCGCTTCGTGGAGCACGACGAGCTGCGCGCCCGCCAACCCCACTTGCGCGACTTCGATGCTGCCGGATAACACCACCAAGAGCGGCAGGTGACGGTCACCGGGCTGCGCGAGAATTTCGCCGGCCCGCAACTCGATGTGCTCCCCGTGGGGTTCCAAGCGGGCAATCTGCTTGGCCGTGAGCTTTGGGAACATCTGCTCACGGCGCGCGACCGGCGGCATCCCGCGAGGCGCACCCGACAAAATCGCGTCTTCTTCTTTAGGGTCGTCAGTTGCCACGGGAATACCTCCGGTCGCGATCGTACATCGAATCCATTGCTTCACTTACGATTTTACAAGGGGTAGGGCGTAGACCGCCCACTCCACTGTTATTGGCGAGGGCCGCGACACATCTCCGAAAATGATGGGCGGCTTGACGCAGCGCGATCCGCAGGACTGTACCCAGCCATTTTGCGTAAAGGCGAAACCGCTCAACTGCTCGCCGAAATACTCGACCATATCGTTTCGCTCCGGTTCGCCGTGCACCAGCACGTCGAGACCGAACCAACGCAGGCTCGTCTATTTGCACCCATTGCGCACCCAAGTCGCGTAGCTTCGTGAGAATTTCAACATATATGGGCACTAGTGGCCTGTAACAACTGAAAAGCGAGTATACTCGTGTTCATGAGCAACACGATTGTCTTGTCGAAAATGGAAGAAGCCGAACTTACTCAGCGAGCCACAAGCCAGTCGGGGCGTGCCGATGAAGCGCGCCGTGCGCGGCTCATCTTGCTGCTCGACAGCGGGCACACGTGGGCGGCGATCCGCGACAAGCTTGACTGCACCGACAGCTTCATCGATCGCTGGAGTAAGCGCTTTTTGTCCGAGCGTTTGGCGGGGCTGTTCAGCCGCCATGCGGGTCAGTTGCCAACGACGCTGACGCCGGCGGTGGAAGCTCGCATCCTGGAGTGGAGCGTAAAGCGCAAGCCCGTTGATTCGACGCACTGGAGTACGCGCAAGCTCGGGGCACAGCTCGGTATTAGCCACATGATGGTGGCGCGAGTGTGGCGCAAGCATGCCCTGCGGCCACACCGGCTCGAGGGTTACATGGCCTCGAACGACCCGGAGTTTGAGACCAAGGCGGCCGAAATCATCGGGCTTTATCTGCACCCCCCGCAGCATGCGGCGGTGTTCTGCGTCGATGAAAAGACGGCCATCCAGGCGCTGGACCGTAAGGATCCGGTGTTGCCATTGTCCCCTGGGCGTGCGGAGCGGCACGGTTTTGAGTACTACCGGCACGGTACGCTGTCCTTGTACGCCGCCTTCAACACCAAGACCGGCGAGGTGCTTGGCAAGACCGCGGCGCGGCATACCTCGGCCGAGTTCGTCGCGTTCCTCGCCGACATCGTCGCCAATCAACCGCGTGGGAAAGAGATCCGCGTGATCGCAGACAATCTCTCGGCGCACAAAAGCGCTCTGGTTAAAGACTTTCTTGCGGCGCATCCGAAGGTTCGACTGCACTTCACGCCAACCTACTCCTCGTGGCTCAACCAAGTCGAGCTGTGGTTCTCGAAGATCGAGCGTGATGTCATCGCCCGCGGTGTCTTCACTTCGGTGCCGGACCTTAAGAGGAAACTGATGCGCTACATCCGTCACTACAACAAGGCTCCAAAAACCGTGAAGTGGAAATACTTTGATCCGAGCAAAAGAATCACTTCCCAATCAGTCGTTACAGGCCACTAGTTTTGGGATTAGCGCATTGCGGTCGGCATGAGCGTCGGCAGTGTTCTTGTAGTGACGATTGGGGTTGGATGTCAAGGCTCGTCACCACGCCAGATCAAATCGGTAGCGAGCGGCGAGCTGCAATTGCGACGCCACTTGCTCGGCGGATTCCCCCAATGCGAGACGAGGGGGAAAGCGGCTGATGACTCGTACCCACTCGGTCACTAGCTGCCAATGCTCGCCCCACTCGTGTGACCATGCGAATGTCCAGCTATGACCGGCCTCGCTGCTTGGTAGACCGTAGAATCCGCTCAGCTGGTGGGTGTGAAAGTCGTCGTAGCGAGCGGTGAGCCGCTCTCGTGCCCAGTCGACGCTCGCAAGGGCGAAGGCGGCGTGGAAGTTCAGGTAAAACTGATCGTCGCCGCTTGAGTCGGCGCCCACCGCAGTGTCGCCATCCAGGTACTGCGCGATGAAGGTCCAATGAGCCGAGGGCTCGAGTCGAGCGCCCAGGCTAGAGAAGCGCGTTCGCCATGCGCCGCCGCCGGCCTCGGTTGCCGCGCCGGGGTCACCGCGGTTGTCGTAGCGCAGCGCGCGGATCTCCAGCCGATCGTGATGTCTCCAAATGATCCCGCCGTAGTAGCCGGGCTTGCGGTCGATCTCGTAATAGAACTTGGTCGGCGGCTTCCCCAGGCCACCGAATAGGGTCGAAGGCCGGTCGGTCAAGCCGAATCCACGCTGCGCGATTAATACTCCGGCGGGGTCGTTCCAACCGTACACCGCCGCAACCAGCGCCACGTCGCCGAGATAGCCACTGCTCGCGCCCAGCCAGCGTGCTTCGACCTCGGCACCGATGGTCCGGAACTCCTCGCCGAGCCACGTATTCACCGCGGAGGGCGTGATCGAATACACGTCAGTCCAGCCAATGCCTCGGTTCTCGAGCGAGACCGGGATGAAGAAGGCTCCGACACGAGCGCGCCAACGGACCGAAGTCGTTGGAAACGGACGCACCTCCAAATAGAACTCGCTCACGTCGACTGGATTTCGATCGTGGTCGCCGTAGGCGTCCATGACCGCGTGCACGCTGACGGTGTCGGTCACACGCCAGTTCGGTGCGAGAAACACGCGGCCGAGCCGAATGCCTTCATGCTCGGCATCAAACCGCAACGTTCCAAGGCCGCCATTCAAATAAGAAGGGCTGCCCGTCGCATGCACCCACCGCAGATCAACATCGCCATTTACGCCGAAGCGATCCTGGGCTTCCGCGGTGCACGGCCAAAGCGCGACAGTCCAGAGTAAAATCTGGTTTACCCAGCGCATCAGTACTCCCAGTCACGACGCCGTGGCCGGGGCTCCGGTCGGGTTCGCAATGCGAGGCTCAATTGCACGCGCAATGTTGCATCCTCGGTGCCATCGACATGGACCGTGCGGATCAGCGATGCGGGCACGTCGGCGATGAAGGGGCTCCAAATTGCCACTCGGTAGTCGCCCGCCGGTAATCCCTTGAGATGCAGACTGCCCCCCGCCTCCGTGCTTCCGAAATAAGGAGTGTCCGTGACGTAGATATAGCCGACCATTGCATCGTGAATGTTACAACCGAGTACCACGATACCGGGCCGCTCGAAGGTAATCGGCGGGTGAACTTTACCTTTATACAGGGGGAGCTGAAGTCGCTTGGCCGCCGAGAACGAATAGACCTGATGGCTCACCGAATCATTGTTCGGGAACTCGACGCTGGTGCCCGCTGCGACAACCAGCACGCGGGGCAGGAAGGCGAGATTTTTCTGGTCCATCACGGCCGGCCTAAGAGTGGGCGAAGATCCTAAATTGACTCCCGCTGCCGTGGCGGTCACCACCACCTCATCAACGCCACGCCCATCGCGACCGGCCACCATAATTGACAGATCGGCCGCCTCGACGGACAGCGAGCCCGCCAAGGCGCCCAGTGTGATGCAAGTTGCAATAGCGCGCCTTGAGAGCGCGAAGTTGGTCGCAGATCGGCTCGGGCTTTCCCAGGAGGTACGGCATCTCGACTTAACATGACTCATGGGCATGTCTCTTACGGTCCTGCGCAGTTTTCGCATCCGCATACTAGCGTTAGTACTGGGGTTGGTCACTTTGGTTTTAACGGCGACGATCGGCGCGATCGCCGTCAAAGCGCACGCGGAAGTGGAACGCCAAGTGGGCGTTCAGTTGCGCACCGCCGCCGATACCACCCGAGAGGCGCTAAAATTTCGCGGCTCCCGACTCGCGAGCGCGGTTGACGTGCTCACGACGGATTTCGGCTTCAGGGAGGCCGTATCATCGATGGATGGGCCGACTATGCTATCCGCCATCGAAAATCAGCGCACACGGATCAACGCGGATCTTGTCATCGTCCTCAATCCGGACGGGCGCCCGGTCGCCAGTACGCTCGGCACTCTATCAGTCAAGACTCAGAATGATCTCAAAAGCCTGATCGCGAGCGACCTAGATGGCGAGATCCTGCAGCTCTATCGCCTCATCGATGGCCGCCCCTACCAAGTGGTGCTCGCGCCAGTGCTCGCACCGGAGCCGATCGGGTGGGCGGCAATGGGCTTCGCGCTCGATGACGGTGTCGCCACCGACCTGTCTCGACTCCTGGGTGTCGACGTCTCGTTCGTCGCGGGGGCTCCGGACGGAGCGCAGTATATCGCCACGTCGGTGGATCGACAGGAGCGGCCGCCCTTCGTCGCGATCGCGGGTGCGCCCGAAGCAACGCCATTCGTGGTAGAGGTAGGCAGCGACAGGATCTTGACGTGGACCAACCCCATCCGCTCGGCCAATGGTCATTTGACGTTGGTTCTGCAGAGATCGCTGGCCAACGCCTTGCGCCCCTACAATGGCGTCAGAGACTCGATATTTGCAATCGGCGGGCTGTCGCTCGCCCTTGCATCCGCCCTCGCGGTGCTGCTGGCACGGAGTGCGACGAGGCCGGTCGAGGATCTGAAGAAGGCGGCGGAACGTCTCGAGGCGGGTGACTACAGTGTCGAGGTGCCCCCGGCGAGCACCACCGAGCTGAAAGGTCTCGCAAGTGCCTTCAACGCCATGCGCGCCGCGGTTGCCGATCGGGAGGCGACCATCCGGCATCAGGCGAACCATGACGCATTGACCGGTCTGCCGACCCGTCCACGAATCACGGCGATCCTCGACGAATTATTGATCCGCGCGCAGCTGGCACATCGGGCGGTGAGCGTCTGCCTGGTCGAGATTCAGCAATTCCAAAACATCATCGGTTCGTTCGGTCACGCGGCCGGCGATGAGGTATTGTCCGAAATGGCGCGGCGTCTCCTGGCGCACGAAGGTCAGCCAGATCGTGTCGGTCACATTGGAACCGACCGTTTTCTTCTTCTCCTCGAGTCCGTGGGCGCTGCCGAGGCCGCCCATCAGGCTGAGATCATTGCCGAGCGGTTACGAGGTTCATTCGACTACTGCGGCGTGTCTTTTCAGTTGGAGTTGCGCGTCGGCGTCGTCGTGTTCCCCACCGACGGAGGCCAGGCAGCCGAACTCCTGCAGCGCGCAGACCTCGCGCTCCATCGCGCAAAGGAGACCGGCGTTATCGTCGGCCACTACCGTGAGGGCGATGACAGCAGCCACCGCCAACGCCTCGCGATCCTCGGTGACCTACGCCATGCCATCGTCGCGGACGAACTCCAACTCCACTATCAGCCCAAGGTCGATGCCTCAACAGGCCAACTGGTTGGATGTGAGGCCCTGGTGCGTTGGCTACACCCGCACAAGGGCTTCATCCCGCCGAGTGATTTCATCCCGCATGCGGAACGAACGGGAGCGATTCGCTCTCTCACGGCGTGGGTCGTCGCGACGGCGCTGCGGGACCTTCGGTGTTGGCAAGAAGCGGGATTTGGGATCGATGTGTCGATCAATGTCTCGCCGGTGGATCTGGCGGATCCCGGTTTTGCCGATAGCGTCGCCGTTCTTCTCGCGCAAACCGGCGCGGACGCCAGCCACGTTGTGCTGGAAGTCACCGAGAGCGGTGCCATGAAGGACCTGCTAGCCACGCTGCGGATGATGGAGCAGCTGCGCGTGCTTGGCATCCGCTTCTCGATAGACGATTTCGGGACAGGATACTCATCGCTCGCCCACCTGAAGCGGTTGCCGGTGGATGAGGTCAAGATTGACCGGTCCTTCATCCAGGAGTTCGAAGCACAGGGCGACGATGACGTGATTGTGAGGTCGACAATCAACCTGGGGCACGCGTTGAATCTCAAGGTGGTTGCGGAAGGAGTCGAGGCCGCGTCGAGCTGGGAAGCGCTCGGCCGCCTCGGGTGCGATCTGATCCAGGGCTACTTCGTCTCAAAGCCGTTGCCGACCGAGCAATTCGCCGCGTGGATGATGGCATGGTCGTCCGACCACCAACCAGGCATTGGTCACGGTGAGCTCGCGGCTGGGTGCGAACGCCAGCCCTGTGGAGTTCCGGCGGGGCGCTGAGCGTACGCACGGCCTCGCGCTGAGACAGCCACTCGTCGCGTATCCGGTGTTGAATTTTACCGCCGTTCGATCGCGAATTAACATAAGTATTATATCTTAAGTAATTGATTATATTTCGATTATCATAGACGAGGGAACTCGGCAATCATGCACCGGTCCAGAAGTGCAATAGCGCCCCTCGCCGTCCTTCGGAAGCCGCGTGTAAGCGCAAGCCGCTTTCGCTTAGCCTGTCTTCCTACATCGCGCGCTTAGGCCATCATGTGTACTAACCGGCTCCGTTCCCAGGACAACCCATGCATCCTATTTTACGCTCGTCGCGCTCGTCCTCATGCTTACCACTCGCGCTCGCCTGCACGATAGCGGGATTTGGGGTCGCGCACGGCAATTCCAGCGCGGACAGGAAGTCGATCAGTTCTTACGTCTCCTGCAACGGCACCAGCGATGACACGGCGGGAGCAACCAAAGCATTTGCGGCGGCCAAGAATTCGGCGTTTACGTTGGTTGTGGACTGCCCGGTTCGACTGCATTCCGGTGTGGCGGTCGATCGCGGAATTTTCATCGACAACGGCACGTCGGTCGAATTCACCGGCAAGGGTAAATTCATCGTCGACAATGTGTTTCACCCCGCGTTCGTCATCGCCAATTCGAATAACATCAACCTGACCAATTGGGATGTCGTATGGGATGGCGTCGTGCCGATCAACGGAAGCGCCGGGGGCTATGAAATCAATGGCAAATCCGTGACGGCGGGTGCGGGCACCAAGACTCAGCCTGCCGGTGCCTTCAACGACCTGGTGTTGACCTCATGGTTGGCGGCCAATCGCTCCATCAATTTCGACAACGGCCAGGGTTGGATCAAATCCATCTGGGTCGGCGGCGTGAACCCGGCTGCCGTGTTTTTCATCACCGGGGATGCATCCAATATCGTATTCAAAGGCTTACGGCTATCCGTGCCGCCCGCGGCGGGCGGCGATCACTTCTTGCCCATGGCGGTTTCATTTTCACCGAACTGGAAGAGCAATCAGGCCGTGAACGGGAAGACGCCGCGCAGCGCACAGTACGTCGCGATACCGCACAAGCTGTGGTTCTCGGACGTGTATTTCGACGGCACACTAATGGGGTGGCAGGGAAATGTGCGCGATGCTACGTTCGACAATGTTCAATCGCACCGTTACGGCGATCTACAGGATGCCAACGGCGGAAACAGCGGCGGGATCGGCAAATGGTTTCCGCCTCCGCACTTATTCTATCTGAATTACAATAGCGATGGCGATCCGGAGTTGTTCAACTCCAACATCCACATTTCGAATGTGATAGATAGCGGACCGCGTGTGGGCGTAGCCCGCGATAAGGGGGGCGCGGACGGCATGAGCGGATATGCGTCCTCACTCAAATTAGGCTGTACGAAGTGCAGCGTGGATAGGTATTCGACGACGCGGCCGGACGGCTTCATGGATGTACTGCCATCGGATGGACTCACCATCAGCAACGTCACGGCAACTTACGATTCGGCGTTTCTCAATAACGTGTTTCCCGCAGGGATTCGATTTCCAGCGAAAGGATATAGCAACATCACGTTCGAGAACGTCATTTTAAAAGACACGGCAGACTCGCCGGTAAAAGAGTCCATTGGAAATGCGCCGTTTGCGACCAACAACGGCATCACGTTCAAGGGTGTGCAAGTCGTTTTGAATCGTTGGGCCACCCCGCAACTGCCTGTCCCGACCATTGCCGGCAATAACAACGATGTCACGATCAATTTCACGTTGCCGGCTCAACAGAAAAAAGCAACCTATCGGTTGCAGGGAAATGGTCGCTGGAGTTCACCGTCGCTGTCCCCTTAGCGGTGTAATTGCATGATTGCGGTTCGCATTCGCGATCTAACTTCCTCCAATCCATCTCCGGGCGAGCTGCGGCCTTCGTTGCTCTGGGGCGCTTTTTTTTGCCGCGGTGACGTTATTCGCCCGCGCTTTACGTTTACTCAAATGATGGGCGCCGTATCCCCCTTTCGACAGTAGCGGGCGGCTGCCGAGACCTATCAAGTAAGCGAAACCTCTCATTCAAATGCGCTTATCAGGTATTGCCCGTCGATCGACCGCGCGGGAATGTAGTCAGGATGCCGCAATGGAGAAGCTGTTCATGTGGAAACGACCGACCAAAGCGCCGCCCTCCGCGAAGCAATCGATAGCTTCAGCTCCGCCGCGCAGTGAGTGGCACGCGGTGTCGATCATTAGCAGCGCCTCATGTTGCCCTGCGGCGATGGGACTGCTGGGCACTCGATTTTTATCGAAAGAAGCGCCGCGATTGCCGCTCAAGAATTGCTCGATGAGCGCGGGGTGCCGTTGCTCGTATCAGCACCACGACGATAGGCGCGGCTCATCGCGCCGCACTCATGATCTCTGGAATCCAGGGCATGGCGGCTACGGCGGAAAGGAACGTCGCGGGGAGAGAGGCAGGCGAGTCACGGACCTCAAGTGAGCGGCGGCCCACACCGCGGCGCGCCGGCGGAATGAATATTCTGTATGTCGTCGCGGGCGCGCTGATAGTGGTGGGCATGGTCGGCGCCATTGTGCCGGCGCTGCCCGGCATCCCGTTGATCTTCGGAGGCATCTGGTTGATTGCCGGCGTGGATCGTTACCACCATCTCGGCCTTTGGTGGCTGCTGGGCATCGCAGTCATCGGTACGATTGGATTGACTGTGGACTTGCTCGCCGGCGCGTTGGGCGCGAAGCGCGTGGGAGCCAGTAAGCAGGCAGTGTTGGGCGCCCTTGTGGGTACCGTGGTCGGGCTGTTTTTTGGGCTGCCCGGCTTGCTGCTCGGGCCTTTTCTTGGCGCGGTGATGGGCGAATTGTCCGCCGGCAACAGCGTTCTGCGCTCGACGCACGTGGGAGTGAGCGCCTGGTTCGGGCTGCTCTTCGGTACGATCATCAAGCTGGTCTCGTCCTTGATGATGGTGGCGCTGTTCGGCGCCGCGTGGTGGTGGAACCGCAGCCCTTAACCCTTACGCGAAGCCGACAGTTCGTCAACCATTGAAATGATCTCCAAGAGAACCGTGCCGCCCACCCTGAGTCGACAGCCTTCGATTTGCTGGCGGTCAAACAGCCTGCCAGCCGTTCTGCCTTTTGCGACGATCTCGATCCTCGAGCCGGAGATATTGTCCGACGGGCCAATGTCGACACCCGTAACGCTGCCAAAAAGGCCATGCGGTACCAAGCGACTCTTTATTTCGTGCCTGATTTTGCTCATTCCGGTGTCGAATTCCTCTCTCGATTGCTTGTCTTCCATGGGAGTGCCTCATTACTGATCGATGGAACCCATGATACGCGCTTGTGCGGAGGCATAGGCGCAGTGGGCCGGTGAGAGGGGTTTCGCCGGTTGTGGTTGCGGGCGGACGCCGAAGGAGCAGGGCTCCTCCGCTCAAGTCGCGCTTGCGCGCATCGCCATAGTTGCGCGGTGACTCAAGAAGGACAGAACACGAGTTTCGGTTTGTCGTGGTGCGGCAAGCTTAAGGCCGCCATTGAACGCTTTTTGGATCGTCCCGGATCGCCAAGCTTCAAAGACGATGGGATTGATGTAAGACTTGCGGCAGACTGCGGGGGTGTTGCGAAGTTCTGCCGCGACCTGCTTGACAACCTTGACTATTTCGCTCTTGAAGGCGCGGTCGCTGGCGTCGTTAGGGCGGGGCGTGCGCGCGAGAAGAATGATGGCCTGGAGAGTCGCGCCCCAGGTTCGAAAGTCTTTGGCCGTGAAATCATCACCCATGGCGTCTCGCAGATAGTCGTTGACTTGTCCGGAGTCGATGGGGGCGCGCTGACCCTCGTCCGTCACGTATTGGAAAAGCTGCTGTCCCGGAAGCTCTTGGCAATGCTTGACGATTCTTGCAATGCGCTTATCGTCGATGGGGACTTCATGCGGAACGCCGCCTTTGCCGCGGAAGTTCAATACGGCGCGGCCGTCTCGGATGAAACTCACGTGGCGGTTCAATAACGTGGTTAGACCGAAGCTCTTGTTGTCGCGCGCGTATTCGACGTTGCCGACGCGAATCCGGGTGGCGTCCAAGATACTGATGACCACCGCGAGAACCTTTTGGCGCGGAAGTCCGTCAAGCGCCAGATCACGCGCCAGTTTGCGCCGCAGCCTCGGCAGCGCCTCAGCGAAAATGACCATGCGGTCGAACTTGGCATCGTCGCGCGTGCTCCGCCACTCGGGATGGTATCGATACTGTTTTCGACCGCGCGCATCACGGCCGGTCGCTTGCAAATGACCGCGCGGGTCCATGCAGATCCAGACATTTGCATAGGCCGGCGGAATCGCAAGACTGGTGATGCGCTTCAGTACGGCCGGGGCTCGTAGTTGCCGGTTATCGGGGAGAAAGTATCGAAAGCGCTTACCCACACGCTCGCGTCGATAGCCGGCAGCGCTGTCGGATACGTAAATCAGGCCGGCTCGTTTCGCCATATGTGCCGCCTCGGCGGCGGCGTTGACGAACAATTCGACCGATGTGCGGGCTTTGGCTGTCATGTTGTATCGATTGTCGGGTCGAGTAGTCGCGTAAACTATCGATTCGAGCGCACATTTGATAGGTAGTCCACGCAATGGTTGCCTCCGGGCGCCAGTAATTTGACTTAATTGCCCGGAAACAGTCGATTCGCATGATCTTACCTAAACCAGGAGGCACCGTTTCTATGGCTGAGGTATCGGCGCCAGGAACCTGGCCTGCACTGGATTGGCAGCAATGGGCGGACACTGCCAATACGTTGCATATGTTCACGCAGATTGTCGGCAAGACTCGCCTTGCGCTCGCACCCATTCAAAGCCACTGGTGGCATGTTCCGCTTTACGTGACTGCGCGTGGGCTGACTACTTCGGTAATGCCGCTACCGCAGGGCGGGCTCCTCGATGTCGAGTTCGATTTCATTTCGCACGAACTTCTATTCCGTTGTAGCTCCGGCCAGACCCGCGCGCTTTCTCTCCAACCGCAAAGCGTTGCGGATTTCTTTGCATCCTATCTCGATGCCCTGAGGGCTTTATCGGTGGTGATCCATATCGATCCCGTGCCGGTCGAGTTGAAGGATCCCATTCGATTTGATCGCGACACCATCCACAGGAGCTACGATCGGGAGGCCGCGAACCGGTTTTGGCAAGTGCTGACCCACGCCGATACGCTTTTCAAGCGGTTCTCCGGTAATTTTCGCGGCAAGATCAGCCCGGTGCACTTTTTCTGGGGCTCCTTCGATCTTGCGGTCACGCGCTTCAACGGCCGGAGAGCCCCTGAGCGCCCGGGCGCTGATTCGATACAAGCGGAAGCCTATTCACACGAGTGTATTAGTGCAGGGTTCTGGCCCGGAAATGGAGGGTACGGACAGGCCGCCTTCTATAGTTATGCAGCGCCGGTACCACATGGTTTGGCGGAGGTTACGATTCCCGGAAACGGCGCCTTTAACAAGGACCTCGGCGAATTTGTGCTGAATTACGCTGAGGTTCTTGAATCATCCGATCCCGACAGTGTGGTACTCGAATTCCTCAATAGCACTTATGCCGCGGCCGCGGACGCCGCCAAATGGGACCGCGGGAACCTGGATCGGTAACACGCAAAGCGTTTGCTGCGATCAAAGCCTAGAGAATTGCAGCCCGAGGATCAGATATGTTTTCAGTCATTTTCGAGGTTCATCCGAAATCCGATCAATGGGACGCCTATCTTGGTCACGCCAAGATGCTGAGGCCTGAGCTCGAGCAAATCGAAGGATTCGTCGACAACGTCCGTTACCGCTGCTTGACGCGCGAAGGATGGCTGCTCTCGCTTTCAGGTTGGCGCGATGAAAAAGCCCTGGTCCGATGGCGCACTCGGGCGAAACATCATGACGTGCAGGAGAAAGGCCGAACTGAGGTTTTTCTCGACTATCACCTGCGCGTCGGCCAAGTGACCCGGGACACTCGAGTTCCCGAGGGCTATCGCCTTCAGGAACAGCGCCTGGACGAAACGCAGACAGGAGAGGGGACGACCATTACTCTGATCGATGCCAAAGAGTCGCCGGAGCGGGTAACGCAAACGCGCGCAGATGAAATCGCGAAATGGCTAGGGCTAGATCCAACGGCGCCGGGTCTTTCTGGCTGGGACGTCTTTGACGCGGTACTCACGCCCGGAGATCTCATCGTTCTGATGTCGTGGCGCGATCACGCAGCCGCTGAAGCTTACGAGACAAGCGCGAAGCTGCGCGAGGACGCGCGGCTTCGCCGTGTTCGAGTGGTGCGCGATTACGGTATGTTCGACCGGCGCGAAGCACCGCAGTACTATCCCGACGCGGTTCGCCCATTTACATGAGCCCGGATCTATCGATGATCGTCGCGGTGGTCACCATGTTTTTCGTGATCGTCCCGATGGTCGTGGCGCCCGTCATCGTGGCGCCCGTCATGCCGCTCGTCGCGATTGTCCCGGTGCTCATCGCGTCGATCCACATGATCGCGGTGATGTTCACGATAATGCGGGACATAGGTATTGTTGTACCAGTCATCCCGAACAAAGTAGACCGGTTGGCCGCAGGCGTTGTACTCGCGACAATGCCGACGCCAATTCTTTTCGTAACCCGGCCGCACATGAAGATAAATCGGGGGTGGCAACGGTTCGCCGCCAACCCGTATGGCAACGACGGGCGCGGGGTTGATAAACCGCGGTGCCGGAGCATCACCGAGATCGATTCGTCCAAAAAAACCGGGTTCACCAATATTGATCGACACGCCGACATCAGCGCCAAGTACCGACGCACTGAACATGATCGAAGTAATAGCCACCGCGAATAATAACTGCTTCATGTTTACACTCTCACGGGCGGGCATTCACAGTGAATGCCGTTTACCGGACATAGGATACTCCTAAGCGCGCGTTCTGCACGAGAACGTCAGCCTCCGCGATCAGTGCCGCCAGGGCGCCGCCACGGCCCTGTTCAATCGCGATGACGGTTACGCCCGACAGCGCGAGGGGTGACGGATCGGCCATCAATACGATCTCGGCAGCCGCAGCACATGCTCCGCCAAATACGCCAAGATGAGATTCGTCGAGATGGGCGCGACCTGGTATAACCGCGTTTCACGAAATTTGCGTTCGATGTCGTACTCCTCTGCAAACCCGAATCCTCCGTGGGTCTGTACACAGGCTTCGGCGGCCGCCCAGGACGCATCCGCCGCCAGCATCTTCCCCATGTTGGCCTCGGCCCCGCACTCGGCACCGGCCTCGTAAAGCGCTGCGGCTCGAGCAATCATCAATTCAGCCGCTCGCATCTGAGCGTAAGCCTTGGCGATCGGAAACTGGATGCCCTGATTCTGTCCGATCGGTCGCCCAAAGACGATCCGCGCGCGCGCGTAATCAGAGGCCTTTTCGATGAACCACTTCGCATCGCCGATACACTCCGCACCGATCAGAATGCGCTCGGCGTTCATACCCGAAAGGATGTAGCGAAAGCCCTTGCCTTCTTCGCCGATCAGGTTGGTTGAAGGAACGAATACATCGTCGAAGAACACTTCGGTCGTCGAATGATTCATCATCGTGCGGATAGGACGAATCGTGAGGCCCTGTCCCTTCGCCTCACGCATGTCGAGAATAAAGACGGAGAGCCCGTCGGACTTCTTCGCAACCTCGTCGCGCGGCGAAGTGCGCGACAACAGCAGCATGAGGTCCGAGTGTTCGGCGCGAGACGTCCAAATCTTCTGTCCATTGACAACATAACCGTCGCCGCGCCGCTCGGCGAAGGTCTTGATCGAGCTTGTATCAGTGCCGCTGGTCGGCTCTGTCACCCCGAACGCCTGCAAGCGAAGCTCTCCCGACGCAATTTGTGGAAGGTAGCGCTGCTTTTGCTCGTCACTGCCGTGCCGGAGGAGCGTGCCCATGATGTACATCTGAGCGTGACATGCGGCGCCATTGCAGCCGCCGTGTTGGATTTCCTCAAGAATGGCCGCACCGGCCGACAGCGGAAGGCCTGCACCCCCATATTCCTCGGGAATCAAGGCTGCCAGGTAGCCAGCCTCCGTCAACGCAGCGACAAACTCACTTGGATACCGGCTCTGTCGATCCTGAGTTCGCCAGTATTCTCCCGGGAATCGCTCGCAAAGCTTTCGCACCTCGTCGCGGACGCTCGAGTGATCAAGTACGGTATCCAATCAACAACTCCACGGGCGCCGACCGACGAAGCCCCACCAGCCTTTCGAACAACTGAAATCGTAGCCGGGGAGAAGGGTGGCTCCAATGGGCCTCTCATCCTATCTGCTATGATTTGGCAGTCATGCCCTCGCGCGGCATTCCGGCGGGTCCGCCCAAATTGGAGGCACTTTGGAGCTCAGGCACCTGCAGGCCTTTCTCACGGTTTCGGAGGCCGGCAGCTTTTCCAAGGCCGCGGCGACCCTTCGCGTCGCGCAACCCATTCTAAGCCGTCAAATCAAGGCGCTCGAAAAGGAACTGCAGACGCAGCTGTTCCTGCGAACGGGCAGGGGCGTGGTTCTGACCGATGCCGGGCGTCTGCTGGCCTCACACGCCGAGATCGCTGTTAGGGCTGTGGCAAGAGCGGGCGATGAATTGACGGCGCTCCGCAACACGCCGACGGGAAGTGTGATCATCGGAGTACCCCCAACCGTAGGTGCCATCCTCACGCGACCTCTCGTACATCAGCTTCGGAAAGAGTATCCAAAGATATCGCTGACGGTAGTGGAGGGATTCAGCGGGTTTGTCCTTGAGTGGCTTTCGGTGGGCCGGCTCGATGCGGCAGTGATCTACAATGCGCCAAAGACGAGCACGCTGTTAACGGAGCAGCTGTGCGATGAAGAGTTATACCTTCTCGGCCCGCCGTCGGATCCGAGCCGACTCGGCCGCGGCACCGTGGTTCGCGGATCCGTGCTCGCTCGGCTCCCACTGGTCTTGCCGAGTCAGCGGCATGGGTTGCGCATGCTCGTGGATGCCGTTCTGTCGCAGCACCAACTACACCCTCGGGTCGAAGTTGAAATCGACTCCCTGCAAGCGATCGTGGCGCTCGTTGAGGACGGCCTCGGCTACACGATACTCCCTTACGCGCCGGTGCAGCCGCTCATTGCGGCCGAGCGGCTCTGGCTTTGGTCAATCGATAGTCCCAAGATGTCGCGCCGGCTCGCTCTCGCCACCTCGATGAGCCGCACAATGGCTCCGGCTACTCGCGTCCTCACCAGAATCGTTCGCGAGATAATCCAGGATCTCGTCGCGAGTCGCCTTTGGACACCAGAGCCTGCGGAAAACCGCGACGTAGTAAATCAAGTCTTGCCATCGAGCCAGCGGCCGCATTCGCAACGCGCAGCGGCTAAGATCAAAAAGTCCCGCCGCCGCAAGTCCGCAGACGAGGCCCGCTAGCAAAAAGGCATTGCCGGGCCGTGCCATAGCCGATCAAGACCCGTGCCTCCGCGCGGAATACGCAGCCGGCGCGAAGCGAGGGGTCAGCCGCTCGCTCCGCTTGGCTTTGTCTACCAGTACTTCGGCGCTTTGTAATAGGTATAGGCCCGATCCCGATACTCGACTCCGTTGCCTTTCATCAGTTCCTCTATCGTGTCAGCCGGCGCACCCCTGAGTTGATCTGCGGTCACGCCCACGACATAGGCATCCTGGCTTTCCTGGTAATTCAATAAACCCCACGGGATGGGATGATATTTTTCGCCCATGCCAAGAAAGCCGCCGAATCCGCAAACGGTAAACATGATGTTGTTAGAAAGCTTGTCCAAGGCAATATCTTCGATCGTTCCAATCTTTTCACCTTCCGTATTTTTCACGGTCGTACCGATCACCTTTTTGGCCCGGATCGCCGATGTATGTCCTGACCGGGTTGTGCCCGGCTGCATTGAGCTTGTTGACGCACTCATAACAATCTCCTCATGTAATGGGGCACCTCGCCCGAGGACAGTACCCTAGGCCTTTGGCTTTAATCGCTATGTCAGAAGTGCGCGCAGAAAAGAACGGATTGGTAGCCGGCGGATTGCCGGATGTCGCTGACACGGTAGCCGCATTCAACCCTATCTGGGCGTAGGTTCGGCAACCGGCGCAAATTCTTCGTATCGTCGTCAGCGGTGGAGGAGGGGCTCAACTTTCATCAGCACCAGGTGGTCTTGCGGTGGATTCGGACCGGCAATCACATGACACAGGCGCAGCAAGCGGTGATAGAAGAGCTTCAAAAGCTTTGTGTCGAGTTCCGGGTCGGCCTGCCTGACGAAGGCCGCGAGGGCCTTGTCGGCTTCCACGACGTCGGTCGGCCGGTACCCGAGGAATTCGACGAGTTCGTCGAGTTCCTGCTGCTGCACCCATGCGCCGTAATGGAGTTGATTTCGTAGGTAACGAGGGATGGACGCGATGGTCGAACGCTGCCAATCCGCCAATGTGTCCGACAATGGCAGGCGATCGATCTCGAAGATCAGCTTGTTGAGCGCGAGATCGTCCATCGGCGTCGGGCGCGGTGGCGGCAACTGAAATTGATCGTCGAGTTCGACGCCCAGAATCTCCGCCATGGCCTCCGCTGCGCGGCGGCCGATGAAGGCCACCTGAATGGCGCCTTCGACCCAGTCACCGCCCGGCGAGGGTTCAGCCAGGGCAAAAAGCGGCGTGAACAGCGCGTACACGAGGAACACGACCGTCTGATAGGCGATGGCGTCGAGATTGAGCGGCTGACCCAACGCCTTGGCGTAGTGATCGAACAGGGCTTTCACGTCGCCCATGTTCTCCACAGGATGACGTCCGCGAAAGCACGCGAGGTCGGCAAAGTGATCGGCCAGATGGCCGACCTCCATATCGATGACGGCCGTAAGGTCAGGGCCTTCGGAGAGGAACTGACCGCAGTCACCGGTGCAATAGCTAACCATCGGACGATGCTTCGGCACATTGCGGCGCAACCATAAAGTGCAAAACTCAATAAAGGGATCGTCGAGTTTCTTGTCCTCGTACATTCGATGGAAACGTTCATAGAGGTTCAGCTGTTTTGCCGCATCACCGACGGGCATCTCGCAGCCCGCCGCGACGAACTTTGCGGGGTCGATACTGTGCATTCTCGCCAGAATTTCCATGTAGCGCAGGCTGGCTTGCCAGCGATCGGGTGAAATCTCCGACTTGTTTTCCAGCGCCTCGACCACCAGACCAGGATCCCGCCCACCCTTCACCCAGGACATGACTATCGCCTTTGGATATTGGCAAAGGCCGTGAAGCGGCGGCACGGGAATGCCGTTCGCCTCGAGCACCTGCATCACCTGATATTCGTTTTCAAGGGGAAACGGAATATCGTCCCAGGCTCGCGTTCCCTTGAATAACAGCGGCAGCGCAACGCCATCCTTTTCGGCATCGACGCGCCACACCGGCCGCCAGCGCCGCTGACGGCGGATTCCTGTCACTCGCGCACCCATATTCTTCGAGACCCAATCGATGATGCCCTGATGCTGCTTTGCGGATTGTTCGACCTGATCTATAGTCATCTCTTCCCCTTGCCTTGAGCCGAGCGTCGCATACGCGAGCTCCTCGTGCCACGTAAAAGTCCGGGCGGCGGGCTGTTTTCTGTTTACTCGCAGTCTGATGACACCGTTCGGTTATGATTGTCGCCAATACCCGTAGACGGACAATAACGGTAAATGATCGAGTCGAATTTGGATCCTTGGCCGGTTCTGGCGCTTGAAGCGACCCTGGGGTTGCCAACCCGGACGGCCGTCCCCGTCGAGCTGCCGCCGTTGTGGCATTGGTTGTATTTTTTACCGACTGCGCCTCGTTCCTCGATCGGGCCTGATGGTCATATGGTCAATCAAGAGTGGGTTGATTCCACATTGCGGCGCCGACGCCTGTTCGCGGCCGCTCGAACCGAATTCCTACGGCCGCTGCGAATCGGGGAACGGGCGCAAATGACGGAGCGAGTCCTTGGGCGGCGCGACAAGCAGGGTAAGAGTGGTCCCTTTCAAGTCGTGACGGCGGAGTATCAATATTTTCAGAACGGCGCCCTTTGCGTGCGCGAGGAGCGGGATATCGTATATCTTCAAGGGCCCGTTCCGGCGCAACCCGCTCCAAGGGATGGCTTCGCGGCGAAAAACGCTGCCACCGACTCGTGGGCCATTACGTTGACCCCCGATCCGGTCATGCTCATGCGTTTCTCCGCATTAACGTTCAACGCGCATCTCATCCATTTCGACCAGTTGTACACGCAACGCGAAGAAGGCTATCCGGAACGGGTCGTGCATGGGCCTTTAGTTGCTGTCGTCTTGGCACGATTATTGGCGCTCAATCAAGTGGATCGATTCCATCGTTTTGAATTCCGCGCCCGGAGTCCGCTGTACGTGAATCAGCCCATCCATTTCGTGGGTAAACCCGAAAGCGACCGCATCGACTTGAGGGCAATCGGACTGTCCGGGATGCTTGCGATGGAGGCGAAGGCGTGGTTTGCCGGCTCTAGCTCTAGCTCTTAACCCGTCGGCGTTTCGCGAAGCTCAACCCACGTCGGCGCATGATCGCTCGTCTTCTCCCAGCCACGCACGTGTCGGTCGACCCCCGCAGCTCTCAGGCGCGGTGCAGCACGCGCGTTGAGAAGCAAATGATCGATGCGCAGCCCCGCATCGCGTCCGTAGGCGTTGCGGAAATAATCCCAGAAGGTATAGATGCGTTCGCCTGGATGGAGCGTACGCAAAGCATCGGTCCAGCCCTGTTCGAGCAGCCTATGATAGGCGGCGCGGACCTCCGGTCGGAACAACGCATCGTCCACCCAGCGCTCGGGTTTGTAGACGTCGATGTCGGTGGGCATCACGTTGTAATCGCCGGCGAGTACGACCGGCGTATCTCGTTTCACGAGCCCGGCGGCGTGGATCGCAAAGCGCTCGAACCAGCGGAGTTTGTAGTCGAATTTCGCTCCCGGCGCCGGGTTGCCGTTCGGGAGATAAAGGCACCCGATGGTCAGATCTTCGACGGTCGCCTCGATATACCGGCTGTGAACATCGTCCGGGTCGCCCGGCAGTCCTCGTCGGCTCTCGATTGGGTCTCGCCCTCGAGCAAGAATGGCTACCCCGTTCCAGCTTTTCTGACCGTGCCAGATCACGCCGTAGCCCGCATCGCGGATGTCCTTTTCAGGAAATTTCTCTTGCGGCGCCTTGAGTTCCTGCAGGCAGGCCACGTCCGGTTCCGACTCTGCGAGCCACCGCAGCAACACGGGCAAACGGCCATTGACGCCATTGACGTTGTAGGTGGCGATCTTCACGTCGACCTCGCTAGTAAACCTCACGAGAGGCCCCGCTAATGAAGTACAATTCTACCGGCCGTATTGGGCAATGGGCAAAAAATAGCCGCTCGTGCGTTCAAGCGCCGGTATGATGTGCGACTTTGAAAAAGGAAACAGCGATGGCAAAGGCAAAGCGGCGTGTATTATTGGCGTGGTCTAAAGACGATGTGAAAAATCTTCGTGGGTTGGCAAAAGAAAGGTTTTCCGGGCCTCAGGCGGCCAAGAAGCTTGGTCGTACGCCGGGGGCGGTCGCACAGAAGGCGATGAAATTGGGGATTCGATTTCGGTCAATCAGACGGAAAGCTCGCTAGTCGATCGCCGAGCGACTCCTCTACTTTTGAACGATGAAGCTGAGCCGTACAGAGCGTCCGGCGCTCACATTGACGTGGCTGTCGTCGAGACCGTCGTAAAATCGTCTGTCGGCAATATTGTCGACGTTGAGCTGCAGGTTAATTCTGGATGCGATCATGTACCGCGCCAAAGCGCAGTTCAACGCCCTGGCTTCGGGCGGTTCCGGCGAGTATCTGAATCGTAGGATCCGTGGGCGATGCCTCGCGGAGATTACTCATCACGGTACGAGGCTCGGGATTGCTACGAGCGAGCCATCGCTGCCGCGCCCCAGTCAACTAATCACGCTGCGCGCCGCGCCGCGCAGAGGGCGATACAGAATAGGTGCCGTGCCGAGCAGAATTTGGCGCCATACTAACGCCGGAGGGCCATCATTCTGGCGGCGTGCTTTCCATGGGGGATCGTGTATGGATTTCGTCGAACCGCACCGGGTGTTTGGAATATATCGCACGGCTGCCTCTATTTTCCTGTTGTTCGCCCTAACCGCGTGTAGCCGGCAATCCGATCAGTCGAAGGCGGCACCCGCCGGCGATGTGAACTCGATATCCTCGCTGAAGCAGGACAGCGAGAGGATTCTGAATGTTTACTCCTGGCTCGACTATATCGCTCCCGATACCGTCGCCAATTTCGAGAGGGAAACCGGGATCAAGGTTCGCTACGACACGTACGACAGCAATGAAGTACTCGAGACCAAATTGCTCACCGGCCATACGAGCTACGATATCGTGCTGCCGACGGGAGCATTCTTCGAACGACAACGTCAGGCCGGCGTTTACCGCAAACTCGACAAAACGGCGTTGCCGAATCTGATCAATGCTGACCCCGAAATCATGCGCCGCCTGGCGGTGTATGACCCCGGCAATTTATACGCAGTTCCGTACATGTATACGACAGTTGGCCTCGGTTATAACGTCGAGAAAGTGCGCGCACGCCTGGGAGCAGCTCGACCTGACAGTTGGGCGCTGCTGTTCGATCCGAACAATGCGGTCAAACTCAAAGACTGTGGGATCTCCATAGTCGATTCGGCGATGGATGTGTTCGAAGCTGCGATGATTTATCTGGGCCGCGATCCGAATCAGCTTGATCCTCGCGATGTCGCTGACGCTTCCGAAGCGCTTCTAAAAATACGACCGTTCGTGCGCAACATTGACCCCGCACCGATCGCCGATATCGCCAACGATAGCGTCTGTCTATCTTTGGGTTGGTCGGGCGATATGGAGGCGGCACGTAGCCGAGCGAACGAAGCTAGCACGGGCGCGAATATCGCCTATTTCGTGCCTCGAGAGGGTTCGGTCATCACGGTGGACATGTTGGCCATTCCGGCCGATGCGCCGCATCCACACAATGCCGAAATATGGATGAATTACCTGATGCGGCCGGATGTAATGGCGGCCATCACGAACTACATACGCTATCCCAATGGATATACCGCGTCATTGCCGTTGGTGCAGGCTTCCGCTAGAGATAATGAAGCGATTTACCCCGACCGAGCGACACTGGCGCGGCTCATCAGCCCGAAAACCGTGCCCCTGGATTACTCTCGCTTGGTTACTCGGGAGTGGACCCGTTTTCGTACGGGCAATTGATCGGGCAGCGACGATTCGGCGGGGCGACGAGGATGAGGAGTAGAATTGCCCCAATGTGCTATTCCGCGCAAGTTATTCAAGTGGTCCGTAAGCTGTATCGCGAGTTCGGTATTCGCCTCGACTACGATGAGGCTTTCAAGCTATTCATGCGCCGGCTGGATGACCCAACTCTGGTGATATCTCGGGGTTTCGAGGCGAATTTCGATGAGCCGGTCAATGACCAAGAACGCCGCATCAAGGCGGCGATCGATGAGAATCGCTCGCGGGCGGCGACGAAGCTCGAAAGGGAACTTTTTGCTCAAAAGACGCGGCTGGTGAATGCGGAGCGGTCGCTGAAGGTCAAGGAAACGAAGAAGGCGCGGGAAGACGTACGGATTGCGACCAACAAGATCGAGACGCTGACGACAAAGTTGAGCGACCTGCACCGCAATGAACCGACCGCGGAGGACAATCGCATTTTCCCAATGGTGTACTCCGGGGTCATTATCAGGCAGGACGGGCAGAATATCCTCACGCCGATGCGCTACTTCTGTCGGCCGGCGGGAAAGCCTGCGTTTTACGATAAGAAATTTCCGGGTCTGTACAACGCTCGGCGCGACAACCTAGAGAAGTTCTGGGGCGAGCAGTTCGGCCATCACCACGCCATCATGGTGGTCGAGAGCTTTTATGAGAACGTGCGTCTGCATGCGATGGAGCATCGCGAGCTTCGGGCGGGGGAAGACGAGACGAACGTCGTGCTGCAATTTACACCGGAACCGGCACAGGCGATGTTCATCGCCTGCCTGTGGTCGCACTGGACCGATCCGAACGAACCCGATTTGCGCGGCTTTGCGGCCATTACCGATGAGCCGCCGACGGACGTCGCCGCCACCGGTCACGATCGCTGCATCATCAATTTGAAAGCGGAGCACGTCGAGGCGTGGTTGACACCGGAGGGGCAAAGCGCCGAGGAGTTGCAGGCTATCCTGTCGGATCGTGCCATGCCGGTGATTCAGCACACGGCGCTGGCGGCGTGACGACGGACGCCGCACCGCAGCCGGGGGCCGGGCGGCTCCCGGTGCTGCTCATGTGCGCTGTTGCAGCAAGCGGCGGTGTGTTCACAATGCGCGCCGGCGCCGACACATCGCCCATAGCTCCCTGCGTAGGCGGCGTCGCACAACCGCCTTACGCTCCGCTCAACGCCGCGCCAAACGTGCAAGTCTGGAAGGCCGCCAGTTTACCGGCGTTGCCTGCCCGCGCGGGATGCTTCGGCGCTTCGAGTCCGCAATCGGGCATGTTCTTGGCCGTCGCAGGTACCTTCCAAAGCGCGGACGGTGCGGCTGCTCTCCTGTCGAGATTCGGAGCGGTATCCAACCTCCTGCGTGTGCGATATTGGTCGACGACCGACCACATTTGGCGCCCATTCCTGACAGCCGCCACCGCCCTCACGAAAGAGGTGGGCGGTCAGCCTCGCAGAGACTTTTCGGCCACCGAGATCGAGAGCGGCGCGAACCTATACCTGGCGCAAACCGACAGCCGCTCGACAAACGAAGTCATTTATCGGATGCGCCTCCGGGAGAGCGATTCTCAGCACTTCCTTGTCGAAACCGAAAACGTGACGCCGGTGCGGTGGTGGGCGCTGACGCTATACAAGCGCGGCGACCTGCGTTCGCTGTACTTCCTCGACCAGCGCGCTCCCGGTATTTGGTCGTATTACTCGCTGATGAGAATTGACTCCACGCCATTGCTCATGACGGGCCATGAAAACTCGTATATCAATCGCGCTGTGGCACTCTATCGGCATTTCGCCGGCATTCCCACCGACCTAGAGCCGCCTCCTGCCCGCTGAGCCTTCGCTGGTAGATGTCGAGGTCATGGGCCGCGATCGGTAGCGTCGATGTCACCCTCCATCACTGCGGTGTTCGGCTTTATACAGTGCCCCTTCGTCTTCCGTACTAGAAAGACGATGTTGCGAATCATGAGTCCGTTTGCGTGAATTTTCAGTCAGAATTCAGGTCATACCTCGATACTCTGATAATGGTCCTAATATGGTCTTGAAACCCGCTCGAATCGTCACCGCTATTGCCCTCGTCCTCGTCTTGATGTTCGCGGTTTGGAAGCTCGGGGAGGTTTATGGCCAGAATGGCAAGTCTAGCGCACGGCCGGCGGTGTCGGTTCGAGTCGCCCTAGTACGCCGCGGCGCAATCTCTACATCCGTAACCAATATTGGCACCGTGCAGGCCTTAAACACGGTGCTGGTGCGGCCGCGGGTAGATGGCGCGATCGAGCAAGTGCTCTTCAAAGAGGGGCAAGTCGTTTCTCGAGGCGAAATTTTGGTAAAGCTGGACCCACTCCCGTTCGAAGCTCAATTACGCGTGAACCAGGCGCAACTTTCGAAGGACGCCGCGTTGCTGGACAACGCCAAGGTAGATTTACAACGATATGAGGATCTGTTGCAGGCCGACTCGACGTCAACGCAGGTACGCGACACGGCGCGATCGCTGGTGGCGCAGCTGACCGCTGCCGTCGCCAATGATGCCGCACAAGTGGATCTGGCGCGCCTTTCCTTGTCGTATGCCACGATCAAAGCCCCTATCACGGGACGCGTAGGCGCGCGGTTGATCGATGCCGGGAATATCGTGCATACCGCCGACTCGAACGGCTTGGTCGTCATCACGCAATTAAGTCCGATCGCCGTCAGTTTTGCGGTCCCGCAAGAGCGTTTGGGAGATTTACGCGCGGCGCAAGTCCGCGGTCCTATCCCTGTCACTGTGTTGAATGCAGCGGGTGGTTCGAGCGAAAACAAGGGCGACGTCATTTTGATCGACAATCAAATCGACACAACGACGGGGACCATTCGCTGCAAAGCTCAATTTTCGAATGCCGAAGATACGTTATGGCCGGGTCAATTCGTCACGGTAAGGATCGCGCTCAAGACGCTGCCCGACGCAATTCTGATGCCGACGATTGCCGTGCAAAACGGTAGCGAAGGCCCCTATGTGTACGTGGTAGCGTCGGGTAACTTCGTCAAGGCCCGAGTCGTCCATATTGGATCAGTCGAAGGGGATCAGACGATCGTTGTCAGCGGGCTATCCGGCGGCGAGACAGTCGTCACTGAGGGGCAATTCCGGCTCGAGCCGGACACGCCGGTACGTATCGTTTCGGTCGATTCGCCGCGGACATCGCTTCCCTAAGGGCGCGCAAGCGCTCGCTCACCGGTTATTCAGTTGAATTTCTCCGCGTGGTTCATTCGGCGTCCGGTGGCCACCCTGTTGCTCATGCTAGCGGTCCTTTTTTTGGGGATTGCCAGCTACACGCAGCTGCCGATCGCAGGTGTGCCGCAGATCGACGTTCCTACGATCACCATTACGACTGACCTGCCAGGAGCGAGTGCGGAGACCATCGCCACAGGAGTCACGGCGGTGCTGGAGCGCGCACTGGCGAATTTACCCGGCGTCCTTTCCATCACCTCGACGAGTTCACTCGGTTCCAGTTCGATCGACGTGCAGTTCGAACTCTCGCGGAGCGTCGACGCGGCCGCTGTAGATGTTCAAACGGCAATCAATACGGCCCTCGGCGACCTTCCCAAAAATCTCCCGCATCCGCCGACTTTCGAGAAGGCCAACCCTGCTGACGCACTCCTCATGAGCATCGCCGTATACTCGGACACGCTACCGATTGCCGCCATCGACGATTATGCGGAGAACTACCTGACCCCGGAAATCGCCCGCGTCATTGGCGTCGGGCTGGTCGATTACCACGGGCGGCAGAAGCCGGCTATTCGCGTGCAGGCCGATCCGGGCCGGCTCAGCGGCCTGGGACTGAGCCTCGAAGACCTTCGGCAGATCATCGGAGAATCCACGCTCAACGGCCCCAAAGGCACCCTTAACAGTGCGCGGCGATCCCTAACTCTCGACACCAACGATCAACTCGAGCACGCGGCGGAATACGCCGATCTGATCATCCAGTCACACAATGGCGTCGTCACTCGGCTTCGGGATGTGGGAACCGTCATAGACAGCGTGGAGGACGTGAAGCAAAGCGCTTGGTTGGGCACTCGTCGCTGCGTGATCATCGATGTTCATAAGCAGGTCGGATATAACGTCAATGCAACCGTGGAACGAATTAAGAGCCTCCTGCCGCGCTTGCGGAGCGATTTGCCTGCTTCGGTTCACCTGACCCTTTTGGCGGATCGCACGCAGACCATTCGATCCTCGGTGAAGGACGTCCAAATCACATTGCTCATAACGTGCGTGCTCGTCGTCTTCGTGGTGTTCCTATTTCTCGGCGACATTCGTGCCACGGTGATTCCCGCGGTTACTATCCCGTTGTCGCTCTTCGGGGCGATGGCCGCAATGTATTTGCTCGGGTACAGTCTCGATAATGTGTCCCTCATGGCGTTGACCGTATCCGTAGGTTTCATCGTCGACGACGCTATCGTGATGCTGGAAAACGCCCTGCGTCACGTCGAGAACGGTGAGGATCCGCTGACCGCGGCGCTGCGAGGATCGCGCGAAATCGGTTTCACGATTTGTTCAATGACCATTTCCCTGGTCGCCGTATTCATCCCGGTGCTTTTCATGGGAGGCATTGTTGGACGCTTGTTCCGCGAATTTGCCGGCACGGCGACAGTCGCAATCCTGACTTCTGGGCTCGTGTCACTGACTCTAACGCCCATGATGTGCGCCCATTATCTACGCCCTGTAGACGCCAAATTCGCCTCCCGATTTCATGTTTCCGCAAAAGGCTGGTTTGACCGGGCATTGCGAAAATACGGGCGCGGCTTGCGTTGGGCAATCGCGCATCAACCCATTGTGCTGGGCGTTTTGTGTCTTACCGTCGTCATAACAGTCAGCCTCTATATCTGGATTCCGAAAGGCTTCTTTCCTCAACAAGACAACGGAATGATCTCAGGTGTCACGGAAGCTGCCCCGGACGTTTCCTATACCACCATGGTGCGGCGCATGCGGGATCTGGCAGATAGGGTGCGGCGCGATGAGGCTATCCAGAATGTCTATTTTTGGATTGAGGGGGACCCCTCGACGAACATCGGCCGTATGCTCATCGACTTGAAGCCGTTCGGTGAACGCCACAGCTCCGTGTACGAGGTAATGGATCGGATAAACAATCGAGTCACGGGGATGCCGGACATCGCAATACACCTGCAGGCGCGGCAGGATCTGCAAGTGGGCGCCCGGGTCAGCAAGACACAGTTTCAGTACACGTTGCGCGATCCCAGTCTTTCTGAATTGCGTCAATGGGCGCCGGTGCTGCTTAAGACTCTGCGCTCGATATCACAGATCAAGGACGTCGAGGCCGATATCGATGCGAGCGCGCCGCAGGTGAACATAAGGCTCGACCGAGATACGATGGCGCGCCTCGGTGTCACCACGCAGAGCGTGGACGACACGCTGTATGATGCCTATGGACAACGGCAAGTCGCGAGTTATTACACGCAAGTCAACGTGTATCGCACCATTCTAGAGGTGGCTCCTCAATTCCAGTTGGACGAGAGCGCCTTGGCACGACTTTATGTACCATCGCGAACAGGGTCCCCAGTACCGATGGGAGCCATCAGCCATCTCGAGCTTTCCGCGGCACCCCTGACAGTAAACCACGATGGGCAGTTTCCTGCCGTCACTCTGTCGTTCAATCTCGCCAAAGGCGCATCGCTCGGCGACGCCGTTGACGCAATCAAATCCAAGGAGCGATCGTTTGGGGCGCCGCCGGGATTGAGCTCGGTGTTTGCGGGGAGCGCCAGTGCGTTCCAGGAGTCATTGGCCGGTCAGCCTTTTCTAATTGCTGCCGCGCTGTTCGCCATATTCGTCGTGCTGGGTATCCTCTACGAAAGCTTTATTCACCCCTTGACCATTCTCTCGACACTGCCGTCCGCTGGCATCGGCGGTCTTCTAGCGTTGATGCTTTTTCAATACGACTTCTCGCTCATCGCCCTGATCGGCGTCATCTTGCTGATTGGGATTGTGAAAAAGAACGGCATTATGATGGTCGACCAAGCGCTGGTGATGGAGGCGCAGAACGCCTCGCCCGAAGATGCCATCTACGAAGCGTCCTTGAAGCGTTTTCGGCCCATCATGATGACAACGATGGTGGCGCTGCTTGGGGCACTGCCGCTCGCATTTGGATCTGGTGCCGGATCCGAGTTGCGGCGGCCGCTCGGCATCGTGATGGTCGGCGGCTTGTTACTCTCTCAAGTGCTGACGCTGTTCACCACACCGATTATTTATCTGTACATGGACCGTATAGTGACGCGGCTTACGAATCGTCGCAGATTAAAGTAGATTGAGTGTCGCGGCGTCCCAAGCGCGGCGCCTCCTGTTGGCGGCCGCGGCGGCCATGGAGCGCTGCCGCTGGCCAAATGCGATCCATAAACGGCGAGGCAAAGTGGAAAATATCGCCTAAAATACCGGCATGGCAAAAAAACCTGAACCCGTTGACGAACTCCTTGACGCGCTAGTCTGGATGCGGCGCAAGGCGAAAAAACATCAGCCGGTCGATGACCTTATCGATGCGCTCATGCGCATGCGCCGCAGAGCGAAAAAGAAGGCGGCGAAGAGAAAGCGATCTAAACCGGCCAAACGATGAGATCGGCTGAAGGGGGCGGTGTATGAGTGACATCCGAGACAGCCTCCGGAACCCTCTCGCGGCCCTGGTCATCGGCTGTGTCCTCCTGTCTCCGATTATGGCGCAATCGCAACGGCACCCACGCGACGCTGAGATCCACGACGCCGATACCCGCGCCTGGTGGCACACGACGGAGGCGCTCTCCGGCGACAGCATGGAAGGCCGCGATACCGGCTCCGCCGCCTACCAGCGCGCCGCTGAGTACGTCGCCGCCCGCTTCAAGGCAGCGGGACTTCAGCCCGCCGGCGAGAACGGCAGCTATTTTCAGACCGTTCCCATGCATGAAGTCGCAGTGAGGCCTGAGGGTACGAACTTCATGCTCGTTCCCCCGAATGGCGCCGAAACTGCACTCACGTTTCTGCAGCAGGTCACCGTGACGCCGGTCGAAGACCTGCCCAGCCGGATGGAAGCCGCTCTGACCTTCCGGGGCTACTGCGGCAAGGACGCGATGGCCGACATCGCCGGACGGTTCGTCGTTTGCTTCGGCACCCAGCGCGAAGGACTACCCAGTGGCGCGGAGCGCGCAGCCAACGCGCGCGAAGGTAAGGCGCTCGGTCTGATCAACATCGATGATCCGTACTTCACGATCGAGCCGCCTCGCTGGCCCTTTGCCTACGCTCGCACCGTCAAGCTTCAAGCACCGCGCGAGACGGTCAACGAATTACCGGCTCCGCTCGCTACGCTGCGCATCAGGCCCGAGGCGGTCGATACCCTGTTTGCCGGCACCGGCCAAGATGCCGCAGCGATCCTCAAGCTGGGCGGCATGAAACAACGGCTGCCGAATTTTGATATCCCGGCGACGCTGCGCGTTCGACTCTCCCTCTCGCAACGCGATATTTCCTCGAGCAATATTCTCGCGGCCCTTCCCGGTGCAGACCCGAAGCTCCGTGGCGAGTACGTGGTCATCGCCGCGCACCTGGACGGCTATGGCTTTGGTACGCCCGTCAATGGCGATGACCTATACAATGGTACTCTCGATGACGCGGCTTACGTCGCGCTGTTGATCCAGATGGCGGACGACATCAGGGCGGGCGCGCTCCCGGCACCGAAGCGCAGCATCCTGTTCGCGGCCTTTACGGGTGAAGAGAAGGGCCTACTCGGCTCCACTTGGTTCGTCGCTCATCCCACCGTACCCGTCGAGCGGCTCGCCGCCGACGTCAACCTCGACCAGCTGCGCCCGCTGTTCCCGCTGCGCATCCTCACGGCCGAAGCGCTCGCGGACACTACCCTCGGCGAAGTAGCGCGCGCTGTCGCCGCGCCTTTGCACATCGAAATCCGCCCCGATGCCGAACCCGAGCGCAGGTTGTTGCGTCGTGCCGATCAGTACCCGTTCCTCACGATTCATGTTCCTGCCATTAGCTTTATTTTCGGCTACGACCGCAATACCGATGCCGAAAGACGGTACCGCGAGTGGTATGAGGTCCGCTATCACCGCCCGCAGGACGACCTCACACAGCCCGTGGACTTCAAGGCCGCCGCGCAATTTGATACATTCTTTTACAGGCTCGTTGAAGCCGTCGCCAACGCACCCACACGCCCCGTGATCTATCCTAGCAGTCCGTTCGCCGCAAAGAACTGAGCCAACGCCGAAGATCCCGTTCCCGCATCGCTGTCTTTTGAGCAGTCTCGTGCGTAATATGGTTACGTCGGTGTGGTAGGCACTGTAAAGAGGGCGGACAGTGACAAATCGTCGGTCGAGGATTGCGGTGGCGCTGGTGCTGGTCTTCATTGCCGTGACCGGTCACGCGCAAACCTACACGAAGCCCAATGTGCGGGCAATTACGGCATTTGTTCGTCTTGACCCCGCTACCCTCGATCGGCAGATTGCCGACGCGCTGATTGTCTTGCGCGCCGCGCAGGGCGAATTTGCTCAGCGGGGATACAAGACCGAGACCATTCGCATCGTGACTCAGCCGCTCGGAGAATTGGTCAGCGGCCGATCCGATGACGACGCCCTCCGGCTCTTGAAAGCCATTGATGATCTAGCAGCGAAAGAAGGGTTCATTCCAAGTGTCGGGCCGGCGATGATGCGCGATTCGGACGACCCGCGCGTCATGCGTTTGCTCGAAAAAGCCCTGTCGACACTGCCCAATATTCAAGCGAATAGCATCATTGCCGCTGAGGACGGAATTCATTGGAACGTTATCCGTGAAAGCGCCACGTTGGTGCGATATTTGACAGATCATGCTTCACCGAGCCACGGCAATTTTAACTTCACGGCGACCGCGATGGTGAAGCCCTACGGGCCATTCTACCCGGGCACTTATCACACCGGCGACGGCAAGCGGTTCTCCATTGGTTTCGAAGGCGCGAACGTTGTTCAAGAAGTTTTCGCACGCACGCATGGGAACTTCGACGGATCCGTCGCGGAACTCACCAAGCAATTGACCATTCACGCCAAAGTAGCCGAATCGGTCGGCGCCAAGGTGGCAGCATCAAGCGGATGGACTTTTATGGGCGTCGATCCCACGCCGGCTCCGCTCGGCGACGTATCCATCGGCGCGGCAATTGAAACGTACACCGGCGCGAAATTCGGATCGAGCGGAACCATGACGGCGGCTCTCATCATCACCACGGCGGTCAAAGCTGTTCCGGTCAAGCAGATAGGATATTCCGGTCTAATGGTTCCGGTTTTGGAAGATAAGCTCTTGGCGCGACGTTGGGCGGAGGGGACCATCACCACGGATGCATTGCTCGCCTATTCCGCGGTTTGCGGTACAGGTCTCGACACGATTCCGTTTCCCGGTGACATCGGCGTCGATCAACTGGCGCGCATTTTTGGCGATGTCGCGTCGCTTGCATGGAAGTGGAATAAGCCCCTATCGGCGCGTTTGCAGCCTGTTGCGGGCAAGAAGGCCGGCGAGATCACGGAGTTTAGCGGCCCGTTCTTGTTCAATACGACGCTGCACCAGGTGCCGTAACATAGATGCAGGGCACGGTTTCGTGGGCTACTCTGGCATGGCGGCAGCATGATCATCGTGGCTTGAGGGCCGCTGACGCAAAGGTGCTCTGTTGGTGTGACCGCTATATAATTCCCAGCGAATGACCATCACAGGAGCAGTCATGGGCCTGGATGAGGGTAAGCTTAGCCCAAATGCCAATCACGAGAGCCGACCCTAATATGGGCAATCATTGGGGCGTCGATCTGCGGGATTTCCTGGCGCCGAATGGCGCACTTGCACCCCTGTCGGGTCGAGGTCTGCGCCTGGCGGAGTATTGGACGCAGATCGTGGCGCAGGCCACCCTATACGACGAGGCGACTGCGTTGCGCTGCCGGCGCCGGCCTGGGCGAAAACCTTGTGCGGGATTACTCACCATTTTTTTCGACGTCGACACATATGATGTGCTGTGGTTTTGTCCCGTCTGCAATGACCAGGGTCGTATCAGCGGATGGGAAAATACGTTTTGGGATAACGGGAATCTGACGGAAATCATGTGTTGATGATCGCGACAAGCGGAGATTGACCGATGAATCGGTTGCTGGTTGGGCTGGGCTTCGTGTTGGTGGTTGCGGGACTGCTCTGGCCGTGGCTCAGAAAGATGAACCTGTTCCATCTGCCCGGTGACATCGTCATTGATAGGCCGGGATTCAGGCTCTTCCTGCCGATAACGACGATGTTGATTGTGAGTGCGGTGCTTTCGATATTGGCGTGGTTCATGCGGCGCTAGAATTCACTTTGAGAAAATGCAAAAGGGCATGATCTTTGTCTGAGAACTTGAAAAACTGGAAACCACGCCCTGCACCGGAACGGCGGGTCTTGGATGGACGTTACGTTAGGCTAGAACCGCTCGACGCGCAGCGGCATGGCGACGGTCTGTTCGAGGCCTCGGCCGTGATCGATGCTGATAGCCGCTTCCGCTGGCTGATGGAATACCCACCAACAAGTCGTGATGCATTTACGCCATGGCTCGACAAATCTCAAGCAAGCCAGGATCCGCTTTTTTTTGCAGTCATCGATAAGTTGAGCGGTAAGATCGCCGGACGCCAAGCGCTGATGCGCATCGACTCGACCTTCGGTGTCATCGAAATCGGCAGCATTTATTGGGGGCCGCTCGTATCGCGCAAGCCGGCAGCGACAGAAGCCCAGTTCCTCTTCTCGGCCTATGTGTTCGATGTTCTTGGATATCGCCGATATGAATGGAAATGCCACAATTTTAACGAGCCGTCCAAGCGGGCGGCCCTACGGTTCGGCTTCAAATTTGAAGGCGTTTTCCGTCAGCATCTTGTCTTCAAGGGCGACAATCGGGATACCGCTTGGTTCTCGATCATCGACGAGGAGTGGCCGGCACTTCGTAAGGCCTATGAGGCCTGGCTCGATCCATCCAATTTCGATGCAACCGGTGAACAAAAGCGTCGGTTGGAGGATTTTAGAAAGGACTTCGGGGCGACCTGAGTTCTGAACAAGAGACATTGAGGATACGCAATCGAATTCGAGTCCCCGCGAAGGGACCCATCGCGAACGTGTACATTTTTTGGCCAGAACGCACAATGAGTTTGCTCGTAGAGCACGCGTCCGCGGATCTGTTGCGGATCAGAATTGCCTGACGTATTCATAGGGCGGTCGAGGCAACTGGACCGAGGATTACACATGCAATTCGGCACTATGAACACTCCAAGCCACCCGTCCCATCGCGACCTGGCGGAAGGGCACTTTCACAATTTGGACTACCTGGTTTTCCTCGACCGCCTTGGCGTGGATGAGGCATGGATAGGCTCACACTACACCGTGGTCAGCGAACCCCAAGCTCCCAACGATCATCTTTTGGCCCAAGCGATTCCCATGACGAAGCGCATTCGCCTGAATCCGGGCGCGTTTATAGCTCCATTTTTTCATCCCGCAGAGCTAGCTCATCGGATCGCGTGGCTCGACCATATGGCGAAAGGCCGCATGATAGTCGGTATCGGCGCTAGCGGAGTTCCCACCGATCTCGACATGTTCGGAATCGACTTTCGATCAAATCAAAGCCGCGAAATGGTAGAAGAGTCTCTCAACATGATGCGCTGGCTGTGGTCGAGTACACAGCCAGACGAATACAAAGGCAAATATTGGACCGTGCGGCATCCGCGTCCAATGATCGAAGGGAAATTGCGATTTCACATGAGGCCCTTTCAAAAGCCCTTTCCAAGGTTCGCAATTACCGGGTCCAGCCACAATTCGCCGACGCTCAAGCTGGCGGGCCGATACAATTTAATCCCGAGCAGCTTTTGCTTCGGCGTCGACTACATACGCTCCCACTGGGATTCCGTCGTGGAGGGCGCGGGGTCGAACGGCCGTGAGCCTCCCTCAAAGGACGATTGGCGAATCGTGCGCGACATTGTCGTCGCCGAAACCGACAAAGAGGCGTTTGATTTCGCGGTGAACGGGCCTATGGGCCAACACTTTCGTAACTTCTACTTGCCTATGCTGAAGGAGGCGGGTCTATTGCGAACGCTCAAGCATCGCCCCGAAGATGCGGATTCGGACGTCACGATTGAGTACCTCGCCAAATACAGTTGGACGGTCGGCTCAGAGGCCACCGTGCTCGATAAGCTGTCTACGCTTCACGATCGTGCGGACGGATTTGGCGTTCTTGTCGCGAATTCATACGACCATCTGGACTGCATGGAGCAGTGGCGATCATCGATCACGACATTGGCAGCGGATATCGTTCCGAGACTCTCTTCGCTAAAAAAACAAGGGCTGCCAAAGGCGACGGCCGCCGTAGCCCAGGAGAGCCTGTAGCACGCCTCTCTGCGAGCCTCAGCGTTGTCGCTGGCTCACAGCGATGGTGCGAGATCAATCGGCTAGGGCGGCGCTAAATCGAGTTGAGGAACAAAAAATGCACTATGCACTCGCAATCGTTTCTGCCTTTCATGTGCTCACAACGGTGTTTTGGGCGGGTTCCACCTTTACGCTCGCACGTACCGCGGGCGCCGGAGAGAAGCTATTCGGAGCGCAGATGGTCGCTGCCGTCCTCGCCATATTGACAGGGGGATATCTATTCAAGACGCTGCATGAAGGCGCGACTGGCCCGGTGGAGCATGTGCTTGGGATCGGCGTCATCGGCGCCCTAACAGCATTTGCCGTGCAGGTGCTAATCGTTGGCCTGTCGCTCAGAAAACTCCGAGTTGACAGTAGTGACGCGGCCGCGCGCTTGCGGATAGTCATCGCAAATCGAATCGCAGGCATATTGCTGGCAATCGCGGCCCTGAGTATGGGCGGTTCGCGCTTTGCTTGAGGATGCGCGACGGTCTCCATCTCCTGTGCTAGAGAGAAAATCATGTCAATACTTGTAATTGGTAGTACCGGCAAGGTGGGCTCGGAAGTCATTCGTGCCCTCCTGGCGCGCGGAGCCAAGGTGCATGCCCTGACCCGTGACCCTAAAAGAACCACATTTCCGAGCGGAGTGACGCCTGTCAAGGGAGACACTCTCGATAAGCATTCGCTTCGGGAGGCGTATTCCGACATCGATACCTTGTTCATGATAAATCCCGTGGCCAGGGACGAACTGCCGCAAGCACTTACCGCCTTGAGCGTTGCCGCAGAGGCCGGCATAAAGCGCGTCGTGTATTCGTCCATGCTAAACGCGGATACCTTCAGCGATACTGCGCACGCCGCGAGCAAATACGCGGCAGAGCGGATGATAGAGCGCTTCGGGTTATCGGCGACAATTCTGCGACCTACCTATTTCATGCAAAACGACCTATTGCAAATGGAGTCGCTTTTCTTGCGAGGAGTGTATGCGATGCCCATCGGCTCCATCGGCGTGTCGATGGTTGATCTTAGGGATGTCGCCGAGGTAGCGGCGGTGGAGCTGCTGAAAAGACAGAACTCTCCGGAACGACTGCCCACCACGGTTGTGGAGGTTGTCGGGCCCAATGTGTTTACCGGCGAGGGCGGGGCTGCTCTGTGGTCGGAGGTATTGGGCCGAAGAATATCCTATGGCGGAGACGATCTGGACACTCTCGAGCAGCAAATCGCGAGAAGGACAGAGAGTTGGCTTGGATACGATCAGAGTCTAATGTTTCGCGGGTTTCACCGCGAGGGCATGATTCCCAAGAGGGAGTCCGTCGATATTCTGCAAGCCAAGCTCGGCAAACCACTTCGAACTTATCGTGCCTTTGCTGAGGAGATGGCGATTCAGTGGCAGCGCCGATCAAAGTAACAAGCAACATGAACCACGCATTACTGAAATACAAGAATCTGGACGAAATTCTGAAGGCGACGGGGGGACCCGTCAATCTTTTGCGGTCTTCCTCGCTGGTGCCCCACGCATTTCCTGTGGTTGCGCCGGAATACTCCAATTGGCGGGCTGAGCAGCAGGCGTGGAAGAACGATTGCGCACTGCTGGACCTGTCATACCACATGACCGATCTATACCTCACCGGGCCGGATGTGATGCCTCTCTTGACGAAAGTCGGTCTCAACAAATTTGGTACCTTCCCGGCAAATCGCGGAAAGCAAATCATTGCGGCCAGTCACGACGGCTACATGATCGGCGATGCCATTTGCTTTCACACGTCAGACGATCTCTATCGCGTCGTCGGGCCGCCGATGATCAGTGATTGGCTCCAGTTCAACGCGGAGAGCGGCAACTACAATGTGCAAATAGAACGAGACGAAGCCATCACGTTCCGGGGTGGAGAACCGAGGGTCTACATCTACCAGATTCAGGGACCACATGCCTTGGAGCTGATGTCGGATGTCACGGACGGTAAATTGCCTGAGATCGGCTTCTTTCATATCGGGGAATTCCAAATTAAGGGATACCCGGTGCGCGCGCTGCGTCATGGCATGGCAGGAACCCCGGGGTTCGAGCTATTCGGACCCTGGAAGGACCAGAAGTTCGTCCTGGAGGCGCTCGAGAGAGCCGGCGAGAAATACAACCTGAGGAAAGTCGGCTCGATGGCGTTGCCCACGACCACGCTCGAGTCGGGGTGGATGCCGTTGCCATGCCCCGCGATTTATCACAGCGAGGCGATGAAGCCGTATCGCGAATGGATGACGCCGATGCATTTGGAAGTGATGGGCTCCCTGGGCGGAAGCTTCGAGTCGACGAATATCGTCGACTACTACATGGACCCGGTTGAGATCGGTTATGGTCAATTCATCGACTTCAGCAGGGACTTCATCGGCAAAGAGGCACTTGCGCAAAAGGTCAAGAATCCCAAGCGCAAGAAGGTAACCCTCGTTTGGAACGAGGATGACGTCGCTCAGGTAATGCGGGACTCTATGTATCGTGGCAAGTCGCCGGCGAAATTTATGAGTTTGCCGCTGGCGGTCTATGCAACATTTCAGTACGACGCCGTCGTAAAAGGCGGAAAGCACGCCGGCATATCCCAGTACGTTGGCTATAGTGCCAATGCAAAGTCGATGCTGTCGCTCTCGATCGTGGATCTTGAATTAAGCGAACCGGGCACGGAACTGGTGGTGCGTTGGGGTGAACCGAACACGCGGCGATCGACGGTGGAAAAGAACGAGGTTCATGAAATCCGCGCCAAGGTTGCGCCGGCACCCTTCTATCAGAAGCTGATCAAGAAAGACTA
>DASXYI010000076.1:0-2005 GCA_036502605.1 Steroidobacteraceae bacterium
GGCCCGCGAGCTCGGCTGGCCCGCCGAACGGATCGTCGTCATTGATGAAGACCTGGGCCTGTCTGGCGGCGGAACCGCGACCCGCTCCGGCTTTGCCCGGCTCACTGCCGAGGTGGCGCTCGCCCGTGTCGGCCTCGTGCTAGGTCTGGAAGTCTCGCGCTTGGCCCGCAACAATGCCGAATGGTATCGCCTCATCGATCTCGCCGGCCTCACCGACACGCTGATCGGCGATGGCGACGGGCTCTATCACCCGGCGGTGTTCAATGACAGGTTGTTGCTGGGGTTGAAAGGCACCATGAGCGAAGCTGAGTTGCACATATTGCGCGCGCGCCTCAATGGCGGCATTCGCAACAAGGCGGCGCGCGGCGAACTCCGGCGCGGCCTGCCCGTCGGCTTTGTCTGGGGCGAGGAGGAGGGCGAGGTTTGTTTTCACCCTGATGAAGCCGTCTGCACCGCCATCCGCCAGGTCTTTGCCCAATTCGCCGAGACCGGCTCGGCCCGGCGCGTGTGGCTGTGGTTCCGCTCGGAGGGGCTCAAATTCCCACTGCAGATGCATCAAGGCGGCGAGATCCGATGGGTCGAGGCGAGCTACACCGCCATTCACCAGGTCCTTACCAACCCCGTCTACGCCGGCGCTTACGTCTACGGCAGAACCCGCCACGAGATCGTCCTCGATGCCACCGGCGGGCGCAAGAAGCGCGTGCGACACCTCCCGCGCGCCGAATGGCAGGTGCTGATCCCGGAGCATCATCCGGGCTTCATTGACTGGCAGACCTATGAGGGAAACCAGGAACGCATCGCCCGCAATACAAAGCCCGGACCGCACCAGGCGGGCGGCGCCGTGAGGGAGGGCGGCGCGCTCCTGCAAGGGCTGGCCCGCTGTGGTCATTGCGGTCGCCGTCTGCATACCCACTATCGAGGTCGCAACGCCTCGCCAGGTTACCACTGCCCGGGCAAGGTTCTCGTCGAGAACCGCGGCGTCTATTGCCTAAATATCGGCGGTATCCAGATCGACGAGGCCGTCACTCGGACCTTCGTCGCAGCCCTGGAGCCGGCTGGGCTTGCCGCCACCCTTGCCGCCGCTGAGCGGCTGGAAACCGAACGCGAAGTCGTTTTGAAGCAGTGGCGGCTCGGGGTCGAGCGAGCCAATTACGAAGCGCAACGCGCCGAGCGTCGCTATCGCGCTGTCGATCCCGACAACCGGCTGGTGGCGCGCGGCCTCGAACGCGACTGGGAGGAGCGCCTGCGCGCACTTGAGACGGCCGAGATCGAGCTGGAACGCCGCGAAAAAGAGAGGCCGCGGGTAATCTCGCAGGCCGAGCGCGATCGTCTCCTCGCACTCGGACCCGATCTCGCCGCCGTCTGGAACGCGCCAACGACCACACCGCGCGACAGGAAGGAGCTGCTGCGCACCCTCATCGAAGACGTCACGATCAAGGTCGATCGCGACAGGGCGGCCGCCCATCTCGCGTTGCGCTGGAAGGGCGGCGCGCTCAACGAGATCGACCTCACTCTGCCGCGCTCGCGGCCGGCCACTGTCCGCACCGACGAGGACACGATCGCGCTGGTGCGCCGGCTCGCAGTTCATTACCCCGACAGTGTGATCGCCGGCATCCTAAATAAGCAGGGGCGCACCACGGCATACGGTCATCGCTTCACCGCCGGACGCGTCGGCAACCTGCGTCGCCACTGGGATATCCCGTGCTTCGAGCCGACCGCCAGCACGCCCGAGGGCGAACTACTGACAATCAAGAAGGCCGCTGTCGTGCTCGCCGTCGCACCATCGACCATCCATCGCCTGCTTAATGACGGCATCATTGCCGGCGAGCAACTGACACCCGGCGCTCCCTGGCGCATCCGCCTAACCGATGACCTCGTGGCGCGCTTCAACAGCGAAGCCGGCAATGGCTTCATGCCAATGCGGGAAGCGATGCGCGCACTCGGCGTGTCACGCCAGACCGTATTGCAGCGTGTCAAGCGCGGTGAACTCGATGCAGTCCACGTG
>DASXYI010000077.1:0-37022 GCA_036502605.1 Steroidobacteraceae bacterium
CGATGCGCCGGCGTTCGTATACACAAAACCAGTCAGGTTCTACAAGACGGCACCACAGCTTGTATTTGCGTGTATTCTTGGATACAACCTGTAGTTGACAGATGCGCAGGCCTCATGTATACACAAAACATCGTGGCCAGCCTGCAAAAACACCGGGTCGCGGGGCGCACTTACTGGCGCATCGTCGAATCGCGCCGTATCCGCGGTAAGCCGCGCGCCGTGCCGCTGCTGTATCTCGGGAGCGCGGACGATTTGCTCAATCGCCTGCTGCAAGCTCCCCAGGGGGAACTGCGGATTCAGTCCTTCCAGCACGGCGATGTCGCGGCGTTGAAGGCGGCGGCGGACCGGCTCGACGTGGTCTCGATCATCGATCGGCACGTGCTCGCGAGTGCACGCGGGCTGTCGGTTGGCACGACGCTGCTGTTGGCGGCCCTGAATCGCGCCATCCGCCCGCGCTCCAAGCGCGGCTGGAGCAACTGGGCAGCACTGACCTCGCTGCATCGGCTGTTTCCGGGACTCAAAGTCGAGCAGCTCACCTCGCAGTTCTTCTGGGATCAAATGGACTGTGTGCCCGTGCCGGCACTGCGCGCGATCGAGGATGAGCTCACCACGGTCATCGTCAAACAGCTGGGGATCAAACTCGATGCCCTGTTCTACGATGTCACCAACTTCTTCACCTTCATTGCCTCCACCAACTTGAAGCCGCAGCTGCCGCAGCGCGGCCACTCGAAGCAGAAACGCACGGACCTGCGTTTGTTCAGTCTCGCGTTGTTGGTATCCCGCGAGGCGCACATCCCGCTGTGCTCGCATCTGTTCGAAGGCAACCGCGTGGATGCGAAGTCCTTCCCCGACTCCTTGACCCTCATCCGCGAGCGCCTGCAGAAGCTCTCGGTGGACCTCGAGGAGGTGACCTTGGTCTACGATAAGGGGAATCTTTCCAGGGCCAATCAACAGCTGGTCGATCAGGCTGCCTTCGGCTACGTGGCCTCCTTAGTGCCCACGCAGCATCCGCAGCTCTTGCAGATCCCGCGCTCCGAGTATCAGCCCCTCCTCAGCGCACGTCTCGGGGAGCTGCCGGTGTTGCGGCTCGAGCGCGAGATCTGGGGCCGGCGCCGAACGGTGTTGTTGTTCATCAGCGAGCAGCTGCGTCAAGGGCAAATCCGCGGCCTGACGCAGCATCTGAAGAAGGCGCTGCGCACGCTCGAGCGCTGGAGGGCGCAACTCGCCAAGCCGCGCTCCGGGCCGCGCACGCCTGAGGCGGCAAATCGACAAATCCACACGCTGCTCTCGGCGCAACACCTGAACAAGGTGTTGCAGGTCGACTACGATCCCACGCGAGAAGGCGCCGATCGACTGCATTACCAGATCGACGCAGCAGCCCTTGCGCAATTACACAACGAACTCTACGGCAAACGCATCCTCATCACTGATCGCAGCGAGTGGTCCGACGAGCAGATCTTGCTCGCCTATCGCGGCCAGAGCGAGGTCGAGGAAGCGTTCCGCCAACTCAAGGATGACGAGCACATGGCGCTGCGCCCGCAATATCACTGGACCGATCAGAAAATCCACGTGCACACCTTCTGCTGTCTGCTGGCGCTGCTGCTCGGACGCGTCGTCGAGTTCCAAGCGCGCCAACTCGACTACACCGAAGGCCTCTCGGGGCTGCTCGATCTGCTCGGTACCGTGCGCCTGGCCATGGTGCTTAAGCCTGCCGGCAAGCACGGCGGGCGACCTCGATGCGGATGGACGCTTGAACACACCGCGCCGGACGCGATGCGCTTGTTCCGTCACCTCGTCCCGGCGCAGCCGCCGTTTGTGTATACGTAGCGACCCGCCGTAACTCCCCGATCCGCCGAGAATTTATGCCTCAACGTCAGCTATCTGCCAGTAAACTCGCGCTAGCCGGTCATGTGTTGCGGTGCGGCGCCAACCTATAGGGATGATAGCGCGGGTCCCAGACCCGCGCTCGAATGCGCTCGGCCAATGTATCTTCGTCGTACGCCGGTGCCAAGCCGTCCCGCGCTGCGCCGCGCGCAACGGCCGTGGCAACCGCGATCGAAACGCGGCGCAATTCGGTCACGGGCGGCAAGAGTCGCCCGTCCTTGTCCTTTACGGTCGGCGACAGCGCCGCCAGCGCCTTGGCTGCCGCCATGAATGCCGCGTCGTTGACGCGTTTGGCACCTGACACCAGAACGCCAAGCCCGACGCCGGGGAAGATGTAGGAGTTGTTGGTCTGATCGATGGGTACGGTCCGTCCCTGCAGCGTCACGGGTGAGAACGGGCTGCCGGTGCCGATCAGCGCCCGGCCTTCGGTCCATGTCATGAGCTGTGCGGGCGTCGCTTCGCACCGCGATGTCGGATTCGACAGCGGGAATATCACCGGCCGGTCAATGTGGCGCGCCATGCTGCGGATGATATCCTCGGTGAACGCACCCGCTTGACCAGAAACGCCAATGAGTACTGTGGGCCGGGTGTTGGTCATGACGTCCAGCAGCGTGATTTCGTCGGGCTTCTGCAATTTCCAAACGGCGACCGCGTCGCGCTTCTGCAAGAACCGCTGTTGTGCCGCGGTTATGCCGGTCATCCCCTCGACGAGCAGGCCGAATTTATCCACCGCAAAGAATCTGCGCCGCGCCTCGGCTTCGCTCGAGCCGGCATCGATCATCGCCTTCAACAGCAGTGACGCAATCCCGCATCCCGCCGAGCCCGCTCCGAGCAGTGCCACACGCTGCTCGGTGAGCGGAACGCCGGTGACGTTGATGGCGGCCAGCAGCGTACCGGCGGCGACGGCCGCCGTGCCCTGAATGTCGTCATTGAAGGTGCAGAGCCGATCGCGATAACGTTCGAGCAGCCGCTCCGCATTGGAACCGGCGAAATCCTCCCATTGCAACAGCACGTCGGGCCAGCGCTCGGCAATCGCCGACACGACCTCTTCGATAAATGCGTCGTATTCGGCGCCGCGCACGCGGTTGTGCCGCCAACCGATATACAGCGGATTGACCAAGCGCTCCTCGTTGTCGGTACCGACGTCGAGTAAAATCGGCAGCGTCTCGACGGGATGGATCCCGGCGCAGGCGGTATAGAGGGATAGCTTGCCGATCGGTATGCCCATGCCCCCGGCACCCTGATCGCCCAGGCCGAGGATGCGCTCGCCGTCGCTGAAGACGATGACGCGCACCCGGTCGTAACGGGAATCTTCGAGGATCTTGCGAATGCGGTGCCGGTTGGGATAGCTGAGAAACAGGCCGCGCGGCTTGCGCCAGATTTCGCTGAAGCGCTGGCAGCCTTCGCCAACGGTGGGTGTATACACCAGAGGCAGAAGCTCCTCGATGTTATGCACCACCAGGGCATAGAACAGCGTCTCGTTCAAATCCTGTAGATCGCGTAGAAAAGCATAACGCTCGAAATCGGTCGCCAAGCCGCGCAATGCCGTGAGGCGCCGGGTCACCTGCTCCTCGAGCGTGCCCACATGGGGCGGCAGCAGGCCATGCAGCCGGAACGCATCGCGCTCGGCCTCGGTGAACGCAGTGCCTTTGTTGAACAGCGGCTGATTGATCAAGTCGATGCCCGTCAGATGGGCGTCGACCGGATCATCCAGGCCGGGTATGGAAAGCCGCGTCATCGCTCACTAGTTGCAACGGTAGTGGCCATGCGATGGTCTCCGCGAAGGTTGTACTCTAGAGTGACGGGCTCGCGATTTGGTTCCCTCCGATCCTGGTCATTTCTCGCTGTCCAAGTCGGCCATAGCGGCGGCCGGGTAGCGCGAGCCGGCCGCTGCGTCTTTCGGGACGGCGAGTTCGATGGCTGCGATGTCTTTCGCGGTGAGCGCAACGTCGAGCGCGCCGAGGGCTTCGGCCAGCCGGTCGCGGCGCCGCGCCCCGACCAAAGGAATAATATCCTGTCCCTGATGAGCGACCCAGGCGATGGCGACCTGCGCAACGCTCCTGTCTTTTGCGGCCGCGACTTTACGAAGTGCGTCGACGAGCGCGAGGTTGGCGTCGACGTTTGTTCCCTGGAAACGCGGGCTGTGCGCGCGGAAGTCGCCCGCGGCGATGGCGTCCTTGCGCCAATGGCCGCTGATGAGCCCGCGCGAAAGCACGCCGTAAGAGGTGATACCGATGCCGAGTTCGCGTGCCGTCGGCAGAATTCGGTCTTCGATGCCGCGCGAAATCAAGGAATACTCGATTTGCAAATCGCTGACAGGATGCACGGCCGCGGCGCGCCGCAGCGTTTTCGCGCCGACTTCGGAAAGACCGATATGGCGTACGAAGCCGGCCTTTATCATATCGGCGATGGCCCCGACCGTGTCCTCGATCGGCACTTGTGGGTCGAGACGCGCAGGGCGGTAAATATCGATATGGTCGACGCCCAATCGCTGCAACGAATAGGCAAGGAAGTTCTTCAGCGCCTTCGGCCGCATGTCATTGCCGGACCAGCCGCCGGCAGGATCGCGCAGAGCGCCAAATTTCACGCTGAGGAGTACGCGGTCGCGGGGAATCGTCCGGAGCGCTTCGCCGACCAGTAATTCATTGTGCCCCATGCCGTAGAAATCACCGGTATCAAGCAGGGTGATTCCGGCGTCGACTGCAGCCTGCAGCGTTGCGAGACTTTCTTTACGGTCCGCCGGGCCGTACATCCCGGACATGCCCATGCAGCCAAGGCCCAGCGCAGAGACGGTGGGGCCCGTTTTGCCCAGTTGGAATTGCTTCATTAGACCTCCAAATGCCCGGCGAGGATGGCCGGGCTGTTGGAGCTACTATGCCAGCCGGAAACCCGAGCATCCGAAAGATTTACTCGATCACGCCTGCCTGCGTGACCGCTTTCCGAGCGGAGCCATGCCCGCCTGGGACCTCGAACGCAACGGTGAAATCGTGCGCATCGTCCCGAAGGGCCCGTTCGTCACGATCGTAATCGATCTGGAGCTCGGCGCGGCACGGGCATCCCCCGTACAATCCGCTTTGAGAATAGCCAAAGAGCGGGAAACAACCTGATGAAATCATTGAACGGAATGAAGGCGTTGGTCACGGGCGCGACGTCCGGCATCGGCACTGCCATTGCGGAGCATTTTGCCGCACTAGGTGCCCGGCTCATGTTGACGGGACGAAACGTCGGAGCCGGCAACGAACTCGCGGCTCGACTGGACGCGCGCTTCCTCCCGGGAGACATCGCGGATCCCGCATTCCCCGATCGCTTGGTACTGGAGACCTTGGCGGCTCTGGGAGGACTCGATGTGCTGGTGAACAACGCCGGGGTCACACATCGCGGTACTGTTCTTGAGATTGCGGATGAAGATTGGGCGCGAGTCATGGACGTCAATGTCACGGCGGTCATGCGCTGTTCGCGCGCCGCTCTACGGCACATGACTAGAGTCGGCCGCGGCAACATCGTCAATATCGCGTCGGACTTCGCCGTCGTTGCCGGCACGCGCGAAGCTGTTTATTGCGCGTCCAAGGGTGCCGTGGTCCAGCTCACCCGCGCGATGGCCCTGGACCATGGTCCGGCCGGCATTCGCGTGAACGCCGTGTGTCCGGGCGACATTGAGACCCCCATGCTGTTGGAAGGTATCCAATCCGCCGGTGAGGAGATTGCGGCAGGTCTCGCGCGCAAGGGTGCCGCTTTTCCGCTGGGACGGGTCGGGCGGCCGATGGAAGTCGCTCAAGTGGTCGCCTTTCTCGCCTCCGACGCCGCGAGTTACGTCACCGGCGCAAGTTGGCTCGTCGACGGCGGCAACACCGCTGCGTAGTCTCGCGCCGCCGGCGAAGTGGCGCGCTCTTTATGCTATCCCTTGCGTAGCAAGGCAGCGGCCTTCATGACTCTATCGACCGGGTTCGCATCGGTCATCAGCTTCTTGCTGAAGCCGCGCGGGGCTGGTAGCGGGAGGAGTACTCCTACAGCCCTCCGCAAAAATACCTGCTAGCCTTTGCAATGTCTGGCCGCTTCAGGTCCTTGGACGGCGCTTCGATCAGGCGCAATTACCTAGATGAAACCATTGCGAGGGTTCGCATGAAGTCTACCAATTGGGTTCGACTCCTCTGGATATTCCTCTTGGCGGCGGCCAACGTGAGTACCGCACAAGAGCAGGCGGAATCGCATGAACAGTTTATTTGCACTTCTGGTGCGGTCCAACGAGTGGTCAGAATTTTCAATCGCGAAACAGCGAAGGAACCGCGCGGCTGCCGGGTCGAGTACACCAAAGACGGGAAAACCAAGACTGTCTGGTCATCGAGAAGCGACTATGCCTACTGCGTCGCAAAGGCCGTATCGCTGGTTACGAAACTCGGTCAAGGAAATTTTTCCTGTAAGCCGGAAGCCGTGCGACCAGACGAAGCCGAGCCGCAGCAGCAAGCGCCGGCGCCGAGCGACTCGCAATGAATAGACGCGGACACATTGCCCTCGGCGAACCAGCCGGGGGAGCACGCAGGGTTACGCTCGGCGCCGTCCCACGAACAAGATCACCACGCCGACCAAGACCACGCCGGCGGCGAGCCACTCCCACGCCGAGACCGTTTCCCGACCCAGTGTCACGCCCAGCAACAATGCGACCACCGGATTCACCAGCGAATAGCTGGCGGCCAAGCTCGCGGAGGTGCGCGCCAGCAGCACCATGTACGCGTTGAAGGCGATTAATGTTCCAAACACGACGAGATACAGCCACGCCATCCAAGCGCCCGGTTGCGTCGGCCAAGCCCAAGACTCGCCTCGCAACGCCGACATGGCCAGCAGGGCCACACCCCCGCCGAGCAACTCGCTCGCGAATCCGGTGGCCCCCGGAGCCAGCGTGAACACCCGCTGACTCAGGACGCTACCCAGCGCCCAGCCGCCGGTGCCCAGGACAATGGCCATGAGTCCCGCCGGGGATCCGTGAATACCCGCCCCTTGAGTCAGCATGACGACGCCGGCGAGACCCACGCACACCGCAAGCAACTCGGTGCGACGCGGATACACACCGAACGCGAGATTGATCACCACCAGCAGAATCGGCATGACCGCAATGACGGCAACGACCAGACCCGATGCGATGGTTTGTTCCGCATACGCCGTACCGCCCATGCCACCGCCCAGCATCAAGGTGCCCACGAGCACGGCGTTGCGCCACTCCCGCCCCGTCGGCAGCACCGCCCCCCGCGCCAGCTGCCACAGCAGCAGCACCGCCCCCGCAACGATGAAACGAGTGGCCATCATGAAGAACGGCGCGAAACCCACCAGCGCGAAACGGATGACGAGATAGGTCGAACCCCACACCAGCCACGTCGCCGCCAGGCACGCCAGCACCAACGGCGACAACGACCGAGACGCGACGGGCATCGCCGGAGTGCTATCCATCAGTAAAGGCTCGTGAAGTTCATACGCCGGCCTACTTCCTGGGGTAGGGCGTCCCATCCATGTGCGCGTAGCCTGCATCGTCTTTGAGAAAACGCATGTCGATATCCGGATACTCTCCCTCGTCGTCGGCGTTTTTGCGCGACCCCACTTCCAGCAGCACCGCCTCGCGTTGCGAGCGATTCTGTAAGTGATGCCCGTCCCTGACGCCCGCCTTGAACCCCGCGCAATCGCCCGTTCGGAGAATTTCCTCCCCGGCATCGGTCACGAGCACCACCTCGCCTTCAAGGACATAGACAAACTCGTCTTCCGCCGAATGCCAATGCCGCTGGCTCGACCAAACGCCCGGCGGTAGCCGCAGCAGGTTCACCCCGAAGTCCGTCAGACCCGCCGCATCCCCCAAGCGGCGCCGAGCGCGCCGCGCGCACGCCGAATCGAAGGGCACCGGATACCCCGACCCCCTTACCACCGCCACCGCATTTATATCGATTCGCTTCGTCAAGATTGTTCTCCGTTAACGGTGTGAGCGTCCTAATCGGGGTCGAGCGTTGTGCCCGCCGCTAACGAGCAGCGCGCGCCATTCCTTCAATCAACGCGCGATAGTCCTCGAGGTTGGGGGTCACGAGCCCGGCCACCTTGCCCTGGTCGTCCCACTGCCTGACCCGAACCGCTTCCTCGTGAAAGCGCTCCGTCTCGAATAGCGCCACGCTGGCGGCCGACATCGGGCCGCCCTGCAGTTTCAGGGTGGCGACGGAGGCGGCGCTCAATTTCAAAAAATAGCGTGCGTCTGTCGCGCACAGATAGCGCTTTGCAGGTACGTGGAGCCGCACGGGCTCAGAGACCTCCGGCGGGAAGCGCCTGGCCAGCCAGGCGCTGCCGATTTCCTCATGGCGCGCGTCTTCGGTCCAATCCGCGATATCGTCAGGAACGTCCACGACGAGATGTCCGACATCGTGGAGCAGTGCGGCAACGACCAGCGACGGCGGCGCCGCAGCGGACTGTGCAAAGTACGCTGCCTGCAGTGCATGTTCCGTCATCGATACGCCTTCGCCAAAATAGGCGCCGGAGCCGCGCTTCGCGAAAACCTCGAGAATTTCATCGGTGATGTTCATGGCGGCACCTGGAGCGTCAATCGACGACGCAGCAAAGCGGTCTGGGAATAGACGCTGTCGCGGCTGAGATAGCAGCCGCGGAGATGCCGACCCTGTTTCGCCGACGAAAAAGCCGTGCGCCCGTGCAGAATACGTTGATTGTCGAAGAGTACCAGATCGCCGTCGCGGAGCCGGCATGTCAGATGGTGGCTCGGGTCGCGCAGCAGCGCCGCAAAGCGACGGTAGGCGGTGTAAAAGCCGGCGGCATCGCGGCCGGTGAGCCGCAGCGGTGCAATGGAGCGGTTGTTGTAATGCACTGCAGTCACATCGCCGCTGCAAGACAGTTGAATCATCGGGCGCTCCGCGTAGAGTTCAGCGTCCTTCGAGCGATATAGAAACGGCACCGGTGTTTGCGTCAGTGTGTCGAAGGCCTGCGGGCCGACGGCTCGTAGGTGATTGCTGAGCGCGAAGCCGTCGGCGAACAGGCTGTCGCCGCCGTCGGGTGAGGCAAGTAGGGCATGCAGAGCCTGAAACCCCGGGACCGGCTCGCGGTATGGATTGTCGGTATGCAATCCGAGCCCGAGATCCGAGTAGGCCAAATTTTCAGGCTGCGCCACGGAACGGACGTCGAACACCAACCCATAGTTGGTCTCGCACACCCGGCCGACCAGGGCCATCGCTTCGAGGATGGCACTTTCGGTGGACGGTACCTCGCTCAAGAATGCGATGCCCGATTGCAGCAGGCGCGTGAGCCAGACGAGTTTCAGATCGGGATCGCGATGTAGGTCGGCGAACGCCGCCCAGGCGAAATCGCGCGAAGCGCTCATCCTGGAACCGCCGAGCCACATCGTCGTGACCCGCTCCGGCCGCTCTGACGCGTGACTTGCCGCACACGCGGCCAACCAGTCGAGATCGAAACATGCCGGGGCGGTTTCCGTCTCCCATTCGATGCGAACCGCGCCATCTGCCGCTTTGGCCGACCGTATCCTGGGTTGCGCCGGGAGGTCGACAATGTCGATGAGCCGCTGGCCGCTGTGCGGGTCGCGATCCTCGCGCACGTTGTCACGCAGCCAGATGCTGGCAAATTCAGCCACGTTGCCGTTCGCCCATTCGATCGTCAGCAATTCCGGTATCGAAGAGACGCGCTTCAGCGCGCGGTCGCTGGTCATGGCAGATGTCGTCCCGTCGCCGAGGCTCGCCGGCTCAGCAAATACAGACAGCCCGCACCGAGCGCTGCGAGCGCGCTCACGGCCGACAACGTCAGGAATACGCCTTGCCAGCCAAATGCCACGGAGATACGGGCCACGCTGTCTCCGGCGACCACGGCGCCGAGATATCCGACGCCGTCGATGATTCCGGATGATACGGCAGAGGCCTGTTTCCCGCCGAAATCGAGAGCAAAGGCGCCGCCGAGGTAAGAATACGGCCCCAGCAGGCAGAACGCGATCGTGCCGATGGCGAGCAGCGGCAACAGCGCGCCGGTCGAGCTTGAATGCATGGACATCAGCACCAGCAGTGCAGCCGCGGTCGCGCTCAATCCCAGGAACAAAAGCAGCGAACGGCCATTCGCGCCCAGACGGTCGCTGAGCCATCCGGTGGCGACCACCGACACGGCACCGACGGCCGGAAAGACCGCGCTTTTACCGGCGGCATTGCTCATGCTGTAGCCCAGATAGTCGCGCAAATAGACCGGCGTCCACGTATTGAATGTTTCACGGATTATGGTGCAGCCGAGCGACAGCGCGCACACCAGCACGAAAGCACGGCTTCGCACCAGCGGCAACAAGATGTCGCGCAAGCGGGCGGGACGCGTCTCCGATGCGGCAAACAGGTTGAGAGGATTGGGCTTCGCTTCCTCGTAGCCGGCGTCGATACGCGATTCTCGCAGGAAAGCCCAGTTCGCGATCCACAAGAGACCGGCAATTCCCGCGGCCAGGTAGAACAACGGACGCCAGCCGACGCCGCGCTGGATCAACATTCCCATCCACTGCCGAGCGGCGGCATCGCCGATGAGATAGCTGATGCTGAGGATCCCGATGATGGTGCCGTAGGAGGAAAAATCGAACCACTTCGATGAAACTTTGATCAACCCCGCCCACGCGATTGACTGGGTCAACCGGTTGCCGAGCCACGCGATGGTAAACACAGGCAGGAACGACCCTGTCGAGAACATTATCGTAAATACCGTAGCGCCGGACAGGCCGATCAAGAAGCTTATCCGGCCGCCCCAAAAATCGCCCAACCCGCCAAGAAAAAGCTTACCCAGTGCGTATGCGAGCACTCCGAGCGACGTTATCGAACCCATGCGAATCAGGGCATCGCCGCGGCTCATGCCATGCTTCGTCAGTTCCTCGATGAGCAGCGGCGTCGCGACGGACAGATCAGCCCGGCAGAAATACAAGGCCGCGTAGCCTCCAAACAGCAACGAGACCGTCATCCCTTGGCGATAACGCAGGGAACGGAGTTTGGACTCGCGGTCTGTTGGCATTGCCGATCCTGGCATGAAACCTGCTTTGTTCAAAGGCAGGGCGGCAAAAGAAGCCGCCCGTATAGGTTTGATTTGGCGCGGAGGCCATGAATGCTGTTTTTCAACGCGATGTGCGCAACCTCCGGCGGCTGGTATTCGGACGGGCGGCAACGGGCGGCCGGTGCAGCGGCGGGAGCGGCAAAGCATTGCCGCCGCTTCTGCCCAGTGCGCAAGCCCATGGCGAAGTAATAGGGTCATTCTCCACCAAGGAACATCTATGTCTGTAATCGCAAGCGCCGCGTCCGCATCTGCGGCATCGCCGGTAGTCGATCTTTTCAAACACGGCCACAAGAAGGGAGGGCATGCCGCTTCCGGCACGGATTCGAGCGCAGCTGGCTCGACCACGGATTCGAGCGCAGCGAGCTCGACTCAGGCTCCCGCCACGAACCACGGTCTGTTCAGCAGTCTGCTGGACTCGCTGCAACAGATGATCGGTATCTCACTGACCGCACCGACAAGCGTGGCGTCGGCGGCCGCGGCCGCGACAGGAATCACCGCCACGGCGGCAAGCAGCGCGGCCCATGCCTCGAATAATTCGCTGGGCGCCAACGTCAATGCCCGAGTCTGAGGATTAAACGGTAGGGCGCGGGTTTGCGCAATTGACGTTCACGGTCGGCCCGGCTAGGCTGAACTAGCCGGGAAATCGTATCTGTGAACACCGCCAAGAAATTACCCACGTTGTACATCCCGCATGGCGGTGGTCCCTGTTTTTTCATGGATCCCCCGCCTGGCTTTCCGCACATGTGGGATGGATTGGCGTCGTACCTGCGCAGCATCGACGGCACACTCGGCGTCAGACCGAAAGCGGTGCTGGTTGTCTCGGGTCACTGGGAAACTCCGGAACCCACGCTCAATATCGCCGAAAAACCCAGCCTGCTGTTTGACTACTACGGATTCCCGGAGCACACCTACCGTTTGAAATATCCGGTATCGGGTGCACCCGCCCTCGCGCCGCGCGTGCGCGGTTTGTTGTCGGATGCCGGATTCGATGCCGCTGCGGACAGCAAGCGCGGACTGGACCATGGCGTGTTCGTGCCGTTTTTGTTGATCTACCCGCGCGCGGACGTCCCCATCATGCAATTGTCGCTGCAGAAGAGCCTCGATCCCGCGCTGCATTTGCGAATCGGCAAGGCGTTGGCGCCGTTGCGAGAGGAGGGTGTGCTCATCGTCGGCAGCGGTATGAGCTACCACAATCTGGCGGCGATGTTTTCCGGAGGCGGCGCCGCGGCAGCCGAGTCGTTCGACTCTTGGCTGAACGACGCCGTTCAGGATCCGGGAACGCGCGACCAGAGACTCGCAGCGTGGCGCAGCGCGCCGGGCGGCCGCGAATCGCATCCGCGTGAAGAACACTTGATTCCCTTGATGGTCGCCGCAGGAGCGGCGGGCGAGGATCCGGGAGTGCGCACTTTCAGCGAGTCCATCGCCGGCAAGGCGCTGTCCGGCTTCCAATTCGGCTGATAACCAGGCTCCCAATGCACCGAACCATTTTGCTTTGCCTCGCGGCGGCGCTGTCGTTCTCGCTCACCCGCGCCGCTGCGCAGGAGGTCGGCGCGCAGGATGCCGATTCTCACACAATCGTCCTGCGAGCCGAAACGCTAATCGACGGCGTGAGTGCCCGGCCGCGGCGTCGCGTGGATATCGTGATTCGCGGCCGCCGGATCGTCGAGGTCGCCGATACCGGTTCTCGGCCGTTGCCGGTGGGTGCCGATGTCGTCGATCTCGGTTCGCTGACGGTGCTACCCGGACTCATCGATACCCACACGCATATTTTCCTGCAGGGCGAGGATCCGAACGCAGGCGGCTACGATGTGCAGTTGCTGAAATTCCCCGCTGCCTATCGGACCGCGCGCGCCATCGTCGCGGCGCGTCGCGCGCTCGAGCAGGGGTTCACGACGATTCGCGACATGGAGACCGAAGGGGCGGGTTACGGCGATGTCGGCGTCAAACAGGCAATCAACGAGGGCATCGTACCGGGTCCCAGAATGTGGGTTACGACGGTATCGATTTCCTCCACCGGCGGTTATCCGCTGGAGGGTTATGCCCCCGAAATCACCGTTCCCAAGGGTTCGCAACTGATCGATGGCCCTATCGAGGCACGCAAGGCTGCGCGCCAGCAATTGGACCATGGCGCCGATTGGATCAAGGTGTACATGACGCACCGTTCATGGCTCGATGCCAAGGGCGACCTGGTCTCGCAGCCCACGCTCACCACTGAAGAATTGAGGGCTATCGTCGATGAGACCCACGGCTGGGGAAAGAAGGTCGCGTGCCACGCATACAATGGTCAAGGGTTGCAACGCGCGCTGGATGGCGCCTGCGACTCGATCGAGCATGGTCTCGAAATCACCGACGCGCAGATCGCGCAGATGGTGAAGCAAGGCACCTGGTACGTGCCGACGCTGCAAGTCTATTACACCGACTGGGATCCTGCGGATACCGATTCGGGAAAGCGTGATCGAAAGCGCGTCGCAGTCCATGGGGTCTCGTTCACCAAGGCGCTGCATGCCGGCGTAAAAATGGCGTTCGGCACGGACGTCGGCGGGTTCAGCTGGTCCCAGCCGATAGCCGAAGAATTCGTGCGCGAAGTGGAATTCGGCATGACCCCGATGCAGGCGATTCAATCCGCGACGTCGCGCGCCGCGGAGCTGCTCGGACAGCGCGGAGAAGTGGGAATCGTCGCTGCCGGCGCCTATGCCGATTTGATTGCGGTCGCCGGCGATCCCCTCGCCGATGTCGCCGTGCTGAAGCATGTGCAATTCGTGATGAAGGACGGCACGGTTTTCAAATCGGCACCGGCACACGCGCCGTAACGAGCGGTCTCAGCGATTCGGCTTTGGATCGACCGGCGCGCAGTTGGTGCGCCCCTGCATGGCGCAATCTTGGATTCGCGACATATCGCGCAGCACGTGCGTGAGGAACAGTCCGACGAGGACCAGCAGCACGATGACGACCAACCCGATCACCGCCGTGCGGCGCGGATCGGGAGGAGGCTCCTCCGGCCTTTTTCGCATGGGAGCAAAGTGTTGAATCACGCTGACCTTGAGCTCGTGCCGTTACCTTGATCGTCGTGGGGCGCTGCGGTTCTACCACCGTTTGGGTGTGCAATGCCAGTGGCATTGCGCGCCGCGTGCTCGACTCGCGGCAGGCGTGAAAACTGTAGACTAGCGGAACTTTAAGGCAACGATCGCTCATGAGCTCCGGCAACGGCCCGAAATACCCCCCAGAAACATCGCCGCTTGCCGCTGACACGGTTGCTCCCGACGTTCGCACCGAACGCTTGAACACGAAGGCCGCCGGCATTGTCGGGCTGGCGGTGATGTGCAGCCGAGTGCTTGGCCTCGTCCGCGAGCAGGTGTGCGCGGCGTTGTTCGGCGGCGGCGGCGCAATGGATGCATTTACCGCGGCCTTCCGCATTCCGAATCTGCTGCGCGATCTGTTTGCCGAAGGCGCGCTGTCCACTGCATTCGTGACGACGTTCAGCAAGACCATCGCCCGCAGCGGCGATGCCGCCGCCTGGCGGCTCGCGAACAAGGTGGCGACGCTTACGCTCATCGTCCTGGGTTCGATTTGCGTCGTCGGCATGGTGTTTTCCGCGCAGCTCGTCGGTGCATTGGCGCCCGGCTTCGATCCGCAGAAAGCGGCCCTTACCGCGCAGCTGACGCGCATCATGTTTCCGTTCATCGTGCTGGTGTCGATGGCCGCCTTGGTGATGGGGATGCTGAACGCGAAAGGCGTTTTTGGCATGCCGGCCATGGCATCGAGTTTCTTCAACATCGGCTCCATCGTCGGCGGCGTGACATTGGGCGCATGGATCGATCCCGATTTCGGACCACGCGCGTTGATCGGCCTCGCTATCGGAACCTTGTTCGGCGGCGCGCTGCAGTTTGCCGTCCAGCTGCCGGCGCTGTTTCGCCTGGGGCTCAGGTTTCGGCCGGATTTCCGCTGGCGCGATCAGGGCGTCAACGCCATATTGAGTCTCATGGGACCATCGGTGATTGCGGCGAGCACGACTCAGTTCAACGTCCTGGTCAATTCGATGTTCGCTTCGACACTCGGCGACGGAGCGATTTTCTGGCTCGCGATCGCATTCAGATTGATGCAACTGCCGCTTGGCCTTTTCGGAGTGGCGCTCGGTACGGTCACTCTGCCGCTGCTGTCGCGACTGGTCGTTGCGGGCCATATGATCGGCTTTCGCGCCGAACTCGCGCGTGCCATGCGATTGATGTTCTTGCTGACCGTGCCCTCGACCATCGGGCTCATGATGCTGGCCGAGCCGATCATTTCGGTTTTGTATCAGCACGGAAAGTTCGACGCTCACGCGGCGGCGCAGGCCGGCGGGGCGCTGCGTTTCTATGCCATCGGTCTCGCGGGCTACGCGGCTCTCAAAGTGCTCGTGAACGCATTCTATGCGCTCGACCGACGCAAGACTCCGATGTTGGTGAGCTTCCTCGCCGTCGGGCTCAACCTGCTCTTCAATTGGATATTCACTTTCCGGCTGCATTGGGGGCACCTTGGACTTGCCTTCTCCACCGGTTGCGTCGCGACGTGTAATTTCCTGGTCCTCTACGTACTGATGTATCGGCAATTGGGCGGTCTCGAGTCGCGTCGCATGCTCATCTTGTTGGGAAAAACGGCGATCGCCGGTGCGGCCTTGGCGGCCGTGTGCGCGGCGTCGAGCACCTGGCTGTTGTCCGATTGGGCAACACAGACGTTCGTGCGCAAGGCCGGCGCGCTGTTGGCGACCGTGACCGTGGGTGGGTTGGTGTTCTTGGGCGCGGGGGCCGCGCTGCGGATCGAGGAACTCAATGAAGTGATCGATGCGGTAAAACGGCGTCTACGGCGGCCGGGCTGACACTTTGCACAACTTTGCCCGGCAAGCGGTTGATTTCAGGAACCGTGGCGACCATCATTTCACCTAGAAAGAAGGAATTTCGCGATGCGTAAAGTACTGGGTACGTTACTTTTGTGCGCTGCGTCAGCCCACGCCGGCGCCGCACCGCCGGAAACCTTTGTCATACAGAGCGACAAGACGGGGCACGAGGCGACCGTCAAGATACCCGTGGGAGCGGTTACGAAGTTGTCCGCCAACTTCGCCGAGTCGTTGGTGGTGGCCGACCCGGAATTTGAGTCGATGCGCTTGCGTGGCGATGTGTTGATTAGCATCGCGGGCAGCGTACGGCCGATACAAATCAAGGCCGACAATATAGTCCTCGAATTGACGCCGGATTCGACGCAATACCATCCGGTGAGCAGCCGAGCCGACTCCGCGGCGAACAAACTCACGCGAGCGACGACGCTTTCCGGCGCTGACGACTCGCAGGTTCTCGTCGGCAACGTCGTATTCGATCTGCAGACAGCTGCCGGCCCGATGGAAATCAAAGCCGACCGAGTGGAACACCAGCTGAGCTCAGAAGAGCCCGTGTCGGAAGCCGGGACTTAAGAAGCCAGCGACCGCTTGATTTGCCCGAGCGTCGAACGTCTGCGGAGTTATCCGGCAGTCTCAGCTTCGGGCAGCCTACAATGCGCGCTTAGACAGGCGAGCAAACACCCAGCGCATGGTCCAAAGCGAACACCGCATCCCCGGGCGGGCACGGCTGCCGACGGCTCAGACTCTATGGGCGCGTCTCAAAGAACATCCGTTGGCGCGAGTGGGTCCGGGATTGATTACCGGCGTCGCCGACGATGATCCCAGCGGCATCGCGACCTACTCACAGGCGGGAGCGCAATTCGGTCTTGGCATGCTATGGACCATGCTCATCGCCTATCCGCTCATGTCGGCCATTCAATCCGTGTGCGCTCGCATCGGCCGCGTAACCGGCAAAGGTCTCGCCGCCAACATCAAAGAGTCTTTTCCGCCCGGCGTGCTGCGGGCCGCCGTCCTGTTGTTGCTCATCGCCAACATCCTGAACATCGCTGCGGATGTTGCCGCAATGGGCGAGGTGGCGGAACTCGTCACCGGTGTCGATCGGCATCTCATGACGGCGTTCTTCGTGTTTCTGACTTTGGGGCTGCAGGTTTTCGTCCCTTACCATCGCTATGTCGCTTACTTGAAATGGCTGACGCTGTCGCTGCTGGCGTATGCCGTGGTGCTGTTCACCGTGCATGTTCCTTGGAGCCGCGTGGTCCTACAGACCTTACGGCCCAGCTTCACGCCGAATGCCGCCGCCGCCGCGGTCGTCGTCGGCATTTTCGGCACCACCATCAGTCCTTATCTTTTTTTTTGGCAGGCATCGGAAGAGGTTGAGAACATGCATGCGGGCGCGGCGAAGCCTCTGCTCGCCGTGCCTGCGGCCGCAAGGGCAGAACTGCGCCGCATCAGTTGGGACACGTGGAGCGGTATGCTCTATTCCAACGCGACGGCCTACTTCATCATTCTTGCAACTGCCGTCACGCTGCACCAAGCAGGGGTCACCGATATCCAAACGGCGGCCCAGGCAGCCAATGCGTTGCGTCCGCTCGCCGGCAACTTCGCCTTCGCGCTTTTTGCAGTGGGGATTCTCGGTGTCGGCATGATCGGGGTGCCGGTGCTGGCGGCCTCGGGTGCCTACGCACTCGCCGAGGCGATGGGGTGGAAGTGGGGCCTCGAGCGCAAAGCGAGTGATGCCCGCGGATTCTACGCAGTGATTGCCGTCAGTGTTCTCGCCGGCTTGTTGATCCAGTATTCTCCGATAAGTCCGATGAAAGCGCTGTTCTGGAGCGCTGTGATCAATGGCGTGGTAGCGGTACCCCTCATGGCGGTCATCATCGTGCTGGCGACCAAGAAGTCGGTGATGGGCAAATTCACCGCCCGCAAGCCCATCGTCGTTCTCGCCTGGCTGACAACGGGTCTCATGGGCGCCGCGTCGGTGCGAATGTTCCTTCCCGACTAGGAGGAGAAATGAAACAAATTCACGACTCCGGCAAGGTTCCGCGACCGCTCACTGCGGTTCAAAGGTCGGCACGGATCGCATTGATCGGCGCCGTGATGTTGATCGTGACCGCCCTGTTCGTCTTTGTGGGAGGATGGCGGTCCGCACGCTTGACGCAGTCGCGCATGCTGGCGGCGTTCCAGGCGGCGAGCGGATCTCACCCAGGATTTCGCCGCAACCACGCGAAAGGCCTATGCGTCGCCGGCTGGTTCGACAGCAGCGGCCAGGCCGCCGCCTGGTCCAAGGCCGTGGTGTTCGAACCGGGTCGAGTGCCGTTGATCGGACGTTTCGCGTTGGCGGGGGGCATGCCGTTCCAAACCGATGCGCCGAGCACCGTGCGCAGTATGGCACTGCGATTCTCGCCGGCGAGCGGACACGAATGGCGCACCGGCATGAACAACATCCCGGTGTTCGCCGTCAATTCGGCGAAAGGCTTCTACGAGCAGCTCGTGGCGTCGAAGCCCGACCCCGCGACCGGCAAACCCGATCCCGCGGCAATGAAGGAATTCCTAGGCCGCCATCCGGAGACGGCCCGTGCTGTCGCGATCATCAAAGCCCAGCCCGCAACCGCCGGGTTTGCCGACTCCACATTCAATAGCCTCGATGCCTTCCGCCTCGTCAATTCAGCAGGCGCATCCGTTCCGGTGCGGTGGGCTGCGGTGCCCCTGCAGGCCGCTGTCATTCAAGCCAGCTCGCCGGACGACGACTCGCCCCGAACGGCGCACGGAAATCGCCTTTTCGACGACTTGATCGCGCAGATTCACGAGCACCCCCTGCAGTGGCGCTTGCTCATAACTCTCGGTCGACCGGAGGACCCGACGGCCGATGCCACCGTGGCTTGGCCCGACGATCGCCCGCACATCGACGCAGGGGTCGTGACCATCGATCAAGTCTCGAGCGAGGACACCGGTGCGTGTGCCGACATCAACTTCGATCCATTGGTGTTGCCGCCGGGCATCGAACCTTCCGATGATCCCTTGCTGAGCGCCCGATCGGCGGTTTATGCGCGATCATTCACGCTGCGCGCCGCCGAGAAACCGGCAAAGCCGCCGAGCGCCGTCACTCCGCGAGAAGCGCAGGGCGTGGTGAAGCCATGAAATCGCATCCGGCTCGTTTCCCTCTCATGTCCCGCTGCCTGCACTGGTCGATGGCGGTGATGATCGTCGCCATGCTGTTCCTTGGTGTCGGTATGGCCGCATCGGTCTCGCCGCGCTACCAGTTGCTGGTGTCGATTCATCGGCCGTTGGGCATCGCCATTTTAATCCTGGCCGCCGCGCGTTTAGTCAACCGGCTGGTGAACCCGCCGCCGCCCTTGCCCCACACGATGCCGCCCTTGCAGCGCTTTGCGGCGGACGCTTCGCATTACGTGCTGTACGCGCTGATGTTCGGCTTGCCGCTGGTGGGGTGGGCCATGCTGTCCGCCGCGCCCTATCCGATCGTGATTTTCGGCGCGCTGCATCTGCCGCCAATTCTACCGGAGAATCCCGCTCTGTACGCTGCGCTGCGGCGGCTGCACACCTATCTCGCCTACGTGATGTTTGCGACCTTCGTGGTTCATTTCGCGGCGGCGCTGATGCACGCTTTGATACGGCGTGACGGGGTATTCGAAAGCATGGCCTCATGGCGGCGTCGGTGAAGGGTCAACCGCCGGCCCCGGCGCTTTACAGCGGGGCGGTCGCCTTGGGAACTTCAGCCGTGGCATGGACGGGAGCCGCCGTCTTTTTCGGTTCGGGAACTGCGTCGACTCCCAGCAAGAATGCGTCAAGCACTTTGCGCGCGATGGGCGCCGCCGCCGCCGCACCGAAGCCGCCGTTCTCGACCAGGACGGAGACGGCTATCTTAGGATCATCGGCCGGCGCATAGGCGATGAACCACGCGTGATCGCGTCTTCGTTCTTCCACGATTTTCGCGCGGGTATTTTCGGTTTGTTTGATGGTGAACACCTGAGCGGTGCCGGTTTTGCCGGCGAATTTATACTTCGCCCCGACGCCTGACGCGTAGGCGGTACCGCCCGGCCCCGAGACCACTGCCACCATGCCGTCGGAAATCACATCCCATTGCGCCTGCGTGGCGATGTCGATCGGCTTCATCAGCCGCGGATTGCGGGGCACGACGGTGGTCGAACCCGCGGTGCGTATGGCCGATACCAGCCGCGGCGTAGCGATGATCTGTCCTCTTTCACCGATTTCTGCCGCGAAGTGAGCTTGCTGCAAGGGAGTGACCGTGATCGCTCCTTGGCCGATGCCCATACTGATGGTCTCGCCGGGGAACCATACCTGATCGGCACGGCGTTTGAACGCGCGGCGTTTCCATTCCGGCGAGGCATAGAGTCCCGCTTTCTCGCCTGGAATATCGATCCCGGTCAATTCGCCGTAGCCGAACGTTTTCATGAACTCAGCCATGCGGTCGATGCCCAGCCGCTCGGCGACCCGGTAGAAATACACGTCGCAGGACTCTGCGATGGCCTGGCGCATGGTCAGATTACCGTGCTTCTTATCGTCGCGGTATCTATTGCTGCTTCCCGGCAGGGTGAAGTAGCCGCCGCAGAATTGGGTCTGGAACGGCGACAGAATGTTGTATTTCTGCGCGGCCAAGGCGTAGAGCGGTTTTACCGTCGACCCCGGCGGATAAGCACCTCGCAAAGCCCGGTTCAGCAGCGGTATGTCAATGTCGTCTCGCAGCTTGGTGTATTCGGCAACCGACAGGCCGCGTACGAAACCGTTCGGGTCGAACCCGGGCATGCTCACCAGCGCAATAACGTCGCCCGTTTTCGGATCGAGCGCTACCACGGAACCGCGTTTGCCGGCCAGGGCGTCCTCTGCGACTTTCTGCACCCGAATGTCCAACCCCAGGATCAAGTCGTCGCCGGCGACGGGCGGCCGAACGTCGAGATGGGGCGTGTAGTCCCCCTGCTTGTCGACCGGTCTGCCGGCGGCGTTCACGAGAATTTCTCGCGAGCCGCGCTTACCGTGAAGCTGGTGTTCGTAGGCGGCTTCGACGCCCAGCTTGCCGATGAGGCTGGTGCCGGCATATTCATCACTGTCGATCTGCTTCAGATCCTGTTCATTGATGGCGCTGACATACCCGATGGCGTGGACGGCGCTTTCGCCAAGGGGGTAGTGCCTGGCCAGCCGCGTCCGAATGTCCACCCCCGAGAACTGGTAGCGATGCACGGCGAAAAGCGCCATTTCCTCTTCGTTCAGCTGCAGCTTGATGGGCACGCTCTCGTACACCTTGTGAAGCAGCACGGTGCGCCTGATGTTGCTGACCTCTTCGGAACGGAGCAAGCCGATGCTCACCAGCAAGCGCAGGGTTGCGTCCAGCGACCTGGCGTCGCCGACTTGTTCGCGTACCAGTTCGATTTGAAAGGCCGGGAGGTTGTCGGCGAGGACCACACCGTGACGATCCAGGATGAGTCCGCGGCTCGGCGGAATGGGCTCTGTACGAATCCGGTTGCCCTGCGAAAGATTCGAATAGTAATCGTGCCGCAACACCTGCAAATAAAACAGCCGCGCGCCGACCGCCAGCAGCAACGCGCCCGCGATGAGGCCTGCGACGATGCTGCGCACCGCGAACAAGCGGTTTTCAGCAAAATAATTCTTGATCCGGCTTTGGCGGCTTCTCACCATACCGGCTGGACTCGGCGGATCTGCATGTTGCGCCGTATTATGCCCGCTGCTTCAGAAATTTGTGTGCGCGGGTGCAGCGTTTCGACTTGCGACCGACGGTGGAGGGCTGCGATTAGGAGCAATTTCTCACATGTTTTGCGGCAAGCCGCCTACAGGCAACCTCGCCGGCGAATGCAACTTTAGACGCTCGAAAGAATCGCTGAACGCCTCGCGTTCAGGGTTGGCTAAATACTTAACCAGGAGCACTTATGGCCGTCTCGCCCCGCACGAAATCCCAGAACACAAGAGCCCGGGGCGCCACAGCCCAGGGCGCGAAAGTCCCCGATGCGATCGCCCTGCTGAGGGCCGACCATCGACAAGTCGAGCAATGGTTCGAAGAATTCCAATCCGCTAGATCGCCCGGCAAGAAGCAGAGTTTGGCCGTCAATATCTGCAGCGCCCTGAGGACGCATACGACAATCGAAGAGGAGATTTTTTATCCAGCGTTCCTGCAGGCGACCAAGGATGAGGATATGCATCACGAGGCCATCGTCGAGCACAATGGCGCCAAAAAACTGATCGCCGAGGTCGAAGCGTCCACTCCGGACGATGACTATTTCGACGCCAAGGTCAATGTGCTGTCGGAGATGATCAAGCACCACGTGAAAGAGGAGGAGAATCCGACCGGGATGTTCGCCGAGGCCAAGAAATCCAAAATGGATCTGGTGGAGATAGGCCGCGAGTTGGCCGCCCGCAAGCGGGAACTCATGGAGCAAGCCGTCGCCGCGTGAAGTGAAAACAGCTACGCGCCGCGCCGGGGACGGTAAACGAGTAGGGCAATGATGCAGGTGGCGAACGCGCACAGATACGCAAACCAGTTGCCCCATGCGACGAACAGAGTGTGACCCCCCGACATCTTTGGCGCGGATACCACGATGCCATCCGCCGCACGCGGATGGCGGTAGGGGTCATCTGCGTACGTTTTCGCGAGAAGCCGGCCGTTCGGGTCTATCATGGCCGAGATGCCGGAATTCACGGATCGAACCAGGGCCACTCGCAACTCGATGGTCGAGAACACGGATAGCGCGAGGTGTTCCCACGGTTCACTCGCTGCGCCAAACCATTGGTCGCTGGTGAGGTTCACCAGCATGTCGGGATGCAGTGCGCCGACGTCGTGAATGAACTCCGGTAGAAGATCTTCGTAGCAAATCAACGGCCCGAGATGCCAAGTCTGGCCTCCGGGCTGCTGCAGCGACAGGACCCCGGGTCCCGCGCCTGCCTTGAATCTGCCGATGCCGGCCGGCAGCAGATTTCTCAGCCACGGAAAATGGTCGACTCCCGGTATGTATTCGCCGAACGCCATGAGCCGCACCTTGTCGTAGCGACCCGCCGCTTGCCCGGCTTGATCGAGCAGCAAGGCGGAATTGAAGGCGTCGCTCTCCTCGGATTCGAAGGTATTGGCACCAAATAGGACAGGCGTCGCGAAACCGCGCCGAATCATTGCCGGCGAGTCGGGCGAAAAGTCGGCGCTGAAATCCCGCGGCAGCGCCACCGGATAGCTGCCTTCGCTCCAGACCACCAATTGCGCGCCTGCTTGCACCAGACGGCGCGATTGCTCCTGCAGGGCGGCCAATTCGTGCAACGCTTCCTCGCGCGAAAAATCACCATCGTTGGTGTAGGCGAAATTCGGTTGAACCAAGCCGATCTCGAGCCGCGGGGCGTGCGCAATCAGTTCATCGACCTGGCGCATGCGTATCGCGCCGAAGCCCAGCGTCGCCGCAAGAATGACGGCGGCCGCAATCGCGGAGCCGCGTGCCGAGGGAGCTTTGACGAGAACATCATAGAGCGCCCCGTTGACCAGCATGAGCAGGGCCGTGACGCCGATCGGGCCCGTGAGCTCGGTGATCTGAATCACGAGCGGATGCCATGCTTGCGAAATCCATTGCCCGCTGGGAAACACCTGCGGCACGAAGCACTCGCACATCGCCATGACGAGCGGGGCCGCCAAGGCCATGGGAACGGGGCGGCGTCGGCGTATCGCACACACGATGCCGGTGAAGGCCAGGAAAATGATTGCGCGAGTCGCGCAGAACAGGGCGAAGACCAGCGCCGCCCCGATCCACGGGAAGTCGGTAAAACGCTGCGTCGTATCGATCAGCCAGTAGAATCCGCCCGCGGTCTCCACCACGCCGGCCCACCAACCCAGCAACAGCGCTCCCTTCAAGGTGGGCGCGCGATCGATGGCGAGCAGCATCGGAACCGCGGCAACCCAGGCCAGCGCAGACCAATCGAACGGCGTACAGGCGAGAAACCATAGGCAGCCGCTGAGGGTGACCAGCCCAAACCCGATATATCGATTGGATGCGTGCATTTACGGCCGGCAAGGTTACGGTTGGCCGGCAAGCTTACGGGAGTTCCCGGCAGCTCGGCATCTCGGGTATTCTGACCAGCAACCATGCAAGAAAGATACGAGCCTGCCGCCGTCGAGGCGGACGCACAGCATTATTGGGACCATCAGCGCTGCTTCGAGGCAAAAGAAGACCCCACTCGGGAGAAGTATTACTGCCTGTCGATGTTCCCCTATCCGAGCGGCCGCCTGCACATGGGACATGTGCGCAATTACACGATCGGCGATGTCTTGAGCCGCTTCATGCGCATGAACGGAAAAAACGTCTTGCAGCCCATGGGCTGGGACGCTTTTGGCCTGCCCGCGGAGAACGCCGCGATGGCGAATGGCGTGCCACCGGCGAAATGGACTTTCGACAATATCGCGCATATGAAAGAGCAGCTCAAATCGTTGGGGTTCGCCCTGGATTGGAGCCGCGAGCTGACCACGTGCGACCCTAAGTACTACCACTGGAATCAGTGGCTGTTCCTGCGCATGCTGGAAAAAGGCATCGCTTATCAGAAAACCGGCGTGGTGAATTGGGATCCGGTCGATAAGACCGTGCTTGCCAACGAGCAGGTGATCGATGGCCGCGGCTGGCGTACCGGCGCTTTGGTCGAGAAGCGCGAAATCCCGATGTACTACCTCAAGATCACGGCCTATGCCGATGATCTGCTCGAGTCCTTGAGCGGGATGCCGGGATGGCCGGAACGCGTGCGCGCCATGCAGGCCAATTGGATCGGCAAGAGCCAAGGCGTGCGGATCGGATTTCCGTACGACCTGGGGGACGAGAAGGGCGTGATGCATGCGTTCACGACCCGCGCGGACACCCTCATGGGCGTCACGTTTTGTGCGGTGGCGGCGGAACATCCGCTGGCGGCTTACGCGTCGCGGGGCAACCCGGCGCTGGCTGCATTCATCGGGGAGTGCAAGCGTGGTCCGGCAATCGAGGCGGAACTCGCGACTCAAGAAAAGCGCGGAATGCCGACCGGGCTGGCGGTCCGCCATCCGCTGACCGGCGAGGCGTTGCCGGTGTGGGTCGGCAACTATGTGCTCATGAGCTACGGGGAGGGCGCGGTCATGGGTGTGCCGGCCCATGACGAACGTGATTTCGAATTCGCCAAGAAATACGGGCTGCCGATCAAACCCGTCATCGACGTCCGCGGCCGCGCATATTCTCTCGATGCCTGGGAGCCGTGGTACACCGATCATGGCCGCTGCATCAATTCGGGAGCTTACGACGGATTGGAATTCGAGGCCGCCGTCGATGCGATCGCGGCCGCGCTGGCCAAGCTGGGTTTGGGTGAAAAGCAGACCACATGGCGGCTGCGCGATTGGGGGATTTCGCGGCAGCGCTATTGGGGGTGCCCGATCCCGGTGATTCATTGCGCGAGTTGCGGCGCCGTGCCGGTGCCCGATGATCAGCTGCCGGTGTTATTGCCGGAGGATCTCGTGCCCGACGGCAGCGGCAACCCGCTGCTGAAGGACGAAAAGTTTCTTGCGGCGCAGTGCCCGCGCTGCGGTGCGGCCGCGCGGCGCGAGACCGACACCATGGATACGTTCGTGGATTCGTCTTGGTACTTCATGCGGTATGCATGCAGCGACAATGACCGCGCGATGCTGGATTCGCGCGTGCAATACTGGCTGCCCGTCGACCAATACATCGGCGGCATCGAGCATGCGATTCTGCACTTGCTCTATGCGCGCTTCTGGACGCGCGTCGTCAACGAACTGGGCGCGATAACCTTCAAGGAGCCCTTTGCGAACCTGTTCACGCAGGGCATGGTGCTGAACGAAGTGTTCTTCCGCAAGCCCGAATCGGGCCGGATCGAGTATTTCAATCCTTGCGACATAGAGAAAATCACTGCGGTGCGCGCCATTTTGCGCGCCGACGGACAGCCGGTGGAATCCGGCGGCGTGGTCACCATGTCGAAGTCCAAGAACAATGGCGTCGATCCGCAGGCATTGGTCGATGAGTTCGGCGCCGACACCGCCCGCTTGTTCACGATGTTCGCGGCGCCTCCCGAACAGACGCTCGAATGGTCGGATGAGGGCGTGCAAGGCGCCTATCGTTTCATCAAGCGCCTGTGGAAGGCGGTGCACGAACACGTGGCGGCGGGCTCAGTCGGTAAGCTCGATACTGCCGGATTGAACGATGCGCAGCGGGCCATCCGGCGCCAGGCGCATCAAACCTTGGCCAAGGTCACCGATGACATCGGCCGCCGCCGGACTTTCAATACGGCGATCGCCGCGGTCATGGAGTTCCTGAACGCACTGGCCAAGTACACGCCGAGCACGGCGCTGGATCGAAGCGTGATGCAGGAGGCGCTCGACATTGCCGTGCTGGCGTTGTCGCCGATCATTCCCCACGTCACTCACGCCATGTGGCGTGAATTGGGGCACGACACTGCGCTGATCGACGAGCCTTGGGCGGTGGTCGATGCCGCTGCACTCGCCACCTCGACGATCGAAGTGGTGGTGCAAGTCAATGGCAAGCTGCGCGCACGAATCGTCGTCGCGGCCGACGCAGACGATGAGACCGTGCGCAAGGCAGCGCTGGCCGATCCCAACGTGCAAAAGTTCGTGGGCGCCGCGGCGATCCGCAAAGTGATCGTCGTGCCGGGAAAGCTGGTCAGCGTCGTCGTGTAGCATGGCGCCATGAGCTTCGTCAGACTTTGCGGCCTCCTGACCTGCGCAATCTTGGGTCTCGCCGCCTGTGCCTTTCGGCTGGCCGGCAACGATCCTCTGCCGGGCATACTGGCGCGGCCCTATCTGTCGGTCAAAAATCCCTACACCGACTTCGCGCGCGAGTTCGAGCATCAGCTGAAGAGTTCGGGCGCGGTGATCGAAGAGATTCGCGCCAAGTCCACGGCGACCATAGAAGTCACGAGGGACTCGGTGGAGCAGCGCACGCTGTCGGTGTCGGCGCGCAACATTCCCACGGAATACGAGTTGACGTATACCGTGACGTTCGCGGTGCAAGGACCCGACACGGAACTGCTGAAACCGCAAACCATCAGTTTATCGAAGGACTACAGCTTCGTGGAGAACGAGCTGCTCGCCAAGGAACACGAGTCGGATATCTTGCGCCGGCAAATGGCGCGCGATCTCGTGGCCATCGCCATGAAGCGGCTGACGAGCCTGAAGTAGCCGGGCGCGCAGGAATAACCCCAAGCGTGCTGTTGGTCAACGCCATCGCTCGACTGGATCTGGAAATGCTGCTGGATCGATATGGTTTGGAATTGACGCTGGTCGCGCCCGAGGAAGTCATCCCGGGTTCATTCTGGGGCGAGCGCGAGGCCGGATTGATCGGCTCGAAGATCTACGTGCGCCTCGATACGCCGGTGCATTCGGTGTTGCACGAGGCCGCGCACTTCATTTGTATGACCGTCGAACGGCGCGCCGGCTTGGATACCAATGCGGGCGGCGACGATGCGGAAGAGAACGCCGTGTGCTATCTGCAAATCCTGCTGGCGGCGGTCCTGCCGAATGTTGGGCGCGAGCGTATGTGCCGCGACATGGATGCATGGGGGTACACTTTTCGTCTCGGAAGCGCGGCCGCATGGTTTGCCAAGGACGCCGAGGATGCGCGGCAGTGGCTCATCCGGCACCGGCTCATCGACCACGCAAGCCGCGTCACTTACGCCTGTCGCGCGCCGGCATGACCATGTCGCGCCGCCGGGGTCTGGCCCCGCGAACGGGCGTGGGGTCAGCCGGCGGCCTTCAGCTTGAACATGCGTTGCGCATTGCTGTTGTCGAAGCCTAGGTCCAGGCGTCTCTTGCCGTCGGAGCCAGTCACCACATCCCGCGAAATGAACTCGTAAGACGAGCCCGGCACGGTCATTTCAGTCTCCGACCCGTCCTCGGCGCGGAACGTCCGGCGCACGGGATCGGCCTTGAAGGCCGTTTGGCGCACCGTGCCTGAGGCCGAAGCCTCGATGGCCACTTTCATCGGCCGACCCAGTGAGCGCTGCGCGCACGCCGTCATGGCAACGTCCGCAACACGTTCGGCGGCATGATTGAGCGCTGAGCCCTCGGTCGCAATCCAGGCGCACTCGGCGGATTCCGCCAACAAGATCCGGTAGTCGGCCAAGCTCGGCGTTTCGTGCCAGCGGCCGAAGGCGGCGACGATTTCGCGCAGAGCCGGCGCGGCAAGCTTCATTTCGCAGCGGCCCTGCTCCGCGAATTCCGCCAGTGCCGCAGTCGCAATCGCGGTCAACGGATCGCGGCTGCTGCCGAACACACGCTCGGCAGCAGCTTGGAATTCATTCGAAAAGCGATCGACGTGAAGCTCGCTGACCAAGAATTGCGGCAAGGTCTCCGGGAATTCGCGATGCGCAAAGCTGCGGCCGGTCATACGCAATGCCTCGAGCGGATAGGTGCCGGCCTCGTGATAGCCGAGAGGCTCCAAAATACGCGAGAAGGCTTCGGCGCCGGCGGGCAATTCACCGGTGGGTTTCGCGGCGAAACGAATGGTTCGCACGACACCGTGGTCGAAAATGATGCGTTCGCGCTGACGGCGCCGATCGGCGACGTAGGCGGCGCCCGAGGGCACGCGGCTCAACAAGTCCTGAAACAATATGGCATTGAGCGCCATGGCCAACGCGCCGCGCGATACGGCTCCGGCACTTTCAAGTTGAAACGTCCGGTCGATTTGCAGCGTGCTCAAAATATCGTCCGCGGCTTTGTCGCCGGCGGCCAAGCGAATCAGCCGCGACAGATGGGTATCAGTGGTCATTCCTCTCTCCTGCTCGACGCTGCGGCTCAAAGCGAATCGAAGCGGTCGGCGTAGACTGATCATAGGCCGCCTGATTGGCAGCGCCAATGCCCTGTTCACTGCACAGCCAGCCGGGGAATCCTCGGCCCGGTTCCAACACGCGGTTGGCGATGGCCGCTACGCGGGCGGGGCCAGGGACGGGATCGAAATGCCTGCGGTTGCGGGTGGTGCAAGGGCGGCAATATGTCCAGAGTCCATTTGCCATACTCACCGATATGGCGGCGCGGTGGGCAATAGCAAGCCGGGCGGAAGCCGCGCCCCGCGCGATCAACGGTCCGCCCGATCGCGATCAGGCGGCGTTAGCCGCCGCCGGTGCCGCCATCGCGTAGCAGCGGCCAAAACGGTTGGCGAGGAAGGGCTGCAATTTGATCTCTTCCTGCTTGATGAGTCCCGATTGCGGCAGATCTCCGGCGCTCAACATGTCGAGCACGGCGCAGATGGCGCCGGCCGTCGTGATTTGAATCGCGCTGCGGACACGGCCGCCCAAGGGGGCGGCATAGATCTTGTGCGCATAGGTCTCTTGAACGAGCTGACCGCTGCGCAGACCGCTGACCGTCACGAAGACGATGACGACGTCCTGCAACGTGACGGGTACCGAGTTCTCCAAAATATCCTTCAGCAAATCGCGTCGATCGCGCAGGCGCAAATCATTCAGCAGCGCCTTCATGATCGCGGCGTGGCCGGGGTAGCGAATGGTGCGGTAGTTGAGATTGCGGACCTTGCCGGCCAGGGTCTCGCAAAGCGTGCCCAGGCCGCCGGAGGTGTTGAACGCCTCGTAGAGGACTCCGTCCAGGGAAAACTCTTCGAGCTCTTCGAGCGGTTGAGTTTCGCGCAGCTGACCATTGACGATCGCCTCGCAGGGCTCGCAGTATTCGTTGATGACGCCGTCCGTGCTCCAGGTGAGATTGTAGTTGAGCGCGTTCGACGGAAACTTGGGCAAGGCACCGACGCGCATGCGCACGTCCTGCAACTCGTCGAAGCGCGAGGCCAAGTCGCTGGCGACGATGGTGATGAAGCCGGGGGCCAGGCCGCACTGGGGGATGAACGCGGTGCGCGCGCCGGCGGCGAGCTGTTTCACGACGCGAGTGCTGGCAACGTCCTCGGTCAAGTCCAGGTAGTGGGCGCCGGCCGCCTTGGCGGCTTCGGCAATCAGTCGCGTGGCATGGTAGGGCGCCGCGGAGAGTACGGCGAATTTACCCGCCAGAATCTTTTGCAAGGTGTCGCCGTGTGTGATGTCGGCGGCAATCTTCGTCGTCGCCACCGCTGTCTCGAGGCGATCGAGCTGCTTTTGCGAACGGTCGACCACGGTCACTGCGTAATCGCCCGACAGCACCAGAAGCTCCGCGATCATGGAACCAATTTTGCCCGCACCGACCAGAACGACGTTTTTCATGTGAGCCCCAGATATAGAGACAGGCATTTTCCCATGGGCACCCCTACGAATGGTAGGGTCATTCCGACGTTTTTAAGCTATGATTACGGCATTATGTAGGGTAAAACTGGCTAACTGCCATGGATGCCATTGACGAAAAGTTGATATTTGCGCTGCGGGAGAACGCGCGTGCGCCGACCGCGCAGCTGGCCCGGCTGGTAGGCCGGTCGCGCACCAGCGTGCAAAGCCGTATCGAGCGGCTGGAAAAACAGGGCATCATCACGGGCTACGGCGTCCGCCTCGCGCCCGAACATGGGCTGGGCGCGGTACGCGCGCACGTCATGATCAAGGTGGGACCGAAAGAGGCGCGGGCGGTGACGGCTGCGCTTCGCGCCATCGAGCAGGTGCGAGTGCTGCATTCGGTCAGCGGCGAGGTCGACTTGATTGCAATCGCCATGACCGCGTCGGTCGCCGAGATGGATCAGGTCATTGACCGCATTGGCGCGCTCGACGGAGTGGAGCGAACCACTTCTTCCATCATTCTTTCCACCAAGTTCGAGCGGTAGGCTGGGGATTGCCGCCCGGGGGCGCTTCAGACACCGACGGGTGGCTTCGCCGCCGCGGCCTTTCGGGACTGCTTCGTGAGGTGCAGCGCATGGTCCAGTGTGTCGATGATGTGTTCTTCGCCGACCTGCCCGATAACCCCGGCGCGCTCCAGTTTATATCGAACATTGGGCCGCAATTCGACCAGGAGCACGGAAGCGCCGTGGCGCTTGAAGTCCTTGACCATCTCTTCGAGCGCATTGATGCCGGTGGCGTCGATGAACGGCACGTTGCCCATGCGCAATATCAGCGTCGTCGCCGGCCGCTGGATGTGCGCGAGCGTGCGCTCGAGCTTCTCGGCCGCGCCGAAGAACAGCGGTCCCTCGATGCTGTAGATGACCACTCCTTTGTCCGGCTTGGCCAGAAGGTCGACAATGGTGGCGGTCGTGTCCACTTGCTGCTCGACGTTCACCGCGTCCGCCATGCGGCGCATGAAAAGCAACGCGGCAACGATTACGCCGACGTTGACCGCAACCACGAGGTCGACGAATACGGTGAGGAAAAAAGTCAGCAATAGCACTGCGACGTCGGTTTTGGGCGCGGTTCGCACCAGCCGGATGACGTGCGGCAATTCGCTCATGTTCCAGGCCACCACGAATAGCACCGCCGACAGGCAGCACAGCGGAATCGCCGCGGCGAGCGGGGCGAGCAGCAAAATCACCAGGATCAAGAATCCCGAATGCACGAGTCCGGCGAGCGGACTGGTGGCGCCGTTGCGAATGTTGGTCGCGGTGCGCGCAATCGCTCCGGTGGCAGCAAACCCGCCGAACAGCGGAGCCGCGATGTTGGCGATTCCTTGACCGATGAGTTCTTGATTGGAATCGTGCCGAGTACCGGCCATCCCGTCCGCCACCACGGCGGACAGCAGCGATTCAATGGCGCCGAGGAGGGCAATGGTGAACGCGGGGCCCACCAGAGAAAATACCTGGGCCATGGTCACGGAGGGAAAGGAAAACGAGGGCAGCGTTCTCGGGATGCCGCCGAATGCCGAGCCAATGGTGGCGACACCTTTGAACTGGCACAGCGTCTGAACGACAGTGGCAATCACGAGCGCGACCAACGGCGCCGGGATACGCCTGAGATGCCGCGCTCCGAAGGTCAGTATTCCCAATGCCAGCAGCGCAAGGCCGGTCGTAGCGAGATTGATCGACGGCAACGCCGCGATGAGCGACCACAGTTTTTCGTGAAAATGCAGGCCCGATGGCCCCGGCGACAGGCCGAAGAAATCCTTCCACTGCCCAACGAAAATAATGACTGCAATGCCCGCCGTGAAACCCCCGATGACGGGGTTCGGGATGTATTTGATGACCGCGCCCAGCCGCGCGACGCCGAATGCGACCAGTATCATGCCCGCCATCAGCGTCGCAATCTGCAGGCCTGCGATCCCATGCTGCGCCGTGATGATGGAGAGCACGGCGATGAATGCGCCCGTGGGCCCGGAAATCTGCACCCGTGTTCCGCCGAACAGCGACGTGAGGATTGCGGCGACGATGGCGGTGTAAAGACCCTGCTCAGGGCGTGCACCGCTCGCGATTGCGAACGCCATGGCGAGCGGTAAGGCGACGACGCCGACCACGGTGCCCGCCAGGAGGTTGTTGCCGATTTGCGAGCGAGTCCAAAGACCGGCCGCCTTGGCCTGGAGTACGGCGATCATCGCGAGCGGATTACCCAAATAAAAAACGGCGTGGGCCTTATAAGGTGCCCACGCCGCCGGGATATCGCACCGACGGGGGAGTTGGCTGGCTTGCCGGCGCGAGATTCTCCTAAACCTGCCGCCTCGCGGGGCCACCGCAAGGCATGACTCATACTGCCAAAAATACGGGGATAAGCAGCGTACACTTTGTATGCGGCAGTGTAGTTTTTATCACTTGACAAATGGATAATCACAAAAAATGCGTAAAATCGCATTCGATCAAGTGCTGACGCTGGGAATCGGCGCGGGCCGGCGCATCCACTTGGTTACGAAATAGGCGGCGATCGCCACGATCAGGGTGATGCAGCTGAAGTTGAAGTCCTGCTGCAAGCCCGGCGTGAAGGCCATGGCAATCAAGACGGCGGCCATGCCGGCGATGGCGGCATAACTCAACCAGGGGAACAGCCACATCACCACCGGGGGCTGCGGTTCGCCATCGCGCTCGCGGCGTCGACGCAGGGTGATTTGCGCCATCGCAATGGCCATGTAGATGTACACGGCCAACGCCCCGGAGGAACTCACCAGAAAGTCGAAGACGACCTTCGGCGTCTCGGTGGCCGCAATGATTCCCAGAAAACCCGCCAATGCGCCCATGAGCACCGAGCCCACGGGCACGCGGCGGGCGTTCAATTTGACCAACGCCTGCGGCGCATCGCCGCGTTCGGCGAGTATGAATAGCACGCGTGAGCTCACGTAAAACGCGGAATTCATGCACGACAGTACGGCGGTGAGAATAATGACGGTCATGATGCCGCCTGCCCAGGGCACGTGCATGGTGTTCAACGCCAAGGTGAACGGGGACTCGCCCGAGCGGACGGTATTCCAGGGAATTACCGCGGCGATCAGGAACAGCGAAATCACGTAGAAAACCAGAATGCGCCCAATCACGGCGGAACTCATTCGGGCCACCGCGCGGCCCGGCTGTTCGGATTCGGCCGCGGCGATGGTGGTGATTTCGGCGCCCGTCATGGCGAAGAAAACCGTGGGAACCGCGGCGAGTACCGCAATCCAGCCGTGCGGCGTAAAGCCGCCGTAGTCGATCAGGTTGCCGAATGTCGAGCCCTGCGGGGCGGTCCAGCCAAACGCGTAAGACGTCGCGATGGCAATGAAAACCAGGATGGCCGCGACCTTGATGGATGCGAACCAGAATTCGAACTCGGCGTAAGACCTGGCCGACATCAAATTCACGCAGGTCATCACCGTCATCAGGCCCATGCCAATGGGCAACGCCGGAAGAGGTATCCACAGCTGCAGGATCTTGGCTCCGGCGATCGCCTCGACCGGGACCACCAACACCCAAAAATACCAATACAACCAGCCCACCACGAATCCGGCGCCCTCGCCCAGGCCGGCTCGGGCAAACTCGGTGAACGAACGGACGTTGGGCAGCGCCGTCGCCATTTCTCCCAACATTCGCATGACCAAGAGTATCAATAGGCCGCAAATGGCGTAGCTGATGAAGCTGGCGGGGCCCGCTGCGATGATCGCGGTGCTGCTGCTGACGAACAGCCCGGCGCCGATGATTCCGCCGATCGAAATCATGGTCAAATGGCGCGCCTTGAGAGAACGGCTCAGTTCATTCTTCGGCGCAGTGTCCACGGGCGAATTCGATTGGGTCATCAGCGGTACCTCGTAAGCCAGGCAGGATCTTACCCTGGTTCGACGTTGACTCGAGGATCGCCGAGCTTCGGTATGGTCGGTCCGCCCCACAGTTGCCGGTCGCGGATCCAGGGCGCGTCGCACACATAGGTGACGTCCTTGCCTTGATTGGCCATGTGCTCCGCAAGAGTGATGCCAAGGAAATGGCCGTCGCCGTGGTCGAGTTGCGTGCATTTCTTGGCATCCGATCGCGCGAGCTACGTGACGGGCACGAACTTGAGCGTCGACGGCGGCAATGACGCCACGGCGGGTCCCTACCCCTAAGACTGCGTTACCGCAGACTGGGGTACCTTCGGGGTCAATCGATGCGCGTCGCCCGCCGGCGCGTTGCCGTGCTCGTAGGGTTTCGCCACCACCATGTAGAAAGCGCCGAGCACCACGATGCCGACGGTGGTCACCAGCATGGAATAATTGCTATACCAGGGATTGTTCGGACTGCGTGGCCACAGGATGTTGACGATGGCGCTGACGCCGTAGACAAACGCGAGCAGGTTCACGCACCATCCCCAGGCACCCAAGGTGAAAGGGCCCAACGGCCGCCAGCCCTTGCCGCGCGCGATCAATGCGGCCAGCACGATCATTTGGAAGGAAATATAAATTCCGACCGCTGCGAAGCTAATGATGATGGTGATGGCATCTTGCAGCCACAACGCCGAGAGCGCGATCACCGCTGGTATCGCGCCCATCACGATGAGCGCCGTGGCCGGAACATGATGGCCCGGCGACATGCGGCTCAAGTACTTGCTGCCGAAAATCATCTGATCCCTGGCGTAGGCGAAAGTCAATCGGCTGGCGGCTGCCTGCAGACTCAACAGACAGGAAATGAAGGACACCAGCACGACCACGATGACCGCCCGAAAGCCGACTTCGCCCATGGCCGCGCGCAGCAGCGTGACGATGGGGTCCTTGTCGGCGCCTGACATGACAGCGCCCATGTCCGGGATGGACAGGATGAACGCCAGGCAGACCCAGGTGGCGGCGGCGCCGCCGATGTAAATCGTCATGCGCATGGCTTTGGGAATCATGCGGCTGGCGTCGGGCGTCTCCTCGGCCACATCGCCGCAGGCTTCGAAGCCGTAGTAGCAAAACATGGCGGCCAACGAGGAGGCCAGGAACGCGGGCCAATAGCTGCCGTTCGAATGCGCGATCGTCGTGTCGACCAATACTTTGAGCGGCTGATGCTGCGCAAACAGCAACAGATAGCCGCCGACCACGATGGCGCCCACCAATTCGCACACGAAGCCGAACATCGCGACCCGCGCCAGCAGGCGCGTACCGCTCAAGTTCAGCACGGTGGTCATGGCGATGAGCACGAGCGCAATGAGGGTCGTCGCCACGGGAGTGCTGTCGACGCCGAACAGCTGCGCGAGAAACGGCGCGACGCCGGTCGCCACACCGGCCATGGTGCAGCATAGGGCCCACGCGTAAACCCATCCCGCCATCCACGCCCAGCGCTTCCCCATGAGGCGGCGCGCCCAGGGATACAGGCCGCCGGAGATGGGAAATTGCGAGACGATCTCGCCAAAGACCAGGCACACCAGGAGCTGACCCAAAGCCACCAGGATATAGGTCCACCACATCGGCGGGCCGCCGACGATGAACGCACCGGCGAATATGGTGTACACGCCGACCACCGGCGACAGATAGGTGAACCCCAGCGAGAAGTTCTCCCATTTCGACATCGTTCGATCGAAATGCGACACGTAACCCAAGGCGCGCAATTGTTCGGCGTCTTTGTCTACGCCCAAGGCGGAATTGTCGGTCACCCTTGTCTCCCTGGTGATCGTTATATGCAATTCGTAACATAGGGTTTACTGACACGCAAGTTTATTGCACAACAGGCACGAGAAAGATAGCCTCCGCTGTCGCTGGAATGTTGTAATCGGGGACCGGCGTGATGAGGTCCAATGCATGGTTTGTGCCCGGATCCGCGAGCTTATTTGCGCACGGTGCCGCCGGCGCCTGGAGTTGGCGCACGGATGCAGGGCGGCTCATTGGTTTTCGCGCTCTTAGATTGAGCGTGCAATGCCCCGTCGCCTGCCCGACAGCTTACAATCATGTGCAGGAGCCTGTCTGAGTATTCCGCGGCTCACGCAGAATGCTCGGACAGGCTTCCTAAGGTTGGGAGGCTACTCAAAGGATCAATGACATGAAGACGATTACTGCGACGGCATTCACGATATCGCTGCTGGCAGCCACGTACACGCTGGCTGCCGCCCCTGAGCTGCGCGTCAAAAAAACCATAACGATTGCGGCGCCCGCGGACAAAGTCTGGGACGCGGCGAAGAATTTCAATTCCTTGAACACCTGGCACCCCGCGCTCGCCAGCGACGAGATCGTCAGCGGCACCAACAACACGGTCGGTGCCGTCCGTGTGCTGACGCTGAAGGGCGGCGGCACGATCAAGGAAAAGCTGCTCGAGTTCGACGATACCGGCCACCGCTTTCGATATGCGATCATGGAGTCGGTACTTCCCGTATCCCATTACTCGTCCAGCTTCGTGGTGACGTCCACTGGCAACGACAAGACGCTGGTGACCTGGTCCGGTCGTTTCAAGCGCAAAAACGTGGGCGATAGTCCCCCGGATAACGAGAACGACAAGACCGCCACCGACACGATCACGGGTATCTATCAAGCGGGATTGCAAAACCTCAAGAAGATCGTTGAATCGAAATAGTCGGCGGACACAGGAGCCAGGCTCCTAATGCTCGGGGGCGCAACCTCCGACTCCGCACCTAAGCGGCCTTCCTGGTTCAGGACCTTGGGGCGTCTGTGGTGTCTCCGAAAGGTGGACGCGGAGCCGCACGGCAACCCTGCCGTTGCCATCATGCTACTGAGCGCGGCGTGGCTTGCGGCGTGGGTGGTCATCGACCGCTGGCAGCGCCAACCTGACCCTGAGTTCTATGTCGATGGCATTCCCCTCCTCGGGTGGTATGCACTTGCAGTTTTGAGCCTGGCAGGATTGCTCCGGTGGGCATCGAATCCCCGGCCGGCCCTCGGCACGACGCTCGTCCTGGTCCTCGGGCTAACGCCGCTTCCGCTGCTGCTCATGTCGGTTGCCTACGATCTGAACATGCC
>DASXYI010000078.1:0-115758 GCA_036502605.1 Steroidobacteraceae bacterium
GACCGACGAGGCGACGCTTCACGCGCTTCGTTCCGCGCTGGCGAGTGTTATCGCCGACCCCGCCTTGGCTCTGGTACGCGAAAGTCTCTTCCTGCATGGGCTTGATTTTGAACCAGAAGGCAGGCTTGCTGACGTGCTGAACCATGAGCGCCAGGCAGCCGAATTCGGGTACCCCGTACTCCTTTGAAGGAACGGTTTCGTCGGCCTTGCGGCAAGCCGCCTTTCGCAACGAATCGGGAGATCCCATGCCACTGAAGACGGAGCGCAACTGGGCGCGCGCGGAAATTGGCGAAGCCGCTCATGCGGCCCTCGCCAGGGGTTTGGCTGCGTCTGAACTTTGGTCTTTGCTGTTGGGCGTGATGGAGCAACGAGCGGCGCTGCGTACCGCGACCAGCGTTCGGCAGCAGTGGGAACGAGACCGCTTCGTCTGTCCGGCCTATGTCGATCAGCGAACGCTCAACGCGCTCGACGGCCATCTGCTGGCAGCCGCACCTTCCTTTGAGGCATTGGAGCTTTCGCCGCTCGCGCCGCTCGGTTCGTGTTCCGCGATCGGGCTCACGAGCCAGAATAGAATCGTCTCTACCATTCGCGGCACAGAAGTCGTGTCGGACCCCACCAACTTGCTGGCTCTCGAAAGCGCACGACGCTTACGCAAAGATCCGACGCAGATAGTGAAACTCACGACCAGTCACCGCTGTGTACGTGCTCAGCAAGTCCCGAGACTGCCGGGTTATGCGGCACATTTCCGGATGTTCAGCCTTACGACCGCAGGGCATGAGCGCAAAGACCATGGTTTACTGGTCGAGTCATTATCCGAGCACATTCGGACGCATGTGAGCGCATTGAATCGACTCGAACAGCATGGCTACGGTTTTCCGGCTCGGACCATCAAAATTCTCGCGACTCCGGCGCGTGCATCGCTCGGCCGGCGCATCGCCGATGCATTGGACGGGATGCCCGTGATGTTTGAGACGCTCGCGCATGATTACTACGACGGTCTACGATTCATGATCGGTGCGCGCTGTCCCAGCGGCGAACAGATTCCATTGATTGACGGCGGCGCCTTCGACTGGTTGGGCAAGCTCACCTCGAACCATAAGCTGATATTGGTTGCGAGCGCACTGGGTTCCCAATTGGCCGCGTATCTGTATCGCTTACCGGCAACCACCGCTGCCGATGAGCTTCGCTGACTTGACGGTTGCACCGCCGGTCAACACATGATCAAGAAGCATAAATCGCATGAGAGAAAATGTCGTTTTCTTCGCAGTTTCAAGGCTGTATCGTCATTCTCGACGCTTGCGTTCAATTTAAGGCACGCATCGAAAGATCGCCGACAACAAAGATGGACAAGCCCATGAACCCGATTATTCTCGACCGCCCGCTGCGATGGTTTGAGGTAGCCGCGATAGCTTCGCATGGGACAGTCCTCGAGCTGTCGGCGGCGGCCAAGGCAAGAATCGAGGCGGCCAACGCCATCGTAAGAACCGTGGTGGAGAGGGGCATCCGGGCATACGGCGTCAACACGGGTGTCGGCGCGCTCGCGGACGTCATAGTTCCTCGCGAAAAACATAGCGCCCTATCGCGAAACATCCTGATGAGCCATGCGGTCGGCGTTGGTACGCCGCTACCGGTTCAGGAAACGCGGGCGATCATGGCGTCCGCGGTCAACAACTTTGCGCATGGGTACTCGGGCCTGCGTTTGAGCGTCGTGCAGCAAATCGTCGATCTATTGAATGCCGGCGTTTCACCCGAAGTTCCAGAGCAGGGCTCGGTGGGCTACCTCACCCACAGCGCGCATATTGGTTTGGCGCTCATCGGACATGGGACGGCCATCCTGCTGGGCGAGCGATTGTCCGCCGCCGAGGCGCTCGTCCGGTTGGGGCTCAAACCCCTGTTATTGGAGGCGAAAGAAGGTCTGTGCCTGGTGAATGGCACGCCTTGCGTCACCGGCTTGAGCTCACTGGTTCTGGACCGGGTACGCCGCCTCATGGATTGGGCAGATGCCGTTGCCGCAATGAGCTTCGAAACCCAACGCTGTCAGATAAGCGCAATCCATCCCGCCGCCATGGCCCTGCGCGCATCGCCCGGTTTGCGCGAGGTCGCCGCCAAGCTGAACCTATTGCTATCCGAATCACATATTTTATCGAGCGCCGCGGGCCGAAAGACACAGGATGCGTTGAGCTTGAGAGCGATTCCCCAAGTGCATGGAGCGGTGCGCGACGTCTGGGGCGATGTGGTCGGCGTGGTCGATCGGGAACTCGCGAGCGTCACGGACAATCCCATCGTCTCTGGTGTGCCGGACGCTCCAGAAATCTATTCGCAAGCGCATTCCGTCGGAGCCGTCATCGGCCTCGCCATGGATCAGATGGGCATCGCTGTGGCGGAACTCGGCATGATCTCCGAGAGACGGCTGGATCGCATGGTCAATCCGCTCGTCAGTGGGCTGCCTGCCTTCTTGGCGACGGCCGATGGCACGGCCTCGGGGTTCATGATCGCGCAGTACACAGCCGTGTCTCTGGTCGGGGAAAATCGTCGGCTTGCCGCGCCGGCCGGTCTCGACGGCGGCATCACATCGGGACTGCAGGAGGATATGCTGTGTCATGCGACGCCGGCCGCTTTGAAGGCCCTGCACATCGTCGACAATGTGCAAAAGATCGTCGCCATCGAGTTGTTGGCTGCGTGCCAGAGCTACGACCTGCTCGGCGCTGACCCGAGTCCGGCGTCACGCACCTTCGCGCTGTACCGGGCACTGCGCGGCGTGATCGCGAGATACGCGGATGATCGTCCGCTGGGGCTGGACATCGCCGCCGCCGGCGCCTTTATCGAGACCCACACCCCCGATGATATTTTGTCCCGGTCGCAAGCGGCGTGAAATCGCGGGGCGGGGAGGCGCGCGGCTCTCCGCAAATTTCACGCATCGCAAGACCGGGATAGTCCAGTATTGACGGCGACATGCATCGATTGACCATCCTGGCGGTCCTGGTCCTGCTGTTGGGATGGAGTGCCGACGTGCGCGCCGACTATTGCAGCTCCGGGCGCAATGTCGTGTTTGCCGGCCTCAACTGGGGAAGCGGAGAATTCATCACTGCGGTAAGTCGCCCGATTCGTGCAGCGGCGGGCTGAACCTCCCGCTGCGTCTCAGGCGCCTTTGACCGACCGTATCCGTACTTGAGTTTGCGGGGTCCACCACTGCTCGACGCTGGCGGACAGTCCGGCAAGATCGAGGCCCGCGGCCGCAAGACATGTGTCGCGTGAACCGTGCTCGATGAATCGGTCGGGAATACCGAGTTGCAGGAGCGGGACCTGCACGCCGGCGGCGGCGAGCGCTTCGCTCACGGCGGAGCCGGCACCGCCCATGATTGCGTTCTCTTCGATGGTCACGATCGCCAGGTGACGAGCCGCCAAGCTGATGACGAGCGCTTCATCGAGCGGCTTGACGAAGCGCATATTGACCAGCGTCGCGTCCAGCCGCTCGGCGATCTTGCGGGCCGACTCTAGCAGCGTGCCGAACACGAGAATTGCCAATCCACTGCGGCCTTCGCGCCGCATCTGCGCGCGGCCGATGGGAAGAGCCAGCATCTCAGCGACGATGGGAACCCCGGGTCCGGTGCCGCGGGGATAGCGCACCGCCGACGGGGCAGAAAGCGTGGTTCCCGTGTACAGCATTTGGCGGCATTCGTTCTCATCGGCGGGCGTCATGAGCACCATGTTGGGGATGCAGCGCAGGAACGACAGGTCGTAGCTTCCTTGATGGGTCGCACCGTCGCTGCCGACCAGCCCCGCACGGTCCAACGCGAACACAACTGGAAGATTCTGCACGGCGACGTCGTGAATGAGCTGATCGTAAGCGCGCTGCAAGAACGTCGAATAAATGGCGACGATCGGCTTGAAGCCTTCGCATGCAAGGCCTGCCGCAAACGTGACCGCGTGCTGTTCGGCGATCGCCACGTCGAAATAGCGGTCCGGGAAACGTTTCGAGAATTCGACCAGACCCGAGCCTTCACGCATTGCCGGCGTAATGCCGATGATGCTGGGATCGCGCTCCGCCATATCGCAAAGCCACTGCCCGAAGATCTGCGAATAGGTCGGGCCTGAACTGGCTTCTTTGAAAAGCTTGCCGCTGGCCGGATCGAAGGGTCCCGGACCATGCCACTTGATCGGATCCGCTTCCGCCGGCGCGTAGCCTTTGCCCTTGCGCGTGACGACGTGCAAGAACTGCGGCCCGCGCAGCTTCTTCACGTTGTTCAGCGTGGCGATGAGCGCTTTGACATCGTGGCCGTCGATCGGCCCGATGTAATTGAATCCCATTTCTTCGAACAGCGTCCCGGGAAGGACCATGCCCTTCAGATGTTCTTCCGAGCGGCGCGCGAGTTCCCACACCGTCGGCATCTGACGCAACACCTTCTTGCCCCCCTCGCGCAGATGGGCGTACATGCGCCCCGACAGCGCGCGCGCGAGATAATTGGACAGTGCGCCGACGTTTTCCGAAATCGACATGTCGTTGTCGTTGAGAATGATGAGCAGATCGGCCGGCGCCGTGCCGGCGTGATTGAGCGCCTCGAATGCCATGCCGGCGGTCAAAGCACCATCGCCGATGATGGCTACCGCGCGGCGGTCCTCGCCGCGCTTGGCAGCCGCAATGGCCATTCCCAACGCTGCGCTGATCGACGTGCTCGAATGGCCGACGCCGAAAGTGTCGTAGGCACTTTCACTGCGCGTCGGGAAGGGTGCCAAACCCTTATCCTGCTTGATGGTATGCAGCAGTGCCCGCCGCCCGGTCAAGACCTTATGCGGGTACGCTTGATGGCCCACGTCCCATACCAGTCGGTCATAGGGGGTGTTGAACACATAGTGTAGCGCGATGGTCAGTTCGATCGTGCCCAATCCGGCGGCAAAATGGCCGCCGCGAGTGCTGACGCTATGGATCAGGAACTGACGCAGCTCGGAAGCCAGCTCCGCGAGCTTGGCAGGCGGTAGGCGCCGCAGGTCTGCCGGCTCGTCAATGGATTCCAGGATAGGATAGGTAGTGGGTGCTTCGGCCATCTGGTGCAGTTTATACTGTCGCAGCCCCCCGCTGGCAACGACCGGTGCCGATGTGGCAGAATTGCCACAAGGGAGCGCCCACTGATGCTATCGCTTCGAATTTCCGAGATACTGTTCGCATGGATTCCGGCATTTCCGATGAAGTCTATCAAGACCAAATACTTCCGCACGTCTCGCGAACCTTTGCGCTGACGATTCCCCAGTTGCCGGCCGCGCTGCGGATTTCGGTGACTAACGCCTATTTGCTATGCCGCATCGCCGACACGATCGAGGATGAGCCGGCGCTGTCGCCGCCTGAGACGCACGCCTTCCTGCAGAGGTTCACGGCAGCGCTCGGCGGGCGCGGCGAGTCCCAAACGCTTACCCGGGAACTCGAGACGCGCCTGTCGGACCGGACACTGCCGACGGAGCGCGATCTGGTGCGCAACATGCAGCGGGTCATCAATGTCACCGCGGCTTTGGCCGAACCGCAGCGCGTCGCCATTCACCGCTGCGTCGAGCTGATGTGCTACGGAATGCCGCGTTTTCAATCCACCGCAAGTCTGCGCGGGTTGCCTCGTCTGACGGATCTGGATGATTACTGTTACTACGTTGCCGGCGTGGTGGGCGACATGCTCACGGATCTTTTCTGCGAGTATTCGCCCGCCATCGCGGGTCGCCGCGCCGGGCTGCAAGCCCAAGCCGTATCGTTCGCGCAAGGGTTGCAAATGACGAATATCTTGAAGGATGTGTGGGAAGACCGAAACCGCGGGGCATGCTGGCTGCCGCAGGAAGTCTTCTCGCGGTATGGGGTCGATCTGGCGCGGCTGACTCCCGAACCCTACGATCCGCGATTTGCGGCCGGCATGCGCGAACTGGTCGCGGTTGCCCACGCGCATCTGCGCAATGCACTGGAATACACCTTGCTGATTCCCGGCAAGGAGGCCGGCATCCGCCGCTTTTGCCTGTGGGCAATCGGACTCGCCGTGCTGACATTGCAAAAAATTAATCGAAATCCAAGCTTTACAACGGGTGTTCAAGTGAAGATTTCGCGCAAAGCGGTCGCCATGACGCGGATATCCACGGACTTCGTCGGCCGCAACGACTGGCTGCTCCGACGCCTGTTCGCGCGGGCGGCGCGCGGCCTGCCGCTTGCTCAAATCGGAGAAACACGCCGGCCCCACCCGGTGCACGCGATCGACCCGGCGCACCTGCTCGAGCCGGAGCGCGCACTGCGCCGCTCCTACGGGAGTTCGGCCACGTGACTCGCATTGCTCAGAAACCCACTTCGCAGGCTGCGGGCGTCACGGCGCGCGCGGACATCGTGTCCCATACGCTCACCAAAACGGCCGTGGCATCTGCCTTGGATCGTGCAGTGTTCGCCGCACGCGATGCCTTGATCGCGCGGCAGAGCGCGCAGGGCTACTGGCTGTTCGAGCTCGAGGCCGACTGCACGATTCCGGCCGAGTACATCATGATGATGCACTTCTTGAACGAGATCGACGCGCCGCTTGAAAAGAAGCTTGCCGTGTATCTGCGCGCTCATCAGGCAGAACACGGCGGATGGCCCCTGTACCACGGCGGCGACTTGAATATCAGCTGCACGGTGAAGGCGTACTACGCGCTGAAACTTGCCGGCGACGATCCGCAGGCGCCCCACATGGCGCGTGCGCGCGCCGCCATACTCGAACGCGGCGGCGCGGCTCGGTCGAATGTGTTCACTCGCATTGCGCTGGCGCTTTTCGGCCAGCTTCCGTGGCGAGGCGTTCCCTACATTCCCGTGGAAATCATGCTGCTGCCGCGCTGGTTTCCCTTCCATCTGGACAAAGTGGCCTATTGGTCCCGAACCGTGATGGTACCGCTGTTCATATTGTGTACCCGCAAGCCCGTGGCCAAGAATCCGCGGAACGTGGATATTCGCGAATTGTTCACGACGCCGCCGGAACAGGAACGCGATTATTTTCGCGATGCGGTGAAGCAGGGCGGAATGCTCGGGCGGGTGTTTCTGATTGCGGATCGCTTGGGCCGGATGATCGATTCCTTCATCCCGCGCAGCATGCGCGAGCGCGCAACGCGGCGTGCGGAGGAATGGATGCTCGAGCGATTGAACGGCGAGGATGGCCTCGGCGCGATTTTTCCGGCCATGGTCAACGCCTTGGAGGTGATGACCATACTCGGCTATCCGAACGACGATCCGCGCCGAGCGACGGCCAAGCGCGCGTTGCAGAAGCTGCTGGTGGTGGGTCCTTCGAGCGCTTATTGCCAACCCTGCGTGTCGCCGGTCTGGGACACCGCGCTGGCGACGCTCGCCATGCAGGAGGCCGGAGATGCGGCTGCCGTGAGTGCTGCCACGCGCAGCCTCGACTGGCTGCAAACCGAGCAAGTGCTGGACGAGCCGGGCGACTGGCGCGCCAATCGCCCCGGAGTGCCGGGCGGCGGATGGGCGTTTCAATTCGCGAACAGCCACTATCCCGATCTCGATGACACCGCAGCCGTCGTCTGGGCCATGCATCAGGCGCGTAACTCAGAGGACTACACTGAAAGCGTGCGTCGGGCCTTGGATTGGCTGGTCGGCATGCAAAGCAAGAACGGCGGCTTTGCGGCATTCGATGCGGATAACACGTATTACTCGCTCAACAAGATTCCGTTCGCCGATCACGGCGCGCTGCTGGACCCGCCGACCAGCGACGTAACGGCCCGTGTGGTGACGGTGCTGGCCAGAGTCGCTCGTCCACAGGACGCGGCCGCGTTGGCGCGCGCGGTGGCCTTTCTGCGCGAGGAACAAGAGGACGACGGCTCGTGGTTCGGCCGCTGGGGCACCAACTATATTTACGGTACATGGTCGGTGTTGACGGCTCTCGCGCAAACCGGTCTCACCGGCCAGGATCCCGCTGTGCGCAAGGCCGTCGAGTGGCTGAAGGGCCGGCAGAACGCGGACGGCGGCTGGGGTGAGAGCAACGACAGCTATGCGCGCCCGTTCTGCAGAGCGGCGAGCACACCCTATCAAACGGCATGGGCCGTGCTCGCGCTGCTCGCGGCAGGCGAGGTCGGCGCGGATGCGGTGCGCCGCGGCATCGATCATTTACTGCGGACACAGGGAGCGGACGGCCTGTGGAGCGATCCCACCTTCACCGCGCCGGGATTCCCGCGCGTCTTTTATCTGAAATACCACGGCTATAGCGGTTATTTTCCGCTGTGGGCGCTTGCAGCATTTCGCACGCTTACGCGCCGCGGAATCACGCATTGAGCGGAGGAGCCTGTCTACCCAATCGCGTCGGCTCCGCCTTGTCTGAGGGGAAATCTGCCACGGTCGCGGCCACGTGGAACACTCAGACAGGCTCCTAACGGGCGTCGTCGCGGCGCTCAGTGCAGAGGCACGCACCTTCGGAGCGCCGCTGCGGCGCGGCGATGGCCTGTTGGCGATCAATGATGGAACTCTGGTGGCGGTGAGCGGCATGGGTTCCACGGCTGCCGCGATCGCCGCCCGTGCGCTCGTGGACGCGGGCGCCACCGCGTTGGTCAGCTGGGGAATGGCAGGCGGTCTCGATCCGGCGCTGCCGGCCGGAACGGTTTGCCTGCCGAACGCCGTGGTTTCACGAGACGGTGCGACATTCGCGACCGACCCGCATTGGCGCGAGCTGTTGATCGCGGCGATCGCCGCACCGCATACCGTGGTGAGCGGCAAGCTGCTTACCACTGCACTGATCATCAAAGACTCCGCCGGCAAGGCCGCCGCGTTTAGGGAGACCGGCGCCGCGGCCGTGGATATGGAAAGCTTGGGCGTTGCGAAGATTGCGGCGACGCATGGCCTGCCTTTTATCGCGGTACGCGTGATCGTGGACACTGCCAACGACACGCTCCCCGCTGCGGTTTTGGCGGCCAGCCGCGAAGGCACCGTGCACATCTCGCGGCTCATTCTTGGGATCGCCCGGTCGCCAAGGGACATTGCACCGCTGCTACGGCTCGCGCATCGGTACCGAACCGCCTCGCGTGCTTTGGTCGCCGTCGCCCGCACCGGCGCGCTGGCGCCGCTCGCGTTCGCGGCAGGGTCGCCGTCCCGAATCGCATGAGAGCGTTGGTAACCGGTGCCTCCGGTTTCGTCGGCGCGGCCGTTGCGAGAGCATTGGTGCAGGCCGGCTGGCAGGTTCGCGCTCTGGTTCGCACGGCATCGGACCGCACCAACTTGCAGAACCTGCCGCTCGAAATCGCCGTGGGTGATTTGACGGTCGCGGCGTCTCTGAACCGCGCATTGAGCGACTGCGCCGTTCTTTTCCATGTTGCGGCGGACTATCGGCTGGGCGCTCCAAATCCCTCGCAGCTCTATCTCACGAACGTCGAGGGAACCCGCAATCTGTTGACCGCTGCCGCCCACGCGGGGGTCGAAAAGATCGTCTACACCAGCAGCGTTGCGACCATGGGCATACCTGCAGATGGTTCGCCCGGCGATGAGCGCACGCCCGTCTCGCTCGCGGCGATGATCGGTCATTACAAACGCTCGAAATTTCTTGCCGAGCGCCTGGTACTCGAGGCCGCGTCCGCCGGGACGCCGGCCGTCATCGTCAACCCATCGACACCGGTGGGGCCGGGCGACGTGAAGCCTACGCCGACCGGTCAACTGGTGCTCGACGCCGCTGCCGGCCGTATGCCGGCGTACGTCGACACCGGACTCAATGTCGTGCACGTCGATGACGTTGCGGCGGGCCACTTGATGGCTTTTCATCACGGCCGCACCGGCGAACGCTACATTCTCGGCGGCGAGGACCTGACGCTGCAGCAAATACTGGGCTACATCGCGCAGCTCGCCGGCCGCAAGCCGCCCCGCATCCGCTTGCCGTATGCGGCCGTGCTGCCCATCGCTTACATTGCAGAGGCGGTCGCGCGAGTCACAGGCCGCAGCGGCCGGATTACGCTGGAAGGCGTGCGCATGTCGCGTAAGCACATGTTTTTTTCCAGCGCGAAAGCGGCGCGCGAGCTTGGATACCAATGGCGGCCTGCGGCCCTTGCCTTCGACGACGCCGTGCGCTGGTTTCGCGAGCGCGGCCTGCTGACCTAGTCCGCAACGGGCTGGTACAGAGGTTTCGCAAGCAGTTATCATCGTTGCAGGTAGTCAAGACGGAGATTGCGTGGAGAGAATGAGAGTTTGTCAGCGTGGCTGAGGTTGGAAGCCACCCGGTGAATGCGCGGGACATTGCAGCAGATCTGGATTTGGATGCGCTCATTTTGGTTGACGCAGCCGACCAAGACGTAGGGTACCTGAGCAAGGCGCGATGCCACGAGGGCCAGGGCATTTTGCATCGAGCTTTTTCGCTCCTGATCTTCAATGGCGCCGGCGAGCTGCTCATACAGCAGCGGGCGCCCTCCAAACGGCTGTGGCCCTTGTACTGGTCCAATAGCTGCTGTAGCCATCCGCGCAGCGGCGAGAGCATGGAGGCGGCCACTCAACGCCGCTTGCACGAAGAGCTCGGAATAGGTTGCCCGCTGCAGTTCCTGTTCAAGTTCCAATATCAGGCCCAGTTCGATGCCACGGCCTCCGAGCACGAACTATGCTCGGTTTTCATCGGAACTTGCTCGGAACCGCTTGAAATCAATCGTGACGAAATCTTAAGCTGGCGCTGGGTCGGGCCGGACGCGCTTCAGGCCCAGTTCGATGCTCACCCGCGCGGTAAGTTCACACCGTGGTTTGTGATGGAGTGGGCGCGGATTTGGCGCGACCACCGGGAGGCGGTGCTCGCCCTGTAGGCGTAAAATTGAGTTCCTCGCCGCCTCGGTCGCGGTAAGATGGCGTATGGCTATACCACTTTTGCAGATGTACCGGGTTGGCCGCTATATTGCCGGCCGCAAGCTGCGCGGCGATAAGCGCTACCCTCTGGTTCTCATGTTGGAACCTCTTTTCATGTGCAATCTCGCCTGTTCGGGGTGCGGCAAGATTGATTACCCCAAGGAGATCCTGCAAAAGAGGGTGAGCGTCGATGACGCTTTGCGCGCGGTCGATGAATGCGGTGCGCCCATCGTGTCCATCCCCGGCGGCGAACCGCTCATTCATAAAGAGATGCCGCAGATCGTGGCGGGGATCGTGGCGCGGAAGAAATTCGTGTATCTGTGCACGAATGCCATCCTTTTGGCCAAGCATATCGATGAGTATCGGCCGTCGCCCTACCTGACGTTCTCCATCCATCTGGACGGCAATCGACAGCGGCACGACGAATCGGTGTGCCAGGAAGGTGTGTTCGACAAAGCGGTTGCGGCCATCGAGCTGGCCCGGACCAAGGGTTTTCGAGTAACGGTGAATTGCACCTTATTCAGCGGTGAGGATCCGGACGATGTAGCGGATTTCTTCGACACGGCAATGAAGCTCGGGATCGAAGGCATTACCGTGTCGCCCGGATACAGCTACCACCATGCGCCGCGGCAGGATGTATTCCTCGGACGCACTGCCAGCAAACAGCTGTTTCGGGGCATTTTTAGCCGCCGTAAGAACCGTCCGGGCATTCCCTGGTCGTTCAACCACTCGGGGTTGTTCCTCGACTTTCTCGCGGGTAATCAGACCTACCAGTGCACGCCCTGGAGCAATCCCACGTACAACGTGTTCGGCTGGCAGCGTCCCTGTTATTTGCTGTCGGACGAAGGCTATGCGGACAGCTATAAATCGTTGATCGAAGACACCGAGTGGGACAAGTACGGCGTCGGCAAGAATCCGCGCTGCGACAATTGCATGGCTCATTGCGGATTCGAGGGCACCGCGGTCAACGACGCCTTCAGCCACCCCCTCAAGGCTCTCATGGCTTCGCTGCGGGGACCCCGCGTCGAAGGTCCGATGGCGCCCGAGCTGCCGATTCAGTACAGCGAGGCTGCGCGTTATGCCACGGTCGCCGCCATTCCGGTGGCGCAAGTGAAGAAGCGCCCCGTGCGCGAGACGGACGACAGCACAGTGGAGCCACACTGAGTACGCCCGATCCGGTAGCCGCGGCGGACACCGAAGCTGCCGTGCCGGACGGTTTCGGCGCCCAGCTCGAGTCCTGGCGAATTCGAATGGAGGCTGCCCTGGCGGCTCGCCTGCCGGCGGCTGAGGCAGTGCCGGCCCGATTGCACGAGGCAATGCGCTACAGCGTCTTGGGCGGCGGTAAGCGCATACGGCCGGCACTGCTGTTCGCGACTGCGAGAACTCTGGGTTTGACGGAAGACGAAGTCGAAGCCGCGGCCTGCGCGATCGAACTCATTCATGTCTACTCGCTGGTGCACGATGATCTTCCGGCAATGGATGACGATGACTTGCGGCGCGGACGGCCGACTTGCCACAAGGCCTTCGATGAGGCGACGGCGATCCTGGTAGGCGATGCCCTGCAACCGCTGGCCTTTCAGCTGCTGGCCCGCGATTCGGCCCTGCCGGCGTCGCCCGCGATCCGCTTGGCGCTGGTCGACCTGTTGAGCCAGGCCAGCGGCACTTTCGGTATGGCCGGCGGCCAGGCCATCGATTTGGCGGTACAGGGTAAGCAACCCGATATCGAACAAGTTGAAGACATGCACGCACGCAAGACCGGTGCGGTCATTCGCGCGAGCGTGCTCATGGCCGCCGAATGCGTCCCGCACTTGAGTCGACACCTGTATGCCGCGCTCAACGATTTTGCGACCGCCATCGGTTTGGCATTCCAGATCCAGGATGATCTGCTCGACGTGTTGGGCGATGTGTCGACTCTGGGCAAAGCCACCGGCGCGGACCGAGAGCGCGACAAGCCGACGCATCCGGCGATCATCGGCATAGAGGCCTCGCAGGAGCGTGTAAACTTGCTGCACCGTCAGGCCCTGAATGCGCTCGAGCCTTTCGGAGCGCGCGCTGCGCCGCTGCGTTTGCTGGCTAACTGGCTGCTGTCGCGGCGCTATTGAGTTGTACCAAGCGGAGCTGACAATTGCGTGGTTGGATAGGGATGTCGGTGCTGCTTTTCACCGTGAATGCGACGCCGGCAGTTTCCGAAGCCGCGGCGGCAGCGACGGTCCGCCCGCCGCTCGACGTGCGGTGGCTGGGAGCGACAGCGCCGGACCCCTTAGCGGACAGTGTAACGAACGGAGCGCTTGACTCGTATTTCGTGCCGTTGCCGGGCAATAGGACGCGCGCCGGACGCGGCACCTTTTGGCTGAAGGTTCAGCCGACGATCAGTTCCTCCCCTGCCGACATACCGGTGCTCGTCGTTCATGCCACGCGGCATACACAGGTCGAATTATTCGCAGCCGGCGCCGCCCTGCCGCTGGTTACCACACTTCCGGCATTTCGCGACGTTCAGGATCGGGTATACGCCGTACCGCCCGGCCTCGAGGCTGGACCGGTGTATGCGCGAATAGAATCCGGCGGCAGCGAATCGCGCGGCGTGAGCCTTTCCGCTGCAACACTTGGCGAGACGCTCGATCGCGGCGCCGAGCACGCGCGCATGATTGCCCTGACCCTCGGCGCGTTGTTGTCGATGGCTCTCGCGGCGTTGGTGATCTGGTTCGTTCTCGCCGACCAGTTGTTCGTACTGTACGCCGCGTTTTTCTTTCTGGAGGCACTGTACATTGCGTACTTGTCCGGTCAGGGTTTCGACTGGCCTCTGCTATCTTACGCGCGGCCGTTGACGTCGTTCGCCTGGAACGTCCCTGTCGGTTTGGCCGGTGCGGTCGGCTGTTTGTTCGCGCGCGAGATCGCCGATCTGAAGGAGTTCTCGCCGCGCGTGTACAAGGTCTTCGGGTGGTATGCCCTGGCTTTCGTCGCGGTCACCGTCTCGAACATCGCCAAACTCTTCGGGTTTGGATTGCTGGTGGCCGCGATCGGCAACCTCGTTTTCTCGGTGAATTCGGTATTCACGCTCATCGTCATGTTCTTGAGTTGGAGGCGCGGTAACCGCGCCGCCGGCTGGTTCTTGATTGCGTGGGGCGTGCTCGAAGGGTTCGCGATCGCCTTGGCGGTGCGTTTCTTGGTCTTCGCCTCCGAGGCGAACGACGCATTGCTCTACTACGGATTACCGCTGTCGATGGTGGCCGCGGCGGTTTTGATTGCGCTGGGGGTCGCCGATCGCCTGCGGCAACAACGGGCGGCGCTATCGGATGCGGAACGCCGCGCTCAAACCGATCCGCTCACGGGTGTGCTGAATCGCCGCTCCTTGATCGAGCGGCTCGACGCCGCGTGCTTGCGGGCCCGAGCGCGCGGCTTGCCGATCGCGCTGCTGTTCATCGATCTCGACCATTTCAAACTGATCAACGATTCTTTTGGCCATCAAGCCGGTGATGCCTGCCTGCGCGCGATCATCGAGCCCATTCATCTGGAGCTGCGGCAATCGGACGTGATCGGCCGCTACGGCGGCGAGGAGTTCGTCGTTATCTTGAGCAGCGCGGACGCCGCTGCCGCGCATCCCATTGCGCAGCGCATTCTCGAGCGCGTGGCGAGCGTTAGAGTCGAGGGTTTCGGCGAGCCTATTGGGCTCACCTGCAGCATCGGCGTCGCGGCCAGCGATACCCTCGGCGTCTGGGGCGAACAGCTCATTCGCCGCGCGGACCTGGCTGTCTATGCCGCCAAGCGGTCAGGGCGGAACCAGGTGCAAATGGCACCAGAAGCTGCCGTATAATTGCTGCAGTGCGATCCTGCTTGCATGATTCTTACAGAAGGTTAATGTACGATATGTGAGATTTGGGCGCTGGGGCGCCTATCAGGGAGAAACGGGCGGGAAGGACAGACGGGGAAGGGGATGTGGTCGTGGTTTTTTCGCTGCTGTCGGCAGATGGCAACGCTTTGACACTTCTTCACATTTACCAGAATCTGGTCTGAAGGAGAGAAGCGATGCTCCGCCATGCCATCAGTCACGCGCGACTCATGCGCGAATCCACTGATCGCGTACAGACGGCGTTGAAGAGTTCCGACAACAACGAGCAAATGGTCGCGCGCCGTATTCTCGAGAACCCGGCTGTCTGGTCGCAATGGGAACACGAGCATTCGAATCTGATGCGCCAGCTCGCGAATTGCGGTCTGCGGCGAGCTCAGGTCGCGGCGTTGAAGCACGCGAGCTTTCGGCTGCTCCATGGAAAGGCCTTGTTTCATTATCTACGCCGCAGCGAAGTACGGGGCCGCCAGCGAACGCAGGTCATGGCGCACTTTCGGCCCGGGCGCAACTACGAAGATGCGATAGTCGCCGAACATAACGTCTTCCTGCGCAAGGCCTGCAGCTACTTGTGCGCCGGCCATGTTGGGACTGTTCTCATCGAGGACCCATCGTTTCTCGATCCGATGCAGCGGTATGAAGAGCTGTACGCTGAATATTTCAACGTGTACTGCAGTACCCTGGTGGAGAGCACCAATGTCAGGGCAGTGTCGCAGGGAGCTTTGCTGCCGCTGCTGAAAAAGCAGCTCAACGAGTATCGTTGGGCGATTCTCGATCCGCGCCGTGCACAGCCGTTCTTGCGGCGTGAGGCGGAACTGCGCGCACCAACGGGCGACACGCAGCGCCTGCAGGTGTTGGAATCGCGGCCGAGAAGCTAGCCGCGACTACTGAAGGGCCTGTTTGCGTTCCTTGATGGACGGGGGCGTCCACTGATAAATCCAGGTTTCCGTCAGCGGCCTGCCGTCCACGCGCAGGTACAGCCGCAGATCGATGGGTTGCACGGTGTCGTCCGTCGGTTTGACGTCGAATAGCGCGCGATAGCCGTTGAATTCCTCGACGAAATGGGCCGTGACGTGTTCCGTCTGACCGCGCGAGGTCGTGATCACGGCTTCGACCGGCGCATCCTTGGCCAAGGCGCCGAGTTCGCCGCCCGCAAAGTCGACGGCGAAATGCCAGGAATAATATTGCCGCTTGACGCCGACCGTGCCGCCGATACCCGTCCGCGTTGCCAGAGTCTGCGCCAACGGCGATGCAAACGGCATTTTGGTGCCCCAATACAGCCGGTAGCTGAATAGCATCTCCTGCCCCGGTTTGGGCTTGTCGAGCGGGTTCCAGAAGGCGACGATGTTGTCGAAGGTTTCGTCGACCGCGGGTATTTCGACCAGCTGCACCGCGCCCTTGCCCCACCCGCCGTTCGGCCCCGCTCTGGGCTCGACCCACAGGCTTGGCCGCTTGTCGTAAAACACACCATCGTCCTGGTAGTGATCGAAATTCCGATCACGCTGCAACAAGCCGAAGCCGCGAGGGTTGTCGTCGAAGTAAGAATTCAGATGCAGCTGCGCGGGATTGATGAGCGGCCGCCAGATCCATTCGCCGGCGCCGGTCAACATGGATATGCCGTCGGAGTCGTGAATCTCGGGCCGCCAATCGTTGGCGGCGCGGCGATCGTTCTCTCCGTAAAAGAACATGCTCGTGAGCGGCGCCACGCCCAAGCGCTCGATCGGCTTGCGCGGGTACAGCGCCGAGTCAATATTCATGACGAGCGTGCCGCCGGGTGAGATCTGCATGCGCAATGCGCCGGCGATGCTTGGGCTATCCATCAGCGCGTACAGCGTCAGCGTTCCCGAATCCTTCGGCGGACGCTCGAACCAGAACGCAGTGAACCGCGGGAATTCTTCGGGGCGCGGGAACGCAGTGTCCACGGCCAACGCGCGGGCCGACAAACCGTACTGCCGGGTGTCTCCGCCCACGGCGCGGAAATAACTCGCCCCAAGGAAGGCAGCGACGTCGGCCCTCCAATTGGTCACGAACTGCACGCGGAAGCCGGCGAAGCCGGCGTGATCCTTCATCGACGCAGGATCGATTCCGCTCTTCTCCCACTCGAACATGGCGGGGTCATAGATGATTTCGCGTGCCTGACCATCGACGACTTCGAACAGATGCACCGGCTGGTTGAAGGTGCGGCCGACATGAAAGAATTGCAGGCGAAACGCCAGGCCGGCATCGCCCCACAGCGAATGATCGCCTCGAAAGCGAATGGATTGATATTGATCGTAGCCGAGTTTTGCCATGCTCGGCGGCAGCACATCCTTCGACTCCTGGTAGACATTGGCGGCAAGATAGTGCGCTTGGCCTTTGAGCCAGGCGAAATCGAAAGGTTGGGGTTGACCATTCCCCGCAGTCGCTTGCCCCGCACCCGGCGGCGGCGCCTGAACGGCGGCGTTCGAAAGTTCCGCATAGGTCACTTGTCCGGCGGCGAGCGCCAGAGCTGATTTCAATATTGCACGTCGGGCGATCATTCGTTTTCAATCCTCTAAACCAAGAATCCGGGTTGCTGCGCATCCGGCAGCAGTGCGAGCTGATTGAGCAGGCGTGCGTCGGCCGCGACTTCGACCCGCTCGATCGGGGTGAGCCATCCCAGCACCTCTTCCAGCGTGCGTGCATCGATCAATTTCTGCTCCGCGGTCAACGCGTTCGGATCCGGCCTGCCGCGCGGATCCGCGGGCCGGGCCAAATTGCCGTCGATCTGCGCCAGGCGCGCTTCGCGGTTGCGCGCCAGATAGCGCAATCCGTCCTCCGGCAATTCCTGCGCGGAAGCGATCAATTCGTTGCGGCGCGCCATCAAGGCGGGCCGTTCGACCTCTTCGGGCGTGCGCAGCAATGCAATTCTCGACAAGGCGAGACCCAGCGATTCGCTGCCGCTGGCACGCGACAGCGGCACGGCGAGGAGCAATCCCAGGAGAGCGGGCGACACCCATGCCAGCAGCGTCGGCGACAGGAAATAGATGATTGCCGCGGTCATGCTGCTCAAGAGCATGTGCCGCTTGTGGAAATGCCAGGCGTCGCTCCACGACGTGCTGCCGCCGTCCCGGCGCTGCGGTTTCCAGCCCGAGTCGCGGCCCATGAACACTTCAAAAACGTGCCGGCTCTGCACCAGCATCAATATCGGCGCGTACAACGCCGAGAGTACGGATTCCAACAACAGGCTTGCAACCACGCCGATGACGCCGCCGCCGCCGCGGCGAATCCGGGCCGAGAGCAACGCCCGAACCAGCCCGATCATTTTCGGAATCATCAGCACCACCATGCTGAACCAAAACAGCGCCATCATCAGTTCGACGTTGAACCGCGGCCAGGTTGGGAAAAGCTGGAAGTCATGACTGAAATATTCCGGCCGGATCAGCTGCGACTGGATCGCGAGCGCAAACCCGATTGCCAACATCAACAGCCACAACGGCGACGAGAGATAGCTCATGATGCCGATGCCGAGGTGCAGCCGGCTGGTGAAGCTCAAGCCCGCCGTGCCGACGATTTTCATGTGCTGCAAATTGCCCTGGGCCCAACGGCGATCGCGAATGGCGACGTCGATCAGCGAGGGCGGGGATTCTTCCCAGGAGCCGCCGCATTCGGTGGCCATGCGCACTTTCCATCCGCCGCGGCGCATCAATGCGGCCTCGACGAAATCATGCGACAAGATATGGCCACCGAAGGGCTTGCGGCCTTTGAGCGTGGGCAGGCCGCAGTTCTCCGCGAACGCCCGCACGCGGATGATCGCATTGTGGCCCCAGTAATTGCCGCTGTCGCCCGACCACGCGGCCAGGCCGCGCGCAATGACGGGCCCATAGACGACAGCCGCGAATTGCTGCAAGCGGCCGAAAAATGTTCGCGCGCCGATGAGCTGCGGAGCGGTCTGCAGGATCCCGAGCGCGGGGTCCGCCTGCATGACTTGCACGAGCTTGAGCAACGTCGGCGCATCGATCAGGCTGTCGGCGTCGAGCACGATCATGTGGTCGAAGCGACCGCCCCAGCGAGTGACGAAGTCTTCGAGATTGCCCGATTTGCGGGCCACATTCTGCCAGCGTCGCCGGTACCAGACCGGCATGACGGATATCAGCGAAGCGCGCAATCGATGGATCGCCGCGGTTTCGCGGATCCACGAGTCGGCGTTGGTGGAATCCGATAGCACGACGATTTCGAAACGGTGGTTGACCTCGATGCCTTTGAGAGCCTCCGCCATGGCCTGCAGCGCGGCCGTCGTGCGCACGGGGTCTTCGTTGTAGATCGGCATGACCAGCGCCGTCAGGGACACGTCCGGCAACGCACCGGGCTGGCTGTCCCGCCCGGGGCTGTCGCGCCCCGCCGGATAGCGTCGCTTGGAAGCACCGGCAAGCACCGAGCCCGCTGCGAATGCGATCCAGCCCAGCGACACTGCGAAGAAGAAAATCATCAGGCCCTGGAGCAGCGTCATGCTGGCGAAGCGCACCACCTGCAGCATTTGATAAATCCCGTAGGTCGAAACGCCCAGCGTGGTCGCGACCAAAATGAACCGCGCGAACAACACCGCGGCCGTCGAGCGCTCGCGCGTGCGGTGCGACGGTTTGTAGCGCAGATCCTGGGGCGCCATGTCCAGGCGAGACTCGGGCGGCATGCCGCCGATGGCCCCCGCATGTTGGTAGGCGACGGCGGAGTTCACGTGGCGGTCCATCGGTAGAGCCAGGTTTCGGTGACCGGCTTGTCGCCGCGCATGATGCGCATGCGCAACTCGATGAGATCGGCGTCGTTCGGCTCTATCTCGAAACTGGCGCGCAATCCGTGCATAGAGCGGTTCGGTACCAAGCTGGCATTGGATATCTTGCCCGTGGATGCGGCGAGCTCGAGCCGCAAACCGTCGATTTTCTCGCCGGCACCGATGAAATCCAGGATGAACACTCGGCGTTTTCCATCGACGCTGGCGCCGGCGCGAGTCGCGGCCACTCTGCCCATGCCCCTCGGTAAGTCAGGCTCCGCCAGCCAGGTGATGCGATATTCGAAACGTGCCGGACGATTCGGCACGAGACCCCCGGTGGGCCGCCAAAAAGCCACGATGTTGTCGTTGGTCTCGCGGCCCGACGGTATTTCCACCAGTTCCACCGCACCCGGACCCCAGTCGCCCTTGGGCTCGACCCACGCGCTGGGCCGCCGCTCATACTGGTTCTCGAAATCCTGAAAATCGCTTTGCTGCCTCGAGCGCTGCACCAGCCCGAAGCCCTTGGGCGGCTGCGTCGTGAACGTCGATACCTGCAGCTTGGTCGGATTGGCCAGCTGCCGGTATATCTGCTCGCCTGAATTCGATTCGATCATGAGGCCGTCCGAGTCATGCACCTCGGGGCGGTAGTCATCGAGATGGCCGCGGTTGGTTTCGTCAAACAGGAACATCGAGGTCAGCGGTGCAATACCAACGAGGCGCATTTGCGCACGCGGAAATATCGTCAAGTCCACGTCCATGAGAGTCTGGACCCCCGGTTGGACCGTGAAGCGGTAGGCGCCGGTTGCCGAATCGCTCTCGAGCAGGGCATAGATGACGATGGAATTGGCACGCGGGTCTGGCCGTTCCACCCAAAAATGAGTGAATGCCGGAAATTCTTCGCCTGCGGGTTCGGCCGTGTTGATCGCGAGCCCGCGCGCCGACAGTCCGTACAGAAGATGCTGGGCGACGGCGCGGTAATAGCTCGCGCCCTGGAACACCAAGAACTCGTCCCAGACCTTTTTCGAGTTGATATGGCTGCGCACGCGAAAGCCCGACAGCGGCAGGGACGCCTTGCGTTCCAACTGCGACAGCGAGGGGCTGCTTTGGAACATTGCCGGCGTCGCCACCAAATCCTGCGCCATGCCGCCCTCGACCGTCGAGACCGTCACGGCGACCGACTGCAAATTGTATCCGGTCCGCAGCAGCTCCAGCCTGAAAGGAAGCTGTTCCGAGCGCCAGATTCCGGCCTCGGTGTTGAAATGAATGCTGCGGTATTGTTCCGGGCTCAGTTTGTCCAGTCCCGCCGGCAATTTACTGCGCTGCGGTGAATAGGGCTTCTGCGCGCGTTGCTTGGCGTCCTCCAGCAGAGTGTCGAAGGAAAACGCGTAGCTCCCGGCTTTGTCGGTCTTGCCGGCGGCTTGAGCGGCGGCCGGCGCAGGCGCATTGGCCCTGCCGCGGGGTTGCGGCGCGCCGTTCGCGGTCAAAGCGATCGTCGCGAGCGCGAGCACCCACAGTGAATTGGTCATTGAAACCGGCAAGGCAGCTACCCCAAATGAACCCGCAGGCATGACGTTAAATTGCCGGACCGGCCCCAAGGCCAGCCTCCGATCCGCGACCTTTTTCGGGGTTTACCCTCTCCTGCCGTACCTTGCTGAAACCGGCGTGCTCTGTCAACGGGCAATCCGCCGGGCGAGTCTCTGGTGCGCCTGCCATAACCTGCCATACCCCCAGGTGCCTGCTATAGTTTGCAGGGTCATGCCTCAACCGGTAGCGCCTGCTCGAGAACCGCAAAGCGCCGGCGCCGTGCTCATGGTGCGGCCGGCCCGATTTGCGTTCAATCCGGAGACCGCCGCCAGCAACGCCTTCCAATCGGCCGCAAACTCCGGCCATGAATCGAGCAGCGGCGCCGGCACAGCTCAACACCTCGCTTTGCGCGAATTCGACGGCTTGACCGACCGGCTGTCCGCGGCGGGCATCGAGGTCATCGTGGCGGAGGATACGGCAGCGCCGGCCAAGCCCGACGCGGTCTTCCCCAACAACTGGGTGAGCTTTCATCGCGACGGCACCGTGGTCCTCTATCCAATGCTCGCACCCAACCGGCGTTGGGAGCGCCGCGAGGAACTGGTGCGGCAAGTCACGCGGGAGGGCGGTTACCGGACGTCCCGGACGGTGGATCTGAGTTACCGTGAGGAGCAGGCCAAGTTTCTCGAGGGCACCGGAAGCTTGGTGCTCGATCGGGCGAATCGAGTGGCCTATGCCGGTCTTTCGCCGCGCACCGATCTCGATGTACTCGGCGAGTTTGCGCAGCAACTTGACTACGATCTGGTGACTTTCGAGGCGGCCGATGCGGCGGGCAAGCCCGTGTACCACACCAATGTATTGATGGCGATCGGCAGCCGATTTGCGGTGCTCTGTAGCGAGGTGATCGCCGATACCACGCATCGCGCCGCCGTCGCGGAGAAGCTGCGCGCCACCGGGCATGAAGTCATCGACATATCGAGGGGGCAAATGCATCGGTTCGCCGGCAATCTGCTGGAACTCGCAGCGGCCCCTGGGAACGTCATTGCCCTGTCGACGACCGCCTGGCGCAGTTTTGATCCCGCGCAACGCCGGATCCTCGAGGGTCACGGCAGCGTGGTCGCAGCCGACATCCCGGTCATCGAACGCTTGGGCGGCGGCGGGGTTCGCTGCATGCTGGCGGAAATCCACCTACCCAAACGCTAACTGCGCCGGTGATGTCATAATTCGGCCATGCTGGAACTTGCGCTAAAGGCGCTCATCGCTTATTTCCTGGGCACGCTGCTCGGCGGGTTGATCCTCGGGCGCCTCCGGGGCGTCGACATCCGAAGCGCGGGCAGCGGCAATGCCGGTGCGACCAACGCGTTCCGCACCCAGGGCAAAGTCTTCGGTTTGCTGGTGTTGATGCTTGACGTCGGCAAGGGGTTGGCCGCGGTGCTATGGGTCCCGGTTCTGGTTTTGCCGGGTGTGGGTTGGGATCCGGATGTATCCCGTCAATGGCTGGCGCTGACTTGCGGTTTTGCCGTCATTTTGGGGCATGTCTACCCTGTGTGGTTCGGCTTTCGCGGCGGCAAGGGCGTCGCAACCATGGTCGGCGTGATCGGCGCACTGGAGCCGCGCCTATTGGTGCCTCTGTTCTCAGGCTGGTTCATCGTGGTGCTGCTGACCGGCTATGTGGGTCTTGCCAGCATGCTGGCCGCGGCTGGGCTGGTCATCGCGGTCTACCTGTTCGAGCCGGCCAACACGCCGCTCCTGCAGTTTTGCATTCTGGTCACTGCCTTGGTGATTTACACGCATCGCGGCAATATCGCGCGCATGGCAGCGGGCACCGAAAGCCGCGCACGTCGACTATGGCTGTTTCGATCGCGAACGGCGTAAACCACCCTTCGCTGCTCAGGCTGCTGGCGGACGGCCGGCTGCATTCCGGCGAACGGTTGGCGCAAGAGCTGGGCGTGAGCCGCGCGGCGGTCTGGAAAGGGATCGAACGGCTGCGCATGCGGGGAATCGACATTCAGGCGCTGCCGAGACGCGGGTACGCGTTGCCCGGCGCGGTCGAGTTGCTCGAGGAAGGGTCTGTTCGCGCCGCGGTCGCGAGCGAGCGGGCCGCGCGTCTGCGAAGCCTCAACCTCGAGTTCGACGTGGACTCCACCAATACCCGATTGCTCGCGGCCGCTGCACCTCCGTACGGATACGCGGATGTCATGTTGAGCGAACTGCAGCACGCGGGCCGGGGACGGCGCGGGCGTCACTGGGTTGCGCCCTTCGGCGGCAGCATCGCCCTGTCGATGGGTTGGTCCTTCTCCGATGCGTCGAGGACCAGCCCCACCCTGAGCCTGAGCGTGGGCGTTGCCGTGGCGCGGGCGTTGGCGCGTGCCGGCGCCCGCGGCATCGGGCTCAAGTGGCCGAACGACATCTGGTTCAACGACCGCAAAATCGGCGGCGTACTGATCGAGCTCCGAGCCGAAGCCAGCGGGCCCGCCCACGTCGTAATCGGTGTGGGGCTCAACGTGACCTTGGCGCCCTGGATGCGCGCCCAGATCGAAGCATCGGGGGTCAAGGTGGCGGCGGTCGATGATGCTTGCGCTACGCCGGCATCGCGCAACTTCATTGCCGGCGCCATCATCGATGAGCTTTTGAGTATGCTGGCGGACTTCGAAAGCGAGGGCTTTGAGGCTTTCCGGGGCGCTTGGACCGCGCTCGATGTACTTCGCGATCGGCCGGCGCAGGTGCTAATGGGAGAAAACGTGGTGTCCGGAACGGCTCGCGGCGTGGATGCGCACGGTGCGTTGCGGCTGGAACGAGAGGGGCGCCTGCACGAATTCGTGTCCGGCGAGGTTAGTCTACGCTTGGGTGGGGATGGCAGTTGACGATCCTAAAGGGCCTTGTCGTATGCCTCGCGTTGGCAAACGTGGTGTATTTTTTGTGGGCACATGGCATTGCCAAATCGCCGGAAACGGCGGCGCCGGCACCCACCAGCACACTCAAGCTGGTCTCCGAGACCGCGAAGACCTCGCAGGCCGCGGTGCCCAACGGCGGCGGCACGGAGGGATCGAGCGATGCGGAAGGCGCAGGGCTTTTGACCAACGTACAACGCTGCATCACCGTGGGCCCTTTCCGCGACGTCGCGGAGGCCTCGCACGCGGCGAGCACGCTGCGCGGCGGCGGTTATGACCCGCGGCAGCGCGTCGTCGATGGAGAGGTGTGGGCGGGCGTGTGGGTGTATCTTGCGATTCCGGCCAGCACCGCTGCCAGAGATCAATTGCTCACGAAACTGAAAGCCGCCGGAATCGATGATGCCCTCGAAATGCCGGGGCCGGCCGACGGGTCGGTCCTGTCGCTCGGTCTTTTCAGCGATCAGAAGCGCGCGCAGTCACGCATTGCGCAAATGCAGGCGCTGGGCCTCAACCCGGCAGTTGCCGATCGAAAACGCAACGGCAACGTTTACTGGATAGACATCGATTTGAAGCCGACCGAAGGTGTGCTGAATCCTGCGGATCTGCAGGGCGAGTCGGGGCGCATCTCGCGGCTGCAAGTCAAAGGATGTCCGACTGCGGCGGCGCGGCCGTGAGCACGCATATCGCCGTGAGCGGCCGCGGCATGGTCCTGCAATTCGGCCGTGCCTTGGGCGCCATCGTGGGGTATGGCTGTCTTGCGGCATTTTTATGCCTCATCAGTCTGCAGCTTTATAGGTGGCTCCGCCAAGGGGAGTGGGTGCACTTCGGCCTGATCGAGGGAATGCGCGCCGGGCTGTCGCGCTGTTGCGCCACGGACGGCGATACCGGCAGACTTGCCGCGCTGTTGCGCTGGCTGGATGCTCCGGTGAATTGGATGGGATTGCACAAGGTGCTCGAGGTCGTGCCCGCTTCGCTGGCATTGTTCGCGGTAAGTATTCTGGGAAACAGTATTTACATCTACTGCCGCGATCGCATCGACGAACGCAAGCTAAGCGGCTGAGAACAAGAGGGCCAACCATGCGAGCAGTTCAAATCATCGGTGCAATCTTGATCGCGGGAGGACTCTACGCGCTCATCAAGTCGCCCACGTATTCCAGCGATAAGAGTCTCTTCAAGGTCGGGCAAGTCGAGGCGAAGTTGCAACAGGATCATGAGATTCCGCCGTGGGTGGGCGGTGTTGTGCTCGCCGCGGGTCTCGTGCTCGTCATCGCCGGTGTGCGGAGGGGCTAGCGCGCTATAGTACTATCCCACCCGGAGCGGCTACGGAGTGTCTCGAGTTGCAACAATCCTTAAGTCGGCCAGCGCAACCGGTATACCGCGTTTTGCTGGCGAGTTTGATCGGCACGACCATCGAGTTCTTTGATTTCTATATTTACGCGACCGCCGCAGTATTGGTTTTCCCGACGCTGTTCTTTCCCAGGCACGATCCGGCGACCGCGACGCTGCAGTCGTTCGCGACCTTCGCGCTGGCTTTTTTCGCAAGGCCGGTCGGCTCGGCCCTGTTCGGGCATTTCGGCGATCGCGTCGGGCGTAAGGCAACGCTCGTGACGGCGTTGCTGACCATGGGTATTTCCACGGTGCTCATCGGCCTGTTGCCGACCTATGCGTCGATCGGCGTGATGGCGGCGGTGCTGCTGGCGATTTGCAGATGCGGACAGGGGTTGGGATTGGGCGGCGAGTGGGGCGGTGCCGTGTTGTTGGCGACCGAGAATGCGCCACCCGGCAAGGAGGCCTGGTACGGCAGTTTTCCGCAGCTGGGCGCACCGCTCGGATTCATTTGCTCCACCGGCGTTTTTTTGCTCATCAGCACCTATTTGAGCAACAGCGAATTGTTGAAATGGGGATGGCGCGTACCGTTCTTGGCGAGCGCCGTGTTGGTGCTGGTCGGTTTGTACATTCGGCTGCAGTTGGTCGAGACGCCGGCCTTCAGGCGCAGTCTCGAGCGAGGCGAGCGGGTACGAGTGCCGTTTCTCGTGGTCGTCACGAAGTATCCTCGGGAGCTGATACTGGGAGTGATGGGCACGACCACGACATTCCTGGTGTTCTATCTCATGACCGTGTTCGCGCTGAGCTGGGCGACCACGGCGCTGAAATTTCCGCGCGGCGACTATTTGATTCTGCAGATGGCGGGGGTGGCGTTTTTCGGACTGACCATACCCATCGCAGCGATCATCGCGGACCGAATCGGCGGCCGCGCGATGCTCATCATCGCCACGCTCGCGATCATGGCGTTCGGCTTCGCTTTTGCACCCTTGTTCGGTGCACACGACACCGTCAAGGTATTCATTTTTTTGGCTCTGGGATTCTCGCTGACGGGATTCACCTATGGCCCGCTCGGCAGCGCGCTTGCGTCATTGTTTCCCACCGCGGTGCGCTACACGGGCACCTCGTTGACGTTCAACTTCGCCGGAATTCTAGGCGCCTCGCTTGCGCCGTTGATAGCGACTCATTTATCGTCGACATACGGGCTCGAGTTTGTGGGTTACTACCTGTCGGCGGCAGGCCTCGTGTCGTTGATCGCGCTATTGTTGATCAAGGAGAGACCGTGAACAGCCGGAAATCGCGAAGACTCGTATGGCGCACGGCTCGGCTACTATAGCGAACTGTCGAGCTATCTCGTCGGTCCGAAGGGACGGGTGCTATCGATCAACAACGCGGCATTCGATGCCGCAAACCCCGATCCTGACGGGGGCCGTTATTTTGGTGCCGCGACGAGGATGACAAAGCTGTCCGGCACGATGCTGGGCCGCGGGTGAGGTTGCTCGGCGGTCGGCGCCGGTGTCTCGCCCAGGCGCGCCGCAGCGAGATAAATCTTATGCGTGGCGGGATCCAGCGCCATGGTCCGCGCGCTCTTTTGAGTCTGCACCGTGGCGATCACCCGGTACCGGTCCGGCGTTTCCTGGTGAATCACGGTGAGGGTGCCGTCGGCCCCGTTGGAGCTGAATACAAATCCGAGATCGGCGTCGAACGCCGCTGCATCCGGCCCTTCTCCGATCGCCACGCGAGCGACCTGTCTGCCCGTCGCCGAATCGGTCACGACCATGACCTGGCCCTCGCACACCGAGAATAGGCGGTGATTGGCCGCATCGAGCGCGAGCCCGGAGGGATTCGCGCAGCCCGGCAATGGCCAAGTGGCTTTGATTTTGAACGATTTCGCGTCTATGGCGACCAGCTTGCCGGCCTCGGTTTCGATGTTGACGAAAACAGTTCCCATCGCATCGGTCACCATGAATTCCGGCGGACCCGGCAGCGCAATGCTGGTCAGGACTTGCAGCGTCGTCGGGTCGAGCACGCTGACGTCGTTACTGGCGCCGTCGGCCGCGAATACATGTTGCGCTCGTGGTTCGTACAGGATGGCGTCCGGCTTTTTGCCCGCCACAGGCGACTCTTGAATGACCTTGAGCGTGTCGAGTTCGAATGCGGTGACCGTATTGGCGCGGCCGTTACTGGTGTAACCGCGCTTCAGTTCCGGCGCGAACGCTATGCCGTGAACGCCCGCGGTATTGGGAATGGCGGTTGCCCGTCGACCGTTTGCGGTCTCGACCACATCCACGCGGTCGCCGCGGCTCACGAAGAGTCTTGCACCGCTTGGCTCGAGCGCCAGGTAATCCCAGCCGCCGACACCGCCGAGCTGCCAAATCGTCGACACGCCGTAATCGGCGTTCGGCAGCGGCGATTCGTCGGCCAAGGACAACGTTGTCATCGGCAATTGCAGCAGGCTGCCGAGCACAATAAGAATAATTCTTTGCGGCATCGTAATCCCTTTCGACCAGGAGCGAGGTGCCAGTCTACCTGCAAATAGCCTCGACAAAAAAATTCGGCCGACATCACGCCTTGTAATTCCTACAAGTTTCAAATAACCAATTAGCATCTGCATCGACAATAAAATATGTTTCGCCGCGATGCCGCCTCGCTGATGATGTGCGGCTCTGGCCACGTAACGGACGCCGTGCAACGGTTGTGCGGGATTGGCCGTTTTCAGGAGGTGGGGATGTCTGTACGCTTAGCCGCGGCGGCACTGGGAGCCGGCGCCGTCTTGTTGAATTCGGCGAGTCTCGCAAGCCTGCGGACAGATACATCAACCGCCGACGCGAACAGTCTCGGTGAAGTCGTGGTCACGGCGCAACGCAAGGAGGAATCCGCGCAAAACGTCGGTATTGCCCTATCGGTGGTAAGCGGGCAGGCCCTGGCGGACAAGGCCATCACGAACGTCGTTGACCTGCAAAATGCGATTCCCAGTCTTCAAGTTGAACCCGCATTCGGCGGCGGTCAACCGCAGTATCGCATTCGCGGCGTGGGCTTTCTCGATTATACGTCGAACAATGCGTCGCCCATCGGGGTGAGCGTCGATGATGTGGCCTTCGCGCTGCCGATTCAGACGGCGGGACAGTTGTTCGATATCGACCGCATCGAGGTATTGCGGGGCCCGCAGGGCACCTTGTACGGGCGTAATACGACCGGCGGTCAGATCAATTTCATCACCAACCGGCCGACCGTCGACACTCATGCGGGCTTCACCGCGGAATACGGTTCGCACAATGAGGTGAACGCGGAAGGCTATGTGTCGGGATCGATCATCGACGGGTTGATGGGCCGTCTATCGGTGGCCACCGAACAGGGCGGAAGCTGGCAGCGCAACCGCGACACGGGTCAGCGCCTGGGCAATAAGGACAAGATCGCGGGGCGCGGCCAATTGGAATGGAAGCCGTCGGAGGTCATGGATTTCCGCCTCGGGTTTCACGTGGCCAAAGACAAATCCGACGAAACGGGCTTGCACTTGCTCAAGTCCTATACGCCCTACAATGCGGGTGCCGGCGGTCCGGTGATACCCGCTGACACATCCCGCTATGTCACAGACTGGAGTCTCAACCCGGTGTTTGCAAAGATTACCGGCCTCGGCTCTGCGTCCAAGCCCGGCGTTGACAACGCGAACAACGGAGTCGATCTGACGGTGAATATCGATTTCGGCGCCGCGAAGCTCACCGGCATTACCGCCTACAACAAGATGATCCGGCGCGAGTACAGCGATTGGGACGCTACGCAATACCGTGACTCCGATGAGTACTTTCGCAGCGACTTGAACGTGTTTTCACAGGAAGTGCGCATCGCCTCGACCGGCACGGGGCCGTTCGGCTGGGTCGGCGGCGTGTTCTACTCGGACCTGAACCTCGACGAAAAATTCTATTCCGATTTTTCAGACGCGAACATAGGCTTTCCGGCGGGCACTACCCCGCAGATCGTGCTCACTCGGTATGGCCAGAACGCGCATTCAATCGGCGAGTTCGGCCAAGTCAACTACCGATTCAACGATGCGCTGAAGGCAACGCTTGGCGTGCGCGAGGATCATGAGACGCGCGAACTGGTCGGGCTCAATACCGGCGTGGTGGCGGGACCGGCCATTGGATCCTTCACGGGAGGGGCAATCGACCATTCGATTACCTCGAATTTGCCCTCCGGTAAAATCGAGCTGGATTACACGCCGCAGGAAGGCACCTTGATCTACGAGAGCATCAGCCGCGGCGTGAAATCGGGCGGCTTCACTGCCCATAACACCACGACAGCGGCGGTCGCCGATCCGTTCGGGCCGGAAAAGCTCACGGCCTACGAAGTGGGCATCAAATCCGACGTAACGCGCACACTGCGCGTGAACGCGTCCGCGTTCTATTACCGATATAAGGATGAGCAGGTGCTCGGAAAGATCTTGGACCTCGCTTCGGGTTCCTACGTCGGTAAATTCGTCAATGCAGATTCCAGAATCTCCGGCGGCGAACTGGAGGTCGAATGGCGGCCGCTTGCCGGTCTTTCCGTGTCGCAGTACGCGGGTTTCGTCGAGGGCTATTTCACCGGCAAGGTTCTCGACAGCAGCGTGCCGCCGGTCGACTACAACGGCCGGCCTTTGAGCTTCCCGAAGTGGAGCTATGGAGGGGATGTCGGCTATGCATGGAACGTCGGCGCCTATAGGGTAGCGGCCGAATCCAATTACAGCTTCCATGACACCTATAGTCAGTTCTACCTACTCGGCAGCAACGACTACACCATACCCAAGTATTGGTTGACCAACGCCAATCTGTCGCTATCGCCCGCCTCCGGAGCGCCGTGGACCGTGGCTTTATGGGGTCGTAACATCTTCGACAAGGCGTATGACGTAACGAGGAATTTTTTCTTGCCGGGTACGGAGGTCGCCCAGGCCGGCGAGCCCGCAACCTTCGGCATTCGCCTCAGCTACCGCTACTAGGAGCCTCTGCGTGCTTAAACTGCTCGGCATCATCCTTGGGCTTCTCATCGTGGTGCTGGCGGCCGCGTGGCTGAAGCTGCGCGGACCCGACATTCCGTATGAGACGCTGGAGAAGAAGTACACCGACAGCGCCTCCCGGTTCGTCGATCTCAACGGCGGGTTTCGCGTTCATTATCAAGATGTCGGCAATTCCACGCTGCCGCTGTTGGTGCTATTGCACGGATTCGGGGACTCTTACACGAGTTGGGAAGGCTGGGTCCCCTCTTTGAAGGAGAAGTTCCATATCATCAGCCTGGACTTTCCCGGCCATGGATTGACTCGCGCACCCGAGGGCTATCAACTCAGCGGCGATGGTTTGGCCGACCTTGTCGATGCGTTCGCGGCACAGCTGGAGTTGCCGAAATTCGCGGTGGCCGGCAATTCGATGGGCGGCGGCGTGGCCTGGCACTTGGCCGTGCGCCACCCGCAGCGGATCAACGCGTTGATACTGGTGGACGCGGCAGGCTTTCCGAACGAGAAGCCGCCGGGTGAAATACCGTTGGCGTTTAAAATTCTGCGATACCGGATCGGCCGAGCGATCCTTCGCAATATCGACAATCGACCCTTGATCGATGAGGGCTTGAAAACCGATGTATACGACAAGACCCTGATCACGCCGGCGATTGTGGACCGTTGGGCTGAATTTCAGCGCGCACCAGGTCACCGCGCGATACTCATGTCCGTCGACCCAAGCGCTTTCGGCGGTGCTTCCGCGGCGGTGCTTCACAACGTCAACCTGCCTACATTGATACTCCACGGCGAGAGCGACGTATTGATCGAACCGGCGAGCGCCGGAAAATTTGCTGCGGCCATTCCAGGCGCGAAAGTGCTGATTTACCAGCACGTCGGACACCTGCCGCAAATTGAAATACCGCAACGCTCGGCGACGGATGTGGCGGAGTTCCTCGAAGCGGCACGCTGACACCGCGCGGCCGGGCGCGCCTGGAATCCGCTCCGGTGTACGGATCCAATGGCGTGGGCCTAGCCCAACCGTTTCGCACGGACATAGGTCCCAGCCAACGCGGCCCACGCAGAATACTCGGACTGGACACTAGGCGCGGTATCATTCCTTCATGCGGCACGATTATCTGGGTAACCCGGTCGGCGCGATGCGTGATACGACGTTGCGCGCCGTCGACGATTTCATCGAGGGATATCTCGCCTATGAGACGCGTGCGGAAGGCATTCTTGCTGCCGCCGATGCGGAGCCGGAGTGCTGCCTTGCAAACGTCTACGCAGGACTTCTATGGATGTTCCTCGAGGCGCCCGACGCCGGCCTGCGCGCGTCGACGTATCTCGCTGCGGCGGAGCGAACGGCGACCCTCGCGACCCGACGCGAGCAGTTGAACATGGAATTGCTGCGCGCATGGGTGGCGGATGATAGCCCTGAGACGCTGCGCCTTTGCGGACAGATCTCCGATGAGTTTCCGCGCGATCTCGTGGTCGTGAAGACGCACCAGTATTTCGAATTCAATCGCGGCAACTCGCCGGAGATGCTGCGCGCGGCGATCAAGGTCCTGGCCCGGAACGCCGACATCCCCTACATACACGGCATGGCCGCCTTTGCATACGAACAATGCCACTTGTTGGACGAAGCGGAGCTAGCCGCGCGCAGGGCTCTCGAACTGCGCCGCAAGGAGCCGTGGGCGCAGCATGCGCTCGCGCATGTCATGTTGACGCGCGGTCGGATCGACGAGGGCGCACTCTTTCTCGAAGGGATGCAAGACACCTGGACCGGGCTCAATTCATTCATGGTCACGCATATTTGGTGGCATCTGGCTCTGTTCTATCTCAGTCAGGGACGGCGCGCGAGGGTGCTCGAGATTTACGACCGCTATTGCTGGGCCTTTGCCAAGAGCTACTCGCAGGACCAAATCGGCGCCGTTTCGCTGCTGACGCGCGTGGAATTGGCCGGCATCGACGTGGGTGAGCGCTGGCAAGACATCGGCAATCATCTGGCGGCGAGGGCGCACGACACCGTACTGCCGTTCTTGACCATGCAGTACTTGTACGGTTTGGCGCGCGCCGGACGTGTGGAAGCCGACGCGCTGTTGCGCTCGGTCGAGCACGCCGCGAAGAGTGCGCGGCCGCGCGCGCGTGAAGTCTGGAGGGACGTCGCACTGCCCGCGTGCGAAGGGCTCAAGGCCTATGCGCAGGGGCACTTCGACATCGCCTGGCGGCACTTGAGCCTCGCCATGCCGAGAATGATCGAGGCGGGCGGCAGCCATGCACAGCGCGACCTGTTCGAACAGATTCTGCTCGACGCGGCAATCAAGAGCGGGCGTTCGACGCCGGCGCAGCAAATGCTGGAGCTGCGGCGCCAATCGGATCCCGACGGCGTGCCGGTCAATACGGCGCTCAGCCTTGTCTACAACAACCTGGGACTGCTCCATCTGGCCGATCAAGCGCGCGTGCGCGCGGCATCGACCAAGCTTCGACATCCTGATTGAGAGGACATATGCCCAGCGATATCTCCGACATCGTATTCAAGGCCGTCGACGAGCGGCGCGACGAACTCGTGGATCTGACCCGTCAGCTGATTCGATTTCCCACGGTGAATCCGCCCGGCGAGGCCTACCGGCCTTGCGCGGAATTCATCGGCCGGCGTCTCGAGGCGCGCGGATTCATCATCGACTACGTGCATGCCGAGGGGACGCCCGGGGACAATGAGCAATACCCGCGCATCAATGTGATTGCGCGGCGCGAGGGCACCGGGCCCGGACCGTGCGTGCACTTCAACAGCCACATCGACGTCGTTCGGACCGGCAGCGGTTGGACGGTGGATCCGTTTGCGGGCGTGGTGAAGGACGGGAAACTATTCGGCCGCGGTGCCTGCGACATGAAGGGCGGCCTGGCCGCGTCCATCGTCGCGGTCGAGGCGTTGATCGATTCCGGCGCAGATCTGCCGGGCGCTCTGGAAATTTCCGGTACGGTGGATGAGGAGTCGGGCGGCTACGGCGGCGTTCATTACCTAGCGGAGCGCGGCTGGTTCTCACCGCCGCGGGTCGATCACGTCATCATTCCCGAGCCGCTCAACGTGGACCGGGTGTGCATCGGTCATCGCGGCGTGTGGTGGGCGGAGATCGAAACCCATGGACGCATCGCGCATGGGTCGATGCCGTTCCTCGGAGACTGCGCCGTGCGGCACATGAATGCCGTGATCGATCGTCTCGAGCAAGACCTTTACCCCAAGCTGGCGGCGCGCCGAACGGACATGCCGGTGGTGCCGTCGGGCGCGCGCCACTCGACCATGAACATCAATTCCATTCATGGCGGTCAAGCCGAACAACAGGGCGGCTACCCGGCCGCGTGCGTGCCGGATTCGTGCCGTATGGTGATCGACCGCCGTTGGCTCATCGAGGAAAGCATCGATAGCGTCAAGGCCGAGGTGGTCGCACTGCTGAACCAACTCGTGGAAGACCGCGCCGGGTTTGCCTACCGTATCCGCGACATATTCGAAGTCAAACCGACCATGGCCGATCGCAATGGGCCGGTCGCTCGAATGACCGCGGCGGCCATCCGCCGCGTGATCGGCCGCGATCCCGAGTTCATTTGCTCGCCCGGCACCTATGATCAAAAGCATATCGATCGCGTCGGCAAGTTGAAAGAATGCATCGCCTATGGGCCCGGCATCTTGGAACTCGCGCACCAGCCTGACGAGTATGTCCTCATCGATGATATGGTCGCGTCTGCGAAGGTGATGGCGCTGGCCGCATGGTCGCTGCTGCACAAGAGCGCATGACGAGGAGCCTGTCTGAGTATTCTGCGCGGAGTTGTCTTGCGCTGCTCCTTGCGCTATCGCTTGCGGGCATCTCGAACTACGCCTGCGCGGCGGGCAGTGCGACCATCGGCATGCAACTCGAGCCGCCGATCTTGGATCCCACGGCCAATCCCGCCGCGGCGATTTCCGAGGCCCTGTACGGCAACGTGTTCGAAGGGCTGGTCACGTTTGCTGCGGACGGCGCGGTGCTGCCGCAGCTCGCCGAGTCGTGGGATATCTCGCCGGACGGCTTGACGTATACCTTTCATCTGCGGCGGAACGTGCGCTTTCATGACGGTAAATCGTTCGATGCCGCGACCGCAAAATTCGCGTTGGACCGTGCGCTGGCGCCCGACTCGGTAAACCCGCAGAAGTCCCGCTTGCAAGCAATTCACAGCATCGATGCGATCGATGGCGATACTCTGCGAATCTCTTTGAGGCGGCGCTCAGGCGGCTTGCTGCAATCTCTCGCCTGGGGTTCCTTCGTCATGGTGTCGCCGGATTCGGCGGCGGCCAATGCGCTGCGGCCGGTGGGCACGGGGCCGTTTCGATTTGCCGAATGGCGGCGCGGCGACTCGCTCACGTTGGTGCGCAACGCGGACTACTGGGGTACCCCGGCGCGGCTGGATCAGGCGACATTCAAATTCATTTCAGATCCGAGCGCGGCGTACGCGGCGCTGATGGCCGGCGATGTCGATGCCTTCGACAATTATCCTGCGCCGGAAAGTTTCGCGCAGTTCGGCGCCGATCCGCGCTTCGCGGTGTTCGTAGGGCCCACGGAGAGCGAGACCATCCTGTCCCTGAACAACCGTCGCCCGCCGTTGAACAATCTCATGGTGCGCCGGGCCATTGCGCACGCTCTCGATCGCAATGCGATCATCGACGGCGCGATGTGTGGCTACGGCACGCCGATCGGCAGCCATTTTCCGCCGCGCAACCCGGCATACGTGGACCTCACCGGCGAGTATCGGCACGATGCGGCAAAGGCAAAAATATTGCTGGCGCAAGCGGGGTACCCCAATGGTTTTTCGGTGTCGCTCAAGCTGCCGCCGCCGAGTTACGCGCGGCGCGGCGGCGAAATAATCGCGGCGCAGCTCGCCGAGATCGGCGTCCGAGCCAAAATCGAAAACCTGGAGTGGGCGCAGTGGCTCGACCAGGTGTACGCACGTCATGATTTCGACATGAGCATCGTGGCGCATGCCGAGCCCATGGATTACGACATCTATGCCCGCGATGATTATTATTTCGGCTATTCGAATCCGGATTTCAAAGCCTTGATCCAGGCGCTCGACGATACCATCGATCCGGTCGAACGCCGCGATCTGTTGCGACGCGTGCAGCACAAACTGGCCGACGATGCGGTCAATGGCTTCCTGTTCCAATATCCCAAGCTCGCCGTCTGGAATGTGCATCTGCAGGGATTGGGATTCGACAATATTTTGGGCATCGTCGAATTGGCGCATGCCCACTACGATACTGCGGCCGGGTCGATGCGGTCCCGTTCATCGGCCGCGGCGCAGCGTACTTTGCGCATCGTGCTTTGGCTGATCGGCGCGGGAGCGCTCGCCTTGTTGGCCTTGACGGCTCGGCGCTTCGGTGCCGTGTTCCTGGGCGGGCGGCTCGCGGCATTGATCGCCTCAGGCCTGGCGGCCACCGTAATCGTATTCGTCATCGTGCAAGTGGTCCCCGGAGACCCGGTGCGCTACATGATGGGGCTGCAGGCGGACCCCGATGCGATGAGCGCGTTGCGCCACCAGTTGGGATTGGACATCGCGCCGCTACAGAGATATTTCATCTGGGTCGCCGGGCTGGTGCACGGCGACTTTGGCCTGAGCTACACCTACCGCATACCGGTGGCAACCCTGATCGCCGAACGCTTGCAGGTGTCGTTGCCGCTCGCGCTCTACGCACTCCTGCTGACCACGGTTATTGCGTTCCCCATTGGACTGATAGCCGCGGCGCGTCGCGGTCGTCCCAGTGATTGGGTGCTGACCGGTCTGACGCAAATCGGACTGGCGGTTCCCAACTTTTGGCTGGGATTACTGCTCGTCCTGGTGTTCGCAGTGACTCTGCATTGGGTGTCCGCCGGCGGATTTCCGGGATGGAGCGCGGGCTTCTGGCCCGCTATCCATGCCTTGACGTTGCCGGCGATCGCGCTAGCCACGCCGCAGGCGGCGATACTTGCCCGGGTACTGCGCGGATCGCTGATCGACACCCTGCATGAGGACTATATCCGCACCGCGCGGGCCAAGGGTGGGGGTGAATGGCACGTGCTGTGGCGGCATGCGCTGCCAAACGCTCTGATTCCGCTACTGACCATTCTCGGCATGCAGTTTTCGTTTCTGCTCGCGGGCGGCGTCATCATTGAAAACGTCTTTTTCCTCCCGGGCTTGGGAAGGCTGGTTTTTCAGGCCGTCGTGCAGCGCGATCTCATGGTGGTGCAAAGCGTAGTCGTCATTTTGGTGATCGTCGTCGTTCTGGTGACGTTCGCGGTCGATCTTTCCTACGTCATCATCAATCCGCGTTTGCGCGCGGAGCGCGGCCGATGACCGCCAGAACTGTTCGCGGCGGCTTCGTCCTGGGTGCCGCAAGCACGGTCACCTTCATCGGCATGGCCCTGCTTGCCCGGTTCTGGACGCCTTACGACCCCGGAGCCCTCGACATCGTCCACAAGCTGCAAGCACCGGGTTGGCATCATTGGTTCGGCACCGATCAGCTCGGCCGCGACGTGCTGTCGATGATCATGGCGGGCGCGAGCAATTCGGTCGCGGTGGCTTTGCTGTCCGTCGTCATCGGGTTCGTCGTCGGCGTGCCTTCCGGACTGTTCGCCGCCGCTCGCGGCGGGGCGATCGATGAAGTCATCATGCGCGCCAATGATCTGATTTTTGCGTTTCCGGCTCTGCTGCTCGCGATATTGATCACTGCGGTGTTCGGGCCCGGATCGGTCAACGCCATCATTGCGATCGGCATTTTCAACATCCCGGTCTTTGCGCGCGTCACGCGAGGCGGCGGCCTCGCATTGTGGACTCGCGACTACACCTTGGCCGCGCGAATGGCAGGCAAGGGGTCGCTGCGAATCTCGTTCGAACATATATTGCCCAACCTCGTCGGTTTGCTGGTCGTGCAAGGCACCATCCAGTTCTCGTTGGGCGTGATCGCCGAAGCAGGCCTCGCGTATGTCGGACTTGGCGCGCAGCCGCCGACACCCAGTTGGGGACGGATGTTGAACGATGCGCAAACTCTGACGGCGCTCGCGCCTTCAGCGGCGCTCTATCCGGGATTCGCCGTGTTGTTGTTCGTGCTGGGCCTGAATCTCTTGGGTGATGGACTGCGTTCGCGGCGGGAGCAATGACCCCGCAACCGCTTTTGGCCGTCGACTCGCTCAGCGTTTCCATCGGCGACATTCGTATATTGAACGATCTGTCGTTCCAGGTGGACCGCGGAGAAATTTTGGGTTTGGTCGGAGCGTCAGGTTCCGGAAAATCCATGACGGCACTGGCGGTCATGCGGTTGCTGCCGGCACGTGCTCGATTGAGCGGAACCGTACGTCTGCACGGCGAGGCGCTCGGCACGAAAAGCGAAGCGCAACTGCAGGACATCCGCGGCCGCGACATCGGCATGGTTTTCCAGGAGCCGATGACCGCGTTGAATCCGTTGATGCGGATCGGCGATCAAGTAGCGGAGACGGTTCGACTGCACGTTGCGGTATCCCGATCGCGGGCGAACGCGATGGCGCGCGAGGCGCTCGATTCCGTCGGTCTCAAGGAGGACCACGCTACGTTCGATCGGTACCCGCACGAGCTCTCCGGCGGCCAGCGGCAACGGGTCGCCATTGCAATTGCCATCGTGCTCCGGCCCGCGCTGCTCATCGCCGACGAGCCGACGACGGCATTGGATGCCGGCACTCAGGCGCAGGTTTTACTGCTGTTGCGGGAGTTGGTCCGCGAGCTCGGCATGGGCTTGATCTTGGTGAGTCATGACTTGGCGGTGATTGCCGAAGTAACGCATCGCATCGTGGTCATGCAGGAAGGCGCGATCGTGGATGAGGGCACGGCGGAAGCAATCCAACATTTACGCCATCCCTATGCCAAAGCGCTGCTCGCGGCCGCGGAGCTGCCGCCGAAACGGCCGGCGCCGGCGGAACGGGCGGCCCCGGTGCTGGAGGTTCGCGGCATCGTGCGCGAGTATCCGCGCAAACGGCGTTCCTTCTGGCACGCACCCCCGAAGTTTCGCGCGGTGGATGACGTGTCGCTGACGATTCATCCCGGCGAGAACGTCGGCCTGATCGGCGAATCCGGATCCGGCAAATCGAGTTTGCTGCGTGCCATCTTGGCACTGGAGCGCGCTCAAGCCGGCGAGGTACGCTTGCTCGGCGAGGCGTTTTCGACGGCGCAGGGAGCGACGTTGCGGCGGCTGCGCCGCTCGATCCAAGCGGTTTTTCAGGATCCCTATGGCAGCTTCGATCCGCAATGGTCGGTGGAGCGTTTGGTCGCGGAGCCCTATTATCTGATGGACGCCCCGCCCAGCGCGGGGGAGCGGCGGCGCAGAGTTGCCGCGGTGCTCGAACAGGTCGGCTTGGCGCCGGCGGACCGGCTTCGCTATCCGCACGAGTTTTCGGGCGGTCAGCGGCAGCGTATCGCGATCGCGCGTGCATTGATCACCGAGCCCGCCGTGATCGCATTCGACGAAGCAGTATCCGCGCTCGATGTGCTGGTCCGCGCTCAGATACTCGATCTGCTCAGCGAGCTGTCGAGCAGATTGAAGCTGGCCTATTTATTCGTGTCCCATGATCTCAACGTCGTGAGAGCGATCGCAGACCGTGTCTATGTCATGCAGCAGGGCCGGATCGTCGAGCATGGTCCGGCGGTGAACGTATTCGCATCGCCGCAGCATGAGTACACCCGGGCGCTGATCGCCGCGACACCGCACTTCCAGGCGGCGTAGCTTGCTCTCGTTATCGCGCCAGCTGAAACTGGGTAGACACCACCCAGCCTTCATTGCCCAGCTCGTCGTTGACTTTCCACCACACGCCCGCCTTATCGCCGGTCGGATAGAGCATCATCCCGAGATCCAAATCACGCACCACGGCGGACTTCAAGTCTGCTTTGGTATACATCTTTCCGGATTTGGCCATGGAGACGGCTTGCTGGACATTGTCGGCTTTGGCGTCGGGCGTAATAGCCTTGATATCCGTCACCATCTTGCTGAAAGCGTCCAAGTAAGCCATCGCGACCACTTGGCCAATCTCGGTGTTCGCGTAGCTGCTGGCACCTCCTGCCGCAAAGGCACCGAAGAACCCGCCGCCGCCGCCGCCCCAACCCAGATCGGTTTTCTTGGCATGCCCCTGTTGCAGCGACATTTGTTCCGTGGAGCGTACGTCGGTCAGCGTCAGTACCACATCCGCGGTCTTGCTCTTGAGGCTGACGCCGCCGACGAGGGCCCCAAAGCCATGCGGCATGAAACCGGCGAGCGCTCCGCCAATATTCTTGCCGCCGGAGTTGCCGTTGCGATTGGCGATATCGGGCACGAGCACGTAATCGGCCGCCTTCATCTGTCCCTTGCCTATGTTCGAACCCACACGCTCCTCACCGCTGGCGGCCAGCTGGCGCTCGGCTTTCGCCGCGTCCAAACCTTTACCCCGATCGACCAGGGTAAAGCACTTGGACTGCGCGACATACACTTTAATCAGCGATGCGGGGGATTCCAATTGCATGGCGGTCCACCACTGATTCTGTGGTTCGGTAACCGCCAAGGTGCCGATTTTCTTGATGCAAGTGGGGATTTCCGGAGGACTGGCGCTGTCGGCATAGGCGCTTGCCAGGCCCATGGCCGATGCCGTCGCGGCAAACACACTCACTACGGAGACCCTGACGAAAGATGCTGAAATATTCAGTTTCACTGGCGTTTCCCTGTGTCCCAATGCGGCATGAGAGCTCTCGCGGCCCATAGAGAAGCAATATCACGCGCTCGGCACGGATCACAATGGGGAAGACGCGGTATTGTTTTTTTCAGGTGTAGCGGGGAGATCTAGCGTGAATGATGCACCGCGCGCACTATGGCGCGCGCCACGCAGTCCGCAGCCGCGGAACCGATTCGAGCCACGTGAACGGCTCGCGCGCGATTCTCATCGAGCGCGACGGCGCCGCTCGCGAGGGCAAATAGGGTGTCGCCGTCGAACGGGGTATGCGCGGGCCGCACCGCCCGTGCGATGCCATCATGCGCCATCATCGCGACCCGCTTGCATTCCGCGGTCGTCAACGCAGCGCTGCAGGCGACGACGCCCAACGTAGTATTGGCGCCGGGTTCCAGCCTGCCCAGCGCGAGCAGCCGGGATTCATCCGGCGCGGGGTTGCCGACATCCAGGTGCGCAGCGTTCATTCGCGCGCGCGGCGGCTTCGCGCCGCCGAATTCGCCCTCCAGTTCGAATGCCCATGCCCAGTACGTCGTGCCGTCCGGCATCAATACCGACCCGACCGAGTTCAACGCGACCAACGCCCCGACCATCACGCCCAGCCCGACATCGATGGAAGCGGAACCGATGCCGCCCTTGACCAGGCCGGCCATGGCGCCGCGTCCTGCGCCGACCGATCCCAGTAAAAAATCGGGGCCGGCGGCTTGCAGCGCGCGAAGTCCAAGGCTGCGATAGGGTGGGTCGACTCCCCATGCTTTGTCGCCGCCGTTGCCTAAATCATGCAGCACCGCGGCGGGCACGATGGGAATTGCCGGTGTACCCGGCCGCAAGATCAGTCCGATGCCGCGCGCCGATAAGGCCGCGGCGACGCCGTCCGCGGCTGCGAGGCCGAATACGGAGCCTCCGGTCAACACCACGGCATGGGCGCGCCCAATGAGATTTTCCGGCGCAAGGGTTTCTGTCTCTCGGGTTCCCGGGCCGCCGCCGCGCACATCGACGGCCGCCGGCCAGTCCGCCGCGCATTGGAGAACCGTCACTCCGGACAATGCCCGGTCGTCGGTCGCATGCCCCACGGACAGGCCCGCTACATCCGTGATGAGGTTTCTAGGGCCGGGCCGAAACACCGGGTTTGCCTACGTGGGTTGCGCCGCGATCACGGCCAACCCCTGCAAGACCAGATCCGGCACGATTTCACCATGAAAGCGCATGATGCCCGTGATCATGCCGGCATCACCGCCCGTGATGAATAACTTAGGTCTCGCGCCGGTACTCTGTTCGATGATCTCGGCCGCGCGATCGGCCATGCCCGCCAATGCGAACACGGCGCCGCGAGACACCGCACCGATGGTGTTGTTCGCCAGAATGCCGGCCAGCGACGGCGTGCTGTGCTCGGCCGCTCGGGCAATGTCGCTGGTCTTGCTCATGAGCGCTTCGCGCATCATGTGGATGCCGGGAGCGATCAAGCCTCCCAGGTGTTGACCATTGGCGTCGACGCTGTCGACCTTGACCGCAGTGCCTGCGTCCACCACGCACAGCGCCGAGCGAGCCAGGGTCCAGGCACCGATGAGCGCCAGCCATCGATCGGCGCCGAGCAGTGATGGATCCAGATAGCCGTTGGTCAGTCCATGGTATTCCTGCGCCGCCGTGACGAATTCGACGTCGACGCGAAAGGTCTTTTTCGATAGCTGCGCCAGAGTCTTCGCCATCGCAGGGCCGGCGACATTGGAAACGAGCACGCGGATCGGCTTTTGGCCGGACTCGAATAGGGCCGCCGTCCACATAGCGGGATTCGCCTCCCGGTGCACGATGGCCTGTTGATCCGACAGGCCCGTACTCGTCAGCCAGGCCCATTTAAGGCGCGTGTTGCCCACGTCGATGACCAAAATCATGCTGAATCCACTACCTCGGGAGCTGTCGATGGCGATAAAGCGCGCAAGGATAGCATTCTCACCCGGGGCGAGCCGGAACTCCGGTCGCCACGGCGTCGGCCAACGCTTCGGTTACTCGCTCGTCGATTTCCGCCGCATACCGCAGATTTACGGGATAGCGCACATGCGCTTCCACGCCCGCGCCGGAGACTTGCAGCTCGTTGATCTTCGCCCGCACCTGGATCTTGGACTTCGACGCCGGCAGCGGGAGCCGTACTTGTACATGGCGGGATGCTACATGAAGTACCGAGGAACGAAGCACGGCGTCGGCCGGCTCGGATAATTCCTACATGGCTTTATGGTGCCGTCCGAGAGAAGCGGCCGTCGGCACCGGGTTTAATCACGATGTTACGCGTACGTTGGTAGTTGGCCTTCGTGGCCGCGCCCCCCGCCTAGGCAAGTGTATCGAAACTGGCACTTCCCATACAACGCACGCCTTGTTTGCGCGCGCGACCACTGCTACGGATAGCGTAGTAGAGCGAAGAGCGGAATTAGCACCGATGCCGGAAGGGAACGACCCGTGAGTCGAATGGGAGCGCAGTCCTTGCGCGCGCTGGTTTTGGCCCCCACCGGCCGCGAAGCGCCGTTGACGGTCTTGCTGCTCAAGGACGCAGGATTCGCCGCCGACATTTGCGCCGATCTCGCGTCGCTGACGCTCGAATTGAAACGCGGCGCCGGATTGGCAATCATCGCGGACGAGGCTGTCCAGAGTGCCGACCTACGCCCGTTGTTTTCCTTCCTGGAGTCGCAGCCGTCGTGGTCGGACATGCCGGTCATTCTGCTGACGCATCGAGGGGGCGGTCCGGAGCGCAATCCTGCGGCGCTCAGGCTCGGTGAAATTCTCGGCAATGTAAGTTTCCTCGAAAGGCCGTTCTATCCCACGACCTTGAGCAGCATGGTGCGTGCGGCGGCCCGCGCACGACGTCGGCAGTACGAGGCTCGTTTACGGCTTGAAGAAATCAGTGAGCGGGAACAGCAATTGCAGACGGCGCTCACGGCCGGCCGGCTCGGCTCATGGTCGCTCGACGTGGAAAAGATGGTGTTCCACGCCTCGGAAACGTCCCGTGCCCATTTCGGCGTCACAGGCGATGACGAATTCTCGTATGAGGCTTTGCGCAAGGTGGTGCACCCGGATGATCTTGGGCGGGTCACCCAGGCAATTCAGCTGACGCTGCTGAGCGGCGCGGATTACGTGATCGAGTACCGCAACGTTAGGCCGGACGGGTACGTCCACTGGGTCGACGTGCGCGCGCGTGCGTTGCGTGACAGCTCGGGCGAGGTGATTTCCTTGGTTGGCGTATCTTCGGATATCACGGCGCGAAAGAACTCGGAATTGGAGCGCGAGCGCTTGCTCGGTGAGTTGGCCGTGGAGCGTACTGCTCTGTCCACTCTGACCCGCACGTTGGAACAGCGGGTAGCCGAGCGGACCAGCGAATTGATGACGGAAGTGGCGGCGCGGGAGAAAGCGCAGGAGCAGCTGCTGCAGTCGCAAAAGATGGAGAGCGTTGGCCAGCTGACCGGCGGCATCGCGCATGACTTCAACAATCTTCTGATGGCGGTGATGGGGAACCTGGAGATATTGCGCAAGCGCGTACCGGACGAAGCCGGCACGCGCCGCTTGATCGATGGCGCCATGCAAGGCGCACAGCGCGGCGCTTCTTTGACCCAGCGCATGCTGGCCTTCGCCCGGCAGCAAGACCTCAGGACGACGTCAGCCGATGTCGGCGCCCTGGTCAGCGGAATGCAGGAGCTGTTGCGGCGCTCGCTCGGGCCGCAGATCGAGTTGCATCTGCACATCGCGCCGAATTTGCCGCCGGCGGTGGTAGATGCCCACCAGGTAGAGCTTGCCATTTTGAATCTCGCGATCAACGCGCGAGACGCCATGCCCGACGACGGGGGCGTCATCGAGATCCGCGTCGATCAAAGGCAAGTCAGCGCCGAAGATCGCTTGCGACCCGGAACGTACGTACGCATACAATTGGCCGACACCGGCTGTGGAATGGATGCGACCACCCTGAGCAAGGCGATCGAGCCTTTCTTTTCCACGAAGCCGCTCGGCAAGGGCACCGGTTTGGGCCTATCCATGACCCACGGCCTGGCCGTTCAATTGGGGGGCCACTTGGATCTCGCCAGCGAAGTCGGTGCGGGAACCGTCGCTACCTTGTGGTTGCCCATGGCGACCGAGCCAGCCGTGGAAATCGAGTCCAGCGCTGCGCCGTCGTTTGCGAATCGTAGCGCCACGATATTGGTGGTCGACGATGATCCGCTGATCGCCATGAGCACCGTCGGCATGCTCGAGGACCTCGGTCACATCGTCATCGAGGCGAACTCCGCCGAGCGGGCCCTGGAGATCATCGACGGCGGGCAGGACATCGACTTGATGATGACGGACCAGGCCATGCCCGGCATGACCGGTATCCAGCTTGCCGAAATCGTGCGTGCGAAGAGACCAAAACTGCCGGTCCTGTTGGCAACGGGATACACCGATTTGCCGGCCAGCAAGCTGGCGAATTTACCCCGCCTGTCAAAACCCTACCAACAGTCGCAGCTTCAGGCTGAAATCGAAAAACTCCTGGACATTGCTTAAGGGACCCTATGCAAATGGGCGCGCAGGGGCGACCCACGCATATTATGATCGCCCACCTGCAGGGAAGCGCTCACTTGACTGATGTGATAACGCCCGGGCGAGTATCGATCCGGCGGTGGTTTTGACTGAAATTTCTTGAATGGAGTGCCGATGATTGCCAATCTTCGCTGCCTGCTCTGCGCCTCGTTGCTGAACACCGCGGTCATGGCGGTTGCGGTGGCGGCTGAGCGTGCCCCGACCGACGCGCCCGACACCAAGATCTCAGTGGTGCCGGAGCCGACCGAGTCGCCGCGCTACTTGCACGATGAGCGCCAAACCACCCAAGGTTCGATGTCGATAGGCGGCCGTGTCTTCAGTTACCAGGCCGAGGCCGGCGTTCTGGTCGTGCACGTGAAAGACCCGATGGACGACGATGCACCCCTGCCGCGGGAAGAACGCACCGGCCCGCCGCCGCCGCAACCTCCCGAAGCGAGCATGTCCTATGTCGCGTATTTCAAGGGGGACAAGGAAGACATTCATCGGCCCATCACGTTCTTGTTCAACGGCGGTCCGGGATCCTCGACGGTTTGGCTGCACATGGGCGCGTTCGGTCCGAAGCGGGTCGTGACGGCGGGCGACAAGCACGTGCCCGCCGCGCCGTACCGCGTGGTCGACAACGAATACAGTCTCATCGATGTGAGCGACCTGGTATTCGTCGATGCGCCCGGCACGGGTTTCGGCCATCTGCGAGGTGCGGACAAAGAAAAGGCGTTTTACGGCGTCGATCAAGACGCTCACGCTTTTGCCACTTTCATCGTCGAGTTCTTGTCGCGTCACAGCCGTTGGAATTCACCAAAATATCTGTTTGGCGAGAGCTACGGAACAACACGCTCGGCGGCGCTCGCCAACATTCTGCAGAGTGAAAAATCGCTGGATTTGAACGGCGTGATCCTGTTATCGCAAATCCTGAACTTCGACGACAGTGCGGATGGACCGCAGTTCAACCCAGGCGTCGATTTGCCCTATGTTCTGGCATTACCGACATACGCGGCGACGGCGTGGTACCACCACAAGTTGCCGGATCAACCCGCTGCGCTCGAACCTTTGCTGCGCGAAGTCGAGAATTTCGCCATCACCGACTATGCACAGGCATTGGCGGCGGGCTCCACGCTCGCGCCCGAGCGCAAATCCGCCGTTGCCGCCAAACTGAGCGCTTATACTGGGCTCGCCACCGATTACATCGAGCGGGCGAACCTCAGGGTCAATGGCGGGGAATTCGAGAAGACGCTGCTGGGGAGCGACGTCACCACAGGGCGGCTCGATACCCGCTTTGCCGGTCCGACCATCGATCCGATGAGCAAGGAAGCCGACTATGATCCGCAGTCGGTTTCGATCTCCTCGGCGTATGTGTCGGCATTCAATGACTACGTACGAGGCGTACTCAAGTTCGGCGATAAGAGAACCTATAAGCCGGCAATCGATATAGATAAGAATTGGGATTATCAGCATCAGCCGCCGGGTGCCCTGCAGAAGCTGCCCGGTTCCACCAATGTCATGACCGACCTCGCGGTGGCCATGAAACAGAACCCGAACCTCAAAGTGCAGCTCAACGGCGGATACTACGACTTGGCGACGCCTTACTTTGCGGCTGTTTACGAACTGCGTCAGCTGCCGCTTCAGTCCTCGCTGGAGCGAAATATCGAAATGCATTTTTACACGTCAGGTCACATGGTTTACGCTCATGAGCCCGATTTGAAAGCCTTACATGCGAACGTGGCCGCTTTCATCGAAAGAACCAAGAATGGGGCGGGTTGATGACCCTGCTCGAGCTGAAAAGATTCATCAACGACGTACCGGACTTCCCGCGGCCCGGCATCCTGTTTCGTGATATCTCGCCGCTACTGCGTGAACACCTCGATGCCACGGTCCGAGCGCTCGACTCTCTGCTCACGGAAGCGGAATGGAGCGACATCGATGCGCTCGCCGGCATCGAGTCACGCGGCTTCATTCTCGGTGCCGCGCTGGCCGTGCACCGAAAAAAAGGATTCGTCCTGATACGCAAGCAGGGGAAACTGCCGCCGCCCGTGGTCGATGTCGCCTATGATCTTGAATATGGATCGGGCGTTTTGGAAATGCAGCGCGGCCAGGGACGCGTGCTGTTGATCGATGATGTGCTCGCGACGGGCGGCACGATGACGGCGTCGGCGGATCTGTGCGAGCGCGCAGGCTACGAAGTCAAGGCGCTCGCCGCCTTGATCGATCTGAAGATCGTGCCGGGGTACCGTTGGCGAAATCTAGCCATTCGTGCTGCGATAAATTACTGATGCAAGCCGCCTACCCAAGAACGCGCGTGGTCATGGCTTTGCCGGCAGAGTCCGACGGAGTATTCGAAGCGGCGGGAGTTCCGGTGTTGTATTGCGGCGTCGGCAAGGTGAATGCCGCCATCGCGCTCACTCGCGAACTATGCGGTTACAGCCACGCCGGCGAACCGCTGCCGCTGGTTCTAAATTTCGGTACGGCCGGCAGCCGCGTGCGCGCCACCGGCGCGTTGCTGGCATGCCATGAATTCATACAGCGCGATATGGATGTACGCGGTTTGGGTTTCGCACTCGGCATCACTCCCTTCGACACGGCGCCCCTTTCCTTGAAGTTTGAACCCCTGTTCACGCATTTGTCGGCGGCAATCTGCGGCAGCGGCGATTCGTTCGCGACCGCCGACTGCGGTGCGGAAGCCGCTTCGGCGTGCCCCGTTCTCGATATGGAAGCGTATGCGCTTGCGAAGGTGTGCTGGCTCGAAGGAGCGCAATTCGCCTGCGTCAAATATGTGACGGACGGCGCCGATCACGCGGCCGCCGCCGATTGGCAGAAGAACGTGCACAAGGCGGCCGGCGAATTCTTGAATCTGTATCGGGTTGCGAGCGAGCGCCCCAATCGCGCTGCTCCCACGCCGTAACCAACGGTACGGGGCCGGCGTCGCAATATCGCCGATCAGGATCTGCGACTTAGGCGAGATGCTTCCACGCGAAGTTTCAGCCAAGTGGGCAGCTTCTCGCCGGCGATTCTATCCGCGACGACGCTCAATGCGTCATTGTCAGTTCCTGTGATGACAGCTAGCGATTTTGTCACAGCTGCACTTCGGAAGACTGGGTGATCAGCTTTGCCGCTGCCAGGTTTGAGAACGCCCTAGGAGCGAGAAGCCGACATATCCGCGGACGATGAGGCGGGATCCCCCTTGTTCCAGGTGCATTTTGCAGCGGTACACCGACCCGGACTCGGGGTCGAGAATATCGCCGCCGGAATACTCGTTGCCATCCAGCTTCATGTTCCGAATGATGATGAGACCGATGATGGGGTGGTTCTTACGTTCATCGGTGCAGACCGCACAGACCCGGCTTGCCGCGCCCGGCCTGAAACTCTGTTCGATTCGGCCGAAGAGCTTTCCGTCTTCGTCGTAGATCTTCACGATGGCGCGCGCCTCGCCGGTCTTGTCATCGAAAGTTTTCCATACGCCGAGGGGTGACGCCGACTCCGATCCGAAAGCCGCCATCGGAGGGATCACCGCCAGCAGAACCACGCTCAGGACTGCGATCCGGATGTGCGCGTACCTCACGGCTGCGCTGTGTAGAAAAGGTACTCGGCCGAATAGGACACCCGCGCTTCCTTGCCGGATTGCCCCTGGTCGCAGCCTTTTGCGGGCGCTTTCCCGCCGACGGTGCGCAAACGCTGGATTGACGCAACGGCGCTGAAAACGCCGGTTCCCGACGTCGATTTAGCGCGGAGTAGCAACCATGGAACCGCGGCGGGATCCGGTCCGGCGTCTTTCGCAACGACATCCCCAACCACCTTGCTGCCGTCGGTCGCTTCCCAGGTGGGACCGGCATAGTGCTTACCCAATGGCTTACCTGATTTGTCCCGCAGAGTTGCCTCGGGTGCCTTTAGAGTCCACGAAAAGCGAGTCGGGTCGTCCTTGTCGGCCGTGCATGCGTAAATCTGCACTCCCGCGCCACGTGCCGAAAGGGCGAGTACTTGTCCCGCCGGCGCTTTGAGCGCGTCGGGTACCGCGCTCATTTCGGCGCCGGCATTTGCAACACCCGCCATTACCGCAATCAGCAGTCCTAAAGCCGCAAATAAAATGCTTCGCACTTTCATCAACGATCTCTCCCAATGTGCCATTCGGGTTCAGCGGTGAATTATACTTCGCGTCCTCGCAGCGCATCCACTTGTGGTTTCCCGCCGCGAGGCCGCAGCTCGGAGAGTTCGTGCAAGCCAAGTTCTCATTTTGAAGTGAAAGATGTCCCCAAAACAGTGTGAGCGTCCGTTGGTGGTGCGATGCGGGGCATTCGGCGACATGGTATTGGTGACTCCCCTGATCCGCGACTTGAGTGCGCGTTTCGGTCGCGACGTGGACGTGCTGACATCCGGACCTTGGAGCGAACCCTTGCTTCGCGGGCAATCGGGTGTGGGCGAGATCCTATGCGTTCGCAGCCGCAAAACGCCTTACTGGCTGAGCCTCGACCAGCACCGTGCGGTACGCCGACTGCGGTCGCGCGGCGTGGGACCAACTTGGTTCTGCGATGGCAACGACGCTGCTCGGCCCATGTTGAGGCGGGCGGGAATTGGCGACGAGTTCATCGTGGACATGAAGGATCATCCCTTGTTGCCCGGCGAGCATGCCACGGAACAATGGCGGCGGCTGGCGCGAATCCTGCCGGCTGCCGGCGCGCCCGGCGGCAACGCGGCGGCAGGGGAAATCGCTGCAGGGTCTGGGGGCGTCTTTCTGCAGGTGAACGATCAGCAACGGGCTGACCTCGACGCCTGGTTGCACGCACGCCGGCTCTTATCCGCTCCCCTCATTGCTCTACAGGTGGGCAACAAGCGCACCATGCGACGCGGCCTGCGTCGACTGGCGGTGAATAGCAAGTACTGGCCGAACGAGCGTTGGGCGCAGGTGCTGCGCCATGTGCGCGCGCGCCATCCCTCGCATGCGATCGTTCTCTTGGGCACGGGCCCGGAGTACCGGCTCAACCAGGAAATTACTGCGCTGGCGGGCGTCGATCGGCTGCATAACGCGGCGGACGATTTGCCGGTTCCGCGCTTGGTGGCATTGCTGGCGCACGCCGCGGGTCTCATCACCGTGGATTCCGGGCCGGCCCACGTTGCCGCCGCGGTCGGTTGCCCGCAAGTCGTGCTGTTCGGCAAAGCATCGACATCGCTGTACCGTCCGTGGGGCACGGCCGGCGCCGATGTGAAGGTGCTGACGGGTCAAGTCGACGGCGAGGCCAATATGCTCGGGATCGAAACGGGCGATGTAACGGCCGCCTGGGATAGCTTGGCATTGCGAACGAATTAGTTTGGAGGCCGAGCCCGGGGCGCCGAGCCGGGCGGCGCACCGAGCCCCGGGGCCTACCCCACCGTGCGCAGCATATCCGGCGTCACCAGCACGACGCCGCGCTTGGTGACGAAGAAGCGCTTGGCATCCGCCACCGGATCGTGGCCGATTTCCATGCCGTCGGGAATCACGCAGTTCTCGTCGACGATGCAGCGATTGATCTTCACCCGGCGGCCGACCGTCACGCTCGGCAGCAATACCGAACTCAAGATGGTACTGCTGTCTTCGATGCGTACGTCGCTCGACAGAAGCGACTGTGCGACGGACGCGCCGGAGATGATGCAACCGCCGGCGACCATCGAGTTCACCGCCATGCCGCGCCGACCCTCATCGTCGAGCACGAACTTCGCCGGCGGTTGCTGCGACTGATAGGTCCAAATCGGCCACTGATGGTCGTAAATGTTGAGTTCCGGATTGAGCGAGACCAGCTCCATGTTTGCTTCGTACAGCGCATCCACGTTGCCGACGTCGCGCCAATAGTTTTGCGCCCGGGTTTCCACGTCCTCGAATGGGTAAGCGAACACGCGCATCCGCTCGATCGCAGGCGGGATGATATTCTTGCCGAAATCGTGGCTGCTGCTCTCGTTGGCAGCATCCTCGGTCAGGAATTTTTCCAGCCTGTCCAGGGCGATCACGTAGATGCCCATGGACGCCCTTGCAAGATGGTCGTTACCAATGATCGAATCAGGGTCTTGCGGCTTCTCCGCGAATTTCACGACACGATTGGTGTCATCGGTGGTCAGGATGCCGAATTCGTTGGCGCGTTCGATGGGCACATCGACCACGCCCACCGTGATGTCGGCTTCACATTGCTCGTGATAGGCGATCATCGGACCGTAATCCATCTTGTAAATATGATCGCCCGCCAGGATCAGCACATGCGTGGGATTGTGCGAACGAATGAAATCGAGATTCTGATACACCGAGTCCGCGGTGCCGCGATACCAGTGCGCGCCGATCTGCTGTTGGGCGGGAATCAATTCCACGAACTCACCCAGTTCGCCGCGCAAATAGCTCCAGCCGCGCTGTATGTGCTGGATGAGGGATTGCGCCTTGTATTGGGTAAGCACCGCAATTTGCCGGATCCCGGAATTCACGCAATTCGAGAGCACGAAATCGATGATCCTGAATTTACCGCCGAATGGCGTTGCGGGTTTACAGCGATGCTCGGTGAGCGCCTTGAGCCGCTCGCCGCGACCGCCCGCCATGACTACCGCCAGCGTGCCGCTCGTCAATCGGCTGACGTAGCGTCCGGTGTTAGTACGAGCAGCGTGTCGCATACAATCCTGATGTATTTTAAGCGTTGAGCCAGCCCCTAGCGCTTCCCAGCCTGCCACACTAAAGCTTGGATCGCACCAGTTTTTGGTGCGCGGTTGTGCGTTTGCTAGACTGCGGATGATGGTCCCACTAAAGCTATGCATCTTGAGCTCGGAGATCATGCCGTATGCGAAAACCGGCGGCCTTGCGGATGTGGCGGGAGCCTTGCTCCAAGAGCTCAAGCAGTTGGGCCACGACGTGCGCGCCTTCATGCCGCTCTACGCCTCGGTACGGCGCGCGCATCCCGAGCTGCGGCCGGTGCTCGGCCTGGAAAATGTAGGGATTCGTATTGGCGCGACCAATTATGCGTTCTCGGTACGCAAGGGGAGTTTTCCAGGTACCAAGATTACGATGTATTTCGTCGATTGCCCGGAGCTATTCGATCGCGCGGCTCTCTACACCTTCGATGCTGATGAACATAGACGTTTCCTGCTGTTCACGCGCGCGGCCATCGAAAGCTGCCGGCGTCTCGAATTCTTGCCTGATATATTTCATTGCAACGACTGGCACACGGCTTTTCTGCCGCTTTTATTGAGGACGGTGTATTCGAGGATCGCGGGGCTCGCTCAGGTGCGGTCGGTGTTGACCATTCATAACATCGGCTATCAGGGAATCATGCCCGCCGCGGCCGTCGCCGACCTTGGGTTGGGCACTTTCGAGGATCAACTCGACGCCGGGGATCGCGCCGCCGGCGTTATCAACCCGTTGAAAACTGGAATAAAATTTGCCGACGTGGTGACGACGGTCAGCCCCACCTATGCTCGCGAGATCTGCGAGACGGCGCTCGGCATGGGTATGCAGGAAACACTGAGGAAACGGACCAACGGCGTCGTCGGAATTTTGAACGGCGTCGATTATCGCGAATGGGATCCGCGGCACGACCCCCATTTGACGGCACACTTCGACGCCAACGATTTGCATGGCAAGCGCACCAATAAGCAGCGTCTACTCGCGACGACCGGCCTTACGCTCGAGCCGCACAAACCGCTCGTCAGCATGGTGACCCGGCTCGCCGAGCAGAAGGGCATCGACTTGTTGTTCGATGCATTGCCGGCGCTGCTCCAAGAGCGGGACCTTGGATTTCTGATCTTGGGTGCCGGTGATGACCGATACGTGGAGTTTTTCGGCGATCTGGCCCGGCGTTTCCCGGGACGGATCGTGTTTCGCCTGGGACACGACGAATCCTTGGCGCATTTGATCGAGGCGGGGAGCGATATGTTTCTCATGCCGTCTCACTATGAGCCTTGCGGTCTGAATCAAATGTACAGCCTCCGCTACGGAACCATCCCGATCGTACGCAATACCGGCGGTCTCGCGGATTCGGTGCAGCACTTCGATCCGGCCACGGGCCGGGGTACCGGATGCGTATTCAACGACTACGATGCCCCCGCGGTGCGATGGGCCGTGGGGACGGCACTCGACTGGTTCGCCGATCAAAAGAGTTGGCAACAGTTGATGCAGAATGCAATGGCACAGGACTTTTCCTGGGCGCGGCAAGCGCTCAAATACGAGCAGCTCTATCGCAGCGCGGTGGCGCTGCCTAATTCGAGCAGTGCATAGCGGCGCCCGTTCGGCAGCGAATACCGGTGCGCGATGCGAAGCTGCAGGGCCGATGCCCAGGAGGGAGCCTGCTCGTCCGATCGCAGCGGCGCGAGTCGTCCCAGCCCTAAGCGACTCTTGAGCTCCCGAAAGGTGCGACTATCGCTTCGTCCCGGTAGCTGCCACACCACGAGGCTTTGGGGATGGGACTCGAGCTCAGCCCTCAATCGGTCCGCCGAAGCCGCGGTGATGGGGCCCGGAATCAGTCCGACCGAGGCCCGCGCATACATGTCGATGAAAGCGCGCGTGGTCTCGTCCGGGGCGAATAGAATCACCGGTCGGTCGGTGGCGTCGCGCTCGATCGCCCGGCCGATTGCCCCCAAGTCCTGCCAGGCGTCGACACCCTGGTAGATCTGCGATGCCGGCCCCACCAGAAGCGCGCAAAAGCTCAGCAACAGCCCCAACAGCCCTCGAAGCAACAGCCCTCGCCCCACAGCGCGCCAGGCTGATATCGCGAACGCGGCGGCGCTCGCCAGTCCGAGGAAGGACACCGCAACGAAAACGGTGCGTGCCGTCATCACGCTCCATGAGTCGCACCCGATGATGATCACTGCGGCGGCGAATACCACGACCGCGACCAGCAACAGGAGGGACGTCCCACGCATGGCGCGCATGTCCCAGCGGTCATGCGTCGTGAACAAATCTCGTACCCACCAGCCGAGCAACAGCGCCACGCCGGGGAGCGCAGGCGCCAAATAGATGTTGCGCGCCGTGGCCGCGACCGACAGTACGCCTAAGCTCGGTACGAAGGTCGCGATGGCAAAGCGCACCGGGCGCAGCTCGCCACTCGACAGGTGCCGTTGCCGCCACGCGCGTCGAGCGGCGGCAACGACCAGCAAGGTCCAGGGCCAAAGATAAAGGGGTAGTTCGACCAGATACTTACCCGGGGAGTTGCGATGCCCAGCGGCATACTGCAAGGCGTCCGGCGCGTCGACATGTGCGAACCGGCCCACCAAGTTGTTCCAGAAGAACACCTGGAGATGTTCAGCTCCCTCGGGCCCCCGGTAGACGATCCAGACCCAGCTGAGAATCAGCGCCGCCTGAAGGCTAAGGCCCACGTACAGTTCCCAACGCAACAGTTCGCGCCAGCGCTTGTCCCAAACCACCAATGTGATGAGGGCTAGGGCGGGAACCATCCAGGCGGCGGCGCTCTTGCTCAGGAAGCCCAAGGCAAGCGCCGCGTGCATGCACGAGTAGCCTCGCAAACGCTCCCCGGTTGTCTGGGCGTAGAAGCCGGTATGCAGACCCAGCAACGCCACAGCCACGCTGGCGAGCAACGGCGCATCGGTGGCGAGCCAGATCGCGACCTGGTAGGAAAGCATGAAGGTACTCATCGCGGCCGCAGCCACCAGGCCCGCCACAGGTCCTGCGCTACGGCGCCCGAGCAAGCCTACGGCGAGTGCCGTCGCCAACGCGTACAGCAAATTGGGTAAGCGTGCGACCCAAGCAGCGGTACCCAGTACGTCGATTGCGGCGCCGGCCACCCAGTAGGTCAAGGGGGGCTTTTCGCAAAATGCCTCACCGGCAAGCAGGGGAACTGCTTTGGCCGGCTGCCAGCTCATTCGCCAGGCGATGTCCGCCTCACGGGGTTCGTCCGGAGTCCAGTAGCCGCGGCCCAGAATGCCGACGCCCCAGGAGAGAATGAGGGCTAGCCACACCAGCCAAGCCGAGGAGCGGGGTAGATTTGGCAACGGAGGGCTTATTTAGCGAGAAGGGCGGCAGGGCATCTGCCGACTATACTTCACCGCGCGCCATGGAAATTATCGACTTGGGAGCCGGCGCTCGGGCCCATGCGTGCCGATGGCGGCTGAGCCCGCAGCTTGACGATGACATCATCGAGCGCCCGATAGAATACTTCCGAGAACTCTTTGCCGAGCAATTCCTCGATGTGAGCGTAGACGGCCTCGATGCGCGGCGCCATTCGAGCCGCGAGTGCGCGGCTGCGCGGCGTCAGCGAAACGTGCACGCGGCGCTGGTCATCCTTCAGGCGTTTGCGGCGCACGAAGCCCATTTGCGCCATTCGCGACAAGACCCCGGCCAGGCTCGGGCTCGACAGGCGGCACAGTTCGCCTATCTGATGCGGCTCGAGCGGGCCGGTGTCGAGCAACAGGCGCACGATGCGCCACTGCTGCTCGGTGATGCCATTGGCATTGAGTACGGGGCGAAAATGCGCAATGACGTGTTCGCGCGCCTGCAGCATCAGCAGGGGCAGATTGCGGTGGCGGAGCGGCGGCGGCTCGGGCTGCTTGGGGCGCATTCTTGACACACTCTCCGATAAGTGGAACGATTACTAATATATTAGTGAGTATTACCGGGGAGCGAAAGACACTTGTTGGCTGCGATGCGCACAATTCCGTTCGAGGTAGCGCCTTTTGGCTTGAGCGGCGCGGTGTACGGGGCGTTGCTCAATCATCGCAGCGCACTGGCCGAACTGGGGTCAAAGGTCGCGGAGCCGCCGTACAACGCTGCGCCGCGGGCGCCTGTGCTGTACGTCAAGCCGCGCAACACGCTGGCGCTATCCGGGGATGCGGTCGCGATTCCGGCCGGCATGACGGAATTGGAAATAGGCGCCTGTCTCGGTCTCGTCATCGGCCGGCCGGCGTGCAATGTGTCAATCACGGAGGCGCTCGATCGCATCGCCGGCTATCTCATCGTCAACGACGTGAGCGTGCCGCACGAGAGCTTCTACCGGCCGTCGATTCGTTACAAAGCGCGCGACGGGTTCTGCCCGCTCGGTCCCGCAGTGGTGGCGCGCAGTGCGATTGCGGATCCGGACGCCCTCGCCATTCGCACGTACGTGGACGGCGCACTGGTTCAGGTGTCGAGCACGGCAGAGTTGCTGCGCTCCACGGCACGGCTGCTGGCGGACGTCACGGAATTCATGACCCTTGCGCCAGGCGATGTGCTCGCCGTGGGCGTGGCTCGTCCCTGCCCGCGAGTGCGCGCCGGGCAGAGTGTCGATATCGTGGTCGACGGCCTCGGCACCCTGTCCAATCGATTCGTGGCGGCGGCCGAGTGATGCGCGCGCGCGTCGCCTTTTCAGGCGCGATTCATACCGCGACCCCGTGCAACGGAACGAACGGTTTGCGTCTCGCCGACGGACGCCTCGTGGCGGAGACCGACGTCGTTTGGCTGCCGCCGTTCGAGACGGGTACCGTCATTGCGCTCGGACTGAACTATGCCGACCATGCCAAGGAACTGGCCTTCAACGAGCAACAGGAGCCGCTGGTATTCCTCAAGGGCCCCGGCACGCTGATCGGCCATCGCGGCACGACGCGCCGTCCGGCCGATGCGAAGTTCATGCACTACGAATGCGAGCTGGCGGTGATCATCGGCCGCCGCGCGAAAAACGTTGCCCGCGCCGCCGCCATGGAACATGTGGCGGGGTACTGCATCGCCAACGACTATGCCATTCGCGACTATCTGGAGAACTGGTATCGGCCGAATTTGCGCGTCAAGAATCGCGACGGTGGAACGGTGCTTGGGCCGTGGTTCGTGGAATCGTCGGAGGTGGCGAATCCATCGAATTTGGAATTGCGAACCTTCGTCAACGGCAAAATGACGCAGCAAGGCAACACGCGGGATCTCATATTTGATATTCCGTACCTGATCGAGTACTTGAGCGCGTTCATGACGCTGGCGCCGGGCGATGTGATTCTTACCGGTACGCCGGACGGCGTCGTCAACGTCATGCCCGGCGACGAAATAGCCTGTGAAATCGACGGCCTTGGCCGGCTGGTCAATACCATCGCGGCCGACGGCGCCTTCGGCCGCTGATAAGGAGTCAACGTGCAGATTCAACATTTGATAAACGGCGTGGCGGTGAAAGGTTCGGACTACTTCCAGAGCGTCAATCCGGCTACCCAGGAGGTTTTGGCCGAGGTTGCCCGCGGAGGCGCCACCGAAATCGACGCCGCGGTGGCGGCGGCGAAGGCGGCGTTCCCGCGCTGGGCGGCCAAACCCGCGACGGAGCGCGCCGCGGCGCTGCGCAAACTCGGCGACTTGATCGCCAAGAACGTGCCCGAGATAGCGCAGCTCGAAACCCGGGACACCGGCCAGCCGATCGCGCAGACGGCAAAGCAGCTCGTGCCCCGATCCGCGGACAATTTTTATTATTTTGCCGAGATGTGCGTGAGAGTCGACGGGCATACCTACCCGACTCCGACGCATCTGAACTACACGTTGTTTCACCCCGTCGGTGTGTGCGCGCTCGTGTCGCCGTGGAACGTCCCGTTCATGACGTCCACGTGGAAGGTGGCGCCGGCGCTGGCGTTCGGCAATACCGCGGTGTTGAAAATGAGCGAACTGTCGCCCTTGACGGCCGCGCGCCTCGGCGACCTGGCATTGGAGGCGGGGATTCCCGCAGGCGTGCTCAACGTCGTTCATGGGTACGGCGCCGAGGCCGGCGAGGCGCTGTGCCGGCATCCCGACGTCCGCGCGATTTCGTTTACCGGTTCAACCGCGACGGGCAACCGCATCGTCAAAACCGCCGGCTTGAAGAAATTCTCGATGGAGCTCGGCGGCAAGAGTCCCTTCGTGATATTCGATGACGCGGATCTGCAGCGTGCGCTGGATGCCGCGCTATTCATGATCTTCTCCAACAATGGCGAGCGCTGTACCGCGGGCTCGCGCATTTTCATCCAGCAATCGATTTACGCGGACTTCGTCGAAAAATTCACCGCTCGCGCGAAACGCATCAGCGTCGGCGATCCGCTCGACGAGAAGATCAGCATCGGTCCGATGATCAGCCCCGAGCACCTGGCGAAGGTGCGGCGCTACATCGAGCTCGGCACCAAGGAGGGCGCGGCGCTGCTGTGCGGCGGTCTCGATGCCCCGCCGCTGACCGGTGCCTTCAGGAATGGGAACTTCGTCAAGGCGACGGTGTTCGCAGAGGTGGATAACCGCATGCGCATCGCTCAGGATGAGATATTCGGGCCGGTCGCCTGTCTCATTCCCTTCAAGGATGAGGCCGACGCGATCGCGCAGGCGAATGACATCGCGTATGGTTTGAGCAGCTACGTGTGGAGCGAAAATCTGGGGCGCGCCCATCGGGTGGCCGCGGCGATCGAAGCCGGCATGTGCTTCGTCAACAGTCAGAACGTACGCGATTTGCGCCAGCCATTCGGCGGCACAAAGGCATCGGGAACGGGCCGCGAGGGCGGCACCTGGAGTTACGAGGTGTTTCTCGAGCCCAAGAACGTTTGCGTAAGTTTGGGATCGCACCACATTCCGCAATGGGGAGTCGCACCATGAGCCTGTACCAGATGCAGAAATTTCTGTTCGACATCAACCGTGATCCGGCCGTGCAGCAGCGATTCCTCGCCGATCGAAGCAGCGTGCTGGAGGGCTACGAACTCAACGGGGAGGAGCGCGATGCGATCGCGGCGGGCGATATCGGGATGCTCTATGTTTTGGGGGCGAACGGTCAGCTGCTGATGCACTATGCCGCCTTTCTCGACATGGAGTGGAGCGCCTATATCGAGGCCATGCGCGAGGGGGTCCGCAAGTATGGGCCGGTGCGCGCGGGCCTTTACAGCATGACCACGCGGTTGGACGAGAAAGTGGCCGATGTATGACGCTGGTCTTCGCCGGAATCTCGAGCCATGCACCCGGCATCACCGGCCGGGCGCACATGGCTGAACCGGCCGTCGTCCAAGAATTTCACGGCGCGTACTTTCGCATGGGCGAGCGTTTGGCGGCCGCCCGAGCGGATGCTCTCATCCTGGTGTCGGCCGAACATTTCGCAAATTTCTTCATGAGCAATATGCCGGCCTTCGCCGTGGGCATGGCGAGCGACTATGAGGGGCCGATCGAGGACCCCCAATGGCTGGGCATCGCGCGGCGCAAGGTACCCGGGGACGCCGATCTCTCCAAGCGGTTGATCAGTGAAATGATGCAGACGGTCGATGTGGCCTACGCCGAAGAATGGAAATTCGACCATGGGATCATGGTGCCTCTGCACTTTCTGACGCCGCGTTACGATCTGCCGGTGATTCCGATGAACATCAACTGTCAGGGACCGCCATTGACTCCGCTGCATCGTGCGTGGGCCTTCGGCGAAGCAATCCGCCGTGCGGCGGACGCCGCCCCGCAGCGCATCGCCTTGGTGGGAGCGGGTGGAATCTCGCACTGGCCGGCGACGCCGGATTCGGGAAAAATCAACGAGGCCTGGGATCGTGAATTCCTGGAGGCTTGGACGGCCAACGACAAATCGGCGATGTTGTCCTATACGGACGCGGCGACCTATCGGGATGCCGGTCAAGGAGGATTCGAAATTCGCGCTTTCATCGCCATTGCCGCCGCCGCGCGAGGTCACGGCACAGTCCAGCATTATCGCCCGATCCCCATTTTTTCGGTGGGATGCACGGTGGCGAGCATGGATATCGGACGCTAAGCATGTCGCACATGACCCTCGAATACAGCGGCAATCTGCGCGACAGCGGCGGATTCACCGACCTATGCCGCAAGCTCGCGCAGTTCATGACGACGCTCAAGGTAGGCGCGTCGCCGGTGTTTCCTCCGGGCGGAGTGCGAGTGCGCGCGATTCCCTGCGACGAGTATTGCATTGCCGACGGCTCGTTGAGCGACGCGGCATTCGTGCATGCCGTCCTGAAGATCGGCGCCGGCCGGAGCGAGGCCGCCAAGCGAGCGACCAGCGATGGTCTGTTCGACATCATGAAGGCGCATTTCGCGGAGGCTTATGCGAAGCGCGGCTTGGCGCTGTCGCTGGAACTCAACGAGTTCAGCGAGTCCGGCACGCTCAAGCACAACAACTTGCACGGTCGTTTCAAACAATCTTAGGAAGCATGTTCCATGTTGCCAAAAGAAACCATCGTCGCGCTCGCCAAACGGCTGTATGAGGCGCGCAAGAGCCGCATCCAGGTGCGGCATTTTTCCAAGGAACAGCCCGGCATGACGGTGCAGGATGGCTACGCCATTCAGAGTGAGTGGGTGAAATTGGAGCTCGCGGACGGCCACAGGATCCGCGGCCGGAAGATCGGATTGACGTCGCGTGCGATGCAGTTGGCCTCGCAAATCACCGAGCCCGACTATGCGCCATTGATGGATGACATGTTTTTCGAAACCGGCAGCGATATTCCGATCGAGCGCTTTATCGCGCCGCGCGTCGAAGTCGAGCTGGCGTTTGTTTTGGGCAAACCGCTCGAGGGACCGGGGGTGACGCTGTTCCAGGTCTTGCAAGCCACCGATTATGTGATTCCGGCCCTCGAGATCATCGATGCGCGCATCGAGCAGTTCGATCGCGATACGAAAGCGCCGCGAAAGGTGTTCGATACCATTGCGGACTTCGCGGCGTGTGCGGGAGTCGTTCTCGGAGGGCGGCCCGTGAAGCCCGATGCCGTCGACCTGCGCTGGGTTGGCGCGCTTCTTTACAAAAACGCCGTGATCGAAGAAACCGGCTTGGCCGCCGCCGTGCTCAACCACCCCGCCACGGGCGTGGCTTGGCTTGCCAACAAGATTGCGCCGTACGGCGAACGGCTCCACGCCGGAGATATCGTCCTGGGAGGGTCGTTCACGCGGCCGACTACGGCGCAGCGCGGCGACGTGTTGCAGGCCGACTACGGCCCGCTCGGCAATATATCCTTGCGCTTTATTTGATCGGAGACCTTTGATGCAAATGCCTGTCAACGCATTCAAGCGAGCTCTGCAAAAAGGGCAGCCGCAAATTGGCCTGTGGGTCGGATTGGCGGATTCCTACGTCGCCGAGCTACTTGCGAGCACGGGATTCGACTGGCTGTTGATCGATGCCGAGCATGCGCCCAATGATCCGCGCAGTGTGCTGCGGCAACTGCAGGCGGTCGCGCCCTATCCGGTACACCCCATCGTGAGACCCGTCCACGGCAACGTGGAGTTGATCAAGCAATACCTCGATATAGGAACGCAGACTCTGCTGATTCCCATGGTGGAAACCGCGGAACAAGCCGCGCTCATGGTGGCGGCTACCCGTTATCCACCGCGCGGAATGCGCGGCGTGGGCAGTGCGTTGGCGCGCGCGTCGCGCTGGAACCAGACCGACGGTTACCTGCAGCGCAGCGACGATGAGATGTGTGTGCTGGTCCAAGTGGAATCCGTCGCCGCGCTCGACAATCTCGAAGCGATCGCCGCCGTTCCAGGCGTGGACGGCGTGTTCTTCGGACCGGCCGACTTGTCCGCGTCCATGGGATTGATCGGCAAGCCGATGGATCCGGCAGTACAGGGGGCCATCGCGCGAGGTATCGCCGCCGTAACCAAGGCGGGAAAGGCAGCCGGCTGCCTCACCGGCGACAACCAAGTCGCGCGCGACTACTTGGCGCTGGGAGCGATGTTCGTCGCGGTCGGCGTGGATACGTCGCTGCTGGTGAAAGCGGCGTCGCAACTCGCCGCGGCGTTCAAGGGCGCGCGAACTGCCCCGGCGCCCGGGACGCAGTCGGCGTATTGACCGGACGCTTCGTTTTCGAGTGCGCCCAAGGTCTTTTGACAGCGCGGGTGCGGACCTGGCTACGACGGCAGGCTGTGCGAGCGTCCGCTCCGATCCCTGAGTGGCTCTCGCCCGAAAGCAAGTTGTCGCTCGCTACATCGATGCCGCATGCTTGCGGCGTCGCCGGGCGGGAGAAATCACCGTCGAATCGTGAGCGCGCATATTGTCGATGGTGAATCGGTAGAATTCTTCCACGAGCTCGCCGCGGCGCTTTTTCTTGATGATGGCAACCGTCTTGATCAACGGCGGGTCGAGCGGGCGGTATACTACGCCGTCCCATTTGATGCGGCGCGCGTACTCCCCTAGGAAGCTACAGCCGATCCCCAACGACACGAAATTGATGCCGGACAAGAACGTGCCGGTCTCGAGCACCACGTTCATTGCGGCTCCGGCGGCCAAAAACAGTTGCTCGATCTGATTGTACGTCTCCGGGTCGAGCGCGCGCGGGAAGAGTACCAACGGCTCGCGCGAGAGCTGCTTGATCGCGACGCGCGAGGCGGATGCCAGTGGATGATGTGCAGGCAGGGCTACGAGCAAGGGGACCTCGGCGAGCACGTTGACATCGAATTCGTCGGTAAGCGGTACGGGTAAAAAGATGAAGCCGAGGTCGAGCTCGTCGCGGCGCAGGCCGTCGAGCTGCTGGGAGTTCTTCAAGCTGTTGAATCTCAAGTGCACGTGCGGCCATTTTTTTCGAAACGCCGGCACGATGTGCGGAAACACCCGAAATTCCGCTGGCGCGTCGTAACCTATAGAGAGCTGGCCCAGTTCGCCATTCGCGGTTTGCCGCGCGAGGGCCATGCTTTGGTCGACGTCGATGAGGATCTTGCGCGCGCGCTCCAGGAAGGCGCGACCGGCGTCTGTCAGATTGACGCCGCGGCCCTCGCGAGTGAACAGAGCGGTCCCCACGACGCCCTCGAGCCGCCGAATTTGCACGCTGAGCGACGGTTGGGCGGTGCTCAGTCGTTCGGCGGCGCGGGTGAAATTCAGTTCCTCCGCGACAATCACAAAGTTCCGAAGCGCGCGACCCTCGTTTCGTTGTTCGCGCAGCAGCAAGCGTTGGGCCCCCGCGCGGTCATTCCGGTGCGATCTGTCCGACTGGTTGACCGGGCTCAAATTCACACTCGGCGCCCGCTATTCATGGTACGACTTGTCGAATACCGGCGGCCCCATCGTCGGCCCTCTGCAGACCACGGAGGCCAAAACCAATGCGGCGACCTGGACGGCCGGCTTGGACTATCAAGTGACGCTTGACACGCTCCTATATCTCACCTCCCGTAGGGGTTTCCGCCCGGGCGGGGCCAACGGGTTCAGCGGTGCCGGCACGCTCCTGAACAACTACGGCCCTGAATATGTCGATGACGTGGAGGTCGGCATCAAAGCGGATTGGAAGGTCGCGACTATTCCTATCCGCACCAACATTGACGTCTATGGCCAGCGTTATCGCGATATCCAGGTTCAGCAGATCGTGTTCGCGAATGACGGCAGCTTTACGGCTCTGACGGAAAATGCAGCCGCCGCGAGACAGTGGGGCGTGGAGCTCGAAATCACCGCGCAGCTGACGGACGATCTGCAGGTCGGCGCCACGTTCGACTATTTGAATTTCAAGTACACCGAGTTCGCCGAGGGCGTCGACGGGTCGACGTTGGAGGCGCAAAAGTCCGGCAATCGTCCGCCGCGCAAGTACGGCGTAAATGCGCGCTACCATCTTCCGGTCACTGGGCAAATCGGCGAGATGTCGGTGCGCGCCAATTGGAATTGGCAAGACGACAGTTTAGCGGTGCCGAGCGGGACGCCGATCAATGCCTTTGGTCTACTAAATTTGTCGGCGGAGTGGAACGGAATGCTCGGCAGCGCGTTCGACTCGTCGCTGTTTGCGAGCAACGTTCTCGACAAAGTCTATAGCGTCGGGGGGTTTGACGAGCTCGGCGCTCTCGGCTTTTCAATCCAGCGATTCGGCGAACCGCGTATGTACGGCATCCGCATACGCTATAGATTCGGCGCGGGCCGCTAAATTGGCGCGCAGGTGAAATCTGCATTTCGTTCGTCTTGAGGGCTCCACCATGTTATGTATTACCTTCGACAATTTCGGCTGCGGCGCGGAGTACGGCTTCGGCCAGGGCAAGCTCCCGCCGTGCACGTTTCCCGATCTCGTTCCCGCGCGCGAATGGGCGAGCTACAACGAGATCGGTTTGACCTTGGGTCAGCCCCGCATTCTCAACGTGTTGAAGCAACTGGATATCAAGACCACGTTTTTCGCGGAAGGCTTTGCCGCGGTCATCCATCCCATCGAGATGAAGCAATGGGCGGACGAGGGCCACGAAATCGCCTTGCATGGCTGGAAGCATGAGATGTGGGCGAATCTCAAATCCAAGGAGCAGGAGGAGCGGCTGGTATCTTTGAGCGTCGCCGCGATGACCGAGTTGCTCGGGCAAGGTCCGGTCGGCATTCGGCCACCCGGCTTCAAGATCAATCCTTGGACTGACGAGGTGCTCAATGAGAACGGCATCCAGTACGTGAGCACGGTGGCAGCGCGCGAGGCGGGCTTTGCCGACCGCCTCGCCAAGATCGGTGTGACTTATGCCAACGACGCCAAAGATGTCGTGGTCTCTCATCTGAAGATTTTGCCGTGTCGAGATGATCTCACTGATGCGGGCGCGATCGGTCCGGCGGGCGGCGGATTAGGACTTTACGGCTTTGACGTGAGTGCGGACCAGGCCTACGAGAAGTTCTACCAATCGGCCGTGGAGCACGAGAACAGTACACCCAACGAGCCGTGGGTGTTCACCGCACACCCCTTCGTTTCGGGCAACAGAGCCTGGACCGCGTTCGACCGATTTCTGCGACGGCTGCGCGAGCGGTTTCCCGCCACCTCATTCAAGACCGGCCGGCAGATCGCCATCGGAAACTGAAGCGCATGAGCATGACGGCGCACCTTGCCCGGTGCCACAACATCGACGACTTGCGTGTGCTTGCCAGGTGCAGGCTGCCGCGGCCGGTTTTCGATTTCTTGGACGGCGCGGCCGAATCCGAGCGCACTGCGCGGCAAAACACCGTTGCGTTCGACGACACCGTGCTCGTGCCGCGCTTCCTGATCGATGTTTCTTCCGTCAAGACCGCGACTCGCGTACTCGGGCAGGACATCGAGTGGCCCTTGGTGTGCTCGCCGACCGGGGGCTCGCGTATTTTTCATCCCGACGGGGAACTCGCCGTGGCGCGTGCCGCCGGAAGGGCACGCATCTTCTACGGGCTGTCTACCACCGCCACTGTCAGCTTGGAAGATATCGCTGCCGTCGCGCCAGGACCGAAGTTGTTCCAGCTCTATATTTTCAAAGACCGCGACATGACACGTGAGCTCATCGACCGCTGCAAGCAAGCAGGCTACTCGGCGATGTGTTTGACTGTCGATGTGCCGGTCGTGGGAAAGCGCGAGCGTGACTTACGCTCTGGCTTCGGCGTACCGACCAAATGGTCGGCGCCGCTCGTCGCGAGTTTCGCGCGGCGGCCGCTGTGGTCCTTGGCGTACTTACGAAACGGCGCGTTGACCATGCCCAACGTGGCGCATCGCGCCGGCGCGGATAGTCTTCCGGCACAGACCCGCTACATTGGTCAACAGCTCGACCCATCGGTGTCATGGAGGGACGTCCGCGAAATGATCGAGCGCTGGGGCGGCCCTTTCGCGATTAAGGGTGTCCTGTCGGCGGATGACGCGCGTCGGGTGGCCGACGTCGGTGCCTCAGCCGTGATTGTTTCAAACCACGGCGGCCGCCAACTGGACGGTGCGATGACCCCGATCGATGCCTTACCGGCGATCGCGGCTGCAGTGGGGCAACACATCGAGGTGCTATTGGATGGCGGTGTAAGGCGCGGGGTGCATGTCTTGAAGGCGCTGGCGCGCGGCGCCAAGGCCTGCTCCATCGGACGGCCGTATCTGTATGGTCTGAGTGCGGCCGGCGAACCAGGAGTCGCCAAGGCGCTGCGTATTCTGCATACGGAGTTGATTCGCGCCATGCAGCTCGCCGGTTGTACGGATGTGCGCGATATTGCTCCCGACATCATCGCAGGCAACTGATTTTTATGAAGCTCGCCTCGTTTCTTTCTGACGAGGGAGCGGTCACCATCGGCGCGGTTCTCGAGGGCGGAATCGTCAATCTGGCGGATACCTTGCCACGGATGCCGCGGGACATGATCGGTTTCATCGAGGGCGGCGCGCCGTTGCTCGAGCAAGCGAGACAGGCGGCTCTGTGCGGCAATCCTCAACCGATATGTTCGGTGCGCCTCTTGGCGCCTATCCTTCGCCCTCCTGAGTTTCTCGGGGTCGGGCTCAACTATCGGGATCACGCGCGCGAGGCGCATCTAGAAATTCCGGTTGAGCCTTTGATTTTCAACAAGCAAACAAGTTGCATCGTCGGGCCGGGAGATGACATTGTAAAACCCGCCGGTTCGGATCAACTCGACTACGAAGGGGAATTGGGCATCGTCATCGGCAAAGCAGGTCGCAGTCTTTCCCTGGGGCAGGCCATCGCGGCTATTTATGGATACATCGTAGTCAACGATGTTAGCGTTCGCGATTGGCAATTCAAGAGCTCCACCCATACCCTCGGTAAGTCGTTTGATACGCATGGACCCATCGGCCCGTGGATTGCGACGGCAGACGAAGTGCCTGATGCAAATAACCTCACGATTGCCACCACCGTGAATGACGAGGTACGCCAACGCGGCACTACTGCCGACATGATTTTCGACTGTCCACAGATAGTCGCCTTCCTGTCAAAAGTCATGACACTTCGCCCAGGCACGATCGTAACCACCGGCACGCCTGCCGGGGTTGGATCATGCCGCCGTCCGCCGGTTTATCTTCGCGTAGGAGATCGGGTCATCGTTGACATTCCCGGAGTCGGTCGACTCGCGAATCAAGTGATCGGCGAGTCAGGAGGCAGTCATTAAATACATTCAAGTGGAACGCACATCATGAAGTACCACAAATCACCTGGCGCGGACGTCGGCGTAAATCGTCGTAAGATGTTGAAGCAAATGAGCGTGGCAGCATTCGGAGCGGTGGTCTCCATTGTCGCCATCGCGGAGGAGCGTACGCCAAAGCAGGCGGTAGCCGATCTCGGATCGGACATGAGAAAACTGCGGAGTTCGCAATGGTAGTCACTTGTCAGCGGTTGCCGAGCACCTATCGATGTCCTCCCATGGGCGTTGGATGACTCACCTCGATGCCTTGAGTCACGCATTTTGGGATGGAAAAATGTACAACGGCTTTCCTGCTGACTCGGTTACGGCCACCGGTGGTGCTACCAAGGGTGATGTGGCCGCGGTGACCACTGGCATTATCAGTCGCGGCGTATTGCTCGACATCGCCGCGCTGCTGGATGTGGAGGCACTCGAGGGCGGTTACGCTGTAACACCCGAGCAATTGGAGGCGGCGGAACGCCGCCAGAAAGTCAGGGTTCGTACTGGCGATGTGTTGCTCCTGCGTACTGGCTGTGGACGCCGAGTCAAAGAGGCGGGCGGGCCTCTTCCAGGTTTCTATGGCTTGCCGGGTTGGCACCCCCGATGCCTGCCTTGGTTGCATGAACGTGGCGTGGCGGCGATCGGTAACGACGCTGCTCAAGATCCTTTTCCCACGGGATTTGCCTGGAGCGATCACTACATTCCGATGCATGACGTGGGGATTATCGCGATGGGTCTCTGGCTGATCGATTGGTGCAATTTGGAGGCGCTGGCCGCCAAATGCGTTGAACTTGGCCGGTACGAGTTCCAATTCATAGTATCCCCGCTGCGCCTGACTGGATGTTCCGCGAGTCCTGTTCATCCGCTCGCACTCTTTTGAGGGTGTGGCAGTCCGAAACAAATCTCGGTCGTCCCTGCTTCGTTCACGGCGCAGTTACAGTTCCTCTCGCCCCATTGGGGCCCAAAAGCAGCTCCCGAGGCGGCGGCGATAACTTGATCGTCATCGATATCGCCGGGCACGACCCACGGCACGTCTGTGGGTGCGACCAGTTCGATGACCTCGACGTAATCGGCGAATACCGTGGCGCCGCCGCGCTACGGGGGCTGACCGATTCCCGGGACCCCGCGGCGAATTTCCTCTGAAAAGTTCTCGCTCCGATCGGCTTGCTTGGCGCGGTCGGTGATGCGTCCGTGGTCGTGTAGTTCTTGCAGCGAATGATGCCGATCGAGACCGCCCACGGCATACACATATTCCGGGAGATAACCGGATAACAACAGCCGATAATCCAGCGGCAATCGGCCTACGATGCGCTTCATCATGTGGTACACGAGCGTGGTGCAATTCACGGTGATCGTGTTGTAGAAGCGGGGCGTCTCGGCAACGCTGTTCGCCTCGCCGATGTAGCCGAGGAACAGCGAACGCACGGCCGACACCGGCAACTGCAGCCGATAGAGATAATCATCCTCGCCGCGGATGTTGGTGCGGAGGTAGATGACATCGCGTTCATCGGCCGCGATGATGCTGAGTTCGAATTCCTTGAAAAAACCGCCAATCTCGGAAAAGTCTTGGGTCTTTTGCCGGCGAACCTCCACCGAGAACACCACGTATGCACCGTCGTCGAAGCCAAACGAAATCAACATGTGGGCGATGGCCGGACCGCGCCAATAGGACATGACCATATCGACCGATCGCAGGCGATCGAGATCGTAGCTGCGCGTTTCCCAATGCTGGGTATAGTCGGTTGGGCTGCGCCAGTCGAAATTCCTTACATTGCGCAGGGTGACGCGATTGCCGTCGACGGTTCCCGTGGTCGCTCGCGCGACATCGTCGGCCCAGACACGATCGTTCGTCGGCGACAGCCGAGTCCACCAGATCAAGAGACCGGCAAATGCGACGGCGAACGCGAACAGGCCGAGCCCTATCCGCACCTGCCACAGCGCAACCAGCACCGATAGACTGAAGGCCGCCCACAGCATCACGCTCAGCGTTTTCAGCCCCTGGCCGCCCGGTCCCTGGTACCACAATGCGAGCGAGCCCCAGACCGCAGGAATACCGACCAGCAACGTGGCCAATGCGGCGGCTGCGATCCGCAGGAAATTGGCCATACTCGGATTCATGATCGATACAACAGACCGGTTGCCGGCGAGGTTCGCATTGTGCCAGTAACGTCGGCCGGGAAGCGCTCGATCGGCGTGAACCGCGGCAAGCGCAACTCGCCTCAGGCCACTTCGCGCTCCGCCAGGAATTCGCGCAGAATGAGCGCTGTGTGGCTTTTGTTTGGTTTGCGCACGATCGCGTCGGGCGTGCCTTGCGCGACGATGCGGCCGCCGCCCGTGCCGCCCTCCGGGCCCAGGTCGACGATCCAGTCCGCTTCGGCCATGATGTCGAGATTGTGTTCGATGACGACGACACTGTTGCCGGCGCCCACCAGGCGCTGCAACACCTTGACGAGCTTCTCGACGTCGGCCATGTGTAATCCAACGGTGGGTTCGTCCAGCACATATAAAGTGTGCTGACGCTCGCGGCGAGCGGTATCGATTCCCAGCGCGTCGGTGCGCACCTTCGCGAGTTCCGCAACCAGCTTGATTCTCTGGCTTTCGCCGCCCGAGAGCGTCGGACTGGGTTGCCCCAGGCTCAAGTAGCCCAGGCCGACATCTGCCAACAGGCTCAAGGGATGTTGTACGCTGCGCTGAGCCGCGAAGAACTCGACGGCGTCTTCGACGCTCATGGCGAGCGTCTCGCCGATGCTCTTGCCCTTGAATAGAATCGACAGCGTCTCGTGATTGAATCGCCTGCCGCCGCACACGTCGCACAGGACCTGTACATCCGGCAGGAAATTCATCTCGATGCGTTGCATTCCCTGACCTTCGCAGGCCTCGCACCGGCCGCCGGTCGTATTGAACGAGAAGCGGCTCGCCGTGAATCCGCGTATTTTGGCGTCGGTGGTTTCAGCATAGAGCCGGCGGATCGAATCCCAAAAGCCGATGTAGGTCGCCGGGCAGGAACGCGGAGTTTTGCCGATCGGCGTCTGGTCAACCTCGAGCACGCGGCTGACCGATTCCCAGCCCGTGATCGACTCGCAGCCGACCACGGCCGTCTCGCGCGGCTGCGATCGAGTGGGGCGCGACAATAGGCGCCTGAGGTTGCCAAACAATACGTCGCGCGCAAGCGATGACTTGCCCGATCCCGATACGCCGGTAATGACGCTCAATCGACCCAGCGGAATGCGGGCGTCCACTTGCTTGAGGTTGTGCAGCGATGCGCCGCTGACGCGAATCGACGGCGTGCCGCCGTCGATCGGGCGGCGATGCGAGCGAAAATGCCGGTAAGGGGCCGCAAGGCAGCGGCCGGTGGCGGAATTTGCGAGCCGCGCCAGTTCGGTCGCGGTACCCTCGGCGACCAAACGGCCGCCGCGAGTGCCCGCGCCGGGACCCAGATCGATCACGTGATCGGCGCGGCGTATGGTGTCTTCGTCATGTTCGACGATGACCAGCGTGTTGCCCTTGGCGCGCAGCTTATCCAAGGTGTCGAGCAGCGCGATGTTGTCGCGCGGATGCAGGCCGATGGTCGGCTCGTCGAGCACGTAGCACACGCCTTGCAAATTAGAACCCAGCTGAGCGGCCAATCGAATGCGCTGTGCCTCGCCGCCCGATAAGGTCGGCGCCGCGCGATTCAGCTGCAAATAGCCGAGACCGACGTCGCACAGGAAAGCCGTGCGGGTTCCGAGTTCGGCCAGCAGATCTCGCGCAATGTCGCGCTCGCGCCCCAGCAACTTGATCTTCGACAACGTGGCTGCAAATTCCTGCACTGGCAGATCGGTGAGTGCCGCGATTGACATGCCGCGGAACAACACATGGCGGGCCACCTGATTCAGTCGCTCGCCGGCGCATTCCGTACAAGCGACGGGCGCCGAATCTTCGGTGTCGCGCCACTTGGTTTCTTCGCCGCTCTGTTCGGCATCGAATTCCGCCAGCTGCAAACCGGTTCCAAAGCAGCTCTTGCACCACCCATGCCGTGAGTTGAACGAAAATAAGCGCGGATCGAGCTCGGGAAATCCGGTGCCGCAGGTCGGGCAGGCACGTTTGGTCGAAAAGACAGCGGCATCCGCGGCATTCGCCGGGGCGGCATGCACGACGCCGCGTCCGTGTTCCAACGCGACCTCGAGGGCTTGGCGCAGTTCCGATTCGCTCCCTGCGCTCACCGTCAGCGTGGCCACCGGCAGTTCGATGTCATGTTCGACGAAACGATCGAGCCTGGGCCATTTGGCGGTGGGCAGTAACGAGCCGTCGACGCGAAGTTCCTTGTACCCCTTGCCGCGAGCCCACTTGGCGAGCGCGGTATAAAGACCCTTGCGCGCCACGATCAGAGGCGACAAGAGGGTGATTTTCTGCCCGCGGTAGTCTTTGAGCAGGCGCGCGGCAATGGCGTCGGCGGATTGCGGTTCAATCGTGGCGTTGCACGTAGGGCAATACTGGACACCCAGCTTCACATACAACAGGCGCAGGAAATGATAGATCTCCGTCAGGGTGGCGACCGTGCTCTTGTGGCCGCCGCGGCTGGTGCGCTGTTCGATCGCCACGGTGGGCGGTATGCCGAAGATAGCGTCCACGTCCGGGCGGGAGGCCGGCTGCACGAATTGCCGCGCGTAGGCATTCAAGGACTCAAGATAGCGTCGCTGTCCTTCGGCGAACAGGATGTCGAACGCCAAGCTACTCTTGCCGCTGCCGGATACGCCGGTGATGACCGTGAACTGATTGAGCCCGAGATTGACGTCGACGCTCTTGAGATTGTGTTCTCGGGCGCCGCGAATCTCGATGGCCGATGGCGCGGCTACGCGAATTTCTGCATCGTGGACCGCGTTGCCGAACGCTGCCGGACTCTCCGCTTCGACGAGCGCGCGGCCGGTATGCGACGCGGATACGCGCATCACCTCGGCGGGGGTGCCGACGCACACGATGGCGCCGCCGGCATCGCCGCCCTCGGGACCCAGATCGATGATCCAGTCGGCCGCGCGCACGACATCGAGATTGTGCTCTATCACCAACAGCGAGTGTCCGGCGTCGATCAAGCGCCGAAACGCACGCAGGAGCTTGGCGACGTCATCGAAGTGCAGACCGGTGGTGGGCTCATCGAAAAGGAACAGCGAGCCCACCTCCGCGACGGCATCCGTGGCTGCATGGCCAATCCCGCGGCCTATGCTCGCGCCGTTGCGGCCGCTCTTTTTCCGCACCGTGTGTTCGCGCACGGCGTTTTCGGCGAGGTGGCCTGCGAGCTTGAGGCGTTGTGCTTCGCCCCCGGACAGCGTCGGCACCGGTTGTCCCAACCGTAGGTAGTCCAAACCCACATCGGCGAGCGGCGCCAAGCGCAGACACACCTCGGCGTCGCCTGCGAAAAATTTCAGCGCCTCAGAAACCGTAAATTCGAGGACGTCGGCGATGCTCTTCGGCGAAGATGCGCCGCGCGACAGCTTGCACTCGAGGATCTCCGCTCGATAGCGCCGCCCATCGCAATCGGGACAGCGCAGATAAACATCGGAGAGAAATTGCATCTCGACGTGCTCGAAGCCGTTGCCCCCGCAGGCCGGGCAACGGCCGTTGCCGGCATTGAAACTGAAAGTACCCGCGGTGTATTTGCGCTCGAGAGCCTGCGGCAGCTTGGCGAACAAATTGCGGATGGCGTCGAAGGCGCCGACATAGCTCGCCGGATTGGACCGAGTCGTGCGGCCGATACGGCTTTGATCGACCATGACCACATCGCCGATCAGTTGGGCGCCTTGCAGCGCCCGGTGTAAGCCCGGGTTTTCGGTGGGCTTGCCTTTGGCCCGACGCAGCGCGGGAAACAGCACGTCGTGGACCAGCGTGGATTTGCCCGAGCCGCTGACGCCGGTGATGCATACCAGGCGTTGCAGCGGAATCTCCACATCGATGTTCTTGAGGTTGTGCTCGGCTGCGCCTTCGATGCGTACAACGTGGCTTCGGGCGCGAGCGGTCGCGCCAGCCGCATCGGGCATGACGCGCGGTATTTCCACGCGCTTGCGGCCAAAGAGGTAGTCGGCGGTGAGCGATCCTTTTGCCTGCTTAAGTTCGCGGACAGCTCCATAGAAAACGATTTCTCCGCCGTGCTCTCCCGGACCGGGTCCGATATCGAGAACGCGGTCCGCGGCTTGCATCACCTTTGGATCGTGTTCGACTACGACCAGGGTGTTGCCGGCGTCGCGCAGGCGCTGCATGACGCCGACGATGCGCCCCACATCTCGCGGGTGCAGTCCGATCGATGGTTCATCCAATACGAACAGGGTGTTCACCAATGACGTGCCGAGCGCGGTGGTGAGATTGATCCGCTGTACTTCGCCGCCGGACAGAGTGCGTGACTGACGGTCGAGATTGAGGTAACCCAACCCTACGTCCGCGAGATATTTCAAACGTGCGCGGATTTCGCGCAGCAACAAGTCAGCTGCGTCATCGAGCGGCGCGGGCAGTTGCAGCGTCGCAAAGAAATGGCGGCATCGATCGATCGGCAGCAGCATCAACTCGCGGATATCGAGCCCAGGACTGCCCACTCGCCACAGCAGCGCTTCAGGCTTCAAGCGGGCGCCGTGACACGCAGCGCACTCGGTGTAGGAGCGATATCTGGAGAGCAGCACGCGGATGTGCATTTTGTAGGCTCTGGTCTCGAGCCAAGCGAAGAACCGCTTCACGCCATACCAGACGTTCTTGGTCCACTCGCCTTCGCCGTCGAGCACCCAGTTGCGCTCCGCCGCGGTGAGATCGCGCCAGGGTGTGTCGAGCGGAATCGAACGCTTGCGCGCAAACTTCACAAGATCATCCTGGCATTCTTTGTAGGATTCGGTCTGCCAAGGCTTGATGGCGCCGCCGCGAAGCGTCAGGGAACGGTCCGGAATGACCAAGTCGTAGTCGACGCCTATGCTCCGGCCAAAACCGCGGCAGACTTCGCAGGCGCCCAGGGCTGAGTTGAAACTAAAAGTGCTCGGGCTCGGATCCTTATAGTTGATGTCGCAGTCAGGGCAGTGAAGTTCGGTGGAAAAGCGCCAAGGCGGCGCGGCGGCTTCGGCCGAGTCATCTTGCGGGTAGACATCGAGCCGCCCGTGCCCCACCTTGAGTGCAGCTTCGACGGCATCGCCGGCGCGCGCGGGGTCGACGGTCGACCAGCGAAAGCGATCCTGAACGACGTGAAAAGTGGCGCCCCGTTGGTCATGGATGCGCGTGTATCCTTGGGCGCCGAGCAGCGCCTTGATCTCGGCTTCGCTGAAATTCTTCGGCACCGTAATCGGGAAGGTCAGCAGCAATCGGGGATCGCCGGCGTCGCGCGAGCGCTCCGCGAGCGCTGCGAGAACGGTTTCCGGCGTATCACGGCGCACCGGCCGTCCACAGCCGCGGCAATGCAGCACCGCGGTGCGCGCGAACAGCAGCTTGAGGTGATCGTTGAGTTCGGTCATGGTGCCGACGGTCGAGCGCGACGTCCGCACCGGATTGGTTTGGTCGATGGCAATCGCCGGTGGAATGCCGTCTATTCGGTCCACCAAGGGCTTGTCCATGCGGTCGAGGAATTGCCGGGCGTACGGCGAAAAGGTTTCGACGTAGCGGCGCTGTCCTTCGGCGTACAGCGTATCGAAAACCAACGATGACTTTCCCGATCCGCTGACGCCGGTGACGACAATCAGCTCGTTGAGCGGCAAATCAAGGTCCAAAGCCTTAAGATTGTTTTGACGCGCGCCTCGGATACGGATGGCATCCAAGTGCGGCGGATCTAGAGGGGGCATCCCTGCTAGTTTACAGGGGATCTACCGGGCCGCGTAGGCCGGGCCGCGTAGACCGGGCCGCGTAGGCCGCGCCGCGTAGACCGCGTCCCCGCCGGTCGGGTCGGGTAGACCGGGCCGCGTACCGGGTATTGGCTGACCGCGTCGCGGCCGAGCGCTTCAGCGGCCGGCGAATTGCTCCATCATCAGACCGGTGCCGCCGCGGGTTACATGGGCGACGATGGCCGTGCGGCGGTGGATCTTCGTGACCAATCCGAGATTGATGGCGAATGCGAGTTGCACTTGCTGGCCCTTGCGCAGTCCAAGATTTTCCGTTTCGACGAATACGCCGTTCGCGCTCAAATTCTTCGCCTTGCAGATCCGGCTTTTTCGTCCCGACATGACGACGTAAACCGTCGTCCGCGCGCGGTGGCGGGTGTGCAAGCGACGCTCCATCCCTGTTTCCTTCGATGTGATCATTGGTGGCGAGCCGCCATTATGCACACAGCGTTCCTGTTAGCGAAGCGTTCGCTCGTACTTTTATGGTTATGTCAAAAAATTCAAGGGATTACGTTCAAGAGGACGACGCGACTGCTAACGGACGCCATGCCGGGCGTGAGCTTCGCGCGCTGACTGTGCAAGCGCGAAACGAGCGCATCGACAACGGCGCTGTCATGCTGCTGGGGCGATGCGCGCGCATCGCCGCTGAGTACTGATGCTGCTAGTCGTGAGCCTCGCGCGTATGGACAGCTTTGCGGGCGGCCGCCGAGCGCAGCGCGGGACCCTTTGTCCTCACCGCTTTCCTTGCTGCGGCGGAACGCTCCGCCGGCGTGCGCCGGTTCGCTGCGGAATGCGCCTGTCGCGCGAGCGCGCGGTGTGAAGCAGCCTGGGTACCTTCCCGCTTCAACGCCTGGAGGGACGCTCGCCGCCGCTTCGCCGTTGCAGTGCTCCGCACAGGCGATCCATGACCGCGCGCAAAGTCCCGCGACGCGGCCTTGCGGGTTTTTTCCGACGTTGCGCCAGCCTTGGGCGACGGCAAATCAACGCCCGCGCGGCGCGCTTTGGATAGTCCGATCGCGATCGCCTGCTTACTGGAACGGGCGCCGTGCTTGCCTTCCCGTATGTGGTCCATTTCCTCGCGTATGAATTCACCGGCCTGGGTGCTGGGCGCTTTGCCTTGGCGCTTATCCTGCCGTGCTCTTTGCAATGTGAGTTTGTCTGGCATATGCCTCTCCGACGTCGCGTGGGTATGAAAGGAACTTGGAATACAGACCAAAGAGTATTCAAAAGCTCCAGAAAAACGATCCCCACCGGCCGCACGTATACGTCGGCTGTTTCCTACGGTGTCCGCGGCGGCGCAGCCACTGCTTCGCAGGCTCAGGTCGCCTGCGAAGCAGCGGGTCGTGCGCTACATGAAGAATTGCTCCGATATGATCTTGCCGTCCTTGACCTCGTAGGCACAGATTTCCTCGAGCTTTACGCGGCCGCGTCCTTTCATCGTGACATCCATGGTGAGCGCAAGGGCGATGGCATTGCCGGTGACCAGCGGCGCGGAGGCGCTGCATCCATGCATTTGCTCCACCATCGACTCGAACTTATGGCCCTTGTCGACGATGGCTCGAAGTCCTTTCGTCTCCTTCGGGAAGTCCGGGGTTGCGTGCTGTTCGATGCTGACCGCATCTTCGGCGAACAGCTCCTTCTGCGCGGCTTCGAATTGGCCTTGGCGGCAAAGTTCGGCGAGGCGGGTAGCGATTTGTTGCGTGTTCATGCGTGCTCCTTAGTCGTGGGATGGTTGACGTCAGGTCTATCGGCCCGTGGGCGGTCCTTGTTTTACCCCAAGTCGAGGCAGATTGCAGCTGTGCCGGGGGAGCGTGAGTCCGCTGCCGGGGGCGATATCAAGAGGCGTTTCGGCGCGATCCCGTCCGGCAAGCGGCCTGGCCCGATACCGATTTTGCTAAACGGGCGGGGGGCCGTCTTTGCGGCGAATCGACAGCTGTTCGGGGGCCTCAATGCCCATCTTGACGCGTCGTCCGGTCCCGCCCAGCAATGTGATCTGAATGGGTCCGTTGGCGAATAGCTGCGCCATGGTCATGTTCCCGTCCGCACCGTCTGCCGGTTGGATCACGATGGATTCGTCAGCTCGGCGACTTAAGACCAACATATATCAAGCCCGTGCCAGCGCCCGAAGCGCCCTGGCCGAAGTTTTTCCGTGGGGACCGTAAGTTACCGGCGCGCCGCCGCGCACGATATCGAACAATTGACGAACCTGGTTTTGACGAGTGTGAATGATGTGACCGTTGACTTCGTTGGCGATCCGGCAACCAGCCATCAGTTCCATCAATGCGCGCCAGCGATCGGCCACGATGGCGCCCAGCGAGGTGCCGTCGGCAGAGGATGTGCCCCAAAGAGCACGGCGTTCGCCTTCCAGTGCCTCGATGCTGCCGAGCAGACCTACCTTTTCGGCGGCCTTCTCTTTCACCGCCTCCGGAGAGTCGCCCGTCAATGCGGTTCGCTCCGCGGCCAAAGTCTGAGCCAGACTTTGCGCGATGTTGATCTCACGACCCAGGAGATCTTCGAGACGGCGGCGCGCATCCTGATTCATGGCGTTATTTCAGCCCGCGTTCGAACTGCAACAGCTTGTCGGCTACCCGACCCGCGTCGATTTGATAGGTGCCGGAGTTGACGGCTTGCTTCACTGCCGCCACCTTCGCAGCATCGACCACGGGCGTCTTGGCAACGGCTTCCTCGGCCTTCTGCAAGGAGCGCGCCGAATCCGTGAGGGTGACTTGATCGGCGCTCTGTGCGCCGGGCGTGGTCGCCGCGGACGCCTCGCTGCTCGCCTTGTCGGCAGCTGCCGTGGCGCTGTTAGCGCCCTTGACGGGCGCGAGCGGCTGAGTCGCCTTATATCCACTGATCTTGTCAGGCACCGAATTTCTCCTGGGGCATGCAATGTGCCCTACCACTATTATCGTCGGGTTTTGGATGAACTTTAACGATCACATCGTCACTGGTCGTCTATTTCTTGTTATCGACTGTGACGCGGTTCACTGAAGGGTCTATTGAAAAATAATTTCAACCACCTGTTCGGAACGGGCAATTCCCTCGACAACCTTCCCAGAAGACAAATTTTGCACTCTGACCCGTTGATTGACCATGCCGTCGCTCAGGGCGCGGCCGGCCATCCGCACGCTCATTCCCTCGGTGTTCGCCACCAGAGTGACCGTTTGACCGCGCTGTACGACCTTGGAAGCCACCAGTTGCTGATTACTGAGGATGGTGCCTCCGGAGATCGGACGCGCCGCGGTGCGTCCCACGGCAATCGAAGGGTCGTCCAGATAGCCGGGGGGTAGTTCCGTCATATCGTGTTGCTCGACCCGCAGATCGTTCGACGTCAATACGCTGCCGGCTACGATGGCGTGCGCCGCCACCGCGACGGAGGCGGTGCCTACGATTCTGACCGGGACATAGAGATGCCAGGCAGGCGCGCCTTGGCAGCGAAGCTCCACCAGAACCCGGTCATTCATATGCGGCGACGGTCCGACGCTGGGTTTGACGGCATCCGTGCAGCGCGCCAGCTGGATATGCGGCGGGATCGGGCCGGCCAAAAAGCGCTGCTTCTCGGTCAGGGGAGGTAAGTGAAGCGCCGCTTCGGTCTTTGCCAGCGTTTCCAATGGGCCGATGTCCTGCAGACCTGCAGCCGGCACGGCGTGGGCGGCCACAGCCGAAGCGGTGAGCAGCAGTGCCGCGCCCAGCCGCATGAGCCCCGCCGTGCGGTGACGATATTTTGGCGGTATTTCCACAGGAACATGACAAGCAAGCCGCGTGCCACGGTGGACCCGATGGCGCTCGGGGGCGGCCGCTCCGGCCGGCGTTGCCCCGAACGCAGGCCGATGCGCCGTTTGCCGTTGCCCGTGCCGCGACCGGCAATTCCTTGCCGCATGCTGGGCCCAACTGCCGCGGCACCGCCAAATCGGGCCCTGGGCGCGGGTTATTGCACGTCGCGAGGCCTTGGCACGGCTCTTGCTTTGCTCTCCCCGAGGAGATCAACGACGTGTTTGAAAATATTTTCGGCATTCATGAACAAGCGCTTCTGTTGCACGGGCAACGAATCGGCGTGTTGGCCACCAATCTCGCCAACGCCGATACGCCGGGCTTCAAGGCGCGCGACATCGATTTCAGCGCCGTGCTCGCGCATACCGATGACTCTACGCCGTTGCCCATGCAAATCACCCAAGGCGGTCACATCGCCCTGAACGACTCCGAGTCGCCGAGCTTCGATTTGAAATACCGCAATCCGTATCAAGCATCGCTGGACGGCAACACCGTGGAAATGCCCGTCGAACAGGCGGCCTTCTCCGAGAACAACGTGCGCTACCAGGCGAGTCTCATGTTCATCAATCTCAAGATAGCCGAGCTGCAATTCGCCATTGCGGGTCAGTAATCGCGGCCCCTACCAGGAGAGAGTCCATGTCCTTGTTCAATGTGTTCAATATCGCCGGCAGCGCCCTCAATGCCGAGACCATTCGGCTCAATACCACCGCGAGCAACCTCGCCAATGCCGAGAGCGTCAACGGCGACGAAAGCAAGGTCTATCGCGCCCGTCATCCGGTATTTCAAGCCATGATGAATACCGAGGATGCGGGCTTCGAGGGCCAGGACGCCGCGGTCGGTGTGCGCGTGCTGGGCGTGGTCGAGAGCAAGGCGCCGGCGACCATGCGCTATCAACCGGACAATCCTCTGGCCAACAAAGACGGCTATGTATTCATGTCGAACGTCAACTCGATCGAGGAGATGACCAACATGATCTCGGCCAATCGGTCATTTGCGACCAACGTCGAGGCCATCAACACCGCGCGCGACCTGCTTCTCAAAACCATTTCGATGGGACATTGAAAGACACTTAGGAATTATTTATGACGACCTCCAACGTATTGTTTCCCAATCCGAACTACGTCGCCGGCAGCACCACCGGCTCGACCTCCGACACCTCCGCCACGGGATCCGCCGCGAGCGGTGCGACGCTCGGCGGAACCAATTTCCTGACGCTGATGTTGGCGCAGCTCAAGAATCAGGATCCGACCAGCCCGGTCGACAGCAATCAGTTCTTGAGCCAGCTCGCGGCCCTGAGCCAAGTGCAGGGGATCACGCAATTGAATACGTCGTTTTCCTCGCTGTCGAATTCGCTGTCGTCGAGTCAGGCGCTGCAGGCCTCGTCTTTGCTCGGACATCAGGCGCTGGTCAGCAGCAGCACGGCGGCATTGGCTTCCAGCGGTACGGTTACCGGCGCGATCAACGTGCCCCAGACCACCTCGCAAGCCATGCTCAACATTTCCGACAGCAGCGGCTCGTTGGTGCGGCAAATCAATCTGGGAGCGCAAGCGACCGGAATGGCGAATTTCTCATGGGACGGCAAGCAAGCCGACGGTTCGCAAGCACCCGCGGGCACGTACACATTGTCCGCTCAAATCGCCGGTGCCACCTCCGGGACCGCCGCGAGCACCTATGTGAACGGCACGGTGCAGAGCGTGACCATGGGCGCCGGATCGACGGGCCTTACCTTGAATATCAGCGGTCTCGGCAGCGTGCCGTTCGCAAACGTTCAGCAAATTTCAAATTGATCAACTAGAGGACTATTTTCATGGCATTCAGCACAGCACTATCAGGGTTGACCGCTGCGAGTTCGGATCTCGACGTCACGGCGAACAACATCGCCAACGCGAACACGATCGGCTTCAAAGCGGCACGCGCACAGTTCGCCGACGTGTACGCCGCCGGCGCCGTCAACCTCAACAATTCGGTCATCGGTCAAGGCGTCAGGCTCTCGAGCACCGCGCAGCAATTCACTCAGGGCAATATTTCCACGTCGTCCTCGAATCTCGATCTCGCGATCAGCGGCGACGGCTTCTACACGCTGAAGGACGCGAGCGGCTACGTGTATTCCCGCAACGGACAGTTCGGCGAGGACAAGAGCGGCAACGTCATCAGCTCGACCGGGGAGGCGCTACAGGTGTACCCGCCGCTGATCAACGGCGGCTTCAATACCGGCACGTTGAGCAACCTGAATTTGCAAACGGCACAGAGCGCACCCTTGGCCACCACCACCGGAACGGTGATCTTGAATCTGCCGGCGAATACCGCGCCGCCGACCGTGGCCCCCTTCGACGCGACCAACTCGCAGACGTACAGCCAGTCGACCTCGACGACCGTGTACGACTCATTGGGCAACGCCTATCCGGCGACGATGTTCTTCTCGGCGGTAACAGCGGACGCCGCCGCAACTCCCCCCATACCGGCCAACACCTGGTCCGTCAACATGACCATCAACGGCGCCTCGGCGGGCCCGGCGCAGGATCTGTCGTTCAGCAGCGCCGGCGCGGTGACGGCGCCCGTGGGCGGCACGCTGAATTTCAACGGCTTTGCGCCGACGGACGGCGCGCTGCCGATGAGCTTGGCCTTCAACTTCGGCTCGACCACGCAGTACGGCGGCCAGTTCGGCGTCTCGTCCATCATCCAGAACGGTTATGCCACCGGTCAGCTCAGCACCGTGGCCATCGATCCCACCGGCATCGTATCGGCCGTCTATACCAATGGCCGCTCCACCCAATTGGGTCAACTGGCAATGGCCAATTTTCCGAACCCGCAAGGATTGAAGCAGCTCGGCGACACGAATTGGTCGGAGACATTCACCTCCGGCACGGTGGTGCAAGGTGTGGCTGGATCTGCCGGTTTCGGCAACATCCAATCGGGCGCGCTGGAAAGCTCGAACGTCGATTTGACGACGCAGCTGGTCAACATGATCACGGCGCAACGCTCATTCCAAGCCAATGCGCAGGTCATCACGACGGCCAACCAAGAATCTCAGACCGTCATCAATATCAGCCATTAACCCTTGACCGCATCGACGCCTAGCAACTGAAGGAATGTAAAACATGGATAGAGGGCTGTACGTGGCGATGACCGGCGCAAAGCAAATCATGCAAGCGCAGGCCGTCAACAACCACAACATCGCGAATGCCAGCACGACCGGCTTTCGTGCCGACGGGGTGGCATTCACCAGCGAACCTGTCTATGGCGCCGGCTTTGCGAGCCGTGTCAATGCGGTGGCGGGCGATGCCGGAACGGATTTCTCCAGCGGCGTCATGATGAACACCAGCCGCCCGCTCGATGTGGCCGTCAACGGCAAGGGCTTCATCGCGGTGCAGGGCGCCGACGGCCAGGAGGCCTACACCCGAGCCGGCGATCTGCAAGTGACGGCGTCGGGCGGAGTCATCACCGCTACCGGATTCCCGGTGTTGTCGGAATCCGGGCCATTGACCGTGCCGCCCTCGACGCAAGTGACCATCGGCAGCGACGGTACCGTGTCGGTGGTGCCGCTGGGATTGAGCCCGGCGGCGCAATCGCAAGTCGACCGCATCAAGTTGGTCAATCCGGCGACCAAGGATTTGCAGAAGGGCGCCGACGGACTATTGCGCCTGAAGAGCGGCGGCAAAGCCAAAACGGATGAAACCGTCACCATTGCTTCGGGCGAGTTGGAGTCGAGCAACGTCAACGCCGCGCAGTCTTTGGTCAATATGATTGAACTGCAGCGCCTGTACGAGTTGCAGATCAAGAGCATCAATTCGACCGATCAAAATGAACAAAGCGCGCAGCGCATGATGATGGCCGCCTAAGAGCAAAGGCCGAAGCAGAAAGGAAATTCACGATGAATCTCGCACTATGGGCCGCGAAAACCGGCCTCGACGCTCAAAACACCCAGATGTCGGTGATCGCCAATAATCTCGCGAACACCAATACCACGGGCTTCAAATCGGATCGCGCCGCGTTCCAGGACCTGATGTATCAAAATGTCCAGCAAGTGGGCGCGCAGAGCACGCAGAACACCCAATACTCGACCGGGCTCACCTTGGGTACCGGCGTGCGGATCGCTGCCACGGAGAAGAACTACACGCAGGGCAGCGTGCTGCAGACCGCCAGCAATCTGGACATGTCGATTACCGGCTTAGGGTTTTTCCAGATCACCATGCCGGACGGCACCCTGTCTTATACGCGCGATGGCTCGTTCTCGATGGACGCGCAGGGCAATGTCGTGACGGCGAGCGGCTACCCGCTCTCGCCGGCAATCACCATTCCCGCCAACACCCAGTCGGTATCGGTCGGCACCGATGGCACGGTATCGGTGACGACGTCGGGCAACGCGAAGCCGACCACGGTGGGTCAGATTCAATTGGCCACGTTTATCAACGTGCAGGGCCTGCAACCGACCGGCAACAACCTGCTGGTCGAATCGGCCTCGAGCGGTGCGCCGCAGGTCGGCACCCCCGGCACGACCGGACTCGGAACTTTGCAGCAGGGTTCGTTGGAAACATCGAACGTGAACACAGTAACGGAGCTGGTCAACATGATCCAATGCCAGCGCGCCTACGAAATGAACTCGAAGGCGATCAGCACCACCGATCAAATGTTGCAGTATCTGACGCAGAATATATGAATACTTCTATTGAACGTCCATCGGCGCGTCTGCGCTTCAGCGTCGCGGCCCTGGTCAGCGGCCTGGTCCTTGGCGGCTGCGGGCTGTTGCCCTCGAGGCCGCCCAAGCCGGAGCCGGTGGTTGCGCGGGTGCTGCCGCCGCCCACGCCGCGTACCGAAGGCGCGATTTATCAAGCCGGACAGCAGATGGAACTGTTCGCGGATCTCAAGGCGCGCCGAGTCGGCGACATCCTGACGATCAAGTTGAACGAGTCGACGGCGGCCAGCAAGAACGCGGTGACCAAGACCACCAAGACGACGGCTGTCGCGAACACCGGCCCTACCATATTCGGCAAGACCATCACCGCGGCGGGCGTACCGATCCTGAACACGTCGATGAACGGCTCGAACAGTTTCGACGGCGAAGGCGCCAGCACCCAGAGCAACAGCCTGGCGGGCAGCCTCACGGTCACCGTCACCGACGTCCAGGCCAACGGCAATTTGGTGGTGCAGGGCGATAAAACCTTGAAGCTCAATCAAGGCGAAGAATACGTGCACATCGCGGGTGTGATTCGGCCCGCCGACATTGCCACGGACAACACGGTCACATCGGATAGAGTCGCCGATGCGCATATCAGCTACTCCGGTAGAGGCGTCGTCGACAGTTCGAACCGTGTGGGTTGGCTGGCACGCTTCTTCAATTCACCGTTTGCTCCGTTCTAAACACTGGCCGCTTACCATGTTCACCAAAATCCTATGCCTGTCGGTGCTGATGCTGACGAGCGCCTCGGCGGTGCACGCCGAACGCATCAAGGACATGGCGCATGTGCAGGGAGTGCGCACCAACCAACTCATCGGCTACGGGCTCGTGGTGGGCTTGGACGGCAGCGGCGACCAGACCAGCCAGGCGCCGTTCACGGTGCAGTCCTTGAAGAACATGCTGGCGCAGCTCGGCGTCACCGTCCCGGCGAACGTCAATCCGCAGTTGAAAAACGTGGCGGCGGTTTCCGTGCACGCCGTCTTGCCGGCGTTCGTCAAACCCGGCCAGACCATCGATATCACCGTCAATTCCATTGCGAACGCCAAAAGCCTGCGTGGCGGCTCCTTGTTGGTTACCCCCTTGCACGGACTGGACGGCCAGATTTACGCGATTGCCCAGGGCAATCTCATCGTCAGCGGTTTCGGCGTCGAAGGCACCGATGGCTCGAAGCTGACGGTCAATGTGCCGAGTTCCGGCCGCATTCCGAACGGCGCTACCGTCGAGCGCGCAGTTCCCTCGCAACTTGCGCAAGGTGATTCGATTACCCTGAACCTCAACAATCCCGACTTTACGACGGCCACGCGACTGGTCGAGAGCGTCAACAAGGGCGTCGGGCAAGGTAGCGCCACGGTGGTCGACGGCGGCTCCGTGCGGGTGAGCGCACCCGCGGACATCACGCAGCGCATCGCTTTTCTATCCACGGTTGAGAATCTGCAAGTCGAACCGGCCAGCGCCGCGGCCCGCGTGATCATCAATTCACGCACCGGCACGGTGGTGATCAGCAGCAATGTCACGGTGAACCCCGCCGCCGTGTCCCATGGATCGCTGTCGGTCACCATCAAAGAGGAGCAGAGCGTCAGTCAACCCGCGCCCTTCGCCAGGGTGGGAGAGACGAAAGTCGTCACCAATTCGACCATCAAGGTCGATCAAGGCTCCAATCGAATGTTCCTGTTCAAGCCCGGTGTGGAACTGGAACAGATCGTTCGCGCGGTGAACGAGGTCGGAGCCGCACCCGGCGATCTGGTGGCTATATTGGAGGCGCTCAGGGAGGCCGGTGCGCTGCAGGCCGAGCTGATCGTGATCTAAATGACTACCCCCATCAAATCCATGCCGCCGCCGGCGGCCGCCACGGCGAACGCGAATACCTACAGCGACCCCAACGGGCTGGCGGCGCTCAAAAAGGATCCCCATTCACCCCAGGCGCTGCGCGCGGTCGCGCAGCAGGTCGACGCGCTGTTTCTACAAATGATGCTGAAGAGCATGCGCGACGCGAGCGCTGCCGCCGGCGAGTCGGACAGCAACGAAATGGGCATGTACCAGGACATGTTCGATAAGCAGATTGCACTCACCATGAGTCAGCATCAGGATCTGGGTTTGGGCGCCCTGTTGACGCGCCAGATGGCCGCGAACCCGGCCGCCGCGCCCGCGCAAGCGCAAGCGGATGGCGGAATCGGCGCGCGGCCCGCGGTCGCTGCCTCCGCTACAGCCCCGGCCTCGGCCGCGCCGCCCGCCACTGCGCAGAGCGCGAGCGACTTCGTCGACGAGGTGCTTCCGGCAATTCGCACCGCGGCGCAGTCCCTGGGACTGAATCCATTGGCGCTGCTCGCGCAAGCCGCCTTGGAAACCGGCTGGGGCAAGCGCATGGCGCGCACCGCCGACGGGAGCCCGAGCCTGAATCTCTTCGGCATCAAAGCGGACGACTCGTGGGGCGGCGCCCGCGCCACGGCGAACACGGTTGAATACTCCGGCGGCGTGGCCATGCAACGGCAAGCCGCCTTTCGGGCCTACGGTTCCATCGAAGAGAGCGTCAACGACTTCGCCAATCTCCTAAAGAATTCGCCGCGCTACGCCCGAACGGTCGCGGCGGGACCGGACGCGCAGGCTTATGTCGACAGCATCGGCCGGTCGGGGTACGCCACAGACCCCGAGTATGCCAATAAGCTGAATGACATATTGCATAGCGGCACGCTGCGCGCGGCGGCGGCGGCAAAACTTTAGAAATGAGGATGGCTGCCGTTATTGCCTAGATAGGCGTCCTCGGGTCAGCAGCGCGGAGAAGCATCTTGTCGGACTTATTTGGAATCAGTGTATCGGCGCTGCAGGCATTTCAGTCGGCCATGTCGGTTACCAGCAACAACATTGCGAACGCCAATACGCCGGGTTATTCCAGGGAGTCGATCGAGCTGTCTGCGGCCGCGCCGCAATCGAACGGTACGACTTCGGTCGGCAATGGGGTGGTGGTGAACGGGGTGAGCCGTGCGTTCAGCCAGGCCACCGCCAATCAATTGAACTCATCGCAGAGCAGTTTGGGGCAGTTGAACGCACTGCAGACTTATTCCAGCCAGGTCGATAACCTGGTTGGCACCACGGCCGGGGGTCTGAGCACCGCCCTGCAAAACTTCTATAGCGCGTGGTCGGATGTGGCGAACAGCCCCACGTCCTCCGCGACGCGCCAGGCGCTGCTGGGCAAGGCCCAGAGCGTCGCCGCCAGTTTCCAGAGCACGAGCTCCCAGCTGGACGCGTTGAACTCGGATATCAATTCCCGCATTACCTCCGATGTGCAGCAGATCAATTCGCTCGCCACCTCGATTTCGACCTTGAACCAACAGATCGTGGTCAGTACGGCGCAGGCCGGGGGGCAGCCGCCCAATGCCCTGATCGATCAGCGCGATCAACTGGTATCGAATCTCTCGACGTTGACCGGGGTTTCGACCACCACCGACAGCAATGGCGCGTTGAACGTGTTCTTGGGCAATGGGCAGCCGTTGGTCTTGCAGGGGAACACCACCACGCTCACCACGGTGTCGAACCAGTTCGATGCGTCGCAGCTGGAAGTATCCACGTCGACCTCGAACGGCAACGTGATCAGTGGAGCGATAACGTCGGGAGACCTGGGGGGGTTGCTTGCGGCACGCAGCCAAGTCGTCAATCCGGCGAAAAATCAGTTGGGTCAGATCGCGACGGCTTTCAGTCAGACTGCGAACTTGCAGCAGAACGCCGGCCTGGATTTGACAGGACAGCTCGGCGCAAACCTGTTTTCGGCGGGCGCGCCGCTGGCTACCTCCTCGTCCAAGAACACCGACGCCACGACTGCGTCCGTGAGCGTCAGCAATATCGGGGCACTGACTGCCAACAACTACATACTGTCCTACAAGGGGGGCGCGTATTCGCTCACCAACGCCGCCGACGGCAGCGCCGTCGCGTTCACCGGCAGCGGCACGGTCGCAAGTCCGTTGGTCGCGGCCGGCGTATCGATCGTGTTGTCGGCGACGCCCGCCTCGGGTGATCAATTCCTCATTCAACCAACCGCGCAGGCGGCCGGCACTTTCGCCGCCCTTCTCAGCAACCCCTCGCAGATCGCTGCCGCCGGCGCGGTGCAGGCGACGTCCGCGAGCGCGAATACCGGCTCGGCGACCATCAGCAGCGGTACGGTGCTGGATGCCACCGATCCCAATCTGCTCAGCACGGCGACCATACAGTTTACGAGTGCGACGACGTATTCCATCAATGGTGCCGGCAGCTTTACCTACGCGGCCGGCGGCAACATCGCTCAAAACGGCTGGCAGGTCCAGGTGAGCGGGGCGCCCGCGGCGGGCGACAGTTTCACGGTGCAGCGCAATGCCGGAGGTACCGGCGACAATCGCAATGCGCTCCTCAGCGCCAGTCAACAATCGCAAGCCGTGCTGCAAAACGGTACGGTCAGCGTCAACAATGCGGTAAGCGCCTTGATTACCGGCATCGGCAGCCAGGCGCAGCAGATCAATACGGCGCAAACGGCGCAAACGGCCGTCAACACTCAGGCCGTGAGCAACCAGCAATCCGTGTCCGGCGTCAACCTCGACGAAGAGGCCGCCAAGTTGCTGCAGTGGCAGCAAGCCTACCAAGCCGCGGCCAAAGCCTTGCAGATCGGCAGCACCCTGTTCCAAAGCCTGCTGACCGCCGTGCAGTCCGCATAAGAAGGAATGTGACCATGCGCGTGACCCAAAGCTTGAATCAATTACAGTTCATCGCGGCGTTGAATACGCTGGAGTCGAACCTCTCGCAAACCCAGAACCAGCTCTCGACCAATCTGTCCTTCACGACGCCGTCGCAAAATCCGGTGGCCGCCGGCGCAGTCAACAACTATGACCAAGCGCTGGCACAGAGCAAGCAAAACGACACCAACGCCAACAGCGCGCAAACGCGGTTGGCAACCGAGGACAGTGCGTTATCGCAAGTGCAGAGCGCGCTGCAGAGTCTGCGCGACCTGGCGCTGCAAGCGAATTCGGGCACGCTGTCGAGCACGGATCGCAGCTCGATCGCCACTCAGGCCACGCAGATTCAAGCGAGCCTGGTATCGCTGGCGAATACGCAAGACGGCAACGGCGAGTACATTTTCGGCGGCTACGCCACGCAAACCCAGCCATTTGCGCTGAGCGGCACAGGCGCCACCTACAGCGGCGATCAGGGCCAGCGCCAAGTGCAAATCGCGGCAGGGCAAACCGTGGCGGACGGCGATAACGGCGATGCCGTGTTCAATCAAATCAAGACGGGCAACGGGACCTTCACCGCGACGGCCGGCGCCGCCAATACCGGCGCCGGGATTCTGGGCGCAAGCACAGTCACCAACCCAGCCGCCTACGACGGCGGTACTTACGCCATCAACTTCACCGCCGCGAACACCTACGAAGTGCGCGATTCGAGCAATGTACTGGTGACCTCGGGCACGTATACCGACGGCCAATCGATCGGCTTTCGCGGAGTGCAAGTCACGCTCAACGGACAGCCGGCCGTCGGAGATACCTTCAGCGTCGCGCCGAGCACCAATCAGAGTGTGTTCACCACCGTGCAGAATCTCGTCACGGCGCTGCAAACGGGGACGGGATCGACCGCGGGGAAGGCGCAAGGGGTCAATGCCGTCAATAATGCGATCAGCAATATCGATCAGGCGCTCACCCAGAGTTCCACCGTCCGGTCCAGCATCGGCGGCCGGTTGAACACCATCACCACTCAGCTGTCGGTTTCGAGCAGCCAGCAAATTCAGCTGCAGACCTCCATCGCATCGCTGCAGAGTCTCGACTACGCGAGCGCACTCACCCAGCTGAGCCAACAGAACACGACCCTGAGCGCGGCCATGCAGGCGTACACGCTCACGCAGGGCCTATCGCTGTTCAAATACCTCTAAAGGCGCTGACGCGCCACATTCACGGGGTCGGGGCGACCCCGTCTGAAAGCGCGCCTAATGGTGATGGCCGCCGGCGCCGTGCACGTGTCCGTGCTCGAGTTCTTCGCTGGTTGCCTCACGAACGCCGACGACTTCGACGTCGAAATGCAGAGTTTGATCGGCCAAGGGGTGGTTGCCATCGAGCGACACCATATCGCCGATCACTCCGGTCACGGTGAACAACCGCATGCCGTCGTCGGTGCGCGCCTGGAATTGCATGCCCTTTTTGATCTCGCCGGAACCCTGCAGCGATCGCTTGGGCACCCGCTGTATCAGCTTCTCATCGCGCTCTCCGTAGCCTTCCTCCGGCGGAATGACGACGGCCAGCGTATTGCCGTCCTGCTTCCCCTCGAGAGCTTTTTCCAAACCGGCAACGAGATTGCCGTGCCCCTGGATATAGGCCAGCGGCTCTCCGCCGGCGGAGCTGTCGAGTACGGTGCCCTTGTCGTCTTTGAGGGTGTAATGAATGGTGACCACTCGGTCGGCGGCTATTTCCACGTCTGCTTCTCCAGGGGTCCTGTAGGGTTTGAGTCAGATTTCCAAGCTTACACTGGATTCCAGCCGCGCTTCGAGATCGTAGGCGCTGGTCTTGGTGATCCGCACCTGTGCCCATTCGCCGACAGCCAGCTTCTTCGCGCCGAGAATGCGGACGACGCCGTCGATTTCCGGTGCGTCGCCGCGGGAGCGCCCGATCGCCACGTTGCGGTCAACGCGATCGATCAAAACTTGCATGCTGCTGCCGATCTTCTTGTCAAGCCGCGCGGCGCTGATTTCCGCAGCGAGTTCCATGAAGCGTTCGCGTCGCTCTTGTTTGACTTGCGGGGGGACGGGCGGTTGCCGCAGAGAATTTGCCGCAGCCCCCTCGACCGGAGAGTATTCGAAACAACCAACCCGATCGAGCTGCGCGACCCGCATCCAGTCCAACAATTCCGCGAAATCCTGTTCGGTTTCACCGGGGAAGCCAACGATGAAGGTACTGCGGATAGTCATCTCCGGCACTATGGATCGCCATGCGGCGATGCGCTCCAAGGTGTCTTCAGCAGCTGCGGGGCGCTTCATGAGTTTCAGAATTCGGGCGCTCGCATGCTGGAACGGAATGTCGAGGTAGGGCAGCACCTTTCCCTCCGCCATCAACTCGATGACTTGGTCGACATGGGGATAGGGGTACACATAGTGCAGCCGAATCCAAATTCCCAGCTCGCCCAGCGCCGCGGCGAGATCGTAAAACCGTGCGCGGCGCTGCACGCCGCGCCATGGCTGCGCGGCGTATTTCAAATCCACGCCGTAGGCGCTCGTGTCCTGCGAGATGACCAAGATCTCCTTGACGCCGGCCCGCGCGAGGTGCTCGGCTTCGCGCAGCACGTCGCCGATCGGACGGCTGAGGAGGTCGCCGCGCATCGAGGGGATGATGCAGAAGGTGCAGCGATGGTTGCAGCCCTCGGATATTTTCAAGTAGGCGTAGTGGCGCGGGGTGAGTTTGACGCCCTGGGCCGGAATCAGATCGGCAAAGGGTTCGTGCACCGGCGGCAAGTGTTCGTGCACCGAGGCCAGCACCTCTTCGTAGCGCTGCGGTCCGGTGATCTTGAGCACCTGCGGATGCCGGTCGAGGATTTTCTGAGGCTGCGCCCCGAGACAGCCGGTGACGATCACTTTGCCGTTTTCCGCGAGCGCTTCGCCGATCGCGTCCAGAGACTCATCGACCGCCGCGTCGATGAAGCCGCACGTGTTCACGATGACCAGGTCGGCCTTGCCATAGCTAGCCGCCACCTCGTAGCCCTCGGCGCTCAAGCGTGTGAGAATGCGTTCGGAGTCCACCAAGGCCTTGGGGCAGCCCAGACTGACGAACCCGACTTTGGGGGGTTTGCGGATTGCGGCTTTCAAACTCGCAGTCTATCGCGAACTCGGCCTTATTTCGACCCCGAAATAAGCATGACGCGCGCTTTCAACTCCATGCGGGGCCGCCGGCGGTGCGGGCCGCAGTTCCACGCGTGTTAGCATATAGTATCAAGCCGGGGTTGCCATGTTCACCGAATTGCCGAAGTCGCCGCAAACATTCTACAACTCGATCCTCGTGCAATCGGTCGCCGCGCTCAAATTAAATACCTTTCTGGATAACTTCGACGCCGAGCGTTTCAATTCCGACGGAGTCGATCGTTCGAAGGAATTCAAGGCGGATGAAAGCGCGTTTTTCTTCGACTGGTTTTTGAAGAATTACGAGAGTCTCTTCAGCGCGTATACGCTCCTCGATAACGACGCTTCCAAGCGGCTTTATCTGTATCTCGTCGCCTTCAGGCTGGCCGGACACTTCTGCGTCAAATTGCCGGTTGATTTCGCCGATAGACGGAAGGAATTCGAGGAATACAAGGCCGTTGAGAAGTCGACGCCGAGTCGCCTGCCCGCAAGCGGCATGTTCGGCAGGCTGAAGCATTTCGATTTTGAATTGAAAGGCAACCGGTATGTCATAGACTGCACCGGCCTGGAATATTCTCTGTTTCGTGGGCAGTATTTTTATTCCAAGGACGGAGTCGACGTCTCGCCCGCCGCAAATGACATCGTCATCGACGGCGGCGCATGCACCGGCGACACCGCCGCCGTATTCTCGAATGCCGTCGGCGCAAACGGAAAGGTTTTTTCGTTCGATCCCGTCGCCGATCATCTGGCCATACTGAATCTAAACGTCGGGCAATTCCCCCATGCCAATGTCCGCGTCATGCCGTACGGCCTGTCCGACAAGAACATCATCGCGGAGCCCCTGGTATTGAATGGGTATGCTCCAGGTTTCCGCGTGGGGGATCATCCGGTTCCGCTGAGATCGATCGATTTTCTGGTGAACACGAAAGAGATTCCCAGGATCGATTTTATGAAATTGGACGTCGAAGGCTCTGAGATCGAGAGCATCCGAGGCGCTCAGGAAAGCATCAGGCGCTTCAAGCCGAAACTGGCGATCTCGCTGTACCACAAGCCCAATGATCTTTTTGAAATCATCCTACACATCAAAGAGAAATTCCCATTTTATTCCTGCTACCTGGGTCATTACAGCATCCACGCCGAGGAGACGGTGTTGTATTGCCGGCCGTCGCGCACGGTTGCGGCTTGAGACAAGGCGGCGCTCATTTCCGCGCGACCGCAAATATGCTGGCGCAAAACGACGGGTAGATCGTCCCCAATTTGTAGCATCCCTCGATGTAATCTTCATTGATGATGCCGGCCTCGAGAGCTTGGTCGAATTGAAAATTAGCGAGAGCCTTGAAAATGATGCCGCCGCGCGCGCTGACTCGCAGACCGCATTTCCGGATATCGCGTTCTAGCGTATCGAAAGAGTACGTGCGCCGATGACCGTGGTTCCATTCAGGGACCGTTACGGCGTCGTTATATTCGACGATTCCCATGTGCACGGCGATTTGACGGGACGGTGCGTCGGCGTTCGGGACCAATACGAATAACTTGCCGGCCTCCGAAAGCCAGCCTTTGGTCTTTGTCAGAATCGCCTGCGCATCGTCCATGTGTTCGAGCGTATTGATCATGAAGATCGAAGAGAAGGCTCGCTCCAATCTTGCGTCCTCAATTCGGGAATTGATGAACTTCGTGCTGGGCGCGACCCTTGGCCGGGCAATCCCGATCGCGTCCGCCGACGCCTCGATCACGGTGAGATCCGTGAAATGCTTGGACAACTCGACGGTCGAGTCGCCGTGGTAGCAGCCGAGTTCCAGCGCCGCTCCGCCGGCGAAGTGAGGCTCGAATTCCCGCATCATGTATGAGCGCACGATGCTGTCGAAGTTATAGTTGTATTTCTTATCGGGTTGCGCCGCGGCCTCCTTGTCAAAGTCTCGCATTCTGCCTCCTGAAAAGCGCCCTGGCCTTGGTTCGACTTGTCTAACCTTGGTTCGACTTGTATAGCCGGGTCAACTCCGGCTGGTACCACTCAGCCAACGACGTGGGCGTCATCGAGTTATACCCCAGTATCTGGCGGGTAAGCGGGCTCGCGGCCGATGCGTACGCCGGGCCGAGCATGCGCGCGTAATCGAGCTGCGGCTTGACGAAAGGCAGGCTGAAACCCAAAGTCAGCGCAACCCTGTTGTGATCGGTCGTATTGAATCCACCGCGGTGCCATAAGTAAGAATTGAAAAGTATGACCGAACCTTTGAGTCCCGTCATCGATCGGTAGTTGGCGTCGAAATATGCATCCAACGGCCGGTCTGCGATCTTGTGCGAGCCCTCCAAAATCTGGGTCGCGCCATTTTCAACGGTGAAATCGTCCAACATGACCAGCATGTTCAATTTTAGATTCGTTCCTTGAATGTACGTCCTCGCATCACGGTGCACGCGATGAAGGTAGGTCGCGGACTTCGGCGCGCCGGCAACCGGATTGAAGGCGTGCAGAATATAGGGCTTGCCGTGAAAGTAGGCGTCGATGAATCGATGCAGCGGGTGGAGATTGATAAAGTGATCCAGCGAGTCGTCCTTGCCGAGCGTGTGGTGCGCGGTATCATCGCCGACGGTGTTTATGCCGTTTTCGACTTGCAGGCGGTTGCATAACCCGATCCACTGCAGGCAGTCGCTGTTCATTCGGTGCACGAGCTCGGAGGGAATCGCCCGCTCGAACGAGCTCCACCCCCTCAACTCCATATCCAGCATGAAAGCCTCTGCACTCTTCATCGATTCCTGCATAGGGGGCTCCTTTCCTCGGCGGCTTGCAAGTCGAGGCGCATATGGATCGATTCCGCGTGCGTTTCACCCGCAGCGAAGCCGAGTTTTTCGTACAAACCGACGGCCGACCGATTATTGGCGTGCACTTCCAATCGAACATCACGCAAGCCGAGCAGCCTTGCATGGGCCACGCAATCCCGCATCAATCGGATGCCAATACCCCGGCGGAGCCAATCGGCGAGCACGCTGACACTGGTTACATACGCGCTTTTTTCGCCGGAGTTGACATAAGCGGCCACCAGTCCGATAAGCGTGTCTCCCGACCAGGCTTCGAATCTGACCGACAGATCGGCAATTTTCTGCGCGTACGCGAGGATGTCGACACGCCCGCTGAGTGCAGTGACGAATTGAGCGTCACAGCGCAGCAAATGCGCGGCGATCTGAGCCGCAGAGGCCCCATCGACCCGAAAGGCGACCGTCTCCGAGCGTTCCGGTTCGGGGCGCATCAAATGAGCTCATAGCCGCTGGAAACCCTGGCGCGGACCGTCTCGACGGGATTGAACATCAATACGTCGACGATGGACAGCAACGGCGTGAAGTCATGGTCAAATTGCCCATATTCGAACGGTGCCGAACGCAGGAACTTCAGCTCGACGCCCGAGTTCTGGAATTCCGCCGATGAATAAAGATCGACGCCTCCGATGGAATTCACATAGGTGGCCGCGCCGGCGGCGCGGCAAATGGCGAGCACCTTTTCCTGCTTCGTCAATCCGTGGTCGAGGTCCATTTCGGAGGAAATCCGCAGCTGCGTACGAATGTCCAAATACTCGCATGTTCTGCGTATCGAGTGATACAGAAAACGAAACAGATTGGCCTCCTCATAACGCACGATTTCCTCGATCAGCGGGAACACGCCAGCGAAGCTGGGGGCATGCCGATAAGCCCCGGCGAATTTGTTCAGTAACTTTTCAGGCTTGAAGTCCGCGGCGATGCTGCGTTCTCGTATCTGCAAGAAGTCCGATGCATTCTGCAACGGCAACGAAAATACGGCCGCCTCGCCGTTGCGCAGCAGCCGATTTCGGTTAATCCATCCCTTCTTCGTGTATTGAATATTGTCATAGACTATGAAAACATCCACGGCGGATATGAGCTGAAAATAGCCAAGGTAAGGAAAAAAATACGGCTGCATGATCGCTACTTTCATTTCGTCCGCATTCGCATGCCGCGTTTCGCCAAAGCACCTACCCGCGCAGCATGTCGATGATTCGATCAACCTCATCGTTGGTCAGGCTGGGATAAATCGGCAAGCACAGCACCTGCTGCGACAGCTTGCTCGCAATCGGCAAGTTGCTCTGAACCGCGGACGGCAATCCCCGATACATCGGAAATTCACTGATCAGGGGGTAGAAATACCGGCGCACCAAAACGTTGTGGTCGCGGAATTTCTTGTACAAGGCATCGCGGCTGAGCGGATAATCGGGCTGCACCAAAATGGGAAAGTAGGCATGGTTGCACAGTATTTCTCCGGCTGACTGCAGACAGCGCAATCCCGCCACATCCGCAAGGCCAATTCGATATCGTCCGTCAATCGCCTTGCGTTTAGCGAATGCCTGATCGACCCCTTTCAACTGCAGGAGACCGAGAGCGGCATTGAACTCGCTCATTTTGCCGTTGATCCCGGGCGCCACGACCGTTACTTCGTCCGCGAAACCAAAATTCTTGAGGTAATTGATTCGCTGGCGTATTTTTTCGTCTCCGCAAATGATCGCGCCGCCCTCGAAGGTGGTGAACACCTTGGTGGCGTGAAAGCTGAGAACCGATAGATCGCCATGCGTCAACACGCTGCCGCAGTGGCACTTTACGCCGAACGCGTGCGCCGCATCGTAAATTACCTTCAACCCGTAGGTGTCGGCGATCGCTCGAATTCGGTCGACGTCGCACGGGTGGCCGTAGCAATGCACCGGCATGATGGCCGTGGTCTGCGGAGTGATTGCCGCCTCGATCTTTGCCGGATCCAAATTGAGCGTCAGCGGATCGATGTCGACGAACACGGGTTTGATGCCATTCCACAGCAGTGAATGCGCTGTCGCGACGAATGAATAGGGCGTCGTGATCACTTCGCCGGTAATCCGCAACGCCTGCAGCGCGGTCACCAATCCGATGGTGGCGTTGGTGAAAAGAGCGATGTGCTTGACACCCAGGTACCTTGACAGTTCTTCCTCGAACTTCTGATGAAACGGTCCACCGTTCGTCAGGATTTTGCTGTCCCAAATCTCCCGCAGGTAGGGGATGAACTCATCAAGACTCGGAAGCTCGGGGCGAGTGACGTAAATTGGCTTGGACGGCGACATATCAGGCATGGGTAACCGCTTCCAAGGTGGGGCTGTGAAAGGATTGGGTGGGCAGATCGGCACACCACCGCCGCCACATGTGCCGCATCGCGCACTCGAGTGCGCCGGCTATGGCGTCGGCCTGGCTGCTGGGGGATAACTGCAGGCGCGCGCGGAGTCCCTCGCGCACATCAGCGAGAGCCGCGAGATGAGCGGCCCAGTACAGACCTTGCTCCACGAACTCCTCGGCACTCGCGGCGGTGAACCCCTTCAGATCCAATTGCCCGAGAATCGCCGCGCCGGCCCGCGCCGCCGGAGTCGGACCGGCTATGGTCAGAGTAGGCACCCCCATCCATACCGCATGCATCGTCGTCGTGCCGCCGTTATATGGATAGGTATCGAGGCACAGGTCCACCTGATGATGGAGCGCCAGGTATTGGTCCATGGTGCAGCGCGAATGGAATATCAGCTGTTCTCTCAAGATGCCGTGCGCAGCGAACTGGCGGATCAGCTTGTCCTGCTCTCCCATCGACGGCAGACCGGCCAACAGCATTTTGCAATTGGGCAGCGCGAGCAATAATTGCGCCCAAATGCGGATGGTCCCTGCATTGAGTTTTCCCAACCGGTTGAAACTGCCGAAGGTCATGTGGCCCGCCGCCAGTGCGGGCAACCGATTTACCGGCGGTGCGGCCGGGTACGGCTGAAACGGCGCCAACGCCGGCAGGTACACCAGTTTTTCGGTGAAATATCGATCGAATTTGCCCGGAGGCAGAAAGTGGCGATCGGACAGAAAATAGTCCATGGCGTGAAGTCCCGTGGTTCCGGGATAGCCCATCCAACTTGCCTGAATCGGCGCCGGCTTGCGGGCGAATGTCCGCAACCGGTTCAACGAGGTGTGGCCCGAGAGATCGATCAGGACGTCGATGCGATCGTTCGTGATTTTCTTCGCCAGATGGGCTGCGGAAAGACCGGCGACCGTGTGCCACTGCTTCACGTATCCGCGCAAGCGATGGCTGACGTCATCCTCCGCCAGGTTGGTGTAGTAGGCATGCAGTTCCAAACCCGAACGATACTGTAGCTGCGCCAATATGGGTTCGATGAAATTGGCGATTGGGTGATGGCATAAATCACCCGAGACGAACCCCACCCGCAGGCAACGATCCGGATTCGGAGTATTCAAGTGGCGCGGCCAGGTTGTGGGCGCCCCTGCGCCAAAATTTTCGCCAATCCTGCGGTGCTCTGCAAACAGTTCGTCCGCACCGATGCTTGGGTTGTGACTCAGCATGAACAACAGGCCGGTGTAGCTGTCATCCGGGAGGTCTTCGGCCGGCAGCGAAATCGCACTTCGAAAGCAGGCCTCAGCCTCGGCATATCGGCCCTGCAGCTGGTAAGTGTTCCCCAGATGGGAATACGCCGCGGCGTATTCCGGCTTGATTTGCAACGCGCGGCGCAAACTGATCTCAGCTTCCTCGAGGCGATCCAGCTTGTTGAATATCGTCCCCAGATTTTTGTGCGATTCCGCATCGTCGGGCGCAGCATGAATGGCCCGCTGCATCGCGGCGACCGCTTCTTCCGCGCGCCGTTCCGCGAAGCACAAGGCACCCAGGGTTTTCCAGCCCAATGCCCGTTCGGGAAAACGTTCGGTCAAACTCTGGGCGAGGGCCAGGCCGTCGGCGAAACGTCCTTGAGTCAGCATGGCGGCCAGCGTGTCTTCCTGACCTCGGATAAGCCGTTGCCGTCGACGCAACTCCGCCCGCGATATTTTGTTTTGCGCCGGTGATGCTGCCTCGACCGGTGCCGCCGGCATCTGTGCCGCCGGGGCCTGCAGCCGGGTTGCGAACTCCTCGACGGCGGCGCCCGCCAGACCGTGCCTCCGACCGAGGGCCAATGCCGATTCTGCGTTCTCGATCTGACCAGCCAGCAACAGCGCCTCGAGGTATCCCAGCCAATAGTCAGGAAGCTGCGGATTCGCTTCGAGGGCGGCGAGCAAGTACGGCACTGCCTCCAACGGCCGCAGCAATTGCACGGTCAACATGCCAATGCAGTGGTTCGCCGCCGCGTGACGCGCATCGATTTGCAGAATGTCTCGATACATACGCTCGGCCTCATCCAGACGGCCCGCGATCTGCAGCTGCATTGCGCCGGCGCAAATGTCATCGAGCGTCGGCGTGGTGAGATCCGTTTGGGGGCCGCTGTGCGACATCGCGTTATGTTATCACGCACAGTCCGCGTCTTGGCCCGGGGCCTCGGCGAGCGCTTGGAGAATCGGGCCAAAGTTTTGCTCTTCGCTGCCGATACATACAACCCCTGACGTCCCGGCCGCAATGTCAAACGCGATATGCGCAAACCGTGAACTCGCGACGATTTACCTGCAGCGCGGCCCCGCGATGCATTCAAGAACCGCGCCGCGGCACCGATAACCCTTCTGCGAGTGTTTCACCGGTCCGCCCGCTCGGCGGGTGAAGTGAACACCAAAGAGTAGGGCCTAAGACGGGCCGGCGAAATTAACTATCTAGGAGCTTCGAACATGCCTTTGACATTAAATACCAATATCGACTCGCTCAATGCCCAGCGAAACTTGACGACCTCCAAGGGTTCGTTGTCGCAGGCGTTACAGCGTCTTTCCTCCGGCTTGCGCATCAACAGCGCGGCGGACGACGCGGCGGGCCTGGCGATCAGCCAGCAGTTCACGACGCAGATCAACGGCACCAACCAAGCCGTCAACAACGCGAACGACGCGGTCTCGGAAGCACAGACGGCCGGCGGCGCGCTGTCGACGCTGAACGACAACCTGCAGAGCATCCGCACCTTGGCGGTTGAATCGGCCAACGGCTCGAACAGCGCCGCGGACCGCGCCGCTCTCGATGCCGAAGTCCAGCAGCAAATCGCGGAAATCACGCGTATTGCGGCGCAAACCTCGTTCAACGGCAAGAACGTCCTCGACGGCACCAGCGGCACGACGACCTTCCAGGTCGGCGCGAATGTCGGCAACACCATATCCATCAATCTGTCGCAGGGCGTACGGGCAGACCAGATCGGACAGGTGGCAAGTTCGGCCAATTTGACGGGCGGCAACGCGAACATAGCCGTTACTTCAACCGCGCTCAGCGGCAGCAATCTGACCATTCAGGTGGGCACCGGAACGGCGGTCACGATCGGATCCAGCGTTGCGGGATCAGCCGGCGCGACCGCCGGGCAATCGGCCTATTCAGCCTATGCCAAAGCCTCCGCGATCAATGCGGCCGGCGTTGCGGGCTTGACGGCGAGCGCATCGACGACGGTGACCGGCGGGGCCGCTTTCTCGACCATCACCGGCGGCGCGTCAGGCCTCACGACCTATGCTCTGACCATCAACGGCGTGAATATCTACGGCAGCACGGGTACAACGATTGCCTCCGGCCAGACGCTGACCGGGTCGAATGTGGCGACGCAGATCAATCTCTACACCTCGCAGACCGGCGTCACGGCGAGCCTGTCGGGCGGTGCCTTGCAGCTGACGGCAGCGGATGGACGCGACATCAACCAGACCGAGACCATCGTTTTGGGAGCCACGGGCGCGGGCACCGGAACGGGCGCCGCCATCGCGGCGTCGGGCACAGCCTCGCAAGCGCGCGGCACGGTAGCCCTGTCGGCCGCGAGCAGTATCACCGTCGGTGGTACCGGTTCAGCGGATATCGGGTACAACGCGGCGGGCCAGACGATCTCGTTGGGCGCGCAGACTTTGGCTAACCAGAATGTGTTGACGGTCACCGGTGCCAACAACACGATTCAAGCCATCGATTCGGCGTTGGCAACGGTCAGCTCGTTCCAGAGCGCCTTGGGCGCCATCCAGAACCGCTTCACCTCGACGGTGAGCAATTTGCAGTCCACCAGCCAGAACTTGACTGCGTCGCGCAGCACGATTCAGGACGCGGACTTCGCGGCGGAAACGGCCAAGTTGACCCAGTCCAATGTGTTGCAACAGGCGGGTATCTCGGTATTGGCGCAGGCCAACCAGGAGCCGCAATTGATTCTCAAGCTTTTGCAGTAATTGCCGACAGCAGACAATAGATCGATGTGATTCCCTCGGCCCGGGCGCGCAAGCGCTCGGGCCTTGGTTGCAAGAGGATGCATACCAGGCGGAGATTCAACAGCTTCTCAAGATATTTACATAAACAGGTGTCAGCATGGCGAGCGACGGAATTCCGGTCAATGTACCGGTTACGCGCCTCGTGCACGGAAGTCGGGCGCAGGCATCAGAGACAGTTAAAAGTGACAGCGGCAATGCTTTGCCGCCATCAGGCAATAGATTGCCGCCGAAACCGGTCATCGGGGCGGCGCCGGTCAGCAAAAAACCGGACCTGGAGGCCTTGGTCTCGCAGTTGAACAAGCATCTCAACGAGTCGGGCAGACCCGATCAATTTCGATTGGATACCTCTGCGGGCCGCAACGTAATCCAGCAAGTCGACCCCAATACCGGCGAAGTCGTCGCCGAGTATTTGGAGGCCGAATTTCCGATGCTGGCACAGGGATTGAGCGGCGCAGGGCGCCTGGTCGATACGCGGGCCTGATGGCCTAGGCCAGAGTGTCCGCGGAGACCGATCCAGCTCGAACCGAGCATGCGTTCGGGGTGGTACACCTCTTGCTTAAGTCCTCTTCGCACGTGCCGATAAATTGAGGCATAGACAAAGGACGACTGATTCCATGAGCACACCGATTTCATCGACAGCCACTCCAACGGCCGCGAATACCCTTATTTCATCGCAGGGCATCGGCTCCGGACTCGACATCGGCAGCATTGTGTCCTCGCTCACCACGGCGCACGGCATGGCGCAAACCAACGCGTTGACCCACCGTAAAGACGCGCTCACGGCACAGGTATCGGCGTTCGGCACCTTTAAGAGTGCGCTTGCGACTTTCCAGGCCACATTGACGAACTTGCAAGATCCGACCAAATTGGCGGGCCGCACTGCGACGCTCGCGGATGACACGATTGCCTCGGGCACGGCAACCTCCAGCGCGGTGCCGGCCCAATATTCGATCCAGGTACAGAACCTGGCCGCCGCGGCGAGTCTGTCATCGGCCCCGGTATTGAACGGCACCACGTCCATCGGTACGGGTACTTTGAAGATATCCGTCGGCGGTGCGTCGGCCTCGATCAACATCGATTCCAGCAACAACACGCTGCAGGGCATCGTCGCCGCCATCAACAGCGCCACCGACAATCCAGGGGTGAGCGCCAGCATACTGACCACGACGGCGGGCGCGCGGCTGGTGTTGTCGGGCACGGTGACGGGTACCGCCAACGCAATCACCGTGACTCAGTCCGGCGGTGACGGCGGTCTCGCGACTCTGGCTTACGATCCGGCCAATGGCCTCAACAACCTCACCCAGACCCAGGCGGCCAAGGACGCGAATTTTTCCATCAACGGGTTTCCCGCCACCAGTCCGACCAACCTCGTCAGCACCGCCATCACGGGCGTCACGCTGACCTTGCTGAAGACTACGGCGGCCGCTACCCCGACCACCTTGACGATCGGCAACGACACCACGGGAGCGCAGACGTCCATCAGCACGTTCGTCACGGCGCTCAATGGCGTTTTGACCAGCATCCAAAGTCTCACCAGCTACGACCCGACGACCGGTGCGTCGGGACCTTTGCTCGGTAATCAAACGATACTGTCGTTCAAGAATCAGCTGTCGAAGATTCTGTCCCAAGTCAACACCACCATAGCGAACGGTGCACAGAATCTGACCGGCCTCGGCATCGCTGCGAATCCTCAGGGAACCTATAGCACCGATGCGACCGCATTGACCAATGCGCTGAATTCGAGTGTCAGTTCGGTTGGCCAGCTGCTGGGCGGCCCGGCCGGCATTGCCACAAAACTCGATGACTTCATCACCCAATACACGCAGGCCGGCGGCCTGTTGGACACCATCACCAAGGGTCTGCAGTCCGGCCTCAGCGACGTCACCAAGCAGCAAGATGACTTGACGGCTCGTCTGAAGGTTTACTCGGCCACCCTTACTCAGCAATACAACGCCATGGACTCCGCGGTGGCGCTGCTCAAACAGACGCAAACGTATCTCACCGCTGCGTTCAATACGGGCAACAGCTCGAGCAATACCAGCACGTCCACCAGCACGGGGTTGGGCAGCGGTACCACGAGTACCGGCGGTTAAGGTGGTTTTACAATGATGCATTCCAACAAAGGCGCGGCCCAGTATCGTGCCGTGCGCAGCCATGGACTAGTAGCCGACGCCAGCCCGACCCGCTTGGTGCAGGTCATGTTCGAACACATCCTGGCGCATCTTGCGACCGCGCAGGGATGCATGGAGCGCATCGAGGATAATCGGCCCTTGAGCGACGTCGCCATGAAGTTGGCCGCCATGCGCAAGGCGCTGCAGTTGATCGCGCAGCTCAACGGCACGCTAGACATGGAGCGCGGCGGCCAGATCGCCCAGAACCTGCGCGCCCTGTACGAGTACATGCTGGTCCGGCTGACCATCGCCAATGCCGAAAACGATACGCGCATCGTGGCGGAGGTATCCAATCTGGTGCGCGAGATCAAAACCGGGTGGGACGGCATCGTGACGGACGCGCGATGAAGGACCGTGACGTCGATGCGGGCCTCACGCGCGCCTTGGCGCTGTCGCGCGAGTTGCTGGCGGTCGCTGAACACGGGGACGTCCGGGCAGTGGCGGATCTCGACGCTGAACGGTTGCGGCTGCTACACTCCCAGCGCCTGAAGTCCAGACATATGGATGCCGACGAGCGGCTGGTGCTGCAGCAGATCAGTGAACTGAATGACAAGGCGATCGGTTTGCTCGAGCATCGGCGCCGCGGCACCGAGCGCGAGATGGACACTGTCGCGGTGGGTCGGCGCGCGCTCATCGCGTATGCGGACACACGGTTGCAGCGCTAACGTACACGGGCAATCACACAAGGCCTAAAGAACCATGCCTGAGTCATTTCTCGGCGATGGTCTGATATTCGAGGAGCTTCTGCCGCTGTCCTTCAGTCCGGGGCCCCTGATCGAAGGATTGGCCCTTGCGCGGATGAATGCCGACAATCACCAGCTGCTGAGCGCGGAAGCCTCCTTGGACGATGTCCGAGTACACGAGGCGCTCAAGGATGAATCCCCCGCGCTGGTGCACGAACTTCAGCGACTGGAATTCAAGCTCAATATCCTGCTGCGCCTGACGGCCGAGCTGGCCGTCCGCAACAGCGCGTTGCCGCCGCCGCAACGGTGCCGCTTGTCGGCGCGCGGATTGGAGTGGTTCGCAGAGCAGGCGCCGGCCTCCGGTGTGACCGGCGTGATGTCGGCGTACATCAATCCGGCGTTGCCGCAGCCGTTCAAGGCCCCCTGCACCGTGGTCGGTGAGCGGACGGTGGACGGTCAGCGAGTCGCTCAATTGCGCTTCAGCGGTCTCTCCGACACGGTGGTGGACCTGCTCGAAAAGCTCATTTTTCGACATCACCGGCGCTTGGTAGCCGTTTCGCGCTTGGCTTCGAACTAGGCTCCCGACTCTTCAGCAAATCCCGGCACCCGATATTGAGGGATTCCCTTATACATATTGCGGGGATTCCCCAACTGCTGCTATCTTGAGTTCCTAAGTTATTATGACCGCCCTTGGGAGATTGCTCCAGTAATGTCAATGAGTTAGCGATGATACTTGAGACGGAACACGAGATTTGTGGACTCCGTCACATTTTTTCTTTCGGGAAGGAGTCCCAGTCGTGCTTGACGCCAAAGTAATTGTGATCGAACCCTCAGATTCCCAGGCACGAGCGCTGGAGGTGTTGCTGCGCTTTTTGGATCTGCAACCGGTTCATGTCCACAATCTGGCCGAGTTTAGCCTATACCAGCAAAAAGAATCGCACGATTGGCTGGCGCTCATCGTCGGCAAGGACACCATTGCCCAAGAGGGCCGGGAACTCATCGCGGAATTGCGCGCCATGGCGCAGCCGCTGCCATTGATCTATTTGAGCGCCGACGGATTACCAAAGATCGCGGAGAGCAGCGGTGATCTCGCCTGGTTCCATTTGGATTATCCGGTCAAGCAGCGCCGCCTTTCGGCCGTGCTCACTCAGGCGCAAAACATCCGCAATGGCCATCCCACGCAACCCGGCGCGCATCGCTTTCGGCCCAGCGGTACTTCGCGTGTCATGCGCGCGGTGCATCGGTTGATCGAGCAGGTCGCCCCGCACGATACCAACGTGCTGATTCTTGGCGAGTCGGGCACCGGCAAGGAAATGGCCGCGCGCCACGTTCACGAGTTGTCCGGCCGCGCCGGGCATCCCTTCGTACCGGTCAATTGCGGCGCAATTCCGGCCGATCTGTTGGAGAGCGAACTGTTCGGCCATGAAAAAGGCGCTTTCACCGGCGCGCTGTCGACGCGGCTCGGGCGCTTCGAATTTGCCGAGGGAGGCACGCTGTTCCTGGATGAAATCGGCGATATGTCGCTGCAAATGCAGGTCAAGCTGCTGCGGGTACTGCAGGAGCGCAGTTTCGAGCGCGTCGGCAGCAATCGAACCATTCGCTGCAATGTGCGCATCATCGCGGCAACGCATCGCGACCTCGACGCGGCGATCGGTGCGGGGCGTTTTCGCGAGGACCTGTTCTATCGCTTGAACGTGTTTCCCATACAGATGCCGCCGCTGCGCGAACGGCTCGAAGACCTGCCAGTATTGATCGAGCATCTGGTACAACGCCAGGGGCAGATAGCGGGTCGGCACATCAAATTGGGTAAAGAAGCGATGAATTGCCTGGCGCGAAATCCCTGGCCCGGCAACGTACGCGAGCTGTCGAACTTGCTGGAGCGCCTCGCCATCCTGTTTCCAGAACAAACCGTCACCGCCGATGATTTGCCGGAGCGCTACCGCAACCGCGGCGCGGCGGCCTGGGTGGGAAGCGGCGTGAGCATCGCCGCAACGCTTGCCGCGGTAGCAGCAGCAGAGCCTTGCGCGGTGCCGGACGACCTCATCGAAGAATCGCTCGAGACCTTGAGCGCCACCGAGGTGCTGGAGATCGTCGAGGGCGGAGAGCAAGTCGAAGCGGCATTGCCGCGCGGCGGCATCGATCTTAAAGATCATCTGTCGACCATCGAGATCGGCCTCATTCGCCAGGCGCTTCGCGACGCGGATGGCACCGTGGCCGAAGCGGCGCGTCTGCTCAACATACGGCGCACGACGCTGGTCGAGAAGCTGCGCAAATACCGCTTGAGCGCCTGACGGTTTTTTGACGCCGTCCTCCCGGGCGGGCCGCGCATTCGACGTAACTGGTTGAGTGCCATAAGAAATACCGCCGAGGCATGAAAGTTGCTTTCTTCCTGCGGTATGTCAGCTGCAAAACTCGCGAACGATCACCAACGGACGGAACTGCAGGCGGCCTTCCGCGCTTTCGGCTCGATGTCCGATCAATTGTCCGGCGCCTTCGATGCGTTGCGCGGCCAGGTGGCGCAGCTGCAGCGCGACTTGAACGTCGCGCATGCCGGCAAAGAGCATTTGGCCGCGCGCATGTCGGCGCTGGTCAAAGGACTGCCCGGCGGCGTGCTGGTGCTCGATACCCGGGGCAACATCGTCGAGAACAATCCGGCCGCGCTCGAATTGCTGGGCGACCCCTTATTCGGGCAATCATTGTCGGCAGTGCTCGACCGGGCGGTCATCGCCAGCGGCGCGACCGAACATACCGAACTGTCCAACGGCCGCTTCGTCAACATTTCGCGCCGCGAGCTCGCCGGCGGCGGCGAGGTCGTGTTGCTGACCGATATTACCGAGTCGCACCTGATGCAGGTATTTCTGACGCGGCAGCAGCGGCTGTTGACCATGGGAGAGCTGGCTGCGGGTTTAGCGCATCAAATCCGCACGCCGCTGGCCACTGCGTTGTTGTACGCCTCGCAGATGACTTTGCCGGATCGCACGAGCGAGGACTTGCGCCGTTGCGGCGAAAAGACCATCGGCAGTCTCAAACAGCTGGATCGATTGGTGAACGACATGCTGGCGTTCGCGCACGGCGGCGCCGCGCGGGATCTCGTGAGCGTGAGCGCCCTGCTCGAGCAAGTCGCGCAATGGCTGCGTCCGGCATTGCGCCGCGGAACCTGCTTGACGATTCGTACCCTGGCGCCGGATTTGACGGTACGCGCCAACGCGCCGTCGCTGGTCTCGGCCATACTGAATCTCGCGACGAATGCGCTGCAGGCGGCGCCGGCCGACCTCAATCTGGAATTATTGGCGCGGCGTTCGGATACCGGCCGGGCGCAAATCGTCGTGAGCGACAACGGGCCCGGTATACCGGCCCACATTCGTGAGCGCATTTTCGAACCCTTTTTCACCACGCGGGCGCGCGGCAACGGCATCGGGCTGTCGATCGTAAGGTCCGTCGTCGAGGCGCATCGCGGCAGCGTGCAGCTGGCCGAAGCCAGCATCGGGGCCACCTTCGTCATTGATTTACCAGCAGAGGAAACTGCATGAGCAAACTGAATGAGTCGGTTCTGGTCGTCGAAGATGATGCCCCGCTGCGCGAGGCGTTGACGGATACTCTGCAAGCGGCGGGACTGTCGGCTGTTTGCGCCGCGGACGCTGCAGAGGCGCTACGGCTGCTCGAGACGGAAGACATCGCGCTGGTCATTTCCGACGTGCAGATGCCGGGGATCAACGGTTATCAACTCCTGACGTCCATCAAGCGATTGCGCCCGGATTTACCCGTGGTATTGATGACGGCGTACGGCACGGTGGCGCAGGCGGTATCCGCCATGCGTGAAGGCGCGACGGATTACATCGTCAAGCCATTCGACGCGCCGGCCCTCATTGAAATGGCGCAGCGTCAACTGGCCGCCCGCGTCATCACCGGCGAGTTGGTGGCCGCCGATCCGGAATCGAAGCGTCTTGTCTCACTCACGCGCAAGATCGCGGAAACCGACGCGACCGTGCTCATCACCGGCGAGAGCGGCACCGGCAAAGAGGTGTACGCACGCTACATTCGCGATCATTCCTCGCGAGCCGATAAACCGTTCGTCGCCATCAATTGCGCCGCCATCCCGGAAAACATGCTGGAAGCAACCCTGTTCGGCTACGAGAAAGGCGCATTCACCGGCGCACAAGGCGCGCACGCGGGCAAATTCGAACAAGCGCAGGGCGGGACGCTGCTGCTGGACGAAATCTCGGAAATGGACCTGGGGCTGCAGGCGAAAATCCTGCGCGTATTGCAGGAGCGGGAAGTGGAACGCCTCGGCAGCACCCGCACGATTACTCTGGATGTGCGGCTGATCGCCACCTCGAACCGAAACCTGGACGACGAAGCTCGTGCGGGACGCTTTCGCGCGGATCTCTATTACCGGCTCAACGTCATGTCGCTGCGGTTACCCGCGTTGCGCGAACGGCCCGGCGACATCCTGCCGCTGGCACAGCGCGCGATTCAGGCGTGTGCACGCGCCAATCAGCTCTCCCTGGCCTTGTCGCCCGATGCCGAGCGCAAATTATTGGCGCATGATTGGCCGGGCAACGTACGCGAGCTCACGAATATCGTGCAGCGCGCAGCATGGCTCGCCGGCGGCGGCGAGATCAATGCGGTGGATCTCGATATTCATGCGCTCTCGGGCACCGCTCCGCTGCTGCCGGCAACGCCCGCAGCGACGCAAGAGATCGGCTTGGATCACGACCTCAAAGAGCGTGAGCGAGAGCTGATCCTGGCCACCCTGCGAGTCACCGGCGGCAGCCGCAAGCTGGCCGCCGAACGCCTCGGCATCAGCCCGCGAACCTTGCGTCATAAGCTGCAACAACTCAAGGCGGCGGGCCACAGCGTCCCGCGCCTCCATGATTCCCATTTCGTAACGGCGTGATTCCATGAGCAGCATGCAAATTCAACAAGTACTTTCTGAAATGCGGGCGCTGCAAGCACGCGCCTCCGGCATTGCCCCCGAAACCGCCGCGGCCACCGCGCAGCCGTCCGATTTCGCGAACCTGATGAAAAATTCGATCGATCACGTCGCGACCATGCAAAACCAGGCCACGGCGCTGGCGAATGCGTACGACGCGGGCGACAAGAGCGTGGATCTCACCAAGGTCATGCTCGAAGTGCAAAAGGCAGGCCTGGCGTTCCATGCCATGACCGAGGTCCGCAACAAGCTGGTCGATGCCTATACCCAAGTAATGAACATGTCGGTTTGAAGGAACGAGGTTTAATTCATGGCTGACATCGTCCCACTCCCTCCGCGCGGATTGCTCGAAACCATCCCGGGTCTCAAGCAAGTTGGTCTGCTCGCCGGCGTCGCAGCCGCGGTCGCGGCGGCCATCTGGCTGGTGCTCTGGTCGCAGGGCCAGAACTACACCGTGCTCTATGGTCAACTTTCCGAGCGCGAGAGCGGGCAGGTCATGGATGCGCTCACCGCGGCCGGGATCGAATTCAAACTCAATCCATCGGGTGCCGTATCGGTGCCGGAGTCCAAGGTCCAGGAGGCGCGCATTCGCCTGGCAAGTCAGGGCCTGCCGCAAAGCGACTCGATGGGCATCGAGATGATTCAAAAGGAGTCCGCATTGGGCACCAGCTCGATGATGGAAACGGCGCGCTACCAGTCGGTTTTGGAGACGGAGCTGGCCCGAACCATCATCAAGGTTCAGGGCGTGCAGAGTGCGCGCGTGCATCTTGCGCTGCCCAAGCCTTCGGTCTTTTTGCGGGACGCGCGCAAAGCCACCGCATCGGTCATGTTGCAGCTGTATCCCGGCAGGCGCTTGGAGCCCGGACAAGTCGCTGCCATCGTGCACTTGGTGGCTTCGAGCGTGCCTGAATTGGGGGCGAGCGATGTGACGCTGGTCGATCAGGCCGGTTCTCTGCTCAACTCCCCCGATGAAAGCGCCGAGGCGGCCGCCAGCACGCGGCAACTGGAATACACGCGCAAGCTCGAGGAAGGCTACCAACGGCGAATCATCGATCTGCTGGAGCCCATGATCGGCGCCGGCCGCGTACGGGCCACGGTGACGGCGGATCTCGATTTCACGGTCACCGAGGAAACCCACGAAAACTACGATCCGCAGAAGACGGCCGTGCGCAGCGAACAAACCAGCAAAGAGCAGCGCCGCGGCGGCGACGGCGCGGAGGGCATTCCGGGGGCACTCAGCAATCAACCGCCGGGGACCTCCGGCGCGCCCGTTATCCCCGGCGCGTCCGCGACGCCGGGTTCGCCGGCCACGCCGGCTTCACCGGCCGTGCCCGGAGCCGCGCAAGCGGTCGCCGCCACTGGACCTTCGTCGAACGCAGAGCGCAGCACCCGCAACTTCGAAGTCGACCGCACACTGTCGTACGTGAAGCAACCGACCGGCTCTTTGAGGCGCCTGAGCGTCGGCGTGGTGCTCGATGATTGGCAAAAGATCGGCGCTGACGGCAAAGCCACGACGGCGCCGATGAGCGACCCCGACCTCAAGCGCTTCACGCAGCTGGTGCGCGAATCCATCGGACTCAAGGATGACCGCGGCGACCAACTCAATGTGCTCAATCAGGCGTTCAAGACCAATGGACCCTTGCCGCCGGTCGAGGGACTGCCGCTTTGGCAGACGCCGTGGGTCACTCAGCTCGCAAAACAAATCGTCGGAGCGCTTCTGGTGCTGGTCGTCGCCTTCTTGGTGTTGCGGCCCCTGATGAGATCACTCACCAAGGTGTCCGCAAGGCCGGCCCTGGGCAGCGACGCGACCGATCTTGCGGGTGATCGCGTGAGTCTGTCGGGCAAGAGCAGCCCGGCCATCAAGCTGGCACCCAGTTTTGAGCAGCAGATCGCCGCGGCCCGAACGCTGGTCGGGCAGGATCCTAAGCGTGCCGCACAAGTCGTAAAGGAATGGGTCGCTGCCGATGGCTGACAAGCCGGATGAACTCGCCGGAACGCAACGCGCGGCAATCTTGCTCATGAGTTTGGGTGAGCAGGACGCGGCTAACCTGCTGAAACAGCTCGATGCCCGCGAAGTCCAGAAACTGGGCATCGCCATGGCGGAACTGAAAGAAGTTTCCCGCGACCAGATGACCTCGGTGCTCGGCACATTCATCGGCGTCGTCGACGGCAAAGCGGATATTGCCTCCGGGTCCCAGGAGTACGTGAGACGGGTGTTGACGCAGGCGGTCGGCAAGCAGAAGACCGATGTTCTGCTCGATCGGGTATCCACCGGTCAAACCGGTCAGGGCATCGAAGCGCTCAAATGGATGGAGGCCAAAGCCGTGGCGCAAATCATCAGCGGGGAACATCCGCAAATCGCCGCCATCGTGTTGTCGCATCTCGAGCCGGAACAGTCGGCCGGCATCCTGCCGCTGCTGCCCGACGAAATGCGCACCGACGTGTTGATGCGGATTGCCTCGCTCAATGAAGTGCCGCAGTCCGCCCTGACGGAACTCGATCAACTGGTCGAGCGGCAGGCGAACGCGGCTCCCCCCGCGGCGCTGCGGCGGATCGGCGGCGCGCGCACGGTGGCGAACATCCTGAATGCGATGGAAAAGGACACCAGCGGCGCGGAGCTCGGAAAAATCGAAAAAACCGACGGCGAGATGCACAGCCAGATCAAGGATTTGCTGTTCATTTTCGACAACTTGTTGGATATCGACGATCGTGGAATACAGGCGCTGTTGCGCGAAGTCGGCTCCGACACATTGGCGGTCGCCCTGCGCGGTTCGGAACCCGAAGTGCAGGACAAGATTCTAAAGAACATGTCGAAGCGCGCGGCGGAAATTCTCAAGGACGACATGGAAGCACGCGGTCCGGTAAAGCTCGTCGATGTCGAAGCGGCGCAAAAGGAAATCGTCGTGATCGCACAGCGTCTCGCCGAAGAAGGCACCATCAGTTTGGGCGGCAAGGGCGGGACCGAGTTTGTCTAACCTGTTCACCAAGGCCGCGTCCGCCGGCGCCGCCGTTTGGGCGGCGCCCGATATGAACGGTCCGGCGGCGAACCAAAAGCTCCCGACGGTGAGCGGACTCGCCGACCTGCAGGCCGAGGCCTACAAGGAAGCGTTCGAGCAGGGCCTTGCCGAAGGACGCGAAGCCGGGCGCGGCGAGGTTCGTGCGCAGGTCGAGAAATTGGCGGGGATGTTCTACGACCTCGCAAAGCCGTTCGAAGTCTTGGACGCAGAGGTCGAACGCGAACTCTTGACTCTCGCCATGGCCCTGGCTCGCCAGATCGTAAGGCGCGAATTGAAAACCGACCCCACGCAAATCATCGGCATCATCCGCGACGCGATCGCTGCGCTGCCGGTCGCGGCGCGCGAAGTGCGCGTGCACCTGCATCCCGAAGACGCTTCGGTGGTGCGCCAGAATCTGGCGCCTACCGAGAGCGAGCGCGCTTGGACTATCGTGGAAGACCCCGTGATGGCGCGCGGCGGCTGCCAAATCACGACGACCACTTCACGTATCGATGCGCGTCTGGAAACGCGCTTGGGCGCAATCTTGAGCGAGCTGATGGGAACGGAGCGACAGAACGCGCAGGCTCGCGGCGGCAGCGGGTCATGAACGCCGCCGCCGCGATTCGCCCGCGCCCCAAGAAGTGGGCAGCCTCGCTGGTACGGGCGCGCGAACGCATGGCGAAGGCCAGCGAAATCGTAGTCGAAGGCACTTTGAGCCGCATGGTCGGCATGACTCTCGAAGCGGTGGGCTGCGAAGCCGCGGTGGGCGGGCGATGCTTGGTCGACACCGCCGAAGGCAAGCAGATCGAAGCGGAGGTGGTCGGTTTCTCGGGCGATAAGCTCTTTCTCATGCCCACCGGCGATATCCGCGGCATCATGCCGGGCGCGCGCGTGGTTCCCACCCACAGCGTGAGCGAAGTCGCCGTCGGCGATGAATTATTGGGGCGCGTGCTGGACGGTGCGGGGCGGCCGCTGGACGGCGGCGGTGAACTGCACTGTACCGATCGAGTTTCACTGACCGGAGAGCCCATGAATCCGCTCATGCGCCGTCCCATCCGCGATCCGCTCGATGTCGGCGTGCGCTCGATCAATTCTCTGCTCAGCGTCGGCGGCGGCCAGCGCATCGGCCTGTTTGCCGGCTCGGGCGTCGGCAAGTCGGTGCTGCTCGGCATGATGACGCGCTACACCAAGGCGGACGTGACCGTCGTCGGTTTGATCGGTGAACGCGGCCGTGAAGTGCAGGATTTCGTCACCAATACGCTCGGGCCGGACGGTATGCGGCGGGCCGTGGTCGTGGCCACGCCCGCCGACAACACGCCGCTGATGCGCTTGCACGGCGCGTGGCTCGCGACCGCAATCGCCGAATATTTCCGCGATCGCGGCATGAAAGTTCTGTTGCTGCTCGATTCGTTGACGAGGTTCGCGCAGGCGCAACGCGAAATCGCGCTGGCCATCGGCGAGCCGCCGGCGACCAAGGGATATCCGCCGTCGGTGTTCGCGCGCCTGCCGCAGCTGGTCGAGCGCGCCGGCAACAGCGACCGCGGCGTCGGTTCGATCACCGCGTTCTATACGGTTTTGGCGGAAGGCGATGATCAGAACGATCCCATCGCCGATGCCGCGCGGGCCATACTCGACGGTCACATCGTGTTGTCGCGCCGTCTTGCGGAGAGCGGCTTGTACCCGGCCATCGACATCGAAGGGTCGATCAGCCGCGCCATGCACCAGATCTGCACCCGCGATCAGCTCGATCTGGCGACGCGCTTCAAGCAGGTTTATTCCACCTACCAGCAGAACCGCGATCTCATCACCGTGGGCGCCTATCGCCGCGGATCCGATCCGCGCGTCGACTTGGCGGTGGAGCAGTGGCCCAAAATGCTCGATTTCCTGAGACAAGATATGTACGAACCCGTAGGAATCGACAGAAGCTGCTCGGATCTGCGGCAACTCGTGACGCAGTTCTCGGCGCCGCCACCGGCAATAGTCCGATAGTGCCCCGCCCATGATGAGATCAAAACGGTTCGAACCGATTCAGGAACTCGCCTCTACATCCGCAACGGATTTGAGCCGGGCGATGGGCGAGGCCGGCCGTCGAGTTGGCGACCTGGAGCGCCAGTTCGAACAGTTGCGGACCTACCGCGACGAGTATGTGAGCAAGTCGGGTGAAACTCGGGGCGCCACCGACGCGGTCAAATTGCAAAACTACCGCTCGTTCGTCGATCGTTTGAGTGAAGCCCTGCGCCAGCAGTCGACCAAGCTCGACCATGCGCGCGCCGAATACGAAAAGCGGCGTTTGCAGTGGAGCGAAAAGCGCATCGAGGCTGAATCGCTGGGCCGTGTGATAGAGCGCTTTCGCAAGGAAGAGCAGCACGCGGCGGACCAGCGCGAGCAGCGCGAAGGGGACGACGCCGCCATGCGGATCTCGATAGCCCACGCCAAGGCAGACAACCGCTAATTAGCCCTGGCAGACGAGCACTTGAAGATCTGGCGGCTGAGGCTTAGGCGCGCTACGCTGCAATATATCCGTGGACCCACATTGATCCATGTTTTTGCACACAGATCCAAATTATAGGCGTGATTATTTGACACCTATCCAAAAACCTGGAATGCTCGTGAACGATGAAACGATATCTGGAACAGCAAGTTCGCCAGGATCTCGAACGCAAAATGGTATTCGTCGGCGGCCCTCGCCAGGTGGGGAAGACCACTCTCGCCCGCAACATACTGGGAAAGGCGACCCAGGGACTTCTGAACTGGGACGTGCCCGCACAGCGGGACATCATTTTGCGCCAGACTTTTCCGAAGTCCCGTCTCTGGGTCTTCGATGAAATTCATAAATACCGGAAGTGGCGCAATTATCTCAAGGGACTGTTCGACGCACGCGCTCCTGGTCAGAACATTCTCGTCACCGGCAGCGCGAGGCTTGATTACTACCGCTTTGGAGGCGACTCGCTACAGGGGCGATATCACTACCTGCGCCTCCATCCCTTGAGTGTCGCAGAACTCGGCCTGAAGTCGACGAAAGATTTCAACACTCTGCTCCGCTTAAGCGGTTTTCCGGAGCCCTACCTCGGCGGCTCCGAAAAACAGGCCCGTCGCTGGTCTAACGAGTACCGAAGCCGCCTGGTGAGTGAAGATCTGGTGAGCCTCGAGCAGGTACACGACATCGGCAGCATCGAATTGTTGATGACACGGCTACCCGAGCTGGTAGGAAGCCCGCTTTCCATCAACGGCGTCTCCGAACAGCTCCAAATCAGTCACAAGACCATCAACAAGTGGATCACCATACTCGAGAGACTGTATGCCATCTTCACCGTGTTGCCTTTCGGCTCACCGAAGGTCAAGGCGGTGAAGAAGGCGCGCAAACACTACCACTTTGATTGGTCGTTGGTTCCGGAGCCCGCCTTTCGCTTCGAAAACCTTGTCGCCTCGCACCTGCTCAAATGGGTGCATTTTCGCGAGGACACGGAGGGACACAGGACGGAGCTGCGTTACTTCCGGGATATCGAAGGGCGTGAAGTCGATTTCGTCGTCACCGAAAACGGCAAACCCATTCTATTTGTGGAGTGCAAATCGTCCGACCGCGATGTCAACCCGGCGCTGCGGTATCTGAAGGAGCGCTTTCCCCATACGGATGCGTGGCAGGTATCGGCGGCGGGCAAGAATGATTACGTATCACGCGAAGGAATTCGGGTGGCGCCGGCGCCGGAGCTGCTGACGACACTGATCTAAATTAGCGCTTGAATCCGTGATCGCGCGCTACAACAAGAAGACGGTGAGCCTCCTCACGGAAGATGACCGGCAAATGTTGGAATCGCCGTTGGCGTACCTTCATTCCGCTCGCAGGAGCGGATAGGAGTGTCCGTCGTACATGACCCAGGTGTAGTTGAAATCCCAGCCGGGGTTTACATTGCCGTTGGCAGGAGTGGCCGAGGTGAAATTGGCCTGTGTCTGCATTTGCGGGGTTGTCATTCCGGTGCCGCCTGCCGACGCCGCCTGGCCCGAGGTCGTCACATCCCAGAAGCTGTTGCTGACGGTGCCCCCATTGGTGTTGGATCCCACAAGACCGCCGACGTTGCTCCCGCCGCTCACACGGCCCGCGGCATAGCTGTCGCTGACCGACCCGTTGTCATTCCCGCCCACCAGCCCGCCGACATCGCTGGAGCCGATGACGCTGTTGCGGGCGTAACTGTTGCTGACGCTGCCTTGATTCCCGCCCACCAGCCCGCCGACAAAGCCGTCACCGCTCACGCGGCCCGTGGCGTAGCTGTCGCTGACCGCTCCGGCGTCGAATCCAACGAGCGCACCTACGTATTTGGAGCCGCTCACGCTGCCACCGATCAATCCCACGTTTCGCACCACGGCGAATGAATTGGCATAACCAATCAGCCCGACATCATTTGCCGTGGGCAGATTGATGGTCACATTGCTGATCGTATGTTCCAGTCCATCGAAAACGCCTGAGAAAGGAATGCTTGAATTTCCGATCGGGACAAACCCCGAGCTGCCCCAGACATCGGTACCGTTGCCGATGGCCGCCGCATTCATGCTCCGGCCCAGGGTATAGCTCGCGGCGGTGTTCATCGCCATCAACTGCAATTGGTGGACACTGTTGATCGTGGTCGAATACTCGGACGCCAGCATGGGGAACGTTGCACCCGCCGCGCCGCCGGCGTTGTTGAGCGTGCCGTCGGTGTCGACGATGACCCAGTTGTTACCCGATGCGCCGGGCGTGGTGGTGAAGTGGAAGCCGGTGAAACTCGCGGCGCTCTGCATCTGCGCCGTCGTCAGCGGTGTGCCGCCTGCCGAGGTTGAGCGGCCGGAGGTTGTGACATTCCAGAAACCGTTGCTGACCTCACCGCTCACACCCTCGTATCCCACCAACCCGCCGACGGCACTGGAACCGGTCACCCGGCCCATTGCGTAGGTGTTGTCGACCTTGCCGCCGTTGTTGTTGTAACCCACGAGCCCGCCGATGGAGTTACCGCCGCTCACGCCGCCCGTGGCGTAGCTGTTGCTGATCGTGCCTGCGTTATTCCAGCCCACGAGCCCGCCAAGATTGCTCGTGCCGCTCACGCTGCTGCTGGCGTGACCGTTGCTGATCGCGCTTTCGTTCTCCCCCACCAGCCCGCCGACGTTGCTGGAACCGCTCACATTGCCGGTGGCGTAGCTGTTGCCCACCGTTGCGGCGTCGTCGACGAAACCCACCAGTGCACCCACGTTCCTGGAGCCGCTCACCTTGCTATCGATCAATCCCACGTTCAGTACTGCGGCAGCCGAACCGATATGACCAAACAGACCCACGTCATTTGCAGTTGGCTGATTGATGGTCAGGCTGCTGATTGCATGGTCCTGCCCGTCGAAAACGCCTGAGAAAGCAGTGCTTGGATTGCCGATCGGGACGAACCCTGAACTTCCCCAGACATCGGTGCCGTTGCGGGTGGCCGACGCGTCGATGTTCTGTCCCAGCGTGTAGCTCGCGGCGGTATTCATTGCCATCAATTGCAACTGATGGGCATTGTCGATCTGGGTCGAGTATTCGGAGGCCAGCATCGGGAACGTCGCTCCCGCCGCGCCGCCGGCGTTGTTGAGCGTCCCATTGGCATCGACGATGACCCAGTTGTTGCCCGATGCGCCGGGTGTGGCGGTGAATTGGAAGCCCGTGAAATTCGCGGCGCTCCGCATCTGCGCCGTGGTCAGAGGCGCTCCGCCGGCCGAGATTGACTGGCC
>DASXYI010000079.1:0-19448 GCA_036502605.1 Steroidobacteraceae bacterium
TCAAGCTCGATGGTCGGCGCCGAGACGCTGAAGCGCACCGGTTTATCGTTGCCGACCAGACTGGCGGCGCCGTTCAAATTGAGCGCCGCGAGCCGATAGTGCTCGGCGGCCGAGTCGGCGCTGAAGTCGAAGCGCGCGTCGATGCTGGCGTGCTCCGCGGCCACGCCCCGATTGACGTCGACATGGAAGACGATGGGCACCATGCCTTTCTCGGCGAACGAGCCGCTCTCGAGATTGAGATTCTCGAGCGTGAACTTCTCGTAGCTCACGCGCGCGTGGGTGATCTTGATGCCGGCAATACTCGGCAGGGCGCGGTCCGCCTTGGGCCGAGCGGCCGCGGGCGCCTTGGCCTCGGGCCCGAAGCCCTGCCAGTTGCCCCTGCCTTCGGCGTTCTTGAGGAGCCGCACATCGAGTCCATCCAGCTCGATGCGCCCGACTTCCAGCCGCTTCGCCAGTAACGGCAACAGCCTGGCGCGCACCGAGGCGTGCTGGAACGACACGAACGGCTGCTCGCTGAAGCCCGCCGGATTCCCCAGGGACGCCGGCCCCAGTTGCAACGCGATCCAGGGGAATATCGACAGTTTGATATCGCCCTTGAGGATGAGGTCCCTGCCCGTGGCGTCCTTGACGGCGGCGGCAATTCGCGGCTTGTAGTCATTGGGATTGACCAGCAGCCAAACCGCGAGCAGGGCGATCACGATGAGGGCGATGAACCCGCCCACCCCCGCCACCAATATCTTGCGCGCCCGCATGTGTCCGCCCTCAAAATTTTCGTGCTAGATCATAGCTCAAGAGGGTAGGAGTCCGGCCGATACAAGGGATTCAGGGGGCGCACGGCCCTGGCTTGGATACCGCATGCGCAGTTGGCCCATTCGCCGCAAGTTATTCGCTATACCCATGGCCGCGGTGGTGCTGCTCGCGCTCCTGAGTCTCTGGCTGGTCGAGTCTAGCCGGCGCTACCAACACGAGGTTCGCACAGCGGTCGAAGCCGCGTTGAACGCGCAGCATTTGGCCGCGGACCCCGGCGCGCGCGATGCCCTGCGCACGGCGCAAACGGCCGCAGCCGACGCCTTGGATCACACCGTTCAATCCCAGAGCCATGAGCGAATCGCGCTTGCCGCCTGCCTCGCCGCCGCGCTCCTGGCGCTGTTGGGCGCCGCCTGGTTCGCCGCGAACGATCTCTCCAAACGCCTGCGGAGCCTGCGCGAATCGCTGTCGCATTTGCTGGATCGAGGCGCGCCGCCGGCTGGCGAGGTGCAGCGCGGCGATGAAATCCAAATCCTGTCGAACCGCCTGCACAAGGCGATTTTCAGCGGACGCGAGCGTGAGGGGCAATTGCGCCGCTCCTCCGAGTTCCTGGAATTCGCCCAGGCCGCGGGCGGCTTCGGCGTCTTCGATCTGGACCTCGTGACCGGCGAGCTCACCGGCACGCCGTTGTTCTTTGACTTCATTGCCCTGGATGAGCGCAATGCACCGTTCACACGGGATGAATGGCTGGCCACCATTCACCCCGAGGATCTGGAAGAGGTGATTCAGAATCTAAACCTGGCCATCTCCACGGGAGTCAAATTTCAAGCAGAGTACCGCTCGCTGCTGCTCGACGGCAGCGTGCTCTGGTTGGCCGGCCGCGGCCAGGTCCTCAAGGACGCCGAAGGCTTGGTGGCGCGCATCATCGGCACGGTCACCGACATCACCGAGCGCAAACAGCTGGAAAGCACGCTGCACGACACCACCGCCTCGCTCAACGTCGCGCAGGCCGTGGCCGGCGTCGCCACCATGGACTTGGACTTCGGCCGCGGACGCTTCGTCGCGTCCGAGAATTTCCGCGAGATTTTGGGGATTCCCCCGTCGGCGCGGCTCGATGACCTCGAGGGTCTGCTCGTGGCGGTGCATCCCGATGACCGGGACCAGCTGCGTGGACCGTACCCCGCGGTCGGCGAGGATCCCTCCTACCGCTGCGAATACCGGGTCGTGCTCCCGGACGGCACGGAACGCTGGATCGCCGAGACCGCCAGCGTCCAGCACGACCGCGACGGCGACCCGTGCCGCATCACCGGCTCGCTCATCGACGTCACTCATTTGAAGCGCACCGAAGCGGCCTTGGACTCCCTCGAAAAGCGCCTGGCCCGCACCATGCGCGGCACGCGCGACGGCGTGTGGGAACTCGACATTCCCGGGCGCAAGGCCTGGTTTGGCCCGCGATTCGAGGAACTCTTAGGCTACGGCTCGGGCGAACTCGAACCGTCGCGGGAACGATTCGAACATCTGATGCATCCTGAGGACTTGGCCGCGACCCACACGGTCATCAGCGGCCATCTCGACGGTGATACCCCCGTCGACGTCGAGGCGCGCATACGGCATCGGGCCGGGCATTACGAATGGGTGCGCCTGCGCGCGCAGGCCGAACATGACGCCGCCGGCAAGCCCACCTGCCTCGCCGGATCCATGCAGCTCATCACCGATCGCAAGCTCGCCGAACAGGCCGCCATCGACGCCAAGCTCGCGGCCGAGGCCGCCAACCGCGCCAAGAGCAATTTCCTCGCCAACGTCAGCCATGAAATTCGCACGCCCATGAATGGCGTCATCGGCATGTCGCAGATCCTCGCTGAGACCAGCCTCGACCCAACCCAGCGCGAGTATGTGGATATCATTCGCGGCAGCGCCCAGGCGCTCCTATCCCTCATCAACGACGTGCTCGATCTGTCCAAGATCGAGGCCGGACGCTTGGAGCTGGAATGCGTGGAGTTCGACGTGCGCGACGTGATCTACGAGACGGTCGCGGTCATGGCATTGCAATCCGCCGTCAAGGGCATCGAGCTCATCGTCGACATCAAGCCCATCCCGGTGCTCATGCGCGGCGATCCGGGCCGCTTGCGGCAGATCATCATGAATCTCGTGGGCAATGCCATCAAATTCACGCACGAGGGCCACATCGTACTGAGCGCGTCGACGACCGGAGGCGATGCGCCGAAGCTGCGTATCGAGGTCACGGACACCGGCATTGGGATCCCGCCTGAGCGCATCGATCGCTTGTTCAAATCGTTTTCGCAGATCGACTCCTCGACCACGCGCTACTACGGCGGGTCGGGACTCGGTCTGTTTATCGTCAAGCGCTTGGTCGAACTTCTGGGCGGCGAGACCGGCGTACGCAGTGAGCCGGGCGTGGGCTCGACGTTTTGGGTCACGACCACCCTGGACGCCCCGGCCGAGCAACCCGCGTTCAGTCCCTTGGGCGCCGGCAGACGGATACTGGTGGTCGACGATGACCCCGCGAGCCGCGCCAGCCTGGCCCTCAAACTCAGCTATTTCAGCTTCGAGGCCGTCACCGTCGCCAGCGTTGACGAAGCCCTTGACGTCTTGGACGGCGGCGGCACCGTGAACCTGGTGCTCGCCGACGAACTGATGCCCGGCCGCGGCGGGCTCGATTTACTGGCGGCGCTGCGCGCCGATCCCCGCTACGCGAAACTGCCCTTCGTCTTGTTGTCGCTGTTCGGCTCGGAACATGACCTCGACAGCTGGCCGCAGCGCCCGGATGCCATCGGTTCCAAGCCCATCCGCGCCTCGAGATTGGCGAGTCTATTGATCAGCGTGCTCACCGGGGAGTCCCCCCGCTTGGCCGTTGACGTCGAACAACGGCGCGCCATCCCCACCTACCGCGGGCGGCATATCCTCCTGGTCGAGGACAATCCCGTAAATCAACGGGTCGCCCAGCGGCAGCTGCAAAAACTCGCCGCCGAGGTGACGCTTGCCAACAACGGCGCGGAGGCCCTGGAGCGCATCGCCGAAACCGCGTTCGATGCGGTGTTGATGGACTGCCAAATGCCGGTCATGGACGGCTTCACCGCGACCCGGCGTATCCGCGAAGCCGAACTGCGCAGCGGCAGCGCTCGCCGCTTGCCCATCATCGCGCTCACGGCCAATGTGATGAGCGAGGATCGTGAACACTGCATTGCCGCCGGGATGGACGCGCATCTCGGCAAGCCGCTCGAACCCAGCCAACTGGCCGACTGTCTCGGCCGCTATCTCAAGACCGACAGCGCACCCAGTGAAGTCGATCTCGAGGCCTTGCATGAACTCACGGGCGGCGATGCCGAATTCGAGCGCGAGCTGCTCGAGACCTTCGTGATCAGCGGCGATAAATGCCTGGCGGAAATCCTGGCGGCGCTCAAGATCAGCGACTTGGACACCATCGGCAAGCGCGCCCACGCGCTCAAAGGCGCGAGCGCCAATATCCATGCGCACACCCTGTGTGCGGCGGCCACCAATCTAGAGCATGCCGCGCGCACCCAGTCCGTTCAGCAAATCGATGCGCTGGTGCGGCAATTGAGCGAGCGGCTGCATGCCGTGAACGCGCAGCTCGCCAAGGTGTCTTGAGCCCGGAGAGCCTGTCTGAGTGTTCCGCGTGGCCTAACCTAAGGCAAATCAGGCGTTCGCGATGAGCGCCAGCGCGTTCGGGATCTCGACGCCGTGGGTACGGTTGCGGCCTTCTTGCTTGCTTCGATACAGACACTGGTCGGCCGCCTTGATGAGCCCTTCCAGTTTCAGGGCAAGGTCCGGCCCCCCGGGTCCCGTGGATGCCACACCGAAGCTCGCGGTCACGCAGCTCTCGCCTGCGCGGGTCGTGAACGGCGATGATGAAATGATGGCGCGAATTTTTTCCGCGACAAACAGGCCGGCGTTGAAGTCCGCCTCCGGCAGCACCAGCAGGAATTCCTCGCCGCCGTAGCGCGAAATCCAGTCGCTGTTGGACCGGATCGAGCGCTGTACGCGGCCCACGAATTGCTGCAGCACATCGTCGCCGGCCGTGTGGCCTTGTTCGTCGTTGATGCGCTTGAAATGATCGATGTCGCACATGATGACCGACAGCGGATAGGCATAGCGGCGGCAGCGTTCGACTTCCCGCGGCAATTGCTCCATTAAATATCGACGGTTGTAGGCGCCCGTCAGCGCGTCGGTGATCGACAGCACGCGATTGCGCTGATTCGCGGCGCGCAGCGAATGTTCCAGCGCGAGGATGCGGCGCCCGGTGTTGAGACGAGCGATGAGTTCGGGTTCGTGCACGGGCTTGACCAGATAATCGTCGGCGCCGGCCTCGAGTCCCGCAATGATGTGCTCCTTCGCATCGCGCGCCGTCAGGAGCAACGCATACACGTAGCCGTCGAGCTGCATGTTGCGCACGGCCTTGCACAGCGCGATGCCGTCCATGCCGGGCATTTCCCAATCGGTGACCAGGATCGGGTAGTAGCGCTTCATCATTTTGTCGAACGCTTCCGCGCCATCGCTCACGGCGTCGACTTCATAGCCCGCCTTCTTGAGGAAGCGGGTCATCAGCATTCTCGTCACCGGATCGTCTTCTGCCAGCAAGATCGCGGGCAGCGTCTCGGCTGTGATCGAGGTCACAGATTCCGTGTCGGACACAATGTTCAAACTCCGCGGCCGGGGCTGCTAGGGCTCAGATATCGGCGCATTGCGCCTTGACTGGATTCTCCGGCACTTCGGCCTAGAAAATCTCGGTACTGCCGCTCAGCTTCGTTATGTCACCGCCGAAGAAAAGCCTGTACACGCTGCCGCGGCACCCTTAAGGGCCGGTGTGCGCCTCCGGTTCTGCGTTCGGCTCGTCCTTGGCGCCCAACTGATGCCCGCCGGCTTCCCGGCCCGTGAACCAATTGACCGCGTATTGCACCAGCTGCGTACCGGTGCTGAGATTGAGCTTGCGCTTGATGCGCTGCCGGTGCGATTCGACCGTCTTGATGCTCAAATTGAGCGAATGCGCGGTTTCCCGTGTGCTCATGCCCTTGCCGATCATGTGCAGGATCTGCAGCTCGCGGTTGCTCAAGCGGTCGATGGGATTGGCCGATACGTACGCGCCGCCGGCGGCAAATTTCTGGATCATGTTGTTGCCGACGGCCTCGGACACATAGATGTTGCCGTCGAGCACGCGCCGCAATGAAACGAGGAACTGTTCGCTCGCCGCCTGCTTCATGATGTAGCCATTGGCGCCGGCCGACAGCATGCGCTCGGCATAGATGGTCTCATCGTGCATGGAGAGCACCAGGATGGGCAGCTGCGGATAGTGGGCGCGCACATCCCGCACCAGCTCGATGCCGTCGCCCTGTTTCAGGCTGATGTCGGCGATCATCACGTCGGGACTAAGTTCCTTGATGGCGGTACGCGCGTCGCGCGCAGTCTCCGCTTCCCCGCACACGGTGAGGTCGTCCTCGTTCTCCATGATGCGGCGCAGGCCCTGACGCACGATCGGATGATCGTCGACGATCAACACCCGCCGGACGCGGCGCTTGCCGCCGGTGACCCCCGATGGGGACACGGAGGTTCGGATCCATGAATTGCTGGCAGCCATTACTTACTCCTTAAATCGCGTGAGCGGAATGTCGCGTTCTCGTCACGGTTGCTTGTTGGCCGGTTACGCGTACCACCGTGCCGTGCGGATAATTGGGCCCAATCTCTAACTTTGCGCCGATCATGCCCGCCCGGTACTTCATGATTTTCAGCCCCATGCCGGTTCCGGATCTCGCCGTCTCGCCGAACCCGCTGCCGTTGTCGGTGATACGCAGCAGGAATTTGCCTTTCGTAACCAGTAGGAAAATGGCGACCGCGGACGCTCGTCCGTGCCGCGCCGTATTGGTCAACGCCTCTTGTGCGATTCGATACAAGTGACTCGCCGTGGTTTCCCGCAACGTCAGCTCCGGCGCAACATCCGCGCGAAAGTCGACTTCGAAACCGTACAAAGTGCGGCTTCTATCGGCGAGCGCACGCAGAGCGAAGGACAACCCGCCGCCGTCCGTATTGACGGGCAGCAGGCCTCGCGCCAGGGCGCGGGCAGTCTCGATCGATTGGTTGACCAAGACCACGATTTCATTCACTTGTTCGACCGACTCGGGCGACTCCTTCTGAATCCTCGTCGCGAGACCGCGCAGCATCAAGGCCACCCCGGTCAGCTCCTGCCCCAGGCCATCGTGCAAGTCGCGCCCGATCGTCTGCCGTTCGCGGCTGGACACATCCAGGATTTCCTGTTCCAAGCGCTTGCGCTCGGTGATGTTGCGCATGGTGATTGAAATGCCCGTGCCGATGCCATCCTCGCGCACCAGCACCGCGCGATTCTCAAGGTATTGGATTCCCTCGCCGTTCGCCTTGCCGTCGAACTCGAAGGTCGCGGTCTCGGCGGTGGTCAGCACCCGCCGCAGCTTGGCGATGACGCTGTCGCGCGCACGTTCCGGCAGCAGCACGGAAATGTCCTTACCGACGATGTCGTCGATGCTCATGCCGCACGCGCCCCGGTTGATGAAGCGAATACGCAAATCGGTATCGACCAGGAGCAGCGTGTCCGCCGTGTTGGCGGTGGTGGTGCGCAGCAGTTCTTCGGATCGCCGCAAGCGCGCTTCGGACTCATAGCGTGCGGTCACATCCTGGGTAACGCCCACCAGTCCGCTCGGTTGATTCGCCGCATCGAACAGCGGTCTCGCGACCGCGGCGTACACCCGATATTGCCCGTCGTGGGACTTGAGTCTGAACTCTTCGCGGACTTCCGCGTGACGCTCGAAGGCGTGATCCATGGCTCGCCGCACCGCCAGCCGATCCTGCGGATGCACGCGGGACATCAATTCCTTCATGCCCGGAAATGCCTGGCGCAGGGGCAGCATTTGACCATCCAAGTTCGCAAACTCGAGCGTGTCCGTCGCTCGGTTCCAGCGCCAGGCATGCATGTGCGCCATATTCATGGACAGCTTGAGCCAGTCGGTGCTGTTCTCGAGCGCGATTTGCGCCAGCTTCTGCGCCTGAACATTCTGCATCGAGCCGTAGGCGCGCAGCGGCCGTCCCTCCAATTTTTCCAAGTGCCCGATGAGGCGCACCCAGACACGCCGGTTCTTGAGGGTGTTGATTTCGAGCTCGAGATCCACATTGCCGGCGCTCGATTTGGCCGCGTCGATGGCCTCCTCGAGACGCTGTCTCGATTCAGCGGTGCATTGCGCCGTCATGGAGTCCCAAGACACCGCGAAGTCCCTGGAGCAGGTCTCGAAGATGCTGAACATTTCATCGGTCCACTCGAGTCCGCGCGTCGCGTAGTTGAATTCCCAACCTCCCATTTTGGCGGTGCGTTGCGTTTCTGCGAGTAGGTCGGTGAGCCGTTTGATTTCCGAGACGTCCACGCAGCAGCCGATCGCTCGCATCGGCTCGCCGTTCGGACCGCGCTGAATGAGGCTGCGCTCCAGCATGGATCGGTAATGGCCCAGCGTATTGCGGACGCGGTAGGTCGCGGTCCAGCCGCGCCCGCTTTGCAGCGCCGCGGCAATTTTCTCCTCATAGGCGGCAGAATCCTGCGGATGGATGCGCGCAGACCATTCGCCCTCAGCCTCTAACTCGTTGGGTTCGAAACCCAGCACGTCGTAAACGCCGCGGGATCGATGCACCACTCCCCGGTTAAGGTCCCATTCGAATATGATCCCGTTCACCGCATCCGCGGCAAGGCTGAACACCTCTTCGCGCTGCGCCAGTCGGCTTTCCGCGACCCTGCGTTCTGTGATATCGCGAGTGTTGATCACCACCCCGTTGATGAGCGGGTTGTCGAGCGCGGACACATAGTTCGATTCCAGCCAGCGGTATGAGCCGTCCTTATGGCGCAATCTAAACTGACGGGAAAAGGCACTGCCGCTGCCGGCAACCAGCTCCGAGTACTGCAAGCGCAGCGCATCGACATCATTCGGGTGCACGTGCTCGAATATTGAGTTACTGCGGCGCTCCTCGGCGGTGTAGCCCAGGGAGTTCGTGACTCCGCCGCTGACGTATTGCAGTTTGCCCTCGGGTCCCGCAATGCTGATGATGTCGCGGGCGTGTTCGGTGAGCGCACGCAAGCGGCGCTCGCTGCTACCGGCGACGCGCTCTCGCAGGCGTTGCTCCGTCACTTCCATCGAAAGAACGGCGAGGCCCACGACCGCGGATTCATCCTTGAGCGGCTGCATGTCGACCTCGAACCAGCGCGTCGGTGCCCCGGCGGTGGTCACGGCGACGGCCTCGTCATGGTAGTGGCCGCCTTGCAAGGCACGGGTAAACGCCTCGCGCGGCAGCGCCGATGTCGGTGCCAAGATCAGTGCGGAGTAGCTCAAGACTCCAGCCGACAGACCGCCTGCGGTGCGTGCTGCGCCCGCGTTTGCATAGGTGACGGTCAGCTCTTTGTCCAGAATCAACAGATCCAGAGGCAGTTGTTCAATCGCCGACAAAATAGTCGGCTCAGCCAGGGGCAGGTGCGACGGCTCGGAGAAGGTCATCATGACCAACCGCTGTGCGGGAGCCGATGCCAGCAGCTTGAGTTCGGTCGAAATGGGCACTTCGCCGCGCGGAAATCGCCATGCCAGCACTCGGTTGATGCTGTGCGTCCCCCTGCTGAAGGAACCGAGCGCCGCCTCAACGACCGTGACTGTGGCCGGACCCAGCAAGGAGTAGAGAGAGGCGTCGGTCAACGCACTCCCCTCCGCGTCGCCGAGAAGGCACCGGCGGGCGGCCGCATTGGCCATTATCAGGGGTAAATGCTGGGGCCTCGCATCAACCACGAGGACTGCTTCACGCAGGGCATCGAAAACCGCATCGGGTAATGGGCGCACCACGCTGCTCGCTAAGCGCACATAATCCGGAGATGTAGCCATCCGCTGGTACTCCGGTCAGATCGCAAGGTCTGTCACTGATATCCGTTATACGCCCCTCATATCGTAGGCGTATATCCGCAACGACAATATGAGGGTTTCCCTGAATACCGTTGCGTCAAGACGTTTTTTTAACGCCTAATCTGGTGAAATATCACGTATTAATCACTAAGGGTGGTCTCCCTGAGCCGGTACCAAATAGCCAGGCAGAGCATTAGGGGAAGAACGAGGTCGCCGGGCGTCGGGTCGTGAATCGCGGCCCCGCTGATCAGGTTTAGGCCGATTCCGAGCCCACGTTATGCCCGCCCGCCGCCGGTGCGCACCGGGGACCAAACGGCAAAGTCACTTGCGAAACAGGTCCTCCAACGCCGACTTGGAGCGCGCGATCTCGCTGGTGTCTTTCGCGACATAGGCCCCCGCCTTCGGCTTGAAGTGATCGCAGAAATTGGCCTCGTCTTTTTTCCGCACCTCCTCCGCCGTCGGCTCCTTGCAATGCTTCGCATAGCTCACGTCGTATTCGACGCACATCTTGCAAACATGCAGCTCCACGTTGCACGCCTTACACACGTCGAGTCGACGCAGCGGCAAGCTCAGCGCCGCCAACGACGCCCCGCAATGCCAGCAGACTAGGGTGTGCGACATGGGCTTTCCGACACAATAGTGTGTAAACGCATACGTTTTGGCGCTTCGCATTCTAACCAACAGCAACTAAACTAATTCCAGAAAAGCGACTACAAAACCAGAATATACATAATTTCACCCGATTGCCGTCGCCCCATACCTATTCTTTATACTGTACAGATTAGGGCACCGGCAGGAAGCCGACGAAGATTTGAAAAAGTGACAAAGAGGGAAAGGGAAATCGAGTTTCGTCGCAGACATGCGCTGGCGCACGTTTCCTCGGAAACGTGCTTGGACGCGTCCTCGCATACCTGAATGCGACATCTTTTACCGACACCTCGCCTACGTATCAAGTAATCGTCGTGGCATCGTGTACAAGTTGGTCAGCGCCTCCCTGCGTTCGAGCCGATGCAGCCTGGTCAGACCCAGGTAGCGTAGCTTCTGGAGAACGAACACGCGCTTGATGGCGCCATGGCTCTCGAATCCCCTGTCAGCGCCTCGTGCTTCATGATCTCGGATCAAAATGAATGACCTCACAGGCTCTATCGGTAAACAGAGTTTTCCTAGTTAACGTAGATCGAAAATGACATCTCTTTTTAATATCCAATGAAGAGTCATGCGCAGAGCGAACCTAGTTGCGAGGATCCCATCAAGGAGGCAACGGTTATCGCGCTAAAGCGCGTACTTGAACCATTACTCGAGCTGATGTTTGACGCAGGGGTAACTGTTCGGGAGTTCAACAAGATCGCGAGAGATAGAGCTGTCCGAATCGCAACTCGACGCGTCACTAAGGAAAGCGGCCGCGAGAGCAAATCCCGCGTGGCTATAATGACCGGCCTACCGAGGTCCGAGGTCACAAGGATTCTTAGCTCGCTAGATTCGGTGGCGACAGCCAAACCCAATCAGCATCCTGCAAGGCGCGTTCTTGCAGCTTGGCACGACAATCCACGCTTTTTGGGTGCCAGCGGGGCGCCTGCCGTACTTCCCATATTTGGGAAAAAGCATAGCTTCGAGCGCCTAGTTGAAAGGTATGGAGCCGGAATTCCTGTACGGGCGATGCTCGACGAACTCACACAATTGGACGCGATAGAGCACCTTGAAGATCAGAAAATCAGAGCAAAGGCTCGGGTACCTGTAATGACCGGGCTGACTAGCAGATCCATAGCCGCGGTGGGCGAGCGAGGGAGCGATCTTTTGAGAACGCTGGCGCATAACGTACGGCACAACTCACAGCCGCTCTTTGAAGCAACGGCCCTCATTGAGGATGGCGATCTTGACATGGTTACACTTGTGCGACGAGAAATTGCAGAGCAGGGAACGAATTTCATAAACGGAGCCACTTCTCTGTTGAATCGCTCGCAGAGGAAGCGGAATTCGAAGGCGGTAAGATCATCGAGGACATGCCGACTTGGCGTAACGATTTACTATTTTCAGGATGAGATTAGCGCCAGTGATAACACAGCAATTGTTGGAAGCCACAGCCATCGAAAGAATCTTCGGCGGCAAGAGCGCAAACCTCAAAAAGCAGTCTCTAAACAGTCACTAGAGTGACATCAGGCGCTCACAAAGATGACTAGAACCGCTAAATCAACGATGCTTTTTGACCTCAACCAGCAGGGGGCGATTGCCTTGTTGGCGGCTACATTCGAGTTTCTGCGCCGTAACAATATTTCCGGAAAGTCGATCGTCGAGTTCACCCGAAACTACCACGTTAGCAACCAAAGGCGTCGAAGCTTGCGCCTATACAGAAAGCTAGTGCGCACTTACGATGACATGGGCGTAATTATGGCCACGTGGTTCTCGAATCCGAAGTTTTTGAATGCAGCGGGTTACCCCCTGCCGCTGTCTCAAGGAACAGGCTCGCACTCGATAGCCCAACTTATCCGCGTCTCCGGCGCGCGCATTGAGCGGTCGGTTGCCATGGAGCTGATGCGGCAATCGCCAAGTATTAAATTTAGTAGCGATGGTACTTTGTCTGCTCTGAGGCGCGTGTTTGTATTCCCGAAATTTGAGGTGCCCAGAGCGGCCTTCGTAGTTGAGCGATACCTCGACACGCTACAGCAAAACGCCTCTGCCCGAAAAAAGGGGACGACTCTACTGTTGGAGCGGAGTTGTCACGTTCCCGAAGTCGATCTTGCGACGATTGCGCCGATCCTTCGGGATATAGATAGCCGAGGCACTGCCTTTATGGATTCGATAGATGGAGATATCGAAGGCCGTCGACTCCGACAATCAAAACGCAAAAGAGTCGGGGAGGTTGGCGTGATCGTCTTTGCGTGGACAACGCCAACGAGCACCTCGAAACCGGAGAAAAGATCCAGGCCGCTTAATGCCAGGTACAAACCTTAGAAAAAATTCCCGTTGCTACGCTTTTTAACCGCGGGCAAAACTTGCGGGAGATTTAGCCGCACGATACCGGCACCTCCGCACTAGTAGGAATGTCTAGGCAACGTCGAAAGAAAACATTCGCCTCATGCACTTAGCCGCTTATTGGACCATCAAAAGAAGTGCATAACCAAAACTGAATGCTTAGTTTGCGGCGATAATTCCTGTCGGTGCTGCCTTTGCGGTACCAATGATGCCGGCCGTGCCGATGATCCCGGTCGGCGCCGCTTTCGCGGTACCGATGATACCCGCGGTGCCAATGATTCCGGTCGGCGCTGCCTTCGCGGTGCCGATGATGCCGGCCGTACCAATGATCCCGGTCGGCGCCGCTTTCGCGGTACCGATGATGCCCGCCGTGCCAATAATCCCGGTCGGCGCTGCCTTCGCGGTACCGATGATACCCGCGGTGCCAATGATTCCGGTCGGCGCTGCTTTCGCGGTGCCGATGATGCCCGCCGTGCCAATAATCCCGGTCGGCGCCGCTTTCGCGGTACCGATGATGCCCGCGGTACCAATGATCCCGGTCGGCGCTGCCTTCGCGGTGCCGATGATGCCGGCCGTACCAATGATCCCGGTCGGCGCTGCCTTCGCGGTACCTATGATGCCGGCCGTGCCAATGATCCCGGTCGGCGCTGCCTTCGCGGTGCCGATGATGCCCGCGGTACCAATGATCCCGGTCGGCGCTGCCTTCGCGGTCCCGATGATGCCCGCCGTGCCAATAATCCCGGTCGGCGCTGCCTTTGCAGTACCGATGATGCCCGCGGTGCCAATGATCCCCGTCGGGGCGGCGTTCGCGGTGCCAATGATGCCGGCCGTACCAATGATCCCTGTCGGCGCTGCCTTCGCGGTACCGATGATGCCCGCGGTGCCGATGATCCCGGTCGGCGCGGCCTTCGCCGTACCGATGATGCCGGCCGTACCAATGATGCCCGCGGTGCCAATGATTCCTGTCGGCGCTGCTTTCGCCGTACCAATGATGCCGGCTGTCCCGATGATCCCTGTCGGCGCGGCCTTGGCTGCTGAGGTCGCGACAATGGAGCTCGCAAGCAAACGACCGCCAGCTACCGGTTGGATGCCGATTGCTTCCGCCACCTGGCCAACGGCGACGCTTCCCGCCTTGGCATCGGACATGGCCGGAGTTAAATCGACCCTCATCTCGTCAATTTTTGCAAGACCTACCGAATAGTCGACCGACGTCACCTTCCCTTTTACAAATAGCGTCGTAGCACCCGCAACGTACGCGTCCTTCAACCGGTAAATGGAGATTGCCGGTGAATCAATTTCGCCGGTGATCGCGAGCATGTCGCCAATCTGAATCGTTTGTAGAGCGCGGGACGCGTCGGTGGCGACGCCGTTATCTGAAAAACTCGTTTTCTTCGCGATCGCTACGTGCTGCCCAGCAACGACAAGCGAGTTATGCGTAACGTCAATCTGTTGAACTTCGCCTAGAACTTGCAAATCGGTGCCATACAAGTACTTCAGTTGGGCGACGGTTAGCTCGGCCACCGCCGGAAATGCAGTCACGCAACTCAGCGAGGCGATCGCTCCACTGACGATCGCGCGCGTCATCCCTAACTTCCTTCCTTTCATCCCCATCCCCTTATTACAAACTAGTTCAATGCGTTGACTGACCGAATTCTATTGAATCCCGCAACGGACTGTTATCCGGAGGCGGCTCAACGTATAAAAAACATTGCAGCCCTGCACGAATGTCGGCGACATCGCCAGGCTTAACATCCATTCTTTCCTGCAATTCAACGGAGGTGAATGCGTCGACCCGCTGCAAAAATTGCCCGCCGACGGTCTTCAAGTACGAGTGCAATTCAACCAATTGAGGCTTGGAAAGTAGTGAATGGACAACTACTGTTCGCTCAAACAAGGCCGGGCCATCCCGTGTTGTCCGGGTGTTGTTTTCCAATGTTGAAAGCAAGGCCCCAACGAGACTCGCCATTCGTCCCAAATTTTCGGGAGATAGGCTCGGCTCGATATACTCTTGCTTTAAAGCTTTCCAGACATTCGCGCCGACTTCAGTAACTGCGCCGACCCGCAGGAGTTCTTGCAAAATGACTTGGGGCGATACCCCTGGCGCGTGACGGCCGGCCAAAATGGTAAAACTCAGTGGATTACCCGAGAAAGGCAAATCCACGGGAAAGCCATAAGGTCCGACATAGTCACGGTCGTTGTGCCAGCCATGTAAAACTCGAATAAAAGGATTCGAGACGTCTAGCATTTCGCTAGCTTCGAATTGCTCCTGTTCGAGCAATACGGAACTAACTTCGTCTGAAGACATTCCTGTAAGGGCACACACTGATGACACGGAAGACCTCATCCCTTTCTTGGCAAAATCCTTTGCAGCCGATTCCACGAACGCCATCTGCGCAATCGTCGCGAACTGAGAATAGGTAAGACCCTCACGCAACATAATCCTCACCAGGGGCCTCATCAGCCTCCGCAGTGCGATCGCCAGAGCAGTTTTTACATTATTGGGCATTTGTGAACAAATTCACACATTTGGATGGAAAATTAGTGTTTTCTCTTAATAACGTATCCACAGAGCTTATGTCAAAACTTTAAAGCTGTATGCACCAAGTCCCTGAAAAGTCTAGTTTTGCCAAGAATTTCACCGCCCAGGCGCTTGAATTTGGCGAAAACATGGTGCGCTGCGGGATCTTTATCCTTTGCGTCGCCGGAATCCCAGGATGCGGTTCTCATTCTGATAACAAGGGTACGGAAGCACGGCCCAGCGCGAGTTCACCCGTCGAGACGGGCGCTAGGACGCTCAGACGGGGGCTGCCGGGCGAGCCGCGAACGCTCGACCCCCAACTGGCCGACGATACCTTTTCCTTCCAGGTTGTAAGGGATCTTTATGAAGGGTTAACAGCGGAGGATCGGTATGGCCAAATCGTACCTGGCGTCGCCAACTCATGGACCGTTGACAAGACTGGGACGATCTACACATTCCGATTGCGGCCCGATGCCAAATGGTCTGATGGAAAGGCAACTGTTGCCGCAGAATTTGTGCAGGGGCTTCGTCGTGCAGTGGACCCAAAGACCGCATCAGGATCCGCGGCTCTATTGTCGGTCATAAAGGGAGCAAGCGAGATAACGGCTGGACGCAAAAAAGTCACGGATCTGGGCGTAGTCGCCGTTGGGGAATCCGCAGTCCAGATTGAACTTGAACGCCCCGCACCATTTGTTCTGCAGATATTATCGCAACCGATCGCGGCTCCTGTGCATTTGACGAGCAATACACCGTCAGCAATTGCGGCAGGTGAAAAGAATATAGCGACTAATGGCCCCTACGTCTTGGTAACTCGTATTCCCAACTCACTTATCGATCTGGCGCGCAATCCTTATTATTGGGATTCAGCTAACGTAGCGATTAAGAATGTTCGATACATAAATGCAGAGTCTGAGGCAACGGAACTGAGAGAGTATGTAGCTGGCCAACTGGATTTGACATTCACTATTCCATCGCCAGACTTCAATCGCATTTCGCAGAAGTACGGTGCCGAGGTGCAGACCGAGCCGATTCTCGGCACTCTCTATCTCGCACTAAATTTATCGGAACCTCCGATGAAGCACAGTACGGACCTTCGCCACGCACTCTCAATGGCAGTCGATCGAGAAGCGATTGCACAGCAAGTGATGATGAACGTGACACCTGCATATGCATTTGTCGCGAAGGGAATTAGCGGATATGTACCAGCGGAATATGAGTGGTCCAAATGGAGCCGCGACCACCAGCTAACCTACGCAAAAAGTCTCTTAGAGCGCGCAGGGTATTCCGCAAAGAATATTTTACATTTAAAGCTCTACTATAATCGGGATGAGGGCATCCACCGAATAATGGTGGCTGTTGCTGGCAGCTGGAAACAAAATCTCGGTGTGGAGTCAGAACTCATCAGCGATGAATTTCGAGTATTTCTCGCTGGCAGAAAAGATCGAAGCCGGTGGGATGTTGCTCGCCTCGGCTGGAATGCCGACTACGACGACCCTGCAAGTTTCCTCGATGTCTTTGCGCGAGGCAATAACCAAAATGATCCTGGGTATGAAAGTGCCGTATTTAACGAGCTGATCGACAAAGCAAGAGTGGAACCACTACCCATCAAGCGCTTAACCTTACTTCGACAATCAGAGCAAGTTCTCCTCGAGGACTATCCCATAATACCCATCTACTTCTATAAGGCCCGGCGTTTGGTTAAGCCGTACCTTGGAGGAGCGGAAATTACGCCGATGAATCACACTTATTCCAAGCATCTGTTTTGGAAGAGCGCATTGTGAAATCTGGTACTTTTCAGACTGCTGCCTTTGGCAAGGTTGCCTTAGCATTTTGCCCACCTGGTTCCTCGAACCTTCATCATTCGCCAAACCTAACGGACGGCACATAGTCCTATTGCGAAGAGTGAATCTCCTTCATCACCTCATCCGACCCGCTCGCGGCGGCGCAGCCGGCGTGCTGGTGGTCTTCGCCATTCTTCTGTGGGTTGCCGCAAAAGCCGGGTTCTTAGGGATACCGCTGGCGTTGATCCTGCTGTCCTGGTTCTTTAAATATGCTTACATTCTGTTCGACCATGTGGTTCGCGGCTTCGATGAGCCCCCGACCCTCGACATTGACATGGTGAATCCCGTCAATGAGCAGCGCCCGCTCGCTCAACTCGCGATTCTCGCCGTCATCTATGCGGGTGTGAAACTAGCCTCAGTGACTCTCCCCGTAGCGGTAGCGTTTTCTCTGGCAGCGCTCGCCGCCCTCCTTTTCCCCGCCTCCGTCGCGATTCTCGGCCTGGAAGGCAACATCCTCAAAGCGATCTACCCCGTCGCCCTCGCCCGCATGATCGCCGGCCTTGGCCTCATGTACCCGGCGGTCTTGGGGCTGATCGTTGGCGTGGCCGTCGTCGTGGGCCTGATGGCGAAGCTGCGCCTGTGGCTGCCCCTGGATCTGGCCGTTGGAATGTTTGCCGTTCTGTCCCTATTCAGCGCCCTCGCGGGAGCTCTGTACGAGCGGCGGCACGAGTTGGGCCTCGAAACCTGGCATTCGCCGGAGCGCACGGCCGAAAAAGAACGCCAGGCGGAACTACGGCAAAGCGAGAATGCCGTGGCCGAGGCGTACGGTCAGGTGCGGATCGGCGCCCATTCGAATGCTTGGGCTATGCTCGAAGCGTGGCTGGCATCGCGCGGCCACTCGGTCGAAGACTATCGCTGGGTCAGGGATCGGGTAATGGCTTGGCCCGATTCCCGTTACGCCAATCGGCTGACCGAGGAGTATGTTGATAGGCTGCTGGAATTGAAGCGCAGCGGCGAGGCTCTCGACGCGGTGATGCAGCGCCTTCGGCTGGACAAGAGCTTTCGTCCGAAATCGTCGGCGGCAACCTTGGCCGTAGCGCAACTGGCGGCTCGCGGCGGCGGCGCCATGGGCGTCGCGCGAGTCCTTTTGAGCGACTTCACCCAGCGTTTCGCAGGCGATCCGCTGGAGGAATCCGCCAAGACCCTGGCGCGCCATTTGGGTGAATGAGGTAGCACCAAATGTCGAGGCGCGCCTCAAGTTGGTGCATCGTTGCAGCGCAGTAACTGTAAGTACATGATTAAGGACGAGCCGATCCGCCTGGCATAGATTTCGCTTAGCTGTTCCTAAGGGGACCTTTTGGGCAATAAACCGTATAACGAAATGTATCTCAGTGACGGCGCGACCCGGCCCCACTACTCAAGCTACCAGCATTGGCTCAAGGAACAGCCCGCCGACCGTCTGAGCCAAAAACGCGCCGAAGCCGACGCGCTCTTCCATCGCGTGGGAATTACCTTCGCCGTGTACGGCCAAGAAGAAGGGGCTGAGCGCCTCATACCGTTCGATATCGTTCCCCGCGTGCTGCCGCTGGAAGAATGGATCCGCCTCGAGGGCGGCCTCAAACAGCGCGTTCGCGCCTTGAATGCCTTCATTCACGACATTTATCACGAACAAACCATTCTCAAGGCGGGCGTCATCCCCGCCGAACAGGTGCTCTGCAACTCTCAATACCGGCCGGAAATGCAAGGGGTCGATGTGCCCGGCGGCATCTACGCCCACATCGCCGGCATCGACATCGTGCGCGACGACGCGGGAGAGTTTTGCGTCCTCGAGGACAATCTACGGGTGCCCTCGGGCGTCTCGTACATGCTCGAAAACCGCAAGATGATGATGCGCTTGTTCCCCGAACTGTTCTCCGCGCACCGCGTCGCCCCCGTGGATCATTATCCCGACGTACTGCTCGACAACCTGCGCAGCGTCGCGCCCACCGGGGTGGCCGATCCCATTGTGGTCTTGATGACCGCCGGCGCGCACAACAGCGCCTACTTCGAACACGCCTTTCTCGCCCAACAGATGGGCATCGAACTGGTCGAGGGCCAGGATCTGTTCGTGCGGGATGAAGCCGTGTTCATGCGCACCACCCAGGGAGCGCAGCGCGTCGACGTCATTTATCGACGCATCGACGACGATTTCTTGGATCCTCTGGTGTTCCGGCCGGACTCCATGCTGGGAGTGCCGGGATTGCTGACGGCGTACCGGGCCGGCCGCATCACCATTGCGAATGCCATCGGTACCGGGGTGGCGGACGACAAGTCCATCTATCCGTATGTTCCCGAGATGATTCGCTTCTACCTGGGCCAGTCGCCCATCATCGGCAACGTCCACACCTGGATGCTGCGCAAGCCCGAGGACCTGGAATACGTGCTCGCGCATCTTCCCGAACTCGTCGTCAAAGAGGTGCACGGCGCGGGCGGCTACGGCATGCTCATCGGCCCCGCCGCCACCAA
>DASXYI010000080.1:0-25438 GCA_036502605.1 Steroidobacteraceae bacterium
GGCGGACCGCGACGAGTATTTGACGGCCATGGCGGTCGTGGCGCCGGGCGAGTTGCTGACGGTATACAGCGGCAACAGCGCACCCATGAAGCTCAAATACGACGAGCTCAAGGCGTTCCAGGACAAAAAGGGCCAGCGCCGACAGCGCTTTTCACGGGCGTACAAGCAGATCGATCGGCTCGAGGTGTCGCCGGCGTAGCCGGCGCGGGCGGCGGGGTGCTAGTCCCAGGGGACGGGCGGGGCGGCGCGCCGGCCACGCGGAATACTCAGACAGGCTTCTAGCGGTCGCCCGACATCGTGACGTCTTCGGGCGCGTTCACGAAGTAGCCCTGGATGAATTCGATACCGAGCTGCCAGAGCACGGCCATGGTATTGGCGTCTTCCACGCGCTCGGCGATGGTTTCGACGCGCTTGCGCTTGGCGGCTTCCACCAGGCCCTTGACGCGTTGTTGCTGCAGCTGATTGGTCGACAGGCCCTGCATCAACGAGCCGTCGACCTTGATGAAATTCATGCCGATGTCGGCGAGCAGCTTGAGCGGGTCGCGGCCGGTGCCGAAGTGTTCGAGTGCGAAGCGGAATCCGAGTTTTCGCAGACTGTCGGCAAAATCTATCGTTTGCTTGATGTATTGCGTGGCCATCTCTTCGGTGACTTGGATGCACAGGCGCGTCGGTTCGATCTTGAGCGATTTCAGCTGGGTTTCGAGCCACCCTATGACGCTCTTGTCCAAAATAGTGTCTTTCGATACTCGCACGAAAATGCAGGATGCCTTGCGGTTGGCGGCAAACGACATCGACGCGCCGATCACCCAGCGATCGATGTTCTTCATCAAGTCGTTGCGCTCGGCGGCCGCAATGAATTCCGCGGGGAGCACTTCGCTGCCTTGTTCGTCCAGCATGCGAACCAGCACGTCGAACATGCCTTTGTCCTCGCCGAGCAAACTTGCGATGGGTTGCTGCACCAGCCGGAAGCGGTTCTCCATCAACGCGCTCTTGATGTGCTTGACCCAGATCTTGTCGTAAGCCTGTACGCGGGTGTCGGTGTCGGACTTATCGACGGCGTACATTTGGTTGCCGCCGAACTCGCGTCCGCGTCGAGTGGCGGTGATGGCATCGGTGATGGCGGATGCCACATCGGGATTGGCGGCATTCAGCAGCCCCAAACCGACGGTCACCGTTGCGGAAAGGGTCTTGTCGTCGATGGCGAACGTATGCTCATTGACGCGTTTGACCACGTTCTCGGCCCACGTTTCGACATCGCGCGCGGTGCCGCGCTCGAGCATGATCAAGAAGCTGTTGCCGCCGAATCGACCGCAGAGGTCCGTTGAGGTGAGCTGAACCCGCAGCAGCTCCGCAAGCTGCGCCATGAAGTCTTCGCTGGCGAGAACGCCGATCGAATGTTGGATGTCGATGAAGCGGTCCGGCTTGATGTGCGCGAATTGGCGCACGCCGCCCTTCGTGTTGACGGCACAGCGCTCGCGTATGGCGGCGACCAGATAACGCTGCTGCAAGAAACGCGTGGAGGCATCATTCTTGACCGCCTCGGCCAAGCGCGCCTCCAGATCGTGGTCCTTCTTGTGCCGAGCGGGAATACTGATGCGGGTCGCAGGCTCGGTCTCGTAGTCGGCCTTGGTCAGCCTCAGCTCGAGCGCCAGACTGGAGCCGTCGGAGAGCAGCGCCTGCACCTTGAGCGCATGGTCCTCCCACTTACCCTGCAAGCAAGCGACCAGTGCGCCCTTGAGCGCCGGATGGGTTTCGTGTTCGAACAGGTCCATCAAGGGGGTGCCGGTGAGCGCGTCGTCGCCTGAATAGCCGAAAAGTTCGAGCCAAGCGCGGTTGGCATCGACGATGATGCCTTCCTGCACGTGAGTGATTGCGTCGGCCGAGCCTTCGAGAAAATTTTGCAGCTGTTCGCGGTATTCGCGCGCCGAGGAGAGAGTCGTCGACAGCGCCCGCTCGAGACGATAAGCGCGCAGCTCGCGCGTGGCGACCGATTGCAGGCGGCTGCGATTGGCCAGCGTCACCGCGTCCTGGGCGCCCAGGCGCATGGCATCGGCGATCGCCGCTTCATCGACGCTCTCGCGCACGATCAGCACGGGCATTTCCGGTGCGCTCTGCGTCTTGACCTTCATGATCGAAGCCAAGTCGACGCCGAGTTCGTCGATGAACGCGATCAGCATTTCCGGGTTCAGCTGGGTCAGCGCGTCCCCCAAATCACGGGCATCCGGCAGCCAGGTGCAATGAACCGGATGACCGGCCTTACGGAGCGTACTGTTGATCGCCTCGACATGGTCTTGCGACCTGGTCATGACGATCATCGGAACGGCACCCTGTTCTGCCACTGGTCAAAATCCTCGAAAAATGGGTGCAAAGTGTATCATCAGGTAGTTATTGATTCTGGGAACGGCGTCTAGCCCTGGACGAGCGCGGGACGAGCGCGCCAAGGGCGCCGTTTGAGCCCAAATTGGCCAGAACTGCGGGTTGCGGCTATCATACGCGCCCTTCAACGCGAGGTCCGCGATGGCGAACTACAGCACCAACGAATTCAAAGCCGGTCTTAAGATTTTGATCGACGGCGATCCCTATTCCATCGTCGAGAACGAGATGGTCAAACCGGGCAAGGGCCAGGCCTTCAATCGCGTGCGGGTACGCAACTTGAAGACCGGCCGCACCATCGAACGCACCTGGAAGTCCGGCGACACCGTGGAAGCCGCCGATGTCGTCGATACGGATATGCAGTACCTCTACCGGGAGGGCGACTTTTTCAACTTCATGGTGCCCGAGACCTTCGAACAGCTCACGGCTTCCAAAGCCGCGGTCGGCGACGGCGCCCAATGGCTCAAAGACGGCACCATTTGCGTGGTCACATTGTGGAACGGCGTGCCGTTGCAGGTGACGCCGCCCGCGCACATGGAACTCAAAGTGATCGAGACCGACCCGGGCGTGCGCGGCGATACCGCCACCGGCGGATCCAAGCCCGCGAAGCTCGAAACGGGCGCGATGGTGCGCGTACCGCTGTTCATCAACGAGGGCGAGATTCTGCGCATCGACACGCGGACCGGCGAGTATCTGTCGCGCGGCAAAGGGTAGTCGTCGCGATTGCTACGGTCAGGCGCTTTCGATCGAAAACGCCATCGCCTCCGATAAGCGTGAGGCCCCTAGTGCGATGGCGACCAGCCGATCAAATCCCAGCGCCACGCCGGCGCAATCCGGCATCCCGGCCTGCAGCGCCGCCAGCAGGCGCTCGTCCAACGGTGGTTGAACCTGGCCGCGTGCGCGGCGCGTGGTCAAGTCCTGGGTAAAGCGGGCGCGTTGCTCGCCGGCATTCGCCAACTCATGAAAGCCGTTCGCAAGTTCCAGGCCATCCATGTAGAACTCGAAGCGCGCTGCCACCGCCGGCTGGCCTTGCTTCAGGCGGGCAAGCGATGCCTGCGAAGCGGGGTAGTCGCAGATGAAGCACGGCCGGTCCACCCCAAGCTTCGGTCCCACCACCAGTCCCATCAGAAGATCGAGCTTGGCATCGCGGTCGAGTTCGGCTTGGCACACGATGCCGCGGTCTGCGGCCGCGCGCTGCAGGGCCGACTCGCTGTCGGTGTGCGCATCGACGCCGGCATGTCGGTGCAGTGCTTCCGCGTATGTGAGACGCTCGGCCGGCACGAGCCGGCGGTGAGGGGCCAGGAGTGCGGTGGTCAAGGCTTCGACCTCGGTCATCAAAGCCGCATCGTCCAACCCCAAGCGGTACCACTCGATCATGGTGAATTCCGGGTTGTGCCAGCGGCCGCGCTCGCCGTCGCGAAACACTTTGCCGATCTGGTAGATGTCGCCGCTGCCCGAGGCCAGCAGGCGTTTCATCGGAAATTCGGGAGACGTACTGAGATAGAACGGAGGGGTCATTCCGGCCACGCGGGTGGCCAGCGACTCGATTTGCGGATCGCTCACCGCGCCCGCGCTCAATATCGGCGTTTCGACTTCGAGCACGCCGCGCGCGGCAAAAAAATCGCGTATGCAGGCCAGCATGCGGGCGCGCGTACGCAACGCGGAAAGCGTCGCGGTCGGCTGCCAGTCCAAGCGCATATCGTTGCGCACCCGCTATTGCCGCTGCCCGGCCGCCGGCCGTTGCTCGGAGGCCGGCCGCTGCCCGGCGGCTGACCGTTGGCCGATCGCTTGGCCCAGCTGCACCACTGAGCCCGCGCGCAGCAGCGGATGCCAGCGCGCCCGACCCGGTTCGAACAACATGATTACCGTCGAGCCCATGTTGAAGCGCCCGAGCTCGGCGCCTTTTTCAAGCATCCTCGGCGGGGATGGAATGCGCGTCAGCGTGCGTCGGGCAGCCGGCGTGATGTCGCCCGCCCAGACGGTGGCCATGCTCCCCACATTGAGAGCTCCCACCAAGATCAGGGCGAATCGCCCGAAGTCCGTGTCGAACAAAGTCAAAACGCGTTCGTTTCGCGCAAATAATCGGGGCACGTGCTGCGCCGTCACGGTGTTTACGCTGAACAGGCGTCCGGGAACATAGACGGTATCGAGCAGTGTGCCGCTTACCGCCATGTGAACGCGGTGATAGTTGAAGGGCGCAAGATAAATGGTGGCGAACGATCCCCCTTCGAAACTCTCGGCCCATGGCTGCTCCGCCAGTAGATCGCGCAGCGTGTACTCGAGTCCCTTCGCTTGCAGGAGACGGTTTTGCTCGATGGCGCCGCACTCGCTGACCGCGCCGTCCACTGGGCTCACGATCGCATCGGGGTGGGGGTCGATCGGGCGGGCTTCGGGTTTGAGGGCGCGCGTGAAGAACTCATTGAAGCTGCCGTAACGGTACGGATCGGTCTCGGCCGCTTCGCTCATGTCGACCGAGAATAGCTTTAGAAATCCGCGAATGAGAAGGTTTTTGAACCACGGTATTTGTACGCGCGTGGACAAGAGGACCAACCGTGATAGGGCATGTTGCGGCAATACGTACTGCAGCCATACGAACAGCCGGCCACCACTCATGCGTGTCCAGCCACGATGCGCTGGAAATCCGCCTGTAGGGCATCCACGCTGAACGGCCCGGTGAGTATGGCAGTCAACTTGCCTTCGGGATTCAGCACGAAGATCGCGCCCGAGTGATCGACGGTGTAGGTGCCGTCGGCCTTCGGCGTGATGATGACGCTCACGCCGAGCTTGGCCGCAACGGCCTCGATAACGGTCTGATCCGCTGCGGTGAGGCCGATGAATTCGGGATCGAAATAAGGTACATATTTCGCGAGCTGTTCGGGCGTATCGCGCTTCGCGTCCACCGACACGAAGACCACTTGCGGGCGCACCGGCGCGGCGGCGGCGCGCAGCCGCTTCTCGAGCGCCGCCAATGTCGTCAACGTGGTAGGACAAAAATCGGGGCAATTCGTGTAGCCGAAGAACATCATCGACCAGGACCCGCGCAGCTTGGCGGCTCCAAATGGCTGGCCATGCTGATCGATCAGGCTAAAATCCGGCAGCGCGCGGCTGGGGGATACATAGGTCCCGGTCGCAAGCTCGACCGGCGCTGCCGCGTGGCGCCAGAGGAGCGCGGCGCCGAGGCCCGCGATCCCGGCGATACAGATGAACGCGATGGTTAACAATCTAGATTGAGGTGCCATGCGCCGATTATCCCATATGCCAGTAGCAGTGCCCGCCGAAACCGTCGGTGGCGCGATCGGCAGGTGCGCGCGCGCGCTGCAGAAGGCGCGCGTACATTTCGGACACGGCACCGACAACGCCCGCGATGAGGCGGCGGAGATGGTGTTTTTTGCCGCGGGGATCGAGCACGCCGAAGGCAGCGATGCCTACGGCAGGCCGCTGACCGCACGCCGCCGCGCGCGCCTCGATGAGCTCCTGCGGCACCGAATCGCAGAACGCATACCCTTGGCTTATCTCACGCATCGGGCCTTTTTTGCAGGACTCGAGTTGTACGTCGACGAGCGCGTGTTGGTGCCGCGCTCGCCCATTGCCGAACTGGTCCAGAATCGATTCAGGCCTTGGACGACCGGTCGCCGGATACGCCGGATCCTGGACGTTGGGACCGGATCGGGCGCCATCGCACTGGCAAGCGCCAAAGCCTTTCCGCGGGCACGCGTGGATGCCGTCGACATCTCAGCCGCCGCGCTGCAGGTGTGCCGGCGCAACGTGCGCCGCTTGGGGTTGGGCGGACGGGTTACGGCGCTGCGCTCGGATCATTTCGCCGCCGTCGAGGGCCGGCGTTACGATATCATCGTGAGCAATCCGCCCTATGTCGGCCGCGCCGAAATGCGTCGATTGCCGCGCGAGTACGGTCACGAACCGCGGCTCGGTTTGGCCTCCGGCGCCGATGGTTTGGATTCGGTGAGAGCAATCTTTGCAGCGGCGCCTCAGCACTTGGCAGATGATGGCATTCTGGTCGTGGAGGTGGGCAACACCGAGCGCACGCTGCTGCGGGCCTTTCCGCGGCTGCCTTTCATATGGCCGGACATTGCGATGGGCGGCGGCGGTGTCTTTGTGTTGCGGGCGGCGGACTTGGGCGTTGCCCGTTAGCGGAATTGGGAGCGCGCGTGGCGGGAAATACATTTGGAAAGGTGTTCACGGTGACGAGCTTCGGCGAAAGCCATGGCGCGGCGCTGGGGGCTGTGGTGGATGGGTGTCCGCCGGGATTGGCCTTGACCGAGGCCGACATACAAGCAGACGTCGATCGGCGCCGCTCCGGGACGTCGCAGTTCACCAGTCAACGGCGCGAACCGGATACCGTACGCATCCTCTCGGGGGTGTTCGAGGGTAAGACCACCGGCACCCCGATCGGGCTCTTGGTGGAGAACCAGGACCAGCGCTCGCGCGACTACGACAAGATCAAGGATCGCTTTCGGCCGGGCCATGCCGATTACACCTATCAGCAAAAATATGGCTTTCGCGATTACCGCGGCGGCGGCCGTTCGTCGGCGCGCGAAACCGTCATGCGCGTCGCCGCCGGCGCCATCGCGCGCAAGTACCTGCAGCAGCGCTTGAACGTCGGCATCCAGGGCTATCTGGCGCAAATGGGTTCGGTGGTGCTGGAGCCCAAGTCGCCGTCGAGTGCCTACGAGAATCCGTTTTTCTGTCCGGATCCGAGCCGGGTCAAGGAACTGGAAGATCTCATCTGGGGTCTGCGCGAGGCCGGCGACTCGATTGGTGCGCGCGTGACCGTCATTGCCAAGGGTGTACCGCCGGGGTTGGGCGAACCGGTGTTCGAGCGGCTCGACGCGGACCTGGCGAGCGCCATGATGGGAATCAATGCGGTAAAAGGCGTCGAGATCGGGGCCGGCTTCCGCGCGGTGGAACAACGAGGGTCCGAACATCGCGACGAACTGACGCCGACGGGCTTCAAGAGCAATCACGCCGGCGGCGTGCTGGGGGGCATTTCGTCGGGCCAGGATATCGTGGTGAGTATCGCGCTCAAGCCCACCTCGAGCATCACCATACCGGGCGCGACTATCGACGTGCACGGCAAGCCCACGGAAATCGCGACCACCGGCCGTCACGATCCCTGTGTCGGCATCCGTGCGACACCCATTGCGGAGGCGATGATGGCGCTGGTGTTGATGGATCACTATTTACGGTTCCGCGCGCAGTGCGCGGACGTGGTCGGGACCACGCCCGTGATCACCGCGGCGTCACGGGGCTTGCGCGAATGAACGGTCATGCGCTGCCGCGCATCGCAGTGGTGGGGGCGTCCAGTCTCATCGGCGATGCACTCATCGACGAGCTGCACCGGCGAAAAATCGGCTACGCCGAGCTCCATGCGCTCGACGATGAGCGCAATATCGGTCGACCGGTCACGGATGAAGAGGGCGCGGCGCGCACGAGTTTGCAGGTAATTCCCGTCTCGGCGTTTGATTTCTCGGGGATCGATCTCGCGTTTTTTTGCGGGCGTGCGGTGCTTGCCGAGCGCTATGCCGAAGCAGCGGCTGCGCATGCCTGGGTCATCGACAGTTCCGCGGCGTTTCGTGGACGAGAGAGCGTGCCGTTGATCGTGGCCGACGTCAACGCGGCGGCCATGGCGAGTGTGGGCAGGCACGGTCTGATTGCGTTGCCGGGCAGCGCGAGCGTGGCACTCGCCACGGCGCTGGCACCGCTGCATGCCCTAGCCGGCTTGGTGCGTGTGGAGGTGTCGACCTACCAGGCCGTGTCGGGCAGCGGGCGCGGCGCCATGGATGAGCTGGCGGGTGAGACCGTTGCCATGTTGAGCGGCAAGCGGGCTCGAGGCCGGGCCTTCGGCCGCCAGATCGCCTTCAATGTGATACCGCAGGTGGATGCGCTGGAGGCCGACGGCGTCACGCGCGAGGAGCGGCGCTTGTGGCAAGAAACGCGGCGCGTATTGGGGCTGCCGCAACTCGCGATCAATGCGACGGCGGTGCGGGTGCCGGTGTTTTTCGGCCACAGCCTCAGTGTGCATGCCGCATTCGAGCGGCCGCTGACGCCGGCCGAGGCGACCCGGGTGTTGCAGCAGGCCAACGGCATCTCGGTCATCGAGGCCGATTCGAGTGCTGAATTCCCGACGCCGGCCACCTTGGCGGCGGCCCCCGATAAGGTCTACGTGGGTCGGCTGCGGGCCGACCCCACGCGTGCCAAAGCTCTCAATCTTTGGGTAGTAGCCGATAATGTTAGGAAATGTGCGGCACATAACGCAGTTTCTGTGGCCCAGATTTTGGTAAATAGTGCCCGGTGGTAAGATATAGTTGACGAGTTATGTAAAGGGCAAGTGAGAATGCGCTGCCAAGCGCTTATCTCGCAATGAACTTTTAGCCGCTTGCCCACCGAAATTCTGGGAGAGGAAATGCCAGTGATGATGCCTCGCATGATGCTGATAGCGTGTTTGCTATCCCCGTCCTTGTCGTGGGCGTTGGGCCTCGGTGAGATTCATTTGAACTCGTCGTTGAACGAGCCCATGAATGCCGAGATCGACTTGATCGCGGCCGCGCCCGACGAATTGACTGCGTTGCGGGCGACGCTTGCCAATCGGGAAGCCTTTACGCGCTACGGCATCGATAAGCCGCCTTTTCTGTCGTCCCTGACCTTCAAAGTCGGCAAGGGCAAGGAAGGCCGGGACGCCTTGTTGGTGCATTCGACGGATGCCATTCCTGAGCCTTTCGTTACCTTCTTGGTCGAAGTGAATTGGGCCCGGGGCCGCTTGATGCGCGAGTACACGGTGCTGCTCGATCCGCCCGTGTATACGCCGGGCGAGAGCGCGAATTCGTCTGCGCCGGTCAGCGCGCCGACCACCGCGGCGCCGCCGGTGCGCCGTTCGGCACCGCCGATCACGCCGACGCCGGTCGCACCGCCCGAGGCCTCTGCGGCGTCGCGGGCGCCGGCACGGCCTTCCAACGCGACCGGAAGCATTCCGGTTGGCAGAGGCGATACGCTCACCAAGATCGCCCGCACCCTGCAATCCGCTCCCGCCAGCCAGGCGGAAGTCGATCAAACCATGATCGCTCTGTACCGCTCGAATCCCGAGGCATTCGGCGGCAACATCAATGTGTTGCGCCAGGGCGCCGTGTTGCGCGTTCCGGGTGCCGACCAGATCGCGGCTCTGAATCAAAAAGAGGCGATGAGCGAAGTGCGTCGCCAAATGGATGCGTGGCGGAGCGGTGAAACCTCTGCCGGGGCCCCCGGCGGCCGTTTGCGTCTGGTCACGCCGAGTGCCGGCGGCAGCGCGACCGGGACCGGCACTGCCAACGCCGCCAACTCGAACGCTCCCAACGCCGAGACGCAGGCGCTCAAAGATCGGGTCAAGGATCTCGAAGGGCAGCTCGCCGAATCGAAACGTCTTATCGATATTCGCAATGGCGAGCTCAGCGCGCTGCAGCACAAGCTTGGGGCGCCGCCGGCTCCCGCCGCTACCGCGCCGCCGCCGCCGGCGGTATCGACCCCGGCACCGACTCCGGAGCCGGCACCGAGCACAGCGCCGGCAACTCCGCCCGAGGCTGTGAGTCCCGCACCGGCGCCTGCAACGGCGCCGCCGCCGGTCCAGAAGAAGCCCGAGGCGCCGCCCGCCGATACGGGATCATGGATCGATTGGGTGGCAGGGCATTGGTGGGTTCCCGTCGCGCTGTTGGCCGTGGTGCTTGCCGGACTGGCGTTTGCCGCAATGAGGCGCCGCCGCAGTCAGGACGACGAAATGAGCCGATTGATGGAAGACACCGATGTTGCCGATCAGGGCGAATCGACTTCCAAATTGGCCGCCCTGCGTAGGGGCAACGAGTCTTTCGTGGTGGAGGAATCCGGCCCGCATCCCTTGCCGGAATTCGGCGAGGAACCGAGCCGCTTCGCCGACACGGGCGAGATCAAGTCGCCCGAGGACACGCTGTCGAGCGAAAGCGCGGTCAATCTCGATCAGGGCGATCCCCTGGCCGAGGCCGACTTTCATATGGCTTACGGTCTTTACGACCAAGCGGCCGACTTGGTGCGCATCGCGCTGGAACGCGAACCGGATCGGCGCGATCTGCGGCTCAAGTTGCTGGAAATTTACTTCGTCTGGGGCAACAAGGACGCATTCCTGCAGACGGCAAAAGGCTTGGAATCGACGCGCGACCGTGCACCGGCCGGCGAGTGGGACAAAATCGTCATCATGGGCAAGCAGATTTGCCCCGACGAACCCATGTTTGCGGCGAACACCGGCGGCGGCCGCGGCGCCGGCGCATTGGTCGATCTGAATCTCGAGGGCGGAGAGAATCGGGTCGACATCGATTTGTTCGGCGATCCTGAGGGCGAACGCAGCTCGCTCGATCACCAGCTCGCCAAGGAGGGCGACGCGGCACCGACGCGGGAATCACCGGGATTGCATACCGGCTCTGACCACCTCGATTTCACTCTCGACGCGCCGGAGCGCGGCGCGGATGAGTCGCCCACGCGTGAGATGCCGCCGCGCGACGAACCGACGGTCGAATCGGAATTGATGAACTTCTCCGATGCGAATTTCATGGATCCGCAAGGCACGGAGACGTTCGGCGCCGACACGCCTACGGCGGAATCGCCGGCATTGCAGGGCTCCGACGGGCGTGATCGCAACGCCTCGAGGTTTGCACCGCGACCCGACCAAACCGCCGAGGTGGCGATCGACGATCTGGGTTTGGATCTGGACCATTTGGAAGAAACCGGGACACCCACATCCATCAGTATTTCGCAGTTGGAGGAGACTGATCATCCCAACGACGCGCCTACCATGGTGGCCGGTCTCGACGAGCGCTCACGCCGCATGATGGCGGAGGCGGAAAGGAACGCGAGCGACGGCGAACTGACCGAGCGCGACCGCGAACTGACCGAGCGCGACCGCGATCTGACCGAGCTCGAACGCGAGTTGGAAGCATCGTTCGTCGCCGATCTCGATTCGCCTCAGGACGAAATCAAGACGGCCGTGCTGGGTCCAGAGTCCGCGCCCACGGTGTTGATGCCGCGCGAAGTCGACTTGAGCCCCACCTCGCGTTTCAAGCCGGCCGAGCTCGGCGATTTTCAGGATCCGGACAAAGTCGATATGGATTCCACGTCGAAGCTGCGCGGCATCCATTCGGACAGCATTGACCTTGATCTCGACCGCTTGGCGTCCGCACTGGGCAGCGGCGATACCGTCGATCAGCCGCGGGCGGCGGAGGATGTGTTTTCCACCGAAGTGTTCGAGGCGAGCCAACGCAGCAAGCGCGTGGATCTCGACGTCGGCGAGCCGATGAACAGCTCCGATGGTCCCACCAATAAGCTGCAAGCGCAGACCAACAAACTGAGGCCCATTGATCTTGCGGTGCCGGAATTTGAACCGGTGACCATGAGCGAAGTGGGCACGAAACTCGATCTTGCACGCGCCTACATGGACATGGGCGATCCTGAGGGAGCACGCAGCATCCTCGAAGAGGTTGTGCAGGAAGGGTCGGCCAGCCAGAAACAGGAAGCCTCGCGTCTAATAGAATCGCTGCCCGGTTAGGAGCCTGTCTGAGTGTTCCACGCGGCCGCGGCGACATTCGCCGAATAGCGGCGATCGTGGAGTATGACGGCACCGATTTCGCCGGGTGGCAATCGCAGGCCCACGCCATTTCATTGCAGGACGCGGTGGAACATGCGGTCGGCTTCGTTGCGGGTCATCCGGTTGTCGCCATCTGCGCCGGACGCACCGACGCGGGCGTTCACGCGACCGGCCAAGTCATCCATTTCGACAGCGGCGCTGTGCGCACGCCGCGCGCATGGGTGCTTGGCGCCAATACCAAGCTGCCGTCCACCGTCGCGCTGCAATGGGCCGGAGAAGTGGGAGCGGGGTTTCATGCCCGGCATGCGGCGATTCGCCGCATCTACCGTTACTACATCCTGAACCGCAGCGCGCGCTCGGCCCTGCAACGCACGCGCACGGCTTGGATCCACCGGCCGCTCGACGCGGAGGCGATGCACAGCGCGGCGCAGGTCCTTATCGGCGAGCACGACTTTTCGGCGTTTCGAGCCAGGGAATGTCAGTCGAAAACGCCGGTGCGGCGGGTGCAGCGAGTTCATGTCGAGCGCGCCGGCGATACCGTATGGCTGGAGATCGAGGCGAATGCCTATCTGCACCACATGGTGCGCAATATCGTCGGTACCTTGCTCGACGTGCAGCGGCAGGCCGACCCGGTCGGCGCCATGGCGCGGATTCTGGCGGGCGGCAACCGGCGCGAGGCCGGCATTACGGCACCGGCCGCGGGGCTTTATCTCTGGCGGGTGGAGTATCCCGCCGTGTATGGCATTCCTGCGCCCTTGGGCGGCTTTTGGTAAACTAGGGTATGTCCTGGTTTGAGCGAATCGTTCCCTCTCGTATCAAGACCGAGCGCCGTACGCGCTCGGTGCCCGAAGGGCTGTGGACCAAGTGTCCGGCATGCGATGCCGTGCTGTATCGCGCTGAAATCGAGCGGAATCTCCACGTGTGTCCAAAATGCAGTCATCACATGCGCATCGGCGGGCGTGAGCGATTGCTGAAATTCCTGGATACAGGCTCGAACAGGGAAATTGCGGCCAAGGTCGAATCCGAGGACCCTTTGAAGTTCAAGGATACGAAACGCTACCGCGACCGCCTCGTGCAGGCGCAGAAACTGACGGGCGAACGCGATGCGCTGGTGGTGATGTCGGGCCGGCTCGCTGCGCTCGAGATCGTGGCCTGCGCTTTCGAGTTTCGTTTTCTGGGCGGTTCCATGGGTTCAGTGGTCGGCGAGAAATTCGTACGCGCCGTAGAACACTGTTTGGAACATCGCTTGCCGCTGGTGTGCTTTTCCGCAAGCGGCGGTGCGCGCATGCAAGAGGCGCTGTATTCGCTGCTGCAAATGGCGAAGACCAGCGCGGCACTCAAGCGCCTATCGGAGGCGCGGCTGCCGTTCATCTCGGTGATGACGGACCCGACCACCGGCGGAGTTTCGGCGAGCCTCGCCATGCTCGGCGATATCAACATCGGCGAACCCAAGGCGCTCATCGGCTTTGCGGGTCCCCGGGTGATTCAGCAGACGGTGCGCGAGACCCTGCCCGAAGGCTTTCAGCGCAGCGAATTCCTGCTCGAGCACGGCGCGCTCGATATGATCGTCGACCGCCGCGAGCTGCGCGATCGCATCGGCGCTATGCTTCGGCTATTGTCCGGTAAAGAGCCCGCGCTCGCTGCGGGATAGCCTTGCCTCGGAGTCTCGAGCAATGGTTGGCGCACCAGGCACAGGTGCACCCGCAGACCATCGACCTTGACCTCACGCGCCTGCGACACGTGCTCGAGCGGCTGGAGTGGCGCCAGCCATCGGTGCCCGTCATCACCGTTGCGGGCACCAACGGCAAGGGTTCGGTCACTGCGTACTGTGCGGCGATTTTGGCCGCCGCCGGCTACCGCGTCGGCACGTTCACCTCGCCGCATCTGCGCGACTATCGCGAGCGCATTCGCGTACACGATCGGCTGGTCACGCGGGACGAACTCCTGTGGGCTTTCGAGAGAATCGAGACGGCCCGCATGGCGCCGCCCGGCGAACTGTCGTTGACGTTTTTCGAGTACAACACCTTGGCCGCATTCTTGATATTCGAGGCGGCGAAGGTGGACGCGTGGGTGCTCGAGGTCGGCATGGGCGGCCGCTTGGACGCGGTCAACGTCGTGGACGCGACGGTGGCTGTGGTGGTCACGATCGGCTTGGATCATCAGGACTTCTTGGGTCAGACACTCGAGGCGATCGCGCAGGAGAAAGCCGGTATTTTTCGCAAGAATCGTGCCGCTGTCCTCGGTAGCCGCGAGCTGCCGGCGACACTGCTCGAGGCTGCCGCATCGCTTGGCGCGACACCGAAGCGTCTTGGCTCCGAGTTCGATTATTCGCGCGAGGCCGGTCACTGGCGCTACCGGGGCATCCGCTGGGACCTGCCGGGCCTGCCCTCGCCGGCGCTCGCGGGGGAGACGCAATTCGCAAACGCTGCGACAGCCGTCGCGGCCTTGGAGGAACTCGAGGCGTGTTTGCCGGTATCCGCGGCGGCCGTTGCACAAGGGCTCAAGTCGGTGCAGTTGCCCGGGCGCTTTCAAGTCATTGCGCCGAGGCTTGAGAAGCCCATGTGGATTCTGGATGTCGCACACAATCGCGACGCTGCGCGGATCCTCAAGGAAAATTTGCGCGCGTTGCCGAATGTGGGAAAGACGTTGGCCGTGTGCGGCATATTGGCCGACAAAGATGCTCCGGCCATCGCAGCGGAAGTTCGCGAATGCTTCGATGCTTGGTGGTTGGCATCGACGGATGGCGCACGCGGCACCAGCGCCGCCATATTGGCGGATCGGATTGCGGAGCAGTTGAGTGCGCCGCTCGCGATCGCCGATGACATCGCTGCGGCATGCGCTGCAGCGTCGGCCGCCGCGGGGCCAACAGATAGGATCGTGGTTTTCGGCTCGTTCCACACCGTGGGGCCGGCGCTCGACTGGCTCGAATCGCAGGGTTTGCTGGCGCCCGCCACGGGGAATACTCAGACAGGCTCCTATGCTTCTGCTTCCCGAATATACTGACGCCCCCGCAGACAATGACACAAGGCTGGTCAAGCTTCATGGATCGTCGCGTCAAAGAGCGTCTGGTAGGCGCCACGATTTTGGTGGTGCTCATCGTCTTGATCGTTCCCGAATTGTTGTCGGGTCCTAAGCGGTCAGGTTTGGCACCGCCACCTGCGGCCGTGGGTCCGGCAGAACCGGTTCGTAACGTCACGGTGGACTTGGCAACGAGTAAGGCTACGCCCGCGGAGGAAGCCACAGCCGCTTCGGCAACACCCCAAGAGGGACCATCGTCCGCCGCGGCGACAATGTCCTCCGGCGAGGCGGCGCCCGGCGACACGGCGCGCGACGATACGGCGGCCGGCGACGCGGGGGCCGGCCAAGCAGCCGCCGGCGTACCGGCGCCGGGCGAGCCGGGGCGTGCGGCGTCGAAGCACGCGGCCGCGCCCACCATTACGACGCTGAGGGCGCAGCAGCCCGCCCCGCCCGTGCTTGAAAACGAGCCATCACCCCCCAAGTCCGCTGCGACGACGTCGAAGTCCGGCGCAGCCCGCGCTGCAGCTCCCGCCGATACATCGCGCCATAAGTGGGCGGTGCAAATCGGCAGTTTTGCGAGCCAGGCCAATGCGGAAAAATTGGTGCGGCAGCTGAAGCCGCACGAGTCTTCGGCCTACGTCTCGTCGAGCGGCAAGGGACCCTCGTTGCGCTACCGGGTTCGAATTGGTCCGCTCGCGGATCGCGGCGCGGCCGAGCGGGAGCAACTCAAGCTCCGGAAAGAGGGTCTCTCGGCGACCGTGGTTCCGCCATGATTTGGGTTTGTGCCGATCGTTTCACGGCAAGACCGGCCGCGCTCCGGTAGACTGTGCGCATGGGTAGACTGCGGTAATGACTGGGGCCGATGTCTTGATTCTATTGGTTCTGTTGAGCTCCACCTTGATCGGAGTATTGCGCGGATTCGTTCGAGAAGCTGTGTCGCTCGTTGTCTGGGTCGTCGCGATCTGGGCGGCATGGAGATTCGGCCGCGTAGTCGAGCCGCATCTCGGCGGCTTACTCGCCGATCCAAGCGTGTCGCCCTGGGTTGGACGGTTGGTTATTTTGGTGCTCGTGCTTTTGGTCGGTTGGGTCGTCGGCATGCTGCTTGGCTACTTCACGCGCAGCTTGGGACTTGGCCCTGTCGACCGGGTGATCGGTTTGATGTTCGGCATCGTGCGCGGCATGGTGCTGGTCGGACTCATGATCATCGGTGCCGAGCTGCTGCACTTGAATCACGAAGAGTGGTGGAACCGGTCGAAGCTGGTTCCTTACGGCGAGGCCGCCGGCGATTGGCTGCGAGCCATGGTCGGCGAGAGAGGCGAACCTTGGGCCAAGCTCGAGCGCCTGACCGGAGTCAAAGTCAGAGCCAGGTGAGACCGGAGGTCCTTCATGTGCGGAATCGTGGGAATGGTCGGTGTAAGCGCGGTCAATCAACGGATATATGATGCGCTGACGGTACTGCAGCACCGCGGCCAGGATGCGGCGGGCATCATGACCGCGGAGGCCGGTGAACTTTTCATGCGTAAGGATTCCGGGCTGGTACGCGATGTGTTTCAGCAGAAACATATGCTCAAGCTCAAGGGCAACATGGGCATCGGTCATGTCCGCTACCCGACCGCCGGCGCGGACAGCGCTCAGGACGCGCAGCCGTTCTACGTCAATTCGCCTTACGGCATTTGCCTCGGCCACAACGGCAATCTAACGAACGCGCGCGAACTCACCGAGGTGTTGGTGCGTGAAGATCGCCGGCACCTCAACACCGGTTCCGATTCCGAAGTGCTGTTGAATGTGCTGGCGTCCGAGTTGGAGCGTGTCGGTACGCCGCGCGTTACGCCGGCGGACATTTTCGCCGCCGCCAACGCGGTATACCGCCGTTGCCGCGGCGGTTACGCTGTGGTCGCCATGGTGATCGGCCATGGCATTCTCGGCTTTCGCGATCCGAACGGCATCCGACCGCTGGTGGTCGGAAATCGCGACACCAACAAGGGAACCGAGTGGATGCTGGCTTCCGAGAGCGTCGCGCTCGATATGTTGGGATTCAAGATGGTGCGCGACGTAGCCCCCGGGGAGGCGGTGTTCATCGACCAGCTGGGTCGCTTCTACGCGCAGCAATGCGTGGCGATGGCGCGGCATACGCCTTGTATATTCGAATATGTTTACTTCGCGCGGCCTGACTCGATTATCGACAATATTTCGGTCTACAAGGCGCGGTTGCGTATGGGCGAACGTCTGGCGGAAAAAATCAAACGCCACCGGCCCGAGAACGACATCGATGTCGTCATTCCGATTCCTGACACGAGCCGTACCGCCGCGGTGCAAGTGGCGCAGCTGCTCGGCGTCAAGTATCGCGAGGGTTTCATCAAGAATCGCTACATCGGCCGCACCTTCATCATGCCGGGTCAGGAACAGCGTTCGAAGTCCGTACGCAGTAAGTTGAATGCCATCGATCTCGAGTTCCGCGGCAAGACGGTGCTGCTGGTCGACGACTCCATCGTGCGCGGCACGACTTCGGCGCAGATCATCGACATGGCGCGCGAGGCCGGTGCCAAGAAAGTATATTTCGCCTCCGCGGCGCCGCCGGTGCGCTACCCCAATGTGTATGGCATCGACATGCCCGACACGTCGGAACTCGTGGCGGCCGGGCATACGGACCAAGAAGTGTGCGACATCATCGGCGCCGATTGGCTCATCTACCAGGATCTGAACGATTTAGAACACGCCGTTCGTCACGACAACGCGAAGATCACGGACTTCGATACGTCGTGCTTCTCGGGCGAGTACGTTACCGGCGACGTGACGCCCGAATATCTGGAACGGCTGCAAGGAGAGCGATCCGACGAAGCCAAACAGCAGCGTCGCGACGGCACTGGACGCGGACTCAAGTCTGTTCGAGTCCTGTAGGCTTTTGAGCGGCCATGAGTCTGCGTCTGCTGGTGATAGCGGAGCGCGCCGAGTATCGGCTGCTGGTCAGTAAGCACGTCGAGATCGAGCGGCCGGACGCGGTTATGGTCGAACATCGTTTGGGCCAGGATGCTGCCTTGGATGCCCAGTTCGCCGCCGCGGGTTTCGATGCGGTGGTCCTCGTCGGGGCGCCGCCGGCCACCGAGCTCGAGTCGCTGGCGGTGGAACTGCTGGCCAAAGCGGAATTCGCACCCATTGTATTCGTATTGTTGCAGGACCCGCCGCCGGCACCGCCGGCGGCGGTGCCGGGATTGCACCGCCTCTACGGCCGAAAGATCGACCGAGCTGCACTGATGCGCCTGCTTGCCGATGCCTCCCGCGAACACAAGCAATTCCAGGTAATGCGGCGCGGGCACCCGGATTTCGGGCAGCGGTACCGCTTCGGCTCGGTCATGATTCGCGGCCATCGCTGCATCAGGCAAGTGGGCAGCGGGGGCATGTGCAAGATCTACCTTGCGGAGAGCGAGCGCGCGGGCACGCTGGTGGTGCTCAAGGTATTCAGCCAAGTACCGGACGTGTCCGAACGTTTCGTCGGTTTCGATCGATTTCTGCAGGAATATGAAATCGTCGCGGGCTTGAAGCATCAGAATATCGTGCGCATTTACGATCTGGGAATCGCGGACGATCATGCCTATATCGCCATGGAGCATTTTCCGGCAGGAGATTTACGGCAGCGCATGAAAGCGCCGCTGTCGCCCGCCGTGGCGCTGCACTATCTGGAACAGATAGCCAGTGCGCTCCAGGCCATTCATGACGTCGGCGTTTTGCATCGGGACTTGAAGCCCGCCAACGTGATGCTACGCGCCGACGGTTCACTGTGCTTGATCGATTTTGGCTTGGCCAAGACCAACGAATTGGACGCGGATCTGACGGGGACGCGAGAGATCTTCGGCACGCCTTACTACATGAGCCCGGAACAGGGTCACGCGGAGCAAATCGACGCGCGCAGCGATCTGTATAGCCTGGGCGTCGTCTACTACGAGATGTTGATCGGCCGAAAACCGTACACGGGTACATCGGCGATGGAAGTCATCTACAAGCACAAGCGCGCCGAATTGCCCGAGATCGCACCGCAGTTCGCGAGCTATGAAGGAATGCTGCGGAAGCTACTCGCCAAGTCCCCGGTGGATCGATTTCAATCCGCAGGCGAGTTGCTGCAAACCATCGCCGGCCTGAAGGTGCCGGCATGAACGCTGCGGCGAGCGACGCCGCAGCGCCGGCTCGGTTCGCACATCCTCTGCTGCGTGCGGCAACACCGATTGCCTGGGTTACGCAGGCGTGCGGAGCGCCGGACATCCTCCTCATCGATCACGCGAACTGCGAGAAAAAGGCGGCGTCGACCGCATTGTCACTGATGTTCGCCTACGCCGAGGATTTGGAACTTACCGACAAGATGTCGCGCCTGGCGCGCGAGGAACTGCGTCACTACGAGCAAGTCGCCAAACTCATCAAATCGCTGGGCGTCGTGCCCCGACGGCTGGCCCCGGGCCGGTATGCTGAACGCCTGCGCCGCTTGGTCGCCAAAACCGAGCCGCAACGCGAAGTCGATTTGACGATTTGCGGGGCGTTCATCGAGGCGCGTTCGTGCGAGCGCTTCGCTGCGTTGGCACCCGCCATCGGCGGCGCGCCCGGCGAATTGTTCCGGGGTCTGCAGCATGCGGAAGCCCGTCACTATCGGGTGTATCTGGACTTGGCGCGGCGTGCCGCGCATCGCGCCGGCATCGACCTGGGCGCGCGATTGGAGGAGTTCGCGGCGCTCGAGGCGGAACTGATCACCAGTCGCGACGATGTGTTCCGCTTTCATTCGGGTGTTGCGAGCCGGTAGGCTTGTCTTCGTGCCCGCGTAGCGGGCAACTTTGGGACGGGGTGGCTTCCACCCCGTAGAGTCGGCGCGAAGCGCCTGGGAAGACGGGGCGCATCGCCCCGTGAGTCCGCGCGTCAGCGCTTTCAAGAGACCAATTCAGGACGGGGCGCATCGCCCCGTGAGTCCGCGCGTCAGCGCTCTAAAGAAACCAATTCGGGGCCGTCTCGATCCCAGCGCAACAGACTGCCTTGGGTGTGCCAGTCGCCTAATACTATCCGCGTACAGGCGCGCCCGTTCACGGTGATCGGGTGTATGGCGGGACGGTGAGTATGCCCGTGCAATAGCGTAGCCGCGCCTGCGGTGCGCAATGCGGTCGCGACGCTCGAGGGATTGACATCGGCAATGGCGTACTGCAGCGCCGCGGTATGCGCTTGACTGCCAACCCGTGCGGCGCCTGCCAGGGCGCGGCGGGCAGGAACCGACAGGGCAAGAAACCGCCGCTGCCATTCGGCATCTCGCACGGTGGCGCGCAGGCGTTGATAGGCGCGGTCATCGGTACACAGGGCATCGCCATGCATTACCAGCACCGGCTCGCCGTACAGCGTCACGATCAGCGGGTCCGGCAGCAGGCGGGCTCCGGACATGGCGCAGAATTGGGCTCCTAACAGGAAATCGCGGTTGCCGTGCATCACAAAGCACGGCACGCCGCTGTCGGTGAGCGATTTGAGCGCGGCAATCGCCGCGGCTTGGGTCTCATCAGCGGCATCGTCGCCGACCCATGACTCGAATAAATCGCCCAAAATGTAGAGGGCCTCGGCGCTGCGCGCCTCGTCGTCCAATAAATGCACGAATTGCCCGGCGATCGCCGGGCTGCTTGCGTCGATATGCAAATCCGAGATGAATAGCGTGGTCACGCTGTCAAGGGGCGGCCACGCGCTCGATTCGCAGGATGCCGACTTGCTGCAGCGGTGCATCTTCCTTGAACGGGCCCTTCGAACCGGTGGCCACATTGCCGATCTTGTCGACCACCTCCATGCCCTGCACGATTTTACCGAACACGGCATACCCCCAGCGGGTTTGATTGGGATCAAGCGCTCCGTTGTCGTACAGATTCACGTAAAATTGGCAGTCGCCGCCGTGAGGTTCCGATGGGCGCGCGAGACCCACCGTACCACGTTGGTTGGTCAAGCCGTTTCCCGATTCGTTGACGACTTTGGTGGGCGCGCCTTTGAGTTTGTAGGTGCTGTCGAAGCCGCCGCCCTGGATCACAAAGTTCGGAATTACGCGGTGGAATATCGTCCCCGAGTAAAAACCCTGGTCGACATATTTCAAGAATTGCGCGACGGTGAGCGGTGCACGCTCCGGCAGCAGTTCAATGGTGAAGCTGCCCAGCGACGTCACCACTTGAACACGAACGGGACCCGTCGGGACGGGCTTCGCGGGCGCAGCTGCGGCCGGCGGCGCCGCGGCGGGGGGCGGCGCTGCGGCGTTCGCTGCCGGGTCAGGCGAGATCGCGGCAGGAGCCGGTGGGGCGGCGGGTGCCGGCGTGGCGGCGGCCGGCGGTTCGGCCGCGACGCTTGACTGAAACACCGTGGCCGAGAGCAGTCCGATGACGAGTAGTAGCTGTTTCATCTCCGAGATTCTACTCGAATAGGTACAATCTTGAGCTATGTCGTCACCGGTCATAACGCGGTTTGCGCCCAGCCCAACCGGATCCTTGCATTTGGGAAACGCGCGAACGGCTTTTTTCAGCCACTTGTGGGCCCGGAAAACCGGGGGCCGATTCATATTGCGCATCGAAGATACCGATGTCGAGCGCAGCCAATTGCGTTTCCGCGATGAGCTGATGATCGATCTGGGGTGGCTCGGGCTCGATTGGGATGAAGGGCCCGATGTCGGCGGTCCGTCGGCACCCTATTCGCAGTCGGAGCGCGGAGCATTCTACCAAGAGCTGTTCGCCCGCTTGGAGCGGGGCCATCAGGTGTATCCGTGCTATTGCACGGCGCAGGATCTCGAGCTATCGCGCAAATTACAGCGCATGTCGGGCAAACCCCCTCGCTATGCCGGAACTTGCCGCAGCCTGGGGCCGGCACAGCGCGAGGAACGTGAGGCGCTCGGACTGAAACCAACGCTGCGCTTTGCGGTGCCGGCCGACGCCAGCGTCGAATTCATCGATGTGGTCCATGGACCGCAGAAATTTGCATCGAGCGATATCGGCGACTTCATCATCCGCCGCGAGGACGGTACCGCGGCTTTCTTTTTCTGCAATGCCGTCGACGATTCTGTCATGGGCGTGACTCACGTGCTGCGCGGCGACGATCATTTGACCAACACGCCGCGTCAGCTGCTGCTGCTGGACGCGTTGCAGTTGCGCCGCCCGGGCTATGGGCATGTGGGACTCTTGGTGGGAGCGGACGGCGCGCCGCTGTCGAAGCGTCACGGCAGCACCAGCGTGCAGGAATTCCGCGAACGTGGTTTCTTGAGTACGGCGGTGCTCAATCACTTGTTCCACCTGGGACACAGCAGCGATGTCGACGGTTGGTTGACGGCTTCCGACATGCCTGCGCATTTCCGGCCCGAGCATCTTGGGGCGGCCTCGGCTCGCTTCGATGAATCGCAGCTCATGCATTGGCAAAAGGAAACACTGCAGCGGATGTCCGCCGCCGAGATTCGTACCTGGTTGGGCTCCGATGATTCGACCGAATTCGTCGAACTGGTGCGGCACAATGTGGTGCTGCCGGCGGATGCGGCGCCGTGGGCCGCGGTCGTGCGCGGCGAACTCCCTTCCCTCGGACCCGCGGAACAGCAGGTCATCGCCGCCGCGGGTCCTGCATTCTTTTCAGCCGCGATAGATGCCCTCGATCAATCGGGTGCGGACCTCAAGCAGTTGACGAAGATCTTGAAGGAGCGCACCGGCCGCAAGGGCGCCGATCTGTTCATGCCCTTGAGGGTCGCGTTGACCGGCCAATCCCATGGGCCGGAGCTCGCGCCGCTGCTGCAACTCATGACGCCGGGTACCGCGCGGCGTCGCCTCGAATCGCATGCTAAGAATCCATAACTCGCTCACCGGCGAGAAGGAGGAGTTCACGCCATTGCGCCCGAACGAGGTGCGCATGTATGTGTGCGGCATCACGGTGTACGACTACATTCACATCGGACATGCGCGAATGCTGACGGTGTTCGACCTGGTACAGAGATACCTGCGCTCGCGGGGTTACCAGGTCACCTACGTACGCAACATCACCGACATCGACGACAAGATCATTCAGCGGGCCGCGGACAACGGCGAGGATTGGCGCGAGCTGGCCAAGCGCTTCACGGTGGCCATGCAAGAGGATTGCGCCACTCTGGGTTTGCAAACGCCGGATCTGGAACCGCGCGCCACCGACTTCATCGCGCCCATCATCGCGATGACGCAGACGTTGATCGACAAGGGTTATGCATATGTCGCCGGCAACGGCGATGTGATGTACGCAGTGCGTAAATTTCCCCACTACGGCCAGCTTTCCGGGAAGAAGATCGATGATCTGCGTGCCGGTTCGCGCGTGCAAATCGAAGAATCCAAGCTCGATCCGCTCGATTTCGTCCTATGGAAACACGCGAAGCCGGGCGAGCCGTTCTGGGCTTCGCCTTGGGGAAAAGGCCGCCCAGGTTGGCATATCGAGTGCTCTGCAATGTCGACCAGTTTGCTCGGAGATTATTTCGATCTGCACGGCGGCGGCATGGACCTCAAGTTTCCGCATCATGAGAACGAAATCGCGCAATCCTGCGCCGCCTGCGACGCGCCGTTCGTCCGCGTCTGGATGCACAACGGGTTCGTGCGCATCGACGACGAAAAGATGTCGAAATCGTTGGGGAATTTCTTCACGGTGCGCGAGGTGCTGAAGACTTTGCGCGATCCGGAGGTGCTGCGATTCTTTTTACTCAGCAGCCATTACCGGGGACCCATCAACTATTCCGAAGCGCAGTTGACGCAGGCGGATGAGACGCTGCTGGGTTTATACCGGGCATTGAAGGACGCCGGCGGCGCGCGTGCCGATGCGGGGGGCGCTGCGCGTACCGATGCGGACGGCGCGAATGTCGGCGCCGCCGGCTTCAACGCCGCGATGGATGACGATTTCAATACTCCCGACGCGCTGGCGGCGATGCAGGGGGTCGCGCGGGATCTCAACAGCGCCAAAGCGGGAGGAAGGCATGACGAAGCCGCCGTGTTGGCGGCATCTTTGCGCCATATGGGGCAGGTGCTGGGGCTGTTGCAGCAGCCGCCGGGCGCCTACCTCAAGCGCGGCGTGGGAACCGCGTCGATTTCCGATGGCGAAATAGAAGCCTTGCTTGCGGCGCGGCATGCCGCACGCGCGGCGAAGAATTTCGCAGAGTCCGATCGGATACGCGACCTGCTGACCGCGGCCGGCATATTGCTCGAAGACAAGCCCGGCGGGACCACCGGGTGGCGGAGGGCGTAACACTCCGCCGCCCGGGGTGCGTCAGTTGGCGCGGCGGGTTGCGATGATGCCTACCGCGATGCCGATCAGCGCCGCCATTCCCACAACCTGCCAGGGATTGTCGCGGACGTACGTATCGGTGGTTCTGGTGGCTTGACGCGCCTGGGTGCGAACTTGCTCGGCTCCATCGGAAAGAGCGCTCTTCGCAGCCGCAAGGGCGATTTTGACCTTGGCCTTGACCCGGGCTATCTCCGGAGTATCAACATCCTTCAAGGCGTGAGTCAGGTCCTCTACGTTCTCGATAAAGCTGTTGATTTGGCCAGTCGCGTAGTCTTTCGCATTGCGGGCTTGGCTCGTATCTAAGAGCGATTCCATTTGACTCTCCGGTTTTGAAAGAAATTGCAACGAATGCTAAACGCGCCGGCCCATGCTCATCAGGAAGCTGACGATGGCGCCGATCAGAAACACGACGAACAGAACCTTCGCAATTCCGGCAGCGCCGACGGCGATCCCACCGAAGCCGAAGAACGCTGCGACCAATGCGATAATGAAAAATACAACTGCATAGTGAAGCATGAGCGCACCTTAAAGTTGTGAGTGAAGACTTCCCTACTCAATGGACTCAATGGCAGAGAAGTCTCCTTGATATGGCTCGCTTAGACAGTCGGTGAGCCGCCCCCGCGCCGCGTAGGATATAGCCCACGCTGTTGCGCTGCGGTATCTGCGCTGCTGCTACCATGCAACGCTCCATGAAGACATTGTTGATCGTCTACCACTCCATGACGGGCGGAACGCTGCAAATGGCCGAAGCCGCGGCGTTGGGGGCCCGTACCGAACCCACGCTTCGCATTTCGTTGCTGCGCGCCGCCGAGGCGAGCGCAGCGGACGTCCTCGAGGCAAGCGGCTATGTCTTTGCAAGTCCTGAGAATCTCGCCGCGATGTCGGGGCAAATGAAGGATTTCTTCGATCGAGTTTACTATGCTGCTCTCGAGCGGCTCGACGGCAGGCCCTACGCAGTGATGATCTGTGCCGGCAGCGACGGGCGCAACGCCGCGCAACAGATCGAACGTATCGCGACCGGATGGCGCCTGAAGGCGATCGCGGAGCCGCTCATCGTGTGTACCCACGCGCAGACCGCCGCCGAAATAATGCAGCCTAAGGTGATTCCCGCGGCGAATTTGCAACAATGCGAAGAGCTAGGAGCCACCCTCGCCGCAGGAACGGCGCTCGGCATCTTCTGAGGCGGTC
>DASXYI010000081.1:0-4953 GCA_036502605.1 Steroidobacteraceae bacterium
ATGCCGTTTCTACATCAGGCCAAAGAGGTCATGGTCGTGGTCATAATCCGGGAACGACCGGCCGAGGAAGAAGCGCGCATCGGACTCGATGCCGTCAATCATCTCAAGCACCACGGGATCGATGCCATCCTGCATCGCGTCCAAAGTCCGAACAGCGATGTCGGAGCCAAGCTGATTTCGGAGGCCAAACGGCGAAATGCCGAACTGATCATCTTGGGCGGCTACGGTCATCTGCGCCTGCGCGAGCGATTGGTCGGCGGCGTGACCTACAGTCTCCTGCACGAGTCCCCCATACCGCTCCTCATGGCACATTAGCCTAGCGTTGAGCGGTGAGATTTGGACGGTCGATACCTGCCGGGCGATGCGCGCGTTGACGCGATTGCCGATGGTCACGATCTAGACACGGCATATTATTTCTTCTTTGCCAAGGCCCCTGCGTCTTCTCTGGCACTGTCGATGAAAAGCTGCGTGACGGGGCTGAGCGCGCGGTCCTTCAATCGCACCAGTAATGCTGGGACCTCGGGCTGGTGGGGAGAGCGGCCGCGATCGGGCTACGAGGTCGACGCTTGCTCGCCGGCGTGTTGCGCACAGCGGTTGGTGACAGCGAGAGGGATGCGATGGCCCCGTGAAGCAACGTCGCCAGTCCGACTGCGGTTCATGGATAAAGATCGACGAATATCGGTACAAACCGGTCGGGCGACATCGCAAAATGGGACCCAGCCGCTCGCATCGAAGAAATATGATTTCGACGGTCCGAGGATCGCCGACATCGTCGCAATCTGGATCATCATTAGATCGGCACCGATGTCGTCGAGCCCCTTGCTTGGCGCGCCGCTCTCGCGCCATGGATCAGCTACCGACGATCGTTCCCGGCGGAAGTGTGCAGCAATAGTCTGCAATATCGGCTGCACGCGTATACCAGACGCGATCCTTTAACTTATGTTGAACACAATGCTGCAAGGCCTTCCTTACCGGCCGCAGCCGCATCGGCTGACCCGTGACGAAGGTATGGAGCGCAACGCCCATCACCAGGGGCTGCTCCGCCGATTGCTCGACTTGCTCGTCGAACTGCTCCACGATCATGTCGGCAAACTCCTGGCCGGTGTGATCGCGGTAGACATTCGTCCCGATATCGTTGAGCTCCATCGGATACGGAACGCATAGGATATTGCCCGCTCGCGTCCGCATCCAGATCGGCTGATCATCGACCGGCCAGCTAAGATGGTGGGTATAGCCCGCTTCCTTGATCAGATCGCAGGTGACCCTCGACTCGGCAGCCCCCGGACCCATCCAGCCCGTCGGCCGATCACCGAGGTGCTTGGTGATCGTCTCGGTCGTCTCCGCGATGATGCGCGCTTCGTCGTGCTCCCAAAACTGGCCAAATGCCTCCGCATTCGTCCGACCGTGCGCGCAGACGTCATCGCCGCGCTGCTTGATCCGCTCGATGATCTCCGGTGCATGCTCGCATACCATGCTGTTAAGCAGAATCGTGGCCGGGAGCTGCAATTCATCAAGCATGCGGAATATGCGCCAAATCCCCACCCGAAGGCCGTATTCCCGCCAAGCATAGTTGCGATGGGTCTGCGGGCCGCCACGCTGCGTCGGATCAGCGCCTCGGCCTGCCAGGAAGGCGAAATATTCGACATTGAGAGCGACGTAAAAGGCGAGGCGATGGCCGTCGGGCCAATCGAAGTCTCGCCGTTTCTCAATCGATGAATAGTCGTAGCGACCATGGCTTGGCAGCTTGAGCATAGGACATTCCCTTTGGAAGCAGGACTAAGCGCGCGCGGCGATGCCGCGCCGACTATTCAAATCTGCTATGTTTTTAGACCTGCCGAGGTAATGAGTTCTTTCCACTTCACGACGTCGGCCTCGATGGCTTTGCCGAATTCCTCGGAACTTCCGCCCAACGGACCCATACCCTGCGCGCGCATCTGCGCCAATGTGTTGGTGTCTTGCAGCGCCTCGTTGACGGCACGGGACAGCTTCTCGATCACGTTGGGCGGAGTCCTGGCCGGCGCCAGCAGGCCGTACCAGATGGCGCTCTCATAGCGCGGCAAGTCGGCGGCCTCCGCCATCGTGGGAACATCGGGGGCCAGCGGGGTTCGCTTGTTCTCGGTGGTGGCGAGTGCCCTCAGCTTGCCGGCTTCGACATGCGGCCAAACAATGTTGACCGGTGCGAAAAATGCTGTGACGCGGCCGGCCAGTACGTCGGTCATTGCTTGCGCGCTGCTCTGATAAGGAACGTGCACAAGCTTGATGCCTGCCAAAAAATTGAGAAGTTCACCAGACATATGCGACAGGGTACCGACGCCGGGGGTGGCGTAGTTGATCTGCCCGGGCTGCGCCTTGGCGAGAGCGATGAACTCCCGCAGGTTGGTCACGCCCAGCGATGGATTGACGACAAAAAGGTTGGGTACTGACCCCAATTGAGCAATGGGGGCCAGGTCCTTCGCGAAATCGAATGAAAGATTGCGTGAGAAGGTTGCATTGATAGTGTTGGCCGAGGTGCCAAGGAAGAGCGTGTAACCGTCAGCCGGCGCGCGGACAACGGATTCGGCAGCGATATTGCTTCCAGCACCCGGCTTGTACTCGACAATGAATTGCTGGCCCATCGACTGGCTGAGCTTAGGCACGAGCAACCGGACGAGCACATCACCCGCCGATCCAGCTCCAAAGCCGCTGATGATGTGGACCGGCTTTGTCGGATAATCCTGAGCCTTCACCGCCTCAACAGGGAGCGCAATCGAAAGCGCCGCGCAGACCGCAATGGTCGATTGATGCAAGATGTTCATGTCATTACTCATCAAAGTGTTGAAGATCATCTGAATTGATAAGTGAAGGAGGTGCGCTGCTATTGTGCTCGCTTCCACGATAGTTGAATCTGACCGCCGCCAGTCGTAGCATTGGAATTGGCATAGATCATTTCGTTCGGCGTCACGGAAACGATGCGCCGGGGAAGTTCGCGACCGAGCTGGTTGGGGAACGTGCTTGCATCCATGCGAAGGGTCACCGTCCGCTCCGCCTCGTCGACGGTAAAGGTGCCGTAGTATGCAATTGATCCGGCCATGATCTGCCTGGCCTCTTCGGGGGTCGCCTTCTGCGGGTCGGATGCTGCGATCTTCGGCAGGTCGGGACGCGCCATCATCGCGAAGAAACGACCGTTCCGCTCGAAGATGTGGAAGCCTTGCGGATTGCCACCGTACTTCTGAAACTCGCTGCCATCCGGGCGCATCTGCACCCAGGCAACGAGCACCCAGGTGCCGAGGATTTGCTCTTTCAGCGATTGCTGCTGCGCCACCGCGGAATCGACGCAGCCAACGCCAATGCCGAGCGCCGCTATGATGGCCACAGACCAGACAAGCCAACGCATGATTCCCCCTGCTCTGACCGGCGGCTGGCCACGCTTCGATGAACCGGCGCCAACGCCTGATTACATTGTCAGTGTTTTCGACTTGTTCGCAAGGCCGGCGTGGCGCGCGCTAGTCTTTCTTCGGAACAGCTTGGGCCGGCTCTTGATCGCAGCATCGAAAGTACAATGGAGTTTAAGGCCCTTGATGGGCTGCCATGGGTACTCGTCCGGGCCAAATCGATCCTGGCGTTGTGCTTTATCTTTTCGCGGAAAAGGGCATGTCCGTAACGGAGGTTGAAGCTCTCTTGTGCAGAGATTGCGGTCTCAAGGGGCTGTCAGGAGTCAGCAACGATGTACGGGAGCTTGCGGACAGTCCCAGTCCAATTGCCGCTTTCGCCATCGAGTACCTCGTATATCGCGTCGCTCTGCACGCGGGGATGCTGGCTGCGGGCGCTCGGAAGACTTGACGGTTTTGTCTTCACTGCCGTAATTGGCGAAAATTCGAGAGCATTGCGTGCTCGCATCGCCGAAAAGCTTGCTTGGCTGGGCGCGGCTATTGATCATGCCGCCAACGCATCAGGAAAGCCAAAGATCTCGACTGCAAGGAGCCGTGTCGCGCTTTACGTGGTGCCAACCGACGAGGAACTGATGATCGCAAGGCACACGCTAGCGGTGTTGTCGAAGAGTCAAGCGGCAGACTCGGTTTGGAATGGGGCAGATCTTGCTCGGAAAATAGGAAGCGCTAGCGGTTGAGGTGCGGCGGTTTGCGGGTCAACCAATGTGGATATTTCCCATAGCCGGCCTGCTATTAAGCGACGGTGACCTCCGCTCCGTTAGGAGGCCCCGCTGGTCGGCGAGAATGTCCTAGAAGCCTCGTCGATCAAAGGGATCGCGGGTGGGCGTTTTCACCGCTACCGGCGCCACCGGCGCGATCCGCGGCGCTGCGCCTGTCGTTCCTCTGGTCCCGGAGGAGCCAACGACGACAACTTCGATGTCGTTGGCTGATTTATGAAGGAAAAAATCGTAGCCAACCAGCAATCGCGTTATCACCTCGCGTAACGATCCCTTGAAGGTCCCATCGATCGGACGACTGAGATCGACCGAGGTCTGGATTCTAACGCCTAGCGCGCCTAGCACCGCTCGCAGTGTCGTGTCGTGCGCCTCCACTTGGAGTGCCGCCGGCGTGCCGACGATTTCGGTTCCTGCGCGTGCCGGCGCGGCATCGGGCACCGCAAACACCGCCATCGCCAGCAGTGTCCGGGAGCAAATTCGGTATGATGGCGTTGATACCATAAACTGCCTGATGATTGCAGACATCGAAGTCGGCCTCGCGACCGGTTGGGCCGCGAGGCGTTGTTCATGAACTGACTTCACCCGATCATGTTGGCTGACGCTTATGATCAGTGATGGCCATCGTCGTGGTCGTGGTCGCCATCGTGATGGTGGTCTTCATCGTTGTCGACATTATGGATGTAGACACCGATGCACCCCCTCGAGCCGCCGCAGATTAGCGCACCCACGGTCGTGGTGTCGCCGCCGACGGGTGCGCTGGCTGGCGCCGATTCCGGAACGAAGATAAGATTACGTTCCGAATCCGCCGC
>DASXYI010000082.1:0-13542 GCA_036502605.1 Steroidobacteraceae bacterium
TTCGATCTCGTCGCTGGCGAGATGCGGGATGACCGTCATGGCCAGCGCCTCGCGGGCCTGGTCGGCATCGAGCTTCAAGAGGCGCGCGATCGCCGCCGTGGCGCCGATCGAGGTGAGATTGGTGTAGTCCCAGCCGCCGGGTGCGGTCGAGAAGGCGTCGAAGCAGGCGGCCACGACGTCATAGCCGATGGCGAGCGCCGCCAGCAGCTCCTTGCCCGACGCGCCGGCAAACTCCGCCGCGGCGACCACCCCGCCCACCATGTCGCTGGGATGGCCGCTGTTGCGCTGGCCGACGAAGAAATCATTGTAGTCGTAGCAGCGCAGCAGCACGCCGTTGGTCAGCGCCGCAAGATCAGGAGTCGTGCGCGTGCCTGTACCCCAGACGAGACACCCATCCTCGCCCACCGGGAAGCGATAGGCATGACGACGCGCCGCCTGTGCCGCCGGGTGCGTGAGTGCTCCCATGGCGACCGCGATCGAATCGACCAAGGCGGCCTTGGCGGCGCGCTCGGTCGGCTGATCGAGTTCATCCGCGACACTCGCTGCGTAGCCGCCGATCAGCGCGGCAACTTCGTCCGCGCTACCCGAAGATGTCATGGACGATGTCAAGCTGCGCGCCCTGCTCAGACGGCCATGTGGTGTTCGCCCTTACGGACCTTTATGGCGTCGAGTGCGGCGTCCTTGAATTCGCTGCCCTCGGGAAGAAGGAACGATGCCGAGCGCACGTTCTGGGCCTCAGCGTCAAGCCCGGGCGCCGGCTTGCCATCCTGCACGGCCATCGCGGCCTTACGCAATCGCAGTCGCGCCATGATGATCGCGTTATCAGTCGAGACGAGGTTCTCTTTGCTGCGATCGGCGATCGGCCCCATGCTTTCCTGAACGGACGCATCTTGAATGGCGAGTCCCTTCACACCGCTATAATAATGACCAGCCTCCTGTGCGGCGCGATCCATCAAATAACCGTTGCTGCGATTGGCGACCGGCCGAAACGTTCCGGGAATCATGTCGGCATGAACGCCGGCGCCGGTCTTCATCAACTCCACTTCGTGCGTCGAGAGATCGCGCACTGGATGAAACGTCATGGTCCAGGCCATGCAATTGTGATCGTCCATCGGTACCCAGGCGTGGCCGTTCGCCGCCTGGCCTTTATAAGGTGGGATCAACGTGTACCACGGCATCAGCCATTGCGTGATGCGCCAATAATGATAGCCCGGATCGGCATTGCGGCGAGCGCCGATCAACAAGCCCCCGGGCGATTCCAGAATGTCGAAGACGGTGTTGGTGCTACGCGCATATTTCGCGCCGGCGGTATTCTTGTGGAGCGGATCGGAATTCAGATCACCGCGATGCAGGAACGAGACGTGACTCGAATCAATTCCACCTTCCATGGCCTGCAGATAATTGCTTTCCTGCCAGCGCTTCGAAATGAACCGCTGCGATGGCTTGAGTTGCACCCATTCGAAGGAAGGCGGCGCAGGCTGTTTCGCCGGGGGGCCCATATAGGCCCAGATGACGCCGCCAACTTCGACGCAGGGGTAAGCCGTTAGCTTGATCTTCTCACAAAAACCGCTCGACGCAGGCTCGGATGGAACGTCGACGCATTGGCCGGTAATGTCGTATTTCCAGCCGTGATAGGGGCAGCGGAGCCCGTTCTCTTCGTTGCGGCCGAACCACAACGACACGCCGCGGTGGGCGCAGAATTCGTCCATGAGGCCAAGCCGGCCCTGGGTGTCGCGGATGGCGATCAACCGCTCCGACAGGAGTTGGACTTGGACGGGAGGGCAGTTCGGCCGTGGCAGTTCCTCCGACATCAAGGCCGGAATCCAATGCCTCCGGAACAGTTCACCCATCGGAGTGCCGGGGCCGGTTCGGGTCAGGAACTCGTTCTGTTCGTGAGTGATCATACCGAATTCTCCGAATCTTCTTATCGCAACGGGGGCCTTTCGGCCGGCCCGTTCGCATACCATTCTATCGCGGCTTGTAAGGTCCGAGAAGGCGCACGGCCTCCTCCGAGAACGAATGGTCGACAACCTTGTCAACCGAGACATTGGGACCGATCAGTCCACGCTCCCGAAAGAAGACGAGATCGTTCTTCAGCGCGTCCACGTTCACCCCGCCATTCGGATCGACCGCGAAGGGGCTCATGGAGGCGAAGGTTTCCCGATCCTTGATCTCCGTGGATTCAGTCAGGATTGTAATGATCTCATCCGCATTCGGTCCCGCAAGCTTGGTCCCGACGATGGCGTCATTATAATCGCGCACGGCCCGGATATAGGCCTTGATGAATTTCTGCGCCACCGCATGGCGTTTCTGTGCGAATTCTTCCGAATAAAGCACGACGGCGGTCTGCTGCCCGGGATAGATGACGGTTGGACTCGCCCGCACCGTCACGCCATCGCGAAGCCCGCGCGTCAACGTCGGCTCATTCGACTGCGCCGCGTCGATCCCCTTGTTGATCAAGGCCGCGAGCATCTGCGGGAAACCCATATAGACGACCTTGACGTCGCTGAACTTCAAGCCGCCTTTCTTCAGGGCCTCATTGACAGAGGATTCCGAGCCGGAGCCGGGCGATGCTGCTGCGATCGTCATGCCTTTCAGATCAGCGAGAGTCTTGTAGCGGCCGCTGTCGACCAGATCTTTACGGACGACAAGTCGCGAATATTCCAGCTTGTCGGTGACCGAGCCCTTGTCGGCGATGATTCGTAATTGGACGCCCTGCTCGACTGCATTGTAGAGACCTGCCGACACGGTACCGGCGCCGACATCGAGCTGGCCGCGTCCCAGTGGCGCCACCATGCCTGCCGCCGAGGCGAACGCTGTGGTCTTGATCTCGATCCCCTCGGCGCGAAAATAGCCCTTCTTGTCAGCGATGAAGAAGCCGGCGTCCGTCGCGGCATTGGTGATGCCAACCGTAACGGTCTCTACTTGCGCATTCGCAAAACGACCAAACGAAAGGCTTAGGAGAAACATCGCTGCAAGCGCGGTGTGCGCCATGGCGCGCTTGAACCCCAAGCGACCCTGCGGTTGATGCAAGTGCATGATCGTACCTCGCTGGACACTGCGGCCATATTGACTTCCGCTGGTAACAGTCTGCGCACGGGGCCACAGGTGTCAACTCGTCAAACGGTCACGTATGCGGTATGGAACATGGAAGGCGTGGTCAGCGCCGGCTCAACCCCGCAGTGGACATGCGCCCATGAATTCAGGCAGCGGCACGACCCTTCCAGGCACACGGATCGGCCACAACCGAAATTCATCCCCTCGCCGTATCAAGTTGCTTGGTCTTGGCGAAAAGGGCGGCATGGTTGCTCGAAAGGTAGCCAAGCGCGGCCTTCCGAATGTGCAAGTTCTAACTGACGCGAAACCGGTGGGGTGGAAGGAGATCGCAGCCACCGGTGCCGAGGCGCAGACCAATATGATCGTCATCGTCTGTGCCGAAGGCGACGAGCGACTGTTTCGGCCCGAGCACGGAAAACCCGACATGCTGGTCACCTTTGTCGTGCTGCAACGCATCGGCGATCCTCATGCGGCCGGAGACCAGCGCGTAGCAAATGTTCGGGGCTTTTCAGACCTGTTCGTGACGACCTCCGATGCCGACTATGTGTCCGAGCTGATCGACAATTTGGCAAGCTAGCAAAGAGCATGAGAATGCCGAGGGTTCGCAACATTGCGCGGGAAAAGCTCGAGCGGGGTGAATTGTCGCTCGGTGTCGGCATCCGGATCGTGCGAAGCGTAGAAATCGCCAAGGCGATGATGAGTGCCGGATTCGACTGGCTGTTTATCGATCTGGAGCATGGAGCGCTATCGATCGAAACCGCATCGCAGATTACCGTGGCCGCTCTCGACGCCGGCATCGCTCCGATCGTGCGAATTCCAAAAGGCGAGTTTTCAATTGCAACACGGCTGCTTGATAACGGGGCACTGGGCATCGTAGTGCCGCATGTGGAGACCGCTGAAGAAGCACAATTGATCGTCGAAAGGCTGCGCTATCCGCCGCAAGGCCGGCGCGCCGTTTTCGGCAGCGTCCCTCAATTCGACTTCAAACCCATGAAAACGGCCGATCTGGCGGCTTTGAACGCTGCCAACCTGATTACGGTCATGCTGGAATCACCAAAGGCGATCGAGAATGCAGGGGCGATTGCGGCGGTGCCCGGCGTCGACGTGCTCCTGATCGGCACCAACGATCTGTGCGTCGAGATGGGTATCCCAGGTGAACTCGGCCACGCCAAAGTGACCGCGGCCTATGAGCACATGATTGCGGCCTGCCGCGAGCACGGAAAATGGCCGGGCATGGGCGGTATCTACGAGGAAGCCCTGATGTATCGCTATATTGGTATGGGTGCACGCTTCATTCTCGGCGGGGGTGATCTTGGATTCCTCATAGGCGCAGCAACGGAACGATCCGGATTCCTTCGCAAACTCCATACGCCATAGGGGAAAGTCGATGTCTGGAGAGCTCGACGCCAGGGCCGCGGGCGCCTGCAGGCTCAAGAACAAGGTCTGCATCGTGACCGGTGCCGGCCAAGGCATTGGGCGCGCCACGGCCAAGAGACTGGGGCAGGAAGGCGGAATCGTGGTGGTCGCCGATCGAGTCGATGCCAGCGCGACCGCGACCGTGAGTGAATTGCGCGAGTATGATGTGGAAGCAATGAAAGTGATCGTCGATCTGAGCACGTTCGCCGGCGCGCAAGACCTGACGACTCAAGTCGTCGATGCCTATGGGCGCATCGACGTTCTGGTCAACAATGTCGGCGGTACGATCTGGATCAAGCCATTCCACCTCTATACCGAGGATGAGGTGAAGCTCGAACTTGAACGTTCGCTGTACCCGACACTTTGGTGCTGCCTCGCCGTATTGCCGATGATGATGAAGCAGAAATCCGGCTCTATCGTAAATCTGGGATCGCAGTCGACGCGCGGACTCTACCGCCTGCCCTATGCGACCAGCAAAGGCGGCGTATTAGCACTAAGCAAGGTGCTCGCGATGGAATACGGCCGCTATGGCATCCGCATCAACACGATGGCACCAGGCGGCACCGAGATCACCGACCGGCTTACACCACGCCATATACTGCGGCCTGGCGTGATGGCCGAGGACATTGCGAAGGCCGAAGCCGAGGACTATCAGCGAGAGATGGCGCAGGACATTCGCAATCAGCAAGCCCTGCAGCGGCGAGGACTACCCGAAGAGCAGGCCGCCGCTATCGCCTTCCTCGCCTCCGATGATGCCAGCTTCATCACCGGACAGGTCATCAATTGCAGCGGCGGCCAATCCTAGCCGCGCCATGCGCAATCAGGCCTTGACGCTCTCCGCCGCGGCATTGCGGCCCGCGATGAAGCCCTGAGTGGTGCAGCGCGCCAGGCCATGCATGCCGAACCCTCCCGCAGTCTCACCGCCGCTGTAGAGACCGGGAATCACTTCGCCGTTCATGTCCACGACCTGACAGCGTCCGTTGATCCGCAAGCCGGCGCGCGTATCGTGGATCACCGGCGTGCACCAGGCGGCGTAGAACGGCGGCTTGGCGATGGTGTGCAGCGGCCGCGGCTTGCCGAAATCGAAATCGCGGCCGAGACCGACGAAGCCGTTGTAACGCCCGACGGTCTCCTCGAGATTCTGCGGCGGCATCGGCACGCGCTGGTATTTCATTTGGATCTTACGGGCGAGCTCACTCACCGTATCCGCGACGAAGAAGAACCCGCCTTCAATATCGACGTTGGGCGGCTTTGGGTCCCACTTCTCGCGTTCGACCGCAGCCGCATCGAAGATGGCCCAGATCGGACCCCCGCCGTTGTGGCCGTCGCCGATTCCAGCCATCGCGGCGTTGATCCAATTGTTAGGCTCGAAGCGGACATTCTTGGCGTTGAGATAGCTGCCGTGGCTGTATGGATCGACGCCCTTGTAGCTGTTGGCGGTATATTGCCGGCCAGTCTCGTCATAGAACCGCTTGCCCAGCATGTTCACCGTGATGACGTTCTGCCAGTCGGCCACGCGCAAACCCGACGCGCGTGCCTTGCTGAACATCGGACTGCCCGGCATCCAGCGCAAATTCACGTAGCCATATTGGCACCCGATCTGACCGGGCTTGGTTACTCCCGAACCGGTCTCGCTTGTGAAGTTGAACAGTCCCCAGAGCGCTGCATTGATCGCCATCGCGGCCATCTCACCGCTGGCATCCTGGTTCGAATAGGGCATGCCGGCCAAGCCGCAATATTCCTCCGTCAGCCGTGGATCGAACATCCGCCGGAAGTTGACATTGCCGGTCGAGCCGCCGGTCGCAACGATGATAGCCTTTTTGCCGCGGATGTTGAGCTTGATGCCGTTGTTGTCGACGGCGATGCCGATGACGCGGCCGGAGTTCGGCGTCTCCCGATGAATAGCCGTCATCCGGTGCTCAAGAAGGTATTCGACACCGACCTTCCGCGCTGCGGCATCGAGCGGTTGCATCAAGCCGTTTCCCGACGACACCGTCGCCTTGACCTCGTCCCTGGCCGGTGCGCCGGTCTGGATCAGCGGCCAGTCCATCGGCGCAGCATGCATCGTGCGCAGCACCGAGTTGCCAACCGATGACCCACCGCGCCGATCTGGCGGCTTGTCGACGAAGAGGACGCCGTGCGCGAGCATGAACTCGAAGGTAGCCGCGCAGTTGTCGGCGAAAGCACGGATGACCTCGCGGTCGTTGTAACGGTAATCCGGAAATCCGTTGGGCTGCACCACCGACCAGTCGGTCAGGTCCTTGAACACGAGATCCGGCGAATCCTCGATGCCGTATTTCTTCTGCACGCTGGTGCCGCCGCCAAGCGGCATGTTGCCGCCGCTGACGCGCGCGTGGCCGCCGACATGCGGCTGCGCCTCGACGACAATCACCGAGGAGCCGGCTTCCTTGGCGACAATGGCCGCCGGGAGTCCGCAGGCTCCCGAACCGATCACCACCACGTCCGCCTCGCGATCCCATTGGACCGGCTGCTGCGCCTGCGCCACCGGCGACGCTAGAGTTCCTGTCGCTAGTGCGGCCGCCGTGCTGCCGCCGCGAACGAGTAGATCGCGCCTGTTCACAGTCATCGCCTTCCTCCCTTGCTCTTTTTATGGCCGCGCGCGGTTTGCAAGATCCCGAGCGGGCTCCCAGCATCTGACTGCGTTTGTCAAACGCAGTAAAGGCCCTGATTTGCGCCAAGCGCAGGCGATGTCACATCAGCGAACGGAGCGGGCGACCGGGCCCCACTTCGCGTTTTCGCTCGCCACGAATTTGGTCAGAGCTTGTGGAGACATGTGTTGGATTTCGACGCCCTCCACATCGAGCCGCTTTCGCACCTCCGGCAGGTCCAGGATCTGATCGGTGGCTTCATTAAGGTCTTTAATGATTTCGGGAGGCAGCTTGGCGGGGCCAGCGAATCCGAACCAAGTAGACGCCACCAGTTCCGGATAGCCGAGCTCTTTGAGTGTCGGCACATCGGGAAACTCCGGCATTCGTTCGACCGACGATACCGCAAGCGGGGTGACCAGCTTGCCGCGCATGGCGCCGAGTGTCCCGATCCAGGTGATCGAGCCCATCTTCACGTGACCGGCAATCACGTCATTGATGGCCTGACCCGACCCCTTATAGGCGACATGCGAGAGCTTCACACCATCGCGCTGGCCCCACAGCTCCGCCAGCAACTGCCCCAGCGTTCCCGGCCCCGGAGACAAATAGACGAACGGCTGGTTCGCCTTGGCCGCGGTGCGAAATTCTGCGAACGTCTTTGCCCCAAGCGACGGATGCACGACGATTACGATCGGCGGTCCTCCCAAATAGGCGATGTGTGTAAAATCGCGCACCGGATCGAAGCCGGCGCTGGGATTCGTCGAGGGCGCGATCACGTGCGAGCCGATGCTTGTGATGCCAAGCGTATAGCCGTCGGGCTCCGCTGCAGCCAATGCTGCCGATCCAATCAGACCACCGCTCCCGCCGCGATTCTCGACAAAAAATTGCCGGTTGAATTTCCGGCTCAACTGCTCCGCGATGATGCGCCCGAGCGTGTCGGAGCTGCCGCCCGGCGCGAATGGCGAGATGATCTTCACTGGCTTGGCGGGCCAGGTCTGGGCCTTCCCTTGACTGACCGACGCGCACAGCGCCACCAGAATAGAAGCAGTCATGACGCGGAACATGTGCACACATCCTTCAAATGATCCCGCTCCTTTTCTACCTCCAGGGTGACATCGACCGCAACGATCTTGCTATAATCACGACCGGCTTCAGGGCTGAACGAGAAGGACGACCGCCATGGCAGAAAAGCAATACGATCGAGCCGCGCAGGACCTCGGCAACATCGTCAATATCGGCCACGTCAACGTCTGTATCACTGATCAGCATCTGGCGACGCATTATTACATTACGGGGCTTGGCCTGACGCGTGATCCGTTCATCAATACCGGCGCTCGGCTGATGTGGATCAATGTCGGGATGGCGCAATTCCATTTGCCGATGGGCGAGCCTGACGTGGTACGCGGCGTCACCGGCCTCGTCGTGCCGGACCGCGCCGCGTTGCTCGATCGGCTGGCGCAGGTTCGCAAGCCCCTCGAAGGTACGAAGTTTGAATTCCGCGAAGGCAACGATTGCGTCGAAACCGTGTGCCCATGGGGCAACCGCATCAATGTGCATGCTCCCGACGAGAGCCGTTTCGGCCGCATCGTGCTCGGCATGCCCTACATCGAATTCGACGTTCGTGCGGGAACGGCGGACCGCATCGCTCGGTTCTATCGCGAAGTCATGAGCGCTCCTTCGGAGGTCATCGCCAATGGCAGCGGGCGCAAGGCGCGGGTCCGGGCGGGCGACAAGCAGTATCTATATTTTCGCGAGACGGAAGGTCCTGAAAAACCTTACGACAAGCATCATGCGCAAATCTTCATCACCAATTTCTCCGGTCCATATCGCCGGCTTCGGGAACTTGGGCTTATCTCGATGGAAGCGAACGAACATGAATATCGCTTCAAGGATATCGTCGATCTCGATACCCGCGAAGTGCTGTTCACGGTAGAACACGAAGTGCGCAGCCAGACGCATCCGATGTTTGGGCGACCATTGCTTAATCGCAATCCAGCGGTGACCAATCGGGGCTACAGGCCCGGACATGACAGCATCTCCTGGGCCATGGCGTAGAGAATGCGACGACACGTGCGCGCATGCCGCCCCGCGGACGGCCATGGATAGCTTCGTCCAGGAGATTGCCGATCACGTTCGCAGTGGCCGATGGAGTGCATTGCCCGCGCCGGTCGTACACGAATGCAAGCGGCGTATCGTTGACACGCTTGGGTGTGCCATTGCGGCGTTCGACGCGGAGCCGAGCCGAATTGCCCGCACTTTGGCCATGCGCGTATCGGCCGACGAAGGTGCTCGGCTTCTCGGCACCGGCCATCGCACATTGCCGGAGCTCGCAACCTTCGCGAACGGCGTGATGGCGCGCTATCTTGACGGCAATGACGCCTTGCCGGGTGGCGGCGGGCATCCGAGCGACGTGATCGCGCCCGTGCTTGCGCTTGCGGATGCATTCGCTTGCAGTGGCCGCGCCGCGATCGAGGCGATCGTCGTAGGCTACGACGTACATTATGCGCTCTTTCACGCGCTTCGTGTTTTCGAAAAGGGATTGGACCATCCTTTCTATACTGCTGTTGCCACGGCGGCAGCGGCAGCGAGGCTTCTCGCCCTCGATGAGATACAGACCATCAATGCGCTGTCGCTCGCCATCACGCCGAACATTGCGCTCGGGGCAACGCGACGCGGCAGCTTGTCGATGTGGAAAGGATGCGCTTCCGCCAACGCCGCCCGCAATGGCGTCTTCGCCGCTTTGCTGGCCCGCGCCGGTCTGACCGGCCCGGAACGGCCGGTGGAAGGAAGCCTCGGACTGAGCGATCTGGTCGGACATCCTGGTCTGACGCTTGCGGGTGCCGACCAGCCTTTCCGCATCCTGCAAGCGGACATGAAGTATTTCGTCACTGAATTTCATTCGATTGCACCGATCATGATGGCGATGAAGCTGGCAAAGGGCCGTTCGACCAGGGATATAGAGGCGATTGATATCGCCACGTATAAGTTCGCCTATGAAGAAATTGGTAGCGGTCCTGAAAAGTGGCAACCCGCTACCCGCGAAACCGCCGATCACAGCATGCCGTATATCGTCGCCGCAGTACTGATCAACGGCGGTTTCAGCGAAACCATATTCGAGCCCGCACGATTTTCCGATGAGGCCATCCTGACCCTGGCCAACAAGATCACGATCAGGGAGGACTCCGAACTAACCCGCCAACTGCCACACTGTTTTCCATGCCGGATGAACATGCGTTTCAGGAATGGGCATGCGCAATCGACGGCCATGAAATATCCGCGCGGTCATCATGACGACCCGATGTCGGATCAGGAGGTCAAAGACAAGTTTCGGCACCTTGCTTCGCGCAAGCTTTCGCCGGACCGGATCGAGCGCGCGCTCGATCACATCTGGGCCACCGATGAAACACGACTAGCTGGCGACCTCTTCGAACTGTTCCGCACTGATTAACAAAACTCTGCTCTCCGCGTCCGGCAGTCCTGGTGTCACCGCTTTTTCTCAAGTGTTTGCCGCAATCGGCTCGAAAACAAAACTTGCGACCTGCGGCACGGCACCGAAATATGCGGCTTCAAAAGCGCGTGCATCCGGAAACCGGTCTTCAGGCAGCCTGCGATAGACGACACTGGCTTCGAAGGGCGACCGATCGAACGGAAAGGGATCGATAGCGATGCGACCCGGTGAGAGCGGCTTCAGCTGCACACGCGCGACCTCCCCACCCGCATAACTCGTAGGTACCGGTGCGATGGATTCGTCCTTGTGCCGTTCCTGCGTGCAGATGTAGAGCGACAGGAGATCCCAGACTTGCAGCAACAGGTAATTTACGGCCAACTCGTTTTGATCAAACGGCCCGCCAATCGCTTCCTGCTTGACCTCGTTCCGCGTGATGAATGCCGCGATCTCATCGCTCAGTTTGCCACGTTGCGGGAATGCAGGCTGCTTGATGACACCATAACGAGATTGCCATAGCCCGGTCCGGTGCTTGCTGATGAGCAGGCCGGCGTAGCTGTCGATGTCCGTCAGCCAGTCGAGCGCCCACTGGTAGGAATCGAGCTGCGTCTGGTCGTTGGGCACATCGCGGAAGTTCGGCGTGCTTCGGGTGTCGGGCTTGAAGTATGGCTTAGTCTCGTAGCGGAGCCAGCCGGCGTCGTGATACTGGGCGGCGCGTATCACCGATTCGAACGGCCGCGGCAGCTCAAACTGCTGATTGCCCCAATGCGCAGCGAATAGACCGGAAAGCCTGGCGTGATCATTCTGCGTGATCATCACCAGCGATCCGTCGGATTCATGTCGTACGATCATGCGGCATTTCTGCGCAGGAGGTCGTCGGCGTCATGCTACCTTGCGCTCTTGCGCCAGTCCGTCGAGATGGGCCAGCACCTCCTCGACATGCATGACATCGGCATATTTGTGGTGCAGGTCGAACAGGTTGACCTTGTGGCTGATCATCGAGCGGTCGTAGGTGCATTCCTCGACCAGCACGTTGTGGAAGCCATACGAATAGGCATCCACCGTGCTGGCGCGCACGCAGCCGGACGTGCTTTCGCCGCAGATGATCAGGCTGTTGATGCGAAGCTTCTGCAGATGCGCGATCAGCGGCGTGCCGAAAAAGCCGGACGCGCGCTCCTTGTAGATCACGAGCTCGCCGGGCTGCGGCGCCAGCTCGGCCTTGATGTCATAGATGTCTTCACCCAGGCGACCGAGATTGCGGTTGGTCGACTGCACGCCGCCGGTGTCGCGGTGGCGTGTCGTGTAGATCACCGGAATGCCGGCGCGGCGGGCGCTGGCGAACAGCTTTTGGGTCGGCGCGATCGCCTTCCAGGCGTTTTCCCCGCACGAGCCGGAGTGCTGGACATCGACTTCTTTGACCGGCCGGTCGCCGCCGAGATAGGCCTTGTTGTAGAGATCGATCGCCAGCACGGCGGGATTGTCGCCGACATAGATCTTGCGGTGATAGGCCTTATAGATCTGCAGCGTATCCGGATCGATAATGTCCTTCCAACAATGGTCCTCGAAGTCGCGCGCCATGGTTTACCTCGCCTTGAGTAGATGGGAAATGGGTCAGAAATAACGCTGAGGTGAAACTTAGACTTCTCCTGCCGATTTAACAATCGACATTCGGCTGGGCTCACGTTCGCACCTATTTCGTCCCGCGATTACCGTAGATCGCCGACACGCGGTCGATGACACTTTTCGGGGTGGCGTAGAGCCGATCGAGCACACGCTCCACCGCCTTGCCGTCGATCGGATCGATGTCGATCTTCATCTGGGAGGCGTCGGCGCGGAATTCCGGGTCCGCCATCGTGGCATCGAACGCCTCTCGCAACGCAGCGAGCCGTTCCGGCGGAACATCCGGCGGGCCGGCCACCGGGCGGCCCATTTCCTGATCGGCAAAGACGAGCGTAAAGGCCTGCCGCGATGCCTCGTCCTGCGCCAGGTCCAGCACCATCGGAACATCCGCAAGCTCCGGATGCTTGGTCAGCGTGAGCTGCAGCAGGATCCTGATCTGCTTGTCCTCGATCCATTTCGGCCGCGCCGACTTGATGCTGCCCCAGGTGAAGCTGCAATAGCCTTCGAGCTCGCCCCGCTCCATCGCGAGCCCGACGCCGGCGCTGTCGACGTAGCCCAACAGCGGCTTGAATTTGGTTCCGATCAGCGCGTTGAGCAGCATCGGGAATTGATGGCTGGAACCGTTGACGCCCGAAGAGCCGACCAGCACCTCGCGCTTCTTGGCATCGTCGATGGTCTTGATGTCGCTGGTGTGCCAGGTGAAGCAGAGCGACGCGTCGCGGCTCATGCTGCCGATCCAGCTGTATTTCCGCGCCTCGAACTTGGCGTTCTCGTTGCCGAACAAGGGCTCGATGAACAGGCCGCGCGCCGGCAGACCGATCGCGGTGCCATCGCGCGGGGCAACGTTGTACAGGTAATTGGTCATCGTCAGGCTGGCAGCGCCCGGCATGTTCTGGATGACCATGGTCGGCTGGCCGGCGAGGTGCTTCGACAGATGCCGCGCCAGGAGGCGCGCATACACGTCGTAGCCGGTGCCGGGCCCATAGCCGACCAGGATACGCAGCGTCTTGCCGCGGTAGAAATCCGCAACGTCGGCGCCGGCCGCCACCGCATTGGCGGTCGACAGGACGATTGAAACCGCCAAAACGCCCAGCGCCTTCAAGATGGTCGCGCTCACGGATTTCTCCTTCGTCATGGCCGGGCATAACGTGTGGAAAGACGCGCGTGAACGCGCTGACGTCCCGGCCATCGGCCTATTTGCGGAAATCCGCCAACGCCGTCTTCAACTGCTCGACGAGTTCCGACGGGCTGTCATAGAAGCTCTTGATGAGCGCCTGCATCTCCTCGCCAGTCATCGGATCGATCTCCATCTTCTGGGCGTTGGCCTCGGCTACGTAGGCCGGATCCTTCATGGTGGCATCGAAGGCGCGACGGATTGCGTTCAGCCGGTCCACGGGC
>DASXYI010000083.1:0-10595 GCA_036502605.1 Steroidobacteraceae bacterium
TCAGTCTGCCGTACGCAGCTTTGCTACCCGATCCGCGGTGAGAGTTGCAGCGTTCGCGCCAAAGCGCTTGACAACGTAGTTGGCGACACTCGCAATTTCGGCGTCGCTGTAGGTGCTGCCGAACGCCGGCATGTTCGTCGCATCGCCCGCGAAGTGGCGTTGCGCGCCGCGAATAATGACCTGGGCGACGTTGTTCGCCGTGGGATCGTTGACGGCACGCGTCCCAGTGAGCGTCGCGAAGGGAATTACCGGGCTCACTCCCGTCCATCCGTGGCATCCGGCACAGGCGCCTTCATATACGGCCTTGCCGTGCGGTTCAAAATTGGCAGCCACGCCTTCCGAATGCGACATTGAAGCCGGGGTGGCTCTGGGTTCGGGCAGATCCGAGACGGCGACCCCCGGTACTGAACGCAGGTAGGTCACCATGGCGGTGATGTCGCTGGGCTTCAGGTGGCTCAAGCTTTCGTCCACCGCGTCGCCCATCGGGCCGGACGCCGTGCCCCGGCCGTCGGCGTGCCCCATCGAGAGATAACGGGTGAGATCCGCATCGCTCCACGCACCCACACCGCTGTGTTGATCGGGTGTGATGTTGTAGGCACGCCAGCCCGCCTGCACGGCGCCGGCGAACTTCCGGCGATTATCGAGCGCGAAGAAAAGATTGCGCGGGGTATGGCATTCGCCGCAGTGCTCCATCGCTTCGACCAGATAGGCGCCTCGATTCCATTCGGCGCTGCGTTCTAAGTTAGGCTCGTAGCGTTTGTCGGGATTGAAGAGAACGGACCAGACACTCATGAGGCTGCGTTGATTGAACGGGAACGCCAGCGTGTTTTGCGGCGCCGGCGCGTGCAGTGGCTTGAGTGAGAAGAGATACGCTTTGATCGCCAACGCATCGGCGTCCGACATGTACGTGTAACTGGCGTAGGGCATCGCGGGATACAGTTTGGTATTCCCGCGGCCGATTCCTTTGTGCACGGCGTCCAGGAAATTCGCATCCGTATAGCTGCCGATTCCCGTTTCGACGTCCGGCGTGATGTTGGTCGAGTACATCGTGCCGAAAGGCAGGACGAAGGCGCGCCCGCCCGCGAACGGCACGCCATCCTCGGCTGTATGACAAACGACGCAGTCTGCGGCGCGGGTCAAGTATTCACCCCGCTCGATCAAACTGGCGGACTTGAGTTCAGCGGGTACACCGGTGGGATCCTGTTCGTGATAGCCGGATAACGCCACACGTCCACCTCCGGCAAACGTCGTGGGTCCAGGTCCGAACACGATATACGCGCAGACGACGATGGCAATTCCGACGATGAATGCCAGAGTCCACAAAATGGGATGCGCGGCGCGCCCGTATTGCCTTGAGCTATTCACGCGGATTTCTTTGTCGAGAGTTCGTGACGGTCGATTGGCAATCGACGCAGTCGGACTCCAGTCGCCGCGAAGAGCGCGTTCGCCAGGGCAGGGGGCGCCGCCGTTGTGCCCGCTTCTCCGATGCCGCCTGGAGGCTCGCCGCTCTTGACGAGATGAACCTCGATCTTGGGTGTCTCATTGATCCGCAGCATGCGGTAATCGTGGAAGTTGCTTTGTTGTACCCGACCCTTGTGGATGTCGATTTTACCGTAGAGCGCGGCGGTCAGTCCGAACACCAGCCCGCCCTGCAGTTGGGCGATGACGGTGTCGGGATTCACGATGATTCCGCTGTCGACCGCAGACACGACGCGTGTCAGGCGGACTTCGCCCTGCTCATCGACCTGCGCCTCCACGACGGTCGCGATGAAGCTCCCGAAAGCTCCCGAAAGGGAAACACCGCGGCCGGAGCGGGCTGCTCCCGGGTTGCCCCAGCCGGCCTTCTCGGCGGCCAATTTCAGGACCGCCTGAAATCGGGGTGCCTTCTCGAGATGCGCGTGCCGAAACGCGACCGGATCCACATTGGCTTTCTTCGCCAATTCGTCCATGAAACTTTCGATGGCGAAGACGTTGTTGTTGGGTCCCACCCCGCGCCAGAAGCCCGTCGGTACGGCCGGTGGCTCGTCTCTGACGTACTCGACTCGAAGATTGGGAATGTCGTAGGGGATGTCCGCGCCGCTATCGATCGCGTCGATGTCGATGCCTTTCTGGAACGCGGGCGGCAGCCAACGGGCGATAACGGCGGAGCCTGTGATTCGATGTTTCCAGCCGACGATGCGTCCGTTGGAAACGCTCGCCGACAGTCGATCAAGATACACTGGGCGATAAATGTCGTGCTGAATGTCTTCCTCTCGCGTCCACACGACCTTGACTGGCCCATCGACTCGTTTGGCGATCAGCACGGATTTCTCGACGCCGTCGGTTTCGAGCCTACGCCCGAAGCCTCCGCCGATCAGATGATTGTGAACGGTCACTTTATCGAGCGGTAAGCCGGTGAGCTTGGCCGCTGCCGCCTGGGCCCGCGAGAGCACCTGAATGCCGACCCAAACCTCGCAACTGCTGGGCGTCACATGGACCGTGCAGTTCATGGGTTCCATCGTGGCATGCGCGAGGAAAGGCAGCTCATATACCGCCTCGAACAAATCCCCTTGCGTGAGCCCTTTGGCAAAGTCTCCGGAATTCTTGGCGATAGCACCGTCCTGTTCGCTGGCCGCGCGCGCCTGGGCCCATACGTCGGCCGAGGACACGGCCGCGTTGCTGCCGTTGTTCCACGTGATATCGAGCGCAGCCAGGCCTTGCTTCGCGGCCCACATATGATCCCCGACGACGGCGACAAAATCGTCGAACACCAAGACTTGCCTTACGCCGGCGAGCGCTTTGGCTTTGGTGTCATCGACTTGACCCACCTTGCCTCCGAACACCGGGGAGGAGGCGAGCGTCGCAAATTTCACGCCTGTCGGCATGGCATCGATGCCGTAGAGCACTTTGCCGTTGACCTTGTCCGGGGTGTCGAATCGCTTCAGCGGCCTTCCGATCAACCGGAAGTCCTTGGGATCCTTGAGGGCCACCTCTTTAGGAGGAGATAACGCTGCAGCGCGATCGACGAGCTCGCCATAACTCACGTGACGTCCGCTCGGTCCGTGAGTCACGACGCCGTTTTCGGTCTTGACCGACGTTGCATCGACCTTCCACTGCTGTGCGGCGGCTTGTACCAACAGAGCCCGAGCACTTGCTGCCGCCTTACGCAATGGCAGCCAAAAGGCGCGGATGGAATTGGAATTGCCGGTCACTTGCAAGCCAAATGTCGGATTGCCATACAGCTTATCGTTGGGCGGTGCGGCTTCCAACGTGACGTATTCAAAATCGGCATCGAGCTCCTCGGCCAAGATCATCGCGACCGATGTATATACGCCTTGACCCATCTCTACCTGAGGCATGATCAGGGTCACTTTCCCGTGGCGGTCGATTCGAATGAAGGCATCGGGGGCAAAGATTGTTTTCTCGCCGGACGCGGCGCCTGCGGTCGGCAAACGGAAGCTCACCAACAAGACTCCGCCTAGAGCGATGCCGGACGCGAGAAACGCCCGCCGGCTCAAGCCATCCGCGTGCCGTGGAATCGGTTTGAGGTCTGCTGAATCAGTCATGGTCGATGCTCCCCGCGGTCACTCCGCTCGCGCGGCTTCCTTGATCGCATCCCGAATGCGGACATACGTGCCGCAACGGCAGATATTGCCGGCCATTGCAGCGTCGATGTCAGCATCTGTTGGCTTCGGTGTAGCGCTCAAGAGCGCGCTTGCGGACATGATCTGGCCGGACTGACAGTACCCGCACTGTATTACTTCCAAATTGAGCCACGCCTTTTGAATGCGGGCGCCGGCAGGGGTTTCACCCACGGCTTCAATGGTCGTGATGGGACGTTCGCCGATGGCACCGATAGGCAGCACGCAGGAGCGCACCGGGTTACCCTCGAGATGCACGGTGCAGGCACCGCACTGCGCAATGCCGCAACCGAATTTCGTGCCCGTCAGGCCGATCAGATCCCTTAAGACCCACAAGAGCGGCATATCCGGCGGAGCATCTACCGATCGTGTTTTACCGTTGATCTTAAGAGCGATCATATGCCACCTCCCTCGAACAAAAGCGGACAAAGGCGCGCAATGCGATGAGTAGTCTAGTGCATATGCACTGCGGAGTAGTGTGCATATGCGTCCAAGCGCTGTCAATTGCTTTCGCTCGGAACCTGCATGAACCTGGCCCTCGACCTGGGTGGCTCCCGCCATCGACTTGAATGTTGACTAACATGTGCATACGCACGTAGAGTTAATGTATGAGAAATTTCTCTCTACTCGAGGATTGCAATTGTTTCGCTACCCGGCAGGCAGCGCGGTACATTACCCGGCTCTATGAAAAGCACTTGGACGGTGCGCACCTGACCAGCGCTCAGTTTTCTATTCTCGTATCGCTTGACGAGAAAAACGAGATGAGCATGAGCGGGTTATCGGCCGCTTTGGTGATGGATCGAACGACGTTGCTGCGTGCTTTGAAGCCCCTGCAGCGCGATGGCTTCTTGAAGAGTCGACCCAGCAAACAGGATACTCGGCAATTATTGTTGTCCCTCTCGCCCGAAGGACAGCGTCGGCTCAAGATTGCCGCGCGACTCTGGCACGATGCCCAAAGGCAATTCGAAGAGGAGGTGGGACCGTCGCGCGCTGCTCGGATGCGTCGCGATTTGTTGGCCGTGAGCCGCTCAACCTAGCACTTCGGCGGGCGCCAGCGTGGTCTGAGCGGTTGCCCGATTCCGATCGTGATTTTGATTGCGCTATTGATTTGCCGGGATCAATATATTCGCCTTGTTTGGAAAATTAAGGACGAATTGCCGTGAGATTTATCACTGGCTTGTCCGCATTCGCCATAGTCACTGTGCTTACCGCAGGCATAGCTCATGCCGACAATTACGCCGATACGGTAGCGCTTTTTAAAAATGCCGGCGACAGCGCAGCGTACTTTCCTAAGAGTTACGGATACGCGGTATTTCCGACAATCGGCGAGGCGGGCTTCATCGTAGGCGGCGCGCACGGCAAGGGCCGAGTGTACGTGCATGACAAGCTCGTCGGCGACACGACGATGTCGCAGGTGAGCGCCGGCTTCCAGGCCGGCGGTAAGGCGTACAGCCAAATTATTTTCTTCGAGGATAAGCGCGCGCTCGATGAGTTCGAGTCCGGTTCATTTGAGTTTGCCGCAGGCGTTAGCGCTGTGGCGGTGACCGTGGGCGCTTCCGCGAGCGCGGGCACGGCGGGGGCGACATCCGGGGCAAGCGGCGGTAAGAAGGATGCAGCCACGACGGGGGAGGGCTATCAGAAGGGAATGGCGGTGTTCACCATCGCCAAAGGCGGCCTCATGTATACCGCGACCGTTGCCGGCCAGAAATTCACCTACACGCCGCGCGGGGAGAAATAACGCCGGCGGTTACTCCGCCCGTCATGCGGCCAACTCCCGTCGACTCGCAAAACTCATGTTGCGGCCACCCCGCCATCCCCCTATCAGCGCTTCTCGACGGGTCCTTGTTTCCTGGACTTGAGCAGCCGCAGTGCGAGCCTGGCGAGTCTTGGGACTACGGCCGGACGCAGTAAACGGCTATCATATCCAGCCATGCGCCGCTCATTCTCGGCGAGGCATAGCTCGATCAGCGCCGGGGGCTCGATGGCAACACCGATCTGCTCCGCCCCGTTCATAGCGAAATTGGCATCTTGCAGCTCGCCTTTCTGGTCGATGCCCCGAGCGATTCCGATACGCTCCCAGATCAAAAACGCCCAGACCGCGCCGGATTTCAATACAAACCAAGGTCGCCGCCACCAGGGCAGGGTGCGCCGATACCACGCCGCCCAGTTAACGAAAAATAAAATGTGGCGCGTCTCCTCCTGCATTACCGGTTCGAATGTCTCGATCAGTTCAGGTGGGAAGTACCCGGAACGCCGCGCAACCTCGAACAGTCCAAACGCGAAGAAGCTGTCTACGCACTCGCTGTAGCCGGTCACGAGCCATGCCCACTCGGCGTCGCGCGGTATTGCGTAATCTGGCTCTGGTTCGAGTGGGATGCCATAGGCCTGCACTAGTTTCGACAACACGACCTTGTGGCGTGCTTCTTCGCCCGCGTCCATATCCAGAGCACTGCGCAGCAGCGGATCGGTGACCAAGGCAGCAAATGCCCTCACGCGGGCCGATGCTCGGCCTTCGGTCTGGACTGCAATGTCCCAAATCGGAAGGCTCGTCACACGTTGTCTGGCATCCGGCGCGAGCGCAGGCCATTCGATCACGGCGGGTTTATAGGGATTATGCGTCTCAAGCAACATGCGGCAGAACAGAGTCTTGTGCTCTTCCGATCCAATGGCGAGCGAGCGCTCGGATGCCGGTCCGGACCAGTTGCGCATGGTGAAGTCCGCGCCTTCGATAGACAAACCTTTCCTCCTGAGACATACACGCCGTCGAGAAATGATTGCGGATGATAAATCGGCAGTCAAGAAATCCGTTCTCGTTCCGGACTCTTTCCGATCGGCATCGAGTTTTGGGATCCACCTGTAGGACAACGCGGTAGTATCAGGTTCCGCTCCGTCCGTCCTGTCGGCTCGCAACGATGGGTGTGCGCCCGCGCATGCTAACGCTGCGCGCGAGGTTTGGACAACCGCGAGAGCCGAGCATATAGTTTTGAGAAAATATGTGTAACTAGATGATTTCCCATATGTTTATTTATTCATCAAAAGCGCCAGTTTTTGCCCATCGGGACGCTGAACATCCCGCGCATATGGAGGCCCTCGGTGCCCGTTGGAGTGATATCGTCTAGGTCGTGCTGCCTCGAGCGTTACGGGTTTCGCCCACACGATTGTCTAACCTATATTGGCGCGGAGCAACGCACTCTCTCCTATGGTTGACGATCTGGCACTCAAGGAATGGTTTTGTCGGGAGGTGTTGCCGCTCGAACGGGCCCTTTCGGCATTTATCCGCCGGAATTGGCGAGTCGCGGCCGAAGTCGTCGATCTTCGTCAAGATATATATGAGCGAGTGCTGCTGGGGGCGCGGCACGGCCTGCCCGCCCAGGCCGGTCAGTTCGTCTATACCGTCGCTCGCAATCATTTAATCAACCGCGCCAAACGTGCGCGAATCGTTTCGTTCGACGTCGTCGTCGATCTGGACGCGATCTCGGGAAACGACGTTCTGGATCCCGAGCGTCAGCTCCTGGCTCGCGAGGAGTTACGGCGCATTCAACTCGGCCTGGAAAAATTGCCGCCGCGGTGTCGGGAAGTCGTCCTACTTCGCAAAATCCGCGGCCTGTCGACGCGCGAGACGGCGGATGAACTCGGCATCGGCATCGACACCGTCGAAAAACAAATGACGCTCGGCATGCGCGCGCTCGCCAATTTCATGTTGGGCGGATCTGCCAAGCTGCAGCGTTCCCGGGTGCCCGGGGTGCTGGCGCGGAGACCCGCTCGATGACTCGCTCGCAGGACATCGAGGCGCAGGCTGCCGAGTGGCTGATGCGGCGCGAGCAGCCTCTCTGGTCGCGGGCCGACCAGGCTGCGTTGGATAGCTGGCTGAATGAATCCATGTCGCACAAGGCCGCCTTCTGGCGGCTGGAACATGCCTGGCAGATGGCCGATCGCATCGGAGCGCTCTCTGCACGAGACATCGCACTTCGTCCAAGGCGCGCGGGCTTGCCTTCGAAGTGGTGGCAAGCCAGCGCCCTGGCAGCCTCGCTGCTGCTGGCCATCGCTTTTATCGGCCTGCATTCCAGGCCGGCCTTGTCTCCCCAGCCGAGCGTCGATGCCTTCGATACAGCCATAGGCGGGCATCGGATCGTTCCGCTGGTCGACGGCAGCCGAATCGAGCTCAACACCGCAACGAATCTGCGAACACTGATTTCGAAAATGCGCCGCGATGTGTGGCTCGATCGAGGCGAGGCTTTTTTCGAGGTGGCTCATATCGAAGGCAGCGCTTTCGTCGTTCACGCAGGCCCGCGCCTGATCACCGTGGTCGGGACACAATTCTCGGTGCGCCGAGACGGCGATAAGGTAACTGTTGCCGTAGTCCAAGGCAGGGTGCGCGTGGAAGACACGACGCCAGGCGCGTCGAGCGCGCCGATAACGGTGACTCCGGGAGATGTTGCAATCGGGTTAGGCTCTTCGACGATGGTGGTCTCAAAGCCGGTCGCGGCAGTCGAGGATAAACTGACCTGGCGCGATGGCCGCCTGGTCTTCGACGGGACTTCTCTGGCGGAGGTTGCGGACGACTTCAATCGTTACAACCGTCAGCAGTTGCTGATCTCCGATCCGTCGGTCGCGGCTATTCGAATCAGCGGTACCTTCAAGGCCTCGAACGTGGAGGCCTTCGTGCGGCTGCTCAAAGAGGCCTATGGTCTCAAGGTGGAATTGATGGCCGATGGGAAGCTGAAAATATCCACATAACTTGTTACGGTTTTTTTATTGCCTTGTATCGCCCTTGGGCGGCAACAAAAATGATTGGATATTGGGGGAACCAAGATGACCAGATGCTTCGCGGCGGCAATCCTTGCTGCTGCTGTCTGCGTTGTTGCGATCGCTGCGCCCGCGCAGGCGCAGAATCAGCGTTTTCAAATCGCCTCAGGCGATTTGGGACCGGCGCTCGATGCCTATATCCACCAGAGCGGTCGCCAGCTCATCTATCGGGTGGATGACGTCCGCGGCGTTCACAGCCCCGGCGTGCAAGGCGAGATCTCGGCGGATGACGCGCTGGCAGCGTTGTTGTCAGGAACCGGCTTCGCGAGCCGTACTGATTCGTCGGGTGCACTAGCCATCGTCCGCGACTACCGCCCCCTCGGCGATGACCGTCCATTGAGCGAGATTGTGGTGACAGCGACGGCCGGCGGACAAGGTATCGAGCGCCAGAAGGCCTCTTTTGCAACGAGTACGCTCAGCAGCGACGACATTCACCGGCTCGCGCCGCTGAATACCGCTGCGCTGCTGCAGGGCATTCCCGGTGTGACGGTGGCTTCGACAGGCGGCGAGCAAGGCAATAACATCTTCGTCCGCGGCTTTCCCAGCAGCGGTGACGCACCGTACGTGACGTTCCAACTGGCCGGCTCGGCGGTCTTCGATCCGCCGACGGTGGCCTGGTTCGGCAATGCCGACGTGATCCGCATCGATGAGATGATTGACCATGTCGAGACGGTGCGCGGCGGCCCGGCGCAGGTGCTGTCCAACGGCCAGGTCGGCCTCACCGTCAACATACTTCCCAAGACGGGAACAGACGTCTTTCACGGCGTGGGTGAGATCGGCATCACCGACTACGGCAAGAGGCGCTTCGACGGACAGGTCTCCGGCCCGATTAGCGACAACACCTTCTTCTCGATCGGCGGCTTCTACCAGAACGGCGATAATGTCCGCCGCCTGAATTTCGCCTCCGAGGTCGGAGGCCAGATTTCCGCCAACATCTTGCACAACTTTGATCGGGGAAGCATTCTGGTCTGGGGCCGCATTCTCCAAGAAGACAACACGTGGAATCTGCCGATTCCGATCATTGTCGACAATGGCGCCGTGAAGGAATTTCCCGGCTTCAACATTCACACCGGCGCCATCGGCAGTCCTCAGGAGCGAGAGCTCACGCTGCGCAGCGGCGACACCTTTCGCTTCGATCAAGGGCGTGGGACCGACATCCGAAATGGCGGCTTCAATTTCAACTATGAGCTGAGCGATACCCTCAGCGTCCAGGAGAAGGCGAGCTATCTCGAGGGCGCGGTCTTCACCAACGCACTTTTCCCGAACACGCCGGTCTCGGCGGCGGATTTTTCAATCGCGCAGGGCGGCACGTTCGGATCGCTCACCAATGTCGCGACCGGCGCGGCGCTTCCCGCCTCGACCTGGGTGATGCAAGTCGGCGCCTGGATTGCCGACAAGCAAGTCAAGAACGTCAACAATGATCTAAGTCTCACCTTGCACACCGGCGACAACAAATTGACGCTCGGCTATTACTTCGCCTCCTTCTCATCCCGCGATTACTGGAATCTGGGAAACAACGTGCTTCTTCAGGCGACGAACAATGGGCCGATCCTGAATCTCACCCTCGCCGATGGAACGAATGTCACCGGGCCGGACAACTTTATGACCGGCAGCACGACTCTGCGCAGCGAGAATTATCAGGGTACCGACGATGCCGGCTTCGTCTCCGATGAATGGCAGGCGACATCCAAGCTGCGCGTGGATGCCGGCGCTCGCCTCCAGTACCATAATATCGAAGGTTCCTACCGGAACACGTGGACGGACGCAAACGGCACCGCCATCTTCCTCGATACCTACACCGCGCAGCGCGCCAACACACACAAGATTGCGGCCACCGCCGGCGCCGACTATGAGCTCACCTCCGAGCTCGGGCTGTGGACCCGCTACAGCCGAGGCAACATTTTCCCTCAGTTCGATACCGTCCAAAGCGGACTGGTGGGAACCCAAACGGTCGATGCCTATGAAGGCGGCGTGAACTACACGACATCCAAGCTGCGCCTCTACGGCAACGTCTTCTACAACAAATTCCGCGGCATCGAGAGTTTCGATCTCGCCGCGGACGGCTCGACCTTCGTCCGACACGGTGCGGCCAACACGTATGGCACCGAGATCAGCGCGACCGTCGGCTCCTTCGGCGGCTTCTCGATCGGCGCCAGCGGAACTTACTTG
>DASXYI010000084.1:0-2443 GCA_036502605.1 Steroidobacteraceae bacterium
CCGACACACGGAGAGCAGCCATGCAATTGGACTTGGCGTTTCTCGATCCACCCAATCCGACCCGGCATCAATCGACCAGTCCATGGGACGAGATCGATCCGGGAGCCCGCGCCGCAGCGATCGAGATTCTGTCGCGTCTCATCGCCCGCATGCTCGCCGCCAGGCCGGCGAAGGATGCGACCGATGAATGAGCGCATCAAGATCACCGCCAGTCATCTCTCCCGGCAATCCATCGTCTATCTGCGCCAGTCCAGCGCCGCCCAGGTTGAGCACAATCGCGAGTCGACCGAACGGCAATATGCGCTTGCCGCGAAGGCGGTCGATCTCGGCTGGAGCGCCGAGCGCGTCACTGTGATCGACGAGGATCTCGGGCTCTCCGGTTCCGGCTCTGTTGCGCGCGCGGGATTCGCCCGCCTCACCGCCGAGGTCGCACTCGGTCACGTCGGCCTCGTGCTCGGGCTAGAGGTCTCGCGTTTGGCGCGCAACAACGCCGACTGGCACCGCCTCATCGATCTGTGCGGTCTCACCGACACGCTGATCGGCGATGCCGACGGCATCTATCATCCGTCGCTGTTCAACGACCGGCTCCTGCTCGGGCTCAAGGGCACCATGAGCGAGGCCGAACTGCATGTGCTGCGCGCGCGCCTCAACGGCGGCATCCGCAACAAGGCGGCGCGCGGCGAGTTGCGCCGTGGCCTGCCGGTCGGCTTCGTCTGGGGCGAGGCCGAGGGCGAGGTTCGCTTTCACCCCGATGAAGCGGTCGTGACTGCCATCCGCAGCGTTTTTGCACGATTCGCCGAGACGGGCTCCGCGCGTCGCGTCTGGCTCTGGTTCCGCTCGCAACAGCTCAGCTTCCCTCTGCAAATGCACCAGGGCGGCGACATTCGTTGGGTCGAAGCGAGCTACACCGCTATCCACCACGTGCTCACCAACCCCGTCTATGCCGGCGCCTATACGTATGGCAAAACCCGCCAGGAGACGACGCTGGATGCGGCTGGAGTGCGCCGCAAGCGCATACGGCATTTACCGCGCTCCGAATGGCAGGTGCTCATTCCGGAGCATCATCCAGGGTTCATCGACTGGCGGACCTATGAGGCCAATCAGGCACGCATCGCACAGAACACGCGGCCCGGACCGCACAAGGTGGGGGGCGCCGTGAGGGAAGGAAGCGCGCTGTTGCAGGGCCTCGCCAACTGCGGGCACTGCGGCCGTCGTCTGCACACGCACTACCGCGGACGCGACTCCGCGCCAGGTTACCATTGCTCTGGCAAGCTTCTCGTTGAGGGGCGCGGCGTCTACTGCCTGAACATCGGAGGCATCCAGATCGACGAAGCTGTGGCGCAGGCTTTCATTGCAGCCCTCGAACCGGCCAAACTCGCCGCCACTCTGACCGCCGCCGAACGGCTCGAGGCCGACCGCGATGCGGCCCTCAAACAATGCGGCCCTCAAACAATGGCGTCTCGGCGTGGAACGGGCGGGCTACGAAGCAGCGCGCGCCGAGCGCCGCTACCGCGCCGTCGATCCCGACAATCGGCTCGTCGCCCGCGGCCTTGAGCGCGAGTGGGATGACAGTTTGAACGCACTCGAAGCCGCCAAGACAGAACTCACACGCCGTGAGCAGGAACGCCCGCGCGTGCTGACCCACGCGGAGCGCGACCGCCTGGTCGCGCTTGGACCCGAACTCGCCGCGGTCTGGCACGCCGCCACCACCACACCCCGCGACAGGAAAGAGCTGCTGCGGACGCTGCTCGATGAGGTCATCATCAAGGTTGAGCGCGACAAGGCCGCCGCCAGTCTCACGCTGCGCTGGAAAGGCGGCGCGCTCAACGAGATTGATCTTGCGCTGCCGCGGTCACGACCAGCTACCGTGCGTACCGACGAGGACACCATCGCGCTGGTGCGCCGGCTGGCCGCTCTTTATCCCGACACCGTGATTGCCGGCATTCTCAATCGCCAAGGCCGCACCACGGCGCAAGGTCACCGCTTCGAGGCCGGCCGCGTCGGCAATCTGCGCCGTCATTGGCAAATACCATGCTTCGAGCCGAAGCCTCACCCGGCCGACGGCGAACTGCTCAGCATCAAGAAAGCCGCGAGTGTACTCGGCGTTGCGCCTTCGACCATTCATCGATTGCTCAATGACGGCATCATTCCTGGCGAGCAACTCACCCCCGGCGCGCCTTGGCGCATCCGCCTGACCGATGATCTCATCGCCAAGTTCAACGGCGATGCCGGCGAAGGCTTCATGCCCATGCGCGAAGCGATGCGCGCGCTCGGCGTCTCACGTCAGACCGTGTTGCAACGTGTCAAGCGCGGCGAGCTGGAAGCCTGTCACGTCACAAAGGGCAAACAAAAGGGCTTGCGCATCAAGCTGATAACCCGGCAATCCGAACTCTTCGATCTAAACCCATGAACCAGGGGGCAGTATGAAGCAGGATCCAAGAAC
>DASXYI010000085.1:0-157242 GCA_036502605.1 Steroidobacteraceae bacterium
GACCTCGATGTCCCCATGCTGGTCGGCTTCCTGCGCAAGATTTGACCCGAACGCGCGAACGTGGAGCAACAAGCACAATGAAAACAGCACGGAACGGCGCACAGGATAGTTTGACCTCGATCGATCATCCCTGTTCCGCTGAATCACCGCCAGGCGGATGACGCGGGCTCGTAACTTGCTGCGCTGGCGGCTGCGCTCGTGGCTGCGCCCGCAGCTACGCCCGTCTCCATCCACGACTTGATCTTGGCCTCGAGCACATCCAGCGGCAACGCGCCGTCCTTGATAACCTCGGTATGAAAAGCACGCGCGTCGAAACGGGCGCCCAAAGTTTGCTGCGCGAGCGTTCGCAGACCTTGAATCTTGAGAAAACCGATGGTGCACGCCAACGCTTCGGCGGGCAACGCAAGCTCCCGATCGACTGTTTCGGCGGCAGCAGCGTCTTCGATGGGCACCTGCGAGTGCAGGTAGTCGAGCGCCTGTTGACGAGTCCACTGTTGCGCGTGCAGACCCGTGTCGATCACCAATCCCGCGGCGCAATTCAACTGGGCGAGCAACGATCCGAATTTTGCTTCCGGGTCGCGGTAAAGCCCCAGTTCCTCGCCGAGCGTTGCGGCGTACAGTCCCCACCCCTCGATGAACGCCGGTGCACCCCCGAATCGACGAAACCTCGGAAGATCGGCCCGCTCCCGCTGGAGTTCGAGCTGGTAATGATGTCCGGGCACGGCCTCGCGAAGAAATTGCGACGCCGCCAAGGTGGCGGGCCGCGCGTCGAGGTCCGCGGTGTTGACGTAGAGGACGGCGGAGATCATGCCGTTCGGTGCGCGGGGCCGATAGGACAACGCCGGTGCGACCGTCTCTCTATAGGGTTCAACGCCGCTGATTGCGAATTCCGCGCGCGGAAAGGCGGAAAACAACGCCGGCGCGGCGCCGCCAACCTGAACTTTCAGGTCCTCATAGCCCCGCAGCAGTTCCGCGGCAGACTTGTACGAATATCGCGGATCGCTGCGCATGCGTTCGAAGAACTCCTGCGCGTTGCCGGGGAACGATGCCTCGGCAAGCAGCGCCTGAACGCGTTGGTGCAGGCGTTCGACCTCCGCCAGGCCGAGCGTATGAAGCTGTGCCGGAGTCAGTGTGCCGCCGGTCGCTCGTTTCGCAAGATATGCGTACCAGGCGTCGCCGAGCGGTAGAGCGGACAAACCGACGCTGTTCCGCGATCGCGGCAGGTACTCATGCTGCATGAAATCGTGCAGGGCGCGATACGCCGGCAAGATCCTGTCTTTGAGGATGGCCGTGACCGCGGCAGTCGACCGTGTGCGCTCGGCGTCGGCGGCGGTGCCGGGACTTACCCGCATGGCCTGGTAGAACACATTCGCCGGCGAGTCCTCGCCCAGAGCGGCGAGCTGCGGCAACGTCTTCTCGACCAACACGCGGGGCAGCGTATACCCGCGGCGCATACCATCGCGCATGTTGACGATGGCTTGATCCGTCCAACGTACGAAACTCAAGCCGAATCTGCGCCAATTTTCGTAGTCTTTGGCGCTCGAGAGCGCAAGGCGCTCCGCCGTCGCCGCCATCTGGGCGAACTCGAGCGGCATACCGTCGTATGGGTTGACCGGCAAAAGCTCCAGCGGATAGGTAAAGCCTTCTATCGCAAGTGCGCGCTCCCTTCGAAATACGTCATAAGTCAACGTGGTTTCGGCGTTCAGCGTCGCCCGCGGAACAGCCAATACCTGCGCAAGAAAACGCCGTTCAATGGCCAGGGAGTCCGCCAAGGATTGCGGAGCAATGTTGTGCGCCGGCAATGCGCCCAACTGCAGGTCTGCGCCGCCCCAGGTATACCACGGCAGCAGTGCGGCGTTCTCGTCCCAGTACCGTTCGACGATCTGCCCCAATGACTCGGCTTGCGCACCGGCCGCGGCCGCTCGAGGCGGCGGCGGCGCACCGCAGGCAATGAGGGTCAACGCAGCCAACCCAAGCCACGCCGCATGAGAAAAACGAATCATGATGCGATTATAAGCAGGTGGGTGGGTTCATAATTCGCTGCTTGAGGCGGTAGCAGTCAACATTTACGAGGGGATGGCTATGTTGGTCGGATCAAGCGCGCGACCCGTGGCGATCGTAGGCGGCGTACGCATTCCGTTCGCACGCGGCGACGGAGCCTACGCGCTGGTCGGCAATCAAGACATGCTGACCGCCGCATTGCGCGGCGTCGTGGAACGCTATGCTCTGCAAGGGCAGCGTGTGGACGACGTCGCCGCGGGCGCGGTAATGAAGCACTCGAGCCAATGGAACCTGACCCGCGAAGCCGTACTCGGATCCGGACTCGCCGCGGAAACGCCCGGCCTCGATTTGCAGCGCGCCTGCGGCACGAGTCTCGAAGCCGCCATTCTGCTCGGCAACAAAATAGCGCTCGGACAGATCGAGTGCGCAATCGCCGGCGGCGTCGACACGGTCAGCGATCCACCCGTGGTCTTTCCAAAGGCCTTTCAACAGCTATTGTTGAAGGGGTTTCGCGGCAAGACCGCGCCGCAGCGCCTCCGCCCTTGGCTCGGACTGCGCATGCACCATTTGCGGCCCGTGCTTCCCGGCGTTGCCGAACCGCGAACCGGCCTGTCGATGGGTGAAAGCGCGGAGCTCATGGTCAAAACCTGGAGTATCAGCCGCGCGGACCAAGACCAGCTGGCATTGGAAAGCCATCAAAAGGCTGTCGCCGCCTATGCCGCGGGTTTCTACGCGGATCTGGTACGCGGCTATCTCGGGCTCACTCAAGACAACAATATCCGCGGCGATTCCAGCCTCGACAAGCTCGCCAAACTACGGCCGGCATTCGATATCTCCGGCGCCGGCACTTTGACGGCGGGGAATTCGACGCCCATGACCGATGGCGCCTCGGCAGTACTCTTGGCTTCCGAGGCGTGGGCGCGCGCACGCAACCTGCCGGTGCTCGCGTATCTGACCTACGGCAAAGTTGCCGCCGTAGATTACATCGACAAGAAGGAAGGTCTCCTGATGGCGCCGGCCTACGCCGTACCGCGCATGCTGAGCGATGCCAAGCTTGGCCTGCAGGACTTCGATTTCTATGAAATTCACGAGGCTTTTGCGGGCCAGGTGCTATGTACGCTCAAGGCATGGACCAATCCCGTGTTCTGCCGCGACAAGCTTGGGCTAGAGGATGCTCTCGGCACCATCGACCGGTCGCGGCTCAACGTGAAAGGCGGCAGCCTCGCGATCGGGCATCCGTTTGCCGCGACCGGCACGCGCATCGTCGCTACGCTCGCAAAGATACTGGATGAAAACAAGGCCAAACGCGGCCTGATATCCATTTGTACCGCCGGCGGCATGGGCGTCACGGCAATCCTGGAGCGTTGAGGATTGTTGAGCGTCCCCGAACGAACGCGTTATCCTCAACGCCCACACTACCACCCGATTGAAGGACCTTGAGAGCGCTATGGGACACAACATTGAGCTGACAGCCTCGGACGGCCATCGCCTGTCCGCCTACCTTGCAGAGCCGGCCGGCAAACCGCGCGGCGGCGTCGTCGTGATACAGGAAATCTTCGGCGTCACTCGTCACATTCGCGACGTGGCGGACCAGTACGCGGCGGCGGGATATGCCGCGGTCGCACCGGCCTTGTTCGATCGGGCGGAGCGCGACGTGGACGTTCCCTACACAGATGTTCAAAAGGCCTACGGCTACGTGAAGCCCTTGAATATCGACAACGTCATGATGGACATTCAGGCGGCGGTCGAGCGCGTCAGGCCGGCGGGAAAAGTCGGCGTCGTGGGCTACTGTTGGGGCGGCATGCTGAGCTTTCTGTCGGCCGCACGATTAAAGATCGACGCCGCTGTTGCCTACTATGGCGGCGGGATCCATCAGCATCTCGACGAAAAGCCGCGCGTTCCCGTGATGTTTCACTTCGGTGAGAAAGACACGCATATTCCTCTATCGGCAGTGGAGCAAACCAAGGCCGCCTACCCGCAGGGCATTTATCATCTTTATCCGGCCGAGCATGGCTTCAACTGCACGCATCGTGCGAGCTTCGAGCCCGCCTCTGCGAAGCTCGCGTTCGAGCGCAGCGTGGAGTTTCTGCGGCAGAACATTGGTTGAGATCAGGCCCCCATCATGCAACTCCAAGATCCAAGATTATTCCGCGAGCTAGGCTACATCGACGGCAGCTGGATCGCGGCGGACAGCGGCGGGACGCTCCCGGTGCAAAACCCCGCCACCGCGGCGAAGTTGGGCGTGATCCCCAACATGGGAACCGAAGAAACGCGGCGCGCAATTGCCGCGGCCGCAAAAGCCCTGCCGCTATGGGCGGCTCGCACCGCTAAAGATCGATCCGTCATCATGCGCCGCTGGTTCGATCTCATGCTCGCCAATCAAGATGACCTCGCAGTCCTGATGACCGCCGAGCAGGGCAAGCCGCTGGCCGAATCCAAAGGCGAAATCGCCTACGCCGCGGCCTTCATCGAATGGTTCGCAGAAGAAGGCAAACGGCTGTACGGCGACATCATTCCCGGTCATCAGGCGGATAAGCGGATTCTGGTGCTGCGCCAACCGGTCGGCGTGGTAGCGGCCATTACGCCCTGGAACTTTCCGTCCGCCATGATCACGCGCAAGGCCGGACCCGCGTTGGCTGCCGGTTGCACCATGGTATGCAAGCCGGCCACGCAGACTCCCTACTCTGCATTGGCGCTCGCAGAACTCAGCGATAGAGCGGGTGTTCCCAAAGGCGTCTTCAACGTGATCACGGGTTCCTCGACCGCGATCGGCGCCGAGATGACCGGCAATCAGAAGGTTCGCAAGGTCACTTTCACCGGCTCGACCGATGTCGGTAAGAAATTGATGGCGCAGTGCGCCGGAACCGTCAAAAAGCTGTCCCTCGAACTCGGCGGCAATGCGCCATTCATCGTATTCGACGATGCCGATCTGGACGCCGCGGTTCAGGGAGCCATCGCCAGTAAGTACCGCAACACCGGGCAAACCTGCGTGTGTGCGAATCGGTTGTTGGTCCAAGCAGGCGTGTACGAAGAATTCTCCAGCAAGCTGGCCGCGGCGGTCGGTAAGTTGCGGGTCGGCGACGGCCTTCAGGGCGTGACCGATCAAGGGCCGCTGATCGACGCCAAGGCGATCGCCAAGGTGGAGGAGCATATCGCGGACGCCTTGAGTAAGGGCGCGAGCGTGGCGCTGGGCGGCAAACGACACGCGTTGGGCGGCACATTCTTCGAGCCGACGATTCTTACCGGCATGACCTCGCAGATGCTCATTGCGCGCGAGGAGACCTTCGGACCGATCGCTCCGTTGTTCAAATTCCATACCGAGGCGCAAGCCATCGCCATGGCGAACGACACCGAGTTCGGCCTCGCGGCGTACCTGTACACGCGCGATTTGGCGCGCAGCTGGCGCGTATCCGAAGCCATCGAATATGGCATCGTTGGTTTGAACACGGGCATCATTTCCACCGAGGTCGCGCCTTTCGGCGGAGTGAAAGAGTCCGGAACCGGCCGCGAAGGTTCGAAGTACGGGATATTGGACTACACCGAGTTGAAATATATCTGTGTGGGAGGAGTGGGCCAGGAGCCTGCCTGAGTATTCCCGGTGCTCGGTCGATTCCTCGAGTTTTCGATCGTCACGCCGGATATCCGAGCTTCGCTGGATTTCTACGACAAGCTCGGATTTTCTCAGGCAGCAGTGGGCGAAGCGTGGTCTCATCCCTATGCGGTATTGACCGACGGTAGAATTTGCTTGGGATTGCATCAGCAATCCACCTTTGCGCCGTCCACCACATTCGTCAAACCCGAGCTGCTGAAACATCTGGACAGCCTCGAGCAATTGGGGCTGAAGTTCGAATTTCGGCGCCTGGCAAGCGATGTGTTCAACGAGATCGGCTGGCTCGATCCATCGGGCCACCTGATTCGACTGGTCGAAGCGCGGACCTTTTCGCCGAGCAAGCGCAAGGCGATCGACAGGTCATTGTGCGGCTATTTTCTCGAGATCGCGCTGCCCGCGCCGAGTTTCGGCGCCGCCAAAGATCATTGGGAACAATTCGGATTCGTCGGCATGGACGAACCCGACGCTATGCTGCCGCACGTGTCGTGTACCAGCGATACCATCGATATTGGACTGTACCAGCCGGCGCACCTGCAGATGCCGACGCTGCTGTTCGAGGTCGATGACTTAGATGACAGTTTGGCCCGTCTCGAGGCCGTCGGCATCACGCCGAACGGGCGGGTGCCGGGGCCGCTGCGGCAAATGCCCGCCGCGGTGCTGACGGCGCCCGAGGGGACTGCGATTCTGCTGTCGCCTGCGCCAGACGGTTAACTCGGCCGCCGCCTGAGTTGAACGCCGCACACGCTGGGGCGGGGCGCGCGAGCGCGGGGGACTAGTTCTTCAGCGCGACCAGTTTGAATTTGACGGTGAATTCATCCTGAACCTGCAGCGCTCCCAGCATCACGCTGAATGGAGTGAGGCCGAGTTCAGACTGGCGCAACGCGACCGTGCCGAATGCCGATACGCGGCCCGCCGAAGTCTCGAGTGTGAACGGCACCACGAGCGTGGACTCGTGGCCCGCCACCTCGACGGCCAATGTTGCTGCCAGCTGCCCCGGCGCCTGTGCCTGCGCCACGGCGATGCTGGTGAGCGTGATGATGGGATATCGATCAGCATCGAGCAGCGCCGCGCTCAGCATGTTATGCCGAGTCCCCGATCTTGCGTCCTCTTGAATTTCCTCGGAGAAATCCGCGCCCCCTTCGGCGCGCGCCTCCGCCTCGTCCACGACGAACTCGGCGACCGGCACGCGCAGCGAAAATGACGCCCCTGAGGCGGCGTCCGCGGCATCCACCCAGCCGCCAACCGCGCGATTGACCATCACGTGATTGTGGCCGAGTCGCGCCATCGGACCCGCGCGATGCACCAGCAGGCGCAGTTCGGATTGGGCGGAATCGATATGGTACGCAGCGACCCCGGCGGGAGGAGCGTGTACCGGCGCGGCCGCGCCTCCGCCGGGGGTCCGGATTTTGGGCGCACCGCAGGCCGCCAACAGCACCGCCGCACAGGCGCCCAGGCAAATTTTGAACACGATGGACTTTCCGGTGTCTTGCTAAACTAGGCTGCGGTGCAGTCTGCGCCCGGAGCCTCTCGATGCCAAATGAAAGTCCCCCGAATCGTTATACCGCGGTGGCCCAGTGGTTCCACTGGATCATCGCCGCGCTGATCGTCACGCAATTCGCCCTGGCGTGGACGGCGGAGGATCTGCCCCTTGGGATGCACAAGCTGGCGGTGTTTGCGCGGCACAAAAGCGTCGGCATGACCGTGCTCATGCTCGCGATTCTGCGCCTCCTCTGGCGCCTCTGGCATCGGCCCCCGGAATTGCCCTCCGGAATGACGCCGATCGAGCGCATGCTGGCGCGAACGACGCATATCGCGTTCTACGTGCTCCTGTTCGCCATGCCCCTTACCGGCTGGATGATGTCCTCGGCCAAGAATTATTCGGTGAGTTGGTTTGGGCTATTCACCTGGCCCAATCTCATCGCTCAAAACGACGCTGCGTTCGACTTCTTGAAGGCGACGCATGATTTGCTGAGCGATGTGCTGCTCGTGATAGCCATATTGCACATCCTCGCCGCGCTCAAACATCATTTCTGGAATAAGGACGATGTGTTCTTGCGCATGCTGCCATTCAAAAAACCGGAGAAACGTTCATGATGAGATTCGCCGCAATATCGGCTGCGATCCTAGCGGCAGCGGCCGTCGCGACCGCGCCCCGCGCTGCGGGTGCGGTAGCCAGCTATGCGGTGGACCCGGCACCCAGCCGGCTCGAGTTCGTCGGAGTCCAGGCAGGCGCTGAGTTCAAAGCGACGTTCCATAAATTCACCGCGGCCATCGATTTCGCGCCGGACGCGCTGGCGAATTCGCACTTCGACGTGCAGATTGACCTAAATTCGGTCGATTCGATGGACAAGGATCGCGACAAGACCATGCGCGGATCCGACATCTTCGATGTCGCACACTTTCCGACGGCTCACTACGTGACCCGTAGCTTCACGAAAACCGCGGCGGGCTACAGCGCCGTCGGCGCACTGACTATGCACGGCGTCACGAAGGACGTGCCGATCGATTTTCAATTCGTAACGAGCCCCGGAGGCGCCAAACTCGAAGGCACTGCCAAGCTCAAGCGCCTGGATTTCGGCGTGGGCCAGGGAGATTGGAAAAGCACGGAATGGGTGCCGGATGCGGTGAAAGTCGCTTTCTCGCTGGTGCTGAAACCCAAGCCCTGAGCGCGCTCCGGTTGCCAACACCCGGGCGTCGGTCGATCAGCGCACCGGCAATTCGCGCGATTTCTGCACCGTGCGCAGGGCGAAGCTCGAGTGAACGCGAGCCACGTTCGGAAGCCGCGTCAGATGCTGGCTGTGCAGCCGCTCGAAATCGGCGGTGTCGGCGAGCACCACCCGCAGTAAATAATCATATTCGCCGGACATCAGATAACACTCCATCACCTCGGGCACCTTGCGCGCAGCTTCCTCGAACGCGTGCAGCTGCGCCTGTTCTTGCCGCTCCAATGTGATATTGACGAAAACATTGACCGGGCAGCCGGCTTTTTGTTGGTTGATGAGCGCCGTATAACCTTCGATGAACCCGGCGTCCTCGAGCGCTCGAACGCGTCTCAGGCAGGCGGATTCCGAGAGGCTCACGCTTTCCGCCAATTGGCTGTTGGTGATGCGGCCATCGAGCTGCAGCGCGCGCACGATGGCCCGATCGTAGCGATCCAATTTCATCCGGTTCGCTCCATTCACGCCCCTCTAGATACGACTTCTCGACAAAACGACAGTTTATTGCGCCGTTTTGGCGTTCTAGCACGGATTCTGCCATTAATGCAGGTCATCGGACCAGTTTTTGCAATTTTCCGCCCCGGTCGCAGCCTAAGCTAGGCCATCCCAACTCACCGTCGCGGAGTTCAACCCATGAAAATCGGCGTCCCGAAAGAGATCAAGATTCACGAATATCGGGTGGGACTCGTACCAGCGGGCGTGCGCGAGCTGGTCGATGCGGGCCATCAGGTCCTGGTGCAGACCGGCGCAGGGGCCGGGATCGGGTTCGACGATTCACATTATCAAGCGGCGGGCGCGAAGGTCGCGGCGACGGCCGACGCCGTGTTCGCGACGTCCGATCTGATCGTCAAAGTCAAAGAGCCGCAACTCGCGGAGTGCAGCCGCCTGCATCAGGGGCAGGTCCTCTTCACGTATCTGCATTTGGCGGCTGATCTCGCCCAAGCCGAGGCGCTCATGGCATCGAGAGCCACGGCCATCGCCTATGAAACAGTGACGGCCTCCGACGGGTCGCTGCCGCTGCTGACTCCGATGAGCGAAGTGGCGGGACGCATGTCCGTGCAGGTGGGTGCCAACTGCCTGCAAAAGGCGAATGGCGGCTTCGGCGTGTTGTTGGGCGGCGTGCCCGGCGTTGCGCCGGCCAAGGTGGTGATATTGGGCGGTGGCGTCTCGGGCACACACGCCGCTGAAATGGCGGTTGGTCTGCGTGCCGACGTCACCGTGGTGGATCGTTCGGTCAAACGCTTGCGCGAACTCTCGGCGATTTTCGCCAGCCAACTCAAAACGGTTTATTCGACGGCGAATACCATCGAAGACCTCGTGCGCGATGCGGACCTGGTCATCGGTGCCGTACTGATCGCCGGCGCGGCCGCGCCCAAATTGGTGACGCGCGCCATGGTGAAGACCATGAAGCCCGGCACCGTGCTGGTCGACATCGCCATCGATCAAGGCGGCTGTTTCGAAACCAGCCGGCCCACCACTCACGCCGAACCGACCTTCGTCCTGGACGGCGTCATCCACTATTGCGTGACCAATATGCCGGGCGCGGTGCCGCGCACGTCGACGTTCGCGTTGACCAATGCCACGCTGCCGTACGTCAAGTCGCTCGCCGATCATGGCTGGCAGCAAGCGCTCGCCAAAGACTCAGGTTTGGCGCGCGGCCTCAACGTCCATGACGGCAGGCTGTATCACGAAGCCGTTGCGAACGCTCTTAGGCTCGAATATCGGGCATTTCGCGCCGCATGATCATCTAAGTCATCAAAGCGGCCACCCGAGATCCCGTGGTTCGGACCTTGTGCAGTTGTCGTATAGCTATATGAGAACCCTCCGCCAAACTCGCGGTCAAGCAGACTAATTGGCGGCTTCGATCAAATTTGAATTGCACCGCCGAGTCGAAGCGCCACGGCGATGCGATGTTGCTACTGTACGACCGATCAATTACGCTCGCGTCCTTGCTCGCCGCATTCGAGTGAAACGCCATGTCGCGCAATCCACGCTTCGATATTCTGTTCGAGCCGGTACGCATTGGGCCCGTCACGGCGCCCAACCGTTTCTATCAGGTGCCGCATGCGAGCGGCATGACCAATGCACTGCCGCAGGTGCGTGCGGCCTTTCGAGGCGTTAAGGCCGAGGGCGGCTGGGGCGTCGTGTGTACCGGTGCCGTTTCCATTCATCCGAGTTCCGATGACTCGCCGCTGCCGTTCGCATCGCTCTGGGACGACAAGGACATTCGTGCGCATGCATTGATGACGGACGCCGTCCACGAACACGGCGCGCTCGCCGGCATCGAACTTTGGCATGGCGGGGCCTGCACCTTGAACCGGACCAGCCGGCTCGCTCCCTTGTCGCCCTCCGGCATGCCGTGGCTGTCCACCCACTTGGGTTTCATGGGCAACCTGCGTCCACGCACCATGGACACGGGCGACATCCGCGATCTGCTGAGATGGCAGGCCGCCGGTGCGCGGCGCGCCATGCAGGCGGGGTTCGACATCGTTTACGTTTACGCCGGCATGGGCTACCTGCCCTATGAGTTTCTATTGCCCGAATACAATCACCGCACCGACGCCTACGGCGGCCCGATCGAGAACCGCGTGCGCTTGGTGCGGGAACTGCTCGAGGTCACCCGCGAGGCGGTGGGTGACAAGTGCGGCGTTGCCTTGCGCGTCAGTTTGGAGGAGTTGCGTGGCAAACCAGGCATCAATGCGCCGTCCGAAGCGCACGAAGCCGTGACGCTGCTCGGCGAGATTCCCGATCTTTGGGACGTCAAGATGGATTCCAGCCCGACCGATTGCGCGCCGTCGCGATTTTCGCCCGAGGGCAGTCACGAGCCCATCGTCAATTTCGTGAAGCAGCTGACCAAGAAACCCGTCGTGGGCGTGGGCCGTTTCACCTCTCCGGATGTCATGGTGTCGCAGGTGAAGCGCGGTATTCTGGATCTGATCGGCGGCGCCAGACCCTCCATCGCCGATCCGTTCCTGCCGCGCAAGATCAATGAGGGGCGCGAGCACGAAATCCGCGAGTGCATTGGCTGCAATATTTGCATTTCGAGCTGGCACGACGGAGTGCCTGTGCGCTGCACTCAGAACCCGACGGCCGGCGAGGAATGGCGTCGCGACTGGCATCCTGAACGGTTTTCGCCGCCCAAGAGCGCAGCGTCCATCTTGATCGTCGGCGGCGGCCCCGCCGGACTCGAGTGTGCGGTTACGCTTGCGCGGCGCGGCTATCAAGTGACGCTGGCCGACGCCGCCAAGGAATTCGGCGGGCGCTTGGCGTTCGAGACTCGGTTGCCGGGACTTGCCACCTGGGGACGCGTCGCCGACTGGCGATTGGGCCAACTGCGCGAGCGGCCGAACGTGAACTTATATCCGGGCAGCGAGCTTGGGCCGGACGATATCCTGGGCCTGGAACACAGTCATGTGGTTATCGCTACGGGAGCGCGTTGGACCAAGATGCTGTTTTCGACCTTGGAGTTTCCGGTCGGCGAACTCGACGGTCCCGGCGTCTACACGCCTGACGACCTCGCGGTGGGCATCGTTCCGCCGGGACCGGTGGTCGTTTTCGACTTCGACAACTATTACATGGCCGGCGCCATCGCAGAGCAGTTGGCTAGGCAAATCGGCGATGTGACGTATGTGACGACCGCGGGGAACGCGTCGGCATGGACTTTCATGACGAATGAGCTGCCGCTGGTGCACCGCGCCCTGGTCAAGGCAGGCGTGCCGATTCACACCTTGCGACGCGTGACGGCATTCGATGGCGCGACGCTGACTCTTGCGGATGTGTACAGCGGCACGGAGACTCGTCTCGCCTGCCGCTCGCTGGTCATCGTCGGCATGCGCAAGCCCAGACATGAACTCCATCAAGCGCTCCTTGCCAAGGGCTCGGATCTCAGGGACGCCGGCATCGCGGCGGTCACCCGAATCGGTGACTCGCTTGCTCCGGGCGCGATCGTGCACGCGGTGCACAGCGGTCACCGGTATGCCCGCGACTTCGATTCGGTTGACACCGATCTGCCTTATACGAGAGATTTTCCGGTATGAGTACCGAACAATTGGAACGTACGCTGCCGACCCCCTGGTATCGCAGCGCGGACATATTCCGGATCGAAAAGGAGCGGATTTTCTGCCGCGAATGGCTGGCCGTCTGTCGCGAAGAGCAATTGCCGCTGCCGGGCGACAACCAAGTGCTCGACGTGCTGGGAGAGAGCGTGCTGCTGGTGCGCAATCGCGAGGGGCAACTACGCGCCTTCTACAACGTATGCCGGCATCGCGGCTCCCGCCTGTGCCGCGCCGCCGACGAGAAGGTTGCCGCAGGACGAGTCGCGCTGCCGGGCGGGATCACCGCCGGGCGTCTGATCGTCTGTCCTTATCATCAGTGGTCGTATGACCTCGACGGCGCACTGGTCGCGGCGCCGCATTTGGGCACCGGCACCGGCTTCGACAAACAAGAATTCCACCTCTATCCGATAGGCGTCGAGACTTGGGGTGGGTTCGTGTTCTTGAATTTGACGCCGTCCGAGGCCAAGCCGCTCGGCGCGCAGCTTGCGGGCATACCCGAACGCCTGCAGCGCTACCCTCTGGCGGATTTACGCGTAGGCGCGACCATTCGCTACCAAATTGCGGCCAATTGGAAAATCATCTGCGAAAATTACAACGAGTGCTACCACTGCGGGGGCGTTCATCCCGAGTTGTGCGCAATCGTTCCATCCTTCCGCGAAGCGGGCGGCGCCGATCTGGATTGGAACCGCGGCATTGCGCATCGCGAGGGGGCGTACACATTTACCGCCAGCGGCACCACGCCGAGACGGGCATTCCCGGGTTTGAACGAGGACGAGCAGGTCCGGCACAAGGGTGAACTCGTCTACCCCAATCTGTTCCTGAGCGCAGCGTGCGACCACGTCGCGTCATTCATTCTCCGGCCGCGCGGCCCGGAACTCACCGATATCACCTGCCATTTCCTGTTCGAAGCTCATGAGCTCGACAAACCCAGCTTCGACCCGTCGGATGCGGTGGATTTCTGGGATTTGGTGAACCGACAGGATTGGACGGTTTGCGAGGCCGTGCAGGCCGGTATCCGCGCCCGCGTGCACGCTCACGGCTACTACGCACCCATGGAAGACTGGAATCTGGACATCAGACGCTACGTCACCGACCGGATCGGCGCCCACGTACCCGCGACGCCTGTTTGAGCATTCCCCGTGGCCTAACCTAAGACGTCAGCGGCTCATGCGGGGCAGCGCTCAGCTGTGCTTAAATGACTAGAACAAAAAAGGGCGATGGCATGGCGAGGAAGCGCTCGGTTCCAAAATTTCATCGTGAGACTCCCGCGGTGCGACGTGAGGCGCTCGTGGACGCAACCTTGCGCTGCCTCAAGCAGGATGGCCACAAGGGCGTGTCCGTGCGCCGCATCAGCGCGGCGGCGGGCGTGTCCATCGGCTTGATCAACCATCATTTTCCGAGCATATCCGGGTTGGTGGCGGAAGCTTACGAGACCCTGGCGCTGTCGCTCCAGGACTCGATCAGCGGCCAAGCCAACGGTCGGGCGGCTTCGCCGCGCGACAAACTCAGCGGCTTTTTTCGCGCTTCCTTCGCACCGGAACTCCTCGACCCGGAACTGTTCAATGTCTGGCTGGTGTTTTGGAGCATGGTCGCGCACTCACCGGAAATTCGCGCGGTGCACGACCGCACCTACGGCAAATATCGCCGGACGTTGGAGTCCTTGCTGGGACAACTCGCGCAGTCCGGCGCCGCGCCGCATTTCAAAGTTCGGCTGGCGGCCATCGCGCTGTCCGCCCTGCTCGACGGGCTATGGGTGGAGCAGAGCCTGAGCCGCTCGACGTTCAAGCCACGCGACGCCATAGCGCTGTGCGAGGACTGGGTCAGCGCGTTGTGCCGCGGCGCATTCCCCGGGCTGCTCCGAACCAGCCGGAAGTTGTGACGCGCATCCCAAGGTGAGCTGATGCATGGCGCGTGCGCGCTTGCTATACTAGCGTTCAACAAGGCTTGAGAGAGGCTCACCCATGGATGCACGACGCTCGCTCAGATCCGACCGGTCGCCGGTCACATCGAGCCTCGACGGATTCAGTCTCCCGGGCTGGATATACAGCGATCCCGATTTCTTGGAAGCTGAAAAAGAGCGCATTTTCGCCGCGTCCTGGCAAATCGTCTGTCATTTGAGCGACATTCCGCGCCCCGGCGACTATCACACGCTGGATTTCCTGGGCGAACCTTTGGTCGCCGTGCGCGGCCAAGACGCAGGTGTAAAAGCGTTTTTCAATGTGTGCCGGCACCGCGCGGCACGGATTTTGGACGGCGGCTCGGGACATTGTGCCGGCCGCATCGTCTGTCCCTATCATGCCTGGACCTACGACTTGGATGGCCGCCTCACGGCCATATCGCACCGCCAGGAATTCAGCGACTTTTCGCCGGATCGATACGGACTCAAACCGGTCGAGACCGAGATCTACAAAGGGTTCATCTTTGTGCGCCTGAAGCCGGGGCTGCCCAGCGTCGCAGAAATGCTGGCTCCGTACGAGAGCGAACTGGCAGCCTACCGGCTCGAGGAACTGCAGCCAATCGGACGGGTGTCGCTGCGGACGCGCCATGTGAACTGGAAGAACGTAACCGACAATTATTCGGACGGCATGCACATCCCCGTCGCGCATCCCGGCCTCACGCGCTTGTTCGGAAATAGCTACGGCATCGAAGCGCAGCCCTGGGTGGACAAAATGTCCGGCTATCTGCGGGACGTACCCTCCTCGCAGCGCTCCGAGCGGATGTACCAATCGGTGCTGCCGCACGCGCCGCACCTGCCCGATGAACGGCAGCGCCTATGGATCTACTTCAAGCTGTGGCCGAACGTCGCGTTCGATATTTACCCGGACCAGATCGACTTCATGCAAATGATCCCGATCTCGCCGACGGAAACTCTGATCCGCGAAATCGCCTATGCGCACCCGGATGGCCGCCGTGAAATGCGCGTGGCTCGCTACCTGAACTGGCGCATCAATCGTCGCGTGAGCGCCGAGGACAAAGCGCTCATCGAGCGTGTCCAAACCGGCATGGGTTCCCGCAGCTACAGTCCCGGACCGCTTGGCCGAAACGAGGTGTCGTTGCGCAGCTTCGCGCACCGCATGCGCGAGCTCATCCCGGAGAGCCGGCTCGAGCATGCGCCGGCGCCCGGCTGGCGCAAGCGCCGTGAGTAAGCCTTCCCGTGGCTGATTCGGCCTTGCGCGATGCGGTCATCATCGGCGGCGGCCACAACGGTTTGGTGTGCGCTGCATACCTCGCGTCCGCGGGCCTCAAGGTCACCGTGTTGGAACGGCGCAGCGTGGTGGGCGGAGCCGCGGTTACCGAGGAATTTCACCCGGGCTTCCGCAATTCCGTAGCGGCGTACACCGTCTCGCTCTTGAACCCCAAGGTCATTCGGGATCTCGATCTGCCGCGCCATGGCTTGCGAGTGGTAGAGCGCAAGCTGGCCAATTTCTTGCCCCTCGATGACACCCGCTACCTCAAAATCGGCGCCGGCAAGACCGAACAGGAAGTAGCTAAATTTTCCGCGCCGGACGCCGTGCGCTTGGCGGACTACGGCGAACGTCTCGGTGTGATCGCCGACGTGCTCCGCGATCTGGTGCTCGAGACGCCGCCCAACGTTACGGCGGGAAGTTGGCTCGAGGCGCTGCCCGAGCTGCTCCGCAGCGCACGCTTGGGCAAGCGGATCGCCAAGCTCGATATGGCCATGCGCCGTGAATTGCTGGATTTATTCGTCAAATCGGCCGGCGACTATCTTGACGCCTGGTTCGAGAGCGCGCCCATCAAGGCGGCCTACGGATTCGACGGCATCGTCGGCAACTATGCCAGCCCGTACGCCGGCGGCTCCGCCTACGTGCTCTTGCACCACGTTTTCGGCGAAGTCAACGGCAAGAAAGGCGCTTGGGGTCATGCCATCGGCGGCATGGGCGCCATAACCCAGGCGATGTCCAAGGCAGCCGCCGAGCGCGGCGTCGATATTCGGGTGTCGAGTCCGGTACGCGAAGTCATGGTCGAGGCGGGCCGCGCCGTCGGCGTGGTTTTGGAGAACGGCGACGCGATCCGTGCGCGCAGCGTGGTGTCGAATCTGAATCCGAAGCTGCTGTACGGCAAGCTGATCGACCCGTCGGCTCTGGAGAGAAACTTTCGCGAGCGCATGAACAATTGGCGTTGCGGCTCGGGCACGTTCCGGATGAACGTCGCACTCTCGGAGTTGCCGGACTTCAAGACTCTGCCGGGCCGCACTCTTGCCGAACATCATACGGCGGGCATCATTATGGCGCCGAGCCTCGCCTACATGGACCAAGCGTACCTCGACGCCAAGTCCGGTGGTTGGTCCAAACAGCCCATCGTCGAGATGCTCATTCCGTCGACGCTGGATGACAGCCTCGCGCCTACCGGTCAGCATGTAGCAAGTTTGTTCTGCCAGCATGTGGCTCCCACGCTGCCGAACGGCGCGTCTTGGGACGACCATCGAGATCAAGTGGCGGACGTCATGGTCGACCTTGTGAACAGTCATGCGCCGAATTTCAAGGCTGCCGTGCTTGGACGACAAATCATGAGTCCGCTCGATCTGGAGCGCACCTTCGGTCTGGTCGGCGGCGACATCTTTCACGGAGCGCTGAGCCTGGATCAGTTGTTTTCCGCCCGGCCCATGCTCGGCCACGGCGACTATCGCGGCCCGCTGAAGGCGCTGTACATGTGCGGTTCCGGCACCCATCCCGGCGGCGGCGTCACGGGCGCGCCCGGACACAACGCGGCTAGGGAAATCATTGCGGATTTCCGCCGCGGCCGTTTGAAACAGGCTTAAGTCACTTCGTCAATCGAGTACCCCGGGGCGGAGCGTGACAGCAGCAAGCTCGCCATGCGGTCGCCATCGATGTTTCCGCCGCTGACGATCACTCCGACACGCTGACCGGCGAGCCGCGGGCCGAGTGCACGCACCGCCGCAAAGCCGAGACACCCGGTCGGTTCGACCACGATCTTCATTCGCGTGGCAAAGAACCGCATGCAGTCGATCAGTTCGTCATCCGACGCGGTCAGGACGTCGGCTACATCGCGCCGTATGATCTCGAACGTATGGCGGCCGAGAGCCTGCGTCTGCGCGCCGTCGGCAATGGTCTCAGGCACCGGAATGCGAACGATGGAACCCTGACGCAATGATTGTAGGCCATCGTTTCCGGTCTCGGGTTCCACTCCGTAGACCGCGCAGTCAGGGGACAGTGCCTTGGCTGCCAATGCGGACCCGCTCAGCAGACCGCCGCCGCCGAGGCACACGAACAGGCTGTCCAGAGGTCCTGTCTGTTCGAAGAGTTCGGCCGCCGCAGTCCCCTGTCCGGCAATGATGTCGGGATGATCGTATGGCGGAACGACGGTCGAGCCTCGCTCGGCCGCCAACCCTTCAGCGATTTCCTCACGGTTCTCGCGGTATCGATCGTAGGTCACGACGCGGCCCCCGTAGCCGCGGGTGGCCGCAAGCTTCGACGCCGGTGCGTCGTCGGGCATGACGATGGTGGCGTCGACGCCGAGCATGCGTGCCGCCAAAGCAACCGCTTGTGCGTGGTTTCCGGACGAGAATGCGACGACACCCCGGGCACGCGCGTCCGGCGCGAGCTTGGATAGGGCGTTGAAGGCGCCGCGAAATTTGAAAGCCCCCATGCGTTGGAAATTCTCGCACTTGAAAAACACCGTCGCGCCCAATGTCTCGTCGACGATGCGCGATGTCATCACGGGAGTCCGATGAGCGTGTCCCTCGAGCCGCCTGGCCGCGGCCTCGACGTCCTCATAAGTGGGGATATCAGTGTCCTGTCCCATAAATACCTCACTCGCTGCGCCGCGCCTTTATCGTGCCGGGCGGCGTTGCGCCTCCTCGCCATAGTGCCCGCTATGCCTCGTCGGCGCGCCTTGCCCGGCCCGAAAATTCGCTGGCGGATCGAGTAAGCTATTTATGGGACAGGACACTAGCCAAGCGGCGACACACCGAACAATCGAACATGTGCCCAGCCAATGAACAGAGCATAAAGCGCGAGCCCCAACACAACGGCTATGAGATCGTTGAAACGGCCTGGGGGAGCTGTTCGTAGCGCCTGCGGCCGGCGCTTCAAAGAAATTCGATCCATCACCGCCCAAGCCAGGAACCCGCCAAACAGCAACACATCGGCCAGCATTCCGTTGGAGAGCAAATGGCCGAAGGCCCAAAATTTCACGGCGGCCAACATCGGATGCTTCATCGCAGCTTTGATCCGTCCGGGTAAGTACGCGGCAAGAATCAGCGGGAATACCGGCAGCATGAAAAGAAATGTGACGTGCCGCATCCAGTGCGGCGGTGCGTACAGCAGCACCGGCGATTGCCGCGCCAATCCGAAGCCGTAAATGATAAACGCAAAACCGATCAACGAGACCAGGGCATAACTGGCTTTCCATCCGCCTTCGCCCAAGCTGCGGAGCCCCTGCACGCGCACCTCGGGCGCGAAGATGCCGACAGAGTGCACGCCGAGGAAGACGACCAAACCGACGATCAATACCGCCATATTGCCTCCGCTTTATTTTCTTCCGCGCAGTTTGCGCTTCGGTTTACTTGCGGCCCGCTTGCGGCCGCCGGCCGCTGCCTTGCGCGGCGCCGGTTTCGCACTCGGCGCCGGTTTCGCTCGTGACATAGGTTTCGCACGCGCCGATCGCTTCGACGGCTTGGCGGCCTTGCGCGACACGGTACGTTTGACCGATCGGGCCGTTTTCTTCGCGGCTACCGCTTGCTTGGTCCGAAGGCGTTTGGCGGGAAACACAGCGGCCTGCGGCGCGCCGCGCAAATGCTCGAGGATGGCGGGATTCTCTAGAGTAGATACGTCCTGGGTGATTTCCTCGCCGCGCGCAATGGAACGCAGCAAACGGCGCATGATCTTTCCCGAGCGCGTTTTCGGCAGGTTGTCGGTGAAACGGATTTCGTCGGGCTTGGCGATGGGGCTCAGCTGGTCTGCCACCCATGCCCGCAACTCATCAATCAACGCGGCAGCCGCCGTCGCCTCCGGCCGGTCGACGTTGAGTACCACATACGCGAATACCGACTCGCCCTTGATGTCGTGAGGTTTGCCGACTACGGCGGCCTCGGCCACACGCGGATGCGCGACCAAGGCAGACTCGATTTCCATGGTTCCGAGGCGATGACCGGCGACATTCAGCACATCGTCGATGCGTCCCATGATCCAGTAATAGCCGTCGGGATCTCGATGGGCGGAGTCGCCCGCCACGTAGTAGCGATTGTCGAATTTCGCCCAATAGGTCTGCAGATACCGGTCGTTGTCGCCCCAGATGGTGCGCAGCATCGAAGGCCATGGCCGCTTGATCACGAGGTAGCCGCCGGCACCCGGAGTTTTCACCGGGCGGCCTTCTTCATCGACGATATCGGCGAATATGCCGGGGAGCGGTTTGGCGCAGGAGCCGGGTTTGGTGGGCGTCACGGCCGGGACCGGCGTCATCATGATGGCGCCCGTTTCCGTTTGCCACCAGGTGTCGACGATGGGGCAGCGCTTTCTGCCGATGATTCGGTAATACCACATCCAGGCTTCCGGATTGATCGGCTCTCCCACGCTGCCGAGGAGCCGCAACTTGCTCAAGTCGTACTTGGCCGGGATGGCGTCGCCCAACTTCATGAGCGCACGGATGGCGGTGGGTGCAGTGTAAAAAATACTCACGCCATGGGTTTCACAAATTTTCCAAAAGCGTCCGCCGTCGGGGAACGTCGGTGCGCCTTCGTACATGACCAGCGTGGCACCGGCCGCGAGCGGGCCGTAAACCACATAAGTATGTCCCGTGACCCAGCCGACATCGGCAGTCGTCCAGAACACGTCGCCATCCTTCAAGTCGAAGGTCCATCGCGTGGTCAATTTGGCGTTGAGCAAATATCCGCCGCTCGAATGCTGAATGCCCTTGGGACGCCCCGTGGATCCCGACGTATACAGCAGGAACAGCGGATGCTCCGCATCCACCCATTCAGGTTCGCAGGCCGCGCTCTGGTCCGCGATGGCATCGAGCCACCAAACGTCGCGGCCGCTAAGCATGTCGCATTCGCCGCCGGTGCGGCGATAGACGATGACTTTCTGCACCGTCGGGCAACCGTCGGCCAGCGCTTTGTCCACGGCGCGTTTCAGGTCGACGACGTGGCCGCCGCGCCAGCCGCCATCCGCGGTGATTACGAGCTTGGCGCCGGCATCCTCGATACGGTCCTTGACCGCGTTCGAGGAAAAACCGCCGAAAACCACCGAATGCACGGCGCCGATGCGCGCGCACGCCTGCATCGCGATCACCGCTTCCGGAATCAGGGGCATGTAGATGACAACCCGGTCGCCTTTGACTATGCCGCTCACTTTGAGTGCGTTCGCAAACCGGCAAACGTCGGCGTGCAGCTCGCCGTACGTCAGCTTGCGTACATCGCCGGGCTCACCCTCGAAAATGATCGCGACCTTGTCCGCCGCCGTCGCCAGATGTACATCCAGGCAGTTGTGCGATACGTTCAGCAGCCCGTCGGCAAACCACCGGTAGTTGGGTGCATCGGTATCATCGAGGGGCACCGTGAACGGGCGATGCCAATCGATTTCAGATACCGCGAGATCTGCCCAGAAGCCCACATAGTCTTCGGCGGCCTTCGCATACATCTGCGCAAGATCCGCGGCCTTCAAATTGGCGTGCCGGCGGAATTGCGCCGGCGGGGGGAACACGCGGTCCTCCTGCAATACGGATTGAATGTTCTTCTGGGCCACAGCCTTACTCCCGCCTGTTGTAGTAGGGCCTCGAGTTTAGAGGGTTGTTTGCGCGCCTGCGATACGCCGCGCCTGTTGGCGCAAAATATTGCCGAAACCGTGCGTGTCGAAGAACGCCGCGAGGCGAGCCGAATCCGGCGGCCGCGGCTTCAACTGATCCAGCGTGAATTCGAGCGGGATGTCGCAGACTATGCCCGTGAGCCGTCTGGCCAAATAAGCCGCTTCTTTGTGAGCGAGCAGCCTCACGGCCAGCGCCGCGGCGCCGCGCAACTTCATGGCGGGCACGCGCTCGAGATTCGCATACAATTCGTCGAGCGAGCCGAATATCGCGAACAATAGTGCGGCAGTTTTTTTTCCGACGCCGGGTACGCCGGGTATGTTATCGACGGTGTCTCCCGTGAGAGCAAGGAAGTCCGCAATCAGTTCCGGCACCGCGCCAAAACGCGGCTCGATCTCATGGTATTGATAGCGGATATTGCCGCTGTAATCCCAAAACACGTCGCCGCGGCGAATCAGTTGCGACAGATCCTTGTCGCGGGTCACCACGACGTTGCGCAATCCGGCCGCGCGCGAGCGTGCCGCCGACGTACCGATGATGTCATCGGCCTCGTACTCGGCGCTTGCAAATTCCGCCAATCCCATATGGCGGCAAAATTCGCGGCACAACGCGAATTGGCGCTCCAAATCGGCGGGCGGCGCTTCACGGTTGGCTTTGTACGCGGGATATATACCGTTGCGAAACGAGGTCTCGCTGCGCTGGCTCTGATCGAAGGCTACGCAGATCCGCTCGGGTCTGACTTGTTCGATCAGATCCGAGATGAAGCGCGCGAATCCGTACAACGCATGCGTCGCATTGCCCACGGCGTCCACCATGTCGGGCGGCATCGAATGATACGCTCGAAAAATAAAATAGCTGGCGTCGACATGGTAGACGACGCCGGAGCGCAGGCCGGCATGCAACCCGGCGGTAGGCGCGTAGCCGGAAAGGGCGGGGCCGGCGCCATCGGACGTTTCGGCGTTCACATGGGCCAGCGCTGCATCCGCTCGTGCAGCGGGCTGGAGCGCGGAAAGTGCGCGATCAAGTATTCCATTTGGTCCGCCAGCACCCGGCGGCCCTTCAGAAAGATGTATTCCGCATATGTGGGCGTAAACGGCACCGCCAAGAGCTGCATGCCGGCTTGCTCCGGCGATCGGGATGCCTTGGCATTGTTGCAGCGGCGGCAGGCCGACACGACGTTGCTCCAGGTGTCGCGGCCGCCGCGGCTGAACGGCGTCACATGGTCCCGCGACAATAAGCTGTAGGTAAAGCGGGCACCGCAGTACAAACAAAGATACGCATCGCGCCGGAACAATGTTTGGTTATTGAGCGGCGGCGTGTAGGCGGCGCCGCGTAGATTGCCGGGATTTCCCGTGTGCCCATGCGTCGCGATGATCGAATTCACATCGACGATGGTGCGCAGACCCGTCCTCGCGCAGGTCCCGCCGAATAAGCGATACAGCAGCGTTCCGCAGGTATAGGCCACCTGTTCCGTGTGATACAAACGGGCCGCCTCGCGGTAGTCGACCCACTCCAGCGGCATCCCGGACACGTCGGTTCTCAAGATCTGCTGGGACAACGGATAGCCCTGAGGAACGACCGCGAGGTCGTCCGCCCAATCCAGCGACGGAAGCTTGCCTTTGATTATGGCGTCCATGACAATGCTAAAGATAGTCGACTCTTATGCCATAAGCCAATGTTCGGCGACGATTCGACGCAGCCTCAGCTCTTGAGCGCCGCCAGCACGTCCTCGAGCATCTTCTTCGCGTCGCCGAACAGCATCCGGTTGTTCTCCTTATAGAAGAGTGGGTTGTCGACGCCCGCATAACCGGAGGCCATGCTGCGCTTCATGACGATCGTGGTCTGCGCCTTCCACACCTCGAGCACCGGCATGCCTGCAATGGGGCTCGTCGGATCGTCCTGGGCGCTGGGATTGACGATGTCGTTGGCGCCGATCACCATCGCGACGGCCGTGTCGGGAAAGTCCGCATTGATTTCGTCCATCTCCATCACGATATCGTAAGGCACCTTGGCCTCGGCCAAGAGCACGTTCATGTGCCCCGGCATGCGTCCCGCGACCGGGTGAATGCCGAACCGTACATTCTTGCCCTTGTCGCGCAGGTACTTGGTGATCTCGTAAACAGTATGCTGCGCCTGGGCGACGGCCATGCCGTAGCCGGGGACGATGATGACGCTGTTCGCCTCCTTGAGAAGGTCCGCGGTTTCCTGGGCACTGATCGAGACCACCTCGCCCGCAGGTTGAGCGTCGCCCGCAGCCTTCGCCGGACCGGGGGTGCCGCCACCGAACCCGCCCGCGATCACGCTCAGGAATTGGCGGTTCATCGCGCGGCACATGATGTACGAGAGGATCGCGCCGCTCGAGCCGACCAATGCCCCCGTCACGATCAGCAGGTCGTTCGACAGCATGAATCCCGTTGCCGCGGCCGCCCATCCTGAATAACTGTTCAGCATCGAGACGACCACCGGCATGTCGGCGCCGCCGATGGCCATCACCATGTGCACACCGAACAACAGCGCAAGGACCGTCATCGCAATCAAGGGCGTCATGCCCTGATCGATCGATTCGGCCGAGAGGAACATATAGCCGAGGACGATCACGCCGATCAGCAGCGCGAGATTCAGCCAATGCCGCGCGGGCAGGAGCAGCGGCTTGCCGCTGATGCGGCCCGACAGCTTGCCGAACGCGATCACCGATCCCGAGAGCGTGACGGCGCCGATCAGCACCCCCAGATAGATCTCGACGTGGTGGATGCTTTGTTCGGCCGGGCTCATGCCCGCCGATGCCGTCGGGTCGATGTAGCTCGCGAAGCCCACGACCACGGCCACCAGTCCCACCAGGCTGTGCATGAACGCGACCAGTTCGGGCATCTGAGTCATCTGCACGGTGCGCGCGAGATACAGGCCGAGGGCGCCGCCGACCACCAGCGCCACGGCGATCCAACCCAAGCCGCCGACGCTCACGCGCGGCCCCAGCACGGTGGCGAGCACAGCGATCGCCATGCCGATCATCCCGTAAAGATTTCCCCGACGCGAACTCTCGGGATTCGACAGTCCGCCGAGGCTCAGGATGAAGAGGATGGTCGCGCCGATATACGCGACCGAAGTGAGACTTCCTGACATTCTTATTCTCCGTTACTTGCGGAACATCGATAGCATGCGACGCGTGACCGCGAAGCCGCCGAACATGTTGACGGCCGTCAGCGCGATACCGGTCACGGCGAGCCAGCGAATGATGTCGTCGGGTCGAGTATTCTCGCCGGCCAGCGCGGCGATCGCGGGCGGCGCGATCTGCACGAGCGCACCGATGATGATGATGCTGCTGATCGCATTGGTGACGCTCATCAGCGGCGTGTGCAGCGAGGGCGTCACGTTCCAAACGACCTGGTAACCGACGAAGCACGCCAGCACGAACACCGTGAAGTGACCGAGGAAGGCCGCCGGTGCGAACACGCCGATCAGCGCGAAGACTAGCGCGGCGGCGCCGAAGAGCATCGCCGTCGAGCCCGCCGACATCGGCTCACCGCCGCCGCCGTGGCCATGTCCCTTCTTCTCAGGAGAGGGCGGCGTCACCGCGGAAGTCTGCGCCGCGGCCGCCGGCGCGGCGGATAGCTTCGGTGCCGGAGGCGGCCAGGTGACCACGCCCACTTTGACGACGGTCGTGCCACGGATGACCTCGTCGTCCATGTTGACGTTGTACCGGCCGTCCTTCGCCTTGCAAAGCTCTTCGGACAGCCGCCACAAATTCGTCGCGTACAGATTGCTTGCCTGCCGGGGCAGTCGGCTGGGTAGATCGGTGTAGCCGATGATGATGACGCCATGTTTGACGGTGACCTTGCCCGGCTCGGTCAATTCGCAATTGCCGCCCTGTTCGGCCGCCATGTCGACGATCACGCTGCCCGGTTTCATCGACTGCACCATCTCGGCGGTGATGAGCTTCGGGGCGGGCTTGCCGGGGATCAAGGCGGTCGTGATGATGATGTCGACTTCCTTGGCCTGCTTCGCGAACACTTCGCGCTGCGCCTTCTGGAAGCCTTCGCTCATCACCTTGGCGTAGCCGCCGACGCCGCTGCCCTCCTCGACATACTCGACCGGCACGAATTCTCCGCCCAAGGACTTGATCTGGTCCCCGACCTCGGGGCGAGTGTCGTTGGCGCGCACGATGGCGCCGAGACCGGAGGCCGTACCGATGGCCGCGAGACCGGCGACGCCGGCGCCGATGATGAACACCTTGGCCGGCGGGACCTTGCCGGCGGCGGTGATCTGCCCGGTGAAGAAGCGGCCGAACTCGTGCGCGGCCTCGATCACGGCGCGGTAGCCGCCGATATTCGCCATCGAGGACAGGGCGTCGAGCTTCTGTGCGCGTGAGATGCGCGGCACGCTGTCCATCGCAAGCACCGTGGCCTTTTTCGCCGCGAGCTGCTGCAAGAGGTCAGGATTCTGCGCCGGCCAGATAAAGCTCACCAGCGTCTGGCCCTCCTTCATCCGGTTCACTTCGTCCCGGTTCGGCGCGCGTACCTTGAACACGATGTCGGCGCCCGACCACAGACTGGCGGCGTCCGGCACGATCGTCGCGCCCGCCGCCCGGTAAGCTTCGTCGCCGATGGTGGCGGCCTCGCCGGCGCCGGCCTCAACGATAACCGAGAAACCCAGCTTCAGCAGCTTCTCGATCACGTCGGGTACCGTCGCGACTCGCTTCTCGCCCGGAAAGATTTCCTTCGGAACCCCGATAATCTGAGGCATGTTCTTGGTTTCTCCTTGGCAAAAAATACATAGCGGCGGCCTGCGATTGGCTTGCCGACGCAGGTGCAGAAAGAATCGATATTGTAGCGACTCGAACGCCCCCTGATAGACTATCTCCGCAGCGGGCCAAGCACGGGTCCGCGCCGCGGGAGCAGCGCCCGCCTGACCAATTGCCCGTGGGGCATAACCCAGGCACGCACGCGGCTTGGCGAGGAACAACGCCCGTCAGTTCGCAGCATTCGCTTTCGCGAACCTGTATTTGATCAGAGGCCGCATGATGCCACCGCAGGAGGCGTCTCGGTGTGTGTCTTCCAGCGACGACAAGGCGCTGTTCGTGCTCGACCAAACCCGCATGCTCGGGCGACGCGCAGACGGCGGCAAGTCAACGATCCTACGCAGCTTATGTTGCGCGCGCATGCACGCGTGCCGCACCATCGCCGCGTCGTGTTCTCGAAGTAACAGGAGAGAGTCTTGAACCGCATGCATCAGTCGACCCTCTTGCTGGGACTATTCTGGGCCTTGACCTCTCCCGCCGTCGGAGCAACTGCTGCCGCAGACGCGAAACGGCACCTGTTTCAAACACCGGCGCTCAGCCGTGACTTGATTGCGTTCGGTTACGCCGGAGACCTGTGGACCGTTTCGCGCAACGGCGGCCGCGCATCACGGCTGACGAGCGGGGTGGGTCTCGAGAGCACACCGATTTTCTCACCCGACGGCAACACCATCGCCTTCACCGGCGAGTACGACGGCAACACGGATGTGTTCACGATTCCAGCCGCCGGAGGCATACCGCGTCGCGTGACCTACCATCCTGCCCCGGACGCCGCGGTGGCGTGGACGCCGGATGGAAAGCGCATTCTTTTTCGCTCCACCCGCGAATCCGCGAGCCGGTATACCAAGATCTTTTCAGTCTCCGCCGAGGGAGGCGAGGCCATCGCAATGCCTCTGCCGATGGCCTACCAAGGCCAGCTGTCGCCGGACGGCTCTCACATCGCGTACTCGCCATTGCCGCCTGCGTTCGGCTTTGAATACACGGCTTTCGTGTCGTGGGGAAACTACCGAGGAGGCCGCGCCAGTACGATCTGGCTGACGTCCCTGCCTAACCTCGATTCGGTCGAGATCCCGCACGAGCGGGCATCGGACTTTTTCCCGGTGTACGGCGGCCAGCAAATTTATTTTCTTTCGGGTCGCGCCGGACCCGTCGGAATATTCCGCTACGACCCCGCCACGAAGCGGGTCAGCGAAGCGCTGCATAACGACGGTCCGGACATTCGCAGCCTCGCCGGTGATGGGAACTCGCTTGTTTACGATCAATTCGGGGAGATTCATCTCTACGATACCGCCAGCGGTCAAGCTCATCAGGTCCCCATCGAGATCGAGGCCGATCTGCCGGAAGTGCGGCGTTACCTCAAGCATGTCGGCGGCGAAATCGACCATGCGGCCATTTCACCTACCGGCTTACGCGCCGCGCTGGAAGCGCATGGCGAGATCCTCACGGTTCCGGCGAAAGCCGGACCCACGCGCGACATCACCAACACACCGGGAGCCATGGAGCGGTCTCCCGCATGGTCTCCTGATGGCCAATACATTGCCTATTTCTCCGATGAATCGGGCGCATACGCCCTTCATGTCGCCTCGCAGATGGGAGCCTGGCAGCCCGCCGCGGCGGCACTGCGAAAGTTTCCCCTCGCGCCGGAGCCTGCCTACTACTTCGCGCCGAAATGGTCGCCGGACTCGAAGCGCATCGTCTTCCATGACAATCGCCTGCACATTTACCTGCTCGATACCGTGACGGGCAAACTCGCCATCATCAACGGCAAGGACGTCTACGGCGGCTTTTCTGACTTGAGCTACGATATCGCGTGGTCGCCCGATTCGAAATGGATCGCATATCCGCGCTCTCTGGCAAATCACCTGCACGCCCTATTCCTGTACTCGGTCGAGAACGGACAATCCACACAGGTCACCGATCTAATGGGGGATTCCCGCCTGCCCGCCTTTGATCGCAACGGTAAGTACCTTTATTTCACTGCCAGCACGAATTCCGGCGCCACGTCTGACGGTCTCGACATGACCAGCGACCTGTATGAAGTGCGCTCGAACATTTACGCCGTGGTGCTTGCTGCGGATCAGCCTTCGCCGGTTGCGCCCGAGTTGGACGATGAAAAGGCGTCGGCGCAAAAGCAGCCAAAGCCTAAGGAATCCGACGAAGGCGCCGGCGGGGACGAACCCAAACGCGGCGCGGCAGGATCGCAGACGCGGCGCACCGCAGCGGCTGGCGCCCCCGCAACGGCTGGCAGCACGCCTGCCGCAGCGCCGGTCACGGTCAAGGTTGATTTGAACGGCATCGGCGCCCGCGTGGTGCCGCTACCCTTGCCCGCCGCCGCCTATGTGAGCCTCGCCGCCGGCACCCATGGAAGTCTGTACTTCGCGGTGCGATCCGATACCGGGCGCTACGACGACCGCGCGGCCACCTTGAGCCGATGGACTCTCGATGATCGCAAGACCGAGAAGTTGGCGGATCGAATCGAGAATTTCGAGCTCTCGGCCGATGGTGAAAAAATGCTGCTCGCACTCTCCAACCGCAAACCCGATGCGCCGCCCGAAGCGGCCGGCGATGAGGTGCGGCCCACCTGGGTCATCGTTCCTTCGAATGTTCCGCTCAAGTCCGGCGACGGCGTGCTTTCATTGGCGGATCTTCAAGTCCGCGTCGATCCGGCCGCGGAATGGGCGCAGATGTACCACGAGGTGTGGCGCATTGAGCGGGCCTATTTTTATGATCCGCATTTCCATGGCGCGTCCACCGCCGACGACGAGCGCCGCTACGAGCCGTATGTCGCTTCGATCGCCTCGAGGGCTGATCTGAACTATGTATTCCAAGAGATGCTGGGCGCTTTTTCGGTGGGTCATTTGCGGGGGAGCGGCGGTGCCATTCCGCGTGCGCGCCGCGTCCCCGGCGGCCTTCTCGGCGCCGATTACGTCATCCGCAGCAATCGCTACTGCCTGGCGAAAATTTATTCCGGCGGCGCCTTCAATCCGCAGGTGAAAGCTCCGCTGGCGCAGCCCGGGCTCAATCTGAGTGCGGGCGACTGCATCCTTGCGATCAACGGCCTGGATGTGCGGCCGTCCGTCGACATCCAGCAGCCGCTCGAGGGTACCGCCGAACACGCGATCACGCTGCGCGTCGCACCCGCCGATGGCGCCAGTCCTCGCGACGTCACCGTAGTGCCCATCGGCAATGAGGGCAGCCTGCGCAACATCGATTGGATCGAATCCAACCGGCGCAGCGTGGACCGGCTATCCGAGGGGAAGCTCGCCTATGTATACCTACCCAACACGGGAGCTGAAGGGTTCACGGCCTTCAACCGCTACTACCTCGCCCAGACACAGAAGCAAGGGGCCATCATCGATGAGCGCTTCAACGCCGGCGGACAGGTGGCCGACTACATCGTGGAAGTGATGAGCCGCAATATCGAAGCCTATTGGTCACCCCGCTACGGCAACATCGAACACACGCCGAATGCCGGGATATACGGACCGAAAGTCATGATCGCCAATGAGATCTCCGGCTCGGGCGGCGATGCGCTGCCATGGCTGTTCAAGCAGGCGAAGCTTGGCACGCTGGTCGGCAAACGCACGTGGGGCGGTCTGGTTGGTATCAGCGAAATTCCCGTCTTGATGGACGGCGGCCACGTGACGTCGCCAAGCGTCGCATTCTTCTCACCCAAAGGCGAATGGGACGTCGAAAATCACGGCGTCGATCCGGATGTCGTGGTCGAGCAGGATCCAAAGGCGGTGAGCGAAGGGCACGATCCGCAGCTGGAAGCCGCGGTCGCCATCGGGTTGCGCGACTTGGCAGCCCATCCCATCGCGCAACCGGTGCGGCCGCCGTATCCGGTCTATCACCGATGAACCGTGATCGAAGGGTCCAACAGTGGCAGCGCGTCGCCAACCTGTGTTGCGCCGGTGTTCCTGATGTCATCGCGTGTGTAGGAACGGCCCACCGCCGAGCACTCGGTGTCCCTGAAACGAATTCCGGTGCCGGTCAAGCAAGTGGGATCGGCAGCAACCGCTGCGGATCGCTCGGCGCTGGGTTTCACATTCGCCGCGCAGCCGGCGAGGATGAGGCCCGCGGCAATCGCAGCGGCAATACGAACATGAGTGATCACTCAACACCTCCAAGTCATGCTAGATTTTACTCTTCGGAACCGTCAATTTGCTCGGAACCGCCAATTTGGGTTACCGCTGACCGGCGAGGCGCAGCAACTCCTGAAACGGCGGCTCGACCCGCATCGCCAGCAGTTGATCGGCATCGCCAATGAGCGCCACCTTGGCGCGCGCTTTGTCAGCGACCGCGAGTAGGCGCTCGAGTTCCTTGAGTCCTATCATCTGCGCCCCGTCGACCAAGAGCACCGTCTCGCTGGTGAGCGAATCGTGCCCCTGTTGGCACTCCTCAGCGCCCCGGACCGAGAACCCCGCGGCGTTCCACGCCTGCCGCGCTGCCGCAAGAAGAGCGGCTTTGGCGCCTTCCGTCACGGCGATCGCCTTCACGTCGCCTTCGTTCACCAGGTACTCGAACGCGCCCCGCCCGGTGTCGTTCAGCGAAAATTGCGCCAACGCGTCGTTCTGCACCTCGGATGCGACGCCGTGCCCTCGCCTTGCCGCCATGGACGCTGTGCGCCGCATGAGGGATCTCTTTGCCTCGATCATGTCTCGGGAGGTAAAACGACCCTGGCCGCCCTCGTCGGGGTCCAGCGCGACGAGATCCTTGGACTGGGTGACGGCAAGGAATACCGCGTCGAACTGCGCTGCGCTTTCCGTCCGGGGCCGCAGAAACCGCGCCAGGTCTTGATGCGTGAATGTCGGTCGTTGGTGAGTGAGCGCGCGAAGCGCCACCGTCGGGTCCTCGAGGATGGTCTCGCCATTCTGTTTCGCAATTCGCCGCTGCTCGGCGATGCGCTCGGCCAGATGGTCAGGCAATGCCTCATCGCCATGCCGCGCGCGCGCCACTCCGATTCTGCGCCCCGGCGTAAGTTCGATCTGTTGCGCCTCGAGCGTGCGATGATCGATGCGCACCGCATGCCCCGCCCGAGACAAGTGCTCATTGGCGTGGGCTGCCCAGGCGGATCGCCATTCGAGCAGAACGGTCTTGCCGTTCCAGCGCCGCTCCTTGGGTCCGAACCCCGACGGCGTCACCCCGCGTAGGGTCAGTAAGATATGTGCATGCGGGTTGTTCGCATCGCCACGAATACAGAAATCCGCGATCATGCCCTTCGCGACGAACTCCATGGCGATGTAATCGCGCGCGAGCGCCACGCGTTCCTCGGCAGATAATTCGATCGGCAACCCGACTTCGATCACGCGGGCGAGCTGCGAATCCTTGCGCAGCTCGTTCGCCTCAACCTTATTCCAAAGCACCTGCCGGTCGCGCGACCAGGCCGGCGACCCGGCGGGCGTCATGATTTCCGAGTGCACCACGCCGCGCTTGCCCGCGTAGTTATGCGTGACTCCATACCGTTCGTCGCGGAGCGCGGCGCCCGACCGGTACGCCGCCGCGGCGACGACGCTCTGGCCTCGAGCCCGGGATATGATGTTCGCCGTCAAATGGTAAATCGCCAAGACCCGTTCCTCGTATTTTGCGGCAATGCTACCTGTGCGGTGCCGGCGGCGCCCGCGGCGGCGGCGGCCGCGGGGGGGGCCGCTGGATGACGCTGCGCCGCTGCTCAGGGCTCATCTGCCGCCATTGTCGCCGCAATTCACTCCGGCGCTCCGGCGGCATTTGCCGAAAGCGCTGAAACGACTCTCGAACTCGCTGTTGTTGTTCGGGCGGCAGGCTCTTGAACTGCTGCCAACGCTGGCGCAGCACCTGGCGCTGTTCGGGCGGCATCGAGCGCCATTGGCCGAAACGCTGCTGCGCGCTCGATCGCTGCTCCGGCGTCATCGACAGCCATCGCTGGCTGCCCCGGGCCAGTGCCTGCCGGCGTTCCGCGGGCAAACTGCTCCATTGGTCTTGATAATTGTGCAGGAGGTGTTGTTGCTCGGGGGATAGCGATTGCCATTCCCCAGGCGCCGGAGTCGCTTCAGAAGGCGGCGATGGATTCTGAGCAAAGGCCCCCTGGGCAAAGGTCAAATTCGCCATTGCGGCGAAGAGACTCACACAGAGAAACGAGGCCCTGATCATTGCTTTGCATCCTGCGGCGGCGGCGCGGGAGGTTGGTCCTTACGCGGCGGCGCCGACTTCTTCAAGAATTCCCACCAAGCGGCATCTCCAACATCATCCGTGCCCAAAAATTCGATGAACTCATCACTGGACGCATCCGGGGACGCCTCCGGCGGCGGCGGTGCCGGGGGCGCCGCAGGTGGCGGTTCCGCGAACGCAACCGCGCACAAAGCCACGCTCAAGGTCAACCAGTAAGGCGCCGCCTTCAATCGGATTTCAGGCTGCCGGCCCGGAATTCGTCGCTTTGTCCGCGAAGTCATAGAAATCGAGATCGTTCTGCAGCATTTCTATGGCGTCGCCGGAGCCCTCGTCGCTCGAGGCAACGATGTCCAAATCCTCCAAACTGGATTGGTTGTCGGCCGTGATGCCGTGGCCGCCATGGCCGCCGGGGAGCCCGAGCCAAAGAGCAGCACCGAGCAGCGCGGCGGCGGCCACCCCCGCCGCCGGGGTCCACAGCGGCATTCGAAAAAACCACGGCCGCCGGCTCGCCGCGGCGGCCGCGTCCAACGCCGCATGCCGCGCTTGGGTGAGGCGCGAGCGCACGCGCAGGTCGAGTCCGTCGACGCTTTCGTGAAACAGCGCCCGGCTACGGTCTTCCAATGCGCTCCGCATTGCCTCTTGAGTGTGCTCCGTCATCACCAAACCTCGCCCAGTTGCTCGCGCAACGAATGCACGGCGCGCGAATAGTGCGTCTTGACGCTGCCCTCCGAGCAGCCCATGGCCTGCGCGGTCCCAGCCACGTCCAAGCCCTCGAAATTGCGCAGCATGAATGCTTCGCGCTGGCGCGCCGGCAACGCTCGCAACGACGCCTCGAGCTTCTGCATGGCCTGATCCTGCATCAGCAGCTCCGGTGCGTCCGGCCCGCCGTCCGCGACGTTGTCGAGCGGATCTTGGGCTTCGCTGTCCGGATCCTCCTTCGATCCCGGCAACCACGCCATGAACTTCCTGCGTACGGTCCTTCGCCGCTGCAAATCCCGGATCCCGTTCTCCAGGATTCGATAAAAGAGTGGTCGCCATTCCGCGCTGGGTTTCGCTGCATAATTGCGCGCGAGCTTCAGCATGGCGTCCTGCACGACATCCAACGCATCGTCGGGGTCGCGTAGCGCGACCTGCGCCATGCGGAACGCACGGCGCTCGACTTCGGCCAAGAATTTATCGAGTTCTCGCGTCTGCTCCAGAACCGCTCCCTTAGCTGCTGGGGCGGGAACATCCCAGGCCAACCAAGCGTCGGGAAGCGTATCAAAGTGCGGCATACCTCGTCCTGTCGACGTCGACGACTCCATCCATTGTCTGTATAAACGCCTGACCGTCGCTACGGTTGACGACGCGTGCCACGGCCGCTGTCCGCGCAAGATCAGCGACTTACGCACATCATCGATGACTTGCATTGCAATATTTGCAACCACATCTCAGCGTGGCATCCAGAGGGTGTTGTATCTCATTGATTTGCAAGTATTCATATCGATTTAGAGCAGATTTTCGCCATTTTGAATGCGACCCGAAACAGAACGGGCACTTAGGGCAAATGACCCCGGCTTCTCAACAGACTTATCCACAGGATTTGTGGACAAGAGAATCACCTTGATTTTGCAGATTGCCCTCGATACTCCCTTGCGCCGCGTGTTCGACTATCGACCGCCGAAGGATGCCTGCGACTCGCCGGCCTGGGGAAACCCAAAGCTCGGCGTGCGCGTGCGAGTGCCCTTTGGGCGCCGCCAGTTAGTCGGCGTGCTGGTCGGCGTCGCCCAAGATTCGCCCATCGCCAGCGCCAAACTCAAGCACGCGGGGCAAATTTTGGATGAAGAAGCAATTTTCGACCCTGTCACCTTCGAATTGCTGCGGTGGGCCGCCGAGTACTACCACCATCCGCTCGGCGAGGTGATCGCGGCGGCGTTGCCGGCGGCCTTGCGCTTGGGTCAGGCGGCGAACGACATCGTCGAATCATGGGCACTTAGCGATGCAGGCAGGCAGGAACTGACGCGTCCCACCGGCCGGCGCGGGCCGCAGCAGCGCGCCCTGCTGAGGTGGCTGGCGGAACGCGGTCCGGCAACCACGACCCAAGTCGCCGCCGCGTTCAAGCCGACCCATTTGCGAGCACTCGCGGCGCGCGGCTGGGCCAGCGCCACGCGCCTGATGCCCGATCCGGCGCCATTCGAGCTGCATGCCAGCGACGTCACGCTGACGGATGCGCAAACGCTGGTCGTCGACACCATCACCGCCTCGTTGGGCCGGTTCGCTGCACATTTACTGTATGGCGTGACCGGCAGCGGCAAGACCGAGGTGTACTTGCGGGTCATCGCCGCCGCAATTGCCGGCGGCGGCCAGGCTTTGGTGTTGGTCCCGGAGATCGCCCTGACGCCCCAGCTGGTCGAGAGATTCCGCCGGCGCTTCAGCGCCGGTGTCGCGGTTTTGCACTCGGCGCTCACCGGCATGGAGCGGCGCGACGCTTGGCGGGCCGCTCATGGCGGCCAAGCGCGCATTGTGATCGGCACGCGCTCCGCGGTCTTCACATCCCTACCCCGGCTCACCTTGATCGTGGTGGATGAGGAACACGATGCCTCATACAAGCAGCATGAAGGATTTCGCTATTCGGCGCGTGATCTGGCCGTGTGGCGGGCGCAGCGCGCGCGGCTGCCTATCGTGTTGGGTTCGGCCACGCCTTCGCTTGAAACCCTGGAAAATGTAGCGCAGGCGCGCTATGCGAAACACGTGCTGCCGCAGCGGCCGGGAGCCGCGCGAGCGCCGCACATGGCCTTGGTCGACTTGCGCAGGCATGCCAGTGAGCAAGGGCTGTCGCAGCCGGCGATGCGGGCGATGGGACGGCATTTGACCGCCGGCGGTCAGGTCATCGTATTCTTGAATCGGCGCGGCTATGCGCCCTCCTTGTTTTGCAACGCCTGCGGTTGGGTGGCGCCCTGCGCCCACTGCGACGCGCGCATGACGCTGCATCGGCGCGCTGCGCAATTGCGCTGCCATCACTGCGGCGCCCACTCGCCCGTACCGCTGACCTGCGGCAGCTGCGGGCAACCCTTGAACCCGGTCGGGCAGGGGACCGAGCGGGTCGAAGAGACGTTGGGACGGTTGTTCCCCGACGCGCCGCTCGCACGCTTGGACCGGGATACAGCCTCGGGGCGCGGTGCCATGGAAGCCGTACTCGAGCGGGTGCACAGCGGCGCGGCGCGCATTCTGGTCGGCACGCAGATGCTCACCAAAGGGCACCATTTCCCCGAAGTCAGCCTGGTAGTGATTTTGGACGCCGATCAGGGCCTGTTCGCCAGCGATTTTCGCGCCACCGAACGCCTGGCCCAAACCATCACACAGGTCGCCGGCCGTGCCGGCCGCGCCGCGCGCCTCGGCGAAGTGATGATTCAAACCGCGTTTCCCGAGCATCCGCTGCTCACGCGCCTCATCGCCGAAGGCTATGAGGGGTTCGCGGCGAGCGCCCTGGCGGAGCGTCGCGAGGCGGCGTGGCCGCCCTATTCACGCCTCGCGCTGTTGCGTGCGGAGGCCAAGGACAGCACCGGTCTGGACGCGTTTTTGCGCGCCGCGGCCACGCTGGGGGCGGCGCTCGCCGATGCATCCGTCAAGATACTGGGACCGGCGACCGCCCTGATGGCGCGCCGCGCCGATCATTTCCGCGCGCATTTGCTGATCGAAACCGCAGCACGCTCCACGTTGCAGCGCTTTCTCGCCCGCTGGCTGCCGCAAATCGAGACGCTTCCCGGACCGTCGGGCTTGCGCTGGTCCATCGACGTCGATCCGCTCGAAGTAGATTGAGAGGTTTGCCACGCGCGTAGCGGCGCGCGCAGCGGTAAACTGCCGACCCCTTCTTTACCCAAAAATACGGACCCGCTTTGAAGACTTTGATCGACACATTGTTGCGGAGCGCGCTCGCGGCGCTGCCGGAGGAACTGGTGCCCGCCGCTCTGCATGATTCCGCCATTGAGATCGAGCGCACCCGTGACGCACAGTACGGCGACTTCGCCAGCAATATCGCGATGCAGCTCGCGAAAGCGACGCGGCAGAATCCGCGCAAACTCGCCGCGGCCCTGCTGGCTGCCGTGCCGGCCCACGATGCGATCTCCAAAGTCGAGATCGCCGGCGCAGGCTTCATCAACTTTTTCCTGAAAGAAGGCGCCTATCACGCGCAACTGAGACAGGTGCGCGAGCAAGACTGCGACTACGGCAAATCACAACTCGGCGCTGGCCACAGCGTGTTGGTCGAGTTCGTATCGGCCAACCCCACCGGACCCCTGCACGTCGGTCACGGGCGGCACGCGGCTTTCGGCGCCACCGTGGCCAATCTGCTCCAGGCGGTCGGATATCGCGTCGGGCGCGAGTACTACATCAACGACGCCGGGCGCCAAATGGAGATTCTGGCGGTGAGCACCTGGCTGCGTTATCTGGAGCATTGCGGCGAGCGCTTCGCGTTTCCGGCAAACGGCTATCGCGGCGACTACGTCGTCGCCATCGCGGAGCGTCTGCATGAGGCAGAAGGAACCGCCCTATGCCGTGGCGTCGCGGAGGTCTTCGGCAACTTGCCGGCCGACGAGCCCCAAGGCGGCGACAAGGACCTGTACATAGACGCTCTGATCGTGCGCGCGCGGCAATTGATCGGCGACGCCGCCTTTCGGGGTGTGCTGGACTTGGCCGTTGCCGGAATCTTGACCGACATCCGCGAGGATCTGGCCGAGTTCGGCGTGAGGTTCGATTCCTGGTACTCGGAGCGCAGCTTGAGCGACAGCGGAGCAATCGACCGCGCGCTTGATACGCTCGAGGCAACGGGTCACGCCTACCGCAAGGACGGAGCGCTGTGGTTCAAGAGCACGGAATACGGCGACGAGAAAGATCGCGTGATGGTGCGCGACAACGGCATCAAAACCTATTTCGCGTCCGACATCGCTTTTATTTTCAACAAGCGCGAACGCGGCTTCGAGCACCTCCTGTACATCTGGGGCGCCGATCACCACGGCTATATCACGCGTTTGCGCGCCGGCTTGATGGCGCTGGGAGGCCCCCCGGAGTGCTTCGAAGTGCGGCTGGTGCAGTTCGTGTCGTTATTTCGTGCCGGCGAGAAAGCCCAAATGTCGACCCGATCGGGAGAATTCGTGACCTTGCGCGATCTGCGCAAAGAAGTCGGCAATGATGCGGCGCGGCTGTTCTATGTCATGCGCAGCAACGATCAGCACTTGGACTTCGACTTGGAACTGGCGAAGGCTCGCTCCAACGACAACCCGGTGTACTACATTCAGTATGCGCATGCCCGCGTCGCCAGCGTGAAGCGGCAACTCGCGGAGCGCGGGATCGCTCACGACAGCGCGCAGGGTGCTTCGTCGCTCGCCAGATTGACCGAACCGCAGGAAATGCACCTGATTAAGCGGGTGGTTTCGTACCCGGAAATTATTCAACAGTGTGCCATCCAGCGCGCGCCGCATACGTTGGTGCATTACCTGCGCGACCTCGCCAATGATTTTCACACGTACTACAGCGCTCACCAGTTCATCGTGGAAGATGGGGCACTGCGCGACGCGCGCCTCTATTTGGCCCTCGCCACTCAAATTGTCATCCGCAACGGCCTTGGCCTGTTGGGCGTATCCGCGCCCGACACCATGTAGCGTCACCAACCAATGGCACGGGACTACAGACCCAAACGCAAGCCTGCGGGCGGCTTTTCCGGGTGGACGGGAGCGATTTTCGGGCTCAGCATGGGGTTGGCCGTCGCGGGCTTCATCTACTTCAAGGACCGCCACTCCGACGCCCCGATCGCTCAAGCGGCCAAAGCCAACAAGAAGAAATACCGCGGCAGCGAGCCGCCGGACGCCGAGGCCGGAGATTCCGGCGTGCCGGAAGAGCCGGCGAAATCCTACGACTTCTACAGCATGCTGCCCAAATTCGAAGTCGTCGTGCCCGAAAAGGAAAAGGACGTGAAGCCCGACACTCGCGCGGTCCCGGAGACGCGCCGCGGCACCTACGTCCTACAGGCCGGTTCGTACAAGAATTTCGCCGACGCCGACCGCGTCCGTGCGCAACTCGCCCTGCAAGGCGTCGAATCCAAGGTGCAGAAGGTATCCGTCGACAACGACACCTGGCACCGCATCCGCATCGGTCCCATATCCAAGCTGGACGAGCTCAATAGGCTCCGCACCGTCCTGCGCAAAGCCGACGTCGACGTACTGGTGATCCGCGTGGGCGACTAATTTAGGCGCTTTGCGCCGGAACTACGGGGGTGCGACGCATGCGTCGCACGGGTGGCCATGGAAGGCCACCCCGGGCTTGCGCGCAGCAGGGACTGCGCAGCGCAATGAAGCGACCCCGTCCTAAAGGCGCGAGCATTGAAACAGCGGCGCTCAATCCTCGCCTAATTGGCGAAAATCGACCCCTAATGCCCGCAACTTACGGTACAAATGGGTCCGCTCCATGCCCACCCGTTTCGCCAGCTGACCCACCTTGCCGTTGCACAGGAGAAGCTGCTGCTGTAGATAGGCGCGCTCGAACTGTTCGCGCGCTTCGCGCAGCGGCAACGCCAGCAGGTCCTGTTTGACCAGCGGCTCGTCGTTGGCCAACTTCACGGCGAGCTCCCGCTCGATCTCCTCCAGCCGAATCTCTTCGCCGCTGCCGAGAATGAGCACTCGCTGGACGAGATTCTTGAGCTCTCCCACATTGCCGGGCCAAGGGTAATTGCGCAGCCGGTTCTGAGCCGCGACGCTGAAGCGGCGCAGCGGCAAGTGCTGGTCGTCGACCAAGCGATCGACGTAGAACCGCAACAGATCCGGAACGTCCTCGGCATATTCGCGCAGCGGCGGGATGCGCAAGGTGATGACGTTCAGATGCGCCAGCAGATCGCGCCGGAACGGCTCTGTCGTCGTGCGTGACTCGAACCCTTCCTGGGCCGAGCTGATCCACCGCACATTGATGGTCAAGCGCTCACGGCCGCCCACGCGCGTGTATCCGTTCTGCTCGATCGCGCCCACCAGCGCCCGCTGCGCGTCGCTGCTCAAATCCTCGAGCCCGCTCAAGTACAACGTGCCGCCGGCCGCCTGATCGAACGCGCCCGGCTCGACCTTGCCGTCGTGCTCACGGCCGAACAGGGCCGCAGCGGGATCTCCGCTGAGGCTCGCGGCCACCGCCATGAAAAATGGCTTCGCCGAGCGCGCGCTCAAGGAGTGCAGGTACCGCGCGTAGGCTTCGCGTCCAGACCCCAATTCTCCGACCAACAGCACCGGCGAGGAGCTCGAGGCGGCGTTTTGTATCTGTTCGCGCAGCGCTTGCGTCGCCTTACTCTTGCCGATGGGCACGGCCAGGCTCGATCCTTGCGTACGCTCGGAAAGCCGCTTGCGCCTGCCGGCGTCCAGTGCGCGTTCCACGGTGCGAAGCAGCTTGGTCAGCGACAGCGGCTTCTCGACGAAATCGAAAGCCCCCAGACGGGTAGCCTCGACCGCAGTCTCCACCGTGCCGTGACCGGACATCATGACCACCGGACAGTCGTAGCCGTCGGTCACCGACCATTCACGCAGCAGCGTGATCCCATCCGTGTCCGGCATCCAAATGTCGAGGAGCACGAGATCGGGCACCTGCGCGGCACGCGACGATCGAGCCTGGCCGGCGTCCGCCGCCACCTCCACGTCATAGCCTTCCTCCGACAAAATCTCCTTCAAAAGGCCGCGGATATCCGCCTCATCGTCGACTACCAATATTCTCGAAGCGGTCATACGCGTTCTCTCCTGTGTTCGCCTTGTCGCGGTTCACGGCCACTCAAGGACCGAGCCGTCTCGCCCAACGGCAATAGAATCCGCACGCGGGCACCGCCCGTGCGCCGATTATCCGCTTCAATGCGTCCGCCGTGCTCTTCCACTATTTTCTTCACGATCGCGAGTCCTAAGCCCGTACCTTTCGGCTTGCTGGTGACATACGGATCGAAGACAGTGCCGATCAGGTCGCGGTGAAAGCCCGGGCCGTTGTCGGTGACCACGATCGCCGCTACTTGCTTCGGACCATCTTCAGCGACATGAGTTTCGATTTCCACACAGGCACCGGCTCTTCCCTCGAGAGCCTCGAGCGAATTGGTCACCAGGTTGTTCAAGATCTGGCGAATGCGAATGCGGTCCGCGGAGACGTTGGGCAGGTTCGGGCTCAGCAGCAGCTTGAGTTCGGCGGCGCTCGCCTGGACGCGGTACAGATCCACGACCTCGGTGATGAGCTGATTCAGATCGAAACGCGAAAAATGCATGTCCGGGGCGCGGGCGTACTCGCTGAAGGCGTTGACCATCTGTTTCATCGCTTCCACCTGGGCCACAATGGTATGCGTTGCGCGTTCCAGCACCTGCGCGTCCTGAAGGTTCATGCTGCCCGAAAATTTGCGCTGTATACGCTCCGCCGAAAGCTGAATCGGCGTCAACGGATTCTTGATTTCGTGCGCCAACCGGCGCGCCACCTCGCCCCACGCAGCGTCGCGCTGCGCCTGCAGCAGGGTGGTGATGTCGTCGAACACCAGCACGACGCCGGGCGCCCCTCCGATATCGTTGGGCAGCGCCGTGCACGCGCACATCAGGACGCGCTTGCCGGTCTCCGAGAGGAGCTCGATCTGCTCGCGCCAATCCGATTGATCGGTGCCGAGACGTAGTTTGACGGCGGCGATGAATTGGGTGAACAGCGTACTGTCGCTGATGGCCTCGTCGAATCTGGTACCGACCGCCGCCTCCAGATCGACGCCCAGAATGGCGCTTGCCGCCGGGTTCGCCGTGCGCACCGTCAGATCCGGCTCCAACGAAACCACGCCCGTGGACAGACGAGCGAGGATGACCGCGAGGCCCGCGCGTTCCGCTTCGACCGCTTGCTGGCTGCGCCGGGTCTGCTCGCGAGCCCTGCCCAATCGCTTGGTCATATCGTTGAACGAGGTCACCAGGAAGCCCAATTCGTCGCGCGACGGCAGCGGCAGCTGGGTGTCGTAGTTGCCCTTGGCCACCGCACGCGTGCCCGCGATCAAGTCCTGCACCGGCTGCACCAAGCGTTGCGCAGCGAAAAAAGCGCCGTACACGGCGGCGATCAAGGACATCAGCACGACGAAGGACAGAATCAACACGAACGTGGATTTGAGCGGCTGGCGCAGCTGCACGAGATTCGCGTACTGGGTATACGACCGCTGCACCGTGTCGGCGAGCTGCGAGAGCTGCTGCGGCACCGGATACAGCGCGATCAAAACCCGTGCCGCCGAACTCGCGTTGCCCTCCAACGGCGACGCCGCGCGTATCACATAGCCGCCGACGGCATCGGTATCCAAACTCACGTAGGGCTGGCCGCGCCGAACTTGCAGCATCATTTCATCGGTCGCCGGGACGGGCAGCGAATCCATGGGACGATCGGAGCTGGTCGCGATGATTCGCGTTTGGGCGCCGATGACGGTGAACTCCAAGGCAGTACTTTCCCGCCGCTCACGATCCAAGGTACCGATCAACTCGAAATCGGACAAGGGCGACAGCTCGTGCGCCACGACTTGCGTGTGCTGCAGAAATTCGCGCACCCGCACCTCGAGCGCGGCGTGCGACAGCTCACGCGTGTCTTTCAGGCCCTGGCTGACTTCTATCTCGAACCAGCTGTCGATGCCTCGATTGAGAAATTGCAGCGAGAAATAATAGACGATCAGGATCGGCGCCACCGCCAGGGCACTGAAGATCGCCACGGTGCGGCCCTTGAGCCGCGACCCCGGTACGTGTCGGCGGTAGTCGCGCACCAAGCGGGTGAGCTTGGTCGCCAGCAACACGAACAGCGTGAGCAGACCCGAGATGTTGATGAGCAATATCCACGGCAGCCACCTGTCGAACTCGGCAGAGTTCTGCGCGGCCGAGCCCAATAAATAGAGTGCGGCCAGCCAAAGCGCGACGCCGAGCGTGCCCAGCACCGTCGAGCCGTACTTGCGGGTTAGGGCTGCAATGTCCATGTATACCAATCGCTTTCGCGATGCCATTCGTTGACCCAGAACATCAGCACCCGCAGCGAGAACGGCACCGTACCGTAATCGACTTTGGCTCGGACATTGGCCTCGTAGCGGCGGTCTGCGGCTATCAGCGACTTGTCGAGCACGGGCAACCCGTGGATTTCGGAGAGCTGCTCGAGGGCGGCATCGACCGTCCCCAAGGATTCTTGTTGGCCGCTGTTGTCGTTGCGCAAGATGTAGCGCGCGCTCACCGCGTTGTATTGCAAATGATAGCGCTGGGTCAGTTCGGCGACCCGCGAGTTGGGCAGCAGCTGCCGTACGCGCTCGATATCGAGGTCCAGTTCCATGCTGAGCGGCACCCCTTCGGCCAAACCGCGGCGCACCGCATCGGTCAACGGTAAGTCCAAGCGTGCATTCAGATGGTACACGCCATCCTTGAGCTCGAGATCGGCCGACCTGACCTCGCAGCGTCCCTCGAGGCCGTCGGCACGTGCCGGCGCGCACACAGATCCCATGAGCGCCGCGCAGGCAAGCAGCAGCGCAGCGCGACGCTGGGCCGCCGCGGCGCTTCCGATCCGTGAATATTTCGATGGCGCGGCATTCATTGCATGATCGTGTTCAAGCCTTGAGCAAGGCAGCATAATAGAAGCCGTCGGCACCCGCTTCGCCGGGAAGTATTTGGCGGCCGAAGCCGTCGGCCTCGCCGAATCCGGGCCATCCCGGCCAATTCTCAGGCGGAACTATGCTCGCATCAGGGGTACCTTCGAGAAACGCGGCCATGACGGCGCCGTTCTCGCTGCGGGTCACGGTACAGGTGGCGTATACCAGGCGGCCGCCGCTCGCCAGCATGCGCCACGCGGAGGTGAGCAACCGCCCCTGCAATAGGGGCAGCTTGTCGATTTCGGATGGCGATTTGCGCAGCCGGATATCCGGATGGCGTCGAATCACGCCCAGCGCGGAGCAGGGCGCATCCAGCAGGATGCGATCGAATGGAACTCCATCCCACCACGCGCCGGGGTTCCCAGCGTCGCCGGTCTTGAGTTCTGCATGCAAATCGCCGCGCAACAGATTTTCCTTCACCCGCGTCAGGCGCTGCGGATCGATGTCGAGCGCCAGCAGGCCGGCGAGTTCCGGCTCACGCTCCGCTATGAGCGCGGTCTTGCCGCCCGGCGCCGCACACGCATCGAGCACACGCTGACCCGCGGCAAGTTCCAGAGGAAATGCCGCGCACTGTGCCCCAAGGTCCTGCACCGAGACCAACCCGTCGCCGAAGCCTGGTAGTTCATGCACGTCGCATGGCGACTCGAGCGCCACCGCGAACGGCACACGGGAGTCCGCATGTGCCGGGAAATCCGCCTCTCGGAGCTTTTCCAAATACGCATCGGTCGTCGTGCGCCTGCCGTTGACCCGCAACCACATCGGCGCCTGGGTATCGCCTGCCGCCAACAACTGCGTCCAGCGTACCGGCCAATCGGCGCGGAATCGATCGGCGAGCCAGATGGGCGACGCGTGCCGCGTCACGGGGTTGCGCGCGATGTCGACATCCAGCGTCTTGCGTTCGCGCAGATAACGCCGCAGCACCGCGTTGATGAGACCGCTCGCTCGCGCGGCGTCCGTTGCCTTCGCGGTTTCCACGGCCGCGTCGACCACGGCATACTGCGGCGTGCGCGCATCCTCCAATTCGAACAGGGCGACCGACAACAGCGCCCGCACATAGGTGTCCAACGACCTTACCGGCTGCGACAAAACCCTGCCGAGAATCGCCTCGTGGCGGAAGTAGCCGCGAACGGCCCCATAGCTCAGGGAGCGCACCGACGGGCCCAGCGCTTCCGGGGCGGCGGCCAAGGCATCGTGCAAGGCCGCATCGAGCGTCACGCCCTCGCGTAAAATTCGTGCCACCGCATAGGCAGCGAGAGAACGCGCACCTGCGGCTGGATTTTTCATGGGCTCGCGAATCTTAAGCCCGCCAGCCGCTGCGCTTTGATGAATTCCCGTGCCGCCAGGGGTTTGCGGCCCGCGAGCTGCAGTCGAAGTATTCGCAAGGCCCCGTGACCACACGCCACATCGACGCCGTCGCCGGAGGCGGCGACCACGGTGCCCGGCGGTGCCGAATCCGCGGGCAGTGTCTCGGGAGCGGACCCGGGAACCAACTCCGCATCCCAGACGCGCAGCTGCGCACCCTCCAGTTTGGTTTCAGCGATCGGCCACGGATTGAAAGCCCGCACCCGGCGCAGAATGCGGGGTGCGTCCTCGCGCCAATCGATCAGCGCCTCGGCCTTGTTGATTTTCTCGGCATAGGTGATGCCGGTCTGCGGTTGCGGCTGTTCGCGGAGGCCGCCGTTCGCGACCGCCTCCACCACTTCGACGATGAGCTCACCGCCCAGAGCTGCAAGCCGGTCATGCAGAGTCCCTGCCGTTTCGCGCTCCGCCACGTGCACTTCGCGTGCCGCCAGCATCGGACCGGTGTCGAGGCCGGCTTCCATCCGCATGATGGTGATGCCGGTCGTCGCATCTCCCGCCAGCAGTGCGCGCTGAATGGGGGCGGCGCCCCGCCAGCGCGGCAATAGGGAGGCATGAATGTTGAAGCAACCGAAACGGGGAACGGCGAGCGCCGCGGCCGGAAAAATCAACCCATAGGCGACGACCACCAGCGCGTCCAAATCCAGGCTGCGCAGCGCCGCGTCCGCCTCCGTCGTCTTGAAACTCGCCGGTTGATGCACCGTCAAGCCATGCTGGGCGGCGTACTGCTTGACCGGGCTGAGATGCATGGTTTGACCGCGGCCCGCCGGCCGGTCCGGCTGGGTGAACACGCCGACGACGCGGTGCGTCGAACGCGTCAGTGCCTCGAGCGCGGGGATGGCGAATTGCGGCGTGCCGGCGAATCCCAGCCTCAAGGGTCTCTGAGCGGTGTTCAAACTCTTAAAGAGCCGGTGTGGAGGTGCGGGCCGTCGCTACGCCGGGCGCCGCCGCGCGAATCTCGCTCCCCGAGGAACGTTGCTTGCGCTCTTTTTCCAGGCGCCGGCGAATCAGCTGACGCTTGAGCTCGGAGAGGTAGTCAACAAACAACTTGCCTTCAAGATGGTCCATCTCATGTTGAATGCAAATGGCCAGGAGCCCATCCGCATCCACCTCAAAAGGCCGCCCGTCCAACCCTAGGGCGCGGGCGCGGACATGAGTGGCGCGCTGCACCTTCTCGTAGATGTCGGGCACCGATAGGCAGCCCTCTTCGCCAGGCCCCCGTCCTTCGGTGCTCAAGAGTTCGGGATTGATGAAAACCATGGGCTGATTTCGCTCGTCGCTCACGTCGAGCACGAGCACGCGCCGGTGGACATCGACTTGGGTGGCGGCGAGGCCAATACCTTTGGCCGCGTACATGGTTTCCAACAGGTCAGCCGCTAATTGACGCACTGCGTCATCGACGACTTCCACCGGTTTCGCCGTCTTCCTGAGACGGGGGTCCGGATACTCCAAAATTGCGAGCTTGGTCATGGGAGTTATGAGAGCGATGTCGTGTTTTTGGCCGAAGAATGTTGCTAAAGTTCCGCCGCTGCTTAACTTAATGCCCTTCACCGCAGCGCATGAGGCGTTGTTAATCGGCAAAAACGGGCGATACGTCCCAGTCTTTGGCGGCAGACCGGCAGTATACCAGCCAGCCTGCAACCATAAGCTGAGTCAAGGGAGCGAAACGAATGCATGGCCATCACTTAATTGCCCTAACCTTATCTGTCGCGCTGGTTGCGGGTTGCCGCTCGGAGCGGCCCCTAACGGCGCCCATTCCGCTAGCCACAGCCGATAGCAGCGTGGAAGGCACGGTCGTCGGCGACGATCGAACCGCAATGGAAGCCGCCATCGACGCAGGCCCGTCCGCGCCGGCAACGGGTGCCGAAGCGCCGGGCGCCGAAGCGCCGCGCGCAGGGGCGGTTGCCCTTGCGCCCAACGCGCCGGACAGCTATGTCGTGAAGCGCGGCGACACTCTGTGGGGCATCGCGAAGGTTTTCTTGCGCGACCCGTGGTTCTGGCCCGAGATCTGGCAGGTGAACCAGCAGATTCAAAATCCGCATCTCATCTATCCGGGCGACACGCTGCGCCTGGTGTATATCGATGGTCAGCCGCGCCTCACCTTGCAGCGGGGAATCATGGAACGGGGAGACTCCGCGCGCGTATTACCGCGGATTCGCAGCCAGCCGCTCGAAGCGGCGGTGACCACGATTCCCTACCAAACAGTCGCTGCGTTCATGTCCAAGCCGTCGGTGCTGGCGAACGAACAGATCAAGACCGCTCCCTACGTCTTCGCGACGCGCGATAGCCATGTCGTGATCTCCGAAGGCGATACCGTGTACGCCCGCGGATTCTCGGATCCTGCGGAAATGGGCTCGCATTACAACGTGATTCGCGTCGGCGACGCATTGCGCGATCCCGACGACAACCGCATTGTCGGCTACGACGGAATCTTTACCGGCTCGGGGCATGTGACTCGTATCGGCGATCCGGCCACTCTCATCATGACCGAATCGAGCCGCGAAACTGAACCCGGCGACAAGCTATTCGCGGGCGGCGTCGATGTACCGTTGGATTTCATTCCCAGCCCGCCGAAAACGAGAGTCAACGGCCGCATCATGGCCGTATCCGATGGCGTCACCGTGATCGGCCAATACCAAGTCGTGGTCATCAACCGCGGCGCCCGCGACGGTCTTGCGCCGGGCAATGTGCTGGCTGTTCTCGAGGTGGGCGGCTCGGTGCGCGACACGGTGAACCATGGCTATCTGGGCGGGATGTCCCGCCTGGGCGCGAAGAACGTGCAATTGCCGAACGAACGAACCGGCACGTTCATGGTGTTCAAGACTTTCGACCAGATCAGTTACGGTCTCATCATGGAAGCGAAGGGCATCATTCGTGTAGCCGACCTGGTTGAAAACCCTTAGGGGCTTCCTCGGGGATTCCTCGGCAAAACTCGATAATGCCGCCAGATCCGCAGGCGGCGCGCCGGACGCTCGTTATCCATAATCCCGTCGATGTTGGGTGCATCGACGCCGGAACGAGACGATTTGCTTGCCTGGGCGGTGCTGGTGCGTGCCCCAGGGCTCGATGTTGCGACGTTGTCGGCCGCGCTCGATCGACTCGGGCGCCCCAGCGCCATCATCGCCGCCTCCGACGCCGAGCGGCATGGGGTTGCGGTGATACCCGCGGCCACTCGAGCGTTCCTATCGAGTTCTGCCGCCGCCCCACGCGCGGCGGAGCGGCTGTGGCTCGAGTCGTCACGCCACTATCTCATCCCGTTCACCGACCCGCGCTATCCCAAACTATTACTCTCGCTGCCGGATTGCCCAATCGCTCTGTATGTTTCGGGCAACATCGAAGCCCTGACAGACCCCCAACTGGCCATCGTCGGCAGCCGCAATCCCTCTGCGCAGGGTCGGGAAACCTGTCTCGCTTTCGCCGAAACCTTGAGTGAGTGCGGTCTCGGCATCACCAGCGGCCTGGCCGAGGGAATCGACGCCTGCGCCCACCAAGGCGCCCTCAGGGCCCAAGGGATCACTCTTGGGGTGCTGGGAACGGGGATAGACATTATCTATCCGCGCCTCAATCAGCGACTCGGCGAGGATATTGAGCGGCAGGGCGCCCTCATCAGTGAATTTCCGTTAGGAACACCGCCAAAGCGGGGGAATTTTCCGCAACGTAACCGCATTATCGCGGCCTTGAGCTTGGGTACCCTGGTCGTCGAAGCGGCCCGCCGCAGTGGCTCCTTAATCACCGCACGGCTGGCGAATACCTACGGCAGGGACGTATTTGCCATCCCCGGCTCCATCCACAACCCCTTGAGCCGCGGTTGCCACGAACTCATCAAAGCGGGCGCGAAGCTGGTGGAAACTGCGGACGACATATTGAGCGAGTTGAACTTTTCAGCCTTTTTTGCCAACGACTTGCCCGCGGCGGCGCGACGCGAGTCGCCGGCCCGCCATACAGCGGGCATGGACAAGGATCACAAAATCTTGTTAGATGCGCTCGGCTTTGATCCTGTGGACCTCGATAGATTGGTCGTCCGTACCGGATTCAAACCAGAAGCCGTGTCCTCGATGATGCTGATCCTCGAGCTCGAAGGCCACGTTCAGACCGCCCCCGGGGGCCGCTACTCCCGAGTCGCCAACAGGAGAGCCGGAGGTGAAAGATAACGTTCTCGATCTGCTCATATATCTTTTCGAGAATTACATGAGCGCCGACGATGCACCGCGGCCGGATCGCAGCACCTTGAAACTCGAGCTGGACAAGGCTGGGTTCGCGGAACCGGACATCGAACGGGCATTGGAGTGGTTGGACGGGTTGTCGGGCGAGCAGCTTGGCAAGGTCGCCGAGGCGACCGCGCGTGCCGTACGCATTTTCAGCGGCCAGGAGTTGTTGCGTCTCGATACCGATGTGCGTGGTTATTTAATGTATCTGGAAAATGTCCGAATTCTCTCCGCAACCCAGCGCGAGCTGGTCATCGATCGCCTAATGGCGCTCGAAGCCGATGAAATCGACATCGAGCAGGTGAAATGGGTCGTCCTGATGGTGCTTTTCAGCCAACCTGGCCAAGAGTCCGCTTATGCGCAAATGGAAGATCTGGTCTTCGAAGAGCGCTCTGACGCGCTGCATTAGCCGCATTAGCCGACATTGAGCGCCAATCTCGTTATCGTGGAATCGCCCGCCAAGGCGAAGACCATCAAGAAGTACCTCGGCAAGGACTTCGAGGTGCTCGCCTCGTACGGACACGTGCGCGATCTCGTGCCCAAAGAGGGCGCCGTCGACACCGAGCATAACTTCGCGATGAAGTACCAGGTCGTCGAACGCAATCAAAAGCACGTCGACGCCATTTCGCGGGCTCTCAAGAAAGCGGACTCCTTGTTTCTGGCAACCGACCCTGATCGCGAGGGCGAGGCCATTTCCTGGCACTTATACGAACTCTTGAAAGCCAAGGGCGAACTCGAAGGCAAAGCCGTGCAGCGCGTGGTGTTCTACGAGATCACCAAAACCTCCGTCCGCGAAGCGATGGCGCAGCCACGTGAGCTATCGGTGGACTTGGTGAACGCACAACAGGCCCGACGCGCCCTCGACTTCTTGGTAGGTTTCAATTTATCTCCTCTGCTGTGGAAGAAGGTTCGTCCGGGATTGTCGGCGGGTCGCGTACAAAGCCCGGCGCTGCGCATGATTTGCGAGCGTGAGGACGAAATTGCCGCCTTCATCGCGCGGGAATACTGGACGATCGACGCCGAGTTGGAGCATTCGGAACAGAAGTTCCCGGGCAAGCTGGTCGAGTACGGCGGCGCCAAGGTGGAGCAGTTCAGTTTTACGACCGCAACTCAGGCACGCGATGTAGAGCGCACGCTGCGAGAGGCCGCCAAGGGGACGCTCACGGTGCTCGGCGTCGATCGCAAACAACGGCGCCGCAACCCGGCGCCGCCTTTCACCACGTCGACGTTGCAACAAGAGGCGGCCCGCAAGCTCGGCTTCAGCGCGCAAAAGACCATGCGCGTCGCGCAGCAATTGTATGAAGGCGTCGACATCGGCGAAGGCGCGGTCGGTCTCATCAGCTATATGCGTACCGACTCGCTCAACCTGGCGCAGGAAGCGATCGGTCAGATTCGCGACGTGATCGTGCAGCTCTACGGAAAGGACGGGCTCGCGGAAGAGCCGCGGATCTATAAAACCAAGTCGAAGAACGCGCAGGAAGCGCACGAGGCGATTCGTCCGACGGCCGCCGGCGTGCTGCCGAACGACATTGAAAAAAATCTCGAGGCGGATCAATTTCGGCTGTATTCCTTGATCTGGAAGCGCACCGTCGCCTGTCAGATGGCGCCGGCAATATTCGACACCGTCGCGGTCGAATTGCTGGCGGGAAGCGACGGCCCGCAGCGCACGGTGCTGCGCGCCAATGGCTCGACATTGGTCAAACCCGGCTACATTTCGGTTTATCAGGAAGGCATGGACGACGTCGTTCAAGACGATTCCGACCATGTGCTGCCGCCCATGCAGGAAGGCGACCGCGTCAAACTCACGGGAGTGATTCCCACTCAGCACTTCACGGAGCCGCCGCCGCGCTTCTCCGAAGCTTCGCTGGTCAAAGCCCTGGAGGAATACGGCATCGGGCGTCCCTCGACCTATGCGTCGATCATATCGACGCTGCGCGACCGCGAGTACGTGGATATCGAGAGCCGGCGCTTCACGGCGACGGACATCGGAAAGATCGTCAGCCGATTCTTGACTCAGTATTTCACGACGTATGTGGACTACGATTTCACGGCAAAGATGGAGGACTCGCTCGATGCGGTGGCCACCGGCGAGCAAGAGTGGGTGCCGCTTCTGGAGAGGTTTTGGAAACCGTTCATCGACCTGGTTACCCATACCGAAACCTCGGTAAGCCGCGAGGAAGTCGCCCAGGCGCGCGACCTCGGGCCCGATCCGGTCAGCGGCAAACCTATGAGCGTTCGCATGGGCCGGTTCGGACCGTTCGTGCAAATCGGCACCAAGGACGACGAGGACAAGCCGCGCTTCGCCGGGCTGCGCCCCGGCCAGAAGATGGACCTGATCACGCATGGCGAGGCCCTCGAATTATTCAAGTTGCCGCGCAAGCTCGGGACCACCGCCGCCGGCGAAGAGATCACCACGAATGTCGGCCGCTTCGGTCCCTATGTGAAATACGGCGCGAAGTATGTGTCGCTCAAGACCGATGATCCGTACGAAATTTCGCCTGAGCGCGCGCTCGAGGTCATCCGCGATAAGGAAATCGCGGACGCCAACCGCCTGATCTTGGATTTTCCCGACGCTGGAATTCAAGTGCTGAACGGTCGCTATGGACCGTACATCACGGACAAGCAACGCAATGCCAAGATCCCCAAGGACAAGGACCCGAAGAACCTCACGTTGGAAGAATGTCAGACCCTGCTGGCGGCGGCGCCGGTGCGAACGTTCGGCAAGTGGGGCCGAAAGAACGCGAAGGCAAAGAACGGGAAGAGCGTGAAGAGCGTGAAGGGCGCCGCCGCGGCGTCCGGTGCGGCGGCCCCCGCACCTACCGCCGGCGCGGCCGTAGCGGCTAAGACCGCAAAGACACGCGGACAGCCCGGTCCGGGTACCACGCAGAAGCTTGCGGCGAAGGCCTCCAAAGCTGCCGTCAACAAAAAAGCGCCGCTGCACTCCGCTGCGCCGGCTGCCTCGAAGGCAAAGCCGAAGCCCGCGCCGAAGCCGAAGAAGGGTTCCGCAAAAGAGTAGGCTCGAGAATCATGGTCGAATCGATCACAGCACCGATTTCCCCGAGCGAAAATACCCTTGCCGTAAAGCGTTACCTGAACGAGTTGCACGATCGGATCACCGCCGCGGCGGAGAGGATCGACACGGCGAAATTCCGCCGCGATTCATGGCAGCGTCCGGAAGGCGGCGGCGGCGAGACCCGAATCCTCTGCGAGGGCTCGGTGTTCGAGCGGGCGGGCGTGTCGTTTTCACATGTATTCGGCGCCAAGATGCCGCAATCGGCCTCGAATGTTCGGCCTGATTTGGCCAATGCCCCCTTCGAAGCCATGGGATTATCGCTGGTGTTTCACCCGAGAAACCCCTACGCGCCCACGACGCATTGCAATGTCCGATTTCTGATCGCGACGCCTCCGAATGAGCCGGCCCACTGGTGGTTCGGCGGCGGCTTCGATCTCACGCCGTACTACGCATTTGATGACGATGTTCTGCATTGGCACCGCACCGCTCATGCCGCCTGCCAGCCCTTCGGGGCCGGCCTGTACGAAAAATACAAAGCATGGTGCGACCGCTATTTCTTTCTACCCCATCGCAACGAAACCCGCGGCGTGGGAGGCCTGTTCTTCGACGATTTCAACGATGGCGGCTTCGACCATTCATTCAGCTTCATGCGCAGCGTCGGCGACCATTTCCTCCCCGCTTACATGCCGATCCTGGAGCGCCGCATGAGCGAGCCGTGGGGCGAGCGAGAGCGCGATTTCCAACTCTATCGGCGCGGACGGTATGTGGAATTCAATCTCGTTTACGATCGCGGCACTTTGTTCGGCTTGCAATCGCGCGGCCGCACGGAGTCGATTCTGATGTCCATGCCGCCGCTGGTCCGCTGGGACTATGACTGGCGTCCCGAACCGGGAACACCCGAGGCCCGGCTGTACGAAGAATTCCTGCGTCCCAGAGCTTATTTGACGGAACTGTAGCGGCCGTGGCCGCTACCGTGAGACGGCAATTTTTTCGATGACGCAAGGCAGAGTGTCCTCGCCGAGCGTTAGGCCGTTCGAGAAGGCGATCCCCTCGGCATATTCGAAACAGTACGCGAGCACGCGTGCCAGAAGTAGTGCTCGCTTTCCGACGGATGGCGCACCACACGCAATTCCAACGGCTGGTAGACGCCGCGGTCGGAATTCGCGAGATCGATATTGAATACGTAAATCGTGGCGCCGAGCGCCATGGCGCACCTCCATCGACGCAGGCACAATGCGCGTCGCAATGAATTACAGACACATCTACCACGCCGGGAACTTTGCCGATATCGCCAAGCATGTCGGCTTGCTCTATTGCCTCGGCGCATTGAAGCGCAAAGACACGGCGTTCTTTGCACTGGATAGCCACGCCGGACGCGGCTTCTATGACTTGCAGGCGGCGGAGGCCAACAAGTCCGGCGAGGCCGAACGCGGCATCCAGCGCCTCATAGAAGCGGGCACGGGCAAGGCCATCCTGGCCGATTACTTCACTGCGATTCGCGCCAGGCGCGGCAAGCGCCTGGCGCGCTACCCGGGTTCGTCCGCGCTCATCGCGGGCAGCCTGAGGCCGCAGGACCGTGCATTGTTCGTCGAATTGATGCCGGCGGAGGCACGCGCCTCCATGCGCGAAATCGAGTCCATGGGTCGGGTTCGAACGGAGATCGGCGACGGCTATGCGGCGCTCAAGGCCTTCCTACCGCCCGACGAGCGGCGCGGGCTGGTGCTCATCGATCCACCGTACGAGAGTCTCGATGAATTGAAAATCATGCTGCAGTCCTTCGCCGATGCCTATCGACGCTGGCCGAGCGGCACGTATTTGATGTGGTACCCCATTCGCAGCGCGACTCAACGCAGCATGGTGCATGCGCGTTTCGAGGCGCTGCGCATCCCGAAAATGCTGTATGCCGATCTCGCCATTCATCCGGACGATGCCGGGGTCGGCCTTGCCGGCAGCGGTCTCATGGTGGTAAACCCACCCTATGGCACGGACGGCTTTTTACAGGAAGCCTACGCGGCCATACACGGCGCGGTAGCGGCCGCCGGCGCCGGTTATGTCGAAGTTGCACGTCTGACCCCCGAGCGAGTGCCACAATGACGCTTGAGCATCGGTCGGATCGGCGATTTCCCTCAGCTGAAGCGCATTCGTCAAAATTGCCCCCTCCGGTCCTATCGGACGGGGTCGCCTCGACCCCGTAGTTAATGGCGCGCAGCGCCTAGCAAGGAAACAAACATCATGGATCCCAACGTTCTGCGTGACCAACTCATGAAACTGCATGAAGAACTTAGCCTGGTTAAGCACGTCGATCCGGGTTCGAAACAACTGCTGGGCGAGATCAGGGAGGACATAAAGCGCTTGATGGAGCAGTCCGCGGACGCCTCGGTAGCCTCGGTTCCCGCCGCGGCGCCGCGCAGTCTGTCCGACCGATTGGAAAAAGTCGCGGTGCAATTCGAGGCTGACCATCCGACGTTGGCAGCGAGCTCACGTCGCCTCGTCGATTTGCTGGGTAAAGCCGGCCTATAGCTATGGGCGCAGCGTCCGGGTCTCCGGACGCAACGCTTGGGAGCCTCCTAGGTGGTCCAATCGATTGCGCTCTGAACCCGTGCGGCGACGCTTTCGACGGCCTCGAGATCGGTGGCGGGCCCGCGCTCGAGTACCGCAAGACTGCCATGGCCGGGGATCGGCACAATCACGCCTCGGTAGCCATGCTCGTCGAAGCGCATCCTGGTCCTCGAGGACTCATGCGTAAGTACCATGACGGTGACCGGTCCGGCCTCGGTCTGCACGACCAGATGCGGCACGACGTGGCCGCGGAACAGGCAGCTGTTCGCATAACTTACCAAACCCGCGTTCGCGCGCAGGCGGACGTGTGCCTCGCTCAACACCTTGTCGAGCTTGGGCTGCGGCACCGGGATGTCGGTACGTGCCCAGGCGCCCGGCTCTCCGGCCATATGGCTGACCACGTCGGCGGCCAAGCTGGGTCCGGGAGCCGCAAGCCACAGACTGCCGGCAACCACGGCGGCCAGCAGCACGCTGGCGGCCGCAGCGAACCAACGGCGCGGTAAGCGCCGCGCTCTCGCGGCTTGCGCCTGCGCCGCCGGCGGCACGGCCGGCGATCGAGTGTCCTCTACCTCCGCAGCCACTCGCAGGGCGCGGTCCAGGCGGCTTTCAAAGCGCAGCAGCTGTTCCGTGTACGCGGTGCAATCATGGCAACCGGCCACATGCAGCCGCATCTGCGCATCGTCATCATGCGGATCCGCCAAAATAGACCGTCTATATTGCCCGCAATCCATCATTCTTCGGGGTCCAAGCGTGTATCTTCGCCGCACAGCACGCGCAGCTGCTTGCGGGCACGGAACAAGCGCGTCAGCACCGCAGCGCTCGACAGACCGAGTTCTGCGGCAATTTCCGTCGTCGAGTAGCCCATCAAGACCTGCAATACCAGCGGTTCGCGGTATTCGTCGGGCAGTCTGAAGAGGGCAGCGCGCAGCTCAGCGAGACCTTGATCGTCGGCCGCGGCGAGCGTGGGTTCCTCCTTGGCGACCAGTTCATCGACGTCCAACGTCACAAACCGCTTGCGCTCGAAAGTACGCGCATACTCGCGGCGGATAATGGTCAAGAACCAGGGTTTGGCCGCGCCCTCGTCCAGCAGCGAGTCCTGAGCTTTCCAGGCCCGCAACATCGTCTCCTGCACGACGTCTTCGGCCAACGCTCGGTCCCGCGACAACCAAAACGCAAAACGCAGAAGGTCGGGCCGCAGCGTTTGGCACAGCGCCTGGAAGCGCGCACGCCGTTGATTTCCGCCGAACGGATCCTTCATGTATGAATCAGCACCCGACTTAAGATATCTTCCTTGCGATATTAGCGCGTTACGATGCGGCAATCCGGCCCATGGACTGCCGCCCCGGCGAACCCGCAGGCGGGGCGCCGCAGCACCGGACACCGGGGCGGCAGGCCGCCCTGCGTTTCGCCGCTGGGCGCGGGGGGGCGCGGTCGCTATCGTGGAATTGAAGCGGATGGCAGGAGTCACATTCAGATGACCGGAGATTTCACCAATACATTTCCGAATATTCGGATGCGGCGCATGCGCCGCGATGAGTTTTCCCGTCGCCTCATGCGCGAGACGCAGCTCAGCGTCGACGCGCTGATTTACCCGATTTTTGTGGTCGACGGCCAGAAACAGCGGCAAGCGATCGCTTCGATGCCGGGCATCGAGCGCCTGTCGGTCGATGAACTGCTGCGCGAATGCGAGCATTTGGTCAAGCTCAAGATCCCGGCGATCGCGATCTTCCCGGTCACGCCGATAGAGAAGAAGTCGCTGGACGCGCGCGAGTCATGGAATCCCGTCGGGATCGCTCAGACCGCCGTGCGGGCGGTCAAAAAGGAATTCCCGAACCTCGGCGTCATCACCGATGTAGCCCTGGACCCGTTTACCACGCATGGCCAGGATGGTCTTATCGACGACAAAGGCTACGTCCAAAACGACCTTACGGTCGAAACCCTGGTTCGCCAGGCGCGCTCCCACGCGGATGCCGGCGCCGACGTCGTTGCGCCATCGGACATGATGGACGGGCGCATTGCCGCCATTCGAGGCGCCTTCGAGACCGCCGGATTGGTCCACACGCGCATCCTGGCTTACGCAGCCAAGTACGCATCGAGCTTCTACGGCCCGTTCCGCGAGGCGGTGGGTTCGGCGGGTCAACTCGGTGCGGGGAGCAAGTACACCTATCAAATGGATCCGGCCAATTCGGACGAAGCGCTGCGCGAAGTGGCGCTCGACATCGCCGAAGGCGCGGACATGGTGATGGTGAAGCCGGGATTGCCGTATCTCGACATCGTGCGGCGGGTCAAAGATCATTTCGGAATGCCGACGTTCGTCTACCAGGTGAGCGGCGAATATTCGATGATCATGGCCGCGGCCGGCAACGGTTGGATCGACGAACGAGCGGTCGCGCTCGAGGCGCTGGTGTCCATCAAGCGCGCCGGCGCCGACGGCATGCTCACCTATTTTGCCAAGCGGGCGGCGGAATGGCTTTCGCAGTGAACCTGCCGCATGAGACCGGCTCCCCGGATCAGTATGGCGTGGCCGGCCACCCGGTGATGCATAGTTGGTCGCCCTTCATTCACGGCATGTTTGCCAAGTCGACGGGGCAGAATTTGGTGTATCGGCTGTTCGACATTACGCCCGATGACTTTCGCCGCGATACCTTGAAATTATTCACGAGCGGCGTCCGCGGCCTCAATGTCACGCTGCCGCACAAGCAAGCGGCGGCTGAGCTGGTGAACGAACTCACGCCTCGAGCCGCGCGCGCGCAAGCGGTGAATACGATTGCTTTTTTCGAAGACACGACCCTGCTCGGCGACAACACGGACGGCGTGGGCCTCACCTCGGATCTCGAACGCAATTTAAAGATGGACCTCGCCGACAAGCGCGTATTGATCCTCGGCGCCGGCGGTGCGGTGCGCGGCGTGCTCGGCCCGTTGTTCGAACGGGAATTGCGCGAGGTGATCATCGCCAATCGAACGCCGGCCAAAGCGCAAAAACTCGCCGCCGAATTTGCCGACATGGGCACGATCACCGGCTGCGGGTTCTCGGAGGTGCGCGGTCCGCCGTACGACCTCATCATCAATGCGACTTCCGCCAGTCTCCAGGGCGAAATGCCCCAATTGCCCGCGGGGCTGGTGAGCGAAGAGACGGTCTGCTACGACATGGCCTACGGGCGGGGCCAAACACCGTTCACCATTTGGGCGACGTCGCTGCACGCTGCACGCGCGACCAAGGGCTGGGGTATGTTGGTCGAACAGGCGGCGGAGTCGTTCTTGCTATGGCGCGGAATACGTCCCAACACGCAACCCGTTCTGGAGGCCCTGACGGAGCACTTCTGACGGGGCCGCCGAGGCGGGGCCGCCGGGGCCGGGGCGCGTAGTCGGGGGCGCCTAGCCGCCGCCGGCCTAGCGCATGGTGACCAGTTCCTCGGAACTCGTCGGGTGAATGGCCACGGTATCGTCGAAGTCGCCCTTGGTCGCCCCCATGCGAATCGCCACCGCAAACCCCTGCATCATCTCGTCGGCGCCGGCGCCCATGATGTGGCAGCCGACGATTTTCTGTTCCGGACCCACGCAAACGAGCTTCATGTCCGTGTGCGTTTTGCGCGTGGTCAGCGCGTGGTACATGGGCGTGAAGTCGGCGACGTATACCTTGACGGCATCGCCGTACACCGCACGTGCCTCGCTTTCGCTCAATCCCACGGTACCGATCGGCGGATGCGTGAATATGACGCTCGCGATCAAGTCATAGTCGAGGCGACGGTCGGTCTTGCCGTTGAACAAACGCTCGCTGAGCCGCCTACCGGCGGCGATCGCCACGGGCGTGAGGGCGGCACGGCCGGTGACGTCGCCGATCGCATAGACGCCGGGTATGTTGGTGTTCTGGAAGCCGTCGGTGACGATGAAGTCGCAGTCGCCCTGCGCCAGGCCCACCACTTTCAAATCGAGCCGGGCCACGTTGGCGGATCGCCCGATAGCCCAGAGCAACACATCGAATCCCGCAAATTCGCGGCCATCCGTCGCCACCAACGTCTTCAGTCCCGATTGCTCTTTCACGGCCGCCGGCACCACATGTTCGTGAATGGTAATGGCCTCCGCGCGCATTTCACGCATCAACGATTTTCCCAGCATGACGTCGAAATGCGTCAACAGATGATCTTTGCGAATGAACATTTCCACCTGGCTGCCGAGTTCGTGGAAGGCGCTTGCGAGCTCGCAGGCGATATAGCCGCTGCCGATGACTGCGACTCGCGCCGACCGCCGTTCGAGCGCGAAGAAACCGTCCGAGGTGATGCCGAGTTCAGCCCCCGGCAGATCGGGCACGGTGGCCACGCCTCCGGTGGCGATCACGATGTGCGGCGCCGTCATGCGCTCGCCGTTGACTTCCACGGTGTGAGCGTCCATGAACCGCGCCGTGCCATGCACATGCGTCACGCCTTTTGCGCTGAGGTTGCGCGCGTAAATGCCGTTCAACCGGACGATGTAGGCATCGCGCTTTTGCTTCAAGACCGTCCAGTCGTTGTCGCCGACCTTGACATCGAAACCGTAGTCGACCGCATCGCCGAGAGACAAGGCGACGCTGGCCGCATTCCACATCACTTTCTTCGGCACGCAGCCCACATTGACGCAGGTGCCCCCCAAGCGATGCGACTCGATCACGGCCGCTTTCGCGCCGTATTCGGCCGCACGCTGCGCGCAGGCGAGGCCGCCGCTGCCGCCGCCGATGCTGATGAGATCGAAAGCTTGAGTCGACACTGTGAACTCCATCCTGAAGGGCGCCAAAGCCGCAATGATATACTGGCGAAGTCGTGAACTCTCGAAACGAGGTGCTAAGGTGATCGGTATAGGTCTCACCCTTGCCTTGCTCGCCGCGTTGATCGTCTATTTCGTCGGCATCTATAACGGACTTGTGGGCCTGCGGGAAAACATCAAGGTTGCCTGGGCGAACATCGACGTCCTGCTCAAGCAGCGCCATGACGAGCTGCCCAAATTGATAGAAACCTGCAAGCGCTATATGCAGTTCGAGCAAGAGACGCTCGAAAAAGTGATGCGGGCACGGGCATCGGTCGATCAAGCGAGCGCGGCCGGCAACGTCGCTGCGGTCGGCGCGGCCGAACAACAGTTGCGTTCGGGCATGACGCGGCTGTTCGCCGTTGCCGAGAGCTATCCCGAGCTCAAATCCGATGCGACGTTCAAGCAGCTGCAGGGCCGAATTACAGCTCTCGAGGAATCGATCGCCGACCGGCGTGAACTGTACAACGATCAGGTCAATCTCAATAATATTCGCGTCAAGGTGTTTCCGGATGTCTTGATTGCGCAGCAGTTCGGCTTTCGTCCCGCACAGTTGCTCGAATTCACGGAAGAGGAAAAGCGCGATGTGGACGTGGCCGCCCTCTTCCGGGCTTGACGGCGCAGCGCGAGGATCGGCGCAGCCATGGACGGTCCTGATCGAGCAAAAGTCTGGTTTCTAATCGCCGGTCTCGCGGGCGCGACGGTCTATTCCTTCTACTACTGCTTTCTGACGTGGCGCAAGAATCGCGTCGTCGGCGACACGCCGACCTCGAGGGTAAGATCGGCGGCACAGGGCTATGTGGAATTTACCGGCCGCGGGGTGATACTGCCCAACACCGAAAACAAAGCTCCGCTGTCCGGGATCCCGTGCACCTGGTGGCGCTATAAAATCGAAGAACGACGATCCACCGGCAGATCGCGCTCGTGGACCACCATCAAGAGCGGCACCAGCGCGGCGCCCTTCATCCTCGATGACGGCACCGGGCAATGCCTGGTCGATCCGCGCGGTGCCGACGTCTATCCGAGTGCAAACGATATTTGGTATGGCTCGTCCGAATGGCCGAGCGTATGCATACCGAACGGCAAAGGGGTGATAGGGTGGCTTTCGGCCGCTTTCGCCGACGATGATTACCGCTACACGGAACATCGCCTGCAGCCGCATGAACAGGTCTACGCCATCGGTTCCTTTCGCAGTCTAGGCGGCGTCAGCGTGCAGAGTCCGGAGCGCGCGGTGACCGAGTTGCTGCGCGATTGGAAACAGGATCAGAATTCGTTGCTCGCGCGTTTTGACTCCAATCACGACGGAGTCCTGGACGTCGACGAGTGGGACCGAGCGCGCGCGGCGGCTCGCCAGCAGGTTACCGCCAACCTCAGCGCCCAACCACAGACACCCGGCATCAGCGTACTGTCGAAACCATCGGATGGACGAGCCTTTTTATTGGCCGCCTCCGATGAACAAACCCTGGTGCGCCGGCTACGGCGCCGGGCGGCTGCGGGCGTCGTCGCATTCGTGGGAAGCAGCTCCGCCCTTACCTGGATGCTGGCGCACCTCTGATAGAATTGCGAGGTGAACAATCCACTGCTGCAAATTGAATCCCTGCCGGCCTTCGATAAAATCGAGCCGGCCCACGCCCGTCCCGCTCTCGACGTAGTGCTGTCGGACAACCGCTCACGGCTCGCCGAATTGACGGCTCAGCCGGCCCCGACATTCGCCTCGCTGGTGGTGCCGGTGGAGGAATTGAGCTATCGCCTGAGTCGCGTGTGGAGCCCCATCGGTCATTTGAACGCGGTTGCGAATTCGGCAGCGATGCGCGAAGCGTACAACGAATGCATGCCGCTGTTGACCGCCTATTCGTCGGAACTCGGTCAGAACACGGCGCTGCATGCGGGCTACGCCCATGTCTTGCAGCACGAGCGTGACCAGCTCGATGCGGCGCAGGTCAAGTTGGTGGAAAACGCGCTGCGCGATTTTCACTTGGCGGGCGTCGATCTGCCCGCGGAGCGCAAAACCCGATACTGCGAGGTCATGCAGCGGCTGGCGCAATTGGGAACGAAGTTCACTGAGAACGTGCTGGATGCCGGCCGCGCCTATACTCGCAGCGTCACCGATGGGTCGGAGCTGGCCGGTTTACCGTCCAACGCCATCGACCGGGCCGCCGCCGATGCGCGAGAGGCCAACCAACCGGGATGGCTGTTCAAGCTCGACCAACCGACGTATATGACGGTCATGACCAGCGCCGAGAGCGCGCAGATGCGGCGCGACATTTATGAAGCGTGGGTCACGCGGGGCTCGGAACTCGGCCCTAGCGCGGGCCGTTTCGACAACGGCCCGATCATCGCCGAACTATTACCGCTGCGTCACGAACTTGCCCAGCTGCTTGGATTCAAGAACTACGCCGAGTATGCGTTGGCCACTCGCATGGCGAAGAGCACCAAACAGGTGCTCAGCTTCTTGGACGATTTGGCGAGGCGCTGCATGCCCGCGGCACGTCAGGAGTTCTCGGATCTGGAGGAATTTGCCGGCCGCAAGCTCAACGCGTGGGACCTGGCTTTCTACGGCGAAAAATTGCAAGAGAGCCGCTTCAAGGTTTCCCAGGAAGCGCTGCGGCAGTACTTTCCGCTGCCGAAAGTCTTGGCGGGACTGTTCACGCTGACCGAACGTCTTTACGGCATCACGGTGCGGGAGCGGGCGAACGTCAGCGTTTGGCATCCCAGCGTTCGGTATTACGATTTGTTGGATTCGCGCGGCGAACTCGTTGCGGGGTTCTATCTCGACCCCTACTCGCGCACCGAGAAACGCAGCGGCGCGTGGATGGACGAGTGCGTCGTAGCCAAATCCCTGCCTTTGGGGAAGGCGCTGCCCGTTGCGCAGCTGGTGTGCAATTTCACCGCTCCCGTGGGGACGGCTCCGTCGCTCTTGACGCATGACGAGGTCACCACCCTGTTTCACGAGTTCGGCCATGGATTGCATCACATGCTCACCCGCGTGGCGTATCCCAGCATTGCGGGGATCAACGGCGTGGCCTGGGACGCGGTCGAGCTGCCGAGCCAGTTCATGGAAAATTTCGTTTGGCGGCGTGAGGTCCTGCCGCTCGTATCGGCGCACGTGCACACCGGCGAGGCCCTGCCGGCCGACATGCTGCAGCGTCTGTTGGGGACGCGCACGTTCAACGCGGCGCTCGATACCCTGCGGCAAATCGAACTTGCCAGTTTCGATTTTGAACTGCATGCGAATTTCGACCCGGCCGTGGGCGCGAGAGTCGCCGAGACCTTGTCTGCCGTGCGCGGCCGCGTGGCCGTGGTACCGGCCGCACCCTTCAACCGGATGCCGTCGAGCTTCGCTCATATTTTTGCCGGCGGTTATGCGGCCGGCTATTACAGTTACAAATGGGCCGAAGTCCTCGCTGCCGATGCTTTCGAGGCCTTCGAGGAAGCCGGCGTGTTTGACGGCACGACGGCGGCTCGTTTTCTCGACTCGATTCTCGCTCGCGGCGGGAGCGTCGATGCCATGGACGCGTTCGTGCGCTTTCGCGGGCGCCAACCCGATGTCAGACCGTTGCTCAAGCAGACCGGAATTGCCGCGTGAAAGCGCTGGCCGCCGTGCTCTTGGCTCTGCTTGCAGCCAACGGACGAGCCGCTACCGCCTACGTCACCGACCAGCTGGTACTCGGGGTCTATGCCGAGCAGAACAGCCAGGGCCAGCGTCTGACCACGCTGCATTCCGGCGCGCGTGTGGAGACGCTTGCCGTGAGCGGCGAAACTACTCAGGTGCGTCTGGGGGATGGCACGACGGGCTGGGTCAAGACCGCGTACTTGACCAACAGCGAACCGGCATCGGTGCGTATCAAACAACTGCAAGACGAGCTGGATCGCAGCCGCGCGGCGCCCTCGGCACTTGCCCAAGCGGCGGAGCGCAGTGAAGTGGCACGTCTGACGCGCGAGCTAAGCATCAGACAATCGGAACCGCGTACGGCACCGGCGACGGCCGGCGTAGAGGCGGCCGCCTTGAGGACGGTGGGCGGCGGCACGGCGTCCGACCTGGCGCCGCGTCTGTGGCTCTGGATAGCGGCGATCCTCATCGCGTTGGGCTGCGGCTTCTGGCTCGGCTATGCGTCGTTGGCGCGTCGCATCAAAGACAAGTTCGGCGGGATCAAGGTGTATTGATCCGAGCGGTTGCCGCCGGGCGGGCGGCACCGAGGCGCAGGCCTTTGACATATTATCTGCGCCCGAAATGCGAGTGGCAGAAGGAGAACCAGGTACGTGGCGTCCGCCCCCACAAGAGCTTAGACTCCCGTGGATGCATGACGTTCGACGTAACGATTTCGATGTTACGAACACTGTTCAAGTGAGTTCCACTGCTGCCGTGAACGCGGCGGTGGGCGATCTGTTCGCTCGTGCCTGGCCCGGAGAATCGTTCGATCGCGTCGCAATCGCATTCGAAGAATTCGACAGGTTGTTCACTGGCCGAATGCCCGGCTACCACGGCGTCGACACTGTTTACCACGATCGGCAGCATTCCCTGGACATGACTCTGGCCATGGCGCGCCTTATGGTGGGTTACGAAGGCAGCGTCGCGGCGCGTGAGCGCTTCGGCGCGGAGCGCGCAGTCATGGCGCTGGTCACTTCGCTATTCCATGACGCCGGCTACATTCGCGAGTTCGACGATCAGAAGCACCGCAACGGCGCCGAGTTCACTCTCTACCACGTGACTCGCGGCGCGCGCTTCTTGGCGCGCTTTCTGCCGACCATTGGTATGGAAAATTGGGTGCCTGTTTCAACGCGCATCGTACATTTCACCGGCTACGAGGTGGAACTCAGTCAAATTCAATTGCCGGACGCCCGTGACCGCAAGCTAGGTCATCTGCTCGGCACCGCGGACCTGATCGCCCAGATGGCCGATCGTTGCTATCTGGAAAAGTGCCGCGATCGCCTGTATCCCGAGTTCGTATTGGGCGGAATCGCCGCGGCGCCCGGCACCAACGGTGCGTTGCAGGTTCGTTACAGCTCGGGGTTGGACTTGTTGCGCCAGACACCGCGCTTCGTGCGCGAAACGCGCGTGCAACGCTTGGAGGGCGAATTCGAGCACGCCTTCCGATACATGGAACCGCTCTTTGACGGCAAGAACCCGTACATCGACGCGATCGACCGCAATCTCGACTTTTTGGACCGGGTGTTGCGCACCGAGCGCTGGCCCATGTTGCGCCGCAATCCGCCCTTGTTCACCTCCGCGGACGACCAATTGGGCCAGGTGCGCGGCTTGATGTTGGACCGGTTGAAGGTGCTCTGGGCCTAGGCTACGGCCAATCGATGGCCGCGACATAGCGCGCGTGCAGTTCCTCCAGCCGCGACATGACCTGATCTTTACCCTGTAGGGGTGCGGCCGCGAGCGCCGCCCGCAGTACCGACGGACTTAGGGCCCGGCGGGCAGTTTCGGCCACCGGCGCAAAGCTAAAATGCCATGGTTCCGCCTGCACGCCGGACAGGACGCCGCGAAAAGGACGAAAAAATCCGAATCGCGCGGCATGGGTCTCCAGCCATTCGGCGAGCGGAGCGAATGGCCCGGGCGGGGAAAACTCCTCAGGCACAAGCTGCACGCGGTAGCCCGGCGCCGCGGCGCTCGCATCGATGAGATCGACATCGGTACCCCAGTGATGGCGGCTGGCGCCGGGTAGCGCGGACCACCGAAGGATGGCGCCGATGCGCTCAGACGGCGACATCTGCGAGGCGTCGAGCGCACCGCCGGCTGCGTCATACAAGGGTCTAGCGCCGCTGAACTTCGCGTTCCAGATGGATAATTGGCGGTCGAAATCGCGAAAACCGCTCACCGGCTTGAGATCGAATCCCGCCGCCAGCGCCGCGCGGCGCAGATTCACCAAAGGCGCGATCACGTGCGCGTGCAGCTCGCTGTCTAGGTCCGGGGCTGCGACGACGTGCGTTCGAGCCTGGCCGGTCAATTCGAGGGCGTTCAAGGGGTCGCTTCGCGCGCCGCGGCGAACTCGGCGACTTGGTCGAGTATGCGCGCCAGATTGGACGGTTCCTGGGCGCCGGAAAGAGTGTACTGGCCATCGAAAATGTAGGTCGGAACGGCCGAAATGCCGAGGGCGGCGGCATGACGCTCCGCCGCAACGACGCCGTCCTGACCCTCCCGCAACACCAGCGCGGATCGCGTTTCACGCTCGGCAAGGCCGCCTTCGACGCCGAGGCGGACCAGTTCCTCCAGATCGCCGATGTCGACGCCCTCCTGGAAATAAGCCCGCATGACGCGGTCGTTGATCTTTCCCTGCAGACCGTACCTGGCGGCATGGGCGATCAAGAGATGCGAGCGACGGCTATTCGGCATGCGCTCGATCAGATCGAAGCGAAACTCAAGGCCGATCGCCTCGCCGTGGCGCACCAAAGCGTCCTCCATCTCTGAGATCCGGGCCCCATCGCCGATTTTGGCGTCCAGATACCCCGCGCGCTCCACCCCCTCCCAGGGCAGGTCAGGATTCAACTCGAACGCCCGCCAGGTTACACGCGGTTCATAATGGGGCCGCTCCGCCAAGGCGAGTTCGAAGCGCCTCTTGCCGAGAAAACACCACGGGCACACTGTATCGGAGTAGATATCGATTCGCATCTGCGCAGTCATCTACAGGATTGTACCCGGCCCCTTATGGGCTTTGGCGCGAACGAGTATTATCCCGGAATGAAGCGACTCGACTGGCCGGTCTAGCGGCAATGGCGCGCAGCCTAAAAACCAAGTATCTGTTGCTGGCCCTGGGGGTCGGTACCCTGCTGTCGCTGTTGCTGGTGGGCATATCCTATTACGAACATCGCGTCGACACGGCCGACATCAACCAGCTCACCCACACCGCGGTTGAGGAGAAACTCGAGGCGGATCTAGAGGCCCGTGCCGACAGTCTGAGCAAGATCACCGGTGCATTGCTTACCCCCGCACTGGGCTCGGGCAACAAGGCGGCCGTGGCCGCGATCGCTGAGCGGCTGCTCGAGGAACGCGACATCGAGCGGGTCGAGGTTCGAGACGCGCGAGGGGTTGTTCTGTTCACGGGCAGCAACGCGCTCGAGGATTCGTCGGGACGCGGGCCCTTCGTATTGAAAAGCAGTATCCGCGCCAAGGACGGCAAATCGCCGCAACCCGGGCAGCTCGGGGGCGGCACGCTTCAGCTCTGGCTGAATCGCGCCAAGATGCAAGACACGCTCGTCAGCATTCAATCGCAAATGGAGAACAGACAAGGGCATCAGGTCGAGCGAATGCGCGGCCTGCTGGCGGGAGTGGCCCTGCCGTTGATTCTATTGGGTCTGATCGGCGCCTGGTTCATCGCCCGTCAACTGTCGCGGCCCATCACGGCGCTGGTCAAGTCGGCGGACCGCATCGGCGAGGGCGATTACACCCGGCCTCTGCCGGTGGTGCGCCGCGACGAACTGGGCGAGCTGCAATACGCTCTCGAACGCATGAGGCAAAACCTTGCCGAGACCACCATCACCAAGAATTACTTGAACACCGTGCTCAACAGCTTGAGCGACGCGGTGCTGGTGACGTCGCCGGATGGCATCGTCAAGAGCTGCAACGAGGCGACGCAGCTGCTGCTGGGCTACGGTGAAGCTGACCTCGTGGGCAAACCCCTGACCAGCTTCATCGACGATGCGCATCGCAATGCGTTCGATCCCGCCAGTACCGTGACCGAAGCTCGCGAAACGGTGCTGCGCACGGCCAGCGGGCAAACCATACCGGTTTCCATGGCGAATTCGAAGATCACCTCGGAAGATCCCCAATTCCAGGGAAATATCTACGTGGCGCGCAACATCACCGAGCGCAAGCGTGCGGAGCGGCGAATTCGCTATTTGGCGCGTTACGACACGCTCACGAAGATGCCGAATCGAATGCAGTTTCAACATTTGCTGCAGCAGGCGATCGCTCGATCGCGGCGCAACCAACGTTCGCTCGCGCTTCTTTATCTGGATTTGGATCGGTTCAAGGAAGTCAACGACACCTTCGGGCACGCGGCCGGCGATCGCACCCTGGAGATCTTGAGCGAGCGCCTCACGCGAAACCTGACCAAGGACACGGTGATCGGCCGCCTCGCGGGCGACGAGTTCGCCATGTTCATCGACGACTTGCCCCTCGAGGTCGACAATCGTCCCGCCTTGGCGACGCTGGCACGCACGCTGCTGGATGAGATCAGCCGAACATTCTATGTGAACCAGCAAGAGGTCTACCTGACCGCGAGCGTCGGCATCGCCATCTGTCCATACGACGCCGAGAACGTCATCGACTTGATCCGCAATGCCGATGCGGCGATGTATCATTCGAAGCAGAACGGCGGCAACTCGAACGCTTTCTATGTCCCTGAGATGAATGCCGCGGCCGTCGAGCGCTTGATGTTGAAGAGTAAGCTGCGGCGCGCATTGGAGCGCGACGAGCTGGTGATCCTGTATCAGTCCAAAGTGGACTTGCGCGACGGGCGCGTCGTCGGTGCCGAGGCGCTGCTGCGCTGGCGGCTGCCGGGACATGGCGATATTTCGCCTTCGCAATTCATACCTTTGGCCGAAGAGACCAGCCTCATCCTGGACATCGGCGAATGGGTCATGAACCGCGTCTGCTCGGACTACCGCGAGTGGCAAAAGACCGTTCCGCAACCGGGCCGCATCGCCATCAACCTATCGCTGCGCCAACTCAAACAGGCGAGCTTCATTGCGCGATGCCGCAGCGTGTTCCGCAGACATGAGGTTTCGCCCACCTGCTTCGAGCTCGAGGTCACGGAGACGACGCTGATGACGGACCCGAAGCGAACCATCGGGTTGTTGAACGAGCTGTATGCGATGGGCCTCAATCTGGCCATCGACGACTTCGGCACGGGCTATTCGTCGCTTTCCGCCTTGCAACAGTTCCCCATTGGAACTTTGAAGATCGACCAATCCTTCGTCCGCGATGTCGCCGTCGACTCGGACGACGCGGCCATCGTCCGAACCATCATCGATATGGGCAAGAGCCTCAATCTCGAAGTCATCGCCGAGGGCGTCGAGGCCGGCGAACAGCTCGAATTCCTGCGCAAACATGGCTGTTATTTCGCTCAGGGCCGCCTGTTCGGCGACGCCATGGAGGCCAAGAAGTTGCTGGCCATTCTGGCGAACCAGGAGCACGGAGCGCCGCACCATGCAGCGCTGTGCGCGCCGGCGGTGCTAAGACCGGTGGCGGCTCGTCAGCTCGGAGCTTAGGAGGAGCCAGCAGGCTCCTGACCCTCCGAATGTTATCTGCTCGGGATCTCACCCTGCGGCGCGGTCCGGAGCCGCTGTTCGAGCGGGTCAATTTCACCATCTTTCGCGGCAACAAGGTCGGCCTCACCGGCGCCAACGGCTCTGGGAAATCCAGTCTATTTGCCGCCATTCGCGGCGAATTGGGACCTGACCACGGCGACATCGACCGCCCCGCCGCGCTGAAGATCGCTCACGTCGAGCAGGAAGTCGCCGCGAGCGAGCGAGCGGCCATTGAATTCGTCTTGGACGGCGATATCGAACTGCGCAGCGTAGCGGCGGCGATCGAGGATGCCGAACGGCGTGATGCGGCAATGGAATTGGCGGAACTTTACGCTTCGCTGCAAGCCATCGACGGCTATCGCGCGCGGGCGCGGGCGGCCTCCCTCATGCATGGATTAGGTTTCAAGGCCACGGATCTCGAGCGCACGGTCGCGGAGTTCTCCGGCGGGTGGCGGGTACGCCTGGCGATGGCCCGCGCGCTGGGGTCGCGCGCCGATCTCTTGTTGTTGGACGAACCCACCAATCATTTGGATCTCGACGCCATCATCTGGCTGGAAGAATGGCTCACCGCATTCCCCGGCACGCTCCTGATGATCTCGCATGATCGCGAATTCCTGGATGCCATCATCGATCGGGTATTGCACATCGAGAATAAGGCGATCCGTGCCTACTCGGGCAACTACTCGCAGTTCGAACAAAAGCGCGTCGAGGAGCTTGCGCTGCAGCAAACCCTGCAAACGCGCCAAATGCGCCGTGTCGCGGAAATCACGTCCTTCGTCAATCGATTTCGCGCCAAGGCGACGAAGTCGCGCCAAGCCCAAAGCCGTTTGAAAATGCTGCAGCGAATGGAACGTATCGTACCGGCGCACGTCGACAGCCCGTTCGAATTCGAATTTGCGACCCCTTTGAAAACGCCTCGTCCGCTGCTGACCGTGGAAAACGGCGCCTGCGGCTATCCGGGACGCAGCATCGTCACAGGCATCAACGTGTCGATCGGTCCGCAAGACCGAATTGCGCTTCTTGGTCCAAACGGCGCGGGAAAATCGACCTTGACCAAAATGCTGGCGGGCGAGGAGGCGGGCGGCGCGCCGCCGGCGCTCTGCGGTCAGCGCGTGCCTGCGGCCGATCTCGCCATCGGTTACTTCGCGCAGCAACAAATGGAACAGCTGAGGCCTGATTGCGATGCCTTTTGGCATGTACGCAATTTGGGCGGTCCGGATTTCGCGACCGGCGATGAGCAGCGGGTGCGCGATCATTTGGGGAAATTCGGCTTTCAGGGCGATCGAGCGTTCGAACCCGTCGCGCGGTTTTCAGGCGGCGAGAAGGCGCGCTTGACATTGGCGCTGCTGGTGGCAAGGCGGCCGAATCTCTTGCTGCTGGACGAACCCACCAACCACCTCGATATCGATATGCGCCATGCGCTCACCGTTGCGCTGCAAGGCTTCGAGGGCGGCCTGTTGGTGGTGTCCCATGATCGGCACCTGATCAAGACGGTCGCGGATACCCTGTGGCTGGTTGCCGACGGCAAGCTCAAGGAATTCGATGGCGATTTGGACGACTACCAGCAATGGTTGAAAAGCCGCGCGAAGGCTGGACAGGCCGCGGCATCGAAGCCGAAAACCGCGAAGAGACCGCCACGCGACTCGCTGACCCAGCTGCGCCGCGAATTGGAACAGATCGAGCGCCGAATCGCCGTGATCGCCGCCCAGCAAACATCGTTGGAGACGGAGGCTGCCGATCCAGCGATGAACGGCAGGGTCGCTGACAAGCGGGACCGGTTGACGCGGGATGCCGCTTCGCTCGAGGCTCGGTGGATGGAAGTGGGAACTGCCATCGAAGCGGCAGAGGCGCAGGCCTCCGATGGCGGCTGAGGTTGCTTCGCCGCATCGCCATCCTCGGCTCGATGGCCGTGCTGACGTGGGGTGGGTGCGCGATCTGGAACTCGGTCAAACCGCTGCCGGCGGGGACCCATGTGGCCTCATTGCCGGCGCGGCTCGCGGAATCGCAGGTCGACTTCATCGACGATCATTCGCAGCATGGCGCAGCCCTCAAGCGCGAGATAGAAGCCATCGGCCGTGCGGAGCAGACGATCGTGCTGGATCAATGTCCGTTGGCGCGCGAACTGGCGGAACAGTTGCTGCTGCGCAAGCGGCAGCGCCCGAACCTCAAGATCATGCTCGTCACCGATCCCCGCAACGAGGTGTACGGGGGCACGCCGGCGCAAACCCTGAGCACTTTGGAATCGGCCGGGATCATCGTCGCGCGCACGCGGCTCGAGCGCATGCGCGATTCGAATCCGCTGTATTCCAGCTTGTGGCGCCTGAGCATGGGTTGGTGGAGTGATCCGTTCGACGAGGCGCCGGGCGAGGTTACGCTGATCTCGTCGCTGCGCAGGCGCAACTTCAAAGCCAATCAACGTCAACTGCTCGTTGCCGATGACGGCGCCGGCGGATGGACGAGCATCGTCATGTCGGCCGCTGCGGGCAACGGCGGCGGCGCCAACGCCGCCCTGGAAATACGCGGGCACTTGGCGCGCGACATCGTCGCCAGCGAACTAAGCATCGCCGCCTGGTCCACGGATGACGATCGATTGCCCGCCGCGCCGCCGATGATGAGCCGCGGTGTGGGTACCATCGACGCGCGTTTTCTCACCGAAGGCGCCATTCATACGGCTCTGCGCGACGTGATCGCCGCGGCCGGCAACGGCGATTCGATCAGCGTCGTCGTACGGGCGTTCGACGATCGGCAACTGATCCATGCGGTGCTGCGGGCCGCCGCACACGGTGCGAAGCTGCAGCTATTGCTCGATCCTGATCGTCCCGGCACCCAGGCGGCAGCCGGCGAACTCGTGCACAACCAAGCAGGCAACATCGAGGTGCGCTGGCAAACCGGCTTCGCTCACAGCGAAGCGCGGTACGCGCTGATCCGGCACCGAGGCGATGTCTGGATCAATTTGGGATCCGCGAATTTTACCCGCCGCGGTCTCGATGACATGAATCTCGAGGCCGGCATCGAACTGCACATGCCGGCGCGCGCCGCTCCGGCACGTGCGGCCGCCGATCTCTTCGCGAGAGCATGGTCGAGCGCCGCGGTCTATGCCGACCATGCCGACGAATCCCAAGAAACCTATTGGCGGTATCGGCTCGCGGAAGCGACCGGCCTAACGATGTTCCAAGCCGAGTAGCGTACGCGAGGTACCCGTGACGATTTCGGCGAGCGCCGCGCCGGCCGCGCGCTCGTACGCATCGACGATGGCCGGCACGCGATTGTCGGTTGCGATCTCTCGGGCGGTGGCATCGACCGTCCCCAGAATGCGTCGATCGCCCGCAGCGCCGACCCGTGCCAACAGGTGCACATGAATCGTGGGTGCAGCGCTTTGGGACGTATATTCGGCCTGGAAATCGACGACGTCGATTTCCAGCCAATAGGCGCTGGTGAATGCCGATACGTCGGCGCTCACATTGCGCAGGTGTGCGCCGGTACCAAAGGCCTGCAATGCAAGGTCCTGCAACACTTCATCGAGCGGTCCGCTCCAGCGTGCGTCCGCAAAATAATCGAGCCGCCGATCGGGATAGAGCACGGCGATCCGGTCCGTCTCGAGACCGGCGCGTACCCGCGGTCTGAGTACCGCGAGATCGGCGGGGACGGCCTGGGCCGCCGTCCCCAGCTTGGCGGACAGCAGGTACATGGGTGCCGGAGGGGCCTTGCTTTGAAACAAGGATCCCGTGCAGCCCGCGAGACCGCCGCAAACGCCGAGCAGGAGAAGTGCCGCGGGGGTTGCGCCGATGGATCTCATTTCGGCACCTCGACGCCGCGATACTTCGATTCGTACAGCAGCTGAGACGGGTTTTGCTTCAAGGTGCGCGACAGATCGCGGAAATCACGCGCGGCGGCTCGGCCTTCTCGAAGCAGCTGTTCGAATTCTGGCAGGCTCTGATTGGTGAAGCGCGATATGCCGGGTTCATTGTCGGTGACGAAGCGGTCCAGATGCTCGGATGTGGTTGCAAGACTCTCGGTGACGTGCCGGACATTCGAGAGTGCCGCTTTTAGGTCCGGCGCCGTCTCGGTCACGACGCCGTGCAAGTCGGCCGCGGCTTCCTCGACTTCGTGCGAGGCACGCTGCATATCGGCAACCAATTTATGAAGGTCACGCACGGTGGCCGGCAGCACTTCGCTCGCCAGCCGGGCATTCTCGAGGGTGCCGTGGATTGCGCGCACATTTTCGTCGCTGAAGACTTGATTGAAATGGTCCACCAAATCGATGGCATGCGTGGCCAAAGCCGGCAGACTGCTGAGGAGCACGGAGAAGTCCGAGGGAACCGATCGAATGACCGGGTAGCGTCGACCCTGCGCCAGCACGCCCGATGCCGTCGCTCTCTTATCTTGCTGCAGATCGATAAACAGGAGACCGGTAATGCCCTGCAGATTCAAGGACGCCTGGGTGCGACCGTCGATCGGGGCGCTGGATTCGATGTCGGCGATCACTTGCACCCGATCGTGCTGCTCTGGATCGAGCAGGATGCGAAAGACCTTGCCGACGTCGACTCCGAGATAGCGCACCGGACTACCCGGCGTCAGCCCACTGACGGTGCCTTGGAAATAGATTTCATAGCGCTGATAACTGCGCTTGTCTCGCTGGTCGGTGTACCAAAAGACGAAGGACACCGCCATGGTGACGACCAGCAGCACGAAGGCGCCGACGGCTACGTAATTCGCATCCCTATCCATGTTCTGCCATTTCTGCGGCGCGGGCCCGTGGCCCGTGAAAGTAATCGTGAATCCAGGGATGCGGGTTCTGCAGCATTCCGTCGAGCGTATCGCTTACCATGCGACGATCGACGATCACGCCGACCCGGCTGCAGGTCCGAAACAACGTATCCAAGTCGTGCGTAATCATGACCACCGTCAGCCGCAGCTGTGAATGAAGGTACAACAGTAGCTCATCGAACGCCCCAGCGGAAACCGGGTCGAGACCCGAGGTCGGCTCGTCGAGAAACAAGAGCTTCGGTTCCAAACTGAGCGCCCGCGCCAGCGCCGCGCGCTTGACCATGCCTCCCGACAGCTGGGCCGGATATTTGGCGGCCGAGTCCGCCGGCAGACCCACCAAAGCGAGGTTCAGTTCGGCGAGCTCGTCCAGCGTTGCCTCGCTCATCGGATAGTATTCTCGCAACGGCAGCTGGATGTTTTGCGCGACAGTGAGGGAACTTATCAAGGCGCCGTTCTGAAAGGTCACTCCATAGTTTCGGGTAAGTGCGGCTCGGCCGGCCCGCGACAGATTCTGCATATCCTCTCCATACATCTGCACCGTGCCGGCGTCCGGCCGCCGCAGCCCGAGAATCGTGCGCAGCAGAACGGACTTGCCCGCGCCGGATCCCCCCACGACGCCGAATATCTCATTCGGCAGCACTTCCATGTCGAGCCCGTCATGCACGAGCTGCGCGCCAAAGCGGTTGACCAGGCCATGGACCCGAATGAGCGGGCTGAGCGTCGAATCAGACATCAGAAGTCGATTTTCACGAACAGGACTGCAAACAGGGCGTCGGCGAGAATGACCATGAAAATGGACTGTACGACCGCCACCGTCGTCAGCCGTCCCAGTTCGCGCGCGGATTCACGCACCTGCATGCCGCGGTACGCGCTCACCATGCCGATGAGCGCGGCGAATACCGGCGCCTTGATGAGCCCGGCCCAGAATGTCGTGGAGCTGAGCGACTCGCGCATGCGGCTCGCGAATTGCGGCAGCGGGATGTGCAGATTCAACAGCGATAGAAGGCCGCCTCCGGCGAGCCCCATGGCATCGGCGATGATGGTGAGCAACGGCAGTGCGATGATGAGCGCCAGGATGCGCGGCACCACCAATACCTCGACCGGATTCATGCCCATTGCGCGCAGAGCATCGGTTTCCTCATTGAGCCGCATCACGCCGATCTCCGCGGCGAACGCGCTGCCGGAACGGCCGGCCACGATGATGGCGGTCAGCAAGACCCCCATTTCGCGCAGCACCGAGATCGTCACCAAATCGACGACGAAGATGCCCGCGCCGAATCGGGAAAGCTGCTGCGCGCCCAAATAGGCGACGATCACGCTGATGAGGAATGCAATCAGCGACACGATGGGAATGGCCGTGATGCCGGTTTCGTACACGTGCCGTACCAGTGACGATACTCGGAACGCCGCGGGTCGGGCGAACGCTTCACCGAATACCGAGACGATGCGGCCGAAGAAATTGACGGCGCCGCGTGCTTCGATGCCCTGGAGAAACGTCCACCTGCCCAGCTTGCCGATGAAGTGCGACAGCGGCTCCTCGTAACTCGGATCCGCCCGCTCCGCGTGCACGGCGTGGCGCTCGATTCTCAGTTTTTGCAGAAATTCGAGGGTGTGCGGTGCGTCGGTGTGAGTGACCGGAAAGCCGCCCGCATTCAGATCCGCCAAATGGGTCAGAAGTGCCCACACGGGACCGATCCCAGGCGACTGCGCGTGGGACCAATCGCACACCAATGCGCCGTCGATCGGCGTGCTCAGCGTCTGCAGCTCACTGTCGACGCTCGCCATCGCAGCAAGCGACCAATCGCCGCGCAACTGCAGGCGCCAATCATTGCCTCGCCGCTCCAACGCCAGCGCCGTCATGGCTCAGCGGGCTGCCGCGTTGATTGCTATCGGATTCATTGACTATATGCTAGCAGGAAGGAATGCATAACGATCCGCTACTGCAGATTCTGATCCTGCTCGCCGCATCGGTTGTGGTGGTCGCGGGCGTGCGCAAACTGGCGTTGCCCGCGATACTCGGCTATCTCGTCGTCGGGATGCTGCTGGGACCGCACGCGCTTGCCCTGGCGGTCGACAACGAAACGACTCAGCTGCTTGCGGATTTCGGCGTCGTATTTCTGGTCTTTACGTTGGGGCTGGGGTTTTCCTTGCCGCGCTTGGTGGCCATGCGCTGGGAGGTACTCGGCGTCGGCGGCGCGCAAGTGTTGGCTACCACCGGCATCTTGGCCACGGGAGCCATCATGCTCTTCGGCATTGCGCCCGCCGTTGCGGTCGTGATCGGCGGCGCAGTCGCCATGTCCTCGACGGCGATCATCATCTCGCAGCTGACGGAGCAATCCGAGAACAATCGGACCCACGGGCGGCTGTCGGTGGCGATCTGTTTGTTTCAGGACCTGAGTTTTCCGCTGTTTCTCGCGCTGGTCTCTGCGCTTGCCGGCGGCGGAGCGGCCGCCGACGCGAAGCATATCGCGGCGGCCGTCGGCATCGCAATCCTGGCGCTGCTGTTGGTGCTGGCCGCGGGGCGTTGGCTGCTGCGGCCGCTGTTCCTCTTCATTGCTTCGGTGCGATCGGCGGAACTCTTCTCCCTTGCGGTGTTGCTTGCCGTGCTCGCCTCGGCTTGGGCCACTCACGCAGTGGGCTTATCGCTCGCGCTCGGCGCGTTTCTCGCCGGCATGATGCTGGCGGAAACGGAGTTCCGGCATCAGGTCGAAGCGACGATCAGTTCCTATCGCGAGGTATTGCTCGGCCTGTTCTTCATCACGGTGGGAATGCTGCTCGATATACGCTTGCTGCTCCGCGACTTCGCCGTGGTCACGGCGATTCTCATGGGCATGCTGGCGCTCAAAGCCGCTGTGGTAACGGTCGTTGCCGAACCCGCCACCAAGAGCTGGTTCAAATCCTTGCGCACAGGGGTGGTGGTCGCGCAGGGCGGAGAGTTCGGCTTCGCCTTGCTGACGCTGCTGCTGCGGCGCGAGCTGTTGGATCCCGCCATCGTGCAGCCGCTTCTGGCCGCGACCGTTTTGAGTATGGTTCTGTCGCCGTTTTTGATTCGTCACAATCGGCGCATCACCCGCGCGTTTCTCGGCGAATCAGGACCGCCGCAAACCGAAGCGATGCGCGAAGCCCGGGCCACGCTCGCGGTCGCCGAGCGAGAGCATGTGGTGATCTGCGGCTTCGGGCGAGTGGGACAGAACATAGCTCGCGTCCTCGAACAGACCGGCTTCGAATACATCGCTTTGGATCTCGATCCCTACCGAATCCGCGCCGGCCGACAGGCCGGGGACCCGGTCATCTATGGTGATGCCGGACAGATCAATGTGCTGAGAAACGTCGGCGTCGCCCGCGCCAGCTGCGTCGTCATCACCTTCGCCGGCCCTGAGGTCGCGCTGCGCATCCTGCGGTCGGTCCGTGAACTGCGCATGGACGTCCCGGTGCTGGTTCGGACGCAGGACGACAGCAAGCTCGAAGAGCTGCAGGCGGCGGGCGCCACGGAGGTGGTGCCGGAAACCTTCGAGGCTAGCCTGATGCTGCTATCGCACCTATTGCTGTTGCTGAAGCTGCCCGTCTCGCGCGTAATTCGTACCGTGAACGACATTCGAAGCACCCGCTATGGAATGTTGCGGCAGTACTTTCGGGCCGCCGGCGACGAGATTTTGGATGACAGTCACGCATTTCGTGAGGAACTTCACAGCATCATCCTGCCCCCGCATGCTTGGGCGGTGGGGAAAAGCGTCGCCGAACTGTCGGGTCGCGGCTCCAAGGCCGCAGTGAGTGCGGTGCGGCGCGACGGCATCGTAGGACGCGAGCCCGGCCCGGATACCATATTCAAGGTGGGCGATGTCGTGGTGGTCTGCGGCACGCCGGAAGCGGTGGAGCACGCTGAGACCTTGCTGCTGATGGGCTAAGAAACCTCTTTACAGCGGCCCCGCATCCTCGCATAGTATAGATGCTGTTTAAGGGCAAACCCGCTGAAAGGTGGGGACGCAAAACCACCGGTCTTAGGGGCTTACGGAAGCCTGATGATAGCGGGGTCGCCAGTATCGATGCGCCTTCAGGCGCATTCAAAGCCTAACGGTTTTGTGCTCCCGGACAGCAAGCTTAAGTTCAGCTTGGTCCACAGTCTTCCGGGGGGAAGCACATGATACTCAAAGTCAATCGTTCGCCCGGCGCGGACGCATCCGGTCTTTATCGTCGGCCGCGGCTGGTGCTGCGCGCCAAGCGTTTCCAGGAAATCCCGACGATCCTGGCAAACACCAAGAGCTACCCGTCACCGGTCCGCATGGTGGGGGCCGATTATTCGCAAACGCGCTGCGTCGGCGGCGATGGCGGAACCACGGTCGATACCGGTGCTCTGGACAAGATTCTGGATTTCGGTGAAACCACCGTTCGCGCACAGGCCGGTGTGCGCGTAGGTACATTGGCGCGAGCGCTTGCCGAACGCGGCCAAGAGCTGCCGCTGACGCCGGAAATGGGCAACATTTCCGTGGGGGCCTTGGCGGTCACCACGTGCCCACAAGCTTCGCACAGCGCCGGCCTCGCGCAGTTGTCCTCGCTCGTCACCGAATTGAAACTCATCACGCCGCAAGGCAAGGAAATGACCGTTCTGGAACGCGACCGTGACTTGATGCGCGTGCTGCGCTCCAGCTTCGGCCTTCTGGGTGTCGTCCACGAGGTGGTGCTGCGCGTTCAGCCGCTGACGCCCGTCAAGATCGACTATCAGGTGCTGACTTTGAAGGAATTCAGGGCACGGTTCTCGACCATCGTCACCTCGCCGGGCGCTTTGCGCCTGCACATCTCGCCGTTCAACGATCGCATCATCGTCGAGCGTCGAACCCTGGACGAGACCGCGAGCGTGACCCGCTCGGGAATTTGGCAGATTCGAAATTCCGTGATGCGTAATGTCCTGCCCGCCTTCGGTTCCACCGTGGGCAGCGTGTTGGCCGCGCCCGGGGTACGTTCGGCGGTGGTCTCCGGCGTACAGCGAGCGCTGCGCGCCACGCTCGACCGGAGCGCGCGTGGAGTGGTCATGCATGCGCATGAGTGGATGCGCGAGCTGCCGCAGGAAGCTTGGAAGGCGCGCTACACCTATAGCCTGTGGGCATTTCCTCAAGAAGACTTTCCCAGACGACTCGGCGAGTATTTCGCGTTCTGCAAAGCGCACTACAAAGAGCATCGCTACCGCTGCAATGTCGTGAGCGGCGCAAGCCGGCTGCACCAGGACCGGGGTTCGCTGTTCAGCGCCAGCTATTCGGGTCCCATGTTCACCTTGGAGCCCTCGTCCACCGGGGAAAAGGGCTGGGATGATTTTCTCATCGACTTCAACGACTTCGCGAGCGCACTGGGAGGCATACCCACGTTCAATCAAACGCGCGCCTTGCAGCCCGAACATGTCAGCAAAGCATTCGGCGACCGGGCAAAGCTGTTCCGCGCGCTGCGCCAACGCACGGATCCGCTCAACCGGCTCCGCAATAGCTATTTTGCATATCTTTTGGGGTGAAGCGTGGGCGCATCAAAGTCCTGAGACGATTTTCGCCTTGATGCTTTCGAATTCCGAGTCGCTGATGAGCTTCGCATCGAGCATTTCCCGGGCCTGACGCAGCCGCCGCGCCGGTTCCGACTCGGCGCCCGCAGCATCGGCATTCGAGTAGGGCGACGGGCCGCTGCCGATTTGAACGCCGCCCGACTTGGCGCGCAGCTCCTCGAGCTCGCGGATTCGGCGCTTCTCCCGCCAAACCTGATCGTGTTGCTGACAGATTCGATAGATGGATTGCGCTTGGTCCTTGCGCAGGCCCTCGAAAGTCCATACGCGGTTGATCTCCGAGCCGATGTTCAAATCGGAACTCGTTTGCGCGACCAGCGTCAGGTCGGCGGAGATGATTCCGGCGCGGATTCGCGTTTCCTTGAGGTCCTGCCACCTGATGTCGGCCGAGTCGTAGCCTCCCAACAGCCGTCGCTGCAACGAAATGAAACGGCCGCTGGTCGCAGCTATACAGGCGCGCCGATGGTTCAAGGCGAACAATCGATGCTGCATCGCCCACGCCTCCAAGGTTTCATCGGTTGTAAGCAGTCCGCGCAACGTAGCGAGCGCCCTATGGGTGGTCTCATCATCGGGGGCGCTGCCGGCAGCCTCAGGCATCCGAATCAGGCCTTGTCTTGCAGGTGGGCTTCGAGGAACCACAAGTATTTGTCGAGTTCGCGCGAAACTTGAGTGAATAGATCCGCGGTATCCGCATCGCCCAGCTTGGCGGTGTCGTCGATCGCCGCCCGCACCGCCTTGCCGAATACTGAAATCTGAGTCGACAGGTAGAACAGGTGATCCTTTCCCGCGGTGATGCTCAAGGGATAATTTTTCAGTTTACTGCGCTTGGCGGCGACCGCGACCGTACCCTCGGCCGTACCGCCCAGGGACGTGACGCGCTCAGCGATCTCGTCGATGTGTTCCAGAACGACATCGGAAATCTTGTCGAACAACTCGTGCAGCGCGATGAAATGGGGACCCTTGACGTTCCAGTGCGCTTGTTTCACCTGGCTCTGCAAGTCGATGGCGTCGGCCAGGCGGTCATTGAGCACGGTGATGACATTTCGGCGGGTTTTTTCCGAAAGGTCGATCTTGGTCTTGTACATTGAATGGTCCTCGCGAGTGGCGGTTTCTGGTGGCCCGCTATTTTGCACTTCTTGATCGGGAATCCCAAGAACCGGTTTACACCTCGGTGCGCCGCAACCGCAATTGGATGGCCACGGCGACGAAGGCGGCGCCGACGATGACGCCGATCCAGGTGGCCGGGCTCGAGAAAAATCCCAGCGGATCGAGCAAGCGCCAGACGCTTCCCGGCGTCGTGATCGTGTCGCGATCGATGACCGTCGTCACCCACGCGGTCCGATCCGACATGTCGTGGAAGGCTCGGGGCATGTAGCCCAGCGCCCGCTCTGCGAGCGCCGTTCCCACCACATGGGTACCGAAGAACCAGCGCTCCAGCAAATATAGGGCGAGAGGCGGAAGAATGGACCACAGCATGACCGCGCGCTTGGCCCAGGCCGATACGGCGATGAGCCAGCCTGCAAAAGGCAGATACCAGATCGCCGTGGTCACTATCAGATACAGCCACATTGCCTGCAACTGCAACCATAGATCGGGCTGCCACAGGGCGCTGCCGAAGGTCGAACGTGCCCGTACCGAAATGATGAATGCCATCAGCACAGTGGACAGATCGGCGGCGATGAAATACACCATCGGAATGGCAATCAGGCCGGTGAACAATTTCGCGAGCACCGTGGCGGTGTCGGAGATCGGCAGAGACTTCCAGAACAGAACGCTGCGATCCTTGCGGTCTGCGTACAGGCAATCGAGCAGATACCAGGTGGAGTAGATGCTCATCACCACGAAGAAGGTGACACCGAACGCGAACAACACCATGCCGCCGATCACCCGATTCTGCTCGGGCGAGGTCAGGTCGGCGATATCGACTCTGCCGAACAGCGCCGCCAGGGTGAGAGCGGCGGCGATCACGGCGGGTACGATCCAGATCGCGCGGTTTTCCCAGAATTCCCGACGTACCAGCCAAGAATAGGTGTTCATGGTGCACCAGCGGTAAGTTTCGCGACGAACAAATCGGAAACGCTCGGCGTCGATACATCGCCCAGGCCCTTGAGGGTGTCGAAGTCCGGTCTCTCGAAGTACAGAACGGTTTTCCCGAGGGTGCGGCGCTCGTAAAAAGGCTTTTCGGCGCGGGCAGCTGCGACCCTGTCTTCGGTGACGGCCACGGCGGCGTAGCGCGTGGCGATGTCATCCAGCGAGCTACTCAGGACGATGCGGCCGCGGTCGATGAAAATTACGTCGGTGAGTAGATTTTCCACCTCTTCAACCTGGTGAGTGGTGATCAAGATGGTCCGAGTCTCGTCCATGTAGTCATTTACCAAGGCGTCGTAGAACGCGCGCCGTGCCAAAATATCGAGGCCCAGCGTCGGCTCGTCGAGCACCAGCAATTTGGCATCGATAGCCATGGTCAACGCGAGGTGGACCTGGGTTTTCATGCCTTTGGAAAGCTCGCGCATACGGCGCGTACCGGTGATCTGCGTCTTCGCAAGAAGCGCGAGCGCGCGGTCGCGGCGAAAACGCGGGTGGACACCGGCGACGAAATCGATGGCCTGATCGACCCGCAGCCACGCGGGAAGCACGGCGACGTCGGCTATGAAGCAGGCGTCGTTCATCAGGGCGGCGCGATTGCCGAATGGCTCGCGGTCCAAGACCCGCAACTGACCCTCGTACGAGGTCAGCCCGAGGATGGCGCGCAGCGCGCTGGTCTTGCCGGCTCCGTTGGGGCCGATGAGACCGACGATCCGACCCGGCTCGACCGCGAAATTCGCATGATCCAGCGCGGTGTGCTTGCCGTATTTCTTCGAGAGGTCGAGAGCTTCTATTAGAGCGGGCATTGATTCATTCTTCTTTTGCTTCGCCGCCGCGGGGAGGCGGGGCGGGATGGGTGAGTGCGGGCGTTTGTGCGAACAACTCCTGGGCCGAAAACCCGAGGCGGTTGATGACCGCAAGTATGTGAGGCCATTCCTCATTCAGGAATCGTTCGCGCTCGCCGGCCAGCAATAGTCGGCGTGCGCCTTCACTCACGAACATACCGCGACCGCGGCGCTTTTCAACCAAGCGTTCATCGACGAGCTGTTGGTATCCCTTCAGCACCGTCAGTGGATTGAGCCGATAATCGGCCGCAACCGCGCGGACGGAGGGCAAAGGGTCGCCCTCCTTCAGCGCGCCCTCGAGGATGAGGGCGACCATTCGATCGCGCAGCTGGCGATAGATGGGTTGGTTGTCATTCCAATTCGGGTCCATTCTCCACTCGTTGTGCCGGCCCCGTGTACGGGGCATGTAGCACGCTAATCTAGCAGAACGCTCCAATTCAGGGCCCGCGGTCAAATCGTCGGCGCAACCGCGTTCGTCGGAGAGGATTTGACCATGGTCGTCAGCAGGGTCGGCTGATGAATCTGGCCGCTGAACAAGTAGGCGACCCCGCCGATCATCAGGCTGTTCACCATCAAGGCCACGGCGAGAGCTGCGATTTTGGTGGAAAGTTGGGTGGTCATGTCGATCTCCTGTCTGAGTGGGCGGCCATCGAGGTGTTTCGGTGACCTGGTGATATAGTTACATACATCACTGCTACATACAAGCACCCACGAAAAATAATTAATTTGGGTTGTCCGCAGAGCGGGCGAAGGGACCCTTTTCCCCTCCGGTCTGGCTGGGCTCAACCTGCACCTGCCAAGCGCGTTCGCCGCTGCCGGTGCGGCAATGCCGCGGCGTTTCGGCTACCATTCCACGCTTTTCGCCGGGAGCCAGACATGAAGAAGCCAGTTACCGTCACTATCACGGGCGCCGCCGGAAATATCGGCTATGCGCTCGCGTTTCGCGTAGCCGCGGGTCAGATGCTCGGCACCGACCAGCCCATCAACTTGAATTTGTTGGAAATTCCCGCCGCGAGTGCCGCCGTGCAGGGCGTGGTGATGGAACTGAACGACTGCGCCTTTGCCACCCTCAATCGAGTGACCGCGACCAGCGAGGCGAGTATCGCGTTCAAGGATTGTGAATTTGCCATGTTGGTGGGTGCGAGACCGCGCGGCCCCGGCATGGAGCGCAAAGACCTATTGCTGGAAAATGCCAAGATTTTCTCGGCCCAGGGCAAGGCGCTGGACGCCGTCGCCAGCCGCGAGGTGCGGGTCCTGGTCGTCGGCAATCCCGCCAACACAAATTCGCTGATCGCCCAACGCAATGCACCGTCGCTGTCGCCCAAGCGCTTCACGGCAATGACCCGCCTCGACCATAACCGCGGGCTAGCGCAGTTGACCGAAAAGACCGGCCGCGCCCTGGCGGATGTCAAAAAGGTCATCATTTGGGGTAACCATTCGGCAACCCAATATCCGGATTTACACCATGCCACGGTCGGCGGCAAAGCGGCGCTGTCCGTGGTCGAAGAAAGCTGGTTCAAGGAGAACTTCATTCCGACGGTGCAGCAGCGCGGTGCCGCAGTCATCAAGGCGCGCGGTACGTCATCCGCGGCCTCGGCGGCGTCGGCGGCGTTGGATCATATTCACGACTGGATGCTCGGCACGGCGGCCGGCGACTGGGTCAGCATGGGCATACCATCCGACGGCAGCTATGGCATCCCCGAAGGTGTGATCTATTCCTATCCGGTGACGTGCAAAGGCGGCGAATACAGCATCGTTCAGGGACTCCATATCAACGAGTTCAGCCGCGAGAAAATGTCGGCGACGCACCGCGAACTGTTGGAAGAGCGCGATGGTGTGAAAGACTTGATCTAGGACTTTGATCTAGGACCAGCGCGTCGGGAGTGCTCCAGTTCCAAGGTGCTGAATCTCATCAGCGTCGATGACTTCGCGCCTCGCGAATCGGGTGTGGACGCCAATCGGCGACAGTGAGTGCGCGAGTTCGTGAATGCCGCGGGCCGGTTGTATGATGTGCGCCCCATCCTTTTACAACCCCGGAGGTTTTCCATGAATCGTTTATTGATGGCATTCGGCGCGATGTTGCTCGCGACCATGGCATTGGCGCAGGACCACACAGCGGCCGCGCCGGGGGCTGAAGTATATTTCATCGCGCCGAGCGATGGCGCGAAGATCCACGGCCCGGTTACCGTACGCTTCGGTCTCAAGGGAATGGGCATCGCACCGGCCGGCATCAAATTCGACAACACCGGCCATCATCATTTATTGGTCGACACGGACTTGAGCGAGCTCAAGCTCGACGCGCCGTTACCGATCACCGACAAAATCCTGCATTTTGGCAAGGGCCAAACGGAGACCACGGTGACGCTGCCGCCGGGCAAGCACACGCTCGAACTGCTGTTTGCGGATTATCAACATCTTTCCTTCGATCCCCCGCTGCACTCGAAGAAGATCACCATTACCGTCAATTGAACCGTGCCAACGGGGGATCCTGTGCGGCGTGGCGACAGGCGTGGCAACGCCCGCACGATTCTGCACGTCGACATGGACGCGTTTTATGCCTCGGTGGAGGAACTGGATCGGCCGGAACTGAAGGGCAAGCCGCTCATCGTGGGCGGCACCGGCGGGCGCGGGGTCGTGGCCGCAGCGAGTTACGCGGTGCGGCGTTTCGGCGTGCACTCCGCAATGCCGATGCGCGAAGCGCTGCGCCTTTGCCCTCGCGCCATTTGCGTCCCGCCACGAATGGCGCGCTACAAGGAAGTGTCCGCACAGGTCTTCGCCATTTTTCACGATTTCACGCCGCTGGTGGAGGGACTATCCCTCGACGAAGCCTTTCTGGATGTGACCGCGAGCCTTCGGCTCATGGGCGATGGAGAGGCGATCGCGACGGAGATACGGCGGCGCATACGCGCGAACGTCGGCCTTACCGCGTCCATTGGCATTAGCCCGAACAAACTGCTGGCCAAAATCGCCTCGGACCTCAACAAACCCGATGGATTGTGCCGCCTCGGACCCGACAATCTACACACCGTTCTGGATTCCTTGCCGATTCAAAAACTGTTCGGGGTAGGCTTAAGATCGCTGCCCGGCGTGCAGGCCGCGGGAATCCAGACCTTCGGCGATTTGCGGTGCGCGGGAGACGAGACCGTATGGCGCGCCTTCGGCAAGCACGGCAAGGCCATGCGAGATAGGGCCGCGGGCATCGACGACCGGCCGGTCGAGCCCAATCGCGAAGAAAAATCCATCAGCGCGGAGGAAACGTTCGCCGTCGACATTTGCGGCATCGGCGAACTCCAACGGCAGTTGACGCACCTCGCGGATCGCACCGCCGCCCGTCTGCGCGCACACGCACTCACCGCGGGCAAAGTCACCGTCAAGATTCGGCGGCGCGATTTCACCACGTATACACGGCAGCGCAGCGTTACGCCGCCGACGCAGGACACGGCGGTCATCTGCGGCATGGCGCAGATCCTGCTCGAGGAATGGTCGCACGCGCAGCCCGATGCGGCAGTGCGATTGCTGGGCGTCGGCGTGGCCGATTTGCAAATGCTGCGGCAAGCCGATCTTTTCGCAGCGGACCCGCAGGAGTCGCGGCTCGACGCCGCGGTCGACGGAATTCGCGACCGCTTCGGAACCGCGCTGTTGACTCGCGCCAGCTCGCTGCCGCGGGTACAGGGCGGCGGAGGGCCGCCCCGCGGTTCGCGGCACCGCTGAGCTTGGTATAGGCTGGCAGTCCCATGTACACCAGCTTCTTCGGACTCAGCGAAAAGCCTTTCGCGATCACCCCGGACCCGCGCTACCTTTATTTGAGCGAGCGGCATGCCGAAGCCCTGGCTCACCTGCTGTACGGCATCAACGAATCCGGCGGCTTCATCCAATTGACCGGGGAAGTAGGCACCGGCAAGACCACCGTCGTACGAACGTTGCTGTCTCGAGTACCGCACCACGCCGACGTTGCGGTGATCTTGAATCCCCGCGTCACGCCGGTGGAATTTCTGCTCACGATCTGCGAGGAGTTGGGACTGCCCATTGCCGAGGCGGATCGCGACAGCGTCAAACAGATGGTCGACGCACTGAACCGCCGCCTGCTGTCCGCGCACGCCGAAGGCCGTCGCATCATCGTCATCGTCGACGAGGCGCAGAATCTGTCGGCGGAGGTTCTGGAACAGGTTCGGCTGCTCACCAATCTCGAAACTCCGACCCAGAAACTTCTGCAAATCATCTTGATCGGTCAGCCTGAGCTTAGAGAGCTTCTGGACCGCAACGACCTGCGTCAATTGGCCCAGCGCATAACCGGGCGCTACCACTTGAGGCCGCTGTCGAGCGATGAAACGCAGGGCTATGTGCGCCACCGCCTGCGCGTCGCCGGGGCCGTCGGAGAAATCTTCACGCCCGGCGCGTTGCGCGAAGTGCATCGACTGGCAGCCGGCATCCCGCGCGTGATCAACGTCAGCTGCGACCGCGCGCTTCTCGGCGCTTACACTCAGGAAGCGCGGAAGGTGACCGCCGCGTTGGTGCGGCAGGCGGCGGGCGAAGTGTATGGCCGCCGCTTTGCCCCGCCCTGGCTGGGCTGGACCGCCGGCGCACTCGTCGTGGCCTGCCTCGCGGCCACGGCCGTCGCGGGCTGGCGCATATGGCAAAACCAAAGCTCCGCGCCGCGGGCGGCGAACCCGCCGCCGCATGCGGTCACTCGCTCCGTGCTGAGCGCCTCGGCGCGGCCCGCGGTGCTCCCGGCGCCCGTTTCGATCAACGCATTGCTGGCGGCGAACAGTGCCAATACCGGCGATGCTGCGGCCTTCCGTCGGTTGCTGTCGCTGTGGGGAACGGCGATGACGGATGACCGCGATCCCTGCGGCCAGGCGCTGAAAGCCGGGCTCGCCTGTCTCGAGCAACGCGGCTCCTGGGCCCAGGTGCGGGCGCTGAATCGACCGGCTATTTTGACCCTGTGGGACGACCAGGGACAGAAGCATCGACTAGTGCTCTCCGCCCTGGACGATGGATTCGCGACGCTGGATCTCGGCGAGCACAACCAGCGCGTACCGCTGGACGAGGTGTCGCGCGATTGGTTCGGCGATTTCACCGTGGTATGGAAGCCCAAGACAGCCCGCACCCGCTCGCTGTCCGTAGGAATGCGCGGCGATGAGGTCCGCTGGCTACGGCGCAGTCTCAATGCTCTTCACGGCGCGGCTTCGGATCCGGAACACAGCGATGTGTACGATCAGGAACTCGCCATCGCGGTGCAAAACTTTCAGCGCGAGCATCGCCTGAACGTGGACGGCATCGCCGGCCTGCAGACCCAGGTCGTGCTGGACACGGTTCTGGCCGACCCGGGATCGCCGTTGTTACTCAAGACGCCGCCGCACGGCTAGGAACGATATGTCATTCATTCTCGACGCACTCAAGAAATCGGAGATGGAGCGCCAACGCCAAAGCGTTCCGGGCTTGGTGGACTCCGCAGTCGCGCGGCCGCGGCCGCGGCTGCCGACCTGGGCAATCGCGCTCTGCGCATTGCTCGCCGTGAATTTGATCGTGCTGTCGGTCGTGTTGATGCGGGGCAGGATGACCGCGCCAGATTCGTCGCGCGTGGACTCTGTAGCGCAGCGCCGTGTGCGCGCGGCGACAGCCGCAACCGCGCGGGGCGCCGCGGAGACCGCCGCCGGCACCTCGGGCGTTGCCGCGCCGGACGTCGCTGCCTCCGCAACCGCAAAGGGGCAATTCAGTCCCCTCGATGCCCCTACCGTGTACGCACCGGAGATTCCGGTGGCCGCCGCCCCCGTGCCCACTCCCGTGTTTGCGAAACCGATGAACTCGGGAAGTTCCGGCCCAAATGCGGCCCATCGCCGCGATCCGCTGCTCAACGACGAAGATTTCAAGGCGGATGACGAAGAACTACTGCCGACGATCAACGAGATCAATTTGACGGGAGCGCAAGCGTTGCCCGAACTACATCTCGACGTGCACGTATTCGCGACGAAATCGACGGAACGATTCGTGTACATCAACATGCGTAAGTATCACGAAGGCGCGACCTTGCAAGAAGGGCCTACCGTCGAGCGTATTCGGCGTGACGGCGTCATTCTGGACTACCACGCCTTGCGCTTTCTCTTGCCGCGGCAATAGCCTGCCTGGAATAACTTGGGGGCGGCCGGCTACCCGCTGGCCTCAGCCCGCGGGGAACTCGGGCTGGCCGGGGCCGCCGCTCCGCGCCAATCGCTCGAGCGCCTCCCCGGTGATGCGATAGTTGACCCAGGCGGAATTGGCGGCCGCGCCGAGCCCTTCGTAGAAATCGCGGGCCGCGCTATTCCAGTCGAGGACGGCCCATTCGAATCGGCCGCAATCGCGCTCGAGTGCAAGTCGCGCCAAGCGCACCAGCAACGCTTTGCCGACGCTCAAGCCGCGAAATGCGGGCCGTACGAACAAGTCCTCCAAGTACAGGCCGTGCTTGCCGAGAAAGGTCGAAAAGTTGTGAAAGTACAGCGCAAACCCCGCGGACTCGCCGTCGATGCGGGCGATCAGCGCTTCGGCGGCGGGCCGCGGTCCGAACAAAGCGTGCCGCAGCGCCGCCTCGGTCGCGACCACTTGGTGTTCGAGCTTTTCGTACTCGGCCAGCTCATTGATCAGGGCCAAAATCAGCGGGATGTCCGCCTCCTGTGCGGACGCGATCTCAAGAGCGGGGGCGGCGGCAGCGTGCGTCATCGGGCGTCACCTCATTCGACGAATGCCGCAAAGCTTACACACTGCGCGGGTACGGCGCCCCGATCTTGAACATGCGATGATTGACCCATGCGAAAGATCTTCACGCTGACGATGAGCGGCCTCGTGACCGTGTTGCCCCTGGCATTGACGGTGTACGTTATTTGGTGGCTGGTGAACACCGTGGAGGGTTGGCTGCGACGCGCCTTGATCGCGCTGCAAATCGTGCGGCCGGAGCATTACTGGCCCGGCCTCGGGTTGATAACCGGCTTCCTGCTGCTGCTCGCCGTCGGCAGTCTGGTCAATGCCTATGCCGGCAAGATATTGCTCAAGTATTGGGATGCCTTTCTTGGCCGGATCCCATTCGTCAAGACACTGTACGGTGGATTTCGCGACGTGGTCAGCTTGTTGCCATCCGGCAGCGGCGAAAAACGCGACCTGCAGCGCGTGGTGCTGGCCCGGTTTGCCGATGTGCACGCGATCGGCTTCGTCACTCGTGAAGATGTTCCTTTAGCGCTCGAAGCGCACGGCGGCCAAGACTGGGTGACCGTTTATTTTCCGATGAGCTATGCATTTGGCGGCTATACGCTGTACTTGCCGCGGGAGCGCATTCAGCCCCTCGACATTTCGGTCGAGGATGCCATGAGACTGGCAATCACTGCGGGCCTCACCGCCGGCAGCCGCATTAAGACCTCGTAGGGTCAGTCAAGTCCAAGGGTGCGTTGATCATGGTCAAGCAGTGCTTCAAGGTGCTTGCGCTAACGCTGCTGCATGCGGCATCCGCCCTGGCCGCGGGTGCCGCGCATGGCGTACCGCCCAAATCGGAGGCGGAGACCTATGCGGGGTGGCGGGCCGCGGCGGCGCGCGCGCTGGCGGCGCGCGGCAATGCCCCGTCGCTCGCGACCGCCGCCGCGCTCACTTTCGTCGGGCCCCCATCACGCTCGAAGTCCGACACCGCAAAGGCAGCCTCCGCGGCGCTCGAAATCGCCGCCAAGGCCAGCGAGCTTGCGCCCGATGACGCGCCAATCAGCTGGCTGCATCTGCAACTCTGCGCCGACGCACCCGGCTGCGACATTCGCGATGCGGCAACCACCATGCGTTGGGTGGACGCCGACAACGGGGCCGCGTGGCTGCCGACGCTGGCGGCAGCGCAGAAGGACAGAGATTCGGTTCAAGTCGATCGGGTGTTGGCGGACATGGCTCAAGGTGCGCGTTTCGATCTCTACGGAAATCGAACGGCAGTCCGGATGTTCGATGCGCTAAAAGGCGCGCGCGGGGCTCTCCCCCCACACTACCTCACATCGGATTTGACGCGGCTGACCGAAGCGATGGGGATAGCGGGTGCGCTCGTCATGCCGTCGTTCTCGCCGCTCATCAATGCGTGCCGCGAAGCGGCGGCTACGGAGCGTCGCGAGGCATGTCTCAAGTTATCCAAGATCATGCAGCGGGCAGATGCCGTCATGGCGCAACGGGTAGGTTTCGCCATAGAAAAGCGTTTGACGTCGTCGGACGGCAAACTGCGGTCCATCGCTGAACGCAGACGCTTGCTGGAATGGCGCGTGTCGGCGGCAAATCAATCCGATACGCCGCTGCTGCCGTGGCTGCGGAATGCCCGCGCCCGTTCGCGCCTCGCGAAAATGCGCGCGATGCCCCGTGAAGAGGATGTTTACATTGCACTATTGCGGGAACATGGACTGCCGCTCGACCCTCCGGACGATCGCCGATGATGGGATTTATACTACTGGCCCACGCCAGACATGAAGCTCACGGCGCCGCCGAATCGTGCGCACGAAGCCATGCCAGAACGTATGCCACTTTGTCGATGAGCAGACTGGGACGCATCGAGATGTCATGCGACGCATTCGGCACGCGCACCAACGCCGTGTCGATCTTGCGGAGTTTGAGGGCCTGATAAAACTGTTCTGCTTCGCTCGACGGCGTACGGTAATCCACCTCACCCGTCATCAACATCGTCGGGGTATGAACATTGCCTACATAGGCGAGCGGCGAGCGCTTCCAGTAGGCTTGCGAGTTGTCCCAGGGGAAGTCGTCGAACCAGTATCGATAGAAATAATTGGTCATGTCCGCGGTGAGCACGAAGCTCGCCCAATTGATTACCGGCTTGACCACGACGGCGGCGCGAAAGCGATCCGTGTGGCCGACGATCCAGGCGGTGAGCACGCCGCCGCCGCTCCCGCCGGTGACGAACAGCCGGTCGCGGTCGACATAGCCGCGGCCGACGACCTCGTCCACGCCCGACATGAGATCGTCGTAATCCTTATCGGGATAGTCGTGGTGAATCAGATCCGCAAACTCTTCACCGTAGCCCGTACTGCCGCGCGGATTGAGGTACAGCACCACGTATCCTGCCGCCGCGTAAAGCTGCAGTTCGGCGGCGAAGCTTGGCCCGTAACTCGCGAACGGTCCGCCATGGATTTCGAGCAGCAGGGGATATTTCTTGGCAGGGTCGAAGTTCGGCGGCTTGATGATCCATCCCTGAAGCGTGCGTGCGTCTGCCGACGACCTGAATACGGTCTCCTCCACGCGCCCGAGCGACCGCTCGCGGAGCAGCGGGTCGCTCAAGGCGGCGAGCGTCACGATATCGCGGCTCGAATTGCCGGTCGCGAGCGCCGCCGGCGCCGTTGGCGCCGCTTGCGTATAGGCGAACCGTCCGCCGGCGGCCAGCGAAAACGTTCCGCCGGTATAGGGACGCGTGATGTCGCTGCCGCCCAAGTCGGCGGCGAGAATTCGAACCTTCCCCTGAAGGTCCACGCTGGCAAGCTTGCCTGATCCACGGTCGTTGTATTGAAAGATCAGCTGCTTGCCGTCCCTGGTCCAACGCGGCGACGCCGCATCGCGGTCGAGCGACGCGGTGAGCGAATGCGAGTGCGTACCGTCGCTATCCATGACGTACAGCTGTGTCGCCTGATAGCCGAGCCGCCGGTCGTCGAAGCCTAGATAAGCGATGTGTTTCCCATCCGGGGAGACCGCCGGATCGTGGTCGGGCCCGCGACGATCGGTGAGGGCGTGCAGCGAGTCATCCGCCAAATCCACGCGATAGATTTCGCTGTCGATGGGCTCGAAATCCGCGTCGGCGCGGCGATTGGCGGCGATCAGCACCCCTTTGCCGTCCGCGGTAAATTCGGGAGCGCCGCGGGTGTCGAAGTCTCCGTGAGTCAACTGCCGGGGCGCACCGCCGTCGGCGCCGACCACGAAGAGCTGGCTGAAGCTATTCGGCAAGTAGCCTTCACCGTCCATGCGAAACACCATTCGGTCTATCAATTTCGGCGGATCCGCCCACTTCGCGCCTTTTGGCGCCTCAGGTATGTCGACCTTCAATGGCTTGTGTTCCGCGGGCACCGGCATCGTGAACGCCAACCAGCGGCCGTCCGGCGACCAAGAGAGGCTCGACGGCGATTCCAGAAAGTCGCTGATCGATGCCGTTACAGCGCTTTGCGCCCAGTACATGAACAGCTGTTTCGATCCGTCGCTCTTGCTCCCGAAATAGGCGATGCGGCCGCCGTCCGGCGACCAGCGCGGATGCGAGCTGTTGTCCGCGCTCGACAGCGGGCGAGCATGATTGCCATCGACGCCGACCAGCCAGATCACGCCGCGCTGCCGATCCGTCTTGATGTCCATGCTCATTCGCACATAGGCGATGCTGCGCCCGTCGGGCGAGATTTGCGGGTCCGCCACCCACTGTAAATCGAAAACGTCCCTGGCCTTGAGGACGGGCTTTGCGGAATCAGCGCTCGCGATCCTGGGCAGCGCGAGCAGGCATGCCAATGCGAGGACGATGGCGAGCGCGCCGGCGCCGCGGCCCGCGGCGGAGCGCCTCAGCGCCCACCGGCCCGCGGCGTTGCCGGTCATGGCGGCCGCCGCCTACCGGCCCAGCAATACCGTTGATGTTCGTCCACGATCCCCACCGCCTGCATGAAGGCATAACAGATGGTCGAGCCGACGAAACGGAAGCCTTTTTCCTTCAGATCCTTACTCATGGCGTCGCTATGCACCGTCGATTGAGGGATATCGCTCAAGTAGAGCGGCCGCCGACGCAGCACCTTGCCATCGGTAAATTGCCAGATGTAGTCGACGAATCCGCCCGGCTGCTCGCATATCTTGAGGTATGCCTTCGCGTTGCTGATGAAAGCATCGACTTTGAGCCGGTTCCTGACGATGCCCGGATCCAGCAACAGGCTTTTGCGCTTGAGCTTGCCGTACCGGGCCATTTTTGCCGCGTCGAAATGGTCGAATGCCGCGCGATAGCTCTCGCGCTTGCGCAGAATGGTGAGCCAGCTCAGGCCCGCTTGCGCACCCTCGAGACACAGCATCTCGAACAGCCGACCCTCGGCACGCACGGCCACACCCCATTCGTTATCGTGATAGGCAACGTACAGCGGGTCCGCCGGACACCACGCGCACCGCCGCGTGCCGTCGGCGTGAGGTTGTGCGCCTCTTTTTCGACGCTCCGCTTCGTTCGCCATTGAAGCGGGGTTAAGGCTTGCTCTTGTGCGGTTTGACCGCAATGACCTCGATTTCCACCAACGCTCCCGGGGCAACGAGTGCGGCCACCTGTACCGCGCTGCGGGCCGGCTTGTTGGGTTGCTCGGCGGTTCCGAAGAATTTTGTATAGCCGGACATCAGACCCGCGAAATCGAGCTTATTGTCCTTGGTCGGGTCCGCCACCATGAACACAGTCATCTTCACCACGTCGCCCATCCCCAGTCCCAGCTTGGCGAGCGAAGCTTTGATGTTGGTGAGCGCGCTCTCGGCCTGCGCGGCCATATCCCCATAGGCCGCGACACTGCCTTTCGGCGCGTCCTTGTCGGCGACGGACGGCAACGCGCCGCTGACATACACGGTGTCGAAGCCGGCGGGCACCGTGACCGCGGCGGAAATCGGGAAAGGGTTGCCGTCCGGCAGCGGTGTTCGTACCACATTTGCGGCGTGAGCTACGGTCAATACGGCCACGCTCAACAATACGCTCGAAGCGAGCGCCGCAGCACCGCGATAAGTCACTCTAGGCATTTCCTACATCCCCTTGGTTGGTGATCCGGCTTTAGACGTTCAAGCGCATGGCGTGGCGCTCTTTGTAGACCAATTCGATGCGGGCGACGCCTCGCGTACGCCGCGCAGCGCTGCGTATCTCATGCATCAGTTTGAGCAGCACGAGGGTGTTGACGTCGATCGTCGTGCGTAGCCGCGGTTCGACGCCGAGATGCAGCACCACGAAACGTTCGTGGGCCAGGCGCACGAAAACCGCAACGCCCAGCGGTCGACCGATGTCGGACACGGCGAACAATGTTTGCACGCCTTCGATGTCTCCGACGCGGATTCGCAGGCCGCCGTCCTGCTCGTAGATCTCCGGCACCCCGTAGATCTCTATCGATTGCTGAATCCCCAAGCGAACCCGATGCTGATTCACGTTAAAGAACAGCAATTGCTCGAGTGCGGCGCGCTGTTCCACGGCCAATTTGGACGTAATGACGATTGGATGATCGCTCAATGCCCTTCCCCGCGAAGCGCTGCCGCTCGCTCTAATGAGCGTCCAGTCACAAAAATGACTTGACGCAGCGCAACAGACATTGTCTGCCCCTTGAGACTACGTATCGTATAGCGTCGCTCGTGGAATGACACTAGGCTAACATAACGAGGCGCTGTTGCTGCAGTGCGGCAAGCAATGTTGACCAATTACTGTCTGGGGCGATGGGGAGAAGCCAAGTGCTAGCCTCTGACAAAGACCGCGATACGCAGAACGCGCTGGGTTTCAGCCTCGCGAGCGACATCGTCGAGTTGGTGGTCTTTACCAACGACGATGTCTTCCTGCAAACGCTGCGCGAGGCGGTGGGCGGGGCGCGCCGCCTCTGGCACGTGCCATCGGCCGATAAGGTCAGTGACCTATTGCTGGCAGGCGAGGTCGGCATCTTGGTATTGGACGTGCAGGCACTGCCCGAGGCCGCGAACGTTTTCATTGCGGAGATCAAGCGGCAATTTCCCGACCTCGTGGTGGTGGTCGCCGGCAATCGCGAGGCCGAGACCTCGCTGGCAAGCCTCATCAGCACCGGCATCGTCTACCGCTTCATTCATAAGCCCATGTCTCCGGGCCGCGCCAAGTTATTCGCCGAGGCGGCGGTCAAGAAGTACGAGGAACACCGTAAGCGTGCGCCGGTACCGCCGGGGGCCGCTCGCATTTTCGCCGTCAAGCGCCGGCTGCTGATTGGCACCGCGATTGGCGTGCTGGTCGCAGGCATCGTCGCGACCTGGGCATTGCTAGGCGGGTATCGGGAAGGCGAACCGCCGCAGGCAGCGGTCGCCGTCAAGTCCCCATCGATCGAGTCAGCGCTTCCGACGCGAGCCGATGCGGCTCTCGCGGCGAATCGCCTGACCGAACCGGGCGGCGATAACGCACTGGATTTGTACCGGCAGGAATTGGCGCGCGACCCGTCTGATGCCTCGGCACGCGCCGGCCTTGCGGAGGTTCACGAGCGCCTGTTGGCCCGAGCGGAGAACGCGTTGTTGGAGGAGCGCCTGGACGAAGCGGCGACGGCAATCGAGACGGCGCGCAAAGCCGGTGTCGACGGCGGCCGCATCGCGTTTTTGACGGCGCAACTCGCCAAATCGCGCGAGCTGTTCAAAGGTGCGATGGCTCAGGCTCGTCCCCAAAGCGATTCACGCGCCGCGGAGGCAAACGCCGGCGGGGATGGTGCCGGCCGATCCTTGAGTCTCGCGTCGGAACGCATGAAAGCCGGCCGCCTCATCGATCCGGATCGAGACAACGCGCGGTACTATGTCCAGGAGGCCCTGCGAATCGATCCGAACGGCAACGCCACGCAAGCGGCCAAGCAAACTCTCGCGCTGGCTCTGTTGGCGGAAGCGCGCGGGGCCATCGACCGTCGCGATTTCGCCCACGCAGCGGGTTGGCTCGAAGCCGCCGACGGCATCGCCGCGGCGTCGAATGTGGAGAATGCCCGGCAGCTCCTGAGCGCCGCACGCAAGCAGGCCGATACCGACGCCTGGGACCAATTGCTGAAAACCGCTCAGGAGCGTCTGCAGCAGGACCGCCTCATCGAACCGGCGAACGATAGCGCCAAGTACTACCTGACGACTTTACGCGACGTGAATCCCGGCAATGCAGGCCTGGCGCCTGCGCTGCAGGACCTTGGAGTACGCTTGGCCGCCAAAGCGCGCCGCGCCCTCACTCTTCAACAATACGACGCCGCCCGCAGCTGGCTCGAAGAGGCGGCCGCCGTCGGATTTTCATCGGCAGACTTGAGCGCTGCGTTGCGCGAGACGGAGGCCGCGGCGAACCAGCAGCATTTTCTCGCGAACGTTATCGGCGCCAGTGAATTGACGCTCGTAAAGTCGGTAACGCCCATCTATCCGAAGAAGGCCGAGCAAGCCAGAACGGAAGGGTGGGTGGAGCTCGATTTCACCGTCGCCGAGGGCGGGGAAGTCAAAGATATCGCCGTTCATGCGGCAAATCCGCTTTCCGTCTTCGACGGTGCCGCCATCGGCGCACTCTCGCAATGGCGATACAAGCCGGTGATACGGGATTCCAAGCCCAGCGCGCAGCGCGCCCGAATCCGCATACGATTCGCGCTCAAAGACTAGGAGCCTCGTTCAGGCTCCTACGCGGCGGAACTCCGCACCAGCGCGGATCTGGCCGGCTCCTGGGTCAGCGCGCCGATCTCGGCGCCGATCCGCAGATCGTCGACGGCACCGAAGGTATGTTTGCGCACGAGCCCCTGCTTGTCGATCAACACGAGGCTGGGTGTGCCCCGCATTTTGTAGCGTTCCATGGTGTGCGGAATCGGACTCGCCGTGTTCGGCTGGTCGAGCGCGATCGGAAACTTCAAGCGATGCTCGTGGATGAAAGCCCTGAGCACGGCCGGACTGTAAGCGTCGTGGTGCTCGAAAGTTGCGTGCAAACCGATCACCGCCACGTCGCTCGGCGCGAAAGTTTCGTAAATGCGCTGCGCCTGCGGAATGCCGCAAGAAGCGGATTGTGGGCAGAGAACTTGAAACGCCACGAGCACCACGACCCGGTCGTGCAGCCCGGATAATTGCAAGGGACGGTCCGTGTTGAACCACGATTGCACCTGCAACTCGGGTGCGAGAGAAAGCGAGGTTGTCATGAATGCTGCCGGCCGGGCCCGGTTTTGATTCGAGCATGGCGCGCTTGTCCTTGTTGATTATTTTTGGCGGTACAGGTTACCCCCTATTGTGTGCTCAAGTCATGCATGACTTTCAAGAGTTCAGCGTGCGATATTTGGTTGTTGCGCTCGCGCGCAATCCATGGGGCGGCCCGGAGGGGTCGCCCGGCGATGGATCGGCCGTCCCTTACTTGACGGCGGCCGAATGCATCGCGGAGGAGTGATCCCGCAAGTTCTCGCGATCGCGCCGTTTGCGCTCCGCGATCTCCTCTCGGTCGACCGCAACGTCGCGCGGCGCCTTGATGCCGATGCGGACTTGCGTTCCGTTCACCGCCATGACGGTTACTTCAATATCATCGCCGATGCGTAAGGCTTCACCGGCTCGTCTGGTCAGTATCAGCATGTTTTCAGCCCGCGGGGAAGTGACTGCCCGACTTTAACGTTGGCGGAACGTCTTCGATGTGGGCATATGGTTCTATCCGCTGTAGGACGGCCGCCGACACCGCTCAGCCGGAACTTTGCAGCGCCTTGGCGGCCGCTTCCGCCGGAATTTCCCAAATGCTGACGGTGGCCTCGTAAATGGCCAGCTCTTTGAGCAGATCCTCGAGGGGCTGCGATTTGCCCATGGCGAAACCCTGGCCGTAATCGACCCCGAGATCGGCCATCCTCGCGCGCAAATTGTCGGTCTCGACATATTCGGCGATCGTTTCCATGCACATGACCTTAGCCAGCTGAGCGATGGCCTTGATCATGGATTCGGAGCGTGTATTGGCGAGTGCATCGCGCACGAAGCTGCCGTCGATTTTCAGATAGTTGACCGACAGATCCTTGAGGTATGCCAGCGAACTGACGCCGGTGCCGAAATCGTCGAGCGCAAACTGGCAGCCGAGATCCTGCAGCGTCCGCATGAAGTGTTGCGCTTTCGCGAGATTGCCGATCGTCGCGGTTTCAGTCAACTCGAAGCACAGGACATTGGGCGGCAGCTTGGTGGCTTTGATCTGGTCAATGACGTATTCGAGGAAGGACTCGTCCTGCAGCGACTGTCCCGAGAGGTTGATCGCAAAGCGTGCGATTTCTTCACCAACCGACTCGCTGTGCTTGCCGAGCAGTCCGCAGGCGCGGCGCACCACCCAACGGTCGATCGTGGGCATCAATTGGTAACGCTCGGCGGCTGAAAGAAACTTGCCCGGCGGAATGATCTCGCCGCGATCGCCGAGCATGCGTATCAGCAATTCGAAGCGCGGGCGTCCGTAGTTTCCTCGAAGCGGCAGTATGGGCTGCGCGTCCAATCTGAAGCTGTCGTTCTCCAACGCGTCGCGCAATTTACCGATGACCAAGATGTCGGTATGCCGCCTTATGATGCTCTGATCTGAGTCCTGGAATACTTCCACGCGATTTCGGCCGCGATCCTTCGCGGCCTTGCAGGCAATTTCAGCCGTCGCCAGCGCGTGTGCAAGGGCGTTGTCGGATCTGCCGATCGGCGCGACTCCGAGGGATGCCGAGACTTCGAAGGATCCTTGGCCTGCGCGCGGCACGATGACGGCGATCGCAGCGCGGATGTTTTCGGCCACTGTCGCGGCCGCCTCCATCCCGAGGTGCGGTATCAGAGCGGCAAGACGATCGCCCGATATCCGCGCCGAGAGCGCCCCGCGCGGGAGGGTCTTCGCCATGCATTCGGCGACGCTTGCGATGACATCGTCGCCCACGTGCATGCCGAACGTTTCGTTGATGACGTGCAAGCGATCGATGTCGAGATAGAGAACGCAGTGGACGTGCGGCGCTCCCTCAGAGGCCAGCAGCACCGTGGCCTGCCTCTCGAATGCGTGGCGCGTCATCAGCCCGGTGCTCGAATCGTATTGCGCCTGAATGATGAGCGTCGCTTTCTTCGCCAGCAACTCGGCGATCCGAGTTTGATGCGAATCGAAATCCTGAGCGCTGGGCGGATTGAAGAGGGCCAGCACTCCCATCACGCGTTCCGACGGATGCCGCACGGGGCAGGCGAGAATTTTATACGGCGCGGCGCCATCGCTCGCGACCTTCGAGATTCTATTCACGACGATGGTGCGTTGCTGCAGCTGCATCCACGCCAGCAGATGCTGCTGCGCGCGTTTGAGCGAGTCCGGCGACATGGGCTGGCCGCTCCGCGTCAGGGATAACTCGATGTTCTTGTCCGGCACCCACAGCGCCGCGAGCGCGCAGTTCATGTGTTCGAGCCCGGTTTTCAAAATGAGGTCGAACTCGTCGGCATCGCTGGCAGAAGCCGATCGTTGCGAGGACATTTCGAGCATCAAGGACAGGTCGCGCTCGCGTCCGCCAAGATCGTGCTCGCGAGTTCCGAGCTGCGAACGCAGCGACAATTCGCGCCGCAGGCATTCCAATGCCGGCTGCACCAGCTGCTGCACGTACTTCAGAGGCCGCGCGTCGCTCTGCTTGCCGGACAACTGCCCTATCAGGCTGACGACGCCAAGCAAGTCGATGTGCTCGCCGCGAACCGCGAAGGAGTACACCACGCGATCCGCATCAGGCATCCGCATGACGCCGGCGAAATCGGCGGTATCGGCGAGGGCATTCGAAATTGCGTCTTTGACGATTTCGGGCTCTGCGGCGAGATCCCATTCGTCCGAAGCCCAAACCAGGTTGGAAAACCCATCGTGCACCACTATTCCGCGCAGACTCGGCATGAGCATGCGCAGCAACCGACCATAGGGCTCGAAAGAGGCATCCATCGGAGGAGTCTCGGGCGCGCTCGCCTTGGCATGCAGCACTGCAGACATTCTGGGGACAATGTGCGCGAAAGGCGGGGGTTCCATCCTTGATGAACGTCGCAGTTCGATGCGACGAGCGCGTGGGACGATACGGTAGATGCGGTACCCTCGCGTGCAGGCTTCGGGCGTGCCCCGGGCTTTACAATAAGCGGCCGCTAGCGTGATGCAGGTCCGCGTTTGCTGCGGTTGCGGCGAGCGACCCATCCCAAGAGAAAGCGCCCTCCGGGGATCCGCATCAAGCGAAACACCCGCTTCCAAAATCTTTTTGCGTCGGAATCGAACCCTGCCAGAGGCAAGCTCTCGTAGAGCCGCGCCTGCGGTTCGTGAATGATTGCGCTCTTGGCGGTCAGATAGCGGACGCCGTTCGGCAATGTCAGCGCCACATTCACCTCATCGACGCGCCACTCGCAGCATAGGCCGGTGATGTTCAGGTCCAGCAGCAGTTCGGGCGCGTCGGGGCCCGTGCCCAGCAAATAAATTTCCGGGCCGGACAGGGCGCCGGTCCACAGCCGCCAGGCGCCGGCGCCAAGATTCCGCGCCCTGAATTTACCGGTTACGGTTCGCAGCATTGGATTTCATTCCTTCATCCGACTCAGTTAACCTCGCCGGCTCGATCGACGGAACCCTACGTGGATACACCCATCAAATTGCTTCCCGGACAAGCGCTAAGCTCGAGCGGCCGCCCCCGGCTCGATTATGCCGCTGTTGCCGGGCTCGCGTTTCCGTTCATGCTGAACAGCGCCGTGCAAGCGGTTCTCAATGCGACCGACACTTGGTTCATCGGCCGCCTATCCCCGGCTGCAACCGCCGCAATCGGCGCAGTTTACTGGCCGGTACTGGTATTCGTATTGCTATTCGGCGGCGTGGGGCTGTCGGTGCAGACCCTGGTCGCACAGGCCTATGGGGGCCGCCGCTATGCCCGCGCAGCGATGGCCACCTGGACGGCCATCTGGGCATCGTTGTTCACGCTGCCCGTATTCGCCGCTCTCGCTCTGGCCGGCGCCTGGCTATTCTCACCCTTCGGCATTGCCGAGGGAACATTGCGGCTGGCCGTGGACTATTGGTTCCCGCGCATGTTGGGCGCGCCGCTCGGGATTGCGCTGTGGTCGATTCTTGGATTCTTCAACGGTGTGAGTCGGCCCCTCAACACCCTGCGCATCACGGTCGGCGTCGCCGTGGCCAACGCGATCCTCAATCAACTTTTTGTTTTCGATCTCGGGTTGGGGGTCGCCGGATCGGCCTGGGCGACGGATGTGGCGCAACTGCTGGGTTTGGCCTTGGCGCTGACAGCCTTCTTGGGCAAGGCCACTCGCGCGCGCTTTCGCTCGCATCTGACCGCCCGCCTTCGCCTGCGGCCGCTCATCGGTCAACTCAAGTTGGGATTTCCGATGGGCGTATTGTATGCCGCGGATATCCTGGGATTTGCGCTGTTCCAATTGATGCAAGTGCGCCTGGGTACGGTCGACGGTGCCTCGACGCAGATCGTCATGATGCTGACGTCCTTTTGCTACATGCCGGCCGTCGGGATCGCCATGGCAGGCACCACTCTGGTCGGTCAAGCCATCGGCGCCGGGAAGCCCGATTGGGCTTCCAAGGTCGGCAACGGGATCATCGTGATCGCCGTGGTCTACATGGGCTTGAGCGGGATACTTCTCGCCATCGCCGGCCCCTGGCTGTTGCCGCTGTTTACGAATCGAGCCGACAGCCAAGCCGCCGCGGTCGCGGCACGCGGCTGTCAACTGCTGTGGATCGCCGCGGGATACCAGCTATTCGACGGGCTTAGTTTGAGCGGCGGAGCGTGTCTGCGAGGTGCCGGCGACGTGCAGGTTCCATCGATAATGGTGCTGGTATTATCGTGGGGTCTTTTCGTGCCGCTCGCGCACATACTGTCGTTCACGCCCGGTGCGGGCTGGGTCGACTGGTTGCCGCAGTTCGGTTTCGGCGCGGTGGGCGGTTGGTTCGCCGCGCTCGTTTATATATGTTGTCTGGGGGTCATGCTGTTCTGGCGCTGGCGATCAGGGGCCTGGCGCCGCGTGGTGCTGCCGCTCCGGTGAGCGATGCTGTGCTACCGTAGCGATATGTCGAAGTGGTTGGCGCGCATCGTCCCAGTGATCACGATATGTGCGTCCCAGGCGCTCGCACCTGCGCCCGCGCTGGCCGTGGCACCGCCGCCTGTCGCACGGGCGATCGCCGCGCAGCGTCTTCCCGTCAGCGCCGTGAGCTTCGCCATCCTCGACCCGGAATCCGATCGACTGATCGCCGCTCAGAATGTCGACACCCCGCGCAGCCCGGCGTCGACGATCAAAGTGGTCACCACGTTCGCGAGTCTGGACTTGCTCGGCCCGGCGTACGTTTGGCATACGCGCGCCGCCATCCGCGGCGAAATGAAAAACGGCGTGTTGGACGGCGATCTGATTCTGCAGGGCGGCGGTGACCCTTATATGACCCTCGAACGCTGGTGGAGCTTCGCCCGCACGCTGCGCGATAGGGGTTTGAAAACCATTCGCGGTGACATCATCATCGACAACACGGCGTTCTCCCTGCCTGCCGAGGATCCGGGAGCGTTCGACGGGCGGCCGAACCGCTCGTACAACGTCATGCCGGACGCATTGATGGTCAATTTCCAATCCGTCGAGTTCAGGATCGTGCCGAATGAGAGCATGCACCGGGTCGACATCGTTGCGACGCCTGCACCCATCAACTTGAATGTCGAGAATCACATCGCGCTTGCGTCCGGCCGCTGCCGTGCCCGCGCCGCCCGAGTCGATTTCGAAGTGGCTTCGGAACGTTGGGATCGCGTGATTTTCTCGGGCGCGCTCAGCCCGAGTTGCGCGGAACGCAGTATCGCCCGGGTACTGCTGCGCCCCGCCGACTATGCATTTGGCACCTTCGTGTCCCTGTGGCGCGAGTTGGGCGGCGAGTTCGGCGGAACCTTGCGCGTAGCCTCGACGCCTGCGGATGCCCGAGCCTTCGTGGACTTCGACTCCCTCACCTTGGGCGAGATCGTGCGGCTCACCAATAAGTACAGCAGTAATTTGATGGCACGCCATTTGTTGCTCACCATGGGTGAAGATCGCTTCGGCGTGCCGGCGACCCTCGACAAGGGGGCAGCCGCCATCGCGGAATGGAGCCGCGAACGCGGTCTTTCGTTGCAAGGCGTGGACGTCGACAACGGTTCGGGTCTATCGCGCGCCACGCATATCTCTGTCCTGCAGATGGCGAAGGTCCTGAGCGCGGCATATCACAGCCCCTACGCGCCGGAGTTCATCGCCTCATTGCCGCTCGCGGGCCTCGACGGTACCCTGCGATCGCGGATGAAGGGCGCAGCGGCAGGATCGGTGCGCATGAAGACCGGCCACCTCGACGGCGTCAGCGGCGTGGCCGGATACGTGACGACGCCGGCCGGCAAAACCTACGTCCTCGTTTCGCTCATCAACGATGCGCGCGCGGACTACGGTGCCGCCGAGCCCGTTCATGCGGCACTCGTGGACTGGGTCCAGGCCAACTTGTAATTCAGGCGGGCGTGCGTTCCATGTCCCACAAGAGGGCCGTCACGCCTTTGTGCAGCCACACGCCGAAGCCGAGGTAGCGGAAATTTCTCTTCAGCCGTCGGCGATACCAGTCGCCGGTGCGCAGATGCACGGCGCGGTCGGTACGCGAGCGGTCGCAATTTTCGCGCCAGTCCTCGCGCGTCAAGGCGGACACGTACAGCGCTGCGCGCGTCAGCCGGCTCAAATTTGCGATGGCCCGCGCCGCGTCGCGATCGTCGAGGTATTGCAGCACGTCGTAGCAAACCACGAGATCGGCAGGTTTCTTGGGTGAGTAATCGATCACCGAACCTCGCGTCCAGCCATAGCGGGTGCACAGATAGTCGCTCGCCTCGAGGCCAAGGTACCCGGCACGCGGCAGCACATCGGCAAACGGTTTGCGCAGCAGACCGATGCCGCAGCCTGCGTCGATGATGCTGCGGACCGGGATGGCGGCCTGCGCCAGAATGGCGGCGATCAAGCGCGCACGCACCCGCATTTCGTTCGGGGTTATGACGCGGCTGGCGGTGTTCAAGTAAAACTTTCGGAAATACGCCGATCCGAAATTGGTGGCGCTCTTGGCCTTCACTCCTTCACTCGACCGTCAGGCTCTTGGCCAAATTCCGCGGTTGATCGACGTCCGTTCCCTTGAGTACCGCGATGTGGTAGGCGAGCAGCTGCATGGGCAAGGCGAATATGATGGGCGCCTGCAGCGCAGTCGCCTTGACCGGCATTGGAATGACCACGACGCCATCCGCGTTTTCCATGCCGGTTTCCGGGTCGGCGAATACGAATAGTTTGCCGCCGCGAGCACGCACTTCCTGCAGGTTCGACTTCAGCTTCTCCAACAGCTGGTTGTTGGGGGCAACCGCCACCACCGGCATGTCCTCGTCGACGAGCGCCAACGGACCGTGCTTGAGTTCGGCGGCGGCGTAAGCTTCCGCGTGGATGTAGGAGATCTCCTTGAGCTTCAAGGCGCCCTCCATCGCGACGGCGTGCAGCGGCCCCCGCCCCAGGTACAGAGCATGCCGTTTATGCGCGAACGTTTCGGCAAGCGCGCGGATCGTATCGTCGAGTTTCAACGTCTTCTCGACCAAGCCGGGCAATTGCAGCAGCTGCGACACGAGTTCGCGCTCGTGCGTTGCACCCTGCAAGCAATGCTTCGCAAGCGCGACGACGAGCATCCCGAGCGCCGTCAATTGAGTGGTGAACGCCTTGGTGGAAGCGACGCCGATCTCAGGGCCCGCGCGAGTCAGGAGCACCAATTCCGATTCTCGGACCATGGAACTCTCAGCGACGTTGCAAATCGTGAGCGTCGATAAATAACCCGCCTGTTTGGCGTTGCGCAGCGCCGCCAGGGTGTCCGCCGTCTCGCCGGACTGGGAAATCGTGACGAACAATGTGTCCGGCGTCACCACGGGGTCGCGGTAGCGATATTCGCTTGCGATCTCGGTGCGCGCCGGAAGGCGGCAGATCTGTTCGATGAAGTGGCTCGCCACCAACCCCGCGTGGTAGCTGGTACCGCAGGCCGCAATGTGAACGGCCTTGACTCGGGCGAACACGCCTTGCGCCGCCGGGCCAAAAGCGGCATCGAGAAGGGCAGCACCCGTGACCCGTTCCTCCAGCGTCTGCGCGATGGCGCGAGGTTGCTCGTGAATTTCCTTGAGCATGAAATGCCGGTACGGGCCGCGCTCGACCGCATCCGCGGGCAGCTCGCTCTCGCGGACGGTCCGCACCGCCGGGGCGCCGTGCGCGTCGACGATCTTGATCGATTTGCGGCGGACCTCTGCGACATCGCCTTCCTCCAAAAACATGAACCGCCGGGTCACCGGGAGCAGCGCCGCCACGTCGGAGGCGACGAAGTTCTCGTCGATACCGAGCCCAATGACTACGGGACAGCCTTCGCGAGCGAGGACGACGCAGTCCGGATCGCCTTCGCAGATCACCGCAAGGGCATAGGCGCCCTCTAGTTCGGCAACGGTCTTGCGGACTGCCGCGTATAGATCGGCTGAGCCTGTAAGGTGATGATGGATTCGGTGCGCGATCACTTCGGTATCGGTTTCCGAGTCGAAACTGTAGCCCAGCTCAATGAGACCGGCTCGCAGCGTCTCATGATTCTCGATAATGCCGTTGTGCACGATGGCAATTCCGCCCCGAGAAACGTGCGGATGCGCATTGCGCGTGGTGGGAACGCCGTGAGTGGCCCAACGGGTATGGGCGATGCCGACATGGCCGGCGATTGGTGCGGCATCAAGGGCATCCTGCAGCGCTTTTACTTTGCCCACGGTGCGCACCCGAGCGAGCTGACCGGCGGCCCCCAGCACGGCCACTCCGGCGGAATCGTATCCCCGGTACTCGAGACGGCGCAGTCCCTCCATCAGGATAGGAACGGCATTGCGCTCCGCGACGACACCGACGATTCCGCACATGTGGAAATGCTCCGAGCCAGTAAGGTTAAAGGGCGCCTAGTGTGCCCGAGCGCGATGGTAAATCCACCGTCGTACTCCACCGGGCAAGCCGCCCGCCCGACGCCGGATATTCAGTGCCCGGCATGGTTCTGAAAATGAGCACTTATACGTTCGTCGGTCGCAGCGGCGCGAACGATCTCGCGCGGGGTAGAATGCCCTAATGCGGCGTTGGTGGGGCCGCGACCGGCGAGACGGACCCGCCCAGCGCCTGAAAAAGGGCCGCGGTATCGGCATAGCGATTGGCTCGCGCCTGCGCGAGCGACACCACCGCTTGGTTGTAGGTCTGTTCAGAGGCGACCAGCGCCAGGTAACTTACCGATCCGAGTTCCAATTGATGGTGCGCCACGCCCAAGCTCTTTTGCGCGGCTTGCTCCGCGCGGCTCGCCGGATGGCGCCTACCGACAGCAGATTGGCGGACTCTCCCGGCAACACCATGAGCCCGATCGCGAAGGAGAGCGCAAACGGAATGGTCATCGCAACGATCACCGCACTGCGTAAGTTGCCGAGGAAAGCCCATTGCAAAAAGAAAATGAGCGCGATGTGCCGATGCGGACTTCGGCCACGTCGCCGATGACCACCGGCGCACCCTGGTTGTTGGCGATGAGCGTGCGCCGGATCGCGTCGGCGGAATGGATCATACCCACGCCGCGTACCACGGCGGATTGCTCGCCGAAATTGACGGTCTGGCCGCCAACATTGATATTCGCGTTGCCGAGGGCGGTCAGCACCTGCGGCACCGACAGCCCATAACCCATCAGCTTGCGTTGGTCGCGACGGCGGTCGCGAGATCGTTTTGCGCTTGCACGAACTCAGAAGCTTCAACCGTCGCGAGCGGCGCACCTGCCTTGACGGTATCTCCCAGCCCTGCGATCACTCGCGTGACCCGCCCTGAATACGGCGAAAATACCGGTGCATCCCTGCAATTGGTTCATCGGTCGGACGGGAAAGACAGGCGTATGCCGCGGCTGCCGGGACGCCCGGACGCAGGGGCGCCGGCAGCGGGCCGGCACGCGGGACCTTTGTGTTAAAACGACGAGGCCCTCCATGCTTACTGTGCAAGAAACTTGACGAAACGCCCGGAAAACGCCGCTGCTTCGATCGCATTCCGGACGCGGGCCTGGAGCCACGTGGCCATGGTCTTCCTGTTCATGCTCATCAATTTCGCGGACAAGGCGGTCATCGGCTTGGCGAGCGTGCCCATCATGCGGGATCTCGGGCTTTCCAATACGCAGTTCGGCGAACTCGGCAGCGCGTTTTTTCTGTTGTTTTCGATTTCCGGAGTCGCGGTCGGTTTTCTGGCCAATCACGTTCGCGCCAAATCCCTGATGTTGGCGATGGCGGTTGTTTGGGCAGGCGCGCTGCTGCCCATCAGCTGGGTGTCGAGCTTCGGATTGCTGCTGCTGAGCCGGGTAGTCTTGGGGGCCGCCGAAGGTCCCGCATTCCCGGTGGCGCTCCACGCCGTGTACAAATGGTTTGCGGATCGGCAGCGGGCGCTGCCGACCAGCGTGGTTGCCTGCGGCGCCGCCTTCGGTACCGGCGTCATCGCTCCGCTCATCACATGGATCATAGTGCATCACGGCTGGCACGCCGCGTTCGGCGCACTCGGCGCGGCCGGCCTCGCCTGGGCGGCTCTGTGGTTCCTGTGTGCGGAGGACGGTCCGATCGATGGAATTGCCCCGCAGCCCGGTGCATTGCTTCGGGTTCGGTATCGGCTGTTATTATCGAGTCGGACCGCAATCGGCGTATTCCTCGCCGGCTTCGGTGCATACTGGGTCATCGCGCTCAACATCGTGTGGCTCGCCAATTACTTGATCAAAGCGCTGCATATGTCGCCATTCGAGGCGTCATGGATCGTGGCGCTTCCCGCCGTGATGCAGATGGTGCTCGCTCCTATGCTGGCGTGGCTGTCCCAAATCTTGGCGCGGCGCGGGCTTTCGAGCCGCGCGTCACGCGGTTTTCTCGGGGCGCTGTGTGTGGTCACCAGCGGTCTATCGATGATCTGCATGGCGCTCCTGGAGGTCGGTGTATTGAAGACGTTCTTGATCGGCTTGGGCTTTTCGATCGGCAGTGTCATATTCACGCTGGGCCCGACATTGATCGGCGAGATCTCCCCGGCACCGCAACGCGGCGCCATGCTTGGGATTACAAACTCGATCCACACGTTGGCCGGCCTGTGCGCACCCTATGTGATGGGTCTCATCGTCGACGTGGGCGCGAATCCCGAAGCGGGGTTCCGAGCCGGGTATCTCTATGCCGGCGCACTGGTTGCCGCCGCGGGCTTACTCGCGGCAGTGTTGATCCACCCGCAAGCGGATCTGCGGCGGTTTCGCCGGCTCACGCGAAATACTCAGACAGGCTCCTAATGCATCCTCTCCATATCGTCTATCTCAGCGGACCGGACATCGAAGCTCTGGCGCTCAGCGACGCGGAGATCCTCGCTGCCGTCGAGGCAGGTTTGGAAGCGCAGGGGCGCAAGCAAGTCGTCATTGAACCGCGGGTGCATTTGGTGCCTGACCATTCCTCCGTAGGTCATTTCAACGTACTGCGCGGCGTCGTCCATCCGCTGGGGCTGGCGGGCGTCAAGGTGGTCGGCGACTTCGTCAACAATCATGAAATCGGATTGCCGTCCGAGATCGGGATGCTCACTCTATTCGATCCCCTCACCGGCGTTCCGTTGGCGATTCTCAGCGCGACCTCGATCACCGATATGAGAACCGGCGCGATGACCGCTCTCGGCGCTAAATTTCTGGCGCGCAAGGACAGCAAGATCCTGGGGCACATTGGAGCGCGCGGCACTTCCTATTGGAACATCCGCTTGCTCAATCATTTCTTCGACTTCGAGGAAATTCGCGTGCACTCGAAGCGCCCGGAGAGCCGCCAGGCCTTGGCGGCAAAGCTGTCGAAGGATCTCGGAAAACCGGTGACCGCAGTCGACGACTGGGAGAAGTGCGTTCGCGACGCCGATATCGTGGTAGAGGCGACGCGGCTGATCGAGCCGCAGCCGCTGCTCAAGACCGAATGGATTCGGCCCGGCGCGCTCGTGATTCCTTACGGAACGATGAGCGCCGTGGAATTGTCGCTCACCAATATCATGGACAAAGTGGTCGTCGATGACTGGGGACAGTGCCGCAAGGGGCTGCCGTACGGCGCGCTGCGCCAGCATGTCGATCTCGACAAGATCACCGAACAAAGCCTGCACGCCGAATTGGGACAAATCGTCGCCAACCTGCGGCCAGGGCGCGAAAGCGACTCGGAGACCATCTTGTTCTGGCACAGAGGTTTGTCGCTGAGCGACATTGCTCTGGGAGGCGCGATTCTCGACAAGGCCGGGGCTTTGAGCGTGGGCCAGACGCTGCGCTTCGATTGAACGGCTGCGGCTTCGAGGCGCGCCCGTGTCAAGTGTCCTTCGGCGCTTTCAACTTCGCATCGATCGCCGCCGCTTTCTCATTGTCCGGCAGTTTGCCGGGCCGGGTCCAGTTCGGGACCGTGGTCTGTATCGCGCGCGTGAGCGTGAGTTTGCCGCCGGCGGCGTTCTCGGTGATCGTCGATCCGGCGCCTATGGTCGCGCCCGCGCCGATTCGCACGGGCGCGACCAACATGCTGCCGCTGCCGATGAAGGCGCCGTCTTCGATGACGGTCGGCCACTTGTTCGCGCCGTCGTAGTTGCAGGTGATGGTGCCGGCGCCGACGTTCACGGTGCTGCCGACGCGGCTGTCGCCGATGTAGCTCAGATGGTTCGCCTTGCTGCCGGCGCCGATCTCGCTGCTCTTTACTTCGACAAAGTTCCCTATGTGCACGTCGCGCGCCAACACGGTTTCGGGCCGCAATCGCGCAAAGGGTCCGATGCGGCAATTTTCCGCGACGACGGCACCCTCGATGACGCAGTTGGCGTTGATCTCGGTATCGGCGCCGATGTTCGAATTGCGGATCAGGCAATTGGGTCCGACCTTGACGCGCGCGCCCAGGTGCACTTTCCCGATCAAGACGGCGTTGACATCGATGAAGACATCTCGCTCCACGGTGATTTCACCGCGCACATCGACCCGCGAGGGATCGGCCAGGGTCGCGCCCGCGAGCATCAACTCCTCCGTCCTCAAGGCGCGATGGCCGGCCTCGACTTGCGCGAGTTGCATCCTATCGTTGACGCCCAATACTTCGACCGCGGTGGGCACCGGGATTGCGGCGACATGATCGCCCGCCTGAACGGCAGCGACCACGACATCGGTCAAATAGTATTCGCGCTGAGCGTTGTTCGTGCCGAGGCCCAACAGCCAGTCCCGGAGGCGTCCTGCGGGAGCGGCCATGAGTCCCGAGTTGGCCTCTCGAATCTGCAATTGCTCGGGGGTGGCATCGTTGTGCTCGACGATGCCGCTCACGCGGCCGTCGGCATCGCGCACGATGCGGCCATAGCCGGCGGCTTCGTCGAGATTGACGGTGAGCAAGGCAAGCGTGCCCGCGTCGGCGGCATCGACCAGTTTCTTGAGGCATGCCGCTCGAATGAGCGGCACGTCGCCGTACAGCACCAACACCGTATGATCGTCAGGGATGACGCACATTGCCTGCATCACGGCGTGGCCGGTGCCCAATTGGTCCGCCTGCAAAACCCAGTCGACCCCCTGTTCGTGCGCCAGCGCTTTCTGCACCTGCGCACCGCCGTGCCCATAGACCACGTAAATGTTCGCCGCGTCCATACGGCGGGCTGTGCGGATCACATGCTGGAGGAGAGGCTCGCCCGCCAGCGGCTGCAGCACTTTCGGTAAATCGGAATTCATCCGCTTGCCCTGGCCAGCGGCGAGTATGACGACGGAAAGCGGCATGACGGCTCCCGAATGCTTGGATCAGCGCTTCTTGCGCAGGCGTTCTATCGCTCTCAATTGTGCCATGGCGCGCGTCAGTTCGGCTTGCGCCTGGGCGATATCGATCTTGTCCTTGTGGCCGCGCACCGCTTCTTCGGCGCGCTGCTTGGCGGCCTCGGCGGCCGCCTCATCGAGATCGCGAGCACGAGCAGCCGTGTCCGCGAGCACCGATACCCGATTCGGCTGAATTTCGAGCGCACCGCCGCCGACATAAAAAGTGTGCTCCTCCCCGCCTTCGACCTGCACCCGCACCACCCCGGCGCTCAAGGTCGTCAACAGCGGTGCGTGACGCGGCGCAATGCCGATCTCGCCCTCGATGGCCGGGGCAAATACCATGTTCGCCTCGCCCGCGAACAACTGGCCTTCGGGACTGACTATGTCAACGTGTATGGTTCCGGCCATGGTGTTCTCCGTTCGCGGCCCAAATGCTATTGCAGCGTCTTGGCTTTTTCGACGGCCTCTTCGATGCCGCCGACCATGTAGAACGCCTGCTCGGGCAGGTGGTCGTATTCGCCGGCGATAATGGCCTTGAAACCGCGAATGGTATCGGCGAGCGGCACGATCTTGCCGTCCTGGCCGGTGAACACCTTCGCCACATTGAAGGGCTGCGTCAAGAAGCGCTGCACCTTGCGGGCGCGGTACACGGCCAGTCTATCCTCCTCGGACAGTTCATCCATGCCGAGAATCGCGATAATGTCCTGCAATTCCTTGGCCCGCTGCAGGATCGCCTGCACGCCGCGCGCCGTATTGTAGTGATCGTCGCCGACCACCAAAGGATCGAGCTGGCGGCTGGTGGAATCGAGCGGATCAACCGCCGGATAAAGGCCGAGGGATGCGATTTGACGCGACAACACCACGGTGGCATCCAAGTGCGCAAACGTGGTTGCGGGCGACGGATCGGTCAAGTCATCCGCGGGCACGTATACCGCCTGTACCGAGGTGATGGAGCCGGTCTTGGTGGAGGTGATGCGCTCCTGCAAAACGCCCATTTCTTCCGCCAGGGTCGGCTGGTAACCGACTGCGGAAGGCATGCGGCCGAGCAACGCCGACACTTCGGTACCGGCAAGCGTGTAGCGGTAGATGTTGTCGATGAACATCAGCACGTCGCGGCCCTTGCCGTTCGCTTGCTTTTCATCGCGGAAATATTCGGCCATGGTCAGGCCGGTGAGCGCGACACGCAAGCGATTGCCGGGCGGCTCGTTCATTTGACCGTACACCATGGCCACTTTGTCGAGCACGCCGGAATCTTTCATTTCGTGATAGAAGTCGTTGCCCTCGCGGGTACGTTCGCCGACACCCGCGAACACCGACAGACCCGCGTGCTGTTTCGCGATGTTGTTGATGAGTTCCAACATGTTCACGGTCTTGCCGACGCCGGCGCCGCCGAACAATCCGACCTTGCCGCCCTTGGCAAAGGGAATCAGCAAGTCGATGACCTTGATGCCGGTCACCAGCAATTCCTGACCGCCCGTCTGTTCGTCGTAGGCGGGCGACGGACGGTGAATGGGCCAATATTCGGTCGCTTGCACCGGTCCCGCTTCGTCCTGCGGCTCGCCGAGCACGTCCATGATGCGGCCCAAGACGCCCGAGCCCACCGGCACGGAAATCGGCTTACCGGTGTTGGCGACGGTCAAGCCGCGGCGCAAGCCTTCGGACGGTCCCATGGCAATCGTACGCACCACGCCGTCGCCGAGTTGCTGCTGCACCTCGAGCGTCAGCTTCACGTCATCGAGTTTGAGCGCGTCATAAATCTTCGGGATTTGGTCACGCGGAAATTCCACGTCGACGACCGCTCCGATGATTTGCACGATTTTTCCGCTGGACATATTAACCCCTAGTCATCGCCTTCGGCGAACTGTCAACGGGGTTGCTGCGCAACCCCGAACACTTGGCGGCGCTTCGCGCCGTCGAAACTCGTCATGGCCCTTCGGCCAACTGCCAACGGGGTTGCTGCGCAACCCCGTACATTAGCGGCGCTGCGCGCCGTTAAGACTTAAACCCCTGCCTCTTCTACACCGCGGCGGCCCCGCCGACGATTTCCGACAGCTCGGTGGTAATCGCGGCCTGCCGGGCCTTGTTGTAAATCAGTTGTAGCTCGGCGATGAGGTCGCCGGCGTTGTCGGTGGCGCTCTTCATCGCGACCATGCGCGCCGCCATTTCGCTGGCCACATTTTCCACCGCGCCTCGATACACCTGAGACTCGACATAGCGCATCAAAATGCCGTCGAGCAATTCCGCAGGGCTCGGCTCATAGATGTAATCCCAGCGCTCCTGCAGCGTTTCCTTGTCGGTCGCTTCGACCGGCAACAGCTGCGATACCGTGCCTTTCTGGCTCATGGTGTTGACGAACACGTTGTGCACCAGAATCAAGCGGTCGATTTCTCCGGCGCGATACTGGTCCAGCATGACCTTGACCGTGCCGATGAGCTGCGCAATCTCGGGCCGATCGCCCAAGTGCGTCGCTGAAGCGGCTATGGGCAATGCCAGCCGCCGAAAGAACACCACGGCCTTCGTGCCGATCAAGCAGAGCTGAATTTTCTGGCCCTTCGCCTGAGCATCCTTGATGGTGTTCAGCGCGGCCTTGAACAAGTTGATATTGAGGCCGCCGGCCAGGCCGCGATCGGTGGCGACGACGATGATGCCGGTGGCCTTTATCGGCCGTTCCAGCAGGAACGGATGTTTGTAATCCGGATTCGCCAGGCGCAGATGCCCGATGACGCTGCGCAATTTTTCGGCATACGGCCTGGCCGCGCGCATGCGCTCCTGCGCCTTGCGCATCTTGCTCGCGGCCACCATTTCCATCGCCTTGGTGATCTTCTGAGTATTCTTGATACTCGCGATCTTGCTGCGGATTTCCTTTGCGCCTGCCATGCGTCAGACCGTCGCGAAGAATTCTTCGCAGCATTTCTTCAACGAAGCCTCGACGTCCTTCGACAATTCCGGCTTGTCGACGATGGTCTTGAGCAGCGGGCCATAGTTGGTGCGGGCAAATGACTGCAGCCCAGCCTCGGTTTCGACCACCTTGGTTCGAGCCACCTTGTCGAAGTAGCCGCTGTTCGCCGCATACAGCGACAGCGCCATTTCCGCGACCGACATCGGCGCATATTGCTTCTGCTTCATGAGCTCGGTGACGCGCACACCGCGTTCGAGCTGTTTGCGCGTCGCTTCGTCGAGATCGGAAGCAAACTGAGAGAAAGCCGCCAGTTCTCGATACTGCGCCAGCGCCAAGCGGATGCCGCCGCCCAGTTTCTTGATGATATTGGTTTGCGCGGCGCCGCCGACGCGCGACACCGAGATGCCGGCGTTGATGGCCGGACGGATGCCGGCGTTGAACAAGTCCGATTCCAAAAAGATCTGGCCGTCGGTAATCGAAATCACGTTGGTCGGCACGAAGGCCGTGACGTCCCCCGCTTGAGTTTCGATGATGGGCAGTCCCGTCAATGATCCGGTCTTGCCCTTGACGCGGCCCTTCGTCGCCTTCTCCACATACTCTTCGTTGACGCGCGCGGAACGCTCGAGTAGACGCGAGTGCAGGTAAAACACGTCGCCGGGATAGGCCTCGCGGCCCGGCGGACGGCGAAGCAGCAGCGATATTTGGCGATACGCGACCGCCTGCTTGGACAAATCGTCGTACACGATCAGCGCGTCCTCGCCGTTGTCCATGAAGTACTCGCCCATGGCGCAACCGGCGTACGGCGCGAGGTATTGCATTGAGGGCGGCATGGAAGCCGAGGCCGCGACGATGATGGTATGGGCCAATGCGCCGTGTTCTTCGAGCTTGCGCACCACGTTGGCAATCGAGCTCTGTTTCTGTCCGATCGCGACGTAGATGCACTTAACGCCGGTGGCTTTCTGATTGATGATGGTGTCGACGGCCACGGCGGTCTTGCCGGTTTGGCGATCGCCGATGATGAGTTCGCGTTGGCCGCGTCCCACCGGCACCATGGAATCGATGGCTTTGAGGCCGGTCTGAACCGGCTGCGACACGCTCTTGCGGAAAATGACGCCGGGCGCGACGCGCTCCAGCGGCGCTTTGGCCGTGGCGTTGATCGCACCCTTTCCATCGATGGGCGTGCCCAATGAATCAACCACGCGGCCGAGCAGCTCGGGCCCCACCGGCACTTCGAGAATGCGCCCCGTGGTCTTCACGGTATCGCCTTCGACGATGCTCTTGTAGTCGCCCAGCACTACCACGCCCACCGAGTCCTGCTCGAGGTTCAGCGCCAATCCGAAGGTGTCCGCCCCGAACTGCAGCATTTCGCCGTAGCGCGCATCGCCGAGGCCGTGAACGCGCACGATGCCGTCGGTTACGCTGACCACGGTGCCGACATTGCGGTCTTCCGTCGCCGACTGGAACTTGTCGATACGCGCCTTGATGAGGTCGCTTATTTCAGATGCCTTGATGGACATGTTTCGCCTTCTTTAAATTCAATTGGCTGAATCAGCCGGCTAATTCGGACGCCAGTCGCTGCAGCCGGCCGTTGATCGAACCGTCGATCACCAAGTCGCCGGCCCGAATGACGGCGCCGCCCAACAAGCTGGGGTCAAGCCTTACGCTCATGCGCACATCCCGCTTGAAGCGCTTCTTGAGCGCGGCGGCGAGCTTGCCTTGCTGATCCGCATTCATCGCGGCCGCCGAGGTCACTTCGACATCGAGCTCGTTCTCGTATTGCGCACGCAGCATTTCGTACTGCGCCGCGATCTGGGGCAGTACGCCGAGCCGCTTGTTGCGCGCCAAAAGCCGCACGAAGTTCTGCCAGCGCGCATCGATCGCGTTTCCGCCCAACCCGGCGAACATCGATACCAGCTGATCCATGGTCATCTTGGGACTGGTCAACAGATCCGCTATCGATGGGTCGCCGATCAACCCTGCGCTCAAGCGCAGCGCCTCGGACCAGGCAGGCAATGCCTTCGCATCGCGCGCCGACATAAAGGCGGCCGTCGCATAGGGACGGGCGATGGTTGCCGCCTCAGCCATTCGCGATCTCCAACTCCAATTTGTCGAGAATCGATGCGTGTGTCTTGGGATCGATCTCCCGCTCCAGCAAGTGCGACGCGCCTTGAACCGCGAGGTTCGCCACTTGCTTGCGTAGGCCCTCGCGGGCGCGGGTGGTGTCGAGAGCGATCTCTTCATGCGCTTGGGCGACGATGCGCTGACTCTCGGCGATGGCCGTGGCCTTCGCCTCCTCGATGATCTCGGCCGCGCGTTTGCTTGCCTGGTCGACGATTTGCACCGCCTTGTCGCGCGCCTCGCGAATGATTTCCTGGGCCTTGACCTTGGCCTCGTCGAGATCCTTCTGAGCCCGGGTACCGGCGGCCAGGCCCTCGGCGATTTTCTTTTGCCGCGCCTCGATGGCTTCAGTGAGATAAGGCCAACCAAAACGCATGACGCCCAGAGCCACAGCGAAGAACGCGAGGCCTTGGATGATCAGCGTGACTGCTATGTCCATTCGTCAAAGCTCCTAGCCATGTCGTAACTCGCGTAAGACCGATTCCGCCGCTTATTTCGCGCCGATCGTCGCCAAGAACGGATTGGAGAAAATCAGCAACAGAGCGATGGCGACGCCGATGATGGGTACCGCGTCGAGCAAGCCGGCGACGATGAACATCTTGGTCTGCAGCATGGGAGTGAGTTCCGGTTGACGCGCCGAACCTTCCAGAAATTTGCCGCCCAGCAGTGCAAAGCCGATGGCCGTGCCGAGTGCGCCAAGGCCGATCAACAGGCCTACCGCGATCAGTGTGTAGCTCATGACTTGAGCGATCAAAGGTGCGTGCTCCATCTATGTCTCCAGGGTCTTAGGTCTTAAGGGTCAGTTGGTTGAAACTAATGTTTTTCGGCTGCCATGCTCAGGTAAACGATGGTCAGCATGCCGAAAATGAATGCCTGCAGCGTGATGATCAGAATATGGAACACGGTCCATACGAAGTCCGCGATTAGCTGAACGATTCCCCAAACGTAGGTCGAGGCGTGGGCGAATGAGGCCTCGAGCGTCAACCCCGCGATCAACACGAAAATCAGTTCGCCGGCATACATGTTGCCGAAAAGTCGGAGCGACAGAGACAGTGGGCGGACGCCTTCTTCAATGACGCGTAGCAAGAGATTGGGGAAGGCGGTCAGAATCTTGCCCAAGACGCCATGCGCGTGGAACGGGGCGGTGAACCACTCGCCGAAGAAGCCAATGACACCCTTCTCGGCGAGGCCGACGTACCAAATCAAGAAAAACACCGTGATGGCCATGCCGAGCGTGGTGTTGATGTCGGCCGTCGGAACGACTCGCAAATGGTCGACGCCGGCGCGCTTTGCCGCCCAAGGCAAGAGATCGACCGGAATCAAGTCCATGAAATTCATCAGGAACACGAGCGCGAAAATAGTAATCGCAAGCGGTGCGATCAGCTTGCTCTTGCCGTGAAACGTCTCTTTGACGACGCCATCGACTTTTTCGACCAAGATCTCGACTGCGGCTTGAAGTTTTCCCGGCACGCCGCTGGTTGCACGGCGCGCGACGCTTATGAAAATGATGAGAAAAATCAGCGCAAGCCCCAAGGTGAACGCAACGCTATCGAGGTGGAATGCCCAAAAGGCGCCGTGCCCCTGATTCACCGTGAGATGAGTCAAGTGGTGCCCGATGTATTCCGTTAGACCCCCGGAGCCACCCTCAGACGCTGCCATTCAATTATCCTCGCTTCATCCCGATCAACCCGATCCAGTAGCCGAACTGCGCGAATACCAGCCCCGCCATCAGCGGAAGCGGCATTAGCTTGAAGCGCGCAAATGCCGCCCAAACCGCGAGCACGAACCAAATCCACTTCAGCGCCTCAGCCGCGAACAGCGCCCGCTGCAACGTCGCGGCAGGCGCGATTCCCGGCGCAAACATGCGCCAACCGAATACCGCGCTTCCGATCGCGACGATGAGACCCCCCGCCAATCCCGACCTCGCAGCTGCGGCGCCTTGGAGCATCCAGAACAGGGCCGCCACCAGGGCGGCGCAAGCTGTCTGCAGGAGTACGACCCGCACCACGAGCCGCTTGCCCTGCCTACCGATATCGTTCATCGCAAAGGGGGCCGGCGCGTAACCGGCTTACGGCAGTCCCTCATCAACAGGGCTTTGGCCCGCGTTTTCATTGACACTGCCGCTGCGTAAAAGCCGGCGCATTATAGTGAGGCTTGCGCAGAGTCACAAGCCGATGATCAGGCTTGGATTTTTTACACATGGCTTTTTGACAATGCCGCTCAGGCGCGACATGGGTCAGGCGCGGCACAAGCTGCCTGCGGCAGTCCGGGACACCCGGGCTACTGAATATGCGCCAGGATTCCCTCGAGTTCATCCAAGCTGTTGTAGGACACCACCATTTTGCCCTTGCCCGAGGGGGCATGTTGGAACAGGACCTTGGCGCCCAGCTTGTCGGCCAGTTCCAATTGCAGCCGGTTGATATCGGGGTCGACGGCCTTCGGTTCGTTGTCCGCCGCGGCCGCAGGCGAGAGCAGCCGGCGCACCAGGGCCTCGGTGTCGCGTACCGAAAGGCCCTTTTTGGCGACCAGGCCCGCCACTTCGATCTGCTGGCGGCGAGTGGTCAGACCAAGCAGCGCCCGGGCATGGCCCATTTCTATGCTGCGCTGCTCCAATAGCTGTTTCACTTCATCCGCCAGCTCCGTGAGCCGCAAGAGATTGCTGACCGCGGCGCGCGAGCGGCCCACCGCCTCGGCCGCTGCCTGATGCGTCAGGCCAAACTCCTCGATCAACCGCAACAGAGCCCGCGCCTCCTCCAAAGGGTTCAAATTTTCGCGCTGAATGTTCTCGATCAGCGCCATGACGACGGCCGCCTCATCGGCGACGTCGCGAATCACCGCAGGAATCTCCGTAAGTCCCGCCATTTGCGCCGCGCGCCAGCGGCGCTCGCCGGCGATGATTTCGTAGCGTTGCGATTCGCCCAGGGTTGGACGCGGCAGCGGCCGCACCAGGATGGGCTGCACCAATCCTTGCGACTTGATGGAGTCGGCGAGATCGCTCAAGGATTCCGGGCGCATGTCGATGCGCGGCTGATACGTACCGCGCGTCAACAGATCCAGCGGCAGACTCGCCAAGCGGTCACCGACAGCTTGCGCAGGTTCCGGCAGCGGCACGCGGGAGCGCTGTGCGAGTAGTGGACTCAACTCCGCAAGACCGCGACCCAGAGACGGCTTTTTGACGGACATACTCACCTTCCCGAAACGATACGGGATTATACGGGTGCGGCCGGCAGATCGTCGCGGCGAATCATTTCACCGGCGAGCGCCAGATAGGCGAGGGCGCCGCGCGATTCCTTGTCGTGAAACAGTGCGGGCTTGCCGAAACTCGGCGCCTCCGCAAGGCGTACATTGCGGGGAATCATCGTTCGGAACACCTTTTCACCAAAATGTTCGATGAGCTGCGCCGACACCTCGTTCGACAGATTATTGCGCGGATCGTACATGGTACGCAGCAAACCCTCGATCTCGAGATCCGGATTGATGGAGCCGCGGATCTGGTCGATGGTCTGTATCAAAGCGCTCAAACCCTCGAGCGCGTAGTACTCGCATTGCATCGGCACCATGACCGAGTCCGCGGCCACCAGCGCGTTCAGCGTGAGCATGTTGAGCGACGGCGGGCAGTCGATCAAAATCACATCGAAGTTGTCGCGGATGGACTTCAGCGCGTTGCGCAGCTTGAACTCGCGTCCCGTCATCATGGTCAATAGCCGCACCTCGGCGGCGGTCAGGTCCTGATTGGAGGGCATCAGCATGAAACCGCCGTATTCCACCAGCACTATCGCCTCCATGGCCGCGCAATCTCCGAGCAGCACGTCGCAGCTGGTGCGGGATTGCGCGTGCTTGTCGATCCCGCATCCCATGGTGGCGTTGCCTTGCGGATCCAGGTCGATCAGCAAGACACGGCGCTTGGTAGCCGTCAGCGACGCCGCGAGATTGACGGCGGTGGTCGTCTTGCCGACCCCACCTTTTTGATTTGCGACAGCGATGACCCGCTTCATATAGATTTCTCGATTCTGGGCACGGCCGGTTAGGCGGGGCCGTGGGCTGGCCCGCGGCAGAGCCGGTTAGGGCCGGGCCGCGTAACGCCTGGCCGGTGAGAGTTCCACAAGATGCCGCTCGTCGTCCAGCCCCGGAAGCTTGAGCCGATGAACAGCCACCACCCGGAAGGATTTGGGCAGCGCCGACATCTCTCCATCCGGGCGTTTGCCCTTCATTGCCAAGAGGCGCCCTTCCGGCGTACATAAATGCCCGGCGTAGGCCACGAAATCGGCCAAGGATGACAGGGCGCGCGCCATTACGGTATCGAATAGCTCAATCGGCCTGTAGGTCTCGGCGCGAGCATTCACGACTTCCACGTTGCCGCAGCCGATGCGCTCCGCGGTTTGCACGACAAACCGGGCCTTCTTGCCGGTCGCCTCGATCAGGGAGAAGCGCCGTTCCGGATTGACGACTGCGAGCGGCAGGCCCGGGAAGCCCGCTCCGGTGCCCACATCGGCCAGGCGCGCACCCCGCAAATACGGCTGCAAGCTCAGGCTGTCGAACACATGCTTGCGCAGCATACCGGGCCGATCGCGGATGGCGGTCAAATTGAATTGCGCGTTGGCCGATTCCAACTCGTCGACGAGGCGCAATAATCGCTCGCTTCGTTGTGCGTCGAGCGCAAATCCCATTTCGGTTGCGCCCGCGGCCAGCAGCTCCAATTCGGCGTCTCGTGTCATGAATGCGCAGGCCGGCCGCGCCGCCTATTTCTCACGCGGAGCGGCGTCCACTGCGTCGCGCTCGGCCGCATTGGAGAGGGTTAGGGCCAAGGGTACGGTGGCCTCGCCCGGCGGCACCTGTTCCAGACGCGCGCTCCACGCGATGCCGTCCTCGCGGCCTTCGCAGATGTTGCCCATTTCCGATGATGGCGCCGAATTCTTCAGCCAAAGGGCGCAGGCTCGGGCGAACACTTGCGCGGCGTCATCGGCAGCCAATCGAACCGATGCATCGATTCGATTCAGGCGATCGTGATCGAAGCACAGCAAGTACTCGTCCGGCTGGCGACCCACCAAGCGCGGCGGCGCTCCGTCGATGGCGTAGCAATCCTTGCCGGCTTCGGCGCCGCCATGCGACTCATCGTGGAACAGCAGCACCTCATGCAGCGCGATCGGACTTTCCTTCAACAGCGTGCCGAAGGGCGCGACCAACAGACCGTGCCAATCGTAAGATGCGTCAGCGGCGCCGGCCTGCACCGGCGCCGGATGAGTGCCTGGCGCGCGGTCGCCGAGCGGCCGCGATGAGACGCAGGCAACCAGCAGCAGGCAGGCGGCGCCAGGAGCCTGTCTGAGTATTCTGCGTGAGCCGCGGCTCAAGTGCTCTGTCTCGCGCCGACGCGCTCGTAAACCGCGTTCATTCAGGCGGGCGCCAATCGATGCTCGAGTTCTTCGAGCTCCGCCGCCGCATCGGGATCCTGGCTTCGCAATTTCTCGAGCGCGCGGCGCAGTGCCGCGGTGGCCGTATCCTTTATATGGACGCATTTTTGCCCGTAGTGGGCGCGCCAGTCGGCAATCAGCTCCGGTTCCAGCGCATCGTAGTCTCGATCATTGAGGATGGAGTCGAGTACCATCCCGCAAACGGTAATCTGCTGCACGCGCGTGAAGGACAAATCAGGAGCCGAGATGCCCTCGGCGAAACAGCGACGCAAGTAGGCCGGCGGGTCGGAACTCGCGATATCGTCGAGCTGATCGCCGACGTCATAGGATTTTAGAAGATGTTCGAAGCCTGCCATTGGACCCCATTATCCGCGCCGCGGGAGTGCATAGGAATAATGTCTCGAAATAATTTGTGGATGTTGATGCTGGCGGCCCTCCTGTCGAACCCCGCAGGCGCCGCTGCGTCCCGCGTCGAGCGCGGCAATCTGGTTTTCGACAATATTCCGGACCCTCCCGCAGACCTCGCGGAGAATGTGGACGGCTATCTGAACGCGCGCCAAGCGACTCCGCTCGGCTGGTCGCCCAAGGGCCAGCTATTGATAACGACCCGCTTCGGCGACGTCGAACAACTTCATGTGGTGGAAAAGCCGGCCGGGGAACGACGGCAGCTCACTTTTCTCCGTGAGCCGATTACGGAGGCGGTTGTTTCGCCGGACCCGGGCCGCACTGCCTACTTATTCTTGAGGGATGCGGGTGGGAACGAGAATTCGCAGCTCTACTATCAGCGCATGGGGGAGCCCGCCGCGAAACTTCTCACCGACGGCAAGTCTCTGAACGGCAGCCCCGTGTGGTCGAACTCGGGCCGTCAGGCCGCCTTTTTCAGTACCGCGCGCGACGGCATGAGCTGCGATATCGACCTGGTGGAACCGGAAGCCGGGACCCTGCCGCACCTTGCGGTTTCCGGCGACAACGCCGCTTGGTATCCACTCGATTGGTCGCCGGACGACCGCAAGTTGCTGGTGCTCAAGTATGTGTCGAGCGGCGAGGGTTACCTGTATGTCGTCGACCTGAGCTCAGGACAGAAGCGCGAAGTCGACCCGGCCCCTTCCAAGGTTGGAATCGTGGGCGCGAAATTTTCACGCGATGGACAGGGCGTCTACATGATATCGGACCGCGATGCCGAGTTCGCAAAACTGCGGTACGTCAATTTGTTCACGGCGGAAAGAGCGGTGCTCTCCGACCATATTCCTTGGGATATCGAGGAACTTGCGGTCTCGCGCGACGGTCATTACCTCGCGTACATCAGCAATGAAGGCGGCGTGGGTAAACTCAACGTGCTCGATCTACGCACCCGTCAAGAGCTGACGCCGCCCAGATTGGCATCGCCCGGAACCATCGAACATTTGAGTTTCGACGCGGAGGGCAAGCGGCTTGCCTTTGGATATGCCTCCGCGAATCTACCGCGCGACGCCTATGTGCTCGACCTCGCGAACAATCGCCTGGAAGCGTGGACGCACAGTGAAGCGGGCCCGGTGGATATGGCCAAATTCGTGAGTCCACGCCTGGCGCAGTTTCCCACGTTCGATCGCGTAGACGGCCACACTCGCCAATTACCGGCGTACGTCTACGAGCCCGGCAGTCCCGGTCCGCACCCCGTACTCATTATGCTGCACGGAGGTCCTGAGTCGCAGTTCCGCCCGGGCTTCGATCCGTGGATTCAGTACGTGGTGAATGAGTTGGGTTTCGCCGTCGTCGCGCCCAACCTACGTGGCTCTTCGGGATATGGAAAGACCTATCTGGCATTGGATAACGGGCTGCTGCGGGACGATGTCGTCAAGGATCTGGGGGCGCTCATCGTATGGTTGGGTTCGCAAAGCACTTTAAATGCGAAACACGTGGTCGTCGCGGGAGGTTCCTACGGAGGCTATCTCGCACTCGCCGCGCTGGCGAATTACAGCGACCGTCTGATCGGCGGCGTGGACCTGTCCGGGATTGCGGACTTTATTTCCTTTCTGACCAACACGGCGCCGTACCGCCAGAATCTGCAACGCGCGGAATATGGCGATGAACGCGATCCTGATATGCGCGCGTATCTGCGGCGGATATCACCGCTGACGAACGCCGAGCGCATTTCACGGCCGCTGTTGGTCGTGCACGGCAAGAACGATCCGCGGGTTCTCTCGAGCGAGGCCGAACAGCTCGTGAACCGGCTGCGCAGCCGCGGCGGCGAAGTGTGGTTCTTACAGGCCAAGGATGAAGGGCACGGCTTCCGTAAGAAACAGAACCGCGACGCCTACTATCGGACATTTGCACAGTTCCTCAAGTATGTTCATGCGCTACGCGCAACTATCAACGGGGTCGTTCCGACCCCGAACTTAAGGGACGGGGCCGCAGCGGCCCGGTAAGATTACTCGGTGCTTGCGCACCTCGCCCTTCGGGTCGCCGCGTAGCGCATGAACATATTACTTGCTGGTGGTCTTCGCGGTTATCAACGGCGATGGTTGACTCGCGAAGTAGGCGGCAACGACTTTGATATCCTCATCGGTCTTGAGCAGCCGAGCCATCCCACCCATCACCACGTTCTTGCGGCGGCCGTTGCGATACGTCGTAAGCGCTTGTTCAAGGTAGTCGACATGCTGTCCTGCGAGCACCGGGGGTTTAGGATCCATCGGCGCCGCGACGCCGAGACCATTCTCGCCGTGACAGGCGATGCACTGCGCCACTTGCGGCGGCACCGGCCCTACGGTCGTGGCGCTTGGGCGCACCGGCTCGCCGCCCTGCAAATAGGCGGCGATGTCCGCCATGTCCTGATCCGACAGCGAAGAGGCCTGCGCGTGCATGGTCGGATGCGGGCGTTCGCCCGATTTGTACTCCTGCAACGCGAAAATGATGTACGCCGCATTCTGGTGCCGCAATTTTGGCACATCATAATCGGGATACGCGTTCTTATAGTTCTCGATCCCATGGCAACCAACGCAGGTATAGAACTTTTTCTCGCCGATGACGGGGTCGCCGGCGGCGTGTGCCGTTGACCAAATCGAACTTAGCGCCATCATGCCCGCGAGCAACGCCAGGCCATTCAATCGAAAAAGCATCCAATACTCCGAGCTGCGGGGGTCAAATAGGGCGTCGATGTTAAAGAGTGGGCGGCCAAATTGCCACTCGCACGTACCATCCAGCGTACCAAGCGGTCATTTGCCCTCGCCCGCCTTGGTGAGATTCTTACTGTAGGCGATATTCATGGCATTATCTTGCCAGCCATGAATACGCGCATCCACGAGATGCTTGGAGACGTAGAAAAAGAGCGGAATAAGCGGTTGATCGGCAAGCATGAGTGCTTCCGCGCTTCGCAGCAGCTCTCGACGCCGGGCAGGATCGCCGTCGTTCGACGCGCGCACCAATAGTTCATCGTAAGTTGGATTGGCATAGCGCGGCAGGTTGACGCCGGACCCGCGTTGCAGCACCTGCAAAAATCCATAGGCGTCGTTGTAGTCGCCGAGCCAGCTTGCGCGAAACACGGCTGCATCGCCGCGCTCGATGTCTTGCAACAGCACCTTGAATTCTTCCGCCCGCAACGTGGTATCGACGCCCAGAGCGTCCTTCCACATGCGTGCCACTGCGATGGCGATGCGGCTGTGCAATTCACCGCTGTTGTAGCGCAGCTCGAGGGTCGGCGGCTTGCCGTCCAGACCGGCATCCCGCAGCAACTGCCTCGCCCGCGCGATCCGGCGCGGCATCGGCCACGCGGAGTATTCAGGCAGCGGCGGCGAGTAATCGTTGATTTGAGGCGGCACAAACGTGTACGCCGGCGCTTCGCCCGCTGCGGTGACGGATTGCACCAGCCGCTCGCGGTCGATCGCCAGAGACAGCGCCTGACGCAGCTCTCGGGACTTGTCGAATGGCGGCTTGCTCATATTGAGGCCCAGGTAGTACACGGCGAGCTGCGGCGCAACGTGCAGCATTTGACCCAGATGCTCCTTGATCCAAGGGACCTGGGCGGCGGGAATCGTCGACGTCACGTCCACCTGGCCGGTCCGGAAAGCCCGCAGCTCCGTGGCCGCATCGGCGAACGAGTAATACTCGACGCCATCCAGCTGCGTCGCTTTATCGTTCCAATACTGCGCATTGCGCACGGCGACGAGGTGCGAGCCGAAATCCCAGCGCGCCAGTACAAAGGCGCCATTCGACACCATCACCCCGGGCTTGGCGAAGCCGCCTCCGTGTGCCGCCAAGGAGCCTCGATTGATCGGAAAAGTCGCCGGATGCGCAAGGACGCTCAGGAAATACGGAGTCGGCCGCGTGAGTTCAACCACCAAGGTTTCCGAGCCGTCGGAATGGACTCCCAACGTTGAGGGAGCCGCGGTCCCTGCGGTGATCGCCGCGGCGCCGCGCACCTGTTCGAGAATGCCGGCATACTGCGCGCCGGTGTGCGGATCCACCAGCCGCCGCCACGCGGCGGCGAAATCCTCGGCAACCACCGCTTCACCGTTCGACCAATGCGCAAACCGCAGATGAAAGCGATACATCTTGCCGTCGTCCGAAATGTCGCAGCGATCGGCGGCAGCCAATACCGGCGCGCCATCGGCGCCGATCGCAGCGAGACCTTCGTAAAGGTCCCGCAGTATGGTCAATGCGGCTTCGGAACGCGCACGGTGCAAGTCGAGGCTTTCGGGTTCAGGGCCGTTGCCGCGTCGCAGGGTGGCGCGAGTGTCGCCGTGCCCAACGGCGCCCGCCCCGAGCCGCATTGGGCGCCAAAACGTGGACGCCAGCGCCGCCGCCAGCAAGATTGCGACGAGGCAGACAATCGATCTCCAATTCAAGAATTTAGGCCGCGGATCGCGGCGACGCTTCACGCAGCGTGGTCGCGCTTTTTGAGGTGCACCAAGAGCAGGGAAACGGCTGCCGGCGTGAGTCCCGGTATCCGTGCCGCCTGCCCTAGGGTTGCTGGCCGCACCTCGCGCAGGCGCTGCCGCGCTTCATTCGACAGTCCGCCGACGTCGGCGTAATCGAGGTCCAGCGGCAGGTGCAATTCTTCATTGCGCTGCTGCCGGTCGATCTCTTCAGTTTGCCGCTTCAGATACCCCGAATATTTTGCTTGCACCTCGACCTGCAGCGACACTTGTTCCGCGAGGCGTTCATCGCTGCGCCATGGGTCGCGCACGCCCTGTGCGTCCGGAGGCGCGACATCTTTTAGATCATCGTAGGTCAGCTCCGGCCGACGCAAAAGTTCGATGGCATGCGTCTCGCGCGGCAACGGTTGTCCCAGCTTCGATAGCAGGCCGGCATTGACTCGCGCCGGATGCACGACGCACGCGGACAGCCGCGCGTACTCCTTGCTCACGGCGTCTCGCTTGCGCTGGAAAAATGTCCAGCGCGAATCGTCGACCAAGCCAAGCTCGCGCCCCTGGGCGGTCAAGCGCAGGTCCGCGTTGTCCTCGCGCAGCGACAACCGGTACTCGGCGCGGCTGGTAAACATGCGGTAGGGCTCTGGTGCGCCGCGTGTGATGAGATCATCGACCAGCACGCCGATATAAGCCTCGCTGCGCTTTGGGCACCAAGCCTCGCGCCCGTCGGCAAACAGCGCCGCATTGGCGCCCGCCAGCAGGCCCTGCGCGGCGGCCTCTTCGTAACCGGTGGTGCCGTTGATCTGGCCGGCGAAAAACAAGCCTGCGATGAATTTGCTGTGCAAGCTGTATTGCAAATCGCGAGGATCGAAAAAATCGTATTCGATGGCATAGCCGGGCCGCGTGATGTGGGCGCGTTCGAATCCCTTGATCGATCTGACGAATTCGTACTGGACGTCGAATGGCAGGCTGGTCGATATCCCGTTCGGGTAGACCTCGTGAGTGTCGAGGCCCTCGGGCTCGATGAAGATTTGATGCGACGACCTGTCCGCAAAGCGTACGACCTTGTCTTCCACCGACGGGCAATAGCGGGGACCCACTCCCTCGATCAAACCCGTGAACATCGGCGATCGCTCGCTGGCCGCACGAATGATGTCGTGCGTGCGCTCGTTCGTGGCGGTGATGTGGCAGGGCAGTTGGCGCGGATGCACGGCACGCGTTCCCAAGTAGGAAAACACCGGACGCGGATCGTCGCTGTGCTGTTCCTTCAGGCCGGAAAAATCGATGCTGCGGCCATCGATGCGCGGCGGCGTGCCGGTCTTCAAACGCCCCACCCGCAAATTGAGCTCGCGCAGTCGCGCCGCCAACCTCATCGAGGGCGGATCACCCGCGCGCCCGCCAGCGTGACTCTCCAGGCCGACGTGGATTCTGCCGCCCAGAAAGGTGCCCACCGTCAGGACGATTGCCGGCGCACGAAACTCGATGCCGCTTTGAGTCGCGACGCCCGCAATGCGCTCACCCTCGATGAGGAGATCGGCAGCTTCTTGCTGGAACACGTGCAGCTTCGGCTGGGTCTCGAGCAGCCGGCGAATCGCGCGTTTGTACAGTTGCCGATCGGCCTGGGCGCGGGTGGCCCGCACCGCCGGCCCTTTGCTAGCGTTCAGTGTACGAAACTGAATACCGGCCTGATCGGCGGCGATCGCCATCGCCCCGCCGAGCGCATCGATCTCTTTCACGAGATGGCCCTTGCCGATGCCGCCAATGGCCGGGTTGCAGCTCATTTGCCCCAGCGTCTCGATGTTGTGGGTGAGCAGCAGCGTCCGCTTGCCCATGCGCGCGGCAGCAAGTGCGGCCTCGGTGCCTGCGTGGCCACCGCCGATCACTATTACTTCGTATTGCTCGCTGAAACGCATCAGGCTGAATCCACAGGGTTTTTCCGGGAGGCGCGTACTGTAAACGGGGTGCGAACAAAGCACCAGCTTCATGCGCGGGCGGCTATTTCGCGGGAACCTATGCCGCGGCCCGGAATCCTAACCACTATGCACCCTATAACCCAGGCGCCGTTCGGAAAGCGGGCGCGCGGGCGCTACCCGCACGCAAGTCCAGGCTGGGCCGCCCGGCTCGCCGCAGGTGGCATACTCGTCGGGAGTTTCACGCTCGCCGCGACCGGTGTGCACGCGAACAGCGGCGAGCCGCAGATCGGCCAGCCGGCCCCCGAGTTTGCCGTGAAAGACAGTAAGGGCACCACTCGGCACTTGAGCGAGTTCCGCGGCAAGCCCGTGGTCTTGGAGTGGACCAACGCGGATTGTCCATATACCCGCAAACACTACACCAGCGGCAATATGCAAGGCGTTCAAACCCTGGCGCAGAAGAATGGCGTGATTTGGCTGAGCGTGATTTCCTCGGCGCCCGGCAAGCAGGGGTACGTCAATGGCCCGGCGGCGGACGCGTTGACCGAATCGCGCGGCGCCGCGCCCACCGCGGTATTGCTCGATCCGTCAGGCACGGTCGGCCGTCTGTATCACGCCCGGACCACGCCGCATATGTTCGTCATCGATAAGGACGGCACCCTGCAATACATGGGCGGCATGGACAGCCTCGCCACCGCGGACGTGAGCGACATCCCCAAAGCGCAGCCCTATCTCAAAGAAGCGATGCTGTCGGTGGCGCAGGGCAAGCCTGTTGCGCAGGGGGTGACCAGACCCTACGGCTGCAGCGTCAAGTATTAAGCTTGCTCAGGCGCTTCGCGCCGACTAAATCGGCCGTCCGGCCGATATGAACGCCGCGCACGCGGCGGCCCGCAGGGCGAGGCGCACATAGCGCCGAGTGATCTACGGCGTGTTCCCAGGCGTTTCGCGAGCGTTAAATTACTCGACAGTCACGGGGATGCCGGCGAACCGCCCACGCCACGCTTTCGGTCCCGTCTCGTGCACGGATTCACCGTCGGAGGTTACCGCGACGGTCACCGGCATGTCGCGCACTTCGAATTCGTACACGGCTTCCATGCCGAGCTCCGCAAAAGCGACCACTCGGCTGGCGCGAATGGCGTTCGAAACCAAGAACGCGGCGCCCCCCACGGCGATCAAATAGGCGGAAGCGTGCTTGGCGATGGACGCGACGGTTTCCGGGCCGCGTTCTGCCTTGCCAACCATCGCGAGCAGTCCCGATTTGCCCAGCATGGTGTCGGTGAACCGGTCCATGCGGTTGGCGGTGGTGGGACCGGCGGGTCCGACGACTTCCGTACCCACCGGATCCACGGGCCCGACGTAGTAGATCACGCGCCCATGAAAATCGAGGCCGTCGGGCAGGGGCTCGCCGGCGTCCAGCAGAGCGCAGATGCGCTTGTGCGCAGCATCCCGGCCGGTCAATAGCTTGCCCGAGAGCAGCAGTTGTTCGCCCGGCTTCCAGCTTGCGATTTCCGCACGCCCCAGCCCGTCGAGGGATACGCGCCGCGCGCCCGCCGCTGCCGTCCATTGAACCTTCGGCCACGAATCGAGGTCGGGCGGCTCGAGCACGGCCGGTCCTCGGCCGTCGAGTGTGAAATGAATGTGCCGCGTGGCAGCGCAGTTAGGGATTACCGCCACGGGCAAGGACGCTGCATGCGTCGGGTAGTCCAGCACCTTGACGTCGAGCACGGTGGTCAAGCCCCCAAGACCTTGGGCGCCGATGCCGAGAGCGTTCACCCGCTGATAGATCTCCAAACGCAGTTCCTCGAGTTTTGACTTCGCGCCGCGAGCCACAAGCTCGCCGATATCGATGGGCTCCATCAGCGATTTCTTGGCCAGCAACATGGCCTTTTCGGCGCTGCCGCCGATGCCGACTCCGAGCATGCCGGGCGGGCACCAACCGGCGCCCATCTCCGGCACCATTTCCAGCACCCAATCAGCCACCGAGTCCGAAGGGTTCAGCATGGCGAACATGGATTTATTCTCGGATCCGCCGCCTTTCGCGGCCACCGTGATCTCGAGTGTGTCTCCGGGCGCAAATTCCGTATGGATTACCGCCGGTGTGTTGTCGCGCGTATTGGCGCGTTTAAACGCCGGGTCGGACACGATGGACGCGCGCAGCTTATTGTCCGGATTCATATAGGCACGCCGCACCCCTTCGTTGACCATCGCCTCGAGGTCGCGGCTCGCGTCCCAGGTCACACCCATGCCGACCTTGACGAACACCACCACGATGCCGGTGTCCTGGCAGATAGGCCGATGCCCTTCCGCACACATGCGTGAGTTGGTGAGGATTTGCGCGATCGCGTCGCGCGCCGTGGGGCTTTTCTCGACCTCGTACGCGCGTCCCATCGCTTGAATGAAATCAGGCGCGTGGTAGTAGGAAATGTATTGCAGGGCATCGGCGACGCTGGCAATGACGTCATCTTCGCGAATCACGGTCATGGTGAACCTTGAGCGTTAAAGAAGAACTGGACCGCAAATCTATCAAGTCGCGGGCTTGCCTGGGTAGCGAATCGCTACACTACCGGCAAAGAATCGGAGAATCGCATGCGGCTGGTAGGGATGGCTATAATGTGCGGCGCCTTGAGCTTGAGCGGCCGCCCGGCCGCCGGGACGCCAAGCGCTGCTCTGCCGTTGCACGAATGCCGTCTCGAGCATCCGCTGCGCTTGAGTTCGGTCGCCGCGCGCTGCGGTGTACTCAACGTAGCGGAAAACCCAGCTAAGCCTGCCGGTGCTACCATTGACCTCTCGATAGCGGTCGTGCCGGCGCTCAATCGACGCGCCACGGCGGCGCCGCTTTTTTTGCTTGCCGGCGGACCGGGGCAGGCGGCCTCGGACCTATACTCGAGCACTGCCGCGGCATTCACGCGAGTCAACCGCAATCACGATATCGTGCTGGTGGATCAACGCGGCACGGGGCGCTCCGCAGCATTGTCCTGCGACTACCCTGACGACTGGCGCGGCGCCGCGGATGAGATGCCGCAGCTGCGCCAGGCGACGCTCTCCTGTCTCGCAAAATTCGGCGATCGCGTGCGCTACTACACCAGCGGCGTGGCCGTTGGCGATCTCGATAAGGTTCGCACCGCGCTGGGCTATGCGCAGATCGATCTCTACGGTTCGTCCTACGGTACGCGTGTGGCAGAACTCTACATGCGGCGTTATCCAGAGGCGACGCATGCGGTCGTTCTGGACGGCGTGACGTACCCTGAGCAGGCCATTGGGCCCGAAACGCCGTCCGACGGTGAGCGCGCCTTGAACCTCATCCTGGCGCGCTGCGAGCATGCGTCCGACTGCACGGCGGCCTATCCAGAGTTGCGGCAGGATCTTGCTGCTCTGCGCCGCCGCTTCGGGCCGGAGAAGCAGGCGCTCACGCTGAATGATCCCAGCAGCGGTCAACCGTTGGCAATCGAGTTCAATCGCAGCATGCTGAATGGTGCGTTACGCTTTTTATCGTACAACGCCACCGAAGCGTCGCTGTTGCCGGAGCTGCTGCATCAGGGAGCCCGCGGTAGTCTTGCGCCGCTCGCGGCCCAGACCATCATGATGGCGCGGCAAATCGGCGATCAACTCGCGAGCGGGATGCAGAACAGCGTCATCTGCAGCGAAGATGAGCCGTTGTTTGCGGCCTCGAACATCGATCGGCAGCGCATCGCGCAGACCTATCAGGGCTCGGATCAATTGGACGCGTTGGCAGAGATCTGCAAGGTCTGGCCGCGAGGCCCCGTGGATCCCGACCTGCACAGTGTATTACGGAGCGACGTACCCACCCTGCTGCTGTCGGGTGAGGCTGACCCGGTGACCCCGCCCGATGACGCCGAACGTGCCGCGCAGGGACTCAAGTATCACCGGAGTTTGGTCTTGGCCGGCGAGGGACACGGTCAGGTCGCGACTGCGTGCGTGCCGAAGTTGATCGCGGAATTCTTGGACAACGCGGTTCCGGAGAAGCTGGACGCAACCTGCCTGGAGCAACATCGTCCCGCGCCGTTCTTCGTGAGTTCGAGCGGACCCTCGCCGTGATCGAAGCTGCCGCGCTGTGCAAGCGATTCGGTCAAATCGATGCCGTGAACCAAGTATCCTTCGCCGCGCGCGACGGCGAAATTACGGGCTTGCTGGGACCGAACGGCGCCGGCAAATCGACCTGCCTGCGCATGATGTACGGCGTGTTGACGCCCGACAGCGGCAGCGCCCGCATCGATGGCATCGACATTCTTGGTGAGACGTCGGCTGCGCGCGCGCACCTGGGTGTCCTGCCGCACGCGGCCGGGCTGTACAACAACCTTACCGCGCGCGAGAACATCGACTACTTCGGGTCGCTGCAGGGCATGGGGGGAGAACGATTGCGGCAGCGGACGGCTGAACTTGCGCGCGCGCTCGGTATGGAAAGCTTCATCGACCGCCGCGTCAAGGGGTTCTCGCAGGGGCAGCGCATCAAAGTGGCGCTTGCGCGCGCGCTGGTGCATGACCCGGGAAATCTCATCCTCGATGAACCGACCAACGGCCTCGACGTGATGGCCATACGTAGTTTGCGCGAGATGCTCCGTGCCTTGAAGGCCGAGGGCCGCTGCATTTTATTTTCCTCGCACGTCATGCAGGAAGTCGCTGCGCTGTGCGACCGGGTGGTGATCATCGGGCACGGCCGCGTGCTGGCGGACGCCACGCCGCAGGCGATTCGCGATCAAAGCGGCGCGCAGACATTGGAGGAAGCGTTTCTGCACGTGCTCGGAGATGCAGAGGGAGTCAGCTGATGCGCGCGCTGTTGACGGTGTTTGCCAAGGAATTTTTGGAAAACCTGCGCGATCGCCGCACGCTGGTATCGGCGCTCTTGTTCGGGCCGCTGTTCGGACCGATTCTGTTCGGAGCGATGGTATCGAGGATGCTCAATCAGAGCGTGCTCGAATCGGACGAACCATTGCATCTCACCGTTTCCGGCAAGGACCATGCTCCCGAACTCGTCCGCTACCTCGAATCGAAGGGCGTGCGGCTGATCTTTGCATCCCTGTCGGAAAGCGCCGCGCGTGCGGCGGTACGCAGCGGCGCCGCGCAGGTGGTTCTGATCGTGCCTTTGGAATACGGCTCGCGTTTCACGGCGGCACTCCCGGCACCGGTCCTGCTGGTCGCCGACAGCGCGGACTCGCAAACCAGAAAGAGCGCGGACCGAGCGCGTCTTCTGTTGGGGACCTACGGCAACGGCATCGCCCAGCTGCGGCTGCAAGTCAGGGGGGTCAGTCCGCTGCTTGCGGCGGCGGTCGCGGTCAACGAGATCGACGTCGCAACGCCCACCGGGCGCGCCGTGGTGGTACTTGGGTTCATGACTTATTTCGTGTTGTTTGCCATATTGATGGGCGGCTTGTACCTGGCCATCGACTCGACCGCCGGCGAGCGCGAGCGCGGATCGTTGGAAGCCCTGCTCAGTTTGCCGGTGGCGCGCGGCAGCCTGGTTGGAGGCAAGATTTTGGCCACTTGCGCCTACATGTGCTTGTCCCTTGCCATCAGTCTGTCGGCTTTCGTGTTCGTATTTCGCTTCGTCCCGCTCGAACGATTGGGCATGAGCGCCAACTTGGGAGTGGACACAGCCTGCGCGTTTTTTGCCATTTGTTTGCCGTTCGTGCCGTTGGGCGCCGCCTTGATGACCTTCGTTGCGTCATTCACCCGCAGCTACCGCGAGGCGCAGACCTATTTGACGAGCGTGCTGCTGGTACCCACCTTGCCGATCGCATTCGCCAGCATTTATTCCCTCAAGCCTACGAGATCCTTGATGTTCATACCGTCGTTGAGTCAGCATCTGCTCATGACCAGCGTACTCAAGGACGAGCCCATCGCAGGCCTCGACGTCGTTGCCTCGGCTGGATCCTCAGCGGTATTTGCGCTGGTGTTGATCGTGCTGACCGCCAGGCACTGGCGGCGCGAAACCATGTTGGGCTAGCGGGAGGAATGACTTCCAACATACCTCTACAAGAATTACAGGCTTGACCGTATAGCGGTTTTTTCATTTAACAGGTATACATCTCATGTAGGATATCTCTGGCATTGATTCGGCGACTGGCAGTGATTCGGGGGCTGGCATGAGCAAATCAGCGCGCGCGCGCACCAACATTTGTGGATTCTTAGGTACAGTGGCACTTTCCTCGGCCACTATGCTGTGGCTTTTCTGGCACCACCCTGTCACCACCGGGATCGCGACGATAGTGGTTTTGTCGGCTCTCGGTATTTCGGCTCGCTTGGCCCGAGCGATCGATGCCGAGGTTCATTCCAGTTCGGATCTGAACCGCGGCTAATCGGCGGGTGCCGGGAGGCGTGGGCGGGGGTGCATACGGCCGCCCCTGGCCTGCCTTACTTGCCGATACAAAAGCTTCCGAAGATCTCGCCCAGCAAATCCTCGCTGCTAAATTCCCCGGTGATTTCGCCAAGGGCGCGCTGCGCGAGCCTGAGGTCCTCGGCGAACAGTTCGAATGCTTGGGTCGTGCGCAACGTTTCGGCGGCGCGCTCGACCAAATCCTGCGCGCGGCTCAAGGCATCGAGGTGGCGGCGGCGCGCCGACAGGGCACCGGACTCGACATCGCGATAGCCCGCGCTCGCCTTCAAATGATCGCGAAGCAACTCGATACCGTCGCCGGTTTGCGCGCTCAGCCAGATACTCGTGACTCCGGCGTTCGATTCGACGCGCGCCGCCGTGCCGAGGAGATCGATTTTATTGACCACCACCGCCACCAAGACATTGGCTGGCAACGCCCCGAGTTCCGCGGGCAGCGCGCGGTCCGCCAACGTCCCATCCACCACATAGAGCACCGCATCTGCACGCTGCATTTCAGCCCTGGCGCGGCGAATTCCCTCTTCCTCCACCACATCGGCGGCCGTTCGCAGTCCCGCCGTATCGATGAGGTTCACCGGCAAGCCGTCCAAGTGCACCTGTTGTCGCAGCAGGTCGCGCGTCGTGCCGGGTAACGGCGTGACGATGGCGATATCGTCGCCGGCCAGCCGGTTGAGCAGGCTGGATTTGCCTGCATTGGGCTTGCCGGCGATCACGACGTTCAATCCCTCGCGCAGCAGTGCCCCCTGCCGCGCGGCTGCAGTGATCGAGTCGAATGCCGTGAATGCCCCGGCCAGGCGTTGGCGCAAAGAGTTGTTCGAGAGAAAGTCGATTTCTTCGTCAGGAAAATCGATGGCCGCCTCGACGTACGCACGCAATTCCGTGAGCTGCGCGTTGAGTCCGTGAACTCGTGCCGAGAACTCGCCCTGCATGGAGCGCACCGCGGCGCGCGCGGCGGCAGCCGTACCGGCGTCGATCAAATCGGCGACAGCCTCCGCCTGGGCGAGGTCCATTTTGCCATTCAAGAAGGCGCGTTCGCTGAACTCGCCGGGACGGGCCATCCTCGCCCCAAGCGCAAGCACGCGTTTGAGCACCCCATCGACGACCAAGGCGCCGCCATGACCCTGCATCTCCAGCACATGCTCACCCGTGAACGATGCCGGTGCGGGAAAATACAAGGCGAGCCCTTCATCCAAGGCAATGCCGTCGGCGTCGTGAAAACGTCTCAAGCACGCGGCGCGCGGCGCGGGAACCGCACCGAGAATCGCAACGGCGATGCGCGGTACCTCGGTGCCGGATACTCGAATCACCCCGACCGCGCCGCGCCCCGCGGGACTGGCGACGGCGACTATGGTATCGGGTACGGGCGGCATCACCGTGAGCTCTCGCTCCTCGCGAGCGACGTCAAGATCGCTGTTTACTCGCCTCAATCTGGACCACTTGATTCACACGCCATTGCTGCAAGATGGACAGAACGGTGTTGGTCAACCAGTACAGCACCAAACCTGAAGGAAACCACGCCATCATGCCGGTCATCACCAAGGGCATGAACTGCATGATCTTGGCTTGCATCGGGTCCGGCGGCGCGGGATTCAATTTGAACTGAGCGAACATGGCGCCGCCCATCAACAACGGCAACACGAAATACGGATCGCGTGAGGACAAATCATTGATCCAGAGCATGAACGGCGCCTGGCGCATTTCCACGCTCTCGAGCAGCACCCAATAGAACGAAATAAAGAACGGGATCTGGACGACCATGGGCAAGCACCCGGCCAAGGGGTTTATCTTTTCGCGCTTGTACAACTCCATCATCGCGCGCCCCAGCTTCTCACGGTCATCTTTGTAGGATTCCTGAATCTGTTTCATGCGCGGTGCGATCGCACGCATCTTGGCCATGGAACGGCCGCTTGCTTGGCTCAAGGGATAGAACAGTAATTTGATGAGGGCTGTGACGATGATGATCGCCCATCCCCAATTGCCCATGAGGCCGTGGATCCATTTGAGCGTAACGAACAAAGGATGGGCCAGAACCGTGAGCAAGCCGTAGTCCGCGGTCAAGTCCAGTCTCGGTCCGGTGGTTGCCAGTTGCGCCTGAAGTTTAGGCCCGACGAACAATTTCTCTTGAAACCGGCCTTTGCCGCCGGCGGGAATCGCGATCATTGGACCGGTCGCGCTCAGCAGGTACTGCTGACCCTGCACCTGCAGCTGGAATTTTGTCGGTTGACCGGCCTCGGGAACGATCGCCGATACGAAATGGTGCTGCAGCGACGCGATCCAGCCGTTGGTGACGGTCTCGGAATATTTGGTGTCCGCTTCGTTCTCGAGTTTGAGGTCGCGCGCCTTGGTGCCGTCGAAGACCGCAGGTCCCTTGAAGGAGTAGGTCTCGACATCGAAGTAGGAGCGCGACGCGTGCACCCAATGGCGCAGGAATTGCGAGTAAGCGGCCAAGCTGCGGGCGGCGCTGCCGTCGTTCTGCACGTCATAGGTGAGATCGATGGCGTACGAGCCGCGCTTGAAGATGAACGTTTTGGTTACGTTAAGTCCATGACCGTCGGTCCAGGTCAGCGGCACGCGCAGTTCTTCCGCGCCGGCGGCCAGCGAATACGACCTTTCCACGGTGGTCCATGCCGCGAGATGCGTGGGGGCCGCTTCGCCCGCGGTACCGGTGAGGCCGGTCTGCAGGAGATACAACGAGTCGTCACTGTCACGATTCAGCAAGCGAACAGGAATGTTGGGCGTGTCCTTGTGCAAGGGGTATTGCAGGAGGTCGGCGCGCTCGAGTTCGCCGCCTTTCAGATTGATAGCGACGTCGATGACGTCGGTGAGCACATGCAGCGGCGGCTCAGCCGCATGCGCCGCGGCGCTGTCCGCCCCGGTGTCGACCGGCGGGGCTGCGGCCGTCGGTGCCGCGCCACCGAGTGGTGCCGCAGGCTGCGGCGTTGCGGTGTTCGCCGGGGGCGCATTGCTCGGCGGCGCCCCGGCCTGCGGGACGGAGTCGCCGAGTTTATTCGAGGTGGCGACATTGCCGATCGGGGATTGTGCCGTGCCCGGCGCCGACGCGGGATAGTCGCGCATCCACGCCTCGTAATTCAGGAACAGGATCGCGGCGAACGCGATCCAAAGCATGACGCGGGTATTAGGCATTGATCGATCTCTTGTCCGGCACAGGGTCGTAGCCACCCTCTGCAAACGGGTGACAGCGCAGGATACGGCGAAGCCCCAGCCAGATTCCCCGCAAGGCCCCATGACGTTCGATCGCCGTGTGGGTATAGCTGGAACAGCTAGGGTAAAAACGGCAGCGTGGACCCAGCAGCGGGCTCAAGACAAGCTGGTACGCGCGAATGATCCACATCAAGAGTTGTGGCATGGCTCTACCATCGCTGCGTGATGCTCTTCCAATGCTTCTCGAGACTCAATCGCAGATCTTTGGGGTCAGCAAGACGCGCAGCGTCGCGCGCTGACACTGTGACGTCGACCGGCGGCAGAGCGTGTTGGTTCAAGCGAAAAGATTCGCGCGCGAGGCGCTTGATGCGGTTGCGGGCCACGGCATTACCGAATGTGCGCGTCGCGATCGCCAGACCCAACCGCGGATAGTTTTCATGATTCGCCAAAACCGACAAACTGAAGTACGCGTCGGTCAACTTTCTACCGCGCTGCCGTACGGCGCGAAATTCGGCCGGCTGGTGCAAACGCTTACGCGGCTCGAACGTCAGCCTCTTGATCAAATTGGGGGTCGTTAGAAAATCCTGCGCAAGGCCTCAGGGGCAGAGGCGCTTGCGGCCCTTCGCACGGCGGCGAGCCAGCAACCGACGGCCGCTCTTGGTGGCCATTCGCGCCCGGAAACCATGGGTTCTGGCGCGATGCAAATTACTGGGGTTAAAAGTACGTTTCATAGCGCAACTTCAGGCAACAAGTACGGGGCAAATCACGGGGCAAACCAATAGAACTGCGAGATTTGCGAAAGGCGGCAAGGGTACTGAGCAAGCTTGGATGTGTCAATAGACGCACCCGTAACTTGGAGCTAGACTCCCTGCCCTTTCGTTCATTTGCCCCATTGTCCCAGCTCTAGGAGAGCGCTCTTGTCGGAGTCGCTATGGAACCGCTGTCTGCGTGTGCTCGAGAGCGAACTCCCGATGCAGCAGTTCAATACCTGGGTGCGGCCCCTGCAAGCCATCGAGCGCGACGGAGAATTGCGGTTGCTTGCGCCCAATCGCTACGTAATCGAGTGGCTGGGCGAGAACTCCTTGACGCGGATTCGGGAGCTGGTCATGGCGTTTGCCGAGGGCACCGCGCCGGACTTGGTACTCGACGTGGGTACGCGCGCGGGCGTGGTGGCAAGCGTTGCCGGCGTCAACGGCGTAGCGGACGCGGCCAATCAGGCGGCCGCTCGATCGCGACGCTTGGCGCCCATCGTGCTCGGCGGCAGGATCAATCCGGATTTCACCTTCGATAGTTTCGTCGAAGGCAAGAGCAATCAACTCGCCAAAGCTGCCGCCATCCAGGTGGCCGGTAATCCGGGCAAGGCCTATAACCCGTTGTTCATCTACGGCGGCGTCGGCCTGGGTAAAACCCACCTGATGCACGCCGTGGCGAACAAGCTCAAGGAGCACAATTCCGAGGCTCGTCTTGCCTATGTTCACAGCGAACGCTTCGTCGGCGACATGGTGAAGGCGTTGCAGCACAACACCATCAACGACTTCAAAACGGCCTACCGATCTCTGGACGCGCTGATGATCGACGATATCCAGTTCTTTGCCGGCAAGGAGCGGTCTCAAGAGGAGTTCTTCCACACCTTCAACGCCCTTTTGGAAAGTCAGCAGCAAGTCATCTTGACCTGCGATCGGTATCCCAAGGAGGTGGACGGTCTCGAGGAGCGCTTGAAGTCACGCTTCGGCTGGGGTTTGACGGTGGCCATCGAGCCGCCCGAGCTTGAGACTTGCGTCGCGATCTTGATGAGCAAGGCAGCGATGTCGAATGTGGATTTGCCGGAAGAAGTCGCGTTTTTCGTCGCGAAGCGCATACGCTCGAACGTTCGGGAATTGGAAGGCGCGTTGCGGCGCGTGGTCGCTACCTCGCATTTCACGGGCCGCCCGATTACGTTGGAATTCACCAAAGAAGCGTTGCGAGACTTACTGGCGCTTCAAGAGAAGCTGGTGACTGTGGAAAATATCCAAAAGACCGTCGCTGAATACTACAAGATCCGAATCGCAGATTTATTATCGAAGCGGCGCAGCCGTTCCATCGCTCGCCCGCGGCAGGTTGCGATGGCGCTGGCCAAGGAATTGACCAACCACAGCTTGCCCGAGATCGGGGACGCTTTTGGGGGGCGGGATCACACGACCGTGCTGCACGCTTGTAGGCGCGTCAAGGAGTTGCGTGAGTCGGAGCGGCGGATTGGCGAGGACTATATGAACCTGTTGAGAACCCTGGCTGGATAGGGGCGCAGAACCTGTGGACGAAACTGTGGATAAAGATATGCACAGGTCCAAGACAGGTTGCGAACCCTCGTCCGACAGGAGTCAGGCTGGTTTTTGATGGTTTCAAGGGTTTGATTATTATAGGGATTTCGGCGTTATACAAGAATGCGGGCGCCTTCATAATCATAGTAATAATCTTTATTTAAGACTTAAGATCTAAGAATGTTCAGGCGGGTAGGTCCATGAAATTGACGGCGGAGCGTGAGAAGTTATTGGCGCCTTTGCAGGCGGTCATCGGTGTCGTCGAGCGACGCCAAACAATGCCAGTGCTGGCGAATGTGTTGCTGGGCGTGCGCGAGGGTCAGTTGTCAATTACGGCGACCGATCTGGAAGTTGAACTGGTGGCGGCCACCGACGTCGCGGTTCAGGAAGCCGGAGACATCACGGTACCGGGCCGCAAATTTCTGGATATTTTGCGGGCGTTACCTGAAAAAGTGTCGGTTGCGCTCGGCTTGGAGGGCGAGAAAGTCGTCATCAAGGCGGGGCGCAGCCGTTTTAGCCTGGCGACGCTGCCGGCCGTGGAATTCCCCGTTATCGATGACATCAATTCGCAGCAAACGGTGCAGATACCGCGTAAGGAATTGCTGCGTTTGCTGGAGAAGACGCATTTTTCCATGGCACAGCAGGACGTCAGGTATTACCTGAATGGCATGCTGCTGGAAATCGATGGCTTGTCGCTGCGCGCCGTGGCAACCGACGGTCATCGGCTGGCGCTTTGCGAAACCGCGCTGGCGGCGAAGGCCAAGACCTCGCAGCAGGTCATCGTTCCGCGCAAAGGGGTGTTGGAGCTGCAGCGCGTGTTGACTGAAGAAGGGTCTGCGGACTTAGCGATTGGGTCGAATCATGTTCGCGCGCAGATCGGCGATGTTCGCTTCACATCGAAGCTAATTGATGGGCGGTTTCCGGAATATTCACGGGTCATCCCGGCCGCGGCGGCGAACGCGATTCGCGCCGATCGCGACGTGTTGCGTCAAGCGCTGCAGCGGACCGCGATTCTATCGAATGAGAAATATCGGGGTATTCGCATTACCGTCAAAAAGAACATGTTGACGGTTCAGGCGCACAACCCGGAACAGGAAGAGGCCGAGGAAGAAATCGAGGTCGGCTACGAGGGCAAGGATCTCGAAGTCGGCTTCAATGTGAATTACCTGCTGGACGCGCTCGCAGCGATCGATGGACAAGAGGTGGAATTGGGGCTTACGGATAGCAACAGCAGTTGCTTGATTCGCTCCCCGGGTAATGCGTCGGCGCGCTATGTCGTCATGCCCATGAGGCTGTAAAGGGCATGACCCTTCGCCGGATACAGGTAACGGATTTCCGCTGCCTGCATTCGGCCGAACTCGACTTCGATTCACAATTTACCCTTATCAGCGGCCCGAATGCATCGGGCAAGACCAGCCTCCTCGAGTCCATTTACGTCCTGGGGCGGGGTCGATCTTTCCGCACCCGACGGCTCGAGAATCTGATTCGTTCCGGTAGCGAGCGGTTTGTCATCTATGGAGAGACCGAGGCGCCGGAACGGCGTACGGGAATGGGGGTTGAAGGGTCCGCACAGGGAATGCGCGCCAAGATGGCCGGCGAACGTGTGTCTTCGCTCGCCGAGCTTGCCGCGGCGCTTCCGGTGCAAATTATAGATCCGGAAGTCCATCGGCTGATTGAGGAAGGTCCGAGTCGTCGACGCAGATTCCTGGATTGGGGTGTGTTCCACGTGGAACATGAGTTCGTCGAGAAGTGGCAGCGATACCAGCAGGTGTTAAAACAAAGGAACGCCGCGCTGAAGGCGCGGCAACCGCGCCCCGCTGTGTCTGCCTGGGATGTCGACCTCGTGAAGCTCGGGGAGTACATCCACGCAGCCCGGTCCCGGTATGTGGCGCAACTGACGGAGGGCGCGCGAACGATTGCCCTCGGGCTCCTGGGGATGGAGTTGAGTTTGAACTACCGCTCTGGTTGGGCGCGAGACACAGGGCTCGACGAGGCACTCAAGACGAGCTGGGGTCACGACCAGGAGGTGGGTACGACCCAGGTTGGTCCCCAGCGCGCCGAGGTGGGAATTCGGCTCGATGGCGCGTTGGTGAAGGATCGGATCTCCAGGGGTCAACAGAAGCTGCTGGCCGCCGCGCTGTTGATGGCACAATTGAATCTATTTCCCAAAGATGCACTGATGCGGCCGACGCTGCTGCTGGATGATCCGGCGGCCGAGCTAGACGCGGACCGCCTGCTTGGGTTGATCCATGAAGTGAGCCAGCAATCCGTTCAATTGGTGGTTACGAGCCTGAGCGCAGGATTCACCGCATTGGGTTCGCCCGGGCGGCGATACAGCATTGAAGGGGGAGCTGTAGCCGCCAACTGAGCAGGTTTCGTGTTCCACGTGGAACATGAGAGTTCTCGCGGGCGGCGGTACAATCGAAGGGGATCTGTTGCGCCGACTGAACAGGACCCATGTTCCACGTGGAACATGCAACAGAGACTCCCTCACCTAGACTCCGCCGATACGTCTGAAAAGGCCGTCCACGTTTGTCACCTGCCAGTTCACCTGTATCCCTTCATCTGAATCCCTCACCCGCCGGTTTTCCTACTGCCCTCGAGGATTGATCGGATCGCTCGGACGAGCAACTCAGGCTCCTCGATAATCATCGTCCAATGTGAGTTTTTGCGGGGTCGCGCGCCCACGGAAACAAAGAACCTGCTGGCCAAGCGCACGGGCTCCACGAGGCGCTTGTGCGTCTAATCGAAGCGACGGCAGCCGGCCGTCCTGCATCGCCATATGCACGGCCACGATAAGCCCGGTTTGCGCTACCGACACCCGCTCCGAGGGAGGTGGAATTGAGGTGATGAGCACGCCCCTGGTCGATATCAGGCTGGGCCTGAGAATCCCGGCCCTGGATTCGGCTGGGCACGGGTCCACGGCAAAAGGCTGACGTCGCCCGGGGTCTAGTACGCGCAGAGCTGAGCTATTAGCGCGCTCAGTGGGCATCTGACCAACTTGGCAGGCGGTGGAATCTCAAGCGCCACAAGGCGCCCGGACGATTGCCCAGACCCTCTTGGGGAGGGAGCTGAATTTGAACTACCGCTCTGGTTGGGCGCGAGACGCTGGGCTCGCGGACGCTCTCAAGGCACCCCTGGGGTCGCGACCAGCAGGCCGGCACGACCCACGTGGGCCCGCAGCGCGCAGAGCTAGCAATTCCGCTCAATGGCGCGCCGATAAAGGATCGGATCTCCAGGGGCCTGCAGAAGTTGTTTGCAGCAGCGCCGCTGATACCGCAATTGGATCTATTTCTCCAAGGACGCGGCACTGATGCGGCCGACGTTGTTGCTGGCAAGGCCCGAGGGCCGCTCGCCGCCGCGGCGCTGGTGGCCGTGGGCAGTTCCGGACGCCTCGCGCCGCTGTTGATCCGCGCCGTGAGTGACCGATCCGTATAATTTGAGTCTAAAGGCGGTGAGCGCCACAGGACCAGGTGGACAACGTATAAGTGCTTGCACTCGCACCGAAATAAAATCAATACGCTAAAGCACATTCCCAGAATCTGCGTGAAACTCGGTTTCCGCGGAAACGTTTCTTTACGTCTCTCGGCATTTGCTCCGGCTGCGCGACCTCCCTCAGCCCGCCTGCCCCTACCATTAAGTTCGGGCCGCCCTTCGTGGGAGCAGCAAGGAAGGTCCTGACGCTTTGTAACAGGATGATTTGGCTAGCTTTTTTATGGGTGGGCGACTCGTTTTCGGAGCTGAAAACTGCTAGAATGGCCGATCGCAAATTAGGATCCGCTATGGCCCAGAACGATGTATACGATTCCAGCAAGATCAAAGTCTTAAGAGGACTCGACGCCGTTCGTAAACGGCCCGGAATGTACATCGGAGACACCGACGACGGCAGCGGATTGCACCACATGGTGTTCGAGGTTGTGGATAACGCCATCGACGAAGCCCTCGCGGGCTACTGCGATCGCGTCGTGGTAACCATTCATGCGGACGAATCGGTGACCGTCTCCGACAACGGCCGCGGAATCCCCGTCGACATTCACAGCGAAGAAGGAATCTCAGCCGCCGAGGTCATCATGACCGTACTCCACTCGGGCGGTAAGTTCGATGACACGTCGTACAAGGTCTCCGGCGGCCTGCATGGCGTCGGTGTGTCGGTGGTCAACGCGTTGTCGGATTATCTTGAACTCAACATACGGCGAGATGGAAAGCTGCACCGTCAGGAATATCGTCTGGGCGAGCCCCAGGCGCCAATGGTTGCCGTCAGCGATACCACCGAGCGCGGCACCACGCTGCGCTTCAAGCCGAGTTCGCTGATATTTACGCACATCTCGTTCAACTACGACACATTGGCGAAACGACTGCGCGAATTGTCATTTTTGAATTCGGGCGTGCGCATCGAATTAGTCGATGAACGCGACGAGAAATCGGAGGTCTTTCAACACGAGGGCGGATTGAAGGCCTTCGTCACTCACCTCAATCGCAGCAAGACGGCGGTACATCCTACGGTGCTGTGGTTCCAGACCCGCGACGGCAACACTCAAGTTGAAGTCGCCATGCAGTGGAACGATTCGTATCAAGAAAGCATGTATTGCTATACGAACAACATTCCGCAGAAAGATGGCGGCACTCACCTCGCTGGGTATCGGGCTGCGCTGACGCGCACGCTCAACAACTATATTGAAAAAGAACTCGCCGCCAAGAAGGAAAAAATTGCGACCACCGGCGACGATTCGCGTGAAGGACTGACGGCTATTCTGTCGGTCAAGTTGCCCGACCCGAAGTTCTCGTCGCAAACCAAGGATAAATTGGTTTCCTCGGAAGTGAAGGGCGTGGTGGAATCCGCCGTCGCAGCGCGCTTGGAAGAGTTCCTCTTGGAGCATCCGCAAGAGGCGCGCGCCATCGTCAACAAGATCCTCGAAGCCGCCTACGCGCGCGAAGCGGCGCGCAAGGCACGTGAAATGACCCGACGCAAAGGCGCGCTCGATATCGCGGGGTTGCCCGGCAAGTTGGCCGACTGCCAGGAAAAAGATCCCGCGCTGTCTGAAATGTTCTTGGTCGAGGGCGACTCAGCCGGCGGCTCCGCCAAACAAGGACGCGATCGCCGCACTCAGGCGATCCTGCCGCTCAAGGGCAAAATTCTCAACGTCGAGAAGGCGCGCTTCGACAAGATGCTGGCCTCTGCGGAAGTCGGTACGCTCATCACCGCATTGGGTTGCGGCATCGGGCGCGACGATTTCAATGTCGACAAGCTTCGCTACCATCGCATCATAATTATGACAGATGCGGATGTTGACGGATCTCACATCCGCACGCTGCTGCTGACGTTCTTCTATCGTCAGATGCCAATCCTGATCGAACGCGGTCATGTCTACATCGCGCAGCCGCCGTTGTACAAGGTAAAGAAAGGGAAGCAGGAAACCTACGTCAAGGACGAGCTCGAACTCAACGCCTTGTTGCTCAACACCGCGATAGACGGCGCCGCGCTGCATGTAAACGCCGCCGCGCCGCCGCTGTCGGGTCTGGGACTCGAATCCTTGGCCAGAAAGTATGTGGAGGTGCAGGCCATCGTGCATCGATGGGCCCGCCGCTACGACGAGCGCTTCTTGGAACAGTTGCTCTATGTCCCGAAGCTGAGCCCCGACGCCTTCGATCGCGTCGACGGCCTCCGAGACTGGTGCCGCAATCTGGAACTGAGACTCAACGGTCTGGATGACGTATCGCGGCGATATCGCGTTACCGTGGAGACGCTGCCCGCGGGTGGTCATCGCATCAATCTGCAGCGTTTCGAGCACGGTCTGAGTTCGGAGAAACACATACCCCGCGAATTTTTCGACTCGGCGGAATATCTGCGGATTGCAGAGCTTGCGCAGACTTTGAGCGACTTGATGGGCCCCGGCGCGTTCGTCAATCGCGGCGACGATAGGCAGGAAGTCGCCAGCTTCAAAGTCGCGATGACATGGTTGTTCGATCAGGCTAAGAAAGGTCAGAGTATTCAGCGCTACAAAGGCCTCGGCGAAATGAACGCCGATCAATTGTGGGACACGACCATCAATCCGGAAACACGACGCTTGATGCAGGTGCGAATCGAAGACGCGGTTGCCGCGGACGATATTTTTACGACGTTGATGGGCGATGCGGTCGAACCGCGGCGCGAGTTCATCGAGAAGAACGCGCTGCATGTGTCGAATTTGGACGTGTAGGTTCGCGACTGACCCAATTTGCCGTAGGCGGCTCACCCGAGCGCCGCTCAGTCCGTATTCTTCAGCGCCTCCCGGCAGCTCAACGCGCTCAGGCGGGTGCAGTTGAGCCGCACGTATTTCTTTATCTCAGCGCCGTCGATCCGGGCGTACTGGCGGAGCGCCCAGCCGATCGCCTTCTGCAGGAAGAATTCCTGCGAACCAAGCGAGGGCTCGATGCAGGCGTACAATAATGCCAGATCCGTTTCCGCCTTGAATCCGAGCTGGCATATGATCGCGGTGCGCCGCTTCCACAGATTGTTCGACTTGCTCCAGGACAGCATCTTGCGTCGCATCGGCGCGGGATAGTCCCGCAGGATCGGACCGACGCGGTGCGATGCAATGTCATCCACGTAGTCCCACCATGCGCCGGTGACGATCAACTCGTCATACACTTTCATTGCCGATAGCGTCTGAAAAGGCCGTCCACGTTTGTCACCTGCCAGATACAGGGCTGCGTAACGCTCTTCTCGGAAACGCGCGTCGCGCCATAGACCCAACACCTGCGCCTGCCAATGCGATGCCGTCGCAAACTGCACGTCTGCAAACGCCGTCTTGCATACCCGGCGCAGCAATGGCGTTGGCACGCCGTGGTACGGCATCGCGGATTTCATGTACGCCTGCATTACCGGTGCCTTGACCGGATCACGAGCCTGCTGCAATGCCTGGCGCAACTTTGGCAACAACATCGGCAAATCCCTGATGAACCGATCAGGCCATGACCGGATCGCTCTTCCCTGCGGGCATCCGTTTCACGTTAGGCAGGGCATTCATCGCTGAAGCCGACCGGCGACTCCGTATGCGGCGCATCGGGAGGCGGAAAGGCATGGCGGAACGTGAACGCTTCCGGAGTCGGGCCTTTTGCTCGCAGAAGATCAAGTTTCGCAATCGCCTGATCGACGCTCGGGCGATGCCCCATACGCACCCACCACAACACCAGAAAGATTTCACTCATGCGTTCGAACCACTCTCGACGCCGGCGCATGATGTTCACGTGATCCGAACTGTAGACGTACGCGTTCAGGGACTCAACATCCCGCCACACCGACATGTTGACCAGCATGTTCTCGTTCTCGAACGGACGAATCGCCGTGGCGTCGCCCTCTTCGGTTTTGAGGCGCCAGACGAAGCCCGCGGAGCGCTCGGCCAGTGCATTGATTCGCTCGAGATTATTAGCAAAATCCGCCATGACCGGCGAATCCATCGGCCCCTTGATGATCCCGATATTTAGTTGGGCAAGCTCGTAATTGGACATATTGACTCCTCGGGACCCGCGGCAAATAGTACCGGATCGGGTTGGCCCCATCCACGAGCGAGCTTCTCGCCCCGCGATTTTCGCCTTAAAGCTGCACCCTCCAGGGTCGTTCCCAACGTACTCATGGTTAGACGCTGTGCGATACCCCGAAAGACCCGAACAGGAAAACCGCCAAATGAAGTCAAAAGTCATTGCGCTCGCATTCGCCCTTTTGATACGGCCCGCCCTATCGGCGGCGGCGGATGGACATCTGATCTTGCCTGACTTTCAGGCGCTCGAGCACCGTGCGACCGACTCGGTCAATATTAGCTTGGACCCGTGGCTCTTACGTATGATGTCCGCATTCGTGGACGAGAAGGATCCGGATAGCGCGGCCACGAAGAAATTGCTGGGGGTCATCAAGTCGGTGCAAATCCGCAATTTCGAGTTCGACACGGATTTTGCTTATTCCACCCACGACGTCGACGCCGTCAGGAAGCAGCTGACGGCACCCGGTTGGACCCAGATGGTGCGGGTCCACGATCGCGCGAATCACGAGGACGTCGACATCTATATGATGATAGAAAATAATCGGACCAACGGCTTTGCGCTGATTGCGAGCGAACCGCGACAGCTCACGATCATCAATGTCGTCGGTTCCATCAGCGTTGAAGATTTACCGGCGCTGGCAAATCACTTTGGTTTGCCAAAGCTCGGCGTCTCGACCGCCGCACGGATTCCCTTCGTTCTATAGTGCTCCCATGCGCGCCAATGTCCTTGGACGAGCAACTGGCAAGGGCACGGGCGGGAGATCTGGCTGCATTCGGCGATCTCGTGCGATCACATAAGCGGTCTGTATACAGTCTGGCATTGCGAATGCTCGGCCGGCGCGATCTGGCCGAGGACATGGCGCAGGAAGTATTCATGCAACTTCACGGTAAGCTGCAATCGATCGAATCGGGCGCGCACCTGGCATTTTGGCTGCGCAAGGTGACCGCGCACCGGGCGATCGATCAGCTACGGCGGCGGCCACCGGTGGAAATGACATCGTTGGATGACGAGGCGCAGCTGGTGAGCACGGTCGATGGCGGCGATCCTCTGCTGCAACGCCAATTGCGGCAGCTCGTGCTGAACCTGAGTCCGCCCGCGCGCGCCGTGGTGATGCTGCGATATCAAGAGGATTTGGACCCGGTCGAGATTGCGAAAACGCTTGATATGCCGGTCAACACGGTAAAGAGCCACTTGAAACGTTCGCTGGAAACCATGCGGAAAGAAATACTTGACCAGGTAGAAACTCGCCGGGAGCGTCATTCAACATGAAAGACGATCCTGAAACCGAGCTCCGTCAAGCGCTGCGGCCGGTGGCGCCGAGCGAGGGTTTTGAGGAGCGGCTCCTGGCGCGCATGACCGCGGAACGGAGTTCGCCGCCGAAACCGAGTCGGCTCCAATGGCGCCGCTCGCCTGCGACCTGGTGGCTCTCTGCCAGCCTCGCCGCATCCGTACTCGCCGCCGTGGGGATACAACACCATTTGCATACGCAACGCGAACGCGAGGTAGGTCTGGAAGCGCGGCGGCAAGTCATAAAGGCGTTGCGCGTCACCGACGAGAAATTGGAACTCGCCTATCGCATAGTCAAAGATCAATCGTCGTCGGTGAGCGATGAAAAGCCCGGCGTGTAGTTCGCGATCGAGGAAACATGATTAGACGTTTCATGCCGGTCATCGTGTGCGTGCTGCTAGCGCCCTCTTTGACGTTTGCCGCACCCAATCCTAGGCTGCTGCTGCCGGAGTTCGGTGCGCTGGCGGACAAAGCTAGCGAGTCGGTGACGATCACATTGGATCCATCGATGCTTGCCATGGCTGGACGCTTCTTGGATTCGAACGATCCGCAAGACGCGGCGACTCAGGAGGTCATCAAGGGACTACAAGGGATCTATGTACGGAGCTACACGTTCGATCAGGATTATTTCTACAAGCAATCCGATATCGATGCGGTGAGAAAACAGCTTTCCGCTCCGGGTTGGAATCGTTTGATGGAAACACGCAGCCGTAAGACTCATGCGAACGTGGAGATCTACATCATGACGGAAGGCAACAAAGCCATTGGACTCGCCTTGATCGCCAGCGAACCACGCGAATTCACGATTGTGAACATCATTGGCTCCATCGACCTGCAAAAGCTTCACAAACTAGAAGGCCAATTCGGCGTTCCAAAACTCGATCTGGATGCAACGAAGGCCCCGCCCCAGAATCAACTAAAATAGTGCAGGCGGTACAGGCTCCTAAGGTCAGTCCGTCGGATAGGGGCCCTTGGAAAATGATTCGGCATGGTACCCCTTGGAACCGACCGACCGAGCCAAGGGACTTCGATAATCCTCTGAAGCGCACAGACGCCGAATCACGTAGCCGAAATCGTACCTCGGCTTCCATTCCAGTTGCGCCCTGGCCCGTCCGTTGACGTACACGCGATCGATAGTCGGGACCATGACTATGTAAGAAAACTGTCAACATTGGTCTCTATCCTTCGACGTCTCCAAACAATCACGTACGGGAGCCGTCGCCATGTCTAGACTGACCGAAGTCATCGCATTTACCCTGAGTCTGTCCGCGCTGGGTGCGCCATTGGCGATCGCCGACGACGGTGATGGCGATGCGACAAGCCGTCATGTTCTGCTCATCAGCGTCGATGGCATGCATGCGCTGGATTTCCACAATTGCGTGCTCGCCAACACTTGCCCGAATCTGGCGGCGTTGGGGAGCAACGGCATCAACTACACACGTACGTCGACTTCCAAGCCATCCGATTCCTTTCCGGGCCTGATGGCCATCGTGACCGGCGGGACGCCGAAATTGGTCGGCGCCTACTACGACGTCGCTTACGATCGCGTGCTGGCACCGCCCGAGGCGGATACGGGCAATGGCGTACTTCATGGCAGTTGCCTGGCGGGACAAGTCAATGGAACTCGTACCGAATACGAGGAAGGCGTGGAAATCGATCAGACCCTGCTAAACGGCGGGGGACCCTATGGCACTTACGACGGAAGTTTCAAATCAATCGATACCAAAAGGCTGCCGCGTGATCCCTTTAACGGCTGCGCTCCGGTGTATCCGTGGAACTTCATCCGGGCAAATACAATTTACGGCGTCATCCACAAGGCCGGCGGGTACACGGCTTGGTCGGACAAACACGCCGTCTACGCGGCGGTATCCGGACCGACCGGCACGTCATTGCCCAGCAACGTGGACGATTACTACTCGCCTGAAGTCAATTCAAATTCGATCCCCTTGCCCGGCGTCAAAACGGCGACTGGACTCGACTGCAGCGCCATCCCGAATAACAACGGCGGCGATTGGACCACCGATTTCGACAACATCAAGTGCTACGACCAGCTGAAGGTGAACGCCGTTCTCAATTGGATTCAGGGCAAGACTCACCTGGGCGGCGCCAAGGGCACGGTCCCCGCGATTTTCGGTATGAACTTTCAATCCGTCAGCGTCGGTCAGAAATTGCTCGAAAAAGGCGTCAAGGGTGGCTACTCGGATGCGGCCGGCACGCCGACCTTCACCATGCTCGGGGAGATCAAGTTCGTCGACGGTGCGATTGGCCAATTCGTGAGCGAACTGAAGAAGCAGCATCTGCTCGACTCGACGACCATCATCATCACGGCGAAACACGGACAATCGCCGATTGACACGAATCGCTTTTTTCCGATTCCGGGTCATAGCGGCACGAACGGTCTTCCGCCGTCCGCCTTGCTAGGTCCGGCGTTCCTGCCGGACTCCGAATTGAACCAAATAGGGGCGACTGAAGACGATATCTCGCTGCTCTGGCTGAGCCCCAACACCAGCACCTTGGCCGCGGTCGGTCTGCTCGAGGCCGGCGCGACATCGGCGGGCATCGGCCAGATTTTCTACGGTCCGTCGCTCGAAGCGATTTATGGCAAGCCGGGTCTGCCCGCGAACGGCGGCGATCCGCGCACCCCGGACATCATCGTCCAGCCGAATGTCGGCGTGGTCTATACCGGTAGTCTGGCGAAGCAAGCAGAGCATGGCGGCTTTGCACAGGACGACACGAATGTCTTCTTGTTGGTTTCGAACCCATCGCTCCGCGCCCGAACCGTAACGAGCTTCGTCGAGACCACGCAGGTGGCTCCGACGATTCTGAAAATCCTCGGGTTGGATCCCAATGACCTGGATGCGGTTCGCAAGGAAGGCACACCGGTTCTGCCCGGGCTGCGTTTCCAGAAGGATTGAAATACACGGCAGTGGCGGGCCCGTTACCGGGTTCGCCATCGCCAATCCCGCATCCCGGTCGTTGAGGCCGGCACCGTTCAGTCGCGACACGGCGCTATTCGGGCCGCACCGTCCGGCGATCCACCCCGGCACGTTGCGACTCCCGAGTAAGTACCGAGTCGGCGGTACAATATCGCGCAGTGCCCATCGGGAATATCTTGCCGGCTCAGCGATTTCGCGCTTGAGCGCGGCCGGCGGCGCGCGGCAATCGGACGCTCGACGACTTTTCTCTAGCCCTCACTCGGGATCCGTGGACCGCTTGCGTGCCGAAGGGGTTGGGAATACTTTGATCGACCCCAGCCTTTCGCTCCGGAGTCTTTTGTGGTTAACGAGTACATTCGCTGATGACCGAACGTCCACAGATGACTCTGCGTCGCCTCGCCGAGATGCGCACGGCCGGCGACAAAATAGCCATGCTTACGTGTTATGACGCCGCGTTCGCTCGCGTACTCGATGAGGCCGGCGTGGATGTGTTGTTGGTCGGCGATTCGCTCGGCATGGTGATCCAAGGTGCATCGAGCACGTTGCCGGTTTCAATCGACGATATGATATATCATACGAAAAGCGTGGCTGGCGGCAATCGCAGGGCATGGATTATCGCCGACATGCCCTTCGGTAGTTATCAGGAATCCCACGAGCAGGCCATGCGCAGCGCCGCGTTATTGATGCAGGCCGGGGCGCATATGGTCAAGCTCGAGGGGGGCGGTTGGACTGCACCCGTAGTCCGCTTTTTGATCGAGCGCGGAATTCCCGTTTGCGCCCACCTCGGGTTCACACCGCAATCGGTACATGCGCTCGGCGGTTATCGTATTCAGGGGCGCGAAAATCAAGCCGCAGCCACTCTGCAGCGCCAAGCAGCGGAATTGGCAGATGCCGGCGCACAGATGCTGGTCATCGAACTCGTGCCGACCGCGCTGGCACGCGAGCTCACCGCAAAGTCATCCATACCGGTGATCGGCATCGGTGCCGGTTCCGGATGCAGCGGCCAGGTGCTGGTGCTGCACGACATGCTCAATCTCACTCATGGGAAACTACCGCGCTTTGTGCGCAATTTCATGGAAGGCAGCGCGAACATTCAGGACGCAGTGCAACGCTTCGTGCGCGACGTCAAGAGCGGCGCCTTTCCCGATGACGCACGGCACGGGTATTGACGGATACTGGCGGTGCGAGTCATTCACAGCATCTCGGAACTGCGCGAAGCGCTGGCTGGCCGCGAAGGCGTCGCCCTTGTCCCGACCATGGGAAATTTGCACGAGGGTCATCTATCGCTGGTACGCCGCGGAGTCAAGTGCGGCGGTCCCGTGGTGGCGAGCATTTTCGTCAATCGATTGCAATTCGCACCTCACGAAGATTTCGATCAGTACCCCCGCACGCTTGCTCGTGATTGCGAACTGCTGCAGGCGGCAGGCTGCGACGTTGTATTCGCGCCCAGCGAAAAGGATTTATATCCGGAACCGCAGAACTACAAGGTTCACCCGCCCGCGAACCTGGCCGATACTCTTGAAGGCCAGTTCAGACCGGGCTTTTTTGTCGGCGTATGCACCGTCGTCCTCAAACTACTCAATGTCGTGCAACCGCGATTCGCCGTTTTCGGCAAGAAGGACTACCAGCAGTGGCGGGTGATTCAAGGCATGGTGCGTCAATTGGCGTTGCCGACCGAGATCATCGCCTGCGAGACGGTGCGCGAGGCGAGCGGACTCGCGATGTCATCGCGCAATGGCTATCTGAGCGCTGCCGAGACCGTCGAGGCCGCCCAGTTGCAGACCGCGCTGCGTCGAATCGCCGCCGCTGTCAGAGCAGGACAAAACGATTGGATTGGCCTCGAGCGCGAGGCCTCTGATGGCTTGGCGGCACGAGGATGGGTGCCTGACTATGTGTCGATTCGACAGCAAGAAAATCTCCGCGGACCGCTCGACGTGGCTCCGCTGGTGATTCTGGCGGCGGCGAGACTCGGCGCCACGCGATTGATCGACAATGTGGAAATACCGCGATTCGGTTGAGAGCGCAAGTGCGCGAATGCCTGACAGGCTCTGCGGCATGGCGCTCGACGCTTTTGCCGCCTAAAATAGCAAGATCCCTATGAATCAACCGATCAAATTTCCTGATATGCGCCCGCCGAAGGATCGGGCCGCGTCGATCGACCTGCCTACCCCCGCGGGCTATCGGCAAAGGGTGCCCCTATTTCCGACCAGCGATGCGAGCCACAAGAATCGACGGGTGGAGCGGAAGCGGCTCGTCTTCTGGTTTGGCCTGGCGGTGGCTCTGCACGCGGCTTTGTTGCTGGGCTTGTGGTTGACACCGCCGCTGCGGCTCAAGTGGGGCCCCTCCTCGGATGCCTGGGTGCAGGTAATGTCGCTGCCGAAGAAAGAGCCGGAAGTGCCCATTCTTGATGTACCGGAAGCGTCGAAGGCGGCGCCGACGAAGGCAAAGAGTCGTAAGGCTCAGACGGCGGTTCAGCCGAGCCATGAGGAGTCCCAATGAAACTAAGCGCTCGCAATGTTCTTGTCGCTACGGTCAAGACGGTTACCCCGGGAGCTGTCGACACCGAAGTCGTGGTCGAACTGGCCCCGGGAATCGAGATCGTTTCAATCATCACCAAAAAGTCCGCCGAGACGCTTGGACTCAAGCCCGGCGGGAAGGCTTACGCAGTAATCAAGGCGTCCAGCGTGATGATCGGGGTCGACCACTGACGGCGAGCGCGATCGGCAAGTCCGCCTCTCACGCCGCAGCGATTTTCGCCAACCCGGCTTCGATGGATTGCCGGATTTCTTCGTTCAGTTGGCGAGGATTTTTTCCGAGGGAGGCGATCGGTTCGCCGATCACCACGCGAATCGTACCGGACTTTTTTACAAAACTCCGCCGCGGCCAAAAGCTTCCGGCATTGTGCGACAGGGGAATCACGAGCTTGCCGGTAGCGGTGGCGAGCAACGCACCACTCACGCCGAATTTCTTCGTCTCACCGGCCATGACTCGCGTGCCCTCGGGGAAAATGATGATCCACAAGCCGTCGGCAAGGCGTGCCTTGCCCTGTTCCACCACCTGATTTACGGCACGGTGGCTTTCGCCCCGGTTGATTGCAATGGGCCGGAGCACCTTGAGACCCCAACCGACGAAAGGTATCCATAAGAGCTCCCGCTTCAGCACCCACACATGCGGCGGGAAGATTACGAACTGCGCGATGGTCTCCCAGGCCGAAGCATGGTTGCTCATCACGATATGCGCGCCCGGGGGAATCCGCTCACGCCCCTCGACGACGAATTTCAGTCCGCAAAGGCGTTCCAACACCCAGAACAGGCCGCGCGCCCAGCCTCGGGCCATGGCGAATCGATGGCGGTACGGCAGCCAGAAACACATCCCCATGAGCCCGCCGACCACGCAGGCCGAAAGCATCATGTAGGTAGTGAACAACAACGATCGAAACGTTTGCATGGAGCGTCAGCCGGGCAATCGCGACAAGTCCGCTACGCCGCAGAGCAGTGCTTGAACATTGCGCAGCAGCGCCAGCCGGTTATTGCGCCGCTCGAGATTCTCGTCCATCACCATGATCCGTTCGAAGAACTCGTCGACCGCGGCACGCAGGCCGGTCAGCGAATGCAAGGCGTCCGCATAACGCCGCTCGGCAATCGCCTGTTCCACCGTACCGCTGAGTCCATTGAGCACCCGGTGCAGCGCGAGTTCGGCTTCCTCCGTGAGCGCCGCGGCCTGTACCGGGAGATGCGCGCCGGGCGCTGCCTTACGCAGAATGTTGACGATGCGCTTGTTGATGCCGGTCAATACGCCGGCATCCGGCAGCAACAGAAACACTTTGAGCGCCTGCAAGCGGGTTTCCACATCCAAGGGCGAGCGTGGGCGACCGGCGAGAACCGCATCGATCATTTCGGCGGTGGTACCGTCGGCCCGCTCCAGCAACAGGCCGCGGAGCCGGTCGGCAATGAAATCGTAGACCTCCTCGACAACCTCGGTTCGTTGCACGGGCTGAGCGGCCGCGGCTCGCCGGAGCAGGTCGATCAAGTCCAGGTCCAGGCGGCCTTCCAACAAAATGCGCAGCACGCCGAGCGCGGCGCGGCGCAGGCCAAAGGGGTCTTTGGTGCCCGTCGGCCGTTGCTGGATGGCAAAGATTCCCACCAAGGTGTCGATCTTATCGGCGAGCGCCAGTGCTTGACCGGTCTTGCTGGCGGGCAGCGTATCGCCGGCGAACCGGGGTTTGTAATGCTCCTCGATAGCGAGCGCGACTTCGGCCGGCTCGCCCTGCGCCTCCGCATAGTATTTACCCATGGTTCCCTGCAATTCAGGAAACTCGCCCACCATCGCGGTCATGAGATCAGCTTTGGCGAGTTGGGCGGCGCGCGCGACGTCGCCTTCAGCACTTATACATCGGGCCATCCACACCGCCAGATCCTTTACCCGTAAGGTCTTCTCGGCGTAGGTTCCCAGCTTGGTCTGAAACGTCATTCCGCTTAGGCGCTCAGCGTGTGCGTCGAGCGGGACCTTTCGATCCAGTTCCCAAAAAAAAGCGGCGTCGCTCAACCGAGGTCGCACGACGCGCTCGTTGCCCTCGCGCACCTTCGAAGGATCGCGGCTTTGGAGGTTGCTCACCGTAACGAAGCCGCCGGTCAGCCGGCCGTCGGCGCCCTGCACCGCGAAGTAGCGCTGGTGATCCTGCACTGTGGCGATCACGACCTCGCGCGGCAGCGCCAGAAATCGCTGCTCGAATCGGCCGGCGATGGGCACCGGCCATTCCACCAAGGCGGTCACCTCGTCGAGCAAGGCGTCCTCGATCAACGCGGTACCGCCGGACTCGGCCGCCGCGAAGTCGACCTGGGCGCGTATGAGATCGCGGCGCTTGCCGAAATCGGCGATCACCTTGGCGCGGCGCAATTGACCCTCGTAGGACTTTGGCGATTTCAAAACGAGGGGGCGAGGCGCATGGAACCGATGACCCACGGTGATTCGGCCGGACGTCAATCCGAGCAAGGTCGTTGGAACCACATCGCCGCCGAAAAGCAGGACGACACTGCGCACGGGCCTGACGAATTCTGCGCTGTGCGCGCCCCAACGCATTCGCTTGGCGATGGGCAGGGCCGCAATCGCTTGAGCCACGATCGCACCGATCAGGCTTGTGGTAGCGGCGCCGGGCTCCGTGCCGCGAAACGCCAGCCAGGCACCTTTGTCCGTCGTCAGGCGCTCGAGGTCGGCAACCTGGACGCCGCAGCTTTTGGCAAACGCGGCGGCGGCCGTCGTGGGTGCGCCGGCCGCATCGAAGGAGCTGGCGACCGGTGGTCCGCGACGCTCGACCCGACGATCCGGTGCAAATTCTGCACAGGCCTCGACTCGCACGCCGAGGCGTCGCGGCGTCGCGAAGCCGTGAGCGAGCCCATGGGGAATGCCGGCGGCTTCGATGCCTTTGATCAAGCCGTCCGTGAGCGCGCTCGACAAGCTCAACAACGTGCGCGGCGGCAATTCCTCCGTGCCCAATTCGAACAACAGATCGCGGGCCGCCATCAGGCGACCTGCGGCGGCGCGAGATTCTTCAGCAACGGGAACCCAAGTGCTTCGCGGCTTTGGCGATAGCCTTCGGCGACGCCGCGAGCCAGCGTTCGGACCCGCAATATGAAGCGCTGGCGCTCGGTGACCGAGACCGCATGGCGCGCGTCGAGCAGGTTGAAAGAGTGCGATGCCTTGACCATCTGTTCGTAAGCGGGCAAAACCAGTTTGTCCTCGAGCAGGCTTTGGCACGCCGCTTCGTGGGCATCGAATTGACTCAACAAAATTTGCGTGTCGGCCTTTTCGAAATTGTAGACGGATTGTTCCACCTCGTTCTGATGAAACACGTCGCCATAGGTGATGCTGCCGAACGGCCCGTCGGCCCAAACGATATCGAAAATGCTTTCCTTACCCTGGATATACATTCCCAGGCGCTCGAGCCCGTAGGTAATTTCGCCCATGACCGGTCGGCAATCCAAGCCACCGACCTGTTGGAAGTACGTGAACTGCGAGACCTCCATGCCGTTGAGCCACACTTCCCATCCGAGCCCCCAAGCACCCAAGGTGGGCGACTCCCAGTTATCCTCCACGAAGCGAATATCGTGCGTCAGCAGATCGAAGCCCAGCGATCGCAGCGAGCCAAGGTAGAGCTCTTGAAAGTCGTCCGGTGATGGCTTGATGCAAACTTGAAACTGATAGTAATGCTGCAGCCGAAACGGATTGTTGCCGTAGCGCCCGTCGGTCGGCCGCCGCGACGGTTGAACATATGCGGCGCTCCACGGCTCCGGCCCAACGGCGCGCAGAAATGTCGCGGTGTGAAAGGTTCCGGCGCCCATTTCCATATCGTAGGGCTGTAAAATGATGCATCCCTGCTCCGACCAATATGTTTGCAGCGCGAAGATCAGATCCTGAAACGTCCTGGGCGAGGCACGGGTTGCTTTGGCCATAATGCTCGTGGGCTTCAATAACGGCCCGCGAGTATAGCGACGCGCCACGCGCGCTGTCCTCCCGTTGCCCGGCGAGAGCCCGGGAGCCGCACTTGTTTGGCACATTGACCCCGCTTGGAGCTGCCAGATGGCCCGCCACGCTTACCCAGCCGGGGGGGCGCACCATATTGGAGCGCTAATTTCTTAGATTTGCGCCATAATAGAGCGCCAATGCAGGCTTCTGGTTGCAAGTACTTGATCCGTATATGGCCCGCAGTGGCACATTTGCTGCATTGTCACAGAACCCGGCGCGACCGGGCCCAACAGAATTACCCACCTCGCGAGGATGCAAATGACTCCGGCTGAAGTTCTAAAATTGATCAAGGAAAAGGAAGCGAAGTTCGCCGATCTTCGCTTTACGGATACGATTGGCAAGGAACAACACGTGACCGTGCCGACGCGTCTGGTGGATGAGGGATTTTTCCGGGACGGCAAGATGTTCGACGGCTCGTCGA
>DASXYI010000086.1:0-22631 GCA_036502605.1 Steroidobacteraceae bacterium
TCAAGCCGTGATCTCGATTCGGTTGCCATCTGGATCTAGTACAACGCTCTCGTAGTAACCGTCGCCTGTATGACGAGGTCCGTCTACGACCTCGAACCCGTCTTGTTTCAGCCGGTCTGTGAGTTCGTCAACTCGTTGCTGCGAACCTACGGACACGGCAAGGTGCGTGAGCCCCATGCGCTGAGCGCCCCGTTCGTGCTTCACAGGCTCCAACATCGAACTCCTCATGACTTCGAGCCGTGCGCCACCGTCAAAGCTCAGGAATCGCGATTCGAAGCCTTTGGCTGCATTGGTGTAGGTTGCTCCGGGCATTGCGCCGAAGTATGTTGAGTAGAAGGATACGAGACGATCGAGGTCCTCCGTCCAGAAAGCAACGTGTTCGATTCGAATCATAAGATGCCTGACAGGACGCAGATCGCTACTTCCACGCCACGAGTATGAACGGCGGTCCGAGCCCGTCAAGATCTGAGTCGGCGTGGCTATTGCTGAGGGGTTCCCACTCGGCTCGAGGTAAATTAATACAGGCCCGACATGGCCATCAGCAGGACGGGACTGAACAGCTGGATGCCGACGATGTAACGGCCGTACGTTTCAACGGCGTCGGTGGGCTCCTCCTGCGCCGTGCACCAGGCCACCATGCCGTTCAGCTCGAGCTTTAACGTCGGCTCGAGGTATTCGACTGAAACCTGCAGGCGTTCGGCCAAGTGAGTATTCAGGTACACCCGGATTCCCGAACTTGAGATGTCTTTGATGACCTCAATGGGATACGCGGCGTCGGCTGTCAGCAGCCTGAATTCGCCGGCCGCCCGACGTACGAGCGGATACCGCTGATCCTTTCGTTGTTCGACTACCGTCATCCTTGCTTCCTGTCGACGGTTCGACGTGTTGTTGAGCGCGGAAGGGTACCCCATTCCGATTTACCTTTGATGTGAGGCATCGCAGGCTTTCAAAAGGAACCGTTTGCGGCGGGCGAGGGGTTACGGCGCGGCATTTCTTGTCATAACGTCCGGGTGGGGTGTGACGCGAATCGCAAGCTCACACCTTTGAATTCCCCATAGTCGCCATTTGAGAGGTGCGCCCGCCGCGCCATTTCCTATTAATTTAGCGTACTCGAATGACATCGGAAGCAGCCTCGAGTACACGTACCCCCAGCCATGATGAAGCTGGGCCGAGACTTCGCATCGTATTGGTCGACAGCCATGCCCTCTTGCGCGAAGGCCTCAAGCAACTCGTCGGGGTTCACGCCGATTTCAACGTCGTTGGCGCTTTCGGATGCGTGCAAGAATGTCTGAGCGGCATTCGTGATATTTCGCCCGACGTGGTAATAACGGATCTCATATTTCCCGGGCCGTCGGGTATCGAACTGCTGGCCCAGATTCAGCGGCTCTCGCCCATGACGCGCAAACTGGTGCTGACCGAGCACCGAGACGAGAATCACGTTCGTGCCGCGCTAAGCGCGGGCGCCGATGGCTACGTTCTCAAGGACTGCAACAGCGCTGAGTTGATGCTTGCGATTCGCACCGTTGCGGCCGGCCAGCAATTCCTCTGCAAGACGGTCGTCGGTAAGGTTCTGTCCAACTACCTGGCGCGCGACAATCGGTCTGCATTTGCCGCGGCTACCCAATCCATAACTGAACGCGAGCGCGAGGTCCTGACTCAAATTGCTCTCGGCAATTCGAACAAATCGATCGCACGCGAGCTCGGCGTGAGCCCCAAGACCATCGAGAAGCACCGCTCCAATTTGATGCGGAAACTGCAGCTTCACAATGCCGCCGCGATCACCTTGTACGCGATCACCAACGGCATAACCAGCGCCGAGCCGCTCGCCGTACGCGGCGCGGTCAGCCACCCGCCGCTTCGATATGGGGCGATGCAGAGCGCTTGAGCTCCTTCAATGCTTGCCGGCCGTCGCGGCGATCAGCCGTCCGTACGGCTTCAGCCCGAGAAACAACGCCCATGCCGACAGCGGCCCGAGGATCGCGGTTGCGAGAGTGAGCGCGCTGCCGACACGGGTATCGTCGTGGAAGACGAAGTCCGTGATCAACGCGATGACCGTGGGTCCGCAACCGAATCCGACGATGTTGAAAACGAACAGGAACAACGCCGTCGCCTGGCCTCGCATCCTGTTGGGCGTAACGCTCTGCAGCGCCGCGTTCTGCGGTCCGGGCGCCATCATTGCGAAGAACAGAGATACGCCGAACGCCGTCAATGCGAGCGTGGGCGTCGGCATCATCGGCATCAGCGCCGCGCCCGGTATCCACAGGCAAATCGCCAACAGCTGCACGCGCAAATTCGCATCGTTGTAGCCGCGTTTCATCAGCCGCTCGGCCAACAGTCCGCCGGCCATGAGCGCGAACGGCGCCACCAGCAGCACCACGGTGCCGAACGCAAGACCCACATGCCGCGGCGTCCAATGATGCACGCGGATGAAGAATGTCGGTCCCCAGCTGATGGCCCCCTGCGATGGAATGGACTGCAGCGCCAGCGCGCCATACATCGGTCCATAGACCGCGCGGTTGGTCCACAGGTAGCGCACGACATCGCGAATGGGTATGGAACGGCCGCCGGCGACAGCACCGACACCCGCCGCGGCAAGATCGCGTCTCACCGGCTCGACCACAGTGCCCATGAGCAGCGCGACCAGTAACCCCGGAATGCCCACCACGAGAAACGTCAGTTGCCAGCTCCGCAGAACCCCGATGAATGGCAACACCACCGGCGGCAAGTGTTCGAGCGCGCCAATGACGGCGCCACCCATGATGGCCGACAAGCCGATGCCGGCGATGAAACCGAAATTGAGCACCGACACGGCTCGGGCCAGCTGTTCCCGCGGAAACAAATCCGCCAGCATCGAGTACGTCGCGGGACCGACGCAGGCCTCGCCCACGCCCACACCCACGCGCGCGAGAAATAGCTGCACGAAGGTATTCGCGAGCCCGCATAACGCGGTGGCGCCGCTCCACAAAGCCACGCCGATTGCCATGATCCTGCGGCGGCTGCTGCGGTCCACGAGGCGTGCGATCGGCAGGCCGAGGATCACGTAGAACATGACGAAGGCAAAGCCCATCAGCAGGCTGATCTGGGTGTCCGTGAGTCCCAAATCGCGTTTGATCGGCACGACCAGCAGCGGCAATATGCCGCGATCCAGAAAGTTCACGCATAGCACGAGCGCGAACATGAATACCGCGTACCATGCGCGCCCTCGCGAAGGCCACGGCTTTTCCTCGGCGGGCGTCTGCGCACCGGGGGCTCCGGTCACGGGCTCGGTATTCAGTTCACCTGTCGACAAATGGGTGGCCACGCGCTGAACTAGAAGTTCTTGACGAGTTTGGCGGCTTCCGCCTTGCGCTGCCGGCGGAAATCTTCGGCGGCCATGCGGGCGGGCTCCGGCTCGCGATTGGGGAGCGCGGCGAGCAGCTCGTCGGATACGCCTTTGAGTTCCTCGCGGAACTCGGCGTGCGGGAAAATGTATTGACGATTTTCGCGCACGCCCGCGATGACGTGCGAGCCGACTTCGACCGGATCCATGCCGACCGACAGCACTCCATCCAAGCGTTTCATGTCCACCTCGGTGACCGGATAGCCGGTCGCACTGAGGCTCTTCGGGCGCGACAATACCGCTTCGTGAATATTGCTGCGTACGAATCCCGGACACAGCACGGACACGCCGATACCGTGCGGCGCCAGATCGTAGCGCAGCGACAAGGTCAATCCGACCACCGCAAATTTGGAGGCCGAATAGAGCCCCATGCCCGGCCCGACCAAAAGTCCCGCCATGGACGCGGTATTGACGATGTGGCCGCCTTCGCCGTGTGCCTTGAGACGCGGCATGAACGACTGAATGCCGTTGATGACGCCGTCGACATTGACGCCCATGATCCAGCGCCAATCGTCCATGGTCGCGGCGTCCATCGGTCCGAAAATACTGACGCCGGCGTTGTTGCACACCAGATGCACCTTGCCGAAGACCTTGATGGTTTCTTCCGCCGCACGCTCCACCGCCGCGGCATCCGCCACATCCACCAACATGCCGTGCGCGTGGGCGCCGGCGGCTCGCAGCTTCGCGAGTCCCTGCTCGAGGTGGTCGGGCCGGACATCGGCGATGGCAACCTTCATGCCGGCCTCGGCCGCGCATTTTGCGATGCCAAATCCGATGCCGCTGCCGCCGCCGGTGATGAATGCGACTCGCCCCGCCAGCTCTTTCATGTCGGTTTCCTGTGCGCCGATCGACGTTCGCGTTCCGCCGCGAACAGCGGGTTGCGCAGCACCATCGCCTCGGCCGCCGCACGTTGCGGCGGCGCCGCATCCGTGGGAAAGGACGCGAGAATGGCGTCAAAACGCTGCTGTGCGCCTTCGCGATATTCTGAATGCGTCAAGATCCATAAATCGTTGCGGCGAATGCCTTCGAGCACGCGCTCGCCGATCTCGATGGGCGACATGCCGTGCGGAAATAATTTTTCGCGCATGAAGGCGGCGCGCTCCGCCGCTCCGGCGCTATAGGTCGAGTCGCGAAACTCGGCCGGGCGCAGCTTGTCGACGTCGCCGATGTTGGTATTGACGAGACCGGGACAAAATGCCGAGACGCCGATCGAATGCGGCTCGAGTTCCGACCGCAAGGACTCCATGAGGCCGACGACGGCGTATTTTGCCGTGGTGTAGATTCCGGCGACGCCCGCTGCGAAGATGCCGCTCATCGATGAAGTGGTCAAGATGTGGCCCGCTTCGCCGTGACGGCGGATGCGCGGCAGGATGGTTTGGATGCCGTTGATGACACCGCCCAGGTTCACGGCGAGTCCCCAGTCCCAATCCGCATAAGTGGCGGTCAACAACGATCCTACGATGCCGATACCGGCGTTGTTGACGAGAACATGAATCTTGCCGAACTTCGCCTCGGCCGCGTCCGCCGCACGCACGTAGGCTGCTCGATCCGCAACGTCGAGTTGCACGCCGAACACGCCCGGGTTGTCCGCGGGAAACCGACTCAGTGCGGCATCGAGGGCTTCCTGCCGAATATCTGCGATGACGACTCGCATTCCGGCACGGGAAAAAACCTGCGCCATGCCGAGACCCATGCCGCTGGCTCCGCCCGTGATGAACGCAACCGCGCCGTCGACTCGTTCCATGCAATCCCCCCTCGATAATCCCGCCATGTTGCAGCTACCTCGCATGGCGGCTCTACCTTCCCAGAAGCAAAAATAGACAGTGAGGGAAGGTGAGCGTGCCCGTTGGATTACTTGACTACAGGCGTGCGGAGGCGTGTAGATTATCGGTAATTACCCGAGGAAAACCATGATCGATCTATACACCGCCGCGACGCCGAATGGTTGGAAAATCTCTATCGCGCTGGAGGAGCTCGGGCTTCCGTTCAACGTCCACCCACTGGCGTTTTCCAAGCAGGAACAGAAAGCCGAGTGGTATCTCAAGATCAACCCCAATGGCCGTATCCCGGCGATCGTCGATCGCGCCAATGGCGACTTCGCGGTATTCGAATCCGGCGCCGTCCTGATCTACCTTGCCGAGAAGACCGGCAAGCTCATGCCTAAGGACGCCAAGGGGCGGTCGCGCGTCATCCAGTGGTTGATGTTTCAAATGGCCGGCGTGGGTCCGATGATGGGCCAGGCGAACGTGTTCTTCCGTTACGCACCGGAGAAAATTCCTTACGCCATCGATCGCTATCAGCGCGAGGTGCGCCGTCTGTTCGAGGTGCTCGAGCGCCAGCTGGCGTCGCACCCGTATGTTGCCGGCGATGAGTATTCCATTGCCGACATATCGCACTGGGCATGGATTCACGGCCACGAGTGGTCCGGCGTGACTCTCGACGGGTTGCCGCACCTCGAGCGATGGACGAAGACCATCGGCGAACGTCCCGCAGTCAAGAAGGGCCGCGCGATTCCTCCGTCCGGCGATATCGGCGACAAGGACAAGACGACGCTCGATACCGGCCGCAAGATCCTCGTATGATTTAAGGTCAGGGCGGCTGCTGCCCATGCCTCGCCGCGGCCGGACCCGGCTTGTCCTGGTTGGCGCGATGCACGGCGTACGCACGTATCTGCTCGAGAGCCTGCGGCGACAGTTCGTCCTTGAACGCGATCATCCCGTTCGCCTGCAGCGAACCCTGGCGCACGATCACGTCCATCGCGCGGGCGTCCTTGATGACCGGCGAGTAGCGCAAGTCCGGCAGTACCCCCGAACCCGTGGCGCTGTCGCCGTGGCAATTCGAGCAATACGTGTGGTACAGCTTTTTACCCGCGGCCACCGTCGCCGCCGATGCAATGTCCGGCGGCGGATCGAGTAGCGTGGGCGCGGCCGCCGCGAGCGCGGGCAACGTCGCCGTGCCGCCGAGCGCGTACACCAGAATACGGGGCAGGTTCGAAGCGACGTGGGATTTGAGCGCAAGCTCGCCCGCTGCGAGACCAAAGGCACCGCCCCAGCCGACTTCGATGGCGACGTAGTCGACACCGTCGACTTCATAAACTATCGGCGCTGCGAGTACCCCGGCCTGCGTCTCGGCGGACCACAACCGCTCGCCGTTGTCGGCACGGTACGCGACGAATTCGCCCATGGCATTTCCCTGGAAAACGAGAGTGCCGGCAGTCGAGACGACTCCGCCATTCCACGGATGTCCCAATTCGGCGCGCCAAACTTCCTTGTTGGTGACGGGATTCCACGCCACGAGATGCCCCTTGAGGCTGCCGATGATTTGCGCCTTGATCTTCGGGTCTTGCGGCAAGCTCCCGGCATTGAAGTCGACGCCGGTGTTCCACGCCAGATCGTGGCGCGTCGCAATCTTTTCCGGAAAGTACGGGAATGCGACGTCCATCACCGGGAAATAAACGAGATTGGTTTGGGGGCTGAAGGACATCGGCTGCCAACTATGGCCGCCGCCGGGTCCCGGCATCGACACGAAGGGCTTGCCCGACTCGCCGTAGTCCGCGCCCTTTTCCACCACCGGCCGGCCGGTCTTAAGATCGACGCGCTTCGCCCAGGTAGTCGTTGTAAAGGGATCGGCTGCCAACAGTTCGCCGGTCGCGCGATCGAGTACATAGAAGAAACCGTTCTTCGGCGCCTGCATAATGACCGCCTGCTTGGCGCCGCCCATCTGCAAATCCGCCAGGATCAGCGGTGAACAAGAATCGAAATCCCATGCGTCATGCGGCGTCGTCTGGTAATGCCACACGTACTCGCCCGTCTCGGCCTTCAATGCCACGATCGACGACAGGTACAGCGCGTCGCCGCCGATCGTGTCGCGGTTCCACGGCGCGCCGTTGCCGACGCCGATGTAAATGAGATCCAAGGTCGGGTCGTAGACGATGGCATCCCATACCGGGCCGCCGCCGCCCAGCTTCCACCACTCACCCTTCCAGGTCTTCGCGGCTTTTTCCAGGGCAGGACTTTCGAACGGCTGCGCGGGATCTCCCGGTACCGTGTAGAAGCGCCAAACCTGCTTGCCGGTATCCGCATCATAGGCCGTGACGTATCCGCGCATGCCATTTTCGCCACCGCCGTTGCCGATCAGCACCATGCCTTTCACGACGCGCGGCGCACCGGTGATTGCGTAGCGCTGGCCTTGCGGAACCGTCATGACTTCCCACGCCAGCTTGCCGGTGGCCGCATCCAGAGCGATCAGCCGGCCGTCGAGCGTGCCGGAATAGATGCGGCCCTTCCACGCCGCGGCGCCGCGATTGACGACATCGCAACAGGCATTGATCGCCGCCCTGCCGGGCACCTTGGGATCGTAGGTCCAAATAGGCGCGCCGGTTTTCGCGTCGAGCGCGAATACTTTACTCCAGGCGCTGGTCACGTACATGACGCCGTCGATCACCAGTGGCGTCGACTCCTGGCCGCGATGCGCCGTGTCGAGATCGTAGGACCAGGCCAGCCCGAGTTGCTTGACGTTGCCGGCATCGATTTTCCGCAGCGGACTGAAATGCTGTTCGCTGTAGGTCCGGCCAGAACTCATCCAGTTGCCGGGTTCGTGGTCCGCGGCCGTCAGCCGTACGGCATCGACCGCCGCAGCCGGCTTCGGCGCCGCTTGCGGTGCCGCGGCGGGCGGGGTCTGCGTTCGACCGCAGGCCCCCAATGCAAGCCCCAACGCCGCAACGGCTAGGATCCGGTGATTCATGCCGGTCCTCTTGCGTTCATAAGGATCTCTCCACGGGAATTGATAGCTGACGCCAGGGCGACATGAAGCGCTTGCAGCACCTCATCAAACTCCACCGAGGAGGAGCGTGGAATCGATTCAGAGTGCAGCTGCCGCGCCGCGGCAGTTGATTTCTCAGGACAAGCGGTAATCCTGCTGTTCGCGTGCGTAGGCAATGAAAAAATCCAGCGACTCCACGTTCGACATGGCCGCACGGTTCGCCGCCTTGTCGACGGGAACGCCCGTCAGAATCCTGCGCACGGGCACTTCCATTTTCTTGCCGGTCAAAGTGTAAGGGATGGCGTCGACCTGATAAATCTTGTCCGGAATGTGCCGAGCCGAGTAGGTTTCTCGCATGCGCGCGCGTATCCGCGCCGCCATTGCCTCATCGAACTGTGCCCGGTCGCGCAGCTTGACGAACAGCGGCATGAAGAAACCGCCGCCCGGCAGATCGAGATTCACGATCAGCGAATCCTCGATCTCAGGCACTTCGGCCAAGGCGCGATACACTTCGGCCGTGCCGATTCGGACGCCGTGCCGATTCAACGTCGCGTCCGAGCGGCCGAGCACGAAACTTCCGCCGCGTTCGTTGACCTTGAAGAAGTCCCCATGCCGCCACACGCCGGGATACTGGTCGAAATAGGAATCCCGGTAGCGGCTGCCATCGGCATCGTTCCAGAAACCCACCGGCATGCACGGCAGCGGCTTGGTAATGACCAATTCGCCCACTTCGTTCACCACCGCTTCGCCGGCCTCGTTGAACGCGAACGCCGCGACCCCAAGCTGGCGTCCTTGGATTTCGCCGGCATAAACCGGCAACAGCGCCACGCCGCCCACGATTCCCGTGCAAAGATCCGTGCCGCCGCTGCCGGAGTAGGCCCACGCATCGGCCTTCACATTGCGGTAACACCACGCCATGACTTCGGCCGTCACCGGCGACCCCGCCAGCATGATGGACTTGAGCTTCGACAAGTCGAATCGGTCCTTGGGGACGATGCCTGCCTTCTCGAGAAGGTTGACATAGGTCGGGCTCGCCCCGAAGTAGCTGGCGCCGGTGCGCTCGACCATGGCCCACAGGACGTCGGGTTGCGGGTACGCGGGGTTGCCGTCGTACAGCACCGGAACCACGTCGACCAGCAACGCACTGACCAAAAAATTCCACATCATCCAGCCGGTGGTGGTGAAAAAGAACATGCGCTCACCGGGATGCACGTCCATCTGCAAGGTCAGCGCCTTGAACTGCTCGAGAATCATTCCGCCATGACAATGAATGATGGGCTTCGGCAAACCCGTGGTGCCGGATGAGAACAGAATCCACAACGGGTGCGCGAACGGCACTTGTTCGAATCGGAACGACTCGCGTGAAACCTCTGCGCCGCCCAACGCATCTTCCCAAAAGATGGTATTGGCGGTTAACGGCGTGGCGCTCCGCGGCTCGAGTTGCCGCAGATAGATGACCCCCTCGAGCGAGGGCAGCGAACTCAATATGGTCCCAAGTTCGGGACGGCGATCGAAGGGCTTGCCGCCGTAATGGTAACCATCGACGCAGAAAGCCAGCTTTGGCGCCAACTGCAGGAACCGGTCGACCACGCCGCGCGGCCCGAAGTCCGGACCGCAGCTGGCCCAAATGGCGCCGATGCTGACCGTGGCCAGCATGGCGATGACGGCCTCGGGCGAGTTCGGCAAGTACGCGACCACGCGGTCGCCCGGTCCAACCCCTAATGCTCGCAGGCACGTGGCGAGCTTGCGCACTTGACCACCGAGATCCGTCCAAGAGAGCGCCGTCAGGCCGCGCCGCTCGCTCAAGTACAGCAGCGCGTCGGCCCCGTCTCGCTCGTGGCGCAGCGCATGCTCTGCATAGTTCAACCGCGAGCCGGGAAACCACTCCGCGCCCGGCATGGAGCTATCCTTGAGGACCCCCGCAACAGGTTGCGAGGCCCGAATGTCGAAATAATCCCACAACGAACCCCAGAATCCCTCCTGATCGTCGATCGACCAGCGCCACAGCTCGGTGTACGAGTTGAAGCGATGTCCGCGTTCTGCAAGCCATCTCATATAGTGGGTCAGGTGCGCCTGCTCGACGCGCTCGGCACTGGGCGTCCACAGCAGATCGCCCTCTTTAACTGCATTTATCGAATCGCTCCGCACTACGCCTCAGCCACCGCAGCGCCGCTCGGTATCGTTGTCTCCGGCCGCCGTGTAAAGATCAACACCACCGCGCTGATGAAACCCCAGACCGCCAATACATAAAAGGTCGCCGCATACCCCACGCCCTGATCGAACAGGCGACCAGCGACTTTGGGAGCGATCGCCGACATGGTCGTATTGACCGCCAGCGCAAGGCCGGCCAGCGAGGCAAAGGCCCGGGTACCGTAATAATTGCTCAACACGGACATGAAGCACACCAAACCGCCGCCGAAGCCGATGCCGAAGCAGGTTGCAAAAAGAATCACTTGCCACATGGCACGAGCATTGACGATGACGACCAGCCCGACGGCGAATACCGCCATGAACAGCGCAAAAATGTAGCGCGGATCGATGCGGTCGCCGAGCGTGGCGAGTATTGCCTTACCGATGAGCCCGGTGACGGTCATGATGCTGACAGCCCAGGCGCCGACAGTGGCCGAGTGGCCCAGGTCCTGCAAATGCACCACCCCATGCGCCAGGAACAACGTGAAGCCGCCGCTGGTACCCAGCAATGAAATGAGCAGCACCCAATACGTCGGGTTGCGAACCGCGGCTCGGAAAGTCCACTCGCGACGCGTCACGAACGGCGGCCGCATGTCCGGAACTGCTCGTCCGTCGGCGAGGGGCGGTCCGAAACCATCCGCCACTTGGCCCATGTCCTCCGGCCGCTCGCGGACAAAGATCAAAGTGACACACGCTGCGATGCCGGACAGCGCCGCGAGCAGCCACCACCCGGAGCGCCATGTGCCGCTCACTTGGATGAGTCGATTGAGCAGAGGCGCCGCCACGAATCCACCGATGGCGCCGGCGGAGTACAACACGGATAACGCCAGCGAGCGGCGCCGGACGAACCAGCGCGCCAATCCCGTCTGCGAGGCGAGGGCAGCACCGGTCGCAACGCCCGTGCCCACCAACAAGCCGGAACACAACATGGCTCCCAATCCGCTCGTGACCACTGTCGCCATCAGCAGCGCGCCCACGACGATCAACGAGCTCCCCAGCAGGAGCGTCTTGCGCACGCCAAAGCGGTTGACGCTGATGGCAACCAAGGGACCCGGCAATCCCGACATGATCATGTACACCGAGTACATGTTGCCCAGCGTCTCGCGCTGCAAGCCGACCGCTTTCGCCATGGCGGGGTTGATGACGGCAGGGCCATAGGCGGGAAACCCAAGGTTCAGGAACATGACGCCCCACAAGGCCGCGAGCATGGTCCAGCCGTAAAATCCTTGCGCTGTTTGATCTTTAGGCAACTCGATGCTCCGCCGCGCCGCGACCCAGGATAAGATCGACCGCTTTCTCCGCAATCATGATGACAGGTGCATTGGTGTTTCCGCCAACGATGGTCGGCATGACCGAGGCGTCCGCGATGCGCAAACCATCGATACCGCGCACCCGCAACCGCGCATCCACTACCGCGTCATCACCCACACCCATGGCGCAGCTGCTGGTCGGATGCATGGCGGTGCGCACATTGGCCCGGGCGAAGGCCTCCAGCTCAGTGTCGCTCCGCAGTGCTTCTCCGGGTGTCAGCTCGTTCTGTGCGACCTCCTGGGCCGCAGCTGTCGCGAAAAAGCGTCGCACGAAGCGCATGCTTCGCGTAAACGCAGCCCGGTCCTCGGGAGCCTGCAGCAGGTTGAGCAGTATGCGCGGGGCCGTGGCTGGATCGGCTGATCGCAGCGAGACCCGGCCTCGGCTGGCCGGATGCAGCAGTACGCAGGCAACCGAGAACACATGACCCGATCCGCCGCGCCAGCCGGGGAACCATGGTCTGGCCATCATCGACACCGGGCTTATCAATAATTGTAAATCGGGTCTGTCCAGATCCGGTGAGGTGCGCACGAAGCCTTGCGCCGACACCGGCAGGCCGGCGATCGGTCCGTTGCGGAACAACATCCAACGCAGCACATCGATCGCCAAGCGATCAGCGCGCAAGCGCGCCTCGAAGGTGATCGGGCCGCGCGCCTTGTACATCATTGCAATCGACTGATGTTCCTGCAGATTCGCGCCGACGCCGGGCAGTTCGTGGACGACACGAATAGAGTGCGGCTCGATCCCGGCGGCCGGACCAATTCCAGACAGCAGCAAGATCTGCGGCGAACCAAACGCGCCGGCGGCCAGTACCACCTCGCGATCGCACTCGATCGTCCGTACCGCACTGCCGACGCGGTACTCGACGCCGCGTGCGCGCGCACCCTCGAGCAGCACACGATGCACCAAGGCGTTGGTGATCACGCTCAAGTTGGGCCGGCGCAGTGCCGGGCGCAGGAATCGCACCGAGGTACTCGCACGCTCGCCGCGATGCACGGTAAAGTCCGGAACGGAGAACCCCTCCGCATCCGCGCCGTGAAAGTCGTCCAGTTGCTTGAAGCCCAGCGCCTCCGCCGCGGCCATCATCCGCGGAAAGATCACCCGGTCAGGAACGTGGCGCGCGACCGTGAGTGGACCATCGCCCCCGTGATATGCCGACGCCCCGCGCCAATTACCTTCGGATCGCCGGAAATACGGCAACACGTCCGCATAGCCCCAGCCCTCGAGGCCGGACTTGGCCCAGTCAGCGTAATCGGCCGCCGCGCCGCGAGAGTACATCATCCCGTTCACGGAGCCGGAGCCTCCCATCACTTTACCGCGGGGCGCGGGAATGATCCGATCGTCCGCGAAGGGCTCAGGTTCGGTGACGTAGCCCCAACTGACCGACGGGTCCATGAATGTGTCGCGCCATGCCAGTGGCATGCGCATGGCCCAGCGACCCACATCGGTATCACCGGCTTCGAGCAGCACGACTCGCGTTCGAGAATCTTCCGACAGTCGAGCGGCCAGCACGCACCCGGCCGAGCCGCCGCCGACGATGATGTAATCGGCGGTCATAACGCCGCGTAGTAGCGGAACAGGGTGTGATCCGGTTCTGTGTGGCGCTCGCCGCCGCCGATGATCACCGTCCGATTGAGCCAATCGTGCGGGCCTTCCGGAGCTCGAAAATACGGCGTACAGCGAAAGTAGCCCAGGGGTGCGGGATTGGCCGGCGAGCGGGCCGAATCCGCCGCTGAACGCGGTCCGTACACGTAGCCAAGATTGCGAATGTAGATGCGCGCGCCATCATCCGCCTCGAGCACGTAGTGCGCGTTGAGTTCCACTACACCGTCGGCGCGCACGATGGGCCAGTCTGCGCCGCTGTAATCGAGCACCTTGCCGTTGAGCCGCGGGCCCGACACCGTCCCGCTCTTCACCGAAGTGTACGCAGCTTTCTGCCCACCGGGCATGGCATCGAAAATCAATCGCTGGTGGAAATCGATGCGGATATCAAAGGCGTGCTCCAGCACGAGCTTCAGTTGCGTCACAGGTTCTATCTTGAAGGTATTCGGCATCGGCACATCCCTCAGGCGCTACGCGCAGTCCCGGGCTTGCTCACGGATTTGGGCTTGCGCACAGGTTCTGGCGGCAGCGCCCGGCCAAGGATCAGGTCGGCCGCCTTCTCGGCGATCATGATGACGGCAGCGTTGGTGTTGCCGCCGGGGACCGCGGGCATCACCGACGCATCGACCACCCGCAAACCGGCGATGCCGCGGACCCGCAGCTGGGGGTCGAGCACGGCGCCGGCGCCGACTCCCATGGTGCAAGTTCCCACTGGATGCTGCGTGACACTGGCCCGCGCGCGAATGTAGGCATTGAGATCCGCGTCAGACTCGATCGCGCGGCCCGGCGCAACTTCGCGCTCGATCAGCGCGGACTGCGGCGCAGTGCCGTAGATCCGGCGTGCCAGCCGCACGCCCCGGCGAGCGGTCGCCAGATCGCCGTCGGTCGCCAACACGTTCAGCAGTATTCTCGGTTTGTCGACCGGACTCGCCGAACGCAGCGTGACCTTGCCGCGCGATTCGGGATGCAGCACCACCGCGTCAGCGGTGATCCGATGCTCCTGGCGCGAACCGATGAACGGCCACCAGATCTGCGCGTCCATGCGTACCGGATTGCTCATGAGCTGAATGTCGGGTTGAGCAAGACTCGGATCCGTGCGTACCACGATGTTGCAGCTGTTGATCTGCGTCGCGAACGCGCCGCTGCCCATGACTACCCATCGCAACACGGAGCGCGCGGCTCGATCGGCCCGCAGTTCATTGAGGAATGAAATGTCGCCGCGCGTTGCGAACTCGATCGGAACTCGCGCGTGCTCAGACAGATTGCGCCCCACCCCAGGCAGATCGACGCGCACATCGATGCCATGCGAGCGCAGTTCATCGGCCGGCCCGATGCCGGACAGCATGAGCAGTTGCGGCGAGTTGAAGGCGCCGCCGCTCAGAATGACTTCCCGGTCCGCGCGCGCCTCGATGGTGGCGCCGCCTCGCTGACACTCGATGCCGACAGCCTTGCCGTTTTCAATGAGGATCTTGGTCACCAGTGCGCCGGTGAACATTGCCAAGTTGGAACGGCCCTTTGCCGGCCGCAAATACGCGCGTGCCGTACTCGCGCGGCGGCCGCGTGTATCGACGGTAATTTCGCCGCGCGCGAAACCTTCTTCGACCTCGCCATGGATGTCATCGGTAGTCGAAAAGCCGGCCGCAGGCGCGGTCTCCATCAGTGGTCGGTGCAAAAGCAGCCGCGTATCGATCGGCATCACGTGCAGCGGTCCATCACCGCCATGCCAAGCGCTCGCGCCGCGCCAGCTCTTCTCCATGCGCTTGAAATATGGCAGCACGTCGGCGTAGCTCCAGCCGGCGCAGCCCAGCGCCGCCCAGCCATCGAAATCGCCGGAATGGCCGCGCATGAAAAACAGGCCGTTGATCGACGATGAGCCGCCGAGCACTTTGCCGCGCGGCAGCCCTATCGAGCGTCCATCCAACGTGGGCTCCGGTTCACTCATATAGCCCCACGACAACGTGGGGTCGAACAAGGCGCGCAAGAACCCCAACGGCATCTTGATCAAGAAGCGGTCGTCCGAGCCCCCTGCCTCCACCAGCAATACCCGCATGTTCCGCTCTGCGCTCAATCGATTTGCCAGCACGCATCCCGCAGACCCGGCGCCGGCGATCACATAGTCGAAGGACATCGAACTCATGCGAATGCCTTCAACTCAGCCCCACGGTGACCGATTTGACCTCGGTATAGATCTCGATGCCTTCGCGGCCATTTTCGCGGCCCCAGCCAGACTGCTTGAAGCCGCCGAGCGGCATCGCCGCATCGACGGACCCCGCAGTGTTGATGCGTACCGAGCCCGCCTTGATACGGCGCGCCAAGCGATGAGCCACGCTGATGTCGCGGGTCCATATGCTTGCCGCAAGGCCGTATTCGGTGTCGTTGGCCATCCGTGCAAGCGCATCCACATCGGAGTCCGCGAACGACATGGCGCACAGCACCGGGCCAAAAATCTCTTCGCGCACCACTTTCATATTGGCCGTCGTGTCGGCGAGCACGGTCGGCTCGACGAAATAGCCGGGGCCCGGCACTTGACTGCCGCCGGTCAGCACGCGCGCACCGTCATCGATGCCGGCGCGAATGTATCCGGTGACTCGCGCTCGCTGCTCTTCGGATACCACCGGACCTAGATCCGTCGCCGCGTCGATACCCGCGCCCAGCTTCAGGGCGCGCGCACGTGCGACTACGCCATCGACGACCTGATCGAACACCTTTTCGTGCACGAACAATCGCGAGCCCGCGGCGCATACCTGGCCGGTATTCATGAATATGCCGCGCGCCGCCACGTCGGTGGCGGGGCCCAAATCGGCATCCGGAAAAATGATGACCGGCGACTTACCGCCGAGTTCGAGCGTCACGCGCTTCAAGTTGCCGGCACAAACCTTGAGTATTTCCTTGCCGACCGGCGTCGATCCGGTGAAGGCTATTTTGTCGACATCCGGATGCGCTACCAGCGCACGGCCCGCGGTCTCGCCGCAGCCGGTGACGATGTTGACCACTCCAGGCGGGAAACCGGCTTCCAAGATCAACTCGCCCAAGCGCACCGTGCTGAGCGGGGTCTGTTCCGCGGGCTTCAAAACGACCGTGCAGCCCACCGTGAGGGCCGCCGCTATTTTCGCGGCCGCCATGGTCAACGGAAAGTTCCAGGGAACGATTTGTCCGACGACGCCCACCGGTTCACGCAGCGTATAGGCATGCCACTCGCCCGGCACGCTCAGATTGATGGTCTCGCCGCCGATCTTGGTGGCCCAGCCGGCGTGGTAGCGCAGGCTCTCCGCCGCGCCGAATGTCGCCGCCATGCGCGCCATGCGGAACGGCATGCCGTTGTCGAGCGTTTCGAGCAGCGCCAATTCATCGCCGTTCGCTTCGATCAAGTCGGCGAGCTTCAGCAGCAGGCGCGCCCGATGGGCCGGCATGGAAGTGCCCCACGGCCCCTCGAATGCCGTTCTGGCGGCCTTGACCGCATCGTCGATATCGGCGGCATCTCCCGCCGCGGCATGCGCGAACGGTCGGCCGTTGGCCGGATCGATGACCTCGAAGGACGCGCCCGAATGAGCGGGCCGCCATCGGCCGCCGATGAGCAGTTCTCGAGGGCGCTGCGTAAACGCGCGCGCCTTGGAATGTAGATGGTCTGATATCAATGCGCTATTCATCCAAATCCATCCGGCGCTGCGTGGTTCAAGACCCTGTATGAGGCGGCCGACGCGATTTTCATGCTCGACCCTAGGGGAAGAGCCGTTCCACTCAAAGTGCAACCGCCGCCGCTGGCGGCGCAATCTGGTAAAATGGCTGGTCATTACAGCCCATATCGAGCATGCAGTTCCACCGCTTCGATCTGAATCTCCTGATCGCGCTCGATACCTTGCTGCGCGAGAAAAACATCACTCGCGCCGCCGAGAAAGTGTTCGTGTCGCAGCCCGCCATGAGCGCGGCGCTGCATCGATTGCGCGACTATTTCGGTGACCCGCTCCTGGTCCGAGTCGGCCGCGACATGGAGCTTTCGCCGCGTGGTCAGTCGCTGGTCGATCCGGTCCGCGAGGCGCTGCTGCTGATTCAGACGGCGCTCGGCTCGCAGCCGACCTTCACCGCCGCAACGACCCAACGCGAGTTCACGCTCATGATCTCCGAGGAAGCGATACCGGGCCTGCTGCCGGCCATCCTTGAACGTGTCTCGACCGACGCGCCCGGCATCCGTATCAACATTGAAATGGTGTCGCAGGGCGCCCTTTCCCGGCTTGAATACGGCGACGCCGATCTGTGCCTGTGCATGGACAGCCTGCGGCTGTTTGACGTGCGCGCCTATCCGGACGCGCTTCGCAGCATCCGCCTGCGCCCCATTCGCTGGATTTGCGCGGTTGACCGCAACCACCCGTCGGTGGGTGACAGCATCACGGCCGAACAATACTTCTCATTGCCGCATGTGTTCGGACGGCCGACCGGAGCAAATGTCTCCACCGAGCAATTTGTCCGTCGCGTGTTGGGAATCGATCTGCCGGTGCACATCACGGTGCCGAGCTTGCTGCATCTGCCTCTGGTCCTGGCGGGCACCCGCTTGATTGCCACCTTGCCCGAACGGATCGCACACATGTTCGCATCCACCGTTCCGCTTAAAACCTTCCCGTTGCCCTTCGAGACGGAATCGCTGCACGAGATTCTGCTATGGCACAAGCGCAGCGACACGGATCCGGCGCATGCCTGGTTTCGCGATCAAATCGTCCGCTTGGCCCTTAACGCTGACCCCGCGAAGGGCGAGGAGGCGATCGGCCAATAGTTCACTGTGCGGCGAAAACCTGCTCCCGCTCGATACAGCACCCAATCAGCAGCCGTGGATGATAGTCCCATGGCCAACTACCCAAGGACGCCGGGATTCACCGGTACCATGCGCCCCGGGCGATTCGAAGGCGACATTCACGACCTCGAAATCGAGGGCGACGTGCCGTCTCAGTTGAACGGTACCTATCACCGCGTGCATCCGGACGCCCAATTCGCGCCGATGTTCGAAAACGACCAATTCTTCAATGGCGACGGCATGATCGGCCTGTTCCGCTTTCGCGGCGGCAAGATCGATTTCAAATCGCGCTATGCCCAGACCGACAAGTGGAAACTCGAGCGCGGCGCCGAGCGGGCGTTGTTCGGCGCCTATCGCAATCCTCTCACCGATGATGCGTCGGTGAAGGGTAAGATCCGCGGCACGGCGAACACGAATGTCCTGGTACACGCGGGCAAATTGTTCGCGCTCAAGGAAGACAGCCCCCCGCTCGTGATGGACCCCATCACGCTGGAAACCCAGGGCTACACGGACTTCGGCGGCAAAATGCGGGGGCAGACCTTTTGCGCGCATCCGAAGATCGATCCCGTCACCGGCAACATGTGCGCTTTCGGCTATGCGGCGAAGGGATTGTTGACCCGTGACTGCCACTACATGGAAATCAGTCCGGCCGGAGAGCTCATTCAGGAGACGTTTTTCGAAGCACCGTACTACTGCATGATGCACGATTTCGGCCTCACCCAAGACTACGCGGTGTTCCACGTCGTTCCGATCGTCAGTTCCTGGGAACGCCTCAGGGCGGGTCTGCCCCACTTCGGTTTCGATACCTCCTTGCCCGTCTACTTGGGCGTCCTGCCCCGGCATGGCGACTCGAGCGCCATGCGGTGGTTCAAGGCTCCGACCGTGTTCGCCAGCCACGTCATGAACGCCTTCAACGACGGCACCCGTGTGTTCTTCGATACCCCCGTAGCCAAGAACAACATGTTTCCGTTTTTTCCCGACGTGCGCGGCACTCCGTTCAAGCCCATCGAGGCCATGAGTTTTCTGACGCGATGGACGGTCGACCTGGCTTCTCCGGGCGACGCCTTCGAGAATGTCGAGCGCCTCACGGATCATTTCGGCGAGTTCCCGCGCATCGACGACCGCTACGCCGCGCAGTCGCATCGCCACGGCTGGCTGCTGGTATCGGACCACGACAAGCCTTTCGAGGGCCCCGGCGGACGCGCCTCGGGACTGATCATGAACTGCATCGCGCACCTCGATTTCACGACCGGCAAACAGACGCTCTGGTGGGCCGGGCCGCAAACCATCGTCCAAGAGCCGTGTTTCATACCGCGCACGCGCAAAGCAGCGGAAGGCGACGGCTACCTCGTTGCGGTACTCGACAACGTGGTCACCAACTATTCGGATCTCGCGATATTCGACGCGCAACACGTGGCCGAGGGTCCTTTCGCACGCGTCAAGCTGCCGTTCCGACTACGTGCGGCGCTGCACGGCAACTGGGCGGATGCCGGCCAGCTAGCCGTCTGAAGTCCGGACCGCAAGACGCGAGGAATTTTTGATGAACTCAAAAAACCGCCGCTGCATCGCCGTGTTGTATCCGAACAAACCCGGCGTAACCTTCAACTTCGAGTATTACCGCGACCACCACGCTACGCTCATCAAGCGCCTGTACGGGGAAGGCATCGCGAAGATCGAGCTGCGCCGCGGAGTCGCCACGCAGGACAATTCGCCGGTGCCGTTCATCGCCGTCATCAATATCTGGATTGGCTCGCAAACGCTGTTCGATGAAGCCGGCGCAAAACACGGCGCCACATTGGTCGAAGACCTCAACACTCGCCTCGTAGCGGGTTTGAGCGGCATGCCGGCCTTATGTAAATATGCCACGTCTAAATATGCGACGCCGCCAGGCGATGAGCTCAGTGTCGGTTAGGAGGCACGTCTGAAATCCCAAGCACCTCGACGGGGAATCGCCCGGGTGATTTCGAAGCTGGGAATCGGGTCGCGCACTGAGGCTGCGCGCTGGGTACGCGAGGGGCGAGTCCGGGTAAACGGTAAGGTCGTACGCGACGCCGAATTCCCGGTCATGCAAGGCGTGGATCGCATCTTGGTCGACGGGCAGGAGCCCGCGTCAGCGGCGCGACTCGTCATCATGCTGAACAAACCCCGCGGCGTGGTAACGACGCTAAAGGACGAACACGGTCGCGATACCGTCTACCGATGCCTGGACGGCGCAGGCTTGCCCTGGCTCGCGCCGGTGGGACGGTTGGACAAAGCCAGCGAGGGTCTCCTTCTGTTCAGCAATGACCCGGTGTGGGCCGCTCGAATAACCGATCCGGCCTCTGGGCTCGACAAACAATATCATGTGCAAATCGACCGCTTACCGGACGCCGCCTTGCTTGCGAATCTCGAGCACGGTGTTGTGATCGAGGGCGAGCGTCTCGCGGCCAAGGCCGCGCAGTGTCTGCGAACCGGCGAGCGGAACGCGTGGCTGGAAATCGTGCTCGACGAGGGGCGCAACCGGCAGATTCGCCGGTTGCTGGAGGCCTTCGATATATCGGTGCTGCGCCTGGTACGGGTGGCGGTGGGCTCGCTGTCGCTGGGCGATTTGCCGAAAGGCCGGTGGCGTAGCCTCACCCAGCAGGAAACGGATTCGATTTAAATTGGCGGGCTGTTAGGGTTCCTGATCGCGGAGTCGACCGATGGTGTACGCCAGCCGCTGCGCACGCCCCAGAAGCAAAATACCAACGCGGCCAGCGCGACGCATAGCTGGTCCCAGCCGTAGCCGATGTAATCGTGCCCTGCAAATTCTTTGCTGCCGGCCCACGACAGTGCGGCGATGGCCGCGAGGTAGGCAATCAACCACCATGCGCCGCGCAGTTGCCGGCCGAAATCGCTCCAGCCGGCCCTGGCCTGGTAGTACAGGTAGACCGGTATGGGCAAAATCAACAGCAGCATGATCTCTCCGGTGTGCGGCCAACGCGCCCAGTAGAGCATCAGCGTCGCAAGCACAAAGGCCAGTGGCGCAAGTACATACAGGCCAGGCACCCTGAGGGGCCGATGCAAATCCGGTGCGGTTCGCCGCAGCACCATCACGCTGATGGGCACAACCAGGTAGGTGATGATCGTTGCCACCGAGATCACCGCCGCGAGCTTGCCCCAGCCGCGAAAAAAGAAAAGGAATATGAAGGACACGACGAGGTTGAACCACATCGCCGGACGCGGGATGCCGAAGCGGGGATGCACCCGGCCGAATACCTCGGGAGCCGTGCCGTTGCGCTCCATCGCATAGATCATACGCGCGGTGGTGGCCGTATAGGTCACACCGGTGCCGCTCGGGCTCACGAACGCGTCGGCGTATAGAAGGAGCGCCAGCCAGTTCAGGTTCAACGCCAGCGCCAATTGGGCGAACGGCGAGCTATATTCCAGCGCCGCCCAGCCCTCGTGCAGGTGGTCCGGCGACACTGCGCCAAGGAAGGCCACCTGAAGCATCAGGTACACGACCGTGCTCAGGGCGATGGAACCAAAGATTGCAATGGGCACGCTGCGGCCCGGATTGTGCGCCTCGCCCGCCAGGTTCACCGGACTCTGAAAGCCGTTGTAGCTGAAGACGATGCCGCTGGTGGCCACCGCCGTAAGGATCGAGGCGACATTGCCGATGTGCTGACCTCCATGGACTCCCAATCGAAAATTTTCCCAATGAAAACCGGTGCACATCAGTCCGATCGCGGTACCCGCCGGCACGATCAGCTTGAAGAACGTGATGGCGCTATTGGCGCCGGCAAACACTTTCACGCTCCAGAAATTGAACAGGAAATAGATCACGACCAGCACGGCGGCGATGTACAGACCCGCTACGCTCAGCTCGCCTTGGCCGTTGGCGGCATGCACGTATAGTGCGTTCGCCCAAGCCCAGGGCCAGGAACTCATGTACTGGACCGATGCCTCGGCCTCCACCGGGATGACCGACACGATTGCAATCCAGGCTGACCAGCCTGCGACGAACCCCGTCAGTGAGCCATGCGAATAGTGTCCGTAGCGCACCGCCCCGCCGGATTCCGGAAACATCGCGCCAAGCTCCGCATAGGTGAGGGCGACGAACAGGATGATGACGGCACCGATGATCCAGGCGTAGATCGCGCCCGGACCGGCCAATTGCGCCGCGCGCCAGGCGCCGAACAACCAGCCCGAACCGATGATCGAACCCAACCCGGTGAACATCAGGGCAAGGGTGCCCACTTCACGGCGTATCGCACTCTCATTGGACATTCGTGACTTCCCGTATGGACACGCGATCCCTATCGCAATGCCGCAGAGTATGCGTGAGGAGGTTCAGATCCGATAGCCGGCCATGCGAGCGCAACGCTTGCCGCGGCAATCCCATCCTAGGGAGACACCGTTAAGTTTCTCTTAACCCGCTGTCAGATATTGCGTTTGTTGCGTCTTGTCGGGCGATGCAATCTAGGCCCTCGCCAGATCCATTCTGACATCGGAGGTCAACCATCATGATCAGATTCCAAGACATCGCACTCGGGCTTCTACATTTCACGAACCCGGAGACATTCATGTCGATGAGCCGGCAAAACGCGATTGCGGCCAGGACCGCCGCGTCGCTACCTGCTGCCCCTG
>DASXYI010000087.1:0-72575 GCA_036502605.1 Steroidobacteraceae bacterium
CTTGAAAACTCTTGAGGGTTCACGCCCTCCGTGGGTTCGAATCCCACCCTCTCCGCCAAAATAAAAAAGGGCCTGTCTTCAGGCCCTTTTTTATTTTGGGGTGTGGGGTGTGTGGACGAACCCACCGGTTCGACAAAATCGCAGGAAGCGATTTTGGACGCACGCAGTGCGCCCGCAGGGCGAGGGCCGGGATGGCCCGAGTCAATCCCACCCTCTCCGCCAAAATAAAAAAGAGCCTGTCTTCAGGCCCTTTTTTATTTTGGGGGTGCGGGGTGTGTGGACGAACCCACCGGTTCGACAAAATCGCAGGAAGCGATTTTGGACGCACGCAGTGCGCCCGTAGGGCGAGGGCCAGGATGGCCCGAGTCAATCCCACCCTTTCCGCCACATTGGCGGATCGAAGGGGTGGGGGTTCGAACCTTCCCAGCTCCTCAAGCCGAATGTCCCCGAATGACTTTTTACGGCGCGCTATATCTGATCGTATATAATGACTTCGTGACGCCGCTGCATATGACAGGCGGCCCAAAAGCGCGCTCAAATAATCAAGCCGGGATGTATGAATAATCAAACGTCGAGAAACTCCGGGATCGCCGCGATGTTATGCGGCATCGCTGTATTCGGCTTTTCACCCACGACGATCGCTCAATCGGTCTCTCAGGGTACGATGCGGTCCGAGGGTACGTCCGTTCCGCCTGAGCAGCGATCAGCTGCACTAGAGACCATCATTGTGACGGCGCGGCTTCGCCAGGAAGACGCAGAGGCCGTCCCCATCTCGCTGTCGGTGATCAATTCGGGCACTCTACAAGAGACATACACCAACAACATCTCTCAGCTCACATCGCTGGTGCCGAGTCTCAATTACGTATCTCCCAATCCGCGGAACACGGCGTTCACCATTCGCGGGCTTGGCAGCAGCGTAGTTGCGGTATCCCAGTCGAACGACGGTCTTGAACCGGGTGTCGGGTTTTATGTGGATCAGGTCTATCACGGCCGTCCGGCGACGGCCGCATTCGATTTCGTGGATCTCGACCGGGTTGAGGTGCTGCGAGGTCCTCAGGGCACGCTATTCGGCAAGAATACGACGGCCGGCGCCATCAACATCGTCACGAAAGCCCCGACCTTTGATCGCGAACTGAACGCCGAGGTATCGGCAGGCAACCTCGGGTACTACCAGGCAAAGGCTTCGCTGTCCGGCGGACTGATCGATAGCCTGGTGGCCGGCCGAATTTCCGCTACCACCACCGGCCGGGACGGGGTCATCAGAAATGTCACCACCGGGCAGGATGTGAACGACGTGAACAACTCTGCGTTTCGAGCCCAACTCCTCGTTACGCCGAGCGCTGCCGTGAAGATCCGCTTCACCGGCGATTACAGTTCGGTGTACACGGATTGCTGCACGCAGGTGTACTTCACCGTCGGCACGTCGCTCAAGCCGCCGGCGCGTCAGTATGCGGCGCTCGCCGCGGGACTAGGCTATGCGCCGCCCAGTCTCAACCCGTATGACCGGCTCACCGATATCGATGCGGCGCTGAAAGTCGCCACGAACGAGGGCGGTCTGTCCGCCATCGCCGATTGGAACCTGGGCGCGGCCACGCTTACCTCTGTCAGTGCATGGCGGTTTTGGAACTGGGATGCGGCCAACGATCGGGACTACACCCGTCTTTCCATTCAAACCGTGCAGCACATTCCGTCCCGCCAAGACCAATATAGCCAAGAGCTTCGAGTCGCCTCGAATGGCACCCGCCGCGTGGATTACGTTGCGGGGCTGTACTGGTTTGGCCAAACCATTACCGGTGAACCGATCACGCAATATGGACCGCTCGCAGCGTACTGGCTGTTGGGTAAGCCTCCTGCGATCCCCGGCAATCTGCTCGACGGGTATCTCACCGACGGGCATACCCGATTCCATTCGGACAGTTATGCGGCGTTTGGCGAAGCGACCTGGCATGCCACCGGCAGGCTCAACGTCACTGCCGGAATCCGTTACACGAACGAGCAAAAAGACGGACGCTTTGATTCAACGGTCTCCGGCGGTCTTGCCACGCCGACCCCCGCCCAACTCACCAGCCAGTTATCAATCCTGCGCCCGCAGTCATACACGGCGCACGTATCCGACGGCAGCCCTTCGGGGCGCCTCAATCTGGCCTATTCTTGGACCGAGACCGTCATGACGTATGCGTCGTTGGCTCGCGGCAGCAAGTCAGGCGGCATCAACATGTCCGGCCTGCCGCTAAACGCGGCCAATCAGCCGGCACTCGCCACCGCCGTAATCAAGCCGGAACAGAATACGACGGCGGAACTGGGCGTGAAGACGAGGTTGCTCGACAACCGATTGCTGCTCAACGTCGATGTCTACGAGACCACCGTACGGGACTTCCAGACCAACGTCGTCGATTCAGGACCGGGCGCGCTGCGAGGCTATCTGGCGAATATCGATAAAGTTCGCGTGCAGGGCGCTGAATTGGATGCGGCTTTCGCCGTGACGGAAAATCTGACCGGGCATTTATCCGCGGCCTATTCCGATGGCAAGTACGTCTCCTACAAAAACGGTCCGTGTCCGCTGGAGCTGATCAGCAGCACGACGACGGTATGCGATCTGAGCGGTAAAGCGCTATCGGCTCTTCCCCGTTGGGTCGAGTCGCTGGGGGGTGAATACGCGCATCCTGTGAGCGTCGCCGGCATTGCGGGACAAGCCTATCTGCAGGGCGAATTGCAGACTCGTGGAAAAATGTTTGGTGAGCCTTCGGACTCGCAATACGCAGTGATTGATGGCTACAGCGTGGTTAATGCCAGCTTGGGCTTTCGGCAGCGAGGGCCCTGGGAGGTCGCGCTCTTCGTCAGAAATCTCTTCGACAAAAATTACATGCAGAATCTCACGGTGCAGGCGGGTAATTCCGGCCTGATAGTGGGCACGCCCAGCGATCCTCGCACCTACGGGCTCACTTTTCGTGCGAAATTCTGATGTGTTGACCATTCGCCGCGAGAGTCGTGGCAGCAAGAAATCGATGCCGGCGGCCGCCGGCGTTTCGCCGAGCTGGCCGAACCGGAACTCATAGGCTCATTCCTTTGGAAGCGCCGCGGAGCCGGAACACGGCCCCGCGGCGTAACCCCTTTGTCCCAAAAAATCAGTCGTGTCGCTCGTCGTTGGCTTTGCCGCAAGTCCAGTTCGCAGCGTCGTTCGCATCTAGACCGGCCGGATTGTTAAGGCCGCCCTTGAATACAGACACCTCGGGGTACGGGCATAACAGGAATGTCCGCGGCGTCGGTAGCGCGCGGTTCGTGAGCAACGATTGCGGCGCCCGTCCGCGCTCGACCCACTGCGTGAGGGCGGGCAGCGCTTGCGCGGCCACGTCGTTGGGGCCGAGCCCCCCGCCACAGTGGTTCAGTCCGGGAACCAGGAACAGACGCGCGAACGTCCGAGTACGATCGTAGCCTCTCTGCGACTCGGCCAGCTGCTTGTAGTAGCGCAGCGTGTCTGTCACGGTGATCCCATTGTCAGCCACGCCTTGCCAGAACAGGATCTTGCCCCCCTCGCGCCGGAAGCGATCGAGCCCCGCGGGATCTGCCGTGCCGGAACCGACGAAAGTCTGTTCCCACGTGCTGTGCCACGCATTCACCTGAACGGGGTTGTTGAAGTCCATGTCGGTCGTGAAATCGAAGCCGGGTCCGAAAAGCCCGCGGCTCGCGCTGTCGAACACGAGGTAACCCGCCGGCCGGGTTGCGGGATTCGCCACCCAACTCGTCGGCGGGAACAGGCCGATAATAAACCCCGACCACCCGATCGGGTTCGACAAGGTGTAGCCCGGATATGTCTGGCCGAAGCTGTTGAGGCCGCGCGTCATGAGCTTCAAAGTCTGCAGTTGCGCCGGCGTGAAGGCGATGCCGAGCGATTCCAAGTCAACCTTGATCTTCGTGGGGTCCGACACGAGGCCATCGAGCGCGCCGTCGGAGCCGTCGAACTTTGCCAGTATTGCGTCGGACAGCTGATTGATCGTCGCGGGCGGGATCCATGCGTCCGGATTGTCGAGTAGAAATTTCGCTACCCGGCCGAAGAAGAGAATGTTGTTGGTATTGATTCCCGGCGCGCCGGCGATGACCCCGTCGTAGTCGTCCGGGTAGAGCAGCGCTTCGACATTGCCCATGCGCCCGCCGCCGGAGCAGCCGTCGATATAACGATACAGGTCATGTTTTTGGCTCTCATGCTTGTCGTTTCCGATTCCGTAGTACTTGCGCGCGATGAGCTGCGTCGTGACGGTGGCGACATGCACGCCCCGATGTCCCCAGTCGAAGCCTTTGGTGCGGTCCCAGCCGAAACTGTAGTCGACACCGGGGCTCGGGCTCCCTCCGTCGCTCCCGGCGAAGGTGTATCCCTGGCGTAGCAGCGCAGCCGTCGGCGACGGCACAAAGCCGGCGGACCCGCCCTCACCCAGGTAGTAGTATCGGCCGCCGAAGGCATCCGGTAGCGCGACCATGAAGTTCACATGGTTCGTGGTGGGAGCGGGCCCGTGCGTCTCGACGAAACCGTTCACTTGGCAATACGATACGGCCGGTACCGGCGTCGCCAGCTTGGATGCTGTGGTAATCGTCACGTCGGAGGAGACGAGCGCCTGAAATGTCGAAACCTCGCAAGGCAGAATCGGCGCCGAGAGTTCCGACCCCGTCGCGGCCGCAACTCCGGGACCGGTTATTGGTATCCCAAATGCGGCCGTCAGAGCCGCGGCAGCAACTATTCGTGCCGACGAGCCCGAACCCAATCGGTAGCGATGAAACATGGCCAGCCTCCAGATCGGCGTGCGCCGACATGTAATTTATTGTTGATTAGGCACGATCTATTCCCATGGATGCTCGTACGCTCATTCGAGCGGAGCGTCGAGGAATCCACTTGACTCGCGGTAAAGAGGTACGCTGTAAATCGTTTTTCGTTGCCAGCGCGAGCGTGGCAAGGACGGCTCCCCGAGTGCCCGCAGGCTGAATAGTCGATCGAATTACAAGCGACCTTCCTCCTGCAGGCGGGCGCGGATCTCATCTATGCGCCGCTCTCCCGCGATGAGTGTCTGTGGGCTCGTATGCACCGAATAATATCCCAGCACGAGCCGGTGCGGATGAGGCACGGCGGAACCCAGGACGAACTCGGTGTCCGCAGAGGCGTGAAAATCGATCGCCTCATTCGAAGGTTCGAAGGCGACCAGTTCTCCTGCATGAATTGGGTCGGGTACCTCGACACTCCCACTGCTCAGCGCGGCTGTCGTTTAACAACATCGAACAGGTTGCCGTTTTAAAAGGGCATCAAGGCACCCTGTTCGGCCGCAATGCGACGGAAGGCCTCATGCAAATCACCACGCGCGATCCTGGCCAGGAAACCGTGGCGGGAAAAGATCTCTTATACGGCAACCTCAACACCATTGGCCGGCTTGGATAAGCAAATCGACGGGCGCACATCGTTCACGGAAAGTAGTCGCTTAGTCTTACGACCGGTAGAGAATACGCATCGTGTAGCCACTCTTGCACGCTGTCTCTTCGAAGCACCTCTTCAGTCCACTTCTTGGTCAGCGGCCATGGATCTAAGGTTGCCGCATGAGCAATCAGTCGTATTGCAGTCGGCACGAAGGCCAAATCAACGAGTGAGAGGCTTCCAAAAAGATACGGGCCCCCACTGTTTTTCAGTTGACTCTCGCACACGCGAAAGATGCGCTCCGATTGGGACATCTCCTCTTGAGTCATTGCTCGTCTGTCAGAATAGAAAGAACTTTCAAACGACAGACGATGACACAAACCGGAGAGCCCAGAGTGTTGCCACGCCACCAGCGAGCGAGCACAAGCTCGCTCCTTAAGATCACGAGGCAACAATTCACCGCCACCGAGGTCATTCGCATACTCCATGATGGCAAGCGAATCAAAAATGACAGCCTCTCCAACAACGAGTACAGGCACAGCACCGGGTGGAGAGAACTCTGCGATCTGCTTCAGATTTGCGAATCTCTGCGGCTGCCGAATATCAACAACGCGCTCTTCAAACGCAATATCCGCTTCTTTGAGAGCCAACCATGCGCGCAATGCCCAACTGGACGCATTTTTTGTGCCGGAGTAGAAAATTATCGACATACGACCACTAATTGGCGTGCGCAGTATTCAATCGACGGATACCGACTCCCGCTCAATTGCATTGTACCCGACGGGTAACAGTTATCTAAGGTCTGTCGGTCCGCCATTCTCGGTCCAGTCCTTGAAAGCGCCCAGGTTATAGACCCGCTCGTAGCCCATGTCTTTGAGCACCTTGCCGGCGAGCGCAGAGCGCCCGCCAGAGGCACAATAAACGATGAGCGTCTTGTCTTTGGAAAAGTTTTTGTCATGGTAGGGTGATTCTGGGTCAGCGCGAAATTCCAACATGCCACGCGAGACGTGCACGCTACCGGCAACCTTGCCGCTCTTTTCCACCTCCGGCGCGTCGCGCACGTCCACAACGAGTGTATCGCTCTTCTTGGCCAAGAGCATCTCCCGCCCTTGCTCGGGCGTGATCCGCGGCACCACTTCGTTGGCGGCTTCAATCATTTGCTTAACGCTACTTGCGGCCATCTCGTTCTCCTCATGGTGCGCCGGCAGGAGCCGGCCCCCGTCTTGCTCAGTCCCTCATAATGGGTGCGAGCGATCCCAGGATCCTGTTCATCTGTTCCGGGGTCGTCATGCTCGCGAGCAATCGACCAAAATGCGGGTGCTGCACACCCGAGATGATGTACTGCCAGCGGTAAGCCGCCAGCACTGTGGCCTCAATCTGCGATGCGTCTTCGGCCGATACGGTGCGCCCAACATTTCGAATAAAGTAGCTTGCGTCCGACTTCGATTGTGCCTGCAGGATTCCGTCGACAGCCATCACGAGGGCGATCAAATCCTCGACCGCCTGATCTCGCTCCGAGACTGACAGCTTCGCATGCTCGTCAGTCCATTCAAGTTCATCGAGCATCACGTGCTGGCACTCATCTTTCCAGTGATACATAAACACGTCCTTAAAGACCGGGCACAGCTCCTCTCGCGGTGCGATACTTTTATCGTAATGCGACTGCACGAACAGCTCAATGTGGCACGTAAGTGCCAGCACCGACCACGTACTGGAAGCGAGCACGACGCGCGCCACGTCGTTGGGATCCGCGACCTGATGATAGCCGGGCGCCATTTGCGCGCCGATCATCGCCTCCATGCGACGGAACAACTCCTGGTGTTTGATCTCCTCGTTAGAGAAGCGCACAAGACCTTCGAGTGCGAGCTGGTTGCCGAGCACCTGGGCCCGCCCTCGCTCCAGCATCTTTGCACTGATAAAGCGTTCGACCAGCCCGAAGATATAGGCGTACGTGCGCCCTTGGATCTGGCTCAGCAAGCGGGCCTCGTCCGCGGCTAAAAAGCCTAGGCGATCGACGAGCGACAGACCGTCGGGCAAAAACTTGCGCGAGAAGTCAAAGGCGCGGTCCCGTAGCAGATCGCGGTCGATCTGCCATTCGTTTTTCTTTGACATCTTGACACAGCGGGCATAGCGAGCGGCACGGCTCGAATCAGCAATCACATCGGCCACAGCGGCGTTCATAATAGACTCCCTACGTATTTAGGTTGGATAAATTGGAATTCTCAGAACTGCGGGAGGTCGTCCGCCTTACTCGCCTTTTTGCCAGAGACCAAGCTGTATCGGCCATAGCCGCGGATTCGAGCCGCCAATTGGCCTCGGTTGCTAGGTGCGTCGACCAACGAGACTCTCTCGATCCGCGGTTTCCAGCTATGTGGTGCATCGATCCATTCCTTCAGTTCAGCGGGGTGTTACTCTACAAATCGCGCTGTGGGTCGTGAATGATCGATTCGCCTGATCTCATGCTCTAGGCTCTGGACTCGGGGGATGGCTAACGGTGGACGCTCTTTCAGATGTCTTGCGTGTCATTCGGCTATCTGGGGGAGTCTTCCTCGAGGCCGAATTCACGGCACCTTGGTGCGTCAGTGGCAAGGTGGGCGCAGACGATTGCAGGCCCTACCTAACACCGCCCCGGCATGTGATTGCGTTTCACTTCGTCGCGACCGGGTGTATGCAACTGCAGGCGGAGGGTGGTGAGCCGATCGAAGTGCGGGCGGGCGACCTGGTGATGCTGCCGCACAACACGGTTCACCTCTTCGGCAGCGAACTCACTTCCTCACCAACTCTTGCCCGCGAAATCGTACAGCCGCCGCAGAACGGCAGACTTGCGCGCATCGTGTACGGCGGGGGCGGCGAAGCCACGCAGCTTTTGTGTGGCTTCCTCGGCTGTGATACACCATTCAGTCCGCTGCTTACGGCGTTGCCGGCGATGTTGAAGCTGAACGTACGGATAACTGCATCGGGGGCTTGGATTGAGAGCTCATTTCGCTTCGCCGCGAGCGAGATCGCTGCGGGTCGGCTCGGCTCCACTACGGTAGTGGCGAAGCTATCTGAACTGTTATTCGTCGAGGCGGTGAACCAATATGTCTCCGGCCTGCCGGCTGAACGGCGCGGATGGTTGGCGGGTTTAGGCGATCCACTGATCGGACGCGCCCTCGCGTTGCTCCATGCGCGTCCGATCGAGGAATGGACCGCGGAGTCCCTGGCGCGCGAAGTGGGTATGTCCCGCTCAGCGTTTGCGGAGCGCTTCAGTTCAGTAGTGGGTCAGCCGCCGATGCAGTACCTGGCGCTGTGGCGCATGCACTTGGCAGCGCAGCGGCTGCGTGAAGGGAATGGCAGCATAGCGCAGATCGGATTTGGGATTGGCTACGATTCGGAGGCGGCGTTCAGTCGAGCCTTTAAGCGCCAGTTCGGGGAATCGCCCGGCACGTGGCGCAAGCAGTCCCAATAGAAACCCGTGCGGGGTGGGTTCTTCGTTCCAATGTTAATCCCGAGATCAGCCTCGCGATGTGCGGGGTTGCAGCCTGCATGGGCCGGCCGCACGGCAAGCTTCTATGCACTGGGGTCCGTGCTGGAATCCATGTCATTGCGGCGCTTCGCGCAAAAAGGCTGGACGCATAGTTATATACCGCGAAGCACATAGCCGAAACAATGGCGCCCGGAATAGACAACGGAGCCGCGTCGTGAGCAGTAGAACACCCTGGAAAGGCGGTCTGATGACTCGTCTTTTGATGATTGAATACCGATCCATAAGCTGGTGGTGCTGGTTGATGACCGTTAGCCTTCTCACCGCCGGCGTGTGCGGGTGGGCGCTGGGCTTTTTGCTGGCGATCGGACTTACTGTGATTCAACTCATACACTTCACTTTTCTCTCCCGGAGCGTTCAGTCGTTCCCGGTTCAGGTACGGCTCGGATACTGGCTGCTGCTTGTTACTGCGTTGCCTGATAACTTTCGGTTGATTTACTGGATTCCGATGATTGGCACATGGGTACAGGTATTGTTCGGCTACTGCGCAATGGCGCGCACGGTGTCGCTGATGCCCTGGAACCGGAAGCAGCCATTATCAATAGAGCTTCTTAGACAAACTTTCGTTTCTGCGCCGGTCCGGGGAAGCTTCATGCGACCAGCGCCCGCCAAGCCGTCAAGCCGGCGGTAGGGAGGGTTGCGGCTTCGAGATGGCTCATGTGCCTTGGCGCATCGGTAAACCAGTGGGCACGGGTTGCGGGTCTTGACGTCTCGTTCAACAAAATGCAATGTTTGTGCAACAGACTAGAAATGGGAGAACAGGCGTGAAAAATCCAGCGTCTACGGTGGAAAGCAGCAAGGCGCTCGCCGGCTGCGAAGAAACGCGCTGGCCTCTCGTCGGACACCGAGGTTATCGAGATTGCTCTTGAGAGATTGGCGCTTGAGGATGATTTTGGTGCAAGGCTTGTGCGCAATAAGGGCACGGTCCCGCCAGAACTCGATATTTGAGTTTTGACGGTCGACATTGACACGCTCCAGGGTTGACACTACGCAGCAAATATCCGCTATTCTCTTTGTCGGCAATTTTCGCCGCTTTGAATCTCTGTAGGAACCGCAACCTCACCCTCTCTCCCATTTGACGGTGGGCGTTTCCGCGGAAACGTCGGGCTCCGATCCGTGCGTTACTGTTTAGAAGAGGGTGTAGTGAAGACGACAACCAGCATACTGGCGGCTTTCCTGATGGCCGCGCCTGCGGCCATGTGCGCCGAGCGCACCGTGCAGAATCTTTCTACGAGCAAGCAATTGCTGGAACCCCTGCCCGGCGGCCCTGTCCGCCTCAACAGTCTGCCGATGGGGGTCGCCGCCTCGCCGGATGGCCACTACCTCGCCATCCTCAACGCGGGCTACGGCACGTATGAGTCGCAGTATGCGCAGTCCATCGCGCTGCTTGATACGAAGTCCGGCAAGCTCGCGGACTTCCCCGAACTGCGCGCGCAATTGAGGGCGGCGCAGACGTTCTACCAGGGCATCGCTTTCAGCGCGGACAACATGCACCTGTACGCGAGCCTGGATTCGCTCACCGCGCCTGAGGGCGGCAAGCCCAACCAAACGGGCAACGCCATCGCCGTGTACAGGGTCGAGGATGGCAGACTCGTCGCCGACAGGCTGATTCCGGTTCCGCTGCAACAGCTTGCGGCAGGCAAGGTGCAGAATGCGCTGGGTCGGGCGCTGCCGACCGGCACCGCCATCCCTGCGCCCGCGGGAATCGCGCTGGTGGCCAATAAAGGAGGGAATGAACAACTGCTCGTTGCCGATGAGTTCTCAGACGACGCGCTGCTCATCGACACCGTAAACAGCAAGGTCGTCCATCGGTTCGACCTCTCCACCGGGCCAACTGTTCCGGCCGCTTTTCCGATCAGTGTCACAGCGACGCGGGACGGCCGGCGCGGGTTCGTCGCGCTGTGGAACGGTTCAGCCGTAGCCGAGCTTGACCTGCGCAGCGGCAAGGTCGTGAGCCGCCTGCCGCTGCTTCCGCCGCAGAGCGCGACCTCACCCGGCTCGCATCCGGCCGCGCTGGCGCTCAGCCCGGACGAGAAGACGCTGTACGTCGCTCTCGCCAATCGGGATATGGTTGCCGCAGTCGCGCTCGAGCGCTCCCGTCTGCGCGTGCGTGCGATGTTCGACACGCGCCTTCCCGATCAGGAGTTGTTCGGCGCCATTCCCGACGCGGTGGCCGTCTCCGCCGACGGTGGGCGGCTCTATGCGGCGAATGCCGGTTCGAATGCGGTGGCTGTTTTTGCCGTGGCGCCCGAGAATACGGGCGCCAAGGGCCCGGAGACTCCGGTACGCGCGCTGGGATTCATTCCGACCGAATGGTATCCCACCGCGCTCGCCGTCACGGCGCAGACGCTCTACGTGGCGACCGGCAAGGGCGCAGGCACCGGCGCCAACAAAGATGCACAGCGGGTTGTCGATGCCGTCCCGCAAAGTCATCGTGCGCACGCCTACATCGGTACGCTGCTCTATGGCTCACTCGCCACCATTGACCGCGGCGAGGCGGAGAAGAGCCTGGCCACTCTTACCCGCGAGGTTGAGGTGAGCAACCTCATGGCGGCAACACAGAAGCACATCAGCTTCCGTAACGGCGCTCATCCGATCAAGCACGTCATTTACATCATCAAGGAGAACCGGACCTACGATCAGCTGTTCGGCGACCTGGGCGTCGGCGACGGCGATTCCTCACTGACCATGTACGGCAAGGACGTTACGCCAAATCAGCACAAGCTTGCCCTGCTGTTCGGGGTGCTCGACAATTTCTATGACTCCGGCGAAGTCTCGGGCGATGGCCATGTTTGGTCCACCGCCGGCATTACCAGCGACTATACGGAGAAGACCTGGCAACAGGCGTATCGCGGCAGCGAGCGCAACTATGATTTCGAAGGCGTCGTCGCGGGCGCCTATCCCGTCCAACTGAAGATACCCGATGTCGACGAGCCCGCCAGCGGCTACCTGTGGGGCAACTTAGCGCGGCATGGTAAGTCGCTCTACCACTTCGGTGAATTCATCTCGACCAAGTTCTGCGACGATTCCGGCGAAGCGCCGAAGAATCCGCCGCCCACCGAAGGCACTCCGGTACCGACCGGCACCGGCTGCGCGCGCAGCCACGTGCGTCTCGGCGAACAGGTGCCGGCGAACTACGGCGGCGGCAAGAGCTCATGGCCGTGGCCCATTCCACTCATTCTCAAGAACGTGGCGACCAAGCCGGAACTCGAAGGGCACTTCGATCCGCTCTTTCCCGATTTCAACCTGAGCTTTCCGGACCAGCTCCGCGCGGAAGAATTCCTCGCGCAGTTTCGCAAATGGGTCAGCGCGCGCGAACGCGGCTCCGACACCATGCCCAATTTTGTGATGCTGCGCCTGCCCAACGACCACACTGCCGGCACACGCGCCGGTATGCCGCGGCCGCGCGCCTCGGTGGCGGACAACGACCTCGCGGTGGGACGCGTGGTAGAGGCGATCTCGCACAGCGCCTACTGGGATGACACGGCGTTCTTCATTCTCGAAGATGACGCGCAGGATGGTGCCGACCATGTCGATGCTCATCGAAGCATCATGCTGGTGGTGAGCAAGTTCTCTCCGCACGGCGCGAAGCCTGTTGTCGACAACACCTTCTATACCACGGTCAGCGCCATCCGCACCATGGAGGACCTGCTCGGCGTGCCGCCGATGAACAACAACGATGCAATGGCTCCGCTGATCGCGCCGCTCTTCGACGGAGCGGGCGACCAGCCGCCCTTCGACGCGCAGTATCAGAACCGCGACAACGGCATGATCTATGAAGTGAACTCGGCCCATGCGCCGGGCGCGAAGCAGTCAGCGACGATGGACTTCCGGCGTGAGGATAAGGCCGACCCGCGCTTGTTGAACGTGATCCTGTGGCGGGATGCGATGGGCAATAAACCGTTGCCCGAGGCGCTGACGCGCCCGCGCGGCAAGACCGGCCGCAAGGACGACGATTAGCCTAAGCGCTTCAGTGCGGCCCGCGGCTCAGGATGCCGCTTTCATCTGCGCCATCAATTTCTCGTTCTGCTGATTGAAGCGCTGGTAAGCCGGACGCTGCGAAATTGCGCCCAGATATTTTTGGAATATCGGCCGCGGTTCGAGAGATTTCATCATCATTCCGAAGCCGAGTTGCGCTCCCACATAGACATCCACCGCGCTGAATCGGTCCCCCAGGATGTACGGCCCGGGTGTCAGCGCTTTTTCGACCGCATTCAACACATCGTCGTAGTTTCCGTAGCCCAGGGCCGTGGGTCGGTCCGCGGGCGGTCGCGACAACATGCGATCGATCAACGCAGGTTCGATGCAGCCTTGTGCAAAGAACATCCACCGCAAATACGTTCCGCGTGAGCCATCGTCGATGCTCGGAGCCAGATTAGCGGCGGGGAAGGCATCGGCAAGGTACGTGCAAATGGCGCCGCATTCGGTGATAACCGTGCCACGATGAACGATGGCCGGAAGTTTTCCCATGGGATTAATAGCCAGGAATGCGGGCTTCTTGTGCTCGTGCGTTTCGAAATTCAGGAGTTCGAATCGATAGGGCGCTCCGGTCTCTTCCAGCATCCAGTGCACGATGCGGCCGCGAGATTGCGGGTTGTGATAGAAGACGATTGCTTCGTTGCTCATGTGGACCCCCATCGGCAATTGTGTTTGTGGCGCGAGTATATCAATTGGCGGCGCCCCATTCGGCCGAAACACCTCAAGGCCGCGGGCGGTAAGCACTTCGCCGGAGAGCTTCATTGCCCGGTTCATTGACAATGAATACCCAAAATGACACTATATTGCCGATATCTAAAGGTGGCCAAAAATGTCAGCTGGGTCGTCGGGGCTGCACTGATCCTCGCCAATTGGCCCTACACGCTGCTCGGGATCGTGCCGGCCAACAGACGCCTCAATGCAACCGCCAACGAATCAGCGGACTCCGCCTATCGCCTCATGATCGAAACGTGGGGACGGCTGCACGCAGTCCGCTCAGGATTGGGGATCGCGGCCGCGCTCGCCTATTTATGGGCTCTCAATTGAAACGCGTCCTAGGCTAAGTTCGCGCGGGGTTGCCTGTATATTGCGCTTCGGGGCACACTCACGAATGACGCAAGAAAAACCCGCTGATCCCGCGATGCCGTCCGAATGGCAGCCGATCGTTTCCGGCAACGCGGAGCTGAAGCTGTCCACGGTAATCGCGGGGGCCGGTTCTGCGCTGCGAATGGATTTCGACTTCAAGGATGGCGGAGGTTTCGTCGTCGCGCGGTGCGTACTTGTGCGCTCGATGCCTCAGGAATATGCGGTGCATTTTCGATTGCGCGGTCGCGGCGCGGTCAATAATCTGGAACTGAAGCTGGTTGATGCCGGCGGTCAGAACGTGTGGCGACATGTGATCAAAGACCTGCGGGTTCCGTCGCGTTGGAAACAAATGAGGCTGGAGAGCCGGGAAATCGATTTTGCCTGGGGTCCGGCCAGCGGCAGCGCCCTTGCGCAGCTCGGTTCCATCGAGTTTGCAATCGTCGCGGGTGAAGGCGGCAAGGGCACGATGTGGCTTGCCGATGTGGACATTGAGGATTGCACCCCTGCGCAAGCGCCCTCCGCCAGTGCTTCCAGTTCGCTGCCGGATTTTGCAGCCTCCGGCGCTTTGGTCGGCGCCGGCTGGAAACCCCGCGCCGACGATCCGCAGCCGTGGATTGTGATCGATACGTTCCAGCCTCGCCTATTCGGTGGCCTCACCATCGATTGGCTGGGCACTGCCCCGGCGAGCGGCTTTCGTGTTCGTGCCTCGAACAACGCTCATCGCTGGAAAACGCTGCACACCGCAATGCGGGCGGGAGGCAAACGCAGCAATGTGTATTTACCCGGGCTCGAGAGCAGATTTATTCGTCTGGAACTCAAGGAGCCGTCGGCGGGCGCGGCTCTGCGTCTGCAATCCTTCGAATTTTCGCGTTCCATTCATGCCTTCTGGCACAAAATCGCAGCTGCCGAAACACGCGGCTGGCATCCGCGTTGGCTGCATCGTGAACAGAGCGTCTGGACGCCGCTCGGCATCTCGAACGGGACTCATTGCGCATTGATGAACGAAGATGGGATGGTCGAGGTGACCGAAGGCTCGTTCTCGATTGAGCCGATGTTATTCATCAACGGCCGGCTCTTTACCTGGGCGGACGTCAACGCGAGGCAGGAATTGCTGGACGATTGGATGCCTGTACCCTCCGCGATCTGGGACACCGGGGATTGGCGCCTGCGCATACAAGCCGACGCGACCGCGAGCGGCGACGCACGAGTGCGTTATCGATTCGAGAACCTCACCGACCAAGTATCGTCCGCGCGCTTGTTCGTGCTGGTGCGCCCGTTTCAGGTCACGCCGCCCTGGCAGAGTTTTCGAAAGCTGGGCGGCGTCAGTCCGATCCACGACCTGCGTTTTCGCGACGGCGCGGTGCGCGTCAACGAGACCACGCTGATCGCGCCGATGACTGAACCCAAGGGATTCGGGTCGATGCGCTTCGACGACGGATTCATCGCGGCTCATCTCCTCGCCGGCACGCTGCCGGGGAATTCGGAGGTGCACGATCCACTTGGTTTTGCCACCGGTGCGCTCGAGTTTGAGCTGCCGCTCAAAGCGGGTCAGATCAGCGAGCACGCATTGAGCTGCCTGCCCCTCGCGGCGGCGCGCTCGATCGATGAGCCGGCATTCGACTGGAATGCCCGGCTTGCACTGAATCAATGGGCGGGCAATGGCGGGATTACCGAAGTAATCCACGCGGCGCTCACGGCGACGGCGCATGTTCTGGTGACGCGCTCCGGTCCCGCCCTTCAACCGGGACCTCGACGCTACACACGTTCCTGGATCCGGGATGGCGCGATGATGAGCGCTGCCTTGCTGCGCATGGGTCATATGGACGAAGTCAGGGAGTTCATCCGCTGGTATGCGCCGAATCAGCGCGCAGACGGGTTTGTGCCTTGCTGTGTCGACGCCGAGGGGATCGACTGGCTGGTCGAACACGACAGCCACGGACAATTGCTCGCGTTGATCGCCGACTATTATCGATTCACCGGTGATGAGCGCTTCCTCGAGGAAGCGTGGGACTTCGTCGACAAGGCGGTCGGATGCATCGAGCGCTTGCTGGGCGAGGATGGACTGCTGCCGATATCAGTCAGCCATGAGGGATACCTCGCTCAGCCGGTGCATTCCTATTGGGATGATTTCTGGGCTTTGCGAGGTTTGGGCGACGCGGTGCGGCTGGCGCGTGCGCTGGGCAAGGAGACTTCAGCCCAGCGATGGGAAGTGCTTGCCGCGCGCTTCGCGTCTTCGCTGTTCGTCTCGATTGAAGCAACCCGGGTGCAGCGCGGACTGGACTTCATACCTGGCAGCATCGAGTGGGCGGACTTCGATCCGACCGCGACTGCGAACGCGGTTTATTTGCTCGGTATACCGGAGGGGCTGAACCGTACGGCCCTCGAGCGAACCTTCGACGCATATCTCGCCGATTGGCGCAGTAAGCGCAGCGGCGCCGTGGCATCGACGAACTACACGCCCTATGAAATCCGCATCATCGGCGCTTTGGTACGCTTGGGACGGCGCGATGCAGCCTTGGAACTGTTGCGGTTCTTTCTGTCGGATCGCCGTCCACGGCCTTGGAACCAGTGGCCTGAGATCGCGTGGCGCGACCATAAGGCGCCCGCTCATATCGGCGATCTTCCGCACACCTGGATTGCCGCCGAATACGTGCTCGCCGTGCGCAGCCTGTTCGCCTACGAGCGCGAGTCCGATGAATCCCTCATACTGGCGGCGGGTCTTGCGCCCGAATGGATCGATGGCTCCGGTATACAGGTGAACGGGATGCCCACTCTCTACGGTAGCTTATGCTATTCACTGCGTAGGATGGATTCGCAAACGTTGCGATTTCAGATCGGCAGCAAGCTCTCGGCCAAGGTGATTTTGCGTCCGCCGCTGGCGGCCCCATTGCGCACCGTGATCGTCAATGGCAGCGCATGTACCAGTTTCGACGGCGACTCTGTGACGGTCCTGCAGACGCCCGCAGAAGTCATCTGCACCACCTCCTGACCCAGCCCCGCATACCATACCGTGACAGGTCGCCCAACAAAAATATCCGGCAGCGCATCCAAGGGTGAGGGCGCCGATTTGGGCCTCATGCGGCAGCTAGCTATGACGATCCGTGCGATCTTCGCCTCGCCGGTGGGCAAGACGCTCACGGTGCTGGTGGCCGCCATCGTTCTAGTCATCATCGCCACGGCCTACGGCCAAATTCGCCTCAATCGCTGGAATAAACCGTTCTTCGATGCTCTGTCGCGCCGCGACCTCAGGGACTTTCTCTACCAGCTCGGCGTGTTCTTTTTGATTGCGGGATTTCTCCTCGTGCTCAATGTGGTGCAAAGGTGGCTTACGGAAACCTTGCAGGTCAAACTCCGCGAAGGCCTCGTACGCAGTCTCCTTCAGGATTGGATGCTGCCCCGCCGGGCGTTCTGGCTCGCCAATGCGGGAGCGATGGGCGTCAATCCAGATCAGCGCATCCATGAGGATGCACGGAAATTCTGCGAGCTTTCGGCCGATCTTGGCATCGGACTACTTCAGGCTTCGATCTTGTTCGGCACCTTCGCCGGCGTACTCTGGGTTCTGTCGAGCGACTTCTCGTTCCGTATCGGCGACCTGGACTATGCAATCCCGGGTTTCATGGTGTGGGCGGCGATTATCTACGCGAGCGCCGGCTCTCTCTTGAGCTATTGGGTGGGGCGCAGCCTCATCGAGCGCAACGCGGAGCGCTACGCTCGGGAGGCCGATCTGCGATTTTCACTGGTGCGCGTCAACGAGCATGTCGATGATATTTCCTTAGCCGAGGGCGAAGCGGACGAGAAACGCCGCATCGAGCTCCATCTCGGCAATGTGCTCGCCGCAACGCAACGCATCGTGCAGGGGCACACCAATCTTACCTGGGTCACCGCGGGTTTTGGCTGGGTTACCATCGTTGCGCCGATACTGGTTGCAGCGCCGCTATATTTTACGGGAAAGGTTTCGTTCGGCGGTCTCATGATGGCGGCCGGTGCGTTCACCCAAGCGCAATCGTCGCTGCGCTGGTTCATAGACAATTTCAGCGTCATCGCCGACTGGCGCGCGACCTTGCTTCGAGTCGCCATTTTTCGCCACGCGTTGGTCACCACCGATGAGCCCCGTGGCTTTGAAAGCCGCATTAACTACACCGAAGGCGAGCCCGGTGCGATAACGATCGACGACCTCGAAATCGTGTCCTCCGCCAACGCCGACATGCTCAAGGAAAGGAATGTGGTCGTGCGAACCGGAGAACGCGCCCTCATCCTGGGCGCGCCGGGAACCGGTAAAACTCAGCTGTTCCGCGCATTGGCCGGCTTGTGGCCCTGGGGTACAGGGCACATCGCCCGCCCTCGGGGCGAACAGATCTTTTACCTGCCTCGCGGCACTCCGTATTTGCCCCGTGGAACTTTGCGAGAGGTTCTCGCCTATCCTTTGAAGGCCGAAAGCTTCAGCACCGGCGCCTTCACGCGTGCGCTCTACCGGCTCGGCCTCGAACGTCTCGCGCCACTGCTCGATGAGACCCACCGGTGGGACCGGGAATTGAGTCAAGACGAACAACTGTGCCTGGCGTTTGCGCGCATGGTGATACAGACGCCGCCCTGGGTGCTCATCGACGGCACGTTGGGTTCGCTCGATCACGACGTGCTCGCACTGGTCATCGACGTCTTGACCAAAGAACTTCAGCACACCGGCGTCATCCATATCGGCGGGGCCGCTCAAGCGCACTCGCTTTTCTCGATCGTCCTGCATCTGGTCAAAACCCCCAGGGCAACGCCCGTGAAAGAGCCCGTGAAAGAGCCCGGGAATCGCCGATGAAAAAACGGTCGATGGCCCTAGTGTTCGTCTTACTCATCGCGGTATCACCGGCATGGGCTGCTGCGCCGGAGTTTGACTTTCGCCCGCCCCCTACGGCGGGAGATGCCGCGACGCCCGCGATCATGCGCGATTTGGCTTCGCGACTCATTCCGGTCTACCAGGAATCCGATCCTGAGCGCTATCTTGCGAATTTGTCAGCGCTGCAAATGGTCTTGGGCGACTACACGTCCGCGGACGTCTCGAGGCAAGCGCTGCGCGAACGGCGCCGCCGTGCGGATGCCGGTCGGCCGGTCGGCCGGGCGATCGTCTACGACATATATGCCTACGCCAAGGCCATGGAAGCGGAAAATCGAATTCCATTCGCGGAAGCCTTCACCAAGGCGTTCCGCGAGGTGGTTTCTCGCCTGAGCGATCAGGATGCGTATGCAGTCTCACAATGGCTCGGGACTCCTCTGACGGTATATCGGGAGGCGCTGCAAAAGGGATTTGATCGGCAGCGAGCCAAGGACGGCATCGGTCAATCAGAAGCGATGGAATTGATCTGGAAATATATTTCGTTTGATGCTTATCGGGCCTTTGGTCCGTTGGCGGCTTCGCTCGACGCCGAGGACAACGGCCGGCGCTATGCGGTCGACAACGAGATATTGATCCGGACGCCGGACGGGGCGAGCATCTCCGCCGTGGTGGTTCGCCCGAACGGGTCCACCAGCCCGCTACCCACGCTGTTAGAGTTCACGATCTACGACTCGCAGACCTACGCCAAGGAGTGCGCCGCCCACGGTTATGTCGGGGTCGTGGCCTACGTGCGCGGAAAGCACAAGAACCGCAACAGAGCGGTTCCCTATCAGCGCGACGGCGACGATGCGCGCGCGGTAATCAATTGGATCGCCAAGCAACCGTGGAGCGACGGCCGCGTGGGAATGTACGGCGATGGCTATAGCGGCTTTACGCCGTGGGCTGCCGCCAAGCGCCTACCGCCCGCGCTCAAGGCCATTGCCACGTCGGCCTCCGTGGCACCCGGAATCGACGTTCCCATGGAAGGCAACGTCTTTCAAAACTCGGCGTACCGGTGGTCCTCGCACATGATCAACACCAAGGCGTCGGACGAAAAGAACTACAACGACGATGCGCGGTGGCGCTCGCTCGATCAGAAGTGGTACAGGAGCGGACGGCGCTACCGAGATATGGGGCGCGTGTATGGAAAGCCGAACCCGATCTTCATCCGCTGGCTGAATCACCCGAGCTACGATCGCTATTGGCAAAAGATGGTCCCTTACCGCGAACAATTCGCGCACATCAATATTCCGGTGCTGACGACCAGCGGCTACTACGCCGCAAGCGAGCCGGGCGACCTGTATTACTTCACTCAGCACCACCGCTACAACGCGCATGCCGATCACAAGTTGCTCATCGGTCCCTACGACGACAACCTGATGCGGCATGCGCCGTCGGCCACGCTGCATGGCTATCAAGTCGACTCGGCCGCGCTCGCCGATCTTCGTGAGCTGCGCTATCAGTGGTTCGACCACATCTTCAAGAGCGGCGCACTGCCGTCGCTATTGAAGGACACCGTCAACTACGAAGTCATGGGAGCGAACCAATGGCAGCACGCTCCATCGCTCGAAGCCATGGCCGGGGGACGCTTGAAGTTTTATCTCGATGCGGCCGCGTCCGGCGCGAACCGCGGCCTGACGCTGCGTAAAAAAACGAAGGCCGAATTCGTGCAGCAGACGGTGAGCTTCGTCGATCGCACGGATGCCGGCTGGACGCCGCCCACGGATATCGTCAGCAAGCGAGTGGCAACCCACAACGGCACGATGTTCGTCAGTGACCCGCTGACTGGGCCGTCCCAGTTCAATGGTCTGTTCTCCGGGCGGCTCGATTTCACGGTGAACAAGATGGACATGGACCTGAACGTCGCCCTTTACGAACTGCTCGCCAGCGGCGAATATGTTCGCCTGTTCAGTCCGGGTTACGAATTCCGCGCAAGCTACGTGCGAGACCGGGTTCACCGTCATCTTCTCCGGGCGGGCGAACGCCAGGCGTTGACCTTCAAGAGTGAGCGCATGACCAGCCGTCAGCTTCAGACAGGCAGCCGGCTGGTCTTGGTTCTCGACGTCAACAAGCGGCCGGATCGCGAGATCAACTACGGCACGGGGAACGACGTGAGCGAGGAATCCATCGCCGACGGCAAAGTTCCTCTGAAAATACGGTGGTATAACGACAGTTATATCGAAATCCCAGTTCGTAAGTAGTGGCTGAAAGGTGATATGAATGATGTCGAGAATACCCCCCGGTGTAGGTCCGCAGTACCCCCAAGTCGTGGTTCTCGTAGGTGCCACCGGCGATCTGGCGCGTCGGAAGCTGTTGCCCGGCTTGTTTCATCTTTCGAGTTCAGGGTTCATCCCCGGCTGTCGCATCATCGGCGTCTCGCTGGATGACCTCGACGGCGACGGTTTTCGCAAGTTCGCAAGAGAAGCGCTTGCCGAGTTTTCCACGCGCAAGGTGGCGGACGCGGACTGGGCTGCTTTTGCGAGCCACCTGCAATACCTCCCGTTGGCCGCCGGTCCCGACGTTCTCAAGGCGGCGGTACTGGAGGCGGAGCGCAGCATCGACGGCGAGTGTCGTCGGCTGCACTACCTGAGCGTGCCGCCCAACGCGGCATTGTCTGCGGTGCGCTTGCTTGGAGAAGCCGGTTTGGTCGATCGGTCTCGGATCATCATGGAAAAACCGTTCGGCACCGACGTTGCGAGCGCGATCGCGTTGAATAGCCGGCTGCACGAGGTATTCGACGAAGACCGGATTTTCCGGATCGACCACTTTCTTGGCAAGGAGGCGGCGCAGAACATTCTTGCTTTCCGTTTTGCCAACGGACTGTTTGAGCCGATCTGGAACCGTAACTTCATCGACCATGTGCAAATCGACGTGCCGGAGAAGTTGGCGCTCGGTAAACGCTCCGGTTTCTATGAGCAGACCGGGGCGTACCGGGACATGGTGGTTACGCATTTGTTTCAGATACTGGGGTTCATGGCGATGGAAGCCCCGACCTCCCTGGAACCCCAGCCCATCAGCGAGGAAAAGAACAAGGTATTTCGCAGCATGTTGCCGATCAGACCGGCCGATGTCGTGCGCGGACAATACACGGGGTACCGATCGGAAGAGGGGGTCTTCCGAGACTCGGATACCGAGACTTTCATTGCCCTTAAATGCTTCATCGACAATTGGCGCTGGGCAGGAGTACCGTTTTACCTGCGAACCGGCAAGCGGCTTGCCGAGGGGCAGCGTATCATTTCGATTGCGTTCAAGGAGCCGCCCAAGAGCATGTTCCCCGCCGGTTCCGGCGTCAGTGCGCAAGGGCCTGACCACCTAACTTTCGATTTGGCGGATGCCGCGAAAATGTCGCTGTCCTTCTATGGCAAACGCCCCGGCCCGGGTATGCGGTTGGACAAACTCAGTATGCAGTTCGCCATGCACGATACGGGGCATATCGACGACGTGCTCGAGGCGTATGAGCGTTTGATCCTGGATGCGATGCGCGGCGATCATACGTTGTTCACTACCGCCGAAGGCATCGAGCGGTTGTGGGAAGTGTCGATGCCGTTGCTGGAAGGACCGCCGCCCGTTCGTTTCTATGACCCTGGATCGTGGGGGCCGAACGCCATCCACCAGCTCATTGCACCACATGCCTGGCGGCTGCCTTTTGAGCGAGTCTGGCGGGACCCCAACAGCGTGGGCAGTTGAGTAATGTAGACCGAGTCACATCCTGAGCCAATAGGGGCAAGGACGCCGTCTGTAAACGTGGGTAAATGACCTCCATCACGCCGTGCGGCGGCCGGGCGTGACAACAATGCGACATTCGCGGTGCTGCACTGCAGTCTAGATATAACCGGGTATGCGGCAAATAAAGAACGGTGCACTGGTCTGGGTCATGGGATTGGCAACCGCCGCAGCCGCGGGTGCCGTCGCCGAGCAAAGCTTTGTCGACCGGATCGAGATGCTCGACTGGACGGACCCTGAGCGCGCCGAGCAACTCATCGACGCGGTGCCGACACCCGTTCCGGCCGGGTCCGAGGTGGAGATGCTCGAAGTTCGCGGCATGGTATATGCCGACGTACACCGGGACTCGGATGTCGATGCGGCCATTGATCGCCTGCAGACGATCGCGCAGAAGGGCGATAGGGCGGCGATCTTGGCAGCGCATTATGTCCGGGCGTATTCACTGTATCAGCGCGACCAATACTCAGCCGCGAGCGCCGAGCTCAACCATGTCGATATTGAATCGCTCGCCACGGACAGCGAGCGGTATAGAGTTTCGATTCTGCGTGGAAACACCCTGCGCATGTTGGGAAAGGCAGAGGCTGCCTTGCCGTTTCTGGAGCGAGGTTTGGATCTCGCCCACGAAATGCACGACGAGACCCGCAGCCTGCACGCGATGCTCTGGTTGGCCCGCATCTATACCAATACCGGCAACTTCGACCGCGCCTCTGCTCAGTTGGAGACTGCCCGGCGCCTCGCGATGACGCTCGGCGACGAGGCGGCGCTGGTCGAAGTCGAAGGCTGCGTATCGGATGTCGCTGACCGGCGAGGAAATCGCGCCGAGGAGCGTCGTGCCAGTCTGGCGGCGCTCGAGCATGCCAAGCGTTCGGGAAGCAATAAATGGCTGGCGCACGCGCTGGTCAATCTGGGCGATTCGTATTTGAAGACTCGCGACTTCAGTGAGTCGCTCAAGTATTCCAAGCAGGCGCTGCCAATGGTGATGCGGTTGCGCGGCGGCGATGAGCCGATCGTGATGTTCAACGAAGGGCTCGCGCACATCGGCCTCGGCGACATAAAACCGGGTCAAAAACTCGCGCAGGGCGCGATAGCGCAGGCCCTTGCCGGCAACAATCTGCTGGACGTCAAGGAGCTCTTGCGCGAGTACGCGGATGCCCTCGAGCAGGCCGGCTACTTGATGATGGCGATTCAGGTCTATCATCGTTATGACGAGGTCAGCGAGAAAATCATGACGAGCACGCGTCAGCGTGCGTTCCTCGAACTATCGGCCAAATTCGATGACGAGCGTAGGGCACGCGAGCTCGAGCTGTTGCGGCGGGACAACGCGCTGAAGGCCTCGGAGATGCACGGGCAACGCCTGCAGCAGCAGCTCATCATCGCGGGCGCCTTATTCGTGACGTGTATTTGTGCGGCACTCGTCTGGTTATTTGCCCGCGCCAGGAGAGCCAACGATCGTTTGCGCTTCGACAGCGAGCGCGACGCGCTGACGGGACTGCGCAATCGCCGCTACTTCAACGAATACGTTTTGTCGGTCGACGGCGCACGGCCGGTCGGAGGCTGCGTGTTGCTGGCGGATCTCGATCACTTCAAGAAAATCAACGACACGTTGGGACATCCGGCCGGCGATGCAGTATTGGCGACGGTGAGCCATCGACTGTCTGCCGCGCTGCGCGAAAGCGATAAGCTGGTGCGCTGGGGTGGGGAGGAATTCCTCGCCATACTCGATCCGATAACGCCCGAGCAAGCCAACTTAACCGTCGAGAGACTGTTGCACGCCGTGCGCCGCGACCCCGTGCTGTGGAATGGACAGGCAATTCAATGCACGATTTCCATTGGATACGCCTTTTTCCCGATGGCTGGATCGGCAACGGAGATTTCACTGGATAGCGCCATCAGCCTGGTCGATAAGGCTCTCTACGAAGCGAAACGTCGCGGCCGCAATCGTGCCTGCTTGATCAGCGCCGTGCGCGCCCATAGCGAACGGGATCTGACCGTCATCAGCACCGAGTTTGAATCGGCGGCGGCCGATCGCAGGATTCACCTGGTCGAGACCGGCGCTGCCGCTTGAGTTGCGCCTATGCGAGCGGGAGGCGGTGCGGCCGCACCAGCATGTGCCAGTCTTGATGCTCCTCCAGTATGAGTGCGATTGCGGCCTGCACCGAGGCCTTGACTGCGGCGGGATCCGGAAGGGCGTCGGAATCACGCGCGGTGGCAGCCTCGAGTGTCGCGCGAATTTGTTCGACGGCGCCGCGCAATTCCACGACCAGCCGTTCCGAGGTCACGCTCAATCGGTAGGCCTCGGATTGCGCCAGCGCCCCGTGCAATGAGGCGCCAAGGGCGGGAAAAAAAGTCGTGATGAGCGACAACCATAGCGTATGCACCAGCAGGTGCATGAGAGCGCCCAAGCCGGTCAGGCCGAACAGCCAGTTGTTCAATCCGTGAACTCGATGCAACAGCGCGTGCTGCTTCGAGGCGACGCGTTGGTGGTAGTACTGCTGCCCCTCGAGAATGGCGATCGTCCACGCAGCGTAACCAGCGATGAATAAGCGGTCGGACCATGCATGTTCGAGCCGTTCGTGCGCCATGCTTTCGTGGCGCGTGCACAGAGCCTCCACTTCTCCGGCGGAGCGCACGTGCTGACCAGGATCGAAGACCCGCAGATACCAATTGGCGTTGCCGTCTTTGCGGCAAAAATCGACGAGCGGTGCAACCAGCGGCAGGTACCATGTCAGTTCCGCCGTGGTGCGGGCGTGCAGCCATTGACCCTGCCAGTCGCGTCGATGCCCCCGCCAGTAAATCGCGCCGACAGCGATGATGATGAGCACCTCGCCAACGGCCCACAAACCGACGAATGGATGCAACATGTGGCGGCTGTCGTCCCAGCCGAGCGCCAACGGCAGCACGGCGAATAGCACGGCCACCGCGCTCAGGACGTAGATGGCCCAATACCCGCTGCGGTAGCGGTGTCCGTACCGTACGGCGCGTCCGTCGAACGTCCGGTGGGCGGCGGTGATGGATTCGATGAGAGGTGCCAGCGCGGATGGCGGCGCCGGCACCGGCGGCGGCGGAGCCGCGTCGAGTTGTGCTCCCAGGAGCAGCAATCTTTGGATGATTTGATGGAGCGCCATGCTCAAGGCGTGGCTACGATTTCGTAGGTAGTGGCGAAGATGCTGTCGGCCACCACGCCGAGACTGCCGTCGCCGTAGTCGACCAACCAATCGCCGGCGCGCCCGGCGAGGCAGGATATGCCGTCGGCAAGCCAAACATTGAACGATTCAGACATGCGCAACGCCAGGATTCGGTACGGCAAACTCGCATAGATTCCCGGCTCTCCCATGAAGGTCGGCGGCACAGGCCGATATTTGTCCGCGAAATGTGCGCGCGAGACGCGCCAGTGTTCGCCGCCCGTGCCGGTGATCACGGCATCTCCCGGTCTGGCATGCACCAGCCCCTCGGGAGTTTGAACGGTGCAGGCGAGCGGCGCGAAGCGCACGTGGATGTCGCGTTCGAATTTTCGCGCGGCAATATGGCGGGGATCGCCGCTGATGCTGCCCGAGAAACCAGACCGGCCGCTGGAGCGATACACAGGCTTGGTCGCGGAACTCAATTCGTTTGCGTCCGATGTATTTGTTTGGAGGAAGGCGGAGCGCAGGAGTATGACGCGGCGCGTTCAGGCGATCAAGGCGACCCGGCACCCCGGGTGATGACTAACGCACACTAGAACCGTTAGAAGCGTTTATAAAAGCCGACCGATAATCCCTTTGGCAAGATTTGCACCGTCAACGGCGTCGTCCGCGTCGTACTCCAATACCCGACCGCCGAACCCAGCACCCACCCGGCAATGACATCCGATTGCCAATGCGCCTGACTCTTCATGCGTGCGATGGCATCGTAAACCGGCAGGGCCTCGAGGGCCCACACCCAGGGATTCTCGCGCGCGTAGTTTGCGATGAGCGGCGTCACGAAGCTCGCCTGCAAGGTGACTTCGCCGCTCGGGAAGCTATTGCAGCAGCTGCCCTTGAACCATTGATTGGGATCGCCGCCTTGGTTCGGGCGGGCCCGGCCAACGGCGCGTTTGAGGATCACCGCACCGATCCCGGAGATAGTCGAGGCATCGATCGACTGCCAAAAGCTATGACCCAGTTTATTGTCGTCGCCAAACCATAGCGCACCGGCCACTTCGACGGCGATCACGCCATTCTCGAGCCCGGTTTGATACTTCCGCGCCCAAATGCCGCTTTGATCCAGCGGCAACTCGTGATCGAACCCTGCATATGCGCAGGTCGACGCCAGCATGAGCATTAGGGACAGCGGTATCGCGAGTTTTGGCGCCGACATCGAAGAGATCTCCCAGCTTTGCGATACAAAGTACACGGAGTCGGCCTAGCTCCGCAAGCTTGGGCTGCGGGTTCCGCGAAAAATCACGCGATCGCCTAGCAGTAAAGATAGGCCTTCGGTAGTCCAAGTCGACGGCAGGATTGCGAGGGAGGGCTGTCAGGCAGAATGATCCTATCCGACACGGCGCCTGCCAATCTCACCATCAAGCCTTCGGGCGGGCGCAGTCCATAGGAAGCCGTGAGACCCAGGCATTCGCGAATCCAGTCGGGAATCATCTCGACGGCCGCGCGTACCAGCGTGGGTTGCATCCATCGAAGCGGCGTCGGGAAGGTCGGCGTGTCACGCATGATTTGCAGGAACTCGAATACGATATCGGATGGCTCCAGCCGACCTCGCATGGAGTCGAGTAGGGCGTGCAATTCGGCAACCGACCGCGGCGCTTCGAGCGCGCCGTAAAGCCGCGAAGCCGGCGCCCCTTCCCGATACAACGCGTCGAACTGCGGCGGGCTAAGGTGTGCCACGTAGCGGCTGTAGGCTTCGCCGAAGCCGAAACTGGCGGTCGCGTGTACCCAGCTCAATAGGCGTGCATCATTCGCAGAAAAAGATTCGCCTGCGGGCGTTTCGCCCGTGACCCGAGCATGCATGCGGACCACGCGTTCAATCATGGGCTCCGCAATGCTGCGCGCGCCGTAAACGGTCACCATCGCCGCCAATCCGGTCCGCCGCAGCCGGCCCATCGGATCCTTGAGAAACGTCGAGTGTTTCCAAACGCCGGTACGTACGGCGGGCTCCGCCAGTTCTAGAATGACAGCAGCGATTCCGCCGACGATGAGGGCGATCGGGTTCTTGAAGATACGCCAAGAAATCGAGTCAGGTGAGACGAGAGCCGCCTCTCCGAACGGCCGGCTGAAATCGATTTTCCGGCCTTCCGGCGGCTGCAGAAGGGCGCTCGAGGAGGTCTCGAGGCTGAGTTGCACACTTCGTGGCAGTCGAATGATGGGAAGCATGACGGCGATTATACGCAGCAATGCCTGTCACGGTCGTCGAGAGGCCTTGATCCGCGGCAACCCCTCAACGCCGCTGCCTTGCAGGACGCTGACGATGAGGGCCGCGCCGGCTCCCGTCAGGAGCTCGCGGCGTCGCACAGTCTGTGGCACGCAATATCCCTTCGTTCGTGGTGGGTATGGGTACTATATACAGCCGGGAATGCCAATCGTGGAAGTCCATACTCATCGAAGCGCAGATCAATCTCGATCGATGCGCCGCGTGGCGGCGCTGCGTCGCGCCGTCTCTTTTCGCCATTCTCGGAGCGTTGTCCACACCTGCGATGGCTGCTAACGCCTTCAATCCGGCCAATGCCAGTATCGAGCAGCTGCGCACCGCGCTTGATGCCGGCCGGGTCAGTTCCGAACAGCTGGTCGCATTCTATTTGGATCGCATTGAACGCTTCGACAAGAAGGGCCCTCGCATCAATGCCTTGATCAGTCTCAATCCAAAGGCTCTGGAGCAAGCCCGGCAATCGGACGCCGGCAAGAACAAGCTGCGTAAAAGCCTGCTTCGCGGCATACCTTTCATTGCCAAGGATAATTACGATACCGCCGGCGTCGCCACGTCCGGCGGGTCGGCCGCGTTGAAGGGTTCGGTCCCCTCGGCAAATGCCTTCATCGTGCAGAAGCTGATCGATGAGGGCGCCATCCTGCTCGGCAAATCCAACATGTCGGAGCTCGCTGCCTCTTACGGCCGTCTGGGCTATAGCTCAGCGGGCGGGCTTACGGTCAACCCGTATAACACGGCGCGCGAAGTCTCCGGATCGAGCAGCGGCTCGGCAGCGGCCGTCGCGGCTGATTTTTGCCCATTTGCCCTCGGCACGGACACCGGTGGTTCAGTCCGGGGTCCTGCCAGCGTCGCGGGGTTGGTCGGGCTTCGCCCAACGTTGGGCCTTACCAGCCGCAGCGGCGTCATTCCGCTATCGCTCACGTTCGATACCACCGGCGTGCTGGCTCGCAATATCAAAGATCTGTCAATTGTGCTCGATGCGATCGCCGGAGCGGATTCTCAAGACGACGCGACCCGGCAGCCGCGGCATCCCGGCTACGCCGCGGCTCTGGGCACACGCTCCCTGGTCGGGGCGCGGCTGGGCGTGATTACGAATTTTCGCGGCGCGAATACCGAAGTCGATGACGTGGAGCGTACCGCTCTGGCAAGGCTCGCAGCACAGGGCGCCGTGCTGGTTCCGCTGACCCTGCCCAAGGAATTCGAAAAGCTCTGGGACGGCGTATTGGGCCCCGCCGGCGAAGCCGAATTCAAGCCGCAATTCGAGCGCTACCTTCGGACTCTGCCGGCTGGGCAGCCTGAAACGCTGGCACAGTTGATAGCCATCAGCGCCTCACCCGCGATATTGAATTCCGCCACGCCCGTCAATCCGGAACGCCTCAAGGCGCTGCGGCAGGCAGATTCGACATCACTCACCGATTCACCGATATACATCCATATATTGACCCAAGTCATTCCATCCATCCGCCGGCAGTTACTGGCGCTCCTGACATCAAACAAGCTAGAAGCGTTCGTATTCTCTACGATGAGCTGTCCCGCGGGTCCCCGTTTCGACCGCGTGGATCCAAGCTATGTGTGCAACAGCGATGACAGCTATAGACCGAGCTATGTAGCCTCCGCCGCCGGTTTCCCCGAAGTGACGGTGCCGGCAGGTCGAATATCGGCAAACATGCCGGTTGGCTATTCCTTCATGGGAAGGCCCTACAGCGAGGCGCGACTGCTCAGCCTGGCCAATGCCTTTCAGATCGCGGGGCCGCTCCTGCCTGCGCCGGAGCTTGCCGACTAACCGAGATTACGATGCGTTGGTATAATGGCGAATCGGGAGTAGGCTGAAACAATGTTCAAGCGTGTATTGCTCTGCTACGACGGTTCGGACGCGGGTCGACGTGCGTTGCGACGCGGCGCTGAACTCGCGATATTGTTAAACGCGGATGCGCACGTGTTGCTGATAGTTCCGAGCGGAATAGATGACGCCTTCTTGGTCGCCGGAGCCACCGGACATGCGTGCATCGTGGACGATGCGACGAAGCGCCATCAGAAAATGCTAAGCGAGTCTGTCGAGTGGCTCAAGGCGCGCGGCGTCGCCGCTAAGGGCTATGTGACGAGCGGCAATACCATCGATCAGATAACCGCCTACACCAAGCGGCTGAACATCGACCTGATCGTGCTGGGTCATTATCCCCAACAGTCCGGTGGTTTCTGGTGGTCCGGATCTCAGCGCGTCCCGCTCGCAGAACGCGCCAATTGTTGCGTTTTTGTGGCCGTCGACAGCCCCGGCGATCGGGCGGCGGGCGGCGCAGGCTGAGCGCAGGAGTTCAAGCGACGTCCTTGCGATCGGGGTTGATGATTCCAAAGCGTGCGGGAATGCACGCATAGAAAACGCGGATCTTTTCCCGCTCGATCAGCCCGACCCACCGCGAATGCCCATCTTGTTTGCCTGCATGAGCAGCCATTCCCAAAGCAAACCGCGGTGATGCCGGTGGTCTTCGCGCATATAAAAACGCAGAAATTGGCCCTCGCTCATTGCGGTTCCTCCGTTTCACGTTTCAATTTTGTAGAGACAAATAAGCGGCCGCCATAGGTGCGGCGCTCGCCGCGGAGAATGATACACGATGGTGCATCCAGGAAATTCATATGCGGCGTAATGGTGCAAAACAGCCTTAATAGGCCGATAACTTGCGAGAAATGACTCGGTCTAAGCTTGGAAAATATTCTTGGCATGGAGAATCCGAAACAATATTGACATCTCACTTCCCGTAGGGGATTCTCAATTTGTCTAGACAACAAAATTACTGATTGTGACGCTGACTTGAATCTGAAGGGTAAAACATGGGCAACGTGAAGAAATTTGGAATACTACGAGGGGCGAGTAGCTTAGTTGCATTAAGCGCCTTAGCGTCGGGAATCGCGTTGGGAGCCGCCGCGGACGCGCAACCTACAGCGCCGGAACTCAGTGAGGTCACCGTCACCGCTGCCAAGTTACGGTCATTGGAGCAGTTTACGCCCACGGGCAGCCGATTGGGATTGAGCGCCCAGGAACTGCCAGCCACCCTCGATGTGATTGATAACGACCAAATGATCGGCCGCGGATTTTTCAACGTACAGCAAGCGGCGGACAGCCAGCCGGGAGTGACCTCGGGCGGCTCCCCTGGCGATCAGTCCCAATTCTCGATGCGCGGCTTCACCGGCAATCAAATCACGACGTTGCGCAACGGGCTCTACGTCGGACCCTCGAACATGACGACGCGCGACCAAAACTCTTTCAACGTGGGCAGCGTTGAGATTCTCAAAGGCCCGGCATCGGTGCTCTACGGGCAGGGGGCAATCGCCGGCGCGCTCAACGTCGTCGACAAAGCCCCAAGCTTCGGCACCCCTCAGATTGAAGGATTGGCCACGAGCGGGAGCTATAACACGACGAATGTCGGCATCGGCGGAACGACTCACGTCGGCGACGTGTTTGCGATACGGGCGGATTTCAGCCGTACTGCCACCGAGGGATACGTGAGAAACCCCTCCAATACCACCGAGGCTACCGTCACGGCACTGTGGAAGCCCTCATCCACGTTGGATGTGCAGCTCACGGTCGATTGGCTCGAGGACAATCCGTCTAACTATTACGGCACGCCGCTGGTGCCTGCGTCCTTCGCGACTCAACCGCTCAACGGCGTCATCAGTTCATCCACCGGTCTTGCGCTCGATCGACGGATGGAGTTCATCAACTATAACGTGTCCGACTCCTACATTCATTCCCAGCAAATCTGGCCGCAGCTCCTGGTGAAATGGACGCCGAACGAAAACTTGACGCTGCAGAATTTCACCTATTATTTCCATGCCCATCGCGAGTGGGAGAATGCGGAAACCTATACATTTACGACGGTCGGTTTGGACGGCGTAACGCCGCTACCCAGTCCTCAAATCAATCGCGATCGCTTCTATGTGTTTCACAAGCAGGACTTGATTGGGGATCAGGGCAGTGCGACTTATAAGAGCACTCTATTTGGAATGGCCAATACGCTAGTCGGCGGTTTTGACTACAGCCATCTGAATTTCAACCGTATCCGCGGGTTTCCCAACAACGATCTGGTTGATCCTTTCAACCCTTCGCCCGGCCTTTTCGGTCCTCTACTTCAGCCAAGCAGCCCGCTTGGCTGTACTGTCGCGACCAATCCGAATTGCAGTCCCGGCGACGCGGTCTCGCGTCAGAGCCCGACGCATTGGAATGACTACGCAGTCTTCTTCGAGGACGTCATCGACCTCGCTCCGTCACTGAAACTGGTGACCGGCGGCCGCTATGATCGCTTGGACCTTGACCGTCAAAACTTCAATACACAGGGCGTGGAAATGTCGAATGGGTTCACGCAGGACTATACCTCGGCCAATTGGCGCGTCGGGTTGGTTTACAACGTCAATGACTATATAACCCCTTACCTTTCCTGGACGACCGGCAAGGATCCGCCGGGGACCAACAATATCTTCCTAGTCAATGCGCCTGAGGGCACCTATGCGCTCAGCAGTTCGCACCAGATCGAAGCCGGCGTGAAGAGCAGAACGCCTGACGGCATGGCAGACATGACCTTGTCGGTCTATGACATCAAGAAGTCCAACCTGCTGGTTCAGGTTACCCAGGAAGCGCAGGCGACCGCTAGTCAGACTTCCAAAGGCGTCGAGTTGTCGACGAACTTCAAGCTGACACCCAACTGGACGGTCAGCGCGAATGCAGCCTATACCGATTCGGTGTATACGGCATTCACTGATCCTTCCACCGGGAGCAGCTACACCGACGTCCAGCCTGCCAACATTCCCCGTTGGACCGGCAACCTATGGACCAGCGTCCGTCATATCGCCAGCCTGCCTCTGGAGATCGGCGGCGGCGTTCGCTACATCGGCAATCGGCCTGGCAACACCGCCAACACGTTGATCTTGGATAAATACGCGTTATTCAATGGATACGCTTCGTACGAGGTCAAGCCGGGCATCCTGGTGACGGGCCGGGTCAACAATTTGTTCAACAAAGAATATGCGCAGTGGGCAGATATCTATTACCCCACGGAGCTCATGCTCGGTCAGCCGCGCTACTGGGAGCTGGGGGTGTACTTTAAGCTCTGAACATGAGCACGCTCTGGTCCAGCGCAAATCGATGGCTCACCTGGTTTCATCGCTGGGCCGGAGTGGTTCTGTGTCTTCTTTTCGCTGTCTGGTTTGCCAGCGGCGCGGTATTGCATTTTGTGAGCTTTCCGTCGCTGTCACGAAGCGACCAGCGCGCAGGCAGCGAAGTCATCGATTTGTCTCAGGTGTTCGTCGATCCAAGCGGTGCACTCGCGCGGGTGCCGCAGGCGAGCGACCTGCGTCTCCTCAGCGTTGCTGGCCGTCCCGTCTATGTCGCCGAGCAGCCGGAGGCCGGCTGGGTGAGCGTCGCCGGGGATACGGGCGAGGTGTTGCCGCTGTTTCCCGCCGCCGTGGCGACAACGGTAGCGGAGCGGTTTTCACGCTCGCGCGCTGTCAGCGTTTCCGCTCCGATGGACTATGACCAATGGATCGTTCACCAGCGATTCGACCCCTACAGACCGTTTTATCGGGTGCGGCTGAGGGATGACGCCCGGACCGATCTGTATGTCTCGGCGCGCACCGGGGAAGTTTTGCAGCGCACCCGCTTTTCGGAACGCGCCTGGAACTGGAGCGGCGCGGTGATTCATTGGATTTATTTCACGCCGTTGCGCAAGAGTTACTGGGCCTGGAATCAGGTCGTCTGGTGGGTGTCGTTGGCGGCGCTGTTGTCGAGCGCAGTAGGGACATGGCTCGGCTTTCTGCGGCTGGCGAGCAATCGGGCGGCGGGTCGGCAAGGCTTATCGCCATTTCGCGGTTGGATGCGCTGGCATCATGTCATCGGTCTTTTCGCGAGCATCATTGTGGTGACCTGGATGTTGAGCGGCTGGTTATCCATGGACCATGGACGGCTATTTTCGCGCGGCGGAGCGGCGGCAAAACAAGCTCTGCCAATGAGCGGTATGTCCGCCGGGGCAGTCGTGCACCCGGCGACACTCGAATCGATGCGTGAAGTGGCACCGGCCTCTGAGATCACGTTCAATGCGGTCGCCGGCCGCCCCTTCATCACTGCCTATGGCCCGGCGGGCACAGGCACACGAATCCTATTTCTCGATCAACCGCCGACGCGGATTCTCGCGTCGCTGCCGGATGCACTGCTGCTCTCGGGTGTGGATCACGTTTGGCCGGGACAGGTCCATGCGATCTCAGTTCCTGACGCTTACGATGATCTTTACCGGCTTGCGGAGTCAACGCCCGGTAGCGCAGCGCTCTTCAGCGTCATCGGGAATCCCGCATTGAGAATCTACGTTGACCGCTCTTCAGGCCGCCTTTCAGCTGTCATGGATTCGAGTAGACGCGGCTACGCGTGGATTTACTATGCGCTGCACACGTTTCAATTTCCGGGCTTGATAGAACATCCCGCAATACGAACGGTCCTCGTCCTCGCCTTGCTCGCTCTCGGATTCACCGCCAGCGCGACGGGCGTGGTGCTGAGCGTCAAGCGTCTGCGGCGAGAATTTGCTTGAGTTTCCTACGGCGAACTTAATAAATTGAGAGTGTCTATGAAAGATCAACTGTATCTGCTTCGTCCCGGATTCATGAACGCAGGGATGGGTCCGCTGTACTGCTCCGACTCCGCGCCGGTGGAGGGCGTGTTGAGCTTTTTCCCTCAGCTGCGCCAACTCGTCGACATTCACTATCTGGAATTTCCGCGCCCGCGCGAACCGTTGGTCAAAGCGCTCGGCGATCGGAATCAGTCACTGCCCGTGCTGATTCTCGCCACCAATCGCAAAGTCAAAGATCAGGAGCTCGAACCCAGCCACGCGAATGGGAAGTGGTTCTTTACGGATGAAAGCAGCATCCGCCACTATTTGTCGACTCAGTACAACCTGCCGCAGGCGAGCGAATGATTCTAGCGGGCGGGCCGGAAATGACCCACTAAATTGTGGCGCGAATCGGGATGCCACAGACGGGCAAGAGTGACTGGCGTACTCTGATTCCAGGTACGCCGGTCGACTACCAAGCAAGCGGTGCCGGGATTTACTTGCAGTTCCGCAGCCACTTCGGGCGGCGCCTCGCGAGCGGAAATTTTGTGTTCCGCGTCGGTCCAAGGTACGTGCGAGAGCAGCCAACTACTGGGGCCCTGGGTCTCGAGCGGCTGACAGGTGATATTGGGTGCAGCGTCAATGTTGATGAGCCGCTCTTCCAACTGAATCGGCCTCTCATCGCTCAAGTGCATGCAGCGCATCCACAACAGCGGCGTGCGCACGGATACACCCAGCAGCTCGCGTCGTTCAGGGTCGGGGCCTAATTTCCGGCACTCGAGGAGTCGGTACGCATAGACGGCGCCGTTTCGGGCAACCAGATCGGCGATGTCCCAAATTTCAAATACGGGCCGTTCCAGCGCACGCTCGGACACCAACGTGCCCACTTTGCGGCGGCGTTGCACCAACCCGTCGGCGACCAATTGTTGAACCGCCTTGCTCGCCGTCATGCGCGAAATGCCGAATCTTTCGGTCAGGAGCGCCTCGGTAGGGATACGTGTCCCCGGTGGCCATTCGCCGTTCAGAATAGGATCGGCGAGCGCCCGGCGAATCTGCTGCCAAATCGGGCCGTCACCATCGAGTGCGGGCATGACGGGGTAAGGCAAAGAACGTCCACCGGCCGATCCTTTGGACACGCGACGAAGGGACTTTGAGGCTTGCTTGCTCGCCAATTTCGTACACTCCATGAACTTTACGTTGCATCCGCTTAGCGGCCCGCAACGTGTATCCTAAATTGCGCTTTTGTCTAGTCTAAATGCAGCGTACATTAGTTGCCACTAGTATCGTGGCACCCATGAACGAATTTTACGATTCGCTGCTGAGGCCGGTTAAGGGCATTCTCACATCACCGCCGAAGTGCGAGGCGCTCCGGCGGGGCGGTGAGTTCAGACCGCCATGATGATCGCGCCGACGGCGACGAATGCTGCCCCGGTCCCAACTTTCCAGCTTATGGGCTCGCCGAGAAAAGCGACGGCGAAAATGACCACAAGCACGACGCTGAGTTTGTCGATGGGCGCCACTCGGGAAGCCGGCGCCAACTGCAGCGCGCGGTAGTAGCAGAGCCATGATAAGCCCGTTGCAACGCCTGATAAGATCAGGAAAACCACGCCTTTGGATGACAAGGCGTCCGGTCGTTGCCATTCGCCTCGAGCCCACACGAGCAGCCCGCTCACGCATAGGATGACGACCGTTCGTATGAATGTCGCCAAATCGGAATTGAGTTCAGTGACGCCGACTTTGCCAAAAATCGCCGTCAACGCGGCAAATACGGCCGATCCAAAAGCGTAAGTTCTCCAGTCTAGGTTCACGGCATTCCTCCGGGTGAGTTGGCGTGGATCTTGCTATCCGTACTGGTTTTTCCGCTGGTGGGATCATCGGTCGTCGGCTTCGTTCTCTACGAGATGGATAGATCCGCAAAGATCTTGGGCGCATGCTGGATCACGGCCGGGATCGCTTACTACCTCGTGCTCACCGTCGTATCGAAAAAGCCCATCGAAATGGAAATTTGAAGCGAAGTTGGCGCTACCGATGATCGGGAATTGAGTCGCTGCCGGCGGCAGCGCCGGGATGCGGCAAAGCGGCGACCTGTTTAGCCGTGATGCTGCCCTTGTAATGGTTGCCGAAATTGCTTCGTACATAATTGACGACATCGGCCACCTCGGCATCGCTCAATTGAACTGCGAGGAAATCCACGACTTCGCCCTTCGGCAGACCGAATGCGGGCATGCCCTTTCTGCCATGAAGCACCGTCAGCGCCACGTACTGCCAGGACACGAGGGCTGAGTTGCCGGCCAGCTTCGGGTAATGCCCCGCACCGATTGCTCCTTGCGCCCCCGGCATGTGGCATCCCTGACAGATGTGGCTGTAGATCTCGGCGCCGCCGGCACTGCGATCACCGGCCGAGGTGAACGACGGAACATCGGCGCTGGCGCCGGATCCGAGCGCGGTACTGAGCAACACGGCCGCAAGCCAGCGCAAAGGCAGGCGATCGATCGGCAACCTCATGCCCGCTCTCCCTGCGCCACCGCGCGTTGATGCAGACGGCCGATGGCGTCGAGCGCCGAGGTCACCGCGCCTTCCTGCCAACCGCCGATGAACGAGGCATGTTCGCCCGCCAGCGCGATGCGTTGGTCGATCTGACACAAATCATCATAGTGCTTGGCGCGTGCGTCGGCGCTCCACATCCCAAAGCAACCCATGGTGAATGGCGACCGATGCCATGCCACGGCGATTCCGTTTTCGAACTCTCGATGGTATTGCGGATGGATTTGACTGCCGTAGTCGACAACCTTTTGCACGCGCTCCTGCGGCGCCATGGCGGTGAATTCCATCGCGTTCCGCCCCCAGATATAGGCGCCCAGCAGCACGCCTTTGCCGCTGCTGTGATAGCCGGTGCTGGGATAACCGATGTTCGTAATCGGCAAGTCGGTATAGGTGATGCCGCCGTAGATATGATCGTCCTCTTCCCAGAAGCGGCGCTTGAACTGCAGGCCCACCTTGACCGCCGCTGCATAAGGAACTGCCGAGATCGCCGCGGCCATGGCGGGTCCTACGTTCATGGGAATTTGCGCCAGGATTGGCAGCGGAATCGTGCACAGGCACCAGTCCGCCCGCGCGCTCATTTTCGTTCCAGGGCTGTGGCTGTCTTCGTAAGTAACGGTGACGCCTCTCTGGTCCTGGCGGATGTCGATCACTTTCGCGTTGTAGCGAATCAATGATCCAAGTTCGCGGCCAAAGGCCTCGCCGATTCTGCCCATGCCGCCGACCGGCTGGAGTAGAGCCGTTTGCATGTCGAACGTATCGCCCCTGGGGATGCCCTGCCACAAATCCGAACTCAGAATATCGGTGAGACCGATGGGCTCGGAAGGAATTGGACGCGCCGTTAATCCGCCTCCCGGTTCCTTCTTATAACCGCGACGATCGCTGCCGGCGTCGCTCGCGACATACGCAAAGCTCTTATCGAGCGCTCCCCACTCACGCAGCGACTCGAGCAACTTCTCTCGATCCTCCTTGCTGACCGACGCGTCCAAGGCATTTTGGCGCGTCGCCTTCGCCAACAGCTCAGCGACATGTCCTTGATAATCGGCTTTGATTTCCCGATAACGCTGCGGTTTGCCGCCGAACGCGCGGCTGCTGTGCAGATACGCGTTGTAATTCACCTGTACGAACGCTTCCAACGGAACGCCCAACCGCCTGGCATAACTCAGAATGCCGCGGTGGTGGTACGGTATACGCCACGGACCCGGGTTGACGTACAAATCCTTGTCGAACTGACATTCCTGGGTTGCTCCGCCGAGTTCGGTGTAGCGGTCGCCGCCCCGGAGGCTCCAGTTGCGCCCGCCGGAACGATTGTTGTATTCCAAAACTTGTACTTGATAGCCGGCGTGTCGGAGTTCATAGGCAGCCGTCATGCCCGCAATGCCCGCGCCCAGGATCAACACCGATGCGCCTTTCGGCGCGCCTTGCAAATCGATTGGCATCCGATAGGGAGATTCAGCGGCGAAGCCCATGGCGCTCATTGCCTGGTACATGGCGGCGCTGCCCGCGGTGAGGCCGATCATGCGCAACAGCTCGCGGCGACTCAACTCGCCAGCATCATTTTCTTGCATTGTGACCTCGTGAGGGGAGACCGGCGGAGCCGACCACGGATTGTAAACACCTTCGTCAGTCAACGCATGAGTGTTGCGACGCTAGCAAGACGTGAAAATGCAACAAGAGAGTTGCATATATTTCTCGTCACCGTTAATATGCAACTAGGAGGATGCATATGAGCAACACTGATCGCATTGAGCGAAAGATATTGTTGAAAGCCCCGCGTGCCCGTGTCTGGCAGGCACTGACCAACCCGGAAGAATTCGGCCGGTGGTTCCGCGTGCGCATCGAGGGCAAAACTTTTACGGCAGGCGAGCGAGTCCGAGGGCACATTACGCATCCGGGCTATGAGCACCTCACATGGGAAGCGTGGATCGAACGCGTCGAACCGGAGCGGCTGTTTTCATGGCGCTGGCATCCGGCCGCCGTGGATACGCAGGTCGACTATTCGGCGGAGCCGACCACGCTGGTGGTGTTCGAATTGCAGGAAACTCAAGAGGGCACACTCTTGTCGGTGGTCGAATCGGGCTTTGACAAACTGCCCGTCGAGCGTCGCTCCAATGCCTTGCGGATGAATACGCAAGGGTGGGAAGGACAAATGATAAATATCGAAAAGTATGTCGCTGCAGCCTAGCGCGCCGCTGAAAGGGGCCGCTCTCAGGCACTCGGCCCCTGTGTTTGCCGCTTTGGGTGATGAGACTCGGCTGCGATTGATCGCGACGCTTAGCGACGGCGGCGCCAAGTCCATCGCGCAGCTGACTTCCGGAACCAGCCTCACGCGTCAAGCGGTGACCAAGCATCTGCAAGTTCTTTCCAAAGCCGGACTGGCTCGCGGGGTCAAGGCCGGCCGAGAGCGGCTTTGGGAGTTCGAGCCGGCGCGCCTCGACAAAGCGCGCCGCTCCCTCGATCTCATTGCAGAACAATGGGATCAGGCGCTCGATAGATTGAAGGCCATGCTGAACGCCGAATCCACGTTGGGGGCGCCCTGAACGGAGGCATCGGCTGGCCGCCGTGGCGGGCACGCGGGCGAGCCCCTAGCGGACCGGAACGCTCGGCGGGCTCGACCTGTTGCTGCCCGATTAGAGGGCTAATGGGCCGAAATCGGCCTTTCGGAGGCGTAATTCGAGGCTAGGGCCCTGAATGCGCTTTTTTTTCGACACTTCCGCGGCGCCGTGTCAAACTCTGCGCCCGTTAGCAGCCTGCGCCGACGCGAACCGCACGTGATCGTCCAAAGATTGCGCGGCGGCGCCGTGCTTTAAATCCGGTTAAGCCTTTTCACCCTGAAATTGTCATGGAAGTTTGATATGCCCCGCACAACCCCACTCTCCGATATACGCAATATCGGCATCATCGCCCACGTCGACGCCGGCAAGACGACGACGACCGAGCGCATCCTGTATTACACGGGGCGTAAGCACACCATCATCGACATTCATGACACCAAGGATATGAAGACGTCGACGACCACCGACTACCTGGAACAGGAACAGAAGCGCGGCATCACCATTCAAAGCGCCGCCGTATCGGCGTTCTGGCGCGATAAGAAAATCAATCTCATCGACACGCCCGGACACGTCGACTTCACGATCGAAGTGAACCGGTCGCTGCGCGTTCTCGACGGGGCCGTCGTGGTATTCGACGGCGTCGCCGGCGTGGAGCCGCAATCGGAGACCAACTGGCGCCTCGCCGACAACTACCACGTACCGCGCATGTGCTACGTCAACAAGATGGACCGTAGCGGCGCGAATTTCCTGCGCTGCATCGACATGATCAAGAAGCGTCTGGGCGCCCGGCCGTTGCCGGTGCAGTTGCCGATCGGTTCGGAAGACAACTTCAAGGGCATGATCGACCTGGTCGAGATGAAGGCGCTGGTGTGGGATTCGGACGACAAGGATGCCGTTTGGCAGGTGCTCGATGTCACCCCGGACATCGCGGACAAACTCAAGATCACCACACCCAGCGACCGTGCGATTCTCGCGTCCATCGACAAGTACCGCACCGAACTGATCGATACCTGTCTCGAGCAGGACGATGAGGCCATGGAGGCGTATCTCACCGACGGCACGGTTCCCTCGGGCGACGTGCTGCGCAAGGCGCTGCGCAAAGGCACCTTGAATACTGCATTCACCATCGTGCTGTGCGGGTCATCCTACAAGAACAAGGGCGTGCAGCAGGTGCTCGACGCGGTGGTCGACTATCTCCCGGCCCCCACCGACGTGCCGGCCATCAAGACCGTCGATGCCGACGGCGAGCCCATCGGTGAGCGCAAGTGCTCGGACGACGAGCCGTTTTCGGCTCTGGCCTTCAAGGTGATCAACGACATTTACGGCGCACTCACGTTCATTCGAGTGTATTCCGGCGTGCTCACCAAGGGTGCCTCGGTGCAGAATTCCACGCGCGGCAAGCGCGAGAAAATCGGCCGCATGGTCGAGATGTTCGCCAAGGAAGCCAATCCCGTCGAAGAGGCGCGCGCCGGCGACATCATCGCCCTGGTATCGCTCGCGGATACGGAAACCGGCGATACGCTCTGCGATGCCGCAAATCCAGTGGTGTTGGAGCGCATGCGCTTTCCGGACCCCGTCATCAGCGTGTCGGTGAAATCGAAGCTCAAGGCCGAGCAGGAAAAATTCGGCGCCGCTCTCGGCAAGATGGTCCGCGCCGATCCCTCGTTGCATTTGGAAACCGATCGTGAAACCGGTCAGACCATCCTGCGCGGCATGGGCGAACTGCATCTCGAAGTGACGCTCGATCGCATGCGCACCGAGTTCGGCGTCGAGGGCACCATGGGCGAGCCGCAGGTGGCATACAGGGAGACCATCACCAAGAAGATCAACGAACAATATATCCACAAGAAGCAGACCGGCGGTTCCGGTCAGTTCGCGGAAGTCTGGATCACGTTCGAGCCGCTGGAACGCAGCGCCGGGTTCGAGTTTGTCGACAAGACGGTCGGGGGATCGGTGCCTAAGGAATTCGTGCCTGCGGTCGAGAAAGGCTTGAAGATCCAGAAGGAGGCCGGCGTGTTGGCGAAGTATCCGACCGTCGACTTTCGCGCGACGCTGACGGACGGCAGCTACCACGACGTCGATTCCAACGCGCTAACCTTCGAAATCGCCGCGAAGGCGGCGTTTCGCGAGGGAATCCGCAAAGCGGGACCGATTCTCCTGGAGCCGGTCATGAAAGTGGAGACGGTAACTCCGGGCGACTATCTCGGCGATGTGATCGGCGACATCAATCGGCGCCGCGGCATGATCCAGGATCAGCTGGAACGCGGCACCAATATTGCCGTGGTGGCGACCGTGCCGTTGTCGGAGATGTTCGGCTACATTGGGCAGTTGCGCGGGATGACCAGCGGTCGCGCCTCGTACACCATGGAATTTTCGCACTATGAACCGGTGCCGCGAAACGTTGCCGACGAAGTGATTGCGGAGGCGGCCAAGCCCGCGGCCGTGGCGAGCTAACTGACTCAAGCGTTTGGCGGGTTGCCGGTTGCTGATGCCGCCGCCCGCCGCGCCTAGTTGAGGGGCTGCAGCGTTTGCGTAGCCCCGTTACCGTCGCTCGCGACCAACTCCCCGGGGGGCTCCGCCTTTTCGACCCAGGCCTCGAGCGCAGCCTGCCAATTCACCATCGTCGGCGCATCGCCGCCGCCGCAATGAAGCATCCCGGGCACCATGTATAACCGGTAGAACTCGCTCGCGCCGCCGGTCTTCGCTGCCATGCGCTCGCGATATTCCAATGAGTAGCCCGGCGGAATGCCGGGGTCGTTCCAGCCGTGATACTGGATTAGTTTGCCGCCATGCCGCTTGAACGCCGATAGATCGGGATTATCGGAATCGATGATGAGAGCGTATTGCCGCTCCCCCCGCACAATGTCGGCGTCGGTGACTCTCCCAATGTCGAGCTTAGGGTCATTCATCACCATATAAGCCAAATAATTCCAGGTAAAGCCGATACCGGCCGCCTGCTCCTGATCATCCGCGCCGGTGAGCCACGCATCCCAACTGCCCTTGATTCCCTCCGCGCCCGGCAGAACCCCGTAGAGCGGGCGCCCACTCAACGGGTCCTTGCGTTCCGTATAGATAACTCGTGCCGTGTTGATTTGGGCTTCGGAGAGGCAGGCGTCGGTCTCGCCACCGGTGCATTTCAGCGCCGCGAGATCGATGTGGCACTGCCGTGGATCCTTGAGATAGGGCGCGCCGTTCCCGCAGTTCTGCAAGGCCTGGCGTTGCAACAGCGCCAATTGGGGGGCAGCCAAGTGACCGTCGGCCGCGCCCAGGTCGGTGCTTCGCAGCGCACCGCCGGTAAACAGTCGGGTCATCGCATGCGCGGGCGCACCCGCAATGATCCCGTCGAAATACGTGGGGAAACGTTGCGCCAGCATGAGAGCTTCACGGCCGCCGTCCGAACATCCGGCGAAATACGACCTGGCGGGTGCCTTCGATGTCAGCCTGCGCAGGATTTGTTTGGAGGCAACGGTGGTCTCGGTGATGGCCCGCCAGCCAAAGTCCTTGACCTTTTCCGGATGATTCAGTGCCCAACTCGCATCGGTCATCTCGCTCGATTGATGGCCATCATCGGTGCCAGCCACGGCGTAGCCGAGCGAGAGCACATGGGCCATGGCTCGATAGGGGATTGCCCCGGCGAAGCCGCCGTTGCCAACCTGTTCGAACTTGCCGTTCCAATCGCTTGGCGATGGAATCCACAGCTCAAAACGAATCTCTGAGTCGGCGGTTGGTCTGGACGTGCCTTGAACACGGCAATAATCGGCTTTGCTGGTCGGCACCTCGCCGCCCGCCGGCTTGATTGCGGCGCCGGCCGAAATCGTTTGCGCGCTCGTGACGGACACATGGTCAATCTTCATCTGCATCAATTTGCCGCAGTCCTCGGCGTGCGCCGCCTGCGCGCCGCTTACCATGCTGAATAAGCCGGCGAAAATGCCAACCAAGGTGCTTCGTACTCGTACCCGCATGCGCAAACTCCTGTTCACCGGTCCCGAAGCGTGCGGGGTATTGCGCTCGAGATCAAGAGTTCGGGTCGGCTGCGTACCGGAGTATGATTCGCCGCCAAACCTTGCGAGGTACTCATGTCGAATGTCATTCGTGTATTGATGGCTGCCTGGATGGTAGTTGCGATTGTGCCGGCGCACGCCACCGCGGCAGAAGCCGAATTTGGAGCTTCCAACCCGTTCTATGCGGCCAGCACCTTGCCGTTCCAGGCGCCGCCATTCGATCGGATCAGGGATGAGCACTATGAACCGGCAATCGAAGCGGGGATGGCGCAGCAGCAGGCGGAAGTTCGAGCAATCGCCGAGAGTCCGGCAAAGCCGACGTTTGAGAATACGCTGGTGCCTTTCGAAAAAAGCGGACTCCTCTTGGAGCGCGCCCGTGCCGCGTTCAATGCCGTCTCCGAGGCGAACACCAACCCCAAGCTGCAGGCGGTGAAGGCCGCGCTGGCGCCGAAGCTTGCGGCACATCACGATGCAATCTACTTGAATCCAAAATTGTTCGCCCGCGTTGCGTCCGTCTACAAACAGCGCGAATCCCGCCGTTTCGATCCGGAATCCCGCCGCCTGATCGAGTTCACCTACGACGAGTTCGTACACTCGGGCGCGAATCTCGCGGATGCCGGCAAAGACAGATTGAGGAAATTGAACGAGGAGGCCTCGACGCTCTCCGATAAGTTCACGACCCACCTGCTGGCCGCGACCAAGGAGGCAGCCTTTCATACACCCGTGCCGGCAGCGCTCTCGGGCTTGAGCGACGCCCAGGTCGCCGCCGCCGCGCAGACCGCGCGCAGCCGCGACGTCGACGGATATGTGCTGGCGTTGCAAAACACGACGCAGCAACCCGCCTTCGTATTGTTGCGGGACCGAGCCACCCGGCAAGCGATTTTCGAGAACTCTTGGACTCGAACGGAGCGGGGCGACGCCAACGATACGCGGGCTACGATTGCGCGGCTCGCCCAGCTGCGCGCCGAACGTGCCGCCTTGCTTGGGTTTCCGAACCATGCCGCATGGAAGCTGAGCGACCAAATGGCGAAAACACCGCAGGCCGCACTGGATTTCATGGATGCACTGGTCCCGGTAGCGACCGCAAAGGCCGCCGAGGAGAACGCTGACATACAAGCATTGATCGATGAACAACATGGTGGTTTCACGCTCGAGGCGTGGGATTGGGAGTTCTACGGCGAGCAGGTACGCAAGGCCAAGTACGGCATCGACGACGCGCAGATCAAACCGTATTTCGAACTCGGCAGTGTCCTCGAAAACGGAGTCTTCTACGCCGCCAACCGGCTTTATGGCATCACATTCAAAGAACGCAAAGATATTCCGGTGTATCAATCCGATGTGCGTGTTTTCGAAGTTCGCGACGTCGACGGCAAGCCGCTCGCGCTCTTTTATTGCGACTATTTCAAACGCGACAACAAGAATGGCGGCGCATGGATGTCATCGTTCGTGGCTCAGTCCAAGCTGCTGCGCACGCTGCCCGTAATCTACAATGTCGCCAACTTACCGAAGCCCGCTGCCGGCGAACCCGCGCTCATCAGCTTTGAAGATGTGAGGACGATGTTCCACGAGTTTGGCCATGCGCTGCATGGCATGTTGGCGAATACCCGCTATCCGAGTCTGTCGGGCACGGCAACGGCCCGTGATTTCGTGGAGTTTCCCTCTCAGTTCAATGAGCATTGGGCAATTTATCCCGCGGTCTTCGATCATTTCGCCAGGCACTACAAAACCGGGGAGGTCATGCCCGCCGACTTGATCGATAAACTGGTGAAGGCGGAGAATTTCGACGAAGGATACCGCTTGACGGAATTGCTGGCTGCCGCAGAACTCGACATGCAGTGGCATCTTCTGGCCGAGACCGCGCCCCTGCAAAATCCTGACGAGTTCGAAAAGCAGGCACTGTCGCGCACGCACCTGGATATCCGTGCCGTGCCGCCGCGCTATCGCTCCAGCTATTTCAGCCACATATGGGGCGGTGGGTATTCCGCGGGCTACTACGCCTATCTATGGACGCAGATGCTCGACGACGATGCCTATCAGTGGTTCGATGATCATGGCGGCCTTACACGCGCCAATGGCGACCGATTCCGTCGAATGGTTCTATCGCGCGGCAATACGCAGGACCTGGCGGCGATGTACGTTGCATGGCGCGGCAGGCCGCCCAACATCGATGCCATGATGAAATATCGCGGGCTGGCGACGCCGAGATGACGGCGACGCCGAGAACTGCCGCGGTCACGAGCCGGGTTCACGCAGCGCGGCGATGAATTGTTGCCCGTAGCGCGCGAGCTTGCCCTCGCCTACGCCCCGGATCCCTGCGAACTGGCTGAGCGTCTGGGGTCTTCGCGCCACCATCTCGCGCAAGATGGCATCGTGGAAAATGACGTAGGGCGGCAGTCCCTGCGTGTCTGCCAGCTGCTTGCGCAAAATTCGCAGCCGCTCGAATAACGCGTCGCCGTCCGCCGTGGCTGCGCCTTGCGGCTGCGGCGCGCCGGCGCGATCGGCTTTGGCGGTTCTTGCCACGTTCACGGTGCGCTCGCCGCGCAGCACCTGCCAGCTCGATTCGTTGAGCGACAGAACGGAATAGCCGTCCTGGGTTTGCTCGATCAACCGCTGGTGCATCAAGGAGCGGGCCAGCGACCGCCACTCTTCCGCAGAACGATGTTTCCCGATCCCGTACACGCTCAAGCTATCGTGTCCGCGATCGAACAGCCGCTGCGTGCGCGCGCCCCGCAGTATCTCGATGATGTAGGCGGCGCCGAAGCGTTCACCGCGTTGGCCCAAACGCGCAACGCATGACAGGAATTGCCGTGCGTCCACGCTATAGTCATGCGTGACCCGCGGCTCGCAGCAGTTATCGCACGCGCCGCAGGGACCTGCGAAAACCTCATCGAAGTAATGCAGCTGGATGGCGCGGCGGCAGTCGGCCGATTCCGCATAATTCAACACCTGGCGCAGCTGTTGGCGGGCTATTCGTTGTTCGCTCTCGAGCGCCGCGCCGGTATGCGGATCGATCTTTTGTTGAATGAGAAATTCGGCGGTACGAATATCGGCGGCGCCGAAATACAGGGTGCAACGGGCAGGATCGCCGTCGCGTCCGGCACGGCCTGATTCTTGATAGTAGCTTTCCAGGCTTTTGGGCAAATCGTAATGAATGACCCAGCGGACGTCCGGTTTGTTGATTCCCATGCCGAAGGCAATGGTCGCCACGATCACCTGAACGTCATCGCGAATGAACGCTTCTTGGTTGCCGCGCCGTGTTTGCGCCTCGAGTCCTGCATGATAGGGGCGAACGCGGATGCCGTCGGAGTGTAACTGCGACGTGAGTTCGTCGACGCGGCGCCGCGACAGACAATAGACTATTCCGGCGCCGCCGCCGCGCGCCTGCGCCAGCAATTCGTCGTAGCTGCGCTTCGCTTTGGGACGCACACGGTAAAAGAGATTCGGTCGGTTGAAACTCGTGAGATGGACCGCCGGATCTCGCAGCGCCAGCTGGGCAATGATGTCGGTCCGTACCCGGGAAGTGGCCGTGGCGGTGAATGCCAGGACGGGGACCTGCGGGTGGCGCCGGCGCAGCGCGGACAATTGACGATATTCGGGACGAAAATCGTGCCCCCACTCCGAAACGCAGTGGGCTTCGTCGATGACGAACGCGTTGATCCCCGGCGCGGCGCTCAAGCGACGCAGCGGACCGTCAAGAAATTCCGAGAGAACCAGACGCTCGGGCGCCAAGTAAATCAGTTTATAGTCGCCCCGCAGCAGCCCCGTCATGCGGCGGGAGATTTCTGCAGGCTCGATGCTGGAATTGACGAACGTCGCAGCAATGTCATTGTCCTGCAGCTGACGCACCTGGTCTTGCATGAGCGCGATCAGCGGCGAGACCACCAGGCTGATGCCGGGTTGTAGCAACGCGGGCAGCTGGTAGCACAGCGATTTACCGCCGCCGGTGGGCATGAGGGCCAGCACATCACGGCCCGCCAGCACGTCTTGCACCACCGCTTCCTGGCCGGGCCGAAAGGCATCGAATCCGAAAGCGCGCTTCAACGCATCAATCAAAGGTGTGGTCATGGCACGCATTCTAGCGATGCACAAGACGCTTTTGCATAGGTATGATGTCGGTGCTGTTGCGACACGGAGTCTACCACGCACCCAAACACGAGTAGCTCCATTGCCGATATCTGCATTCGCCCAAGCACTGAGCGCATTTCAGTCAGGTCACCTCGCCTTCGGTGACCTGTCCGAGGAGATCGACAGGCAACTGGCGGTAGAAAAAGCATCGTCGGTCGCGCTGCTCGATATCCTCGAGGTGCAGCAGGCGGCGCAGCCGCTGCCGAGCGGCACCCACGAAGCGATTTCAAAACATATCGCGGAGTGGCCCCAAGAGCCGACCGTCGTCACCGGCCTGCAGCGTGAGCGGCAGGTCGAGCGCACTGTGGGCGTTGGGGTCGGCGATATTTTGCAAGGAAGGTTCAGTCTCGTCGCGTTGATCGGCGAAGGCGGCATGAGCCGCGTCTTCAAGGCGATCGATCTGCGGCGGGTCGAGGCGGGTGCGAGCGATCTTCATGTGGCCGTCAAGGTGTTGACCGAACCCTTCGATGAATATTTCGGCTCGATCGTTGCCTTGCATCGCGAGGCACACAAGCTGCAGAGGCTGATCCATCCCAATATCGTTCGCGTCATCGACTGCGATCGGGACGGGCAGACGGTTTTCATGACCATGGAATACCTCTCGGGCAAGTCGCTACAGACAATCCTTCGCGCCTCTGATTCGTCCGGGATGGAGCCCCCCGCCGCGCTAACCCTTGTGGCCGCCGTCGGCGATGCGCTGGAATTTGCCCATGGTAATCACATCGTGCATGGTGATCTCAAGCCCGGCAACATCATCGTCACGGATGCGGGAGCGGTTAAAGTTATCGATTTTGGGATGGCCAGATTCATCGCCCGGGCGGACATCGCATCGGACCATGAAGCTCAGCACGACACCACGCCCAAGGCGATCACGCCGCGGTATGCCAGCCCCGAGATGGTGGCCGGGCACAGTCCGGAACCTGCCGACGATGTGTACGCGTTGGCGTGCATTGCGTATGAGGCACTGAGCGGCAAGCATCCCTTTGGGCGCGAGGGTGATCCGAGCGGCCGCGATTCTCATTTCAAGCTGCCGAGGCCGGCGCGGATGCCCGCGCATCAATACATGGCCATTGCAAGAGCATTGGCGTTCGAACGCAAAGACCGCACGCCCAGTATCCGGCGATTCCTCGACGAATTATTGGCGACGCATCGACACCCCGTAATCAAGCGCTTGGCATGGCTCATTGCGGCGGCGATTGCGATATTCGTCGCCGCGATGTACTGGATGCACGCGTCCCATACGCCACTGAAAGCCGAACCGTCCTCGAGTGCGGCAGTGCTCACCCCCGGTTCAGCGATTCGTGATTGTCGGATATGCCCGTTGATGACGGTCTTGCCCACTGGCCGTTTCAAACAAGGCAGCGTGAGCGCCGATGCCGCAGCCGCGCCGTTCGAGCTGCCGCGGCATATCGTTCTCATCGGCCGTTCGGTGGCGATGAGTGCGAATGAAATCACTGTGGCGGAATTTACCGAATTCGTTGCGGCGACGCAGCGCGAGATGTCCGGCTGCAATACGTACGATGGCCGCTGGGAGTACCGGCAAGATGCGAGCTGGCAGGCGCCGGGTTTTGCTCAGACCGCGATGCATCCGGTGACCTGCGTCTCGTGGGACGATGCCGTTGCATATGCCAAATGGCTGAGCGACAAAGGCGGACATGAGTACCGGTTGCCCAGTGCATCCGAATGGGAATACGCCGCGCGAGCCGGTACCGAGTTGGGGCAGCCGTGGGGCGCAAGCGCCGCCGCGGCGTGCGGCGAAGCCAATGTGGCGGATCAAAGTGCGGAACAGCGTTTTCCGGGCTGGAACGTCTTTCCGTGTAACGACGGCTACGTCAATACGGCGCCGGTGGGCTCCTTCAAGGCGAATGCATTTGGCCTCAGCGACCTATTGGGGAATGTTTTCGAATGGGTCGAGGATTGCTGGTACGACGATTACACCGGTGCGCCCGTCGACGGCTCCGCCAGAATAAGTGCCGGTTGCCAGGAGCGGGAGCTGCGGGGCGGATCGTGGTTCAGTTCTCCCCAGTACGTCAGCGCGTCGTACCGAAATCGCTTCGAACACGGCTATCGAAGCAGCAGCCTCGGTTTTCGCCTGGTGCGGGATATGGCCAGGTGAGCTGCGTTAAGTTAACTCGTAATGTCGCTCGAAAGCGGCATGGTGAGCGCACAGGGTGATCGGATATGATGCGCCGGAGTCAACTGAGCGCACGAGTCTGCTGAGAACTGCGAGTCTGCCGAGTACTCGAGAGGTTTCGTTGAAAATACGCCTGCCGTCGATAGGAATTTGGCCGGTACTGCTCGGGTTCGCCTTGGCAGTATCCAATGCGGTCGCGGCACCGGTTACTCACATCCAGGTGCGCGTCGTCACGGGCGCGGAGGAGTTGACGGCCGGCAGCCTGTTGGAACTGCGCATCTACGAAGCAGGCAAGGACCCGCGCCGGTTGCCGTTGACGCATGGCGAAGCTTGGCCGCGCGATTCCACGCGAGTGATCCCACTGACTTTGACCGAAGCTCTCGATCCGCGCTCGGTGCTGCGCTTCGGCCTGTATTATCGAGCCGCGAGCCCCGTCACGCCGCCGTGGGAAGTGGTCGCCGCCGATGTCGATCTGTTATCCGGACGCGGATCCCCGGAACGGCTCTTGAATACGACGTTGTCCGGGATTATTCCACGACAAGGCGAGCTTGCGAGCGCAGAGCGGGAGGCGGGGTCCATGATCTGCGCCACCGATGCCGATTGCGATGATCACCGCAACTGCAACGGGCATGAACGCTGCGCGCCGCGAAACGCGGGCGCGGACGCCCGCGGTTGCGTCAAGGGTTGGCCGGTGGTGTGCCCGGTGAATCAAGTGTGTAGCGAAGAGCGCGGCTGCCGAGGTCCGGACACCGCTGCACCCGCCGAGGCTGCTGCGCCGCCCGCTGAGGCTGCCGCCCCACCCACCGAGGCACCAAAAAAATAGCGTTACGGCGTGAGTATCAGGGAATGTGCGGTTGGCCCGGGCAAGAACGGCGTCGGCTTGCCGCGTGCCCAGTCATCGAAGCCGGCTCGATAGAAGGGCGACAGTGGGTGGCCGCTCTGGGCCCCCGGCATGTGGAAATAGCCCTCGGCTTCATGTCCCGGTGAAACGCTGAAACGCTCGGAGGCGCCGTAGTCCCGCCCTTGGATCCGCGGCATGTCTTCGCGTCCGCCGGCAACCATGACGGTCGGCATGTCGAGCACGGAGGCTAGGAAAGGTATGGCGCTCGACAGCGGATGCGCGACGTGGACTGCATTGACCTGACCCCAAGTGCACGAGATGAGAGCGTGGCAGCCGGGCGGCAGAGCCTCGCTTGACATGAGAGCCTCCAGGAAAAAGGCATCCCAGTCCACATAACGCGACGCCAGCAGGTGCATGGGTCGTTGTTGCACCAGTCGCCACAGCGGGCCCTCGAAGCTGCTCGGAATCGAGAAGTGAAAACCGGGGGCCCGCAGGCGAGCCGGTGAAACGAGCATGAAGAAGGCGCGCGCCTCGACCTGTTCGCGAAACAGATCGACCAGCCGATAGGCGGGGTCTTGCGGCGCCGCGTGTCCGCTCCAAGCGATCAGCGTATCGTGAGCCGCGTCGTGATCGTGAAGGCCCGCCGACCGTGACCGCTCGACCAGGTCGCTCAGCAGGGCTCGCCAGCGTTCGAGGAATACCGCTCGATCGTCGAGCTGAATCGCTAAACTGGATGCCGGCGTGAAAGGCTGCGCCGCGCTCTGCAAATCCGCCTGAATCTGTGCGGCGCGCGAGCCGCGATTCATACCATCATCGCCGATCAGCGCAGCCGCCGCGCCGCCCGCTACCCGGGCGTTTGCGGACCACAAAAAGCCCGTGCCAGGATCCACCACTTGCGGTTGATTTTCTCGAGGAAGCCAACCGGCAAAGCCGACCGCAGGGTCCGAGGAATTTTGCGGCACCCCGGGCGGACCGGGACGGCGGCCGGGCAAGCGCCCCGCGATCGTCCAGCCGATGTGGCCGTTCTTGTCGGCGACCAGGAAGTTTTGGCCGGGAATCCCAAAAGTCGCCGCCGCCTGCAACGCCTCCGCGACAGTTTGCGCCTGTTCCAGCAGCAGCAAATTCAGGTTCGTCGCAGCCGGATCCTGAGCCGTCCACTGCAAGGCATAGGGACGGCCTTCCCAATCGTTTCCGACAATGGGCCCCCACTCGGTGACGGCGATTTTCAGTTGCTCGGCGGCGGCGCCCGCGACTTCGATCGCCTCATCCACATAGCGTATTTTTCGCGCGCCGGCGGCGGTCTGGTATGCGGCCGCGTCGCTCGCGACGGCGACGAGCCGAATGACCGTGGCGAATCCGCCGTAGCTGTTGGTAAAACCCCAAGCGATCGCCCCATTGCTGCCGGCCACGGCGGTCGGCGTGCCGGGCAGGGTTACGCCGGTCAAATCGAGCGAATCGGGCGAATTTTTTTGGACGAGGCGCGCCCGATACCAAATATTCGGTACCCGGAATCCCAAATGCATATCGTTGGCGACGATGGCGGCGCCATTCGCCGTATGCGCGCCGGCCACCGCCCAGTTGTTGCTGCCGAGCAGATTCAGGCGTCTCTGCACCTCCTCCGGCGGCATCGCAGGCAGGTCCTTCATGTTGCGTAGATTGAATTCGGCGGCAAGCGGCACCCTCGGCTCACCTTCGTGGGAGCCATCGACCGTCGCGTCCCACTCGGGCGCACCCGCCTCGAGGAACGCCCAAACGGCATCGGGAAGGGCTGCGCGCAGCAAGCCGCGCTGCAGCTGTGCGTGGCCTTCGGCGTCTTGCAGCTGCAAGTACATGGCGTGAATGCACAGGATGCTGTCCTCGGCGCTCCAGCGCAGCGGGCGCTTTCGCAGCATCCAGTACTCGAACGGCTGGCTCTGCAACGACGCGAGCCCGGCGTTGACGCCGGCCACATAGGCATCCAGCAATGCTCGCTCGCGTGCGTCGAGACCCGACACGACGGCGTGCGCAACCCTGCGGAATTGATGCAGGCGCAGGTGCCGGTCGGCCGGCAGAAGCGACGGGCCCAATAGCGCCGACAACTCGCCGGCGGCGGCACGCCGCAAGAGATCCATTTGGAAGTAGCGGTCCTGGCCGTGAACGAACCCCAAGGCACGAGCAAGATCGGTCCGGCTCTGTGCTGTGATGGTGGGCACACCCGCCGCATCGCGTTCGACGAGGACATTTGCGCCGAGGCCGGTCACTGGGGCAGTGCCATCGATGACCGGCAGACTGCCGCGCAAGCCCATCCACGCCGCGGCGGCCGCGGCCATAGTCGCTGCAATAACGATCGCTGCCGTCGTCCCCAGAATCCGTGTGGTTCGCGTCATTTCGTCCTTCAAACGATGCGCGCGCATCCGTGCGCGCGACTTTCAACGGATCGACACCCTGACGAACTTCCATGCTGCCGGGCGTCGATGGGGATTATCAATAACGGCTGAAATTTGCGCGCTGTGGAATCGCACGGTTCATTTTATGATATGTAACAAAGCGCAGGGCATTCCCGCTTCCGATCATATCCCACGCGCGGGCGATACGGCGTGCGCGGCGAGAGTCGGCGCGCGCTAGGGGAGAATCAGCAGCCCAGTGCGGCTTGCAACGAACCGATTTGGCGCTCCGCATGAGACAAGACGGCCGCACAATCCTGGTCCGATAGCTGCATCGCGGGGAAGGCGGCAATGCCTTCCATGTCGACAACACGGGGAGCCGGGGCATGCAAGGCTTCGCCCAGGACGACGCCCACGATCAATATGTCGGATAGATCGGCGTCGCCTTTGTGCTTGCGCTCGTAGTCGCCTTGATCGGCGACGGCTGCGCACATCTGCTCGGCGAATCCCCAATTTTCCAATACCGCTTTTCCGATCGATGCCTGCCAGCCGGAAACCAATTCTAGAAATGCTGCTTGATTGCCCAGTTCGCCCGCTTTGCCGATGGCGCGCACCATGATGTATAGACGGCCGATGCCGTGCAGCAGACCGGTCAGGAACGCTTCATCGGGACTCACCTTGGTGCGTCTCGCCAGAAGCTGGGAGATCAACGCCACGGAGATGCTATCTTTCCACAGGGCGCTCAAGTGCTCGGCGATCGAACGCAGCGACTCTTGGTCTTTCATATGCTGCATGGCGAACGCCATGGCTGCGCTTTGCACCAATTGATGGCCCAGACGGGTAATGGCGGTTCGCAGGTCCGTCAGCGGCTTGCCCGATGGATTGAATGCCGCGGAGTTGGCGGTTTGCAGCAGGCGTGCCGACAGGCGCGGCTCCGCGCCGACGATGGTGACGGTCTTTTCCGGCGTGTTTTTCGGGTCGGCCAACGCTCTGCGAATTCGGAGTACGACATCCGGAAAGCAGGGAAGGTCGACGGTGCCCGACGAGACTTCGGCCGCCAATTGGCCCAGGAACTGCAGCGCCGCGCCGCGCGCCTCCTCGGGCGATACTGTCTCATCAGGCGCCACTGACTTCTTCCCCGACTTATAGGTCGGTGCTGCGGGAGCATTCAACATAATGCATTTACTCCAAATATCGCCGTTGCTTCGTCTGCAGTCCGTGCCAGACGCACACACACAGCCCGATGTTTCGGCACGATTGCGAAAACCTTGAGAGCCACGCGCACATCACCACCGGGATCGATCATCTGGCCGGAAAGCTTCGACGTGATCGTTGCCGTTGAGTTACCCTACGCCCGGGGTCTAGACGAGGGGAGCGGACACCATTGAAATGGCAATCCGGACCCGCCGCCGCGCCGTGGCGCACGCTCGCAATCGGATTGGTCTGCTATGCATTTCTCCTGCGCCTCATTTACAGCGGCCAGATCGAGCTGATTCCGGAGGAGACCTACTACTGGAATTATTCCCGCCATCTCGACATCGGCTATCTCGACCATCCCCCGTTGGTTGCCTGGCTGATTCGGTTCGGCACGATGTTGTTTGGCAATACGGAATTTGGCGTGCGCTTCGGCGCGCTGTGCTGTGGCGCCGCTGCGGCTTTTTTTGTCTTTCGCCTGACGCGAAATGTGTTCGGCGAACCCAGTGCGCTCCTTGCCTTGGCAATGGCTCAGATCCTGCCGTTCTTTTTCTTGTCCGGGATGCTCATGACGCCGGATGCGCCGCTGACCGCTGCGTGGGCTGCGTCCTTATACTTCTTGGAGCGCGCACTGATTGCCGGACGACCCACAGCGTGGATCGGCGCAGGGCTGGCGGTGGGCGTCGGTCTTCTCTCGAAGTATACGATTGGCCTGCTTGGTGTTGCGACCTTCGTTTTCATGCTGGTCGATGTGCCCTCGCGTCGCTGGTTTAGCCGCTGGGAGCCGTACGCAGCGGTGCTAATCGCAGCGGCCGTGTTCGCGCCCGTTCTCATTTGGAATGCCCAGCACGATTGGGCGTCCTTTGCGTTCCAGACGTCGCGCAGGCTGGCCGAGCGGCCGCGATTTTCGCTGCACAAACTCATAGGCGGCGCATTGGTGTTGCTCACTCCGACCGGCTTGCTGGCGGTTGCGGGGGCAATCGTGGCCGGGAGACCTCGATTCCGCGTGCGGAACGGGATCGCACCCCTGCTGCGGCCGTGGCGGTTCATGCAAATTGCCGTGTCCCTGCCGCTATCCGTGTTTGTGTTTTTCAGCCTGCGCCACGAAGTGAAGTTGGACTGGACGGGCGCACCGTGGGTGGCCGCCCTGCCGCTGATGGCATTCGGTCTTGCCGCGACGCCCGGCGAGGGTCCGAGGGCGAGGCGGTGGTTGCGGGCCGCTTGGCCGCCGACCCTCATTGTCATGGCGTTGATCTATGGAGTGGGCTTCTACTACCTCGTGCCCGGGATTCCCGGTCTGGGCTATGCCCAACATACGGAGTTGATACCTGTCGAATGGCGCGACTTCGGTCGGCAAATCGATGACATCGCCGACCCCATTCGCGCGCAGTACGGAGCCGAGTTCTTGGTCGTGGGGATGGATCGTTATGCCATTGCGAGCGAGCTGGCCTTCTATTCGCATGACCAGACCAGGTCGGTGGCCGAGACCTCGAGCGGGCATCTCTTCGGTGGCATGGGCCTCATGTACGAGCAGTGGTTCCCGGCGGCGTTGCAAGCCGGGCGGACCATGCTGCTGGTCGCGTGGGATCCGGGCGACCTTGCCACGACGCATCTGGAAAAACGCGTCGACAGTCTGGAGCCCGTGCAGGAAGGCGCGCTGATTCGGGGCGGCAGCATAGTCCGCCGCTATTATTATCGCGTTGCCCACGGGTATCGGTTGCCGCGCGATTCCCCGGAAGACGGGCGGCCTCGAGAGTAAGCTTAAGGGAACGGTAATCGCTGCGTGGTGTCCGATGTGCTTTCCGAGGGCAAAAGGAGGTTTCGCATGACGGATCTGAGCCAAGCTTTGGCCGAGATCAGCGCGATTCGCGCTCAGGTGGCGCGCGGCACCCAATTTCGCGGCTACGGTCCGGCGTCTATTGCAGCGAGCGGAGCGCTGGCTCTGGTGGTTGCTTCGGCGCAGGCCGTTTGGTTGAAACAGGCGGGGAGGGAGGCCACTTTGTTTCTCGCCGTGTGGGTGGCGACCGCCGCGGTCTCCGTGGCATTGACCACATTCGAGACCATCGTCCGTGCGAGGCGTGTCTACTCGGGGTTCGCAGCCGAGATGATTCAATCGGCCGTCGAGCAATTCCTACCGGCCGCGATCGTCGGACTGTTATTGACCGGTGTTTTGCTGCTCGCCGCCCCAAAGGATCTGTGGATGTTGCCGGGGCTGTGGGAAGTGATTTTTAGTTTAGGAGTGTTCGCTTCGTGCCGCTTTCTACCGCGCCAGATGTTTGCCGTCGGCGTCTGGTATCTCGCCTGCGGCCTCACGTGTTTGATGATAGAAAGCGGTCCGCGGACGTTCTCGCCCTGGGAGATGGGAATTCCGTTCGGCGTGGGTCAATTGCTGGTGGCGGCCGTGCTGCGATACGGTTTCGAGGAGTCCATTGAAGAACACTAACCATCGATTGAGAAGGGTGCCCCGCTTTGCCTACGACGGGCTCGATCGGGTCATTCATGAGCGGGCGCGTTTGAGCGTGCTCACCTCGTTGATCACGCATGCAAAGGGCCTGTCCTTTGGCGAACTGAAACAGCTTTGCGGCCTGACGGACGGCAACTTGAACCGGCATTTGACGGTGTTGGAAGAGGCGAAGCTGGTCGGTACATTGAAGGGGGTCGAACACGGTCGACCGCAGACTGTGTGCCGCATCACGCCTTTGGGCCGTAAGCGCTATGTCGAGTACCTTGCCGTCCTCGAGCAGGTGGTCCTGGACGCCTCATCGGCAATCAAGGCGGATTCTCCCGTGCGAGGCGGCCACAACCCGGCGAATGCTTGACGTGCGTCACGCCATGCGTGGCCTTGAATTGCCGTTGCGCGGGTAGGATGGCGCTCAGCCGCTGCGTCGCGGCGCCGAAATGCACGGGAGTGCCTCCATGCTCACCGGTCTGACGATCAAAAATGATCATGCGGACGTGTTTACATTCCTCAAAGGCAATTTGCAAACGCGGGCGAGCCATTGTGAAATTCCTGAACAGGCGCTGAACGGAAGCTTGGTCTATGCAAGTACTCCGGAACAAGCGGCGGAAGCGCTGCTGCATGGGCCGGCGATCTTGATCATTGCGTCGCACCTGAGCGGAACCTTCGATTGCAGCGAAGATCCCGATACCTGCTGCTTTTCCGTTGCCGATATCGCGATGGGAATGGCGAGACTGCTTCATTATTTCGATCAAAAGCGTTACCGCTTCACTCAATGGGGAGAGCGCCATCCGACCGCGGCCGTACACGCGGAAGCCATCATCGGCGAAGGCGTCTTTCTGGGGCCTTATTGCGTCATCGGTGCCGGCGCAATCATCGGCAACGGCTGCCTGATCGGCGCACATGCCGTGATCGAAAACCACGCAAGAATCGGTGCCCGAACGGTCATACACCCGCAGGTATTCGTCGGGTTCGATTGCGAGATCGGCGATGATTGCGAAATACATCCGCATTCGACCATCGGCAGCGACGGTTTCGGCTACTCCGTGGAGCCCGACGGCCGTCCTCGGAAAATCAGTCATCTTGGCAACGTCAAGATCGGCGATAACGTCGAGATCGGCAGCAACTGCGCGGTGGACCGCGCGACGCTCACCTCCACGCACATTCGATCCGGCACCAAGCTCGACAACATTTGCCACATTGCGCACAACTGCGATCTCGGGGAGAACGGGTTCTACACGGCCGGTTTCATGACGGGCGGTTCCACGAAAATAGGCCGCCAGTTCGTCACGGGCGGCGGCTCGGTGGTGACCGCGCACGTGACCTTGGCGGATAACGTGGTGCTCGCCGGGCGATCCACGGTTACGAACGACATTCTCGAACCGGGTCGTTATGGAGGTTATCCGCTGCAGCCGTTGAAACAAGCGATGAAGACGGTGGCCAGCATCGGGCAATTGAACGAATTACGCCGCAATCTCAAGCGGGTTATGAAGCATCTGCGCCTCGCGCCGGATTCAATGCGGTAAGATCGGCCTTATGGCTCAATACAAGCTTTATGGACGGCAGGGCTCCGGTTCCCTCGCCGTGCAGGTAGCGCTGGAAGAAATCGGCGCGCCTTATGAACGTATCTGGATCGCCGATGACCCGGCCGACGTTGCGCAGTTTCGCAAGATCAGCCCCACCGGCAAGGTTCCTGCTTTGGCGTTGCCTGACGGCCTGGTGATGTTCGAGTCGGCGGCCATACTCGTGCATCTTTCGCTCGAGCACCCGAATGCCGGTTTGGCGCCCCCGCCCGGTACCAGCCAACATGCGCTCTTTTTGCAGTGGATGACCTTTCTGTCGGCGAACGCCTATGAGGCTGCGCTGCGCATGTACTACTCGGTGCGTTATTCGACGCGCGGCGAAGGGGATGCCGAGCCGATTCGTGAGCAGGGTACGCGCGACTTTCTAGGGCATATGGAACTCATCAGCCGACACTTGGGACCATACGTGCTCGGGATCCGCTATTCCATCGCCGACGTCTATCTGTACATGCTCGCGTCGTGGTCTTTGGCGGGCAAGGCGGATCTGTACGCGCGGCTGCCTGCGCTCGGGCTCCATGCGCGGCAATTATCGCTTCGACCCGCCATCTCGAAGGTGGAAGCCGACCACGTGGTTTAGCGGATTCTGCGCTCCTTGCCGCGAGGCCGCGCGGCCAGCCAGGGGATTACCAAACTGAGGACAGTCACCGCTAGCCGATACGTCACGTCCCTGCGCGAGGGAGGGTCATTGCCTGCAATCGTCGAGGCCGACGACGACGGCTTGTATGTGCTCAAGTTTCGAGGCGCCGGCCAGGGGCCGAAGGCCCTGATCGCGGAACTCGTTGCCGGCGAGATCGCGCGGCTAGCGGGGTTGCCGGTTCCGGAGATTGTGTTCATCGAGCTTCCTGCCGATCTCGCACGCACCGAACCCGACGCTGAAATTCAAAGTCTCATTCGCGCCAGCGGCGGTCTAAATCTCGCTTTGGACTATCTTCCGGGGTCCATCACGTTCGACCCGCTGATCTACACGCCGGACGAGGAACTCGCCTCGGCGATCGTCTGGTTCGATGCGTTCGTCTGCAACGTGGACCGCACGGCGCGCAATGCGAACATGCTGATGTGGCATCGCCGCCTCTGGCTCATCGATCATGGGGCTGCCTTGTACTTTCACCATGCATGGACCCAGCATGACGAGCACGCGACCAGCCCGTTTAGACTGATCAAGGACCACGTGTTGTTACGGCTCGCGGCCGTGTTGCCCGAGGTCGACGCTCGGATGCGATCCGTCTTGAGCGAGGACAAACTTGAAAACATCGTTCATATGATCCCCGATGCGTGGTTGCCGGATGATCCGGGATTCGCCGGCAAGCCCGGTCAACGAGCGGCGTACCTAAATTTTTTCAAGGTGCGTTTGAGATCATCCGATGTGTTCGTAGGAGAAGCGATTCGTGCCCGCACTGCACACGTATGATTACGCCATCGTGCGGGTGGTTCCGCGCGTAGAACGTGGAGAGTTCGTGAACGCCGGGGTCATTCTGTCGTGCGATATTGAACGGTATTTGCAAGCCTGCATCGATTTGGATGAAGACGCTCTGTTGGCGCTCGATGGGAATGTAGATCTCGATCTCGTCAAGAGCACCCTCGCCGTCATTCCGGCCATTTGCGCGGGCGGAGCGGATGCAGGCGCCATCGGACGGCTGAGCGCCCGGGAGCGTTTCCATTGGCTCGTTGCCCCGAGAAGCACGATGGTGCAAACCTCGCCTGTACATACGGGCCGATGCAGCGACTTGCAAGCATCACTCGATCATTTGATGTCGACCATGATTCGCCGGCGGGTGTAAGCCTGCACCCCGCGCTATTTGCGCGATTTTTTCTTCGGGACTTTCTTACCCGATCGACGCGCCTCGGATAAACCGATGGCTATCGCCTGTTTGCGGCTCTTCACCGTCTTGCCGGAACGGCCGCTTTTCAAAGTACCCCGCTTGCGCTCGTGCATCGTTTTTTTTACTTTGGCACTGGCGCCCTTACTATACTTTTTTGCCATACGCTTCTCCAATGTTAGCTGCGGGGCAGCATCCAGGGTCCGATCTGTTCGAAATAATGCGCAAGATCGAGCTTCGGTGAACGCTCGCGCAAGTCATCGCGTAGGTCAAGTCGATGCGGCCGCCGGCAACGGTCGCAACACATTGATTGGTAAGAAGATGGAGCGCTTGTAGGCGAGCCCGGGAGGCACTTTGAGCGGGCGTCCGACACTCGCGCCGCCGCGCTCGCGGGGAGTAGGATACATCCGTCGCGGCATGCCAAGCATGACCACTGGTCGCTCGCCGCTTTGTGTGTAGAGTGCGGCGCAACCGTTCCCAGACGATGGAGGAGTCGATGCTCGAAAAACTGCCCGAGAGCCTGGGTCACGCACTCGTCAACCAGCGAGCGGGTATGGAAAACGTTTTGTACAACCAACTGTTCCGGCTACGGCAGACAGCCCGCCTCCAGGTGCGCAGCAGCGCATTCGTTTTCAACGCGCGTCTACCGCCGCGGTTCACCGCCGACGGGGAGGGTATCTCGCCGCCGCTCGCATGGGATGACGTCCCCGACGGCACCGCATCGATTGCCCTCATCGTCGAGGATGCAGATTCGCCGACTCCTCATCCTTTGGTGCACGCAATCGTCGTAGGGCTGGGCGGCGTCGGCGGATCGATGGAAGAGGGGGCATTGAATAGTCCGAATCACCTGGGCATCGGTTTGGAAATGGGACAGAATTCGTTTTTCAAACAAGCCTGGCTGCCCCCGGACCCTCCGCGCGGTCATGGTGAACACCGCTATGTGTTTCAAGTCTTTGCGCTGGGGGCGGGGCAGCCGTTTTCAAGCATCCCTGGGCGTCGGGAATTTATCGACGTAGTCCTCGAGCGTGCCATAGGCGTGGGCTGTCTAATCGGGACCTACGAGCGGGCGCAACGCGTGGGTATCCAGATCAAGGAACAAGGCGGGCGTCGATGGACTGCGGAGGCTCGTGTGGGGTAAGCGTCTTGGTGGACGGCGGCATGCTCCGCCTCAAGGAGTAGTAGGGCGCGCCGCGCGGGGCTTCGGACGGTGTCCCTTCGGCGGGGCGCTGAACGACTCGAACCTGAGATCGATGGCCGATCCAGATTGCTGATGCGGAACGCAGGTTGTGCGGCCATCGACGTTGCGCGTCGTAAACATTGGCAGCACATTGGATTTAAACTGTTCCACGAGTTCGCAGTCACCCGTGCTGAGATCTCGCGGCTTCCGCGCCGCAATGACGACGGGGAGCCAGACGCCGTCAACCGGCGGATTGTCGGCGGATTTGTCGGCGTTCGCCGGGGCCAGTGTGTAAAACGTGAGGTCAGCCCGAGCAAATTTGTCAGGCCGGCCAAAACCCGCCGCGCAGGCACCGGGCTGCGCCTTGGCGTCCGGACGTGCCCCGGATGCAATCAACAAAATTTTCAACTTGCCGGCAAGACCATCGCAGGAATAGGTCGATGTGAAACCCATGAATGCAAACGAGTATTCATGCTTTTGCCAAATCCCCGGCTCGTGCGGCGGGAGAGGGGATGCGCCGTCGGCGAGAACCGGACCTGCGGCGAGCAGCGCACACATCAGGCAGCGGCCGGCCAAAGTGCGTAAGTTCAAGGGTGTTTGCATAACATTTCTCCAAGGGATTGGCAGCTTGTCGTTCATCGCGCAACGCTCACACGAGCATGCAAGGCCATCGCCATCAGGGCGACCCCGCCGAAAGCCAAATTGATGCCTACCAGCAGGCCGATTGCCCAGGTCGCCGTGGCGGGAAGCCCGGAAAAAATCATGCCGGCCAAAATCAAGTCCACGATGCCGCTCACCAGCATGAAGCTCCAGCGCTGCGTGCGTTCGCGGCGGTGATCGAGTGCGTACATGATCGATACGATGCCCTCCATCACGAAAAACACGGTCAAGATCAACGTCAGGGAAATCGCCCCGGAAAGCGGCCAAGCCAGCAGCACCAGACCGGCGACGATCCCAACGACGGCCGAGGCCAGCGACCATCCGAATCCCGGTGCGCCGCGAACCCGCAAGCTCATTACCAGGCCGACGATGCCGCTCACCAATACGAGCCAACCGATGAGGATTTCAACCGCCATGGTGGCCAACGGCGGAACCAGCATGGCCACGACCCCTAAAGCCAATAGGACGATTCCCTCGATCAAGAAGAATACCCAGTGCGCCTGCAGAGAACCCGCCACCGCCGCCTGTAGTCGCTCGATATCTTTTCTATCCGTCGACATTCATGTTCCCCTTCGATTAGGCCGCCGCCAGGGCCTTGTCCAAGGCCACGATCGCTCCGACCAAGTGATAAAAAGTGCTCGCCGGCGACGGCGAGTCGACGAGTTCTCCGGTGGGGAGCTGGATGTCGAGCCACAACCCCGCGACCGGAGTTTCGAGATACGGAAAAAGGCTGGCGGCAGCCCCGGCCGCCATAGCCCAGTACTTCGCCTCTCCGGTGAGCTGCGCTGCGAGCAGCGCAGCTTTGAGCCGTTCGGTTTGCGGCCAAAAGCGCGCATTGGCATCGTGGATCGAGAAATCGTCGAGCAACGCATTGATGGCGACTTGATTGTGCACGCCGGATTGTTCCCCGATCGAGATGAGCCGCAGGGCCGTCTCCCGCAGCTTACCCGGATGGCGGCTTTCGGAACGCAGCAATAACCAGGCCCATTCGAATTGATGCCCCGGCTCGAGGATCCGGCCGGCGATCCCGGGAGCCGGCTGCCAGTCCGAAGTGAACGACTCTCCAAGCGCACCGGTGTCCTTGCGAATAAAGTTCCGCAGCGCTAGATCCACTAGATGCCGGGACCAGTCGGTCCAGCCGGGATCGTGACCGATCTCCGCCCAGGCCAGGCAAGCTTCCAGCAAATGCATGTGCGGATTCGATTCGAAAAATCCTCCCGGAGTCTCGCCCGAGTGAAATGCGCCGTTGCTGGCTCGAAAACACGACTCGATCGCCCGACGCAGGTCGAGCGCGCGTTTCTCGAACTCGTTGCGTGCGTCGAGCGCGGTGGCTGCGGTGGCATATCCCAGCAGTGCGAATGCTTGGTCATAGAGCAGCGCCCGATCGTCCAAGGGCGCTCCATCGACCGCGGCCAGGGTTCGAAATAAGCCGTCGGGCCGAAGGTAACGAGTCGTAAAATATTCCGTCCCGCGACTGACGATACCTTTCACATCGCCCTTCCAGCCAAACCCTCGCGCCTGCGCAAATGCATAGATCTGGCGTGGATGGACGCGAGCGCGACGAGGATGCGGCAGCCCGGCACCATTTTGCCCGAGCGTCTCGATGAAGCCGCCATCCTGAGGGTCGATGCCGTTGTGCGCCCACAAAGGGTATGCGGCGTCCGTCAGCCATGCAGCGAGCCGTGCGCGCGCGGCGGCAAGCCTGACCTTAGGAGCCGTCTTCTCGTTGATTGGCATGCACCAATTGTGACATGAGTCAGCGGGTCTTGAGCAGCGCGTCGTACCGCGCAGCGATCGTCAACCTGCGGCCGTCTGTATCACCCGCACAATGACCATCACCACGGCAACCACTAGGTAACCACGCAGCATCAGCATGAACCCCCGACGCATGGGCGTGAGTTGGATCGGGCCAATCGCGTCGAGTCCCGGCATGCGCCAAGCAATGCGGGCCAACTGCAGCTCGCTGCGATCACGGCTTCGAGGGCGTTCCGTGCGCAGTGCATACACGGCCACGCTGATGGCAGCCAGACTGGTGCCGAGCGCAAGAATCGTTCCGATCTGTCCGCCGCTGATGCCGGGAAACAGTACCGCCGCCGTCAGGATCAGCGATAGAGTCACCAACACGGCAACGATGAAGATTGTAAACGCGTTCAATTTGAAAGAGTTCACCCAGGGTCCCAAGATGTCCGCATCGTTGCACAACAGCAATAGGAATACCGATGCGCTCGGCAGCAACACACCGGCAAGCGTTTGGACGGCATTCGTCAGCAGACCGAGCGGTACTCTTGGAATCAGCACGAGCGCCGCAGCCGCCAAGATCAGGCAAAAGTAGAGGCCGTAAAAGAACTTGGCTTGGCGCGGGCTGTGGTTGAGTGAATGCCGCAGCGAAAACAAGTCACCAATGGCATACACGGACGACAGCGACACGGCTGCCGCGCCGATGATGCTGGCATCAATCAAGCCGATGGCGAACAGGACACCCGGCAAGCTCGATCCATGCTCGCGCGCGAGCCCCGTGGCCACGGCACCCGCATCTGTAAAATGGCCGGACTCGGGTGTTCCGTGAAAGGCGTGCGCGCAGAAGGCGATCATGGCAACCGCGCCTACCGTCACCAACACGATGCCGATGATGAGATCCAGGCGTTCATAATTGATGAAGCGCGCCCCAATGCGCTTGTCGATGACGTAGCTCTGCTGAAAGAACAGCTGCCAGGGCGCGACGGTTGTTCCGACAATGGCGATGATGAGCAGCATCACGTCGGCAAGGTGGGCGCGAGGGGGTAGCTGCGGTACCACGAAATCATGGGCGATCTCCGTCCACGGCGGATGCACCATGAGAAACACCGGCACCAACAGCAAGCTGCCGAACACCAAGGCGAGAGCAAATCGCTCGAAGCGCCGGAAGTCGCCGGTGCTTACCGCAGCCATGATCATCGCCGCAGCGGCTGCGAGTCCCCAAGTCTTGGGGACGCCCAGCACGCCAAGGCCGAGACTGATGCCGATAAATTCCGTAACCAATGTGAGTGCATTGAGCACGAAAAGGTCGATGACGCTAAAGGCGCCCCAGAATTTGCCGAATCGGTGCAGGATGAGCTTCGCGTGGCCGACTCCGGCGATGGCGCCCAGCCGCAGCACCATTTCCTGGTTCACATACAGAACAGGAATGAGCAGCGCCAGGGTCCAGAGCAAGCTGGTCCCGTAGTTTTGCCCGGCCTGCGCGTAGGTGCTGAAAGCTCCGGCATCGTTGTCGCCGACCATCACGATGAGGCCCGGACCCAATATCGCGAGGAATGTGCGCAGCCGGTGCGCCCAGCCCACGCGTGGGCCTACGTCATCCTGCCGCAGACTGCCGAGTGCACCGCGAATATCGGTGTTGCGTGCTTGGGCGTGCACTGTGCGGGGACGAACACGTTCTTGGATATCATCGATCATCGGGCGCCTCACGGGTCGAGCGATGGCCGTTTCCGAGACAGACAGCCCCGCGTCACGCGCAGCCGGCTCCGGTGCGCCTAACTCAAAAGAGGGGATTGATGGAAGCGAAGCGTACGAAGGTACGATTCGACATGCGCTTCCCGCCCGCGACGGAAAGCGCTTCTTACGCGAAGAGCCTTATCCGACGACGAGCGCGCTGCGGTCAACGCAGCGCCAATCACCTAATCTAGGGCTACTGTCCAAAGAAGCGAGCCTCACGTTGCGAATGTACGGGGAAAATAATTCGCAACGTGGCGAATGTAAAGAGAAATCTTACGAAGAAGGGCTGGTTCCGGTCGATTGCGAAGCCGATGGGCTCGCCAATCCGGGCGTTTCCATGCGGCCGCCACCGCATTGAAGGCAGCAACGAGCGATCGAACCGCTGCGTGAGTGTCGGCCTTATTGAGGCGGATAACTGATTGTTTTTGCTGCATTAGACCCAAGCCTTGGGTTGGGGGCGTGCACACGCCATGCGGCGTAGTACACAATGCCTCTGCTCTCAACAGCGAGGAGTACAGCGTTGTCTTCGAGTTCGCCGCCCCTGATCGACCTGCGCAGCGATACGGTCACACAGCCGTCGCCCGGCATGCGCGCTGCCATGGCCGCCGCTCCGGTGGGTGATGATGTGTACGGTGACGACCCGACCGTGAACAGGCTGCAGCACGTCGTTGCCGAACGCTTTGGCTTCGAGACGTCGCTGTTCTTTCCGACCGGTACGCAGAGCAATCTGGCCGCGTTGATGTCGCATTGCGGCCGGGGTGATGAATTTATCGTGGGTCAGGACGCGCACACCTACAAGTATGAACAGGGCGGCGCGGCGGTACTCGCCAGCATTCAGCCGCAGCCGCTCGAGAACGAACCCCACGGCGGAATTGCGATCGAGCGCATCGCCGCGGCTATCAAGCCGGATGACTTACATTTTGCGCGAACACGGCTATTGGCGCTGGAGAACACCATGGGTGGCCGGGTGCTACCGGTTGCCTACCTGCACCAAGCCACGACTTTCGCGCATGCTCGCGGCTTACGCACCCATTTGGACGGCGCGCGCATATTCAATGCCATCGTGAAGCTGAAAGTGAATGAACGCGCGGCGGTGGCGGGGTTCGATTCAGTGTCGGTTTGCCTCTCCAAAGGGCTGGGCGCCCCGGCAGGGTCGGTGCTGCTGGGTTCGAAAGAGGTGGTGAACGCGGCCCGGCGCTGGCGAAAAGCCCTGGGCGGCGGCATGCGGCAAGCCGGAATTCTCGCCGCGGCCGGCCTCTACGCGCTAGAACACAATGTTGAACGCCTGGCGGAGGATCATGCCAACGCGGCCTTTTTCGCCGACGGATTGCGTGACCTTGGGCTCCCTGTAGCGCCGCCGCAGACCAACATCTTCTACGTCGACATTCCGGTTCGTCACGTTGATCCGCTTACCGAACACCTATTGCAACGTGGGATTCGCGCGTCCATAAGCGCGCATACCCGGCTCGTGACTCACCTGGATGTACCGCGCCCGAAGATCGACGCCGCGCTTCAGGCATTTCGCGAATACCCAGACTGGTCCCCTTAGAGTTTGAGCATGTCGAGCGAACAGCGTCCCGACCCCGATTCGCTCCTGGCTAAGGTCAACTTGCAAGCATCCAAGGCGCGGCGCGGCAAACTGCGCATTTATTTCGGCTCCTCCGCAGGCGTCGGAAAGACCTTCGCGATGTTGGTGGCGGCGCGAAAACTTCGAGGCGAGGGCCGCGACGTCGTCGTCGGCGTCGTGGAAACCCACGGCCGATCCGAAACGGCGGCATTGCTCGAGGGTTTGGACATCGTGCCCCTCAAGACCGCCTCGCAGCGGGGGAAAACCTTCACCGATTTCGATCTGGATGCCGCGTTTCAGCGGCATCCGGCGCTCATTCTCGTCGATGAGCTTGCGCATTCCAACGTGCAGGGTGCGCGCCATCCCAAGCGTTGGCAGGACGTCGAAGAACTGCTGGCCGCGGGAATCGATGTGTTCACCACACTCAACGTGCAGCATCTCGAAAGTCTCAACGACGTCGTGGGCGGCATCACCAACGTCCGCGTGTGGGAAACGGTACCGGATACGGTGTTCGACGCGGCGGACGAAGTCGTGCTGGTCGACATACCGGCGGATGAACTTCTGGCGCGGCTGAAAGCCGGCAAGGTTTACATTCCTCAGCAGGCAGAACGCGCCGCCGATAATTTTTTCCGCAAGGGTAATTTGATGGCGCTGCGCGAACTCGCGCTGCGGCGTACCGCCGACCGGGTCGAGGGGGACGTTCAAGCCTATCGCGTCGATAAATCCATCGTCTCCATTTGGAAAACCGCGACCGCACTGTTGACCTGCGTCGGTCCCGACGAGGGCGCCGAACGCGTGGTCCGCGCCGCCGCTCGTTTGGCGAGCCAATTGAACGCCGACTGGCATGCGATATACATAGAAACACCCGCGCTGCAGCGGCTGCCCGCGGCACGGCGCGAAACGATTCTGGCGACCCTGAATTTGGCTCAGAACCTGGGTGCAACCACTGCGGTCATCGCGAGCCCGGAGGTCGCGGAGAGCGTGGTCGGCTATGCGCGCAAGCACAATTTCTCCAAGCTCGTCATCGGCCGCGACCCGGCACGGCGCCTGTGGCCTTGGCAACGCTCGAGCGGTCAGAAGCTCGCGGCGCTCGCGCCCGATATCGACTTGATCGAGATCGGGCGTAGTTCCGGGACTGTTCAGAATGGCGGCTTGAGGCGCGGCGCGTTGGCGCCGGCGGGCGACTCCGCCAGTGCCGAGCGTCGTGCAGCCAAGCGCCTGCGCTATCTGTGGGCGGCAATCGGCTGCGGCGCGGTGACGCTGCTGTCGATGCCGCTGGCAGCGCATTTCGACCGCTCCAATATCGTGGCCATTTATATTTTGACGGTGGTGCTCGCCGGCGTCCGGTTTGGCCGCGGCCCGGCGGCTTTGGCAGCGGTGCTGTGCGTCAGCGCCTTCGATTTCTTTTTCGTGCCGCCGCGGTTCTCCTTCGCGGTCAGCGACGTGCAATATTTACTGACGTTCTTCATCATGTTGGCGGTGGGCTTGATCGCCGGGCAATTGACCGCCGGTTTGCGCTTCCAGGCGCGCGTCGCTTTGCATCGTGAAGAGCGCGCCGGCGCCCTGTATGAATTGGCACGCGATCTATCAGGCGCAGGCCAGCTCGATCAAGTGGTCAAAATCAGCGACGAGTCAATCGAACGCACCTTTCATGCGAGTGCGGCGCTGTTGCTGCCCGATGCGACAGGGCATCTTACCCTCGCATCCGCACGTGCCGAACCTTCTTTGATCGTCGACATCGGCATCGCCCAGTGGGCGTTCGACAAGGGTCATCCGGCAGGCTTCGGTACCGACACGCTGCCGGGCAGCGAAGTTTTATACATCCCGTTGCGCGCGCCGGCCCAACCACGCGGTGTGTTGGCCCTTCGGGCGAAAAATCGCCGCTTGCTCAAGATACCGGAGCAGCGGCAGTTGTTGGATACGTTCGCCGCATTGATCGCGATCGCGCTCGAGCGCGTGCACTACGTCGGCGTCGCTCAGGATGCGTTAGTGCGTATGGAATCGGAGCGTTTGCGCAATTCATTGCTGGCCGCGCTGTCGCATGATTTGAGGACGCCGTTGACCGTACTCGTGGGGTTGGCTGAATCCCTGGCGTTGACCAAGCCGCCGTTGTCGGCGGACCAGATGCAAACCGCGGAAGCAATCCAGGACGAAGCGCGGCGCATGAGCACGCTCGTCAGCAATCTCTTGGACATGGCCCGCATCGAGAGCGGCGAAGTCACGCTCGATCTGCAGTGGCAGCCGCTGGAAGAAGTAGTGGGGGCGGCGCTCGAATCCGCGAGAAGCATGTTGAAGCAGCATCGCGTCGAAGTGCGGCTGCCCCGCAATCTGCCCTTGGTGCGGTTCGACGCCGTGTTGATCGAACGGGTGCTCGTGAATTTGCTGGAAAATGCCTCGAAATACACGCCGCCCGGCAGTGAGGTGACGCTTTCCGCCCAGGTGGCCGCGCACCAGCTCGAGGTCTCGGTTTCGGACAACGGACCGGGACTGCCGGCGGGCAAAGAGGAGGCAGTGTTTCAAAAGTTCACGCGCGGCAAGCGCGAATCGGCGACCCCTGGGGTGGGACTGGGGCTGGCGATTTGCCGAGCGATCGTCGAGTCTCATCGGGGCAAGATCGTCGCCATCAACCGGCCTGGCGGCGGCGTCACGTTCTCGTTTACTTTGCCTCTTGGCAAGCCACCCGCAGCGGCCGACGAACCGGAGTCCGAGACCGCCAATGTCTGAGCCGTTGCCCGTTGCAATTCTGGTCGAGGATGAGCGCCAAATTCGGCGTTTCGTTCGTACCGCCTTGGAGACCGAGGGTTGGAACGTCGTGGAGACCGAAACTTTGCGTCAGGGTTTGACGGACGCTGGGACGCGCAAACCCGACCTCATCATTTTGGATCTTGGGTTACCGGACGGGGATGGCATGGACTTCATTCGCGATGTTCGCGGCTGGTCAAAGGTGCCCATCATCGTGCTGTCCGCGCGGGTCGGCGAACAGGACAAGATCGAGGCGCTGGACGCCGGTGCCGATGACTATCTGATAAAACCTTTTGGCGTAGGGGAGTTGCTGGCGCGGGTGCGCGCGGCCTCGCGCCGCCTACAGGCAGCGGGCGCGGCGCACGGCGCAATCTTTCAGTTCGGCGACATCACGGTCGATATGAGCTTGCGCACCGTTCACAAAGGCGCGGCCGCGGTCCATTTGACGCCCATCGAATACCGCTTGCTGGGCCTTCTGGTCGCCAATGCCGGCAAGGTATTGACGCATCGTCAGATTTTGCGCGAGGTTTGGGGCCCGTCGCATGCGGAGGACGGGCATTACGTGCGGGTTTACATGGGTCACCTTCGGCATAAGCTGGAAGACGATCCCGCCCAGCCCAAGCATATCCTGACGGAGACCGCCGTCGGCTATCGTCTTCTGCAGAACGCTAGAGTCTAGGAGTTCCTGGGGCGTACCCGGCGCCGCGCACGCTCCAAGTCGCGCACGGTGTCGACGTCCGACTCTGCGGAAGGCAGCATTACCAGCGACACGGCGTCGTTCGGCAGCCCGCGCACCAGGTCGCGCAGCCCCCGGTCCCCCGCCACCCCGAGGGCGCGCGCGTACAGCCAGCGTGGCAGGATGAGCGGCGTTCCCGCCCGAGCCTGCACCCATCGCGCGACGACGCTGCGGCGGGCGCCGCGCCAGCGCGCGATCAATCGCGCGATATCCCGACGCTGCAAGTCGGCCAGATCGACCGGGAGCAACAGCACAGCGGCAGAGTACCGAGCCTGCGTGATGCCGCGGCGAACCGAACTCGACAGTCCGGCCGTGCGCGTCGGGTTGGCAATGAAAGCGACGGAGCGCGCATGCGAGCCAATACGATAGCGGGCGGCGCCAGGCGGAATGACCACAATGATTTTCGACGACCTCGCGAAGGGCGCCAGCAGCCCGACCGTCCTCTCGATCAGGGTCGAACCGCGAACCCGCGCGAGTGCTTTAGGCTTGCCGAGACGCGCCGAAAAGCCGGCAGCGAGCACGACGATCCGCAGTGTAGGCAGCGTGAAGGCTTTCATTGGTATCATGCCGGAATGACAAGGAACTACGCGAGCTTGCAGCGCCGGCCGTTTTTAGCACCTATCTGGTTGTCCGTGCTCGGCGCGCTGGTCGGGATGTGTTTTTTGACCTTTGCAGCCTGGGCAGCCTGGGTTTGGGTCACCGCAGATTCGACCACGATTATAGTAGTGCGGCATGCGGAAAAGGAACTCAACGCCGGCGCCGATCCACCCTTGACCCCGGCCGGCGAGGCGCGCGCTGAGCTGCTGGCTAGCATGTTCGGCGACCGCAGCCCAGGGGCCATCGGTGCCATCTATGTGTCGCCCGTGTTGCGGAGTCGAATGACGGCTGCGCCACTAGCCGCGCGATTGGGGTTGACGCCCGTCGTGGGCCCGGAACACGACGCGCCGAACCTTGCGCGCCGTGTGCTGGACGAGCATGCCGGCGGCAGAGTCTTGGTGGTCGGGCATAGCGATACCGTGACCGACCTCGTCGAGTCGCTGACCGGGACAAAGCATTTGCCTCGGATCGGCGATGACGAGTACGGCACCATGTATATCGTCGTCGTACCTCGCGTCGGCCGCTCGAATTTTTTGCGCCTGACCTACTAGATGGTTGCGCGCAACATGATGGCTTTTCGCACGAAGTCCGCATGCCGCCCAATCATGAAGTCCGCCAACACCGCGTCGCGAATCCGCCGGCTCCCATCGATCAAATAGGTGGCGCGGCGTACTCCGATGCCTAAGGGGCCGTTGACGCCGTACATTTTGATCACTTCCTTGCCCTCGTCGGATAGCAACGTAAAAGGTAAATTGTATTTCGCCCGAAACTTCGCATGCGTTTCCGGGCTTTGCGGGCTGACGCCGACGACGCGCAAGTTGGCGTTTTGAATGTCGGTCTGCAAGTCGCGCAAAACGCATGCTTGACGAGTGCAGCCGGGTGTGAAATCGGCAGGGTAGAAGTAGAGGACGGTGGCGCCGGCGTTCAAAAAATCCGTAAGCGATCGATCTTTGCCTGTCTCGTCCGGAAGCGTGAATTCCGGCGCACGTTCGCCTTCTTTGAGCATTTGACGGTACCTCCTTCATTCCATCGTAGCGAGTTTTCCCCTTCAGATGTGCAGACTTTGGCGCGGACCGGCCTTTGCTGCTAATATTCGTCGCCCTCTTAGGGGGAGTAGCTCAGTTGGGAGAGCGTCGCGTTCGCAATGCGAAGGTCGAGGGTTCGATCCCCTTCTCCTCCACCACATATAAGGCCGGAAATGCGTAACTTCCGGCCTTTTCTTCGCCTCGGTAGCTCAGTGGATAGAGCGAGTGCCTCCTAAGCGCTAGGTCGCCGGTTCGATTCCGGCCCGGGGCACCATTATCCTCTAGGTCCGAAAGGACACGTAATACAACGTCATCGTGGCCGCTCGCCGTCGAGCCGGCCCTACTCCAAGGTTGCGGCCATCACTTCCGGCACTGGCGCGGGAGGCGACCTGGCGCCGCCAATCCTGCGGTCGATGAGATACATCAACGCCAGCGAAACCACGGTGGTGCACA
>DASXYI010000088.1:0-2635 GCA_036502605.1 Steroidobacteraceae bacterium
TTCACCGAACATTTCTTCGACAACGAGGGCGACGACAGCATCGATCAAGGGCCCGTCGGCGGCCGTACCTGGGACGGCCGATCGCAATCGGCCCACGATCAAGCGCGACTGCCGCTGTTCTCACCGTTCGAAATGGCCAACGCCAACGAAGAGGCAGTCGTGGCCAAGGTCGAGCATGCAGGCTACGCGGCGCAATTTCGCGACACGTTCGGCGAGCGAGTGTTCGCCGACAGAGCGCTGGCATTCAAGGGAGTGCTGATGGCGTTGGAGACGTATCAGCAGGATCCAGCGGAATTTTATCCTTACAGCAGCAAGTACGACGCGTGGTTGCGGCACCAAGCGTCGCTCACCAACGAGGAAGCGCGAGGCCTGGCTGCGTTCAACGATGCCGCGAAGGGCAACTGCGCGCGGTGTCATCCCAGTACCATGCGCGAAGGCGCATTTCCGCAGTTCACCGACTTCGGGTATTCGGGAATCGGGGCGCCGCGCAATGCTCTCATCCCTGCGAACTCTGATCGACGTTACTACGACCTGGGATTGTGCGGACCCCTGCGCACGGATTTGGCGGACAAGAAGGAATACTGCGGCCTGTTCCGCACACCGTCGCTGCGCAACGTGGCGATCCGCCGGGTATTGTTTCACAACGGGGTTTTTCACCGCTTGGAAGACGTCGTGCGCTTTTACGCGGAGCGCGATACATCGCCGCAAAAGTGGTACTCGCGAGCCGCGGACGGCAGCACGCAGAAGTTCGACGATCTACCCGAAAAGTTCCAGACCAATCTCGATCGAGAAACGCCTTTGGATCGCCATGCCGGCGCTCAGCCGTCCCTCAGCGAGCGCGATATCAAGGACATCGTGGCTTTCTTGAATACGCTGACCGATGGCTATCGGCCGGAGCTTTCGCACCCTTGAGGGAGGCCGCCATGCACGCGATGATACTCAACAAGACCAACCGTCCTCTCGAATGGACGGAACTTGCCGACCGGCAACCCGGTCCGGGAGAAATCAGAGTGAGCGTGCTGGCGTGCGGAGTGTGCCGCACCGACTTGCACGTCGTCGATGGGGATCTTCCCGCTGTCGAAGTCCCCATCATTCCAGGCCACGAAATCGTCGGCCGAATCGATGCGATTGGTCCGGGCGTCACGGGGCTTGACCTGGGAGAGCGCGTCGGCATTCCCTGGCTGGGCCATACCTGCGGCGTGTGCCCCTATTGCCGGATGAATCGTGAGAACCTGTGCGATCGGCCGCATTTCACCGGATACACGCGCGACGGGGGTTATGCGACGGCGACCATCGCTGACGCGCGCTTTTCATTTCCGCTCGGCGAAGCGGGAACCGACGTCGCGCTCGCTCCGCTCCTGTGTGCCGGGCTCATTGGTTGGCGCTCGCTCGTGATGGCCGGCCAGGGGAAGAACATCGGTCTATACGGCTTCGGTGCGGCCGCGCACATCATTGCACAAGTAGCAAAATGGCAAGGCCGCTCGGTGTTCGCGTTCGTAAGGCCCGGGGACGTGAAAGGGGAGCAATTTGCGCTCGACCTGGGTGCTGCGTGGGCGGGAGGGTCCGATGAGACGCCGCCCGAGCCGCTCGATGCCGCCATCATCTTCGCGACGGCGGGCGAACTCGTCCCGCACGCGCTCAAGGCGGTGCGCAAGGGCGGCCGGGTAGTCTGTGCCGGCATTCATATGAGCGACATCCCCAGCTTTCCCTATCGGATATTGTGGGACGAGCGAGAGCTGCTGTCGGTAGCCAATCTCACGCGCCAGGATGGCGTCGACTTTCTGCGTCTCGCGCCGCAAATCGGCATTGTCACGCGCACCACGCGCTATTCGCTACGCCAGGCAAATGACGCCCTCGGCGATCTTCGGGCCGGAAAATTCGAGGGCGCCGCTGTGTTGACGCCTTAGGGTTGCCGCCGAAGATTCGAATGCTTGAATCGTTCCGTCAACCCGGCGCCATCCAGATGAGGGCCGCAAGCGTGGCCAGCAACGCGGTGGGCATTACCACACTTCCCAGAACGAGAAATTTCCACGCGCTGACCTCCAGCCCTTCGCGCCGCAGCGCGACCAGCCAAAGTATGGTCGCGAGCGAACCCGTGACTGAAAGATTCGGCCCCAAGTCGACGCCGACGAGAAGGGCGCTTTTCAGCAGCGATGCGAGGTGCGCGCTCGCGGCGAGCGATCCGGCGATGAGTCCCAGCGGAAGGTTATTCATGACGTTGCAGAGAAATGCGGCCACGCACCCCAATGCAAACGCGGTCATGTCTGCGTGCGCCTGCGCATTCGCGGGTAGGAACCGCGCCACGGGCGTGAGCGCTCCGGTGCCTTCGATGCCCTGAACGAGCACGAAAAGCCCTGCGACCAAGGCAAGGACACTCCAGGAAATATCTTGGACCAAACGCCGGGGGGACCTGCGCGTGAGAAAGAGAATCGCGGCGGCGGTTCCAATCCCCGCGAGAAAAGTGGGCAAACCCAGCTGCCGGTCGAGGCCCGATGCAGTCAATAGGATGACCACAGTGATCGCGATGCCGCCGGCCGCGAAATGCCCGCCTCTGGAGAGAACGGGCAGGCTGCGGTCATCGGCGATCGCGGTTTTCAAGGCGGCACGCTGGGTGAAACGCAATACGGCGTAGGTG
>DASXYI010000089.1:0-13047 GCA_036502605.1 Steroidobacteraceae bacterium
AACCCGGAAAATTCGGGCCTCTCGAATTGCGGCAGCATGGCGCGCAAATCATCCGGTACCATTTCGGGGGGCATGCGTGCCAGCGCGTCCGTCATGATGAAACCCGGCCAGTACGACACTACCGCCACGCCATGAGGGATAAGGTCGATCGACATATCGTGCGTCATCTTGTCGGTGCCTGCCTTGGCAGCGCCGTAAGCGGCGCCGTGAAAGTAGCTGACGGCTCCATAAAACGAAATGTTGGCGATCAGTCCGCGCTTGGCGTCGACCATCATCGGCGCCGCGTAGTAGCTTGCGACATAATTTGACCGCAGACCCACATCGATCATGTCGACCAACCGCAAGGACTTTTCCCAAAAGCCGCCGGGGGCCAGCAGCGCGTCCGGATAGACGGCGGCCGCGTTGTTGACGAGGATGTCGAGCGATGTCGAGTCCTTTCGCACCCGTTCGAAAAGTGCGCGCACCTGTTCATCTTCGCGATGATCGCACGCGACAGGAATCCCGCAACCACCCTGCGCATCGACTTCGGCCGCCGCTTGTTCCAACGAGCCATCGGCAGCGCGCCCGGTCAGATAAACGGTTGCGCCTCTGGAACCGAATGCGCGCGCGATCCCTCGCCCCAATCCGCGGCTCGCGCCGGTAACCATGACCACGAAGCTTGCTCTGTTCTGCATCGTTTGGCTCAAACGACGAAGCCCGAAGCCCCGCCATCCACTCGAAGCGCCGCGCCCGTGATGTAGCTCGCATGCTCGGATACCAGGAAGCACGCGGCCGCCGCCAGCTCCTCGACGCGTCCCGCACGGCCCAGGGGCACCTGCCAGAGATCTTTCGTTACGCGCTTCTCCAGCGCCTCGCCCGTCTCGGTGAATCCGGCCCGCGCGGCGCGCGACTGCATGACCGAGAGCGTATTGGGCGTAAGGACCACACCTGAAGTCAAGGTGTTGACCGTGACGCCACTGTCAGCCAATTCCGTCATGAGGGACACGGCGACAGAATGCAGCGCGAGCTTCGCGGCGGGGTAGTCCGGCCCAAACGCAGAGGGCTTGAAACTGGCGCCGGTACTCACGTTCAGGACACGGCCCCACCGGCGATCGCGCATCGCAGGTACGAGAGCGCGAATCAGCTGCACGGCATACAGAGTGGAGAATTGATACTGCTCATGCCAGCGCTCGAGCGGAGTCTCGAACCAGCTGTGAGTGGATTTTCCGGCGCCGGCGCAGTTGATGAGAATATCGATTCGACCTGCCGCCGCGAGCGCTTGCTGGGCAATCCGATCGACTTCTGCGGGTTGATCGAGTCGGCCGAGCACTGTCCAAGCTTTACCGCCGGCATTCTCGATTCCGCGCGCCACCGCGGCGGCGTGCTCCATGCTACGTCCATGCACGACGACCTCGACGTGTTCGGCGCCCAACATGCGGGCTATACCCGCGCCAATACCGCTGCTCGATCCCGCGACCAATGCACGCTTGCCTCTCAGTCCTAGATCCAACATTCTCTCCTGCGGCCGCGCCAGCGACCATATGTCTGTGCGATGTAGCCGAGGTCCTACCTTTGGATAGGCGGACGCAGCCACACTCTCGCGCTAGTCTCCGGTGCGGTGACGGAGAAGTTGCATGGATCTAGGTATCGCCGGAAGAGTGGCCGTGGTCACGGGCGGCTCGCATGGAATGGGGCGCTCGATCTCGGAAGAGCTGGGGCGCAACGGCTGTAAAGTCGTCGTGGTGGCGCGCGGCCGTGAACAGCTTGACATGACCGTGAAGGCCATCAAGGACGACGGCGGCGAGGCGATTGCGGTATCCGCGGATCTGACTTCGTTCGATAGTTTCCCGTACATCGTCGAGCAGGCGAAAGCGGCGTTCGGTCTACCGGATATCGCCATCTATGCACCCGTTGCGCCGCCGCCGGGAGCGTTCGACGATTTCAAAGACGAGGACTTCGACCGCGCCTATGCCTATATCGTCAAGGGCTTCGCTCATTTCGCCCGCGCCATCGTCCCCGGAATGAAAGTCAAACGTTGGGGACGCATCGTGACCATCGGCTCGGGCGCGGCCAAGTCGCCCGCGCGCCGTTCCATTCTGAATTTCGACTATGTGCTGGCAAATACCGTCCGACCGGCGGGGCTGGGTTTGAGCCGCAGCCTGGCGGATGAATTGGCTCCTTTCGGCATTACGGTGAACACGATTCCGCCGGGATTTATCGATACCGGCAGCAACTACGAGGCGTTCTTCCAGCATTGCGCCAAGGAGGCGGGCCTCCCCTACGCGCAATTCATGACGGAATTCCTCAAGCGAATTCCGGCGAACCGCTTCGGGCGTCCCGAGGAAGTCGCCAGTCTTTGCGCTTTCCTGTGTTCGCACAATGCCGGCTATATCACGGGCCAGTACATGGTCGTCGATGGCGGCTACATGCAAACCTACAACTGAGGTGAGTGCGCGCGGGCCCCACCGACATCCGGTTGACCCGAGGGCAAGCGTTGAACGGACGCGGCTCCGGCGCAATCGCCGATAATGTGAGATCTACGACAATAACGTTATTATCGAGGGAGAATCATCGGCATGCGATATGCGAACTGGGCTCTTTATTTGGCCGCCGCCGCGGCCGGCGCGTTGGCATTGTCGTCTGGGGCCATGGCCGCAGGCGGTGCAACCCTCAACAAGCCGGCCGATGTCAAGGCACTCACCGACATCGAGCAGCAGTTGGCCAAGCTCAACAGCATGAAGGATCTCATCCAGTACTACGCACCGGATGCGGTGGTATTCGACATGTATGCACCGGGAATTTATCGAGGCACCAAGCAGATATACGACGGCTTCGAGCAACAATTCGCTCAGGGGCAAAGTTTCACGGGTGAGATCCCCGACATGAACATACTGTCCGACGGGAAGTTTGCCTGTGCTGCCATGCAGCTGCACTTCAACTTCGTCTTGAAGAACGGCACCAAGGGCGCCATTACCCTGCGCCAGCTCGATGCCTTCAAGAAGATCGGCGGCAAGTGGCTGATAGTGCAGCAGCACATTTCGTTTCCCATGGATCCGGCGACGGGCATGGGCTTGCTCGATTCGCCGATGCCCGTTCGCGGACCGCTGCAATGGAACCCGCAATCCTTCGAGAGCCCGCCGGTCTCTGTGGGGCAGGCGAAGAAGGAGGTTCGGGCATGGCTCGACGTGGGCGTGCTGTCCCGGAATCTCGACGAACTCATGACGTACTACGGACCCACGGATGATGTGATCGTCTACGACATGTTGTATCCACCGGGCGAATTCCGCGGTATGAAGGAAATCCGCACCGGCTTTGCGCCGGTGATGAATTTCACCGATCCGCGCGTGAAAATACTCGACTTCGTGGTCGATTCGGACGGCGTCTTCGCGGTGCAAATCGATACGCAGGATATTACGGTGACGAAGAAAGATGGCACCAAGTCGAACTTCTACCTGCGGCAGAGCGACTGCATGCGCCGCATGGACGGTAAGTGGTATTCGGTATTCGAGGCAATTTCGACGCCGGTCGACGCGAAGACCGGAAAGTCCATAACGAAAGCGTCCGCCATCGCGTCCAATTGACCTGCCCACCGGCATGACTAAGGCACAAAACGCCGTCGGTAGGCCCCGCGAGTGGTGGGGACTCGTTCATGTAGTACAAGGCGCCACCCTCTACGACGCCGCCAAGCAAATGGAAAGTGCCGGCTTCGACGGCATAACGGCACTGCAGATTTATGCTCCTCCGTTCGTGCCGCTGGCGGTGGCCGCGGCGGCGACACAGCGCCTGCGCATCGCTACCGGCATCGCCGTCGCGGCAACCCGCAGTCCGCTCGAAACCGCGATGCTCGCCATGGATCTCGACCGAGTAAGCCAGGGCCGCTTCATTCTTGGCTTGGGCACGGGGGTGTTGTCGGTCAACATGGGAGCCTACGGGCTGCCTGAATACAAATTGGTGGCACACTTGCGCGACACGGTAAGTGCCGTGCGCCATATCGTGAACGGCGCGCATAAGGGACTGCAGCCGTACGAAGGCACGTATTTCAAAGCCGATTTCAAGGAAGCGATGCTGACGCCGCCGCCGGTGCGCGAGCGCATTCCCATTTGGATCGCAGCACTGCGCGACCGGGTCCTGCAGCTCGGCCTGGAAACTGCCGAGGGCTTGATGCTGCATGCGCTATGGTCGCCCGGATACACGGCCGACATGGGACCGGTCATCGACGGATCGCTGCGCAAGTACGGACGCAACCGCCGGGACATTGAAATCAATGCATGGCCGTGGGTGGCGATCAACAACGATCAGCGGCAGGCGTTGGATGATTCCCGGCCCACGGTTGCAGCCTACGCGGGGATCAAGGCCTACGAAAGCTTCTTTGAAGCACGGGGATTTCTCAAGGAGGCGAGAATTTGCCAAACGGCCGAACAGAATCACGGCGACGTGTCGTCCATCCTGCATCATGTTCCGGACGAGATGGTGAAGGCCTTCGTGGCCTGCGGCAGCATCGAACAGGTGTTGGAGCAGCTGGAACCGTATTGGAAAACGGCGGACTCGCTGTGCCCCATGACGCCGTATCGGCAGCTGTCGCCGGAGAAATTGTATTTCTATGGCGGCGGATTGTTTCAACTGGTAGCCGCCGCCAAGAAATAAACCCCGTGGGAGAGGGCCGGACCGTCCCTCCGTTGCCGGCACCCGTCACGATGGCAACCTGTCCGTCGAATCGTATGCCCATTTTTCGCTTTCCGTGGCATCGAAGATGGCTGGGTGCGACTTGTCACTCGATCGACACACGGACCGGCGACAATATTTGGAATACTTGGTGAGATTGCCATGACCATCCATCGTCGACGATTTTTCATTTCCACATGCCTGTTGGCCGTCCTTGCGAACGGGGCTCATGCTCAACACGGCGATGTGACGGAGCCCGCTTCACCCGGGACCGGCCGCTCAGCGGACGTCGCCGGAAGGCGGGTGATTGGTCTACAGGGACAGAGCAACTTCCGCGACCTGGGAGGTTACGAGACCACCGATGGACGTCACGTCAAGTGGGGCATGATTTTTCGATCCGGAGAGCTCTCACATCTGACCACCGCCGACTATCGTCAGGTCTCAGCTCTGGGCATTCGTACCGTCTACGATTTGCGGGACCAGCGCGAGCGGGCGAGCCAACCTACAGAGTGGGCTGCCGGACCGGTGCGAGCTTTTGTCTCGGTGAAGAGCGACGAAGTCTCCGCCGCCATGTCGCCGCTGACGGATCCGAATATCGACGCCAATCGGGCGCGCGCCGCGCTTGCGGATTTCTATGCCCAAATGCCGAAGCTGTACGCCCCTGAATACCGGGTCATCGTCCACGAGCTCCTCGATAATCGTGCGCCGCTGCTGTTGCACTGTACGGCGGGAAAGGACCGCAGCGGTGTCGCATCGGCGCTGATCTTGAGTGCGTTGGGAGTGCCCCGGGCAACGATAATGCAGGACTACGAACTGACCGATCAACTGCTGAGGCCGTCATCCGAGGCCCCCAAGACGGAATTCATGCGCCGATTTCAAAGTCTTCCGGCAGAGGTCCAGCACGCGATGATGAGTGCTGATCCGGCATACATGGCGGCGGCTTTTCGCTCCATAGAGGCTCATTACGGTTCCGTGCAGGCGTATTTCTCCACCGAACTTGGCGCCGGACCCGAACAGATCGAGCGCCTGAAATCGCTTTACTTGGAGTAAAGCGGCTCGCTCGGCCGCGGTACTGTTAGCCCGCGACGCTAAGGACAATTTTGCCGCGAACATGTCCCTCACGGACACGCTCGAGAGCGTCGCGAAACTCCGAGATCGGATAGACGGCGCTGATAACCGGCTTGATCGCTCCCTGCGCCACCACGCCGGCCATTTGCGCAAAGTCCTTCACGCTCGCGGGGCCGCTCGCGGCCACGCAGCTGACGCCGGACGCCGCTTGTTCAGCTACGAACGCAGCATCCGGCAAGCCGCGCAGCGCGACATAGCGACCGCCGGGCTTTATGAGTGAACATAGCGCCTTCGCTGCGCCGCCATCCGCCGTGTTGAGCACGGCATCGAGGCGGCCGACATGCTCATGCCAACCTTCAACGGTATAGTCAATAGCCTGTTCGACGCCTAATTCTTGCAAGAACCCGAGATTGCGCTTCGATGCCGTTCCCAACACGTGAGCGCCGCACCAATTCGCGAGTTGTACCGCGATGCTGCCGATGCCGCCCGCGGCGCCGTGAATGAGAATGGCCTGGCGGGTCTCAAGGTTCGCGCCGCTGTCAGCTGAGAACACTCCGTTCCATGCGGCTAGCATGACGTTAGGGAGCGAAGCGGCTTCGATATGGCTCAGGTGCTCAGGCTTTTTCGCCAAGCGAAACGACTCGATTGCGGTGAAGTCGGCGAAGGTGCCATGGGATTGGGGATTTGTTTGGCCGTAAACGGCATCGCCGACCGCCAAGCCGTCAACGCGGACGCCGACCGCTTCGACAACGCCCGAAACATCGCGCCCAAGTACGGCCGGAAGCTGGAAACTCACATATTGATTCACGTAGCCTTCGACGGCATACCAGTCGAACGGATTGACGCCGGCGGCATGCACTCGGACGAGTACTTCGCCATTGCCAAGAACAGGCAATGGTGCGTCCTCATATTGGATGCCGCTCAAACCACGATAGTCGTGAAATCGCACCGCACGCATATACGCTCCCCCGCACATTCGTAGTATATGGAGTTACAAAGCCAACCGCGGCAATGCTGCGGGGCAAATACGCAAAAGGAGCGTCCAAAATGCCGCAAAAAGAAGAAGAGATCGTTCTGGAGTTCTGCAACGCGTGGGGCGACGGTGCGACTGCTAGACCTGACGTCAAGAAGATCATCAGCATGTTCGCAGAAGATGGCGTATGGCAATTGTGGGTGCCGGCGGGTCCGACGTTCAAGGGGCGCGACGCGCTGCGTTCCGAGATCGATAGGCAATGCGGTTTCTCGACTTTCATGCATTGCGGAATAACAAAAATGGTGTCCAGCGGACGGAACGTGGTGACCGAGAGGGTCGATCATTTCACGATGCACGGCATACGCGTGGAACATGCGCTGATGGCGATCTATGAGATCGATGCGGGCGGTAAGATTGCGGCATGGCGCGAATATTTCGACACGGCCGATATCGGCAAACAACTCGGCATGCTTCCCGACACCGTCATTGCCGGTTGAGTCAGCGTGGAACCTTACGACCGTGGATGATGAAGAGGCGCGGCTTGGCCCGCAAATCGAACGCTTGGTAGGAGGGCGGATGATCTCCCTCGAACGCCAGCCGCGCTGGCGCAAAGCTTGGTATGCCGTGGTCGAGCGCGGAGGCGTCGGCGTCCCCATCTACATTCGAGGTGATAAGCAGATCGACGCCGAGCCGTATCCGGGACTTGGCCGCGAGGCCGCGATATTGGGTCTATTCCGTGCGAATAATCTGCCGGTGCCGCGGGTTTACGGCATGACGGAAAATCCAATCGGCATTGTCATGGACCGTGTGCCCGGCACCCGCGATGTCGTCTGCGCCGTCGATGACGAGGAGCGGCGCGGCGTCGCTGAGCAATACATCGAAGTATTGGCACGCATGCACGATCTTGACACCGCGCCCTTTGTCGCGGCAGGCGTGGCGCTTCCCAAGGGTCCGGTGGAGACGGCGCTCTCCTATCTCAACGCCAATATCGTGCTGTACCGACGCACCAAACGCGGTGCGCAACCGCTGGTCGAGTTTGCGCTCAAATGGATGCAGCGGCATGTACCGATGCATCGAGATACGCCCCGGGTCATTCATGGTGACCCCGGTCAATTCCTGTTCGAGGCTGGTCGGCTTACGTGCATCTATGATTTCGAGGCAACCCATATCGGCGATCCCTTGGCAGACCTTGCCGCGCTGCGTACTCGGCACGGCACTGAACCGCTTGGCGCGGATCCGGGTCACCTCATCCGCCACTACGCGGCGCTCACGGGCAAACCCATCGATCCGGCGGCGCTGAGTTTTCACACTGCTGCGTTCATGTTGACGGCCGTCATGGCGCTCGCCGGTCCGCTGACCAATCCGCGTCCGCAGGAGATGCAGCTGGAATACCTTACTTGGGACTTGATGACGCGGCGGGCAATGCTGTGGGCCATGGCGGAGTGCCTGGGTGTCGCGATCCTCCCTAAGCCCGTTACCCGTCTATCCGAAGGGCGCTCAGCGCTCGTAGCGCGGGTGCTGGAAGCGACCATCAATCGGATCGACGCGACCACTGAAATGGGGGCCGCTGACAAGGCTTCCGCTGCGGCGCTCGTCGGCTGGGTTCGCGGGCAGGCTGCCGCGGGTGCTGCGAATGATGCGGCCGATCTCGACCGTGCGGCCGGCATTCTTGGATACCGCCCTTCGGATTGGCAAGCGGCTGATGCCGCGTTGGAGCGATTCGTTGCCGATGCCGGACCCGAACACGACCCAATTCTCTTCGATTATTTTGCGGCGCAGACCGAGGAGCGTGTGGCGGAAGCGCTGTCGATCCAGCCGCGCCTGACTCAATATGCATTACCTCGGATCGTCTTATAGCCGGAGCCGTGATGAAATCAATCGAACTTAAAATTGATGTGACCGATGCGGCAGCCATGGGGAAACCCATGCAGACCGCCGTCACCGTGTTCCTTCCTGGGGTCGCGCCGGGCGGTCCACCGGTGGTGTGTTTCGCCTTTCCGGGGGGCGGATACTGCCGGCGCTACTATTCCTTCGACATGCCCGACGGCTCGGGAGGCGGCGAAGCGGGGTTTCACTGCGATCGCGGCTGGATCTTCGTGGCTTGCGACCACTTGGGATTCGGCGACTCGACCATCCCCGAAGGCAATGCACTCGACTATGAAAATATCGCGCGGGCGAACGACGCAACCGTCAAAGCTGTGATGGAGAAGCTCGAGGGTGGAACGCTCTCGGCGGGGTACCCGCGCGTCAGCGGCGCCGTGAAACTGGGAATCGGCCAGTCCATGGGCGGCTGTTTCACCCTTGTCGCGCAGGCACAGTTCGCCACTTTCGACGGTGTCGGCATCCTGGGATACAGCGCAATTCACACCGTCGTGCCGTCGCGGCCTGGCGCACCGGCGGCGGCGTGGCCCTGGGTACTACGCGGCAGTCCCCTCGACAATCCGAAAATCCTGAATCAGGCGGCGCTGGCCGCCGCCGCGGGACCCAAGCTCGGCGCCCAGAAGGATCTCGCGGCTGCGGCCTCGCAGGGCGAACATCCCTTTGCCTGGTGCTTTCATTACGACGACGAGCCGGCGGAGGTCGTCGCCCGCGACATGGGTGCGGCGGCGGGACTCGAGAGTCCGCTTCCGGAGTGGCGTTCGGCGACCACGCCGCCGTGCGGTCTGTACATGGTTGCTCCCGGAACCGTCGCGACGGAGGCCGCCTCGATCACCGTGCCGGTATTCATTGGCGTCGGCGAACGCGATGTCGTACCCGATCCGTGGATGGAGCCGAAGGCATTCAAAAGTTCGAGCGACATCGGCGTATTCGTGTGCCCGCGGATGGGCCACATGCACAATTTCGCGCACACACGACGCGAGTTCTGGCAGCGCATTCACTCTTGGGGAGCAGGAGTCGCCGAACTGCAGGCGGTGAAATCCACCGCGCCTCGGTAGTGAACCGCGGCGCGGCGGCGCTGCGCGAATTCAAGTCTTCGCGGCGGCCTTGACGTTGGCGCGCGCGGCCTGGATGCCCTTGAAAGTCATCGTTGTGTTGCCCGCCCCTGCATAGAACAGCATCATGAGCGGAATTTCATCGAGCTGCTCGTCGGTGAATTCGCCGTTGAGAATGCCGCCCTTCACCTGAGTTTCGATCAAGTCGTCTCGGCCCAACATGGCCGTCGCGCCGATCACGAGCAACCGGCGGTCACGCATGGACAGTCCCGGGCGGGCCCAGATGTCGGCGAATAGGTGGTTGACGATTTCATCTACGAACGGCATGCCTTTCGTGGGGGTCATCATCGCACTCGAGCCTGGCCCGTAGACCTTCTCCACGACTTCCAGTCCCAGTTGATAGCGTTCTTCTGCGGTTTTCTGATTCATTGAATCTCTCTTTGGTTGAATTTGCCGACGTCGATACTAAGGTTCGAGCCCCATGACGCTTCTGTCGGTTCTGCGCGCCAGCTCCGCCAAGGGTATCGATGCGCCGACGCTTTTGGCGAGTTCCAGCGCTGCGTCAAGATCCTTGTCGAGTAGCACGCACACGCTCTCGCGCAATTTCCGCTCGTCAGGATCAGTGGAAGGGTCAGCCTCACGCCCGAGAAGCATCAGCGGACCGCCGACCGATTCGGAACTCGCCTCCACGGCGGCGACGAGTTTGCGCACATCTACACCCGCGGCTTTCGCGAGCAGCACGCCCTCATATCCTGCGCGCAGGGTTCCGTACACGATCACATTGCGGGCAATCTTGGCGGCCATGCCGGCACCCGCTCCCCCCATGTGGACGACAGCCTTCGCGAAGCCTTCGAGCACCGGTTTCACTTGCGAAAAAGTGCGATCGTCCGCGCCGACGAGACACACCAAACCATTGCGCGCGGCGTTTATCCCGCCGGTGACGCCGCTATCCACCAGACCCACGCCGGCGGCATCGGTGAGGGCGCGAATTCCTTTCAGATCCTCGAGCGAGACCGTGCTGAGAAGCACCACATTCAAGCCCAGCCTTGCCCGGGACAGTACTCCTTCGGGACCCGTCAACACGGTGCGCGCCTGTTTTGCGTCGATGACGGCAATCAGCACGACGTCGCATTGCCGCGCCACCTCCGCGGGCGAAGCGGCCACCGCGGGGACGCCGGTCAATTTCTCCGACGCGTCGCTGCGTATATCGTAGACGGCCTTTAAATGGCCCGAGCGCGCAAGGCAGATAGCCACTCCGCCGCCGATTGCGCCAAGCCCTATCACACCTGCTGTAGACATTGTGGTTGATTCCTTGTGAAGTAAGAACGCATCGTGGAGCAAGAACGCATCGTTGGGTGAGAACGCATCGGACTGCAAGTAAACCGAAATTCTTGCAAAGTGCTCCGCTGAAAGCTCGATGATATATGCTGAAGGGTCAAGCAGCCATCAGGCCGTTCGTCGGCTAATACAGTCGTCGTGCAGCACTCGGCCAAAGTCCGGGTGAGCCGATGCGGGGGGAATAGATGCGACCAGGGGTTGCGAGATCGGTTTCGCCCAGGATCTGGACTGCGCTTGCCGCATGCATGATCATTCCCGCGATTGGCAACGGGGTGTTCATCTCGTGCTTCCCCCTATGGGTGGTTTCGTGGATCGACGAATTTCACGTGCCGCGCAGCACGGCGATGGCTGGATTCGCCGTCGGCAATCTCGTCATGGGCTTGGCGTCGCCGATCGTAGGGAATTGCCTCGAACGTTTCCCGGCCCGTGTGAGCGTAGCGCTGGGCGGGATTGCTCTGGCGGCGGGGTTTCTGCTCGGCGCAATCGCGAATTCGTTCTGGCAGATCGTTGCGCTCTATGCCAGCGTTTTGGCATTGGGCGCCGCATTCACCGGTATGTTGCCCGCACAGAGCGTCGCAGTGCGCATTCTGCCGGAGAAGGCCGGTACGCTCAGTGGCGTGATCACGCTGGGCATTTCGGCGGGCGGCATCGTCATGCCTGCCGTTCTGACCCGGCCGGTTGCGGCGTTCGGCTGGCGACCGGCATTTTTGATCACCGCTGCGATCGTCCTAGCGACCATCGTACCCTCGGCATGGTTTCTGCTGCGAGGCTACGGCGAGCGAGGTATCGCGGCGCATGGCAGTGCGACGGCTTCGGGGGCTGAAGTGACGCAATACACCACTCGGGCGATACTTGGAAAGCTTGCTTTCTGGGTGCCGCTCATGGGCGTGGTCCCGGCGATGTTCGTGGTCGGAACCGTGCTCACCAATGCGGTGGCGATTGCTGCCGACAGCGGTATAGCCATCGGCGTCGCGGGCTATCTCGTGCCTGCCATCGCAGCAGGGGGAGCGGTCGGGAGCGTTGGGCTCGGTTGGCTGTGTGACCGCTTGGATTACCGGTGGGTCTTTGGGGTCACTGCGGCAGCCACGGTCTTAGCCCTTCTATTGCTGCTCGGCCGTGTCGGCCCGTTGCCCATGGCGCTGGCATTCGCCGTCGTCGGCATCGTGGCCGGCGGCGTCTTTCCCGTGGTGGGCGTCATGGTGGTGCGCAGTTTCGGCCCGCTCGTATTCGCCCGGATCATGGGGCTGATGATGCCGCCGCTGATCATCGCCATGGCCGTCGCTCCCGTCATCGCCGGTTGGTTTCGTGATAGGACAGGCAGTTACAATGCTGCGTTCGCCTATTGCGCGGGCCTCATGCTGTTCAGCGGCGTCGCGGTGTTTGCGCTGAGACTCGCGCCGATGAAACATGGCCCGGCAGCCGCAGAGTTTCCACGGCCCGAGAGGGCGCTGCCCTAACGAGTGCAGCGGAGGTCAGCGCAGCGCCCGGCTGATGAGATCTGCCGCTTTCTCCGCGATCATGATGGCCGCCGCGTTGGTATTCGCGCTGATGAGCTGCGGCATGACGGATGCGTCGATGACGCGTAACCCGCTCACGCCACGGACACGCAACGTGAAGCCCGGCACATCGCCGACGAAGGAGCGGGTTTTCTCACCGGCTTCCAGAATCAGTACTTGCACCTTCGGATCTTCCGACAGTCGATGTGCAAGTACGCACCCGGCGCTGCCGGCACCGATGATGACCACGTCGGCTTCGAGGGGATTCGAGATCGCAGTTCCCCAGAGTTGTGACAAAGGCGCGCGTGAAGTCAATTGCGCGCCGGCCCAGGAGAGCAAAGGGATAGGCTAGACTGGCACGGCAAAGTGCAGGAGAATTGACTATCGCAGAACATGCGCGGCGATTAAGCGCTTGGTCGGGTTCTGGAGAGGTGGCAGAGCGGTTTAATGCGAGAGTCTTGAAAACTCTTGAGGGTTCACGCCCTCCGTGGGTTCGAATCCCACCCTCTCCGCCAAAATAAAAAAGGGCCTGTCTTCAGGCCCTTTTTTATTTTGGGGTGTGGGGTGTGTGGACGAACCCACCGGTTCGACAAAATCG
>DASXYI010000090.1:0-58508 GCA_036502605.1 Steroidobacteraceae bacterium
ACTTGCCGGGCGCGAAGTTGAACCGAACGGTCGCGAACCACTCGCGCGGCGCGTTGTAGCTTGCGTCGACGACTGCCAGACCACCCTGGTTCTGGCCCGACACCACATAACGCTTGTCGGTGAGGTTGGTGCCCCCCAGCGAGAATTCCCACAGCTTGCCGGGCGCGTGGTAGGTCGCCACGACATTGACCAAGCTCATGTCGGGGCGTTCAAGCTGCCAGGTATTGCCGATGTCGTTGAACTCATGAGTGACGTAGGTGTAGTCGACGTTGAACTGCACGGCGGCCGCGTTGGGCAGGTCCAGTACATACTGCGGACCGAAACTCGCCTTGAATTTCGGAGTCTTGGGCAGTTCACACATGCCGTTTGGGAATGACGCCGCCACGGACACCTGATTCGCGAGGGCCACCGCATTGGGGGTGTTTGGTGGAACCACGTACGACGGCGGCGCATTGGGGCTCGACTCCGGGCAGGAATTCTTGGTCAGCAGGTACCCGTTGTCGATCACATTATTCAAGGTGTCGTACTTGGCATGGGTGTACCCCAAGCCTGAGGTGAACGAGAACCCGGCGCCCAGGAGCGCCTCGATCTCGGCCTCGAAGCCGTAAATCGTCGCATCACCGGCGTTGACGATGGTCGGGGAAATGCCGACCTGCGAGTTCAGCTGGATGTTCTCGTACTTGGTGTCGAACGCCGCCAGATTCAGACGCACGCGATGATCCAGCAATTCCGACTTGAAGCCGAGTTCGTACGACTTGGCGAATTCAGGATTGAAATGCAGGCTCGCATCGTAGGTCGGATGCGGGTTCGACAGACGCGTAGTCCAGCTTCCGGTCTTGTAGCCCTTGGAAAACGAGGCGTACAGCATCATGTCTTGATTGATGTGGAAATCCACGCCCGCCGTCGGCGAAAAATTGTTGTAGTCTTGCGTGAACGGGCCGGTGGGGTAATACGTATAGGGACTGCCCGCAACCGGGAAGCCGAGCACCTGCTGGCAGTTTAGGAACGCCGGCGCACCGAGGGTGTTCGGCGCACCGGGCGGGAAGCAGCCGGCGATCTTATAGCTCAGCCCATTGTCATCGGTCTGGTAGCCCTGAAATTCCTTGTGCTCCCGCGTTTCCCGTCCGCCGAGCGTGAACGACCATTGATCCGTCAACTTGAAGTTCAAGTGCGCATACAACGCCTCGGCGCGAGTATCGAGATCATTGGGTCCGTCAATCATCAGGAGTCCCAATGGAAACGTCACGTAGTCGTGCAAGTGGCCGCCTTCTTTGAAGTAGTACGCGCCGACGGCGTAGTTCAAGCGATCGCCGATGACGGTGCCGTTCAATTGCAGTTCTTCGGAAACCTGATGCTGAATCATGTCGAACGAGGTTGCGAGATAGGACTCAGGCGAACCATCGAGGTCCATGCCCGCATCCCAATGCATTGCCCGGTAGGCATTGATCCACTTCAGATTCATGCCGTGGCCGAGGTTCCAATCGAGCACCGTACCGAAACCGAAGTTCGTGAGCCGCGAGAAATTGTTGCCGGTCGCATACGTCGTGTCGATGTTGTTGGTCTGGAACCGGCTGTCCAAGGGCAGGTAGTTATTGTAGGGGTTGCCATCGACGTTGACGCCGGCAAGCGGCGGCGAGATCGGCATCGGCGTAGGAGTCGGGCTCAGACCGCCGCGCGCCGACGAACAGAGCACACCCAACGGCACGCCGTTCAAGCAAAGATTCGCCAGCGTCCCCAGACTGCCCGCCGCCAATTGAGGCGACTGGATCGACAGCACCGTATTCGGGGAGGCAGTCTGATCGACGTGCAGATAGTCGCCCGACACCGTCAATTTGATGTCGTCGCTGGCATGGAAAACGATTTTGCCGCGCGCGGCCCATTTGCCGACGCCGCCCTGGGTCGAACCGGACGCGTAGCCGGCAGCCGGAAATTGCTGAGGCGCATCGACCACGTAGGGACAGGTCGGCGTGGTGCAATCGGGAATGCCGGCGCCCGTGCCGCCGGCATTGTTCTGCACGTAGGGAATACGCCTCTGATAACCGTCGCGCTTTTCCTCCGAGAAAGAGAAGGTGCTCAAGATTTGTTCGGTGAACGGCACATCCATCGAAATCTTGGTGTCCAGACGGCTGAACGAGCCGCCGGTGACTTCGCCCTTGACCTTGAATTCATTTCCTGGATCCCGCGTCACGATGGAAATGGCCCCGCCGATGGAGTTGCGGCCGAACAGCGTGCCCTGCGGCCCCTTTAGAATTTCCACCCGATCGACGTCGAGCATCGTGGTGTTGGCGCCGACGCTGCGCGCCAGATAGACGCCATCGACATACACGCCGACGCCGGGGTCGAGATTGAAAGCGAAGTCATCTTGGCCGATGCCGCGAATATAGGCGGACAACACCGTGTCCGAGCCGGAGAATGGCGCGCCTGCGTCCAGATTGACGTTGGGCGACAGGTTGCTCAGCTGGTCGACGCTGGTAATGCCTTTTCGCTGCAGTGTTTCCGCCGAAAACGCGCTGATGGCGATGGGCACTTGCTGCAGGTCTTCGCTGCGCTTTTGAGCAGTTACGACGATCTCTTCCAGCGCTCCCGTTTCGGTCTGTTGCGCGACGGCCGCGCCGCCGAGAATAAACACCGAAAGCGTGAACCACGCGCAAGCCCGACTACGGCCGAACGGAAATTTTTTATCCATGATTGCCATCCCCTTCCCTAAGAATCGCTTATGCCTTGTTGCAAGTGCACAACATACTGAGCGCACGCAAGGAAATTTTATCCAGCCTGTACCGCGCCGCCCTCGGCTACTCAACCAAAAGCGAAATTTGGATAGTCAACGAGCGATGAATAGTCGATCGAGCGTCAGCGAATCGAATTCGCCGCCGAAGTATTTCTCGATGGCATGGACGAATGGCTCGTTGTCTTTGCTGACCTTCGCGAAAAGCGTCATCGACGAGCGAAATTTGAGATCATCCGGAGCGCCGAAGATCTGGCTGATCGACCGGCCGTCGATCGCGTTCACCAGCCGAGTGCATTCGTTCAGACGGGGCCCGAGAATCGGATGATCTGCATATGCCTCGGCTTCCTTCCCTCCGGAAATCGCAAACCGCTCAGCCATGGGACTATGGCCCAATCCCTTGATTTGCGGGAAAACGAACCACATCCAATGGCTGCTCTTGCGGCCGCCGCGAAGTTCCAAACGGACCTGTTCGAAAACCGGGTTTTGCGCCTCGACGAATCGCTCGAGATCCGAGGTACCGGTCACTTCACCCTCCTTGCGACGTCCTGCCGTTACGCGGCGTCCACGGCGTCGCGCCGGCGCTGCCGGGCCTCGGCCTCACGTCGTTCCTCTTCGATCTGATTGAGCACGGCGTTCACGTCCGGCGCCGTTGAATCGCGCGTGAAGCGCCCCGTCAATGCCGAATCCGGCCTCAACTCGCTGCTTTCGTATAGATTCCAGATTTCGCGCGCGTATTCGGTCTCGAGCAACTCGGGCACCGTTCGGCCGAAGGTCGCACGCATGTTATTGACATCGCGCTCCAGCATGGCGAATGCGTTGTTGTTGCTTGCGGCATTCACCGCCTGCGGCAAATCGATGATCACGGGACCGTTGGCATCCAAGAGCACGTTGAACTCGGAAAGGTCCCCGTGAATCAGGCCGGCACACAGCATTCGCACAACCTGAGTCATCATGAATGCATGCCATTCCCGCGCTTGATCGGCGGTGATCTCGATGTCATTGAGTCGCGGTGCGGGATCGCCGCGTTCGTCCTGCACCATTTCCATCAGAAGCACGCCTTCGTGCACCAGGTAGGGGGCGGGGACGCGCACGCCCGCGCCGACCAGGCGGTACAGGGCATCCACCTCCGCGTTCTTCCATTCCGCTTCCTGCATCCTGCGACCGTGGCGGCCGCGCTTCCCCATCGCACGCGCGTCGCGGCTGCTGCGGGTCTTGCGGCCCTCCTGGTATTGGGCAAGCTTGTGAAAGCCTCGCTGCTCCGCTTCCTTATATACCTTGGCGCATCGGACCTGATCGCCGCATGCAACGATGTACACCGACGCCTCTTTGCCGCTTTTGAGGCGGCGAACCACGGTGTCGACCATGCCGTCGTCAATCAGCGGCTGCAAGCCCTTGGGGATTTTCATGCCGTTTACTCTAGCATGCCGCATCCCGAACACCGGGCTTTACACGCTACTGCCGCCGGGCGAGCAGCCGTGGAGTTAGGCGACTTTCGCCAGCGTCGCAACACGCTCCCAGGTGGTCGCAGCCATGCTGGGACGCTCATTCATTCTGTCCAGCCACTCGCGAATGTTCGCAGCTTTCGCCGTGAGCGGCTCCCACTCCGGTGTTTCGGAGAGAAAAGCAAGTTGCGGGGCCAAGAGCACATCGGCCAAGGTGACCGAATCACCGACGAAATACGGCTTATCGCTCAATAGCCGCGCAAGTTCGTCGAACACGGCATGACCTTTTGGCATGGCGGCGGCGATGGCGCCCTCGTCCGGCGTGAGCCCCATCAGACGCGGGCCGACGATCCGCTGGAACGCAATGACATTTACAACGCCTTGGAAAAGGTACCAATCGTTGACGTTCATCAGCAGATCCATGCGGGCCGCCGCTTGCGGATTCGCCGGCGTGAGCCGTGGATCCGGAAGAACGCGGTCGAGGTAGCGCAAGATCGCGGCGCACTCGTACAGCCGGAAGTCTCCGTGATCCATCACCGGCACCCTACCGAACGGGTGCCGAGCCAGATGCTCGGGCGTGCGAAATGTGCCGGGCGCCACCGGAGCCAGGCGTGCGCGCACACCTTTCTCCTCCAGTGCGACAAGAACCGATCGACCGAAAGGACTGCCGGGAATGCTATGGATGATGAATTGGTTCATTCGAGTCTCTCCCAAAATCTAAGTTGCTGGCTCCGAAGGGGCGCCGGTCGCGCCCGAGGCCTGTGTCGCAAAAAGCTCGAGCAATCCAGGCCAGCCGCCGTCGACGCCTTTGCGCATCGTCTCGCCGGCCTCCGTGCCCATGCGTTCGAAATCCCGATGCTCGAGCTCGACGCGTGTGCGGCCGGCACCGTCCGCCAAGAAGCGGACGTCGACCTCCGAGGCGAAGGCCACGCGGGCATCCGGTTTCCACGCCGCGCTAATTTCCCAACTGACGACGAAGCGCTCGGCGGGTAGCCAGATGCGCACGTGCCCTACGACCGCCTCCGTACCGTCCTCGCACTTCGTGTACCACCGACCGCCTACGAACGGTTCGATGATGGATTCGCGGACCGGCGCGCTGCCGACGCCATGAGTCTTCGGCCACCAGCGATCGATCCGGGCAGTGAACACTTCGAAGGCTTTTTCGGGAGTGGCCTGCACGACTACGGATTTACGCACCGGCGCAATGCTGATCGTTCGATTCAAGATTTCTTCCTCCCGCGGGGTGTCTTTGGCCTTTCCACTTCGTACTTGAACGCTTCGAGCGCGTCATCCCAAAACTGATCGAGCCAGCGCCGCAACTCACCCAACCCGTACGGATCGATGCAATAGACGCGGCGCGCGCCTTCGGGTCGATCGATCACGAGTCCCGCGAGCTTGAGCGCCTTGAGATGCTGCGAGACGGCCGGGCGGCTGACCGGGAAATCCGCCGCGACCTCGCCCACCGACGCCGGGCCGGCGCGCAACCGCTCGAACACTCTGCGGCGAGTCGGGTCAGCGAGGGCAGTCAATGCAGTAGCGTAAGCCATGACTTACGGTAAGCCAATGCTTACGCGATGTCAAGTTGCCGCCGACTGCTACACTTCATTTTCGTGACGTCTTCGCGGGGCGCACCGTTACCAGTCTAGGGTTGGGGGGTAGGATGAATACGGCCGCAGCGCATTACGACACCCATCTTGGACCGGTGTATTCGTGGATGATCGGCGATGTGGGGGCAGCGCTCGCAAGAAGCAGCGCGGAACTCGACGACCTGCACCTTCCGTCTCCGGTCCCTGGGACAGCCGTCCCAAGGACCGCCGTCGATCTCGGCTGCGGATTCGGCCTGCACAGCCTGCCTTTGGCGAAGCGGGGCTATCGCGTCACCGCAATCGATTCTTGCCAGCCGCTGCTCGACGAGCTCCACGTGCGCGCGCAGGCGCTGCCAATTACACCGGTAAACGCGGATCTTGTCGGCTTTACGTCCTACCTGCAAGGACCGGTGGACGCCATCCTTTGCATGGGGGATACGCTGACCCATCTGCCCGGCTTCTCGGCCGTCGATTCGCTGCTTGGCGCGGCGGCGGACTCGTTGGCGAAGGGCGGCCTATTTGCCGCGACGTTTCGAGACTATGTTTCCAGGACCCTTTTGGGAGACGAGCGATTCATTCTCGTCCGCAGCGACGAGGAAAGAATCCTGACGTGTTTTCTCGAGTACTGCGGCGATCATGTCGTGGTTCATGATTTGCTTCATCAGCGAGAGGACGGCCGGTGGCGGCAACGAGTGAGCAGCTATCCAAAACTACGGCTAGATCCCGAAAAGGTAGCATCCAAATTGACTGCGCATGGACTGGCAGTGCGCCGCGAATCCGGACCGAGTGGAATGATTCGGATCGTCGCAATGAAACCATGACGGCCGCCGCTTCGCGCCGACCCGCGCGGCTTCAGGCGTGCTCGCTGTAGATTGCGTTCGACAGTATGAAGCTCACGGCTGAAGGCCACCTTCATGCCTTCCTCAGTGCACGTGCCCGGTAAAGGTGCGCAGCGCCGGATTCGTCTTATCCGGTCCCGCGAGCGCCTTGGCGACGCCCGGCCGCGCACGCATCCGATCCGCCCAGTCCAACAGTCGGGGACAGCTCTTGCGGTTGCCGATCGCGGGAAACATCCGCTCGAGCATCATTCCGCAATGACTGAAGAAATTGGCATCCGCGAGCGTAAACGACGCGCCGGCGATCCATGCGTTCTCGCTCAGCTGCTTCTCGACCTTGGCAACCGCCACCTCGATTTTACGCGTGGCATTTGCGAGATCGGCCTCACTGAACCCGGAGCGGGCGGTTTTCCATTTCTCGCGCTGTTCGTACAGCGGTATGCGTTCAAGCAGCCTTTCGAACTCGCCGCTCTCGACGCTGCGCGCGATCACTCCGACCATCCGATGCCACCCCCACATGGATACGAAATTCATCACATGCTCGTCGACGAATTTATTCCAATACCGCATGCGCGCTTTGCCGACCGCATCGGCCGGACGCAACGGCGGCGCGTCGGGAAAAGCGTCTTCCAGATATTCGTTGATGACGGTCGTGTGCGTAACGAGGATGCCGTCGTGATCCAGCACCGGCACCTGTCCCTCGGGATTCAGAGCGACGAACCACGGCTGGTGCTGCTCGAATTTGTGCAGATCGACATACACGCTCTCGAAGGCCAAGCCTTTTTCGTGCAGGGGAATGAGGCTCTTCAGGGAATTGGCGACGGGCTCGGCGTGGTACAGCTTTAACATGAAAAATCTCGTCGAAATGACTGTGGTTCGCTCGGATTTTATAGGACAACTCGAGCCCCGCCGGGATACTCGAGAAAAATTTCCGCCTTCTCTGCAGGTAGACTGCGGATTCAGTTACAGTCGATCACAGGACAAATTCCTCAGGTCAAATGCAGTGTTAACTGCGGAGGGTTGCAATGCACGCCTATGAAATTGCTGCCGGCAGCAGCACTCTCGACGGTCTACGGCGCTGCGAGCGTCCGGATCCCATCCCGCTGCCGAATCAGATACTGGTACGCATCCAAGCGGCGTCGCTCAACTACCGCGACCTGTTGATCGCCCGCGGCCAGTACATCCGCTTTTGAGCGGCGAACCCACGTACGCGAAGCAATTGCTTGAGCCGCGGGTCGCCTGAGGAATTAACGACCCTACCACGCGCTCTTGGCGCAAAGCGACGATGCGAATGAGTTCGTCAAATGAACGAACGCACCGGGTCCGCGCCGTCCCAGCCGATGCTGGCGCGATAGAATTTGCCGAATGTCGACTCGAATCCGGCTCCGATTTCGATGAACTCCACGTACCCCGGCAACTCTGCCGTGGTGTCCATGTAGGCAACGCTTCCGCCGGACGGAACCCCGGCCAGAAAGACCAACTCGTGTCCCGCCGCTTGGTAGCGGGCCACGTCCTGCTGGAAATTCCGGGTGGCGCGCCCCCAGTGATGAAAGCCATAGCCGCGGCGGTCGATCCATTCTCGGTACACTGAAGGATGATCGTCGTTGGGTTGAATGAGCTCGATGTTCATGTGGCCCGCGAAGCTCATCGCCAGCGATACATCCGCCTTGGAGTCCTGCCCGCGATACTTGGGATTGGTGCCGGAGAAGTGGTCCAGCAAAAACCACGGACCCACGCTCAACTTGTCCACCCAAGTCCTCATCGCGGCGTGAATATCGGGCACCAGGTAGCACATTTGCATGACGCCATCATCGGGCTGACCGAAACCTACCAGTCCCATTGTCCTTACCTCCCCATGTAATTAGTCCGCGACGCCGAGCGACCAAGGCGCGCTCGCTCCCACGTCGACCAGAATTTTCAGTCCTTCTTGGCGGCGCAGCCGTTCGAGGCCGTCCTCCACCAGGTTCTCGAAGGGAATCGTCTCCACCCATTCCTTCAGCGGATAGTCGCCGCGTGCCATCGCATCGATGACGCTCGGAAAGGCATGCGCGGACATGGCGACGCCCGTGACGTTGACCTCCGGCATCAGCAAATCGAAAGGCGGAATCACCACCGGCATGTGATGAATCGCCACCACGACGGCCGTGCCGTCGACGCGTGTGCCGTGCAGCGCCGCGCGAAACGCCGAGGGCGCGCCCGCGGCATCGACCGAGGCATGAGCGCCGCGACCGCCCGTCAAGTCGCGTATGGCCGTGATCGGATCGCAGTCATTCGGATCCAACGTCACGCGCGCACCGAGGCGCTGCAACACCGCACGGCGCAGCGGCGAGGGATCGACGACGATGACATCGACGCCGCGCGCCTTGAGCGTCAGGCACACGCCGATGCCGATCGGGCCGGCGCCGTGAACCGCCACGGTCTGACCTGCTTCGAGCCGGCAGCGATTCGCTGTATGCCACGCGACGGCGAGGGGTTCGATGAGCGCGCCTTGCATGGGCGTCATGCCGACCGGCAGACGATGCGCCATGCCGCGCCGTACCACGGTGTACTCGGCGAGACCGCCGCTGCTTCGGTTGTAGCCATGCAGCGCGAGGTCGGGGCAATGGTTGTACTGACCCGCCGTGCACCACACGCAGCGGCCGCAGGTCTCGAGCGGCTCCACGGCAACGAGATCGCCGGTCGCCAGATCGTCGATACCGGCGCCGCATGCGACCACCTCGCCGCACAATTCATGGCCGAGAATGACGGGGTTCTTCACGCCCGTCAGTGGGTGCGGTGTGGTTCGGGTCGTGACCGGACCGTCGTAGTATTCGAGCAGGTCGCTGCCGCAGATGCCATTGTAGAAAACGCGCAGTTTGACGTCGCCCGGCCCCGGCTCCGGTTCAGCGACGGATTCGAGCCTGAGGTCGCGGGGACCGTGATACACCGCAGCGCGCATAGTTTCTCCCCCAGGAACGCAGCCTATGGGAACCGAGCAACGCATCGCTCACTCAACCTAACGCGCAGCCTGACTCAACCGGCAGAGAATTGCACCCCGGGGGGAAACATTGCGCAATGGCTGCAACGAAAGGCGCCGTGCGGCCGGCGAAATCAGGCGTAGTCGTCGATGACGGATTTCGGCGGGCGTGGCGCGGCCGGGTCGGGTGGCGCGACCGCTTTCGGCTGGGCTTTATTGCCGCGAGGATCTGGAGGCTGCTCGCCCGCCGATTCGTCTTTGCCGCGCTGCCTGCCCGGAATCGGCAGCGCCGGATATAGGCCGGAATTACTCAAGGGATCGAGTTTACTCACGTGCGACCTCGCTCATTCGTGTTTGAGCGGCGGCGCTTTCGCTTCGCTCTGTGCAGGCCACGCAAGCTCTGCCGGCCCTAAAACCTTCGATGTCACTCTAGGTGTTGCCGGCGCGGGCGTGGCCTGATCCTTGACGAGTACCGTCGTTTGGATTTCGCCGGGCGGTATCCGCGCCAGTAACCGGTTTCCGGCGCTGCTCCCGTCCGCCAGTTCGACGCCGGGGGCGGCAAACTCCGGTGTTCCGGCGTTGGCTCTGGCCGTTACCGTGGAACCGGGCGCCACCTCCTCCAAAACCAGAATCGCAACGCGCCGATTGGCATTGCGCCCATCGGCCGACCCGTTGGATTGCCGCGGGTGGAATTCACCGAATCCCACGATCTCGAGACGCAGCGGAGCGATGCCTTCCCGGGTGAACTGATGAACGACGCTCGCAGCACGGGCCGCGGATAATTCCCAGTTGGACGGGAATGCCGAGGTACGGATGGGCCGGTTGTCGGTATGCCCTTCCACGCGGATGGGATTGGGAAAGGGCTTCAGTACCTCCGCGAGCTTATCGAGCACGGGTTCGGCCGCCGGCGAAAAGTCGCTGGCGCCGCTCGGAAAAAGAATATCGGTATTGATTTCGATTTCGAGCCACATATTTTCACGCCGCACCGTGACCAACTTGGCGTCGATCAGCGCCTGCATGGCGTTCTGAACCTGACGTTCCATGCGAATCAGAGCGCCCGGAAGGTCCTCGTGCGCCGATCCCCTCTCGACGGTCGGATCCCGCGGTGTGAAATCTCCGCCCGGCGTGACGCTCGTCTGCGCCTTGATCTTCATCAGCGCGGTAGGCGTCACGCCCACCAGGGGTTTGTCGCCCCCTTTGCCCGGCTGCTTCTTCCCGATATTGACCGGCTGCATGCTCTTGGGAGCGCCGTTGAATGCGGCGATCATCGAATCCGACAAGACGCGAAACTTGCCTTCGTTGACCGAGGACATGGCGTACATGACCGTGAACAGCGCGAACAGCAGCGTGACCAGGTCGCCGTAGGGAATGGCCCAGGCCTCCGAGTTCACATGCTCTTCGTGCTTCTTCTTGCGAGCCATGCAGAAACGTCCTCTATAGCCCTCCTGAGAGGCGCCTCAATGATGGAAATAGCCTTGCAGCTTCGACTCGATGTTGCGCGGATTCTCGCCTTGCGCGATGGCGATGATTCCCTCGATCACCATGGTCCGAACCTGTGTTTGGCCGTGGATCACCGACTTGAGCTTGTTGCCCATGGGCAAGAACAGCAGGTTGGCAAAAGCGATGCCGTAGATGGTGGCGATGAAGGCGGCGGCGATGCCGTGCCCTAGCTTGGACGGGTCCGCCAGGTTCTGCATGACAGCCATCAATCCCATGACCGCACCGATGATGCCCAGCGTCGGCGAATAGACACCCATGGCTTCGAAGACCTTGGCAGCCTGGTTGTCGAAATGCTCCATGGTATCGAGTTCGATTTCCATGCTGGAGCGAATGGCCTCGGGCTCGCCGCCGTCGACCAGGGATTGCAGGCCCTTCTTCAGGAAATCGTCCTTCTCGCCCTCGACCGCGGATTCCAATCCCAACAGGCCTTGCTTGCGCGCGATATTGCTCCATTCGACGATTTTTTCGATCATCGCAGCCGGGTTGTTCACCGGCGGCATGAACACCCACGCGACGATTTTCCAGGCGCGCAAGAATGTCGCCAGCGGGGTCTGCACCAGGCTCGCGGCCATGGTTCCGACCACGACGATGACGAACGCTGCGCTGCCGACCAGAGCCCCGGCGCTGCTGCCTTTCAATATTGCGCCGCCGATGATCGCGATCAGCGCCAGCACGATGCCGATGATGCTAAGAAAGTCCATGGATTCAATCTGGCGTCAACCACTCCGAGAGCCGAGCGCGCAAGCGAACCAGCGCCTGTCCGTGTATTTGACAGACTCGCGATTCGGATACGTCGAGCACCTCGCCGATTTCGCGCAGGTTCATGTCCTCATCGTAGTAGAGCGACAGAACGAGCTTCTCCCGCTCGGGCAATGTGTTGATGGCCCCTGCCAGGGCGTCGCGGAACCCGGCGTCCTGGATATGATCGAAAGGACCAGGCCGTTCGTCGCGCGCGTGATCCGCCGGACTCGATTCATCCTCGCTGGAACCCATTTGATCGAAACTGAACAGACGGCAGCTGGCGGCGTCCTGCACCAGTTTGTGGTATTCCTCGATGGACACTCCCAGCCCCGTCGCGATATCGATGGGAGTGGCGTCCTGGCCCTTGGCGTTTTCGATCTTGCGGACCACGTCCGCCATTTCGCGCATATTTCGATGCACCGAGCGCGGCGTCCAATCGGATTTGCGTACCTCGTCGAGCATCGCACCGCGGATGCGGATTCCCGCATAGGTTTCGAAATTGGCGCCCTTCGTGGCGGAGTAATGCTTGGCCGCATCCAATAGGCCGATCATGCCGGATTGAATCAAATCATCCACCTCCACGTTGGGCGGCATGCGGCTCACCAAGTGGTAGGCAATGCGTTTGACCAAGTCGGCATGCTTGATGACCAGTTCTTGTTGCGGCACCTCGCCGACCGGAACGTCACCGCCCATCATTGGCTTCGGATTACGCTTCTGCGTGTCTGAATAATGTGTACTTGCTCTCATTGCAATACCGTCGAAGGACCAATCCGGGCCCCCACCATTCGTTCAACGAAGAACTCCAGGTGACCTCGTGCACCTTGTGGCACAGACCACTTATCGGCCTTCACTGCCAAATTCTTGAGCGCAATGGACGAAATAGAGGCGGGGTACGCTTCGACGACCGCGGTTTGCCGTTGAACGGCGCGCCGTAGGTAATCGTCAAACGGTACGGAACCGGCAAACTCCAGCGTCACATTGAGAAATCGGTCACAGACTCGGGAAATTTTCTGGAAAAGCTCCGGCCCCTCCCCCGAGCGGCGCGTTTGATTCGCCAGGATCTGAAACCGCTGCACGCCGTGTTCGCGGCTCAATACCTTGATGAGAGCGTAGGCATCGGTGATGGACGCCGGTTCATCGCAGACCACGACGAGCACATGATGAGCCGCCTGGCTGAAAGTCAGCACGCTTTCGTGCAGGCCTGCCGCCGTGTCGATGACGAGAATCTCCACGCGATGGTACAGGTCGCTGAAGGCGCGAATGATGCCTGCCTGCTCGGCGTCGGAAAGATTGGCCATGCGTTTGATGCCGGACGCCGCCGGAACGATTTGCAGCCCGTGCGGGCCGGTGACGATCGCATCCTCGAGCGAGCACTCGCCTTTGACGACATGGCCCAGATGGAATCGGGTGTGCAGCCCCAGGATCACGTCGACGTTGGCCATCCCTAGGTCCGCGTCGACCAACATCACGTCGCGCCCCTGCGCGGCGATCGATACGGCCAAATTCGCCGATACCGTCGTTTTACCCACACCGCCTTTACCGCCGGTGACGGCAATGACCTTGACCGGGCGCGAGGCATTGAGCTCCTCGAGCGTCTCTGCCTGGCTTCTCGATAGTCGGGTATCACGCATGGGCGGTAGCTCGACCGAAATTGCGGGCGAAGTACCCCTCGTCGACGCGCTGCGGTGCATTCTCCTTGAGCTTGTGCGCCGCGCGCACCAGCCACACACGCCGCTCGTGCGCCGCATGCAGATCTTCCGGCACCCGCTGCCCATTGCACAGGTAGGCGATCCGCAGCTTGTGGCGCAGCGCCGTGGAGATCACGGCGCCCAAGCTCGCCGCTTCGTCCACCTTGGTGAGAACGCAGGCGGCGGGAGACACCTTGGCAAACGATCGAACGATTTCCTCGAGCGCGTGCGGCTCGCTGTGCGCCGGAAGCGCCAGCAATACACTTGCGCGTGCGGCGCCGAGTTGCAGGGCCGCGAGTTGCTCCGAGAGGCGGACATCCCGCGGACCCATCCCGGCGGTATCGATCAAGACCAGTTTCTTGGTCTTGAGCCGCTCGAGAACCTCCGCCAATTCCTTGCCGCTGTTCGCCACATGCATGGGGGCGCCGAGCATGCGTGCATACGTCATCAACTGCTCGCGTGCGCCGATGCGGTACCCGTCGGTACTCACGAGCGCGAGATCCTGGCTGCCATGCTCCATGCTCCAGCGCGCCGCCAGTTTGGCGATGGTCGTCGTCTTGCCGGCACCCGTGGGACCTACCAGCGCGATGACGCCGCCGTTGACCGGGCTCAGTTTGTCGACCACCTGCAATTGCTTGAGGATGAGCGCGAGAGGAATGTGCGCCGGGTCCTTCAAACCCGTGCATTGCGGCGCCAGCGCCGCCAGGGACATGGCGATATCCGGCGCTATATCCATGGCCGTCAATTGCTCGAGAACGCGCGCCTGCTGCGGATCCCGGAGACGTTTGTCGTTCCACGACATGTGCGCCAGCTCGCCTTGCAGGAGCTCACGCAAATCTTTGACTTCGCGCTGCGTGGCGAGATAGCCGTTATCCGAAGCAGGGGCCGAGATGCGGGCCGGCGCAGGCATTACGGCCGTTGCGGGCGCCTGCACGCGTTCCGGCGGCGGGTACGCGGGATTCTCCAAATCGGTGAGCTTCACCCACTCGATGCCGAGGGGCGCTTGCAGCGGCGCCGATTCCTTGGGTGCTTGCGTGCGCAATGGCGCGGCCGCGATCCCGGGCTCTGCCGGCGCGTGCGGGGCATCCGCGATCTCGGCGGTTGCCGCGCGCTTGAGGGTCGCGTCGGCGAACAACGCCTCGTCGTAATCGACCGCCGCGATGACTTCTATGCCTTCCTCGAGGCGGCGGCTCGACAGGATCACCGCATCGGCGCCCTGCTCGGCGCGCACTTGGTCAAGCGCCGCACGCATGCTGGCGGCCATGTACCGTTTAATCTTCATTTCGACCTCCGTGAATCAAGCAAATCCTCAGCGTCCAACCGCGGCAATCACGCGAATGCGGCGATTTTCCGGAATCTCGTTGTAGGCCAGTACCGAAAGTGTCGGCGTCGAATGGCGCATCAAGCGCGCCACCCATGGCCGAATTTTTGGCGCGACCAGAAGCACCGCGGGTTCGCCCGCAGCTTCCTGGCGGCGCGTGCTGTCGGCCAGCGCCAGTTGAATGCGATCGGCGAGCCCGGGCTCGAATCCGGGCGCGCCATCACTGCCGCCGCCCGCCATCGAATCCTGCAGCACCTGTTCGAGCCCGGGATCCAAGGTGATGACGGGCAGCTCTTCGCGCAGGCCGCCGATGCTCTGCACGATGCTGCGGCCGAGAGCGATGCGTACGGCGGCCACCAGCGTCAGCGGATCCTGAGTCTTCGGCGCGACTTCGGCGAGCGCCTCGCACACGGTGCGCAAGTTTCGGATCGGTACCCGCTCCAGCAACAGGTACTGCAGCACCTTGACCACGACGCTCATGGGCAAGAGTTTCGGCACCAAATCCTCGATCAGCTTCGGTGCGGTCTTTCCCAAACGATTGAGCAGCTGCTGCGTTTCCTCATGGCCCAACAATTCGTGCGCATGGGCTTGCAGCAAATGGCTGAGGTGAGTGGCTATCACGCTGCTCGCATCGACCACCGTGTAGCCCTGCGCCTGGGCCTGTTCGCGGCGCGCTTTTTCGATCCAAACGGCGTCCAGCCCGAACGCCGGATCTTTGGTGGCCGAGCCGGGGAGCACGCCCGAGACTTGGCCTGGATTGATGGCCAATTCACGATCGGGGAACACTTCGGACTCTCCCACCGGCGCACCCAGCAGGGTGATGCGGTAGGAATTCGGGCCGAGTTCCAAGTTGTCGCGAATGTGCACCGCCTGCACCAAGAAACCGAGTTCCTCGGACAATTTCTTGCGCACGCCTTTGATGCGCGCCATCAGCTCGCCGCCTTGATTGCGGTCGACCAGCGGAATCAAGCGATACCCGACTTCAAGGCCGATCAAATCGACGGGCTCGACGTCATCCCAGGACAATTCCCGTGACTCCAGCGGAACGGCCGGCGCGGTCACCGGCGCCGCCGCCGCAGATTTCTGGTCGGAAGCGCGCTGTTTGCCGAGAAAATACGCACCGACTCCGCACCCGGCAGCCATCCCCAAGAAAACCAGATTCGGCATGCCCGGTATGATGCCTAGCAGCGCCAAGATGCCGCCGGTCACGCCCAGCGCCCGCGGCTGGCCCAAAACCTGCGCCATGATCTGCTGGCTCATGTCGTGCGACCGCGAGACGCGCGTCACTAGAATGGCGACGGCCACCGACAGCAACAGCGCCGGGATCTGCGCCACCAGACCGTCGCCGATCGTGAGCAGCGCGTAACTGCGGCCCGCATCGGCGAGCGACATGCCGTGCTGCGCGGCGCCGATGATGGTGCCGCCGAATAGATTGATGAACACGATGAGAATGCCGGCAATGGCATCGCCGCGCACGAATTTGCTGGCACCGTCCATGGCGCCGTAGAAATCCGCTTCTTCACGAACTTCCAGGCGCCGCGCGATCGCCTCGGCCTGCGTGATGATGCCGGCGTTCAGGTCGGCATCGATCGCCATCTGCCGCCCCGGCATGGCGTCCAAGGTGAACCGCGCGCTGACCTCCGAGATGCGTCCGGCGCCCTTGGTGATGACCACGAAGTTGATGATCACCAGCACGACGAACACCACCATGCCCACCGCGTAATTGCCGCCGACGACGAAGTGGCCGAAGGCGGCGATGACATGGCCCGCCGCCTGCGCCCCGGTATGGCCGTTGATCAGCACGATGCGCGTCGATGCCACGTTCAGGCCGAGGCGCAGCAGCGTGGCGCCCAGCAGCACGGTCGGGAACGTCGCAAATTCGAGTGCGCGGCGCACGTATATCACGGCCAGCAAAATGATCAGCGACAAGGAGATGTTGAAGGTGAAAAAGATATCGAGAAGGAACGCCGGCAGCGGCAGAACCATCATGGCGATGACCGCCATCACCAGGACCGGAACGCCCAGGCCATGGCGGGCGAATTCGCCGAAATTGGCTAGCGCCGCGCGGCCGTTCATACGTCTGCGTACTCATCGCCGACCGTCGGATCCGGACGCGTCATCCGCGCCGCCATGGTCGGATTCAGGGTACGAATCCTGAAGATGTACGACAGGACTTGCGCGACCGCCACGTACAAGCCCGCGGGAATCTCGCGGTCCAGGTCAGTGGATTTGTATAGTGCCCGCGCCAGCTTTGGCGACTCGAATATCGGCACGCGGTGTTCCTCGGCGATGCGGCGGATGTTGGCTGCGACCAAATCCGTACCCTTGGCCAGAACGCGCGGGGCGTGCATATTTTTCGGGTCGTACTTCAGCGCCACCGCGAAGTGCGTCGGATTCACGATCACCACGTCCGCGTTCGGCACTTTGTGCATCATGCGGCGCCGCGCCAATTGCTGCTGCATCTGGCGGATGCGCTGCTTCGTTTCCGGACGGCCGTCGGACTCCTTGGCCTCATCCCGCAATTCTTGGCGCGTCATGCGCAACGAGCGATTGAATTGAAACAGCTGCAGCGGTACGTCGACCAACGCAATGAGCGCAAGCGAGGCGCACAACCACACGAAGGCCCAGCCGAGAAGGCCCGCGCCGCGGCCGATCGCGGCGCGCGGTGCCATGTGGCCGAGCGCCATGACGTCCGGGAACAGCCGGGAAACGACGGCCGCACAGACTCCGCCGACCACCAGGCACTTCAACAACGCCTTCCCCAGCTCCGAAACGCCATGAATACCGAACAGGCGTTTCAAACCGGCGAGCGGGCTCATGCGCGAGAAATCGGGTGCCATGGCGGCCGGACTGAAATTCCATCCGCCGAGCACCACCGAGGCCAACAGCACCAAGCCGATCAAGGCGCCGAACAGCGGCAGCATGGCCCCCAACGCACTCATCGCCGCTTGGCCGAGCGATGTCATCATGGACTGCGGGTCGCTGAGGCGTTCCGGGGCCACGGTAAGAGAGGTGCGCATGATCTGGGTCATGCGCCCGGCCAAGGTGCCGCCGATGGCAATCAGGGTCGCGCTGCCGCCGATCATGGTGGCGAAATTCGTCAATTCGCGGGAGCGCGGCACCCGGCCGCGCTCCCGCGCGTCTTGCAGGCGTCGCGCTGATGGTTCTTCGGTTTTCTCCCCGCCCTGCTCCGACTCGGCCATCAGTGCGCTCCCGCCGGCGCAGCGACCAAGTCGACGACAGCCGCCAAAGCGCTGTCAATCAGGCCCGAGATGCCGACCATGATGCCGTCGAGGCCCACCATGAGCACGAAGAATCCGCACAGCAACGTGATGGTGAATCCGATGCCGAATAGATTGAGCTGCGGCGCCGCGCGAGTGACCACTCCGAGCGCAAGATTCACGATGACCAGCGCAATCACCGCCGGCAGCGCCACCAGCAGGCCGGTCTCGAATATGCGCGCGCCCCAGGTCGCTACGGAGAGCAGAAAATCCTTGTCGATGTTCGCCGCGCCGATCGGCAGGGTCTGGAAACTATTCGCCAGCGCCCCCAACAGCATCAAGTGGCCGTTGATGGCAAGGTAGGTGAGTATGCCCATGATCATGAACACCTGGCCGAGCACCGGGACGTTGGCGCCGCGCTGCGGATCTACCAAGGTCGCAAAGCCCAATCCCATGGTCATGGAAATCGTCTGGCCGGCGAAGGTGAGGGCGTCGAATGCCAGCTGCATGACCATGCCGATGGCGACCCCGATGAGTATTTCCTGCACGCCCGTCAATACGCCGGCGCCGCTGAAAATCGACAGCGCCGTAGGTACCGGCGCGAGCGGCGCCAGCAAGAATGCGAGTGCCAGCGTCAAGACGATTTTAACGCGCCTCGGAATGGTGGCTTCGCTGGCGATCGGCGCGGCCAGGATGAATCCGCCGATGCGCAGGCTGGGCCACCACAGGCGTCCCACCAGTTGCGACACGTCCGCCGCGTTGATGACGAGCGGTTGCATCAGCGCCATTACCCGATCACATTGGGGATGTTGGTGTACAAATCGTGCGTGAAGTCGACCAGCACCCTCAGCATCCATGGCCCGATGGCGAATAATGTGAGCACCAGCAGCAACAGCTTCGGAATAAAGCTCAATGTCGACTCGTTGATCTGTGTCGCCGCCTGCAGCATGCCGATCACGAGACCGGTGACGAGCGCGATCAACAGCAGCGGCGCCGCGATCATCGAGGTCACGAGCAAGGTGCCGTGCGCCAGATCCATGACGTTTTCCGGCGTCACTGATGAAAGCTCGCGGCCAGGGTGCCCAGCAGCAGGGTCCAGCCGTCGACCACCACGAACAGCATGATCTTGAACGGCAGCGACACGAGGCTGGGGCTCAACATCATCATTCCCATCGACATCAGGACGCTCGCGACCACGAGGTCGATGACCAGGAAGGGAATGAAGACCATGAAGCCGATTTGGAACGCCGTCTTCAGCTCGCTGGTGAGGAAGGTCGGCAGCAACACGGTGAGCGGCACGTCTTCGGCGCTTGCGAACTGCGACTTGCCGGACAGTTTGGTGAACAACTGCAAATCGCTTTCACGCGTCTGAGCCAGCATGAACTTCTTGAGCGGTCCCACGGTGCGGTCGATCGCCGCTTCGCCGGCGAGCTGCCCGTCGAGGTAGGGCTTGATGCCGTTGGCGTACGACTGGTTCAGCGTCGTGCTCATGACGAAGAAAGTCATGAACAGCGCGAGGCCCGTCAGCACCTGGTTCGACGGGGTGGTCGGCATACCGAGTGCCTGGCGTAGAATCGACAGTACGATGATGATGCGGGTGAAGGCCGTCATCGCGAGCAGGATCGCCGGCAACAGCGTCAGAACCGTCATCAGAATCAAAACTTGGAACGTCAACGAGTACGACTGTGCGCCGTCGGCGGCGGTCTTGATGGCGACCGCCGGCAGGGACAGGGACGCCTGCGCAGCCGCGAGCCCGATGGGCAGCGCCACGAGGGCCGCCAGCGCCACGAGCCGACGCTTCGCCATCATCATGCGGTGGGTGGTCACTCCGCCGCCCCCGGCCGCTTCAGCAACTCGCGCAGGCGATCGGCGAACACCGGCGCGGGCGGCGCGCCCTGCAGGACGATCGGCGCGCTGAGCGGTGCGAGTTGCACCAGTCCGCCCGCGCCCACGCCGACGAGCACCTGGCTCCCGCCGACGCGAATCAGCATGATCCGCTCGCGCGGACCCAGTGCCAGTTCGTCGATGACCGTGATTTCCCCGCGGCCCCGCGCGCCCGCCAGCTTGAAGCGCTTCAAGACCCAGCTGATGGCAAAGATCAATGCGACGATCGCAACCAAACTCAAGGTGAGCTGCGCAAGGCTGCTCACGGACAACGGCGAGGCGGGCTGCGAAATGCCCGTCATCGAGCGTGCTCCATCCTTTCCGTCGCGCTCACCACATCGGTGAGCCGGATGCCGAATTTCTCGTTGACCACGACGACTTCGCCGCGCGCTATGCGCACGCCGTTGACCAGCACGTCGAGCGGTTCGCCGGCCAGGCGGTCGAGTTCGACGATGGCGCCCGGCGCAAGTTGCAATAGATCGCGCACCGACATGCGCGCACGGCCCACTTCGAGGGCGAGCGTGACCGCGACGTCGAGAATCAGATTCAGATTCATCTCTTGGCCGCCGCCGCCCGCGGCGTTGGGACCCAAGTCATTGAACTGCGCGCGCGCCACGGCTGCCGCCTTAGGATCAGGAACACTCATGTAGGACCTCCGGGAAGAATTTTGAGTGCGTTCCGCCCCTGCGAAACGCCGAAGCGGCCGCTGTAGAGCGGAACCTCGCCCGCCAATAAGGTGACGTGCTGGGGCGCATCGATGGGGATGATGTCGCCCGGCGTCAGGCGTACGAGCTCGCGCAAGCTGATCTGGGCCTGCGCCAGAATCGCCCGCGTCTCCAGTTGCGCTTCCTGCAACGCCGTGCCGAGTGCCGGCGCCCAGACCTCGTGCTTGCGGACCGGCACGCCGCCGCCCTGCGAGGCGAGCATCTCGCGCACCGGCGCCAACAGAGTCTCGGGCAAGATCCAATCGATGCGTCCGCTGTGCGCCGCGAATTCGACCGTGAACTTCAACACCAGCATGAGGTCCTGCGGCGCGCCGAGCTGCATCAATCGAGGGTTGGTCTCCTGTTTCGCGAGTTCCAACTCGAGCGCCGCAACCGGCGCCCAAGCGGCGCTGAAATCGGCGGCGAAAGTGCGCAGAAGTAATGCGAGAAAGCGCTGTGCGGCCGGTGCGATCGCGGCAGCGCTGTCGCTGGTAGCACGTCCCGAGCCGCCGAAAAATCCATCCAACAGCGTGAGCAGCAGGCCGGGTTCGACGGTGACGAACGCGAATCCGGGCAGCGGTTTCAGGCGCACGACCGCCAAACTCGCGGGCACCGGCAAGGCAACCTGCAGTTCCCCGGCCTTGGCCGAATCGAGCGCGGTGAACTGTACCGTGGCATCGCGCCCCAAGAGCCCCGACAGCGACGCGCCCATGCGGTCGCCGAAGCTCTTGCTGACGATTTCGAGCAGCGGTAATTGTGTTCGGTTAATGCGTTGCGACATGAAATCGTACGGCCGCACGGTCTCCGTGCTGTTCTTCTCCAGCAATGCCGACACTTCCTCGTCGGAGATCGCGCTCGCGGCAGCGGCAGCGGCAGCCTCTGCGTCGGTTGCGGCCATTACTGCACCACGAAACTGGTGAAGAGAACGTCATCGACATCCTCGCCGCCGTGTTTCTTTTGCACGGCGCGGATCTCGGTGAGGGCCTCCTGCCGCAGCTTCTCCTTGCCCTCGCGCGACATCATCGATTGATAATCGCGATTGCTCATGAGCAGCAACAAATTGTTGCGGATCATGGGAATATCCTTTTGCACGCTGTCGATCGCTTTTTGATCGTGCGCCATCACTTCCATGCTGATTTGCAGGAAGCGCACCACCGAGCCGTCCTCGAAATTCACGACCAGCGGCGGGTCGATCGCGTAGAAGAGCGCCGCATTGGCACCCTCCTCGCCGTGGGCGCTGGGTGCGGCCACCGGCACGATGGCGGTAATCTTGCCGTCCTTGTCCAATTTGAAATCGGGCATCGGATGCAGCTTGGTGTTGATGGTGCCCCCGACGATGACGGCGACCAGGGTGAGCGCGAAAATGCCGCTCCCGTTGATGAGCGTACCCATGAGTCCGCCGGCCTTTTTTGCAAGCGGGGGAGTAGCTTCTGCAGCTTCGTCGGCCATGTTGTCGATTCCTAGCGCGGCGCGACTGCCGCAGCTAAGCATCGAGCAAGATTTATGCCAGGATCCCGTTACCGGGATTTTGCCAATTTATTCATTGGGTTACGTATGCTCCACCGCCAGTCCCAGCCCAGCCGCGCGGCGAGGCGTCGGTAATTTGACGCTGCGGCGTTACCAGATGGTGACGCGCTGATCGGGGGGCAGATACATCTTGTCGCCGGCTTTCACGCCGAACGCCGCGTAGAACCCCGCTTGATTCACGAGCGGGGCGGTCCCGCGCACCGCGGGCGGCGCATGCGGGTCGGTCTTGACGCGTTCAATGGCCTCGTCTTCGCGCACTTTGCCGCGCCAGACCTGCACCCAACCGAGGTAAAACCGCTGCTCGCCGGTGTACCCACCGATCATCGGCGCGGATCTACCGGCGAGCGCCAGCTGGTACGCCTGGAAAGCGATCGCCAGCCCCGAGTTGTCGCCGATATTCTCGCCGAGGGTCAGCTCGCCGTTGACGTGATAGCCGCTCACCGGCTCGTAGGCGTCGTATTGCGCAACCAATGCCTTGGTTCTGGCCGCAAACTTGGCATGGTCTTCCTTCGTGAACCAGTCGCGCAGATTGCCATCGGCATCGTACTGGCTGCCCTTGTCGTCGAACCCATGACTGACCTCGTGACCGATGACGGCGACGATGCCGCCGTAGTTCACCGCATCATCGGCCGTCGCGTCGAAAAAAGGCGGCTGCAGGATCGCCGCGGGAAACACGATTTCGTTCATGACGGGATTGTAGTAAGCGTTGACCGTCTGGGGCGTCATGAACCATTCACTGCGATCGACCGGCAGTCCCAGCTTGCCGATGTCGCGTTGATATTCGAATTCCGTCGCGCGCACGATATTGCCCCACAGGTCGTCGCGCGCGATGACGAGCGCGCTGTAGTCGCGCCAGGTATTCGGGTAGGCGATCTTCGTCGCCAACTTGGCAAGCTTTTCCTGTGCGCCTTTCTTGGTCTCCTCGCTCATCCAGTCGAGTGTGACGATGTCGCGCCGATACGCCTCGATGAGGTTGCGCACCAGTGCCTCCATGCGCGCCTTGTTCTGCGGCGGAAAATATTTCTCGACGTAAAGCCTCCCGATCGCCTCGCCCATCGCGCCGTCCAGCACCGCCATGCCGCGTTTCCAGCGCGGGCGGTTCTGCGGAATTCCGCGCAGGACGGTGCCTGTGAACGCGAAGCGCTCATCGACGAAGGCCTTCGACAGATAGGGTGCGGCGAATGACAGCTGATGCCACTTGAAATAGCTTTTCCACACGCCGAGCGGAGTAGCCGAGATCAACCGGTCGAGCCCCTTGAAATAGCTCGGCTGCCGAATGATGACGTAGTCGGTCTTTCCCAGGATACCGCTGCGTTCCAGGTAACCTTGCCAGTCATACTCCGGCATCAGGGTGTGCAGGCCGGCGATCGAGATTTTGTTGTAGGTCTTTTCCGGATCGCGGTTTGCAACCCGCGTCCACTGCAGCTCCGCCATTGCCGTCTCGAGCTTCAATATATCCGCGGCGCTCTGCCGGGCATGCGGCTCGCCCGCCATCCCGAGCATCTTTTCGATGTGCGCAAGATACTTGCCGCGCGCTTCCTTGAGCTTGGCATCATCCTTCAAATAATAATCCCGGTCCGGCAGGCCCAGTCCGCTCTGGCTCATGCTGGCCGCGTAGCGCGTCGATTCCTTCGGGTCTGAACTGATGTCGATGCCGTACGGCGCGCCGGCGCCCGTCCGATTGAAGCGCGCGATGAGCGCGGGTATCTCCCGCTTGTCCGTGAGCGCATCGATGTCGGCGAACCAGCCTTTGAGCGGCGCGAGGCCCAGAGTTTCGAGCCGCGGCTCATCCATGAAACTCGCGTATAGATCGGCCAGCTTCAGCGCGGCGCCCGTCGGTTGGCCGTCCCGCGCATCGCCGCCTGCGCCGGAACCGGCCAGGCCCTCGACGATGCTGCGCAGCTGGTCCTGCGTCTCGTCGTCGATGTGCGTGAACGCCCCGTACGAACCCTTATCCGCGGGAATTTCGAAAGTATCCAGCCATTTGCCGTTCAAATGCCGATATATATCGTCCTCGGGTCGCACCGTGTCGTCGATGTATTGCGTCTCCACGCCGGATAGGAGCGCATCACGAGGCGCCGGAGAGGCGACCCCCGCTGCGCGATTACCGGTAGAACAGGCGGCCACGGCGACCATCATCAGTACAGCGTACAACACATATCGCGGCATATCCCATCCTCAAAATTTCAGTTCAAAATTTCAGTGAAACGCGCAGGCCCGGCCCGGCATCATCGAGAACCAGCCGGGCGCCATGCAATTTGGTGACGGCCGCCACCAACGACAACCCCAGGCCGGATCCCGGAAACCTGCGCGCCTCATCCAACCGCACGCGCCGGCCCAGCACGATTTCGCGCTTGTCGGCCGGTATTCCCGGCCCGTTATCCTCGACGACGACTTCGGGCCCGGTACTCGAGCCGCGCAGCAGCACCCGAATGTGGCCGCCGTCGGGAGTAAACTTTATGGCATTGTCGAGCAGATTTGCGAGCGCCTGCGCCAACAGCTGCCGACTACCCTGGACGTGGGCGCCGGGCGCCACCGCGCTTTCCAGCGCAATACCGCGCTCTTCTCCCACCGGTGCGTACAGCTCGACCATGCTCGCCACCAATTCCGACAAGTCCACGGGTTCGCGCGCCACGGTGCCGGTCTCAGCGAGTGCAATGCGCAGCAGAGCATCCAAGGTACTGCGCATGAGGTCGACCTCCGTCGAAACCCGCTCCAGCACGCGCCGCTCCGCCGATCCGGGCGCGAGCTCGTTCATGGCCCCTTCCGCCGTGGCTTGCAGGCGGTTGAGCGGCGTACGCAAGTCGTGTGCCGCACTGTCGAGCACGGTGCGCATGCCCAAGGTGAGCTGTTCGATCTTGTCGAGCATGCTGTTGATTTCGCGCGCCAATGTGTTGATCTCATCCTCGGCGTCGCGCACCGGCAACCGCTGCGACAGGTCGCCGCGCATGATCTGCGTCGCCACGGCCGAGATGGCGCCGGCCTGCGCCAATATCCGCCGGCCCATCCAAAAGCCGCCTCCCAGCCCGAGCAGCAAGGTCAGCACCACTGCGGCAATCAGTCCGCGCATCATGAGATTCTTGACGTCCTGCCGTTCTTGCACATCGTGGCCCACCAACATTCGGTAGCCGCCGGGCAGCGGGAAACGCTGCGCGCGCATTTCATGTTCGCGGGTTTCGTCGCCGAACGGGACGGACTCCTTGAACTGGATCCATTTTCCTTCGTTGGCAGCGATCTTCGGCCAGGCGGGAACATTGCCCGCGACCGGCCGCAATTGCGGATCCACCATCAGGTACACCGCGCCGCGAACGTCTTGATTTTGCGAACGTTGTTCGATGAGCTCTATGAAATCGCCGCGCGACAGCACCAATACTTGTTCGCGCAGGCCTTGGACTTCGGCTTCGATGAGATTGTCGGTACTACTGTCGACGACCCGTGAAACCGCGAAGTCGACGGCTCCCAACAGCACGGCCGCCCCGCAGGCGAAAACGATGGAATAGACGATGGCGATACGAAATGGCGACGTATCGAGCACGCCCAGGAATCGCTGATCGGGGCTGACGATTCGCCGTCGCGCGGCGCTCACTATTCGTCTTCGCGCAAACTGTACCCAGCGCCGCGCACCGTGTGCAGCAGGGGTTTATCGAAATCCTTGTCGATCGCCTGGCGCAAGCGGCTGATGTGCACGTCGATGACATTGGTTTGCGGATCGAAATGATAGTCCCATACGCCTTCGAGCAGCATGGTCCGAGTCACCACTTGACCGCTATGGCGCATCAAGAACTCGAGCAACTGGAATTCGCGCGCGGTAAGTTCGATTTTCTTGCCGTTGCGCATCACGCGGCGGGTCATTCGATCGAGTTCGAGATCCGCCAATTTCAGCTTGGTGTTCGCTTCCGCGTTGCCCGAGTCGCCGCGCCGCGCTAGCGCGTCGATGCGGGCGAGGAGTTCCGACATGTGATAGGGCTTGGTAAGATAGTCGTCGCCGCCGGCGCGCAGACCGGTGATGCGGTCGTCGACATCGCCCAAAGCGCTCAAGATCAAGACCGGCATCTTGCGCCCGGTGGCGCGCAGCGATTGCACCAAGGCGAGACCGTCAAGTTTCGGCAGCATGCGATCGACGATCGCCAAATCCACCGCGATCGAGGATGCCATATGCAGTCCCTCGAGGCCGTCGGCGGCAACATCGACGCTGTGCCCCACCTCACGCAATGCTTTAGCCAGATAATCGCGCGCAACTTCATCATCTTCAACAATCAAGATGTGCATACCCGAGTATCTTACAGGCGTTGGACCCGTGTTTGTCGGCACGATAAACTGAAGGGGTGGTCGCCGGGTCGACCCGCAAGGGATAGCTGGAGAACATATGACGCCCGCGATCGGCTCGCAAATCGACTGCCAAAATGTCCGCTGCGCAGTCGCGGCTTGGCCGCGCGCGGCGGCTCAGCCAGCGTTCGTGACGCCGAGCCGGAACGGATGACCCGCGCCTGATGGTGGGGGCGCCCAAGGCCGACCGCCGCTTACAGTGGCTCGCCGCAACCTTCGTCGGCTGCGCGTGGGCGGCGGCGCCTGAAGCGAAAGAAGCGCCCTTGCTGGAGGTAGGCCTGGGGATCGGCGCGATTGCCTTCGAGGATTATCGAGGCTCCGATACCACTCACGCTTACCCGTTGCCTATTCCCTATCTCGTCTACAACGGCAAGTTTCTGAAAGCGGATCGCGAGGGCCTGCGCGGCACGCTGTTCAATCAGGATCGGGTCGAATTGAACGTGAGCGGCAATCTGACGACACCGGTGCGCAACGACCGTGCGCGCAGCGGCATGCCGGATCTCAGATCAACGCTGGAACTAGGGTCCTCCCTCGACTTTCACCTGCTGCGCAGCGCCGATTCGCACCTCAAGTTCGATTTGCGCATGCCGCTGCGCGCCGGCATAACGGTCGAAGGGTCGCCCAAATTCATCGGCTGGACATTCACCCCGCGCCTCGCCTTGGATGTGGCCGATCCTTTTGGATTGTCCGGTTGGAATGCCGGCCTATTGGCGGGTCCGCTGTTTGCAGACCATCGTTACCACGATTACTTCTACTCGGTCGCACAGCAGTATGCGACGGTTTCGCGTCCGGCCTATCAAGCGACCGGCGGCTATGCCGGCACCCAGTTCATCACTGCGGTATCGAAGCGCTATCCCCGATATTGGGTGGGCGCCTACGTGCGGTATGACACCCTGTCGGGCGCCGTATTCGCGGATAGCCCCTTGGTGCTGCGAAACAGCTATTGGTCCGCCGGGATTGGCATTGCGTGGATAATTCACACGTCCGCTCAGATGGTCGAAGTCCCTGACTGAGGACTTGACTATGCTCCGTGGCTGCAGAATTCTGTATGAGTACTTCGCGCTCTATTCGTCGCTGACGCTGCTCGGAATCATCTGCCTGACCTGGTCGGTGTTCGCGCTGCCGTTGTATTTCATCCTGCCCCGCGATCTGGGCACTGCCGTTGGACGACGCGGCATCATGACCGGCTTCCGCATCTACGCCTGGTCGCTGTCTTGCACGCGCACCTATCATCTGGACTTGACCGCGATCGATGCGCTCAAGGGTGGGCCGCCCGTGATTCTTGCGCCCAATCATCCCTGCCTGATCGACGCCCTGCTGATTCTGACCCGGCATCCGAACATCGTTTGCGTCATGAAGGCGCAGCTGATGAGGAATGTGTTTCTAGGCTCAGGCTCGCGCCTGGCACGCTACGTGAGAAACGAATCCTCGCGGCAGATGGTCAAGGAATCCGTCGGGCATTTACGGCGCGGCGCCGTGCTGCTGCTGTTTCCCGAAGGGACGCGCACCCGGCAAGAACCCATCAACGAGTTGGTGGGGAGCGTCGGGCTCATTGCCAAATATGCCGGCGTGCCGGTGCAAACCCTCATCATCGAGACCGACTCGCCCTATTTGAGCAAGGGCTGGCCGCTCTTTCGACGGCCCAGCCTGCCGATCACCTACCGTGTGCGCCTGGGGAAGCGATTCGCGCCGCCGGAAGACGTGGCCGCCTTCACCGCAGAACTCCATGCCTACTACCGGAACGAGCTGGTCGCTGCGCTGCAATCGCGCTGGTTGGCAAGCGGGACGCATGCCTGAGTCTTCGACCACTCATCTGGTGCTCATACCCAGCTACAACCCGGGACCCAAAGTATTCAGCACGGTGGGCGCCGCGCTCGATCAATGGTCGCCGGTGTGGGTGGTGGTTGACGGCAGCACGGACGGGTCCGCCCAGCAGCTGGCCCACATGACCGCCGCCGCGCCCGGCTTGCGCATCCTGATTCTGCCCGAAAACCGCGGCAAGGGCGCCGCGGTGCTGCACGGCATCCGCGAGGCCATGCGCGCGGGCTTTACGCATGCGCTGACCATGGATTCGGATGGGCAGCATCCGCCCGAGAAAATCCCGGCGTTCATGCAGGCCTCGCTGCTGGCGCCGAATGCCATGGTGCTGGGAATCCCGGTATTCGATTCCAGCGCCCCGAACCTACGCGTCAAGGGCCGAAAAATCTCCAATTGGTGGGCTAACCTCGAAACGCTGTGGTCCGGGATCGGCGACTCGCTGTATGGTTTTCGCGTCTATCCCCTGGCAGCCCTCGACCGAGTCATGCGCCACAACCCTTGGATGCGGCGATTCGACTTCGACGTAGAGGCGGTGGTGCGTTTGTGCTGGCGCGGCGTCCCGCCGATCAATCTGCCCGCACCCGTGCGTTATTTCCGTCCCGAAGAAGGCGGCGTGTCGCACTTTGACTATTGGCGCGACAATGCGTTGCTGACATGGATGCATTTCCGGCTGTTTCTCGGGTTTTTGGTGCGCCTGCCGCTATTGCTGGCGAGGCGCTTTGCGCGCGCAGTACTCGGAAAATACCCCTAAGGTTACGGTTCGCCGCACGTCGATGAATCCGGCGTCGCCAATCGCCCCCATGATGACGCTCGGGCTCGCGCAGGCCTCGATCGTGTCCCAGTAGTAGCGCATCAGCTGGGGGACGTCGCGATGACGGGCGATGTAGCGTGCCACGACCGGTACGACGCCGCGCATGTAGGCTTTGAGGAGAGTTCGCCGCGCCCGTCCGGCGGGAGAGGTAATCTCCAACACGCAAATGCGCCCGCCCGGCTTGAGAACCCGCATGAATTCCCGAAAGGCCAACGACAGGTCGGCTACGTGCCGCAGCGCATAGCCCATGGAAATGAAATCCGCGGCGTCCGGTCCGAAGGGTATCGCCTCAGCGCTACCTAACAACAATTTAACCCCGGCGGGGACAACCGCGCATCCCATCATTCCGGCGCTCGGGTCCACGCCGGTGACATGCCCGGAAGCGCCGACCAAGTAGGCCGCCTCGCGCGCCGTCAGGCCGGTCCCGACTCCCACGTCCAAAACCCGCATTCCCGGCGCAAGTCCCGCCCGCGTCAACGCACGACGCCGGTACCTTGACCCGGAGCCAAAGGCCATGGCTCGCTCAACCCGGTCATAGTCACCGGCGGTTCGATCGAACAGTCGGCGCAGCCAGCCGTCCCTATCCGCTTCGTGGGCATAATAGTCCGTGAGCGGCGGGTGTGGCGCTTGCATGTGGATTGAGGATACCTGGCTGTGGAGGATACCTGGTTCAGTCGCAGGTTGCCGCTCCGGCCGACACCTATATAATGCGGGCAAACCCGGCATACCGATGCCCGACGTACTCCACACACCTTATCGAAGCTTAAGCCTATGTCCGACAAAGCGTCGCTCATGCAACAGCCGGCGCCTCTCGCCGGTGTCGGTCTACAGCGGGAAATTGCCACACTGTTCGTCCAGGCGTTGAATTTGGAAGTCGCGCCCCAGGACATCGATCCGGACGCGCCCTTGTACGGCGAAGGCCTCGGTCTCGATTCCATCGATATATTGGAAGTGGCGCTGCTCGTATCCAAGCAATACGGCATCCAACTTCGCGCCGACAGCCAGGAGAATCAGCAAATCTTTCGGTCATTGAGGCACTTATCTGAGTACATCGCGGCACAGAGAACCAAGTGAGCAGGCACTGGGGACGTAGGCTGCAGTGCGCTGCGGTCTGCATCGTGATCGCAGCGTATGCTGGACTCTCCCATTACTGTAATTCCGTTGCCGGAGCGCACGAACTGGGAGCCGCTCTTGCCTTGGGCCCCCTGACGGTACTCGCGCTGATCCTGGTCTGGCGTTGGACGCCGCCGCCGGCCGCGATACTCTTGACCATCGGCCTTGCGGCTTTGCTCTACGGTCTGTGGCCCCTGCTGAGACACAACTTCTCGTTGTTCTACCTCGTCCAGGAGAGCGGCGTTTACGGTCTTCTGGGCTTGACCTTCGGCCGATCGTTGCTGCCCAACCGGGTAGCCACGTGCACCCACTTGGCCGATAAGCTGCATGGCCCCTTATCGCCGCGTGAAGTGCTCTACACCAGGCGCGTGACGGCCGCTTGGGCCGTGTTCTTTTTCACGGTTGCGGCGGTTTCGATCCTGCTGTTTCTATTTGCGCCGCTGCGCGTCTGGTCGATCTACATCAATTTCTGCGTGCTGCCGCTGGTCGGTGCCATGTTCGTCGCTGAATACCTGGTTCGGCGTCGGGTCCTGCCCCAAGTCCGGCGCGCCGGCCTGCTGGCGACGGTGCGGGTCTATCTCGCGACCCCGCAATAATCGTGAGCGTCGATACGAGCCCACTGCTTGCGCATGAATCCCCCGCCGCGATCGTAGCGTATCGCGAAGGACTCCCCATCGATGCGCGGCGGTTCCTTGCCGACGCCGTGCATCTGGCCGAGCGCCTGCCTGCGGCCGTGCATGTACTGAATGTGTGTGTTGACCGGTATCAATTCACGGTGGGCCTCGCGGCCTGTCTCATGACCGGACGAGTGAGCTTGCTGCCGTCGACCCATACGCCGGAAGTGATACGGCAACTCGCGCAATTCGCTCCGGATATCTTTTGCTTGACGGACGCGCGAGCCTGCGCCATCGATCTGCCCCGATTCGAGTTCCCGGAACTTGCGCAAGGCCCGGAGGTAGCCTGGAAAATCCCGCGAATACCGACCCTGCAGCTGGCGGCGATCGTGTTCACCTCGGGCTCTACGGGTACGCCGCTGCCGTACAAGAAAACCTGGGGAAAGCTCGCGCGCTGCGTTCTCGATGGAGCGGCGCGCCTCGGCCTGCTGGACGGCAGATCCCATACTCTGATCGGTACCGTGCCGGCGCAGCACATGTATGGCCTCGAATCGACCGTGTTGCTGGCGCTGTTGACCGGCAATGCGTTCAGCGCCGAACGGCCCTTCTACCCTGCGGATGTGTGCGCAGCCGTCGCGGCGGCGCCGCGGCCGCGGGTACTGATATCGACGCCGGTTCACTTGCGCACCATTTTGGCCGCCGGCATGGATGTGCCGCCGATCGAATTGATCGTGTCGGCCACTGCGCCCTTGGCGCAGAGCCTCGCGCGCGACGTGGAGTCGAAATTTCAAACGCGCTTGCTCGAGATCTACGGCTCGACCGAAACAGGACAGATTGCCACTCGCCGCACCGCCCTCTCCCCGACATGGCGCCTGTGGCCCAACGTGCGCCTCATCGCTCGCCATGATCAAATGTTCGCCCAAGGCGGCCACGTCGAGCAAATGACTGCGATGTGCGATGTCATCGAAATTACCGGCGACGAAGAATTTTTGTTGCACGGCCGCACCGCCGATCTGGTCAATGTCGCCGGCAAGAGGAGTTCATTCGGCTACTTGAACACGCAACTGAATGCGATTCCCGGCGTGGTCGATGGCGCGTTCTTTCTGCGCGACGCGGATATCACCGGGGGCACCGGCGTTGCCCGGCTGGCGGCCGCCGTTGTCGCACCGAGCTTGAGCGCGGCGCAACTGACCGACCAATTGCGGCAACGCATCGATCCTGTCTTTCTGCCGCGTCCGCTGTTGTTGCTGGACCAATTGCCGCGCAATGCCACTGGTAAACTACCGCACCAGGCCCTGCAGTCGCTCGCCGAACGCCATCTGCGAACGAACGGCGAGCCTGGTCGGGGTGTACCCGTACAGGCGTCTCGCAGCGAACTGCGGATCGGTGAAGATCACGCATCGTTCGCCGGCCATTTCCCCGGATTCCCGATTCTGCCCGGCGCGGTGCTGCTGAACGAGGTGCTGCATGAGATCGAACGCTGCCGCAGCATCGATCTGCGGCAATGGCGCGTCGCGTCGGCGAAGTTCCTCGAGATCGTGCGCCCCGGCGATACACTCACCCTGGAACATTCAGCGCCCAACGACGCGACCATAAGCTTCGTCATTCGAACCGCAAGCCGCGCGGTTGCCTCCGGCACGCTCGTCCATGGCGCCTGATCCTACGAACCTGGTGGAGACGCGGCAGAAAGCCGCCGAATGGATCGGCAGCCGCGAACGCGGCAGCACCGGCCTCCTGCGGCTCATGGCCTTCTTGTCGTTGCGCCTGGGAAGGACGCTCAGCCGCACCGCGCTCTACGGCATCGCGGTGTATTTTTTCCTGTTCGCGCCGCGCGCGCGCCGCCAGTCGCGCCGTTTTCTGCGTCGTGCATTGGGCCGCGCGCCGCGCGCGGGCGATCGCTTTCGCCACGTCCTGAATTTCGCGACCACCATTCACGATCGCGTTTATCTCATCAACGAGCAGTACGATGCGTTCAGGATCACGATCGAGGGCGAATCGCTCATGCGCGCGCAGGTGGCTCTCGGTCACGGCGCATTCCTGATCGGCGCGCACATGGGCAGTTTCGAAGTCATCGGCAGCATTGGACGCCGCCAACCCGGGATCCAAGTATCGATGGCGATGTACGAGGATAACGCTCGCAAGATAAATTCCATTCTTGCCGCCATCAACCCTAAGGCAAAGCCGGATATCATTTCATTGGGCCATATCGACGCCATGCTGCGTCTCGCGGAACGGCTCGATCGCGGCGCCTTCGTCGGCATATTGGGCGACCGCACCCTGGGAGAGGAGCCGGTGCACGAGGTCACGATCTTGGGCGAGCGCGCGTATCTGCCCACCGGTCCGATGCGCGCGGCCGCCATTCTGCGCCGCTCGGTCATTTTCATGGCCGGCCTGTATCGGGGCGGCAATCACTATCACGTGGTATTCGAGCCGGTCGCGGATTTTTCCGCCGTCGCACCGAAGTCCCGCGATGCCGCGGTGGGCGTCGCGGTCGAGCGCTACGCGGCCTTGCTCGATCAATACTGCCGCAGCGATCCGTACAATTGGTTCAATTTCTTCGATTTTTGGCGCGCGACTACGCCTAAGCCCACGCCATGAGGCTGCGCGCTCTCGGCCTGTGCCTCTCGATTCTGGCCAGCGCCGCGGCGCACGGCGCGGCCGACAGCCTGGATGAAATCATGCATTCGCTCGGCGAGAGACGCCACGGCGAAGTGAGCTTCGTCGAACAGCAGTTCTTGTCGCTGCTGAAGCGGCCGGTGGAGTCGTCCGGCGTATTGATCTACGACGCACCCGATAGGCTGGAAAAACGCACGCTCGAACCGCATCCAGAGAGCCTCCTGGTGGCGGGCAACGTACTGACGGTGCAGCGCGGCCAACGCCGCCACGTGCTCGAATTGAAATCCTATCCGCAAGTGCTGCCATTCGTCGAAAGCATTCGCGCGACGCTGGCGGGCGATCGCGCCGCGCTCGAGCGGGTGTTCCGGCTGGAGTTTGCCGGAAACTTCGCGCGCTGGACGCTCGTTCTGGTGCCGCTGGACGCGCACCTCGCAAAGACCGTGTCTCAGATTCAAATCGACGGATCGAGAGACGACCTGCTCAAGGTGGAGATTCGGCAGGCCGACGGTGACCGCTCCCTGATGACCTTGCGCCCTCGCCCGAGCCCATGAAGGCGCGCCGTGCGCGGATCCTCGCGCTGTGGCTGGTCAGCGTCGCAGCAGCCGTGGGTGTCGTCGCTCACGCGCGTTACATCACCGATCTGTCCGCATTCTTGCCGGCGAAACCGACGCCGCTGCAACAGCTGCTGGTCGATCAGCTCCGCGATGGACCCGCATCGCGCCTCATTCTGATTGCGCTCGAGGATGGCGACCCGAAGGACCGCGCGCAGATTTCCACGGCGATGGTGCATCGCTTGCGGAACGACGCAGAGTTCTCGAGCGTCGACAACGGTGAACCCCTCGCGGCGGAGCGCGACCGCGACTTTCTGTTCCAACATCGCTATCTCTTGAGCAACGCCGTCACCGCGCAGCGTTTCTCCGCCGCGGGGTTGAAAGCCGCAATCGAGGAGACCATACAGGACCTGGCGTCATCGACCGGTCTGATGCTGAAGACATTGGTGCCGCACGATCCCACGGGTGAGACGCTGCGGATCATCGACCAGCTCACCCGCACGCAAGGTCCGAAAACGCAGGATGGGGTTTGGGTTTCAGCCGATGGAGCGCGCGCGTTGATGATCGCGCAAACCGCGGCGCCCGGCTCGGACACCGATGCCCAGGAACGCGCTCTGGAGACCATTCGCGGCGCCTTTCGCTCGAGTCTGGGCAGCGCGGGGTCCGGCGCGGCGGCGACGCACCTGCGGTTGAGCGGTCCCGGCGTCTTCGCCGTCGCGGCGCGCGCCAAGATCAAACGGGCTGCGCTGCGTCTGTCCATCGTCAGCAGCATTCTCGTCATCGGTGTCTTGCTGGCGGTGTACCGATCGATCGCCGCATTGGTGTTGGGGTTGCTGCCGGTGGCCACCGGCGCCTTGTTGGGCATTGCCGCTGTCGCGCTGGTATTTGGCGTCGTTCACGGCATCACTCTGGGCTTCGGAATCACCTTGATCGGCGAGTCGGTGGACTATTCCATTTATTTTTTCATTCAATCGCTTCGCAGGGAGGCCGGCTCCGCATCCGAGTCGTGGCAGCGGCTGCTCTGGCCGACCATCCGTCTTGGCATGCTGACCTCCGTGTGCGGCTTCGCTTCCTTGCTGCCCTCGGGTTTCCCGGGACTCGCACAGCTGGGCTTGTATTCCATCAGCGGCCTCATCGCAGCAGCCTTGGTGACGCGTTTCGTGCTGCCCGAACTGCTGCCGCACGGCTTCAAGATACGCGACGTCGCGCCGTTGGGACTGCGGATAGGCCGCTTGCGGGATTCCATGCGCGGGCGCGGCGGGTTCGCGATCGGCGGCACAGCCTGTGCGATTGCGGTCATTGCGTTTGCGGTGTTGTACCGGCATCACGATACTCTGTGGAATCGCGAGTTATCGCGCTTGAGTCCCATGTCCGTCGAGGATCTGCGATATGACGCCAAGCTGCGGGCCGACCTGGGGGCGGCTGACGTCCTCGACATCGTCATCGTCGGAGGTCCCACCTTGGAGGCGGTACTGCGCGGTGCCGAGCGCGCCGGCAGCACATTGCAAACGCTGATTGATGCCGGGATCATCGGGGAATTCGACACTCCGGCCAACTACTTGCCCAGCCTCGCCACTCAGCAAGCGCGCCGCAGCGCCTTGCCCGACCCCCAGGTTCTGCATGACCATCTGCAACTGGCCCTAGCGGGCCTGGACCTTCGAGCCGATCAGCTGGCGCCCTTCATCGCCGACGTCGAGGCCGCGCGCCACGCTGCACTCCTCACTGCAGAGGACTTGCAGGGCACCTCGCTCGCGGCGGGTCTCGGTGCTTTGATTCTTCATCGGAAATCCGATCGCTGGAGCGCCTTGCTGCCCCTGCATGCCGCGGACGGCGCGGCCACGCCTCATATCGACGTCGCACGCGTCAGTGCCGCACTCGCAGCGGCGAACTTGAACGATACCCAAGTGCTCGATTTGAAAACGCAAACAGATGCGCTCTATGCCGGCTACCTGCAGGAGGCGATACGCCTGTCCTTGTGCGGCTTGGCGGTCATCGTATTGCTGTTATTGTTCGCATTGCGCTCGGCGCTGCGGGTGGCGCGGGTGCTCGCGCCGCTGGTCCTTGCCGTGCTCGCCGTGGCTGCCGGACTCGCACTCTTTGGGCAGCAACTGACCATATTGCACTTGGTGGGGATGCTGCTCATCGTCGCCGTCGGTTCGAACTATGCGCTGTTCTTCGATCATGAGGGAACCCGACGACGGGATGGGACCTCACCGCTGACGCTTGCATCGTTAGGCATAGCCAATATCAGCACCGTGATTGGATTCGGCTTGTTGTCGTTCTCGCAGGTACCGGTGCTGGAGGCTCTCGGCACGACGGTGGCACCCGGCGCGTTCCTGGCTCTGCTGTTTTCCGCCCTGATGACGTCGCGCGCCCCGCCCGCAGCGCACCAGCCGATATCGCGCCCCGCACGGCCGGCGCCGGCAGCGCAGACCGATGCGACGGGCTCTCCGTGAAGCAGCCAGCCGGGGGGTCAGCGCCCCGATTGCGGACGAACTTGCGGGATCCGGCGAGGAACGCCGAATATGGCGCACGTGGACGTGGCTGGGAGAACTTCTTGGGTTCGAGGTTTACATGAGGCAACAGGGGCAACAGGGCACCGCGCGGCGCTGGATGGCATCGCCGATCCTATCCGCCTCCGCCGTGGTGCATCTGGGGTCCGGGGCAGCGAGCTTGATTCACCCGCAGGCATGGCCCTGGGCGCTCGCCGCCGTGCTGGCGAACCACGGCGTGCTGGCCGGCGCCGGCCTATGGCCGAAAAGTCAATTGTTGGGGCCGAATTGGATCCGCCTTCCGGCAACCAGCGGCGCGCGCGGCGAAGTTGCGATAACCATCGACGACGGCCCCGACCCGGCGGTGACGCCGCGCGTGCTGGCGCAGCTCGCGGAGCGTCGAGCGCAGGCGACCTTTTTTTGCGTGGGGGAACGCGTCGAGCGCTATGCGGAACTTGCGCAAGAGATCGTGCGCCGCGGTCACACCATCGAAAATCACAGCCAGCGGCATCGCCATAATTTCTCGTTGCTGGGCCCTTCAGGGATGAGGGCCGAAATCGCTCGCGCCCAGGACAGCATTTCGCGGGTAACCGGCAGCACTCCACGGTTCTTTCGCGCCCCTGCCGGTCTTCGCAATCCCTTTCTCGATCCCGTACTCGATGGCCTGCAACTGCGCCTCGCGAGCTGGACGCGGCGCGGCTTCGATACCGTCACCGGCAATGCAGAAGCCGTTTACCGGCGCCTGGCAAATTCCCTGCGAGGCGGAGACATTCTGCTGCTGCACGATGGCAACGCGGCGCGGGGAGCCACGGGTACGCCGGTGATTCTCGAGGTGCTGCCGCGCCTGCTCGATACATTGCGCGCACAGGAGTTGCGGCCGGTTATGCTGCGCGCGGCGCTACCGTGAGCGCGGGCACTCCGTCCGGGATGAGACCCCTGCTACTCAAAAGCTTCACGGCGACCAGTTGCATCGGGCTTGGGCTGGAGCAGACGTTCGAGTCGCTGCAGGCGCAACGCAGCGGCCTTAAAAGCTGTAAATTCGAGACCGTCGATATCGATACCCACATCGGCGAGGTACCCGGTGTCGATGCCGTACGGCTGCCCGCGGAACAGTCGCGGTTCGATTGCCGAAATAATCGGCTGGCGGAACTTGCGTTGAGGCAGGATGGCTTTCTGGAAGCCGTGGAACGGGCAACCGGCCGCTGGAGCCGCAGACGAATCGGTGTGTTCATAGGCACCAGCACGGCCGGCATCCTGCAGACCGAACTCGCTTACCGCGAGCGTGACCGTGTCACCGGCGCGCTGCCCGCGAGCTTCGAATACGGCGCCACCCACAATTCATTCTCGGTTGCGGATTACTTGCGGCAACGGCTGCACTTGGAGGGACCCGCGGCGGCCGTGTCTTGCGCGTGCGCCTCGAGCGCCAAGGTCTTCGGCTCGGCGCGGCGCATGATCGAAGCCGGCATCATCGACGCCGCGCTGATCGGCGGAGTGGACTCACTCTGCCTCACGACGCTATATGGATTTCACTCCCTGCAGCTGTCCTCGCCATTGCCGTGCCGCCCGTTCGATGTCGCACGCGATGGCATCTCGATCGGTGAGGCCGCCGCGTTCGCCTTCCTGGAACGTCCATCGGCGGACTTGGACAGCGACGACGTTCTGCTATTGGGCGTCGGCGAATCGAGCGATGCCTACCACATGTCCGCGCCGCATCCGGAGGGGCATGGCGCACGCCGCGCCATGCAGGCCGCGCTGCGCGCCGCGGGCCTCGAACCGGGCGCCATCGATTACATCAACCTGCATGGCACCGGTACCCCGAGCAATGATCGATCCGAGAGCCACGCGGTGACGAGCGTCTTTGGCCCGACCACGCCCGGCAGCTCGACCAAGGGTGCAACCGGCCACACGCTGGGTGCCGCGGGCGCGCTCGAGGCGGTCATCAGCGCGATCGCCTTGCGTAACGGTTTCATGCCGGGCGGTGTTCATACCACCCAAATCGATCCCACGCTAACCGCGTTCTACCTTCGCGAGAATCGACGCGCTCCCGTGTCGCATGTGTTGAGCAATTCATTCGGCTTCGGCGGCACGAATTGCAGTCTCATTTTCGGCCGCGCCGGATGACGCTCTCGGCCTACATCAGCGGCATCGGGGTGCTCGGTCCCGGTCTCGCCAATTGGCCTGAGGCCGCGGCGGTACTGTCGGGAAGATCTGCCTATTCACCCGCGCGAACGGTGCTGCATACACCGGCATTATTGCCTCCCGCCGAACGCCGGCGCACCGGCCGCGTCGTGAAACTCGCGCTCGCCGTCGCCTTGGAGGCTTCGTCGCATGCGAATGTCGACCCCGCACACCTCGCCAGCGTGTTTTCGTCCTCCGGCGGCGATGGCCACAATTGTCACGAACTTTGCCGGGCGCTCGCTCTCGAGAATCGAGAGATTTCGCCGACGCGATTTGCGAACTCGGTACACAACGCGGCGGCCGGATACTGGAGTATCGCGACCGGCGCCAAGCTTGAATCGAACGTCCTGTGCGCGTTCGACGCCAGTTTCTGCGCGGGCCTGCTCGAAGCAATGACGCAAGTGGCGGTGGACGGCGAATCGCTGTTGTTGGTCGCCTACGACACCGAATATCCTGAGCCCATACACGCCAAGCGCCCGGTCCCGGACGCCTTCGGCACCGCGCTGGTGCTCACCCCGGAGCGGAAACTGGATTCCTTGGCGCGTATCGAAGTGACGCTCGAGGATGATCCGCCGGACACGATGTCGGATCCGGTGCTCGAATCCCTGCGCCTCTCGATTCCCGCCGCGCGCGGTCTGCCGCTGCTGGGGCAATTGGCGCGGAGCCAAGCCGGACGTACGGTGCTCGAATACTTGGATGTGTCGCGCGTCGTCGTGCGGGTCGAACCATGCATTTAGACCGCGCGTGGATCGAGAGCCACATCCCTCACCGTGGACCCATGTGTCTGCTCGATGAGGTCATTCGCTGGGACGCGCAATCCATCAGCTGCCGCAGCAGCACTCATCGCTCCGCCGACAATCCGCTGCGCGCCCACGGGCAACTCGGGATCGCCTGCGGTATAGAATATGGCGCACAAGCGATGGCTGTGCATGGCGCGCTGGTTGCCGAGGCGCTGGCCGCCGGTGCTCCGGCCGCCGACGCGCCGGCGGCCGGATTTCTTGCCGCCGTACGCGGCATGCAATTCCATGCGTTGCGTCTCGATGATGTGCAGGGCGATCTCATCTGCGATGCTGTGCGCGTGGCCGGCGATCGAGGTACGGCGCTGTATGAATTCGAATTGCGGGCCGGAGCGACGCGCTTGCTCCGCGGCCGCGCCACGGTCGTACTCGACGCAAACGAACGGATACGGCTTTGATGAACGAAACGACGAAGCGAGCTCTGGTCACCGGCGGCAGCGGCGGCATCGGCGCGGCTATCTGCAGACAGCTGGGAGCGGCAGGTCATTTCGTCTATGTGCACGCGAATCGCGGCAGGGCCGCCGCGAATACCGTGGTCAGCGATATCATTGCCGCCGGCGGAGCGGCCGAGGCCGTTGCTTTCGACGTGACCGATACCGCGGCTACGCGGTCCAGGCTCGAAGCGATTTTGGAGATCGCGCCCGTGCAGATTCTGGTGAATAACGCCGGGGTCCACGACGATGCGGCATTTCCCGGCATGAGCGCGGCGCAGTGGCACCGCGTCATCGATGTTGCGATCGACGGGTTCTACAACGTAACTCAGCCCCTGATGCTGCCGATGATTCGTACGCGCTGGGGCCGTATCATCAACATCTCGTCGATATCGGCATTGTCCGGCAATCGGGGACAGGTCAACTATGCAGCCGCGAAGGGCGCGCTCAATGCCGCCACCAAAGCGCTGAGCCTCGAGGTCGCGAGCCGCGGCATCACCGTCAACGCCGTGGCGCCGGGTATCATTTCCACCGGCATGAGCCGGTCCGCGTTCGACGCGGCCGCGATTGCGGACTTGGTGCCGATGAAGCGCGCCGGCTCTGCGGCGGAGGTGGCCAGTCTGGTCGGGTATCTCGCATCCGCTGAAGCCGGATATATCACCGGGCAAATCATTTCCGTCAACGGCGGAATGAGCTGAGGAGCTGTCTGAGCATTCCGCGTGGCCGCAGCTACGCGTAGGCGTCGAGCGCTCCTTGCGAGCTACGCTGCGCCGTGGCGGCGATCGTCGAGACCGCGGGCGCCGCGACGCTGCGATCGGCGGACGACGCCCGCACGTAAGACGGCGGTGTGTAGGCTGAGCGATCTTGGAATGAACGCTGCGAGATATCCACGCTCACCTGCCCGAAGCCTTGAGCTCCCAACATTTCGCGAAGTTTGGGCGAGCTCGACTCGAGCGCGTCACGCGTAACGGCGCTATGGGTGGTCATCCACACCTGAGCGTGGTCGCCCTGCACCGAGATACGGAGTTCGATCGGACCCAGCTGCGGGGGATTCACCTGCAATTTGGCGCCGTTCAAGCTGTTGTCGACCATCCACGAAACACGGTCCGAAAGGCCTTGCGCGAAATCCGAGCTATCGACGCTCGCATGCACTCTTAACGTCGGAGTGGGTGCCGCATCCGGTGCGCTGACCGGAGGGTTCGAACTCAGTTGCGACAGCCCCGCCGCGGCATCGCCGGTGTTGCCTCCCGCCGAGATGCCGGATTCGGTGTGCGTGCGTTTGTCGCTATCGTCAACTTGCGACGGGTTCAAGCGGCTCTGCGCGGCGAGCGCGCCAGCCGTTGCATGGGACAAGGAGAGAGCCGTCGCCGATGCGCCGGCCGCAGCGGATGTCCCCGCGGCCCCCGGCGCGCCCACGGCTGCATCGGAGTCAGGGGAGTCATTGGCCACGACCACCGCAGAATTCGTCGATTGCGGCGCAGCCGGCGCTGCGGCTGTTGCTGCCGCGGCGGCAGCAACAGCGGCCGTGACCGCAGCGGTTGGTGCCGCAGGGGTCGGTGTCGCAGGGGTCGGTGTCGCGGCGGCGCCGTCCGCCGACAAGGTCGCGCTGGTCGCGCCTGCCTGTGCGGCGCCGCCGGAAGTCGTCGCCGCCGTACCTGGGACGGCCGAATCGGCTTCGATGCCGCCGGCGACCGCCGATTTGGCAATGCCCTCTGTCCCGGGATCTCGAGCCGCAGTTTTCGCCCCCGGACGCACCGTGGCGACATTCGGCGCCTTTGCACTGGTCTTTCCGGCCACCGTGGTAGGCGTTGACGAGGCAACCGCCGCGGTAAATGCCGACTGAGTAGTCGGTGCCGACGCGGTAGTTGCCGCAGCCGCCGAGGCGACCGATGGCGCCACGGTCGCGGTGGTCAATGGCGCGCTTGGCGGGGTCACGATGACGGGGGGCTGTGCCGGGGTCGAGGCCGCGGCGGCGGCCGGACCGGAAGCGGCGGTCGCCGCCCCGGTGCCGGATCGCCCGAGCAGGCTATTGAAAGCTGCCGCAAGCTTTGGCGTGCCGGCGGCGGCGCTCACCCCGTCCGAGCCCGACGAAACCATTGCGGCAGTTCCGTCCTTGGTGCTTGCCGGAGCAGCGCCGGCGACCGTAGCGGCCATCGCTGGTTGCGCCACCTGATCTTCCCCGGATGCCAAAGCGGTTACGGCGCCGTCCTTCACGCCAACACCCGCCGTCACAACGGCAGCCGTGACGCCCGTCGCGCTAGTGGCAGGCCTGGCGGCCGCGCCTGCGGCGATCCCTTTGACCGGCGCTGCGATTGGCGCTGCGATTGGCGCTGCAACCGCGACCGGAACCGGCGGCGGCAGGGGTGCCGGCGCGGGCGGCGAGTGGTTGCCAGCCACCGGCAAGCCTTCGCCGGGCCGCCCGTCATCCGCTGGCTTGGCAGCGGCGGATTTGCGGGCCGGCTTGGCGCCCGCGTCTTTCAATGCACCGGCGAAAGTCGCTCCGTTCTCGCTCGCTTTGGCGGAATCGCTTCCATTGGCCCCTGGGGCGCCGGCGGACGCGGAGGGACTCACGGCGAGGTGAGCGGACACTTGGAGAACGGGTGTTGGATTCATAGCCGGTGAAACTGCAACCTGCGTGCCAAGCCCAGGCTCCCCAGCCCGCACCGGGGCGGTTAGCCCCGGGCGGTCAGCCGCCAGCCACGAATGCGCCAGCTAGGATTGCGCAGGCTGCGATTGACCACCCGCTGTTTGAGAGTCGCTTGCTCTGCGGCGCAGGCCGGAGGGAGGCGTCACATTCGCTCGTCGACGGTCGCGCGACCGGCCGGGCAGCATGGCGTGCAGCACCGCGTCGCGGCGCACGAAGTGGTGCCACAAGGCCGCGACAGCGTGCATTGCCACCGAAGCTAGCAGGGCCCAGGCGAGCCAGATATGGTAGTCCGCCAAGGTATCAGCGAGTTCCGAATCGGCTGCCGCGAGTTTCGGCAGGTGAATGACACCAAGAAAACTGAGCGGAATGTCGTGTGCACTGGTCAACGCCCAGCCGACCACCGGCAGCGCCACCAGCAGGCCGTATAGGAGAACATGCGCACCGCGCGCCGCCACACGCATGATGGTGCTCATTCCAGGCGCGTGATCCGCCAGGCTCTTTGTCAGCCTGACGAGAATTCGTACGCCGACGACGACGAGCACCGCGAGCCCGAGTTGGCGATGAACCTGAAGCAGAATCTGGCGGGCGGTCGTATCCTCGATGGCGTCGCGTGCGAACATGGCCACCACGGCAACCAGGATGGCTAACACGGATCCCCAGTGCAGAGCGACGATCAACACCGGATGCTTGGCGCGAAAATCGGATGGCCCATGCGGCCTGCCGTAGTTTCGACTCATCCGGGCAACCGGCACGTTGGCTGCTCTGCGGCGTATGCCGGGCTGCAGCGCCCAGCGGCTCGGTTTTTTGCCTATCATTGCAAACCTCCTCCTAAAATCGATATCGGTAATAGAGAGTGACGACCTGGACTACATAATTGGGAGCCTGTTCGAGCGTGGGCAATTGCTCGGTCCCCGTACCCAATTGCTGACCGGCGTACGCAAAATCCTCGACCTTGGTGCGCGCGTACTCGTACACCAAGCGCAGGTCAGAGGATTGAGTGAGGGCATACCGCCCGCTCACTCGCACTTCGAATGTGCGGGTCACGACCGGCGGCAGATCGGCGGCGGGGATGAGGAGAACAGCCGGAGTCCCGGCGGGCAAAACCGGCGCACCGGCGAGCGCAAACGGGTTGTTCGCGTAGCTCGCGCCGTTGACGCCGATATCGGTCCGCGCTCGGCTGAAGACGATGTCCCCCGACAGGTCGAGGCGGTGAGCCCAAAGTCCATTCCAGGCGAGCGTCAGGCCGAGAGTGTCGGCGCGGTCATGCGTGTCCGAGGACCAGTTGAGGCACGGATCCAGCTTGCCGTTGTTGTTCCGTGCTTGCACCGTCGTGTAACAGCTCCCGTCCACGACCGTGTTCCCGGCGCGGCCGATGAACGCTACATTGGTGTTGCTGCCGAACCCGTCGCCGACAATTCTGGAACGCTGATCCTCGTGCGTGTAGAACGCGCTTGCCGCCAGGCGATCGCTCACCGCGTAAGTGCCGTCGAGACCCACCGACCAGTTCGTAGATTTCTGCAATCCGTACACCGAGTGGAGATAGTCGTTATGATCGAATTCAACATTGTTCGTAAATGACAGCCGATCCGTCGCCTGCCAGTCCAACGAGAGACGCAGGCGGTTGCGGTTGCGGTCGGCCAGATTGAAGCGTCGCATGCCCGGGATCTCGGAGACGTTGTCGCGGCTGCCATAAAGCGACTGCGGCACGATGTTGTTGTTGGGCGAGAAGATTGCCGCATTCCCGGTCAACGGAACGGTCGGATACCCCAATAGCGGACCGAATCCGGTCAGGCCGGTCTGTTGCAGGTAGCCGTACACGCTCGTCGTCGCACCGACGACGGGGCTTCCTGGAATGACATTGGCCATCGGGACGAGCGCGAGCCAGGCATTGGAGTCGTAATGCACACGGCGCGACGCGTAACCGTAGCTCATCCTGGCATCGAGGTCGGTCAGCAGCGGGGCGTGCCATTCTCCATGGAACGTTCTCTCGGTGCTCTCCGGCGCGCTGCTGCAATTGATCCAAGTGCCATCGCAGCGCCGCTCGATTTTTTGCCAGTTGTAGCCGCCCGATAGCTTCTGGCGTCCCAGAGAATAGTCGCCGCCCAGGTCGAACTCGTTGACCTTCTTGCTCTGCGGCCGATCCGCCATGATGTTGACGTTGCTGGAGAGCGTTCCCGTGGGAAGTCCGAGCGCCGTGTTGAATGCCGATGACGCCGCACCCTTGGCAAGATTGGCGTCGTAAAATACGAACGTGGCGATCGGCGTCTGGTTGTCGCGATCGTCGTATTTGTAGCGCGCGAACAGGCCAAGTTTTGGAGTCACCCGCGTCGTCAGCTTGATGCTTGCGAGCTTGGTCACCACCAATGCGTCGGCGGAAGTTTCGGGCAGGCCCAATGGCAGAGAGGCGTCCTTCAGAAACGCTTCATTTTGCTCGCTGCGCCCATAGGACAGGTCCGCCACCAGCTTGGTGCCCGGATAGAAGTTTATTCCACCGACGAGATTGACCTGATTGAAACGATTGCTGGGCGCGCTGCTCATGCTCGGCGTAAGGGTCGGGTCGTTCGGATCCTGCCAGCTCATCGCGGTCACATTGTTCTTGAAGATCGATCCGTAGTAGCCGGCCTGCAGAAAGAACTTCTTGTGCGTGTATTCGAGGCCGAGATTGATCTGATCCGTGATCGTGTCGATGACATTCGGCAACACGACCGAGTTCTCTTGCACTGCGGAGGTTGGGGCGCCGATCGCTTGAAAGCCGTCCCTTTTCTCGTGGCGAAAACTTCCGGAAGCCAGCAGCGCGGGACTCAAGTTGACCTGGAAACCGACTTCTCCTGCTTTGCGCTGGGTGTGCAGATTGAAGGGGTGAAACGCCCCCGTATCGGCGGCGACTATCCCATCGAGCGCTGCCAGTTGCGCGGCGGTCGGCCCCAGCACTTGCCCGGTGGGTTTGACGGCGCTGCCCCGCCCCGCGATGGTCGAAAGACTGCGATAGTTCAGAGCGGTCGCGCTCACCTGCGGGACGATCGGCTTCTGCCAACCGGGCGGAAGCGTCAAATCGGTGGAACCGAGACCCTGGTAGGGAGACTGGTACGTGTCGGAAAGGTTGTGGCGCCAATCATCGAAGCCGAGATCGATTTTGAAGCGGCCTTGCTCGCGGAAATCGAACCTCGTGTCGCTGGCCTGAAGACCCACATCGTTCGCACGCAGGTTCCAGCGAGTGACGCTGTCCGAATCGTAGCTGCCGCCGCCTGACAAATCCAGGTTGCCCAGAACGAACCCGCCCTTGTGCGCCAAACCATTGTATTCGCCGAATTTGTAAGAACTGCTGCTGACATCGCCCGCGCCGATTTCGATGCTGCTCTTCGGCTGCGTCAATTCGGCGACGGCCGGATCTTCCGCTGCCGCCGCGCCATTCACACTCGCCAAGAACGGGAGGACTGCGATTGCGCTGTACGCGGCGGGTCCCGTGAATCTCGCCGCCGAACGCTCGCCGTGTTTTTTCATATCTTGCATGTCGCCTGGGTTGTGCTACTTACTGAACCGCGCGCCGGCCGGATGATTCGAGCCATGGACGAGCGCATGACAGCTGAGGCAATTACGTCCATTGGTCTGCGAGCGCGGCGCCTGATTTCCCAACGGCAGCAAACCTCCGATGGTGGTGGCATTGCCGTTCGGGAGATTTGCACCGCTGTTCATGGGACCGGAGTGATCCGAGGTATGGCACTCCTGACACAGCCAGGGAGTACGCGCCTTGAGGAGCGGGCCATTGTTCGAACCATGCGGCGTGTGGCAGTTGGTGCAGTCCTCCGACACCGGGCTGTGCTCCCAGAGGAACGGTCCGCGGCGGTCCGCGTGGCACGTATAACAAGTCTCGTTGACGCTGTTCTTGACCATCAGCTTGGGGCCGACCGATCCGTGAGGGTTATGGCAATCCGAACAGGCCATTTCTCCGGCGGTTACCGGGTGTGTGGAGACGCGGTGAAATTGCGCGCGCTGCGTCGTATGACAGGTAAAGCAGACATCCGGCTGACTGACCTTGTCGAGCACACGATCGCCATGCGTATGGATCTCGTGGCAAGAAGTGCATGCGAGGCCGCTGCGGCTGTGTTCGCTGCCATCCCAATGCGTGCGCTGACCGCTTTGGTGACACGTAAGACAGGTCTCCACCTTGATCTCGGGTTTGGTCGCTCCCCGTGGATTGAAATCCACATCCACCGCCGGCCGCGTCGAAGATCCCTCCGGGTTGGTAACGTGCGCCACGCTCGCCCCGTGGCAGGACTGGCAGCCGGGGGTACGCGAGTCCGCCTTGACGCCGTGCGCGGTTTTGTAAATGGCCAATACCGGCCGCGACTCCGTCTCGTCGTGGCAGCGGGTACAAACCCGATCGCCGCTCAGCGAAGCATCCGGTTCGTCGGCCAACGCCACAGAGGCCGCGGTGCCAAGAAGCACTGTCAGTCCGAGCACGGCCATGGTCCGACGTGAAATATTCATAATCTCCCTTTGGGCACGCCGGTGGGCGCGCAGTAACAATTCGCTTCAGTACGTCGTTCCGCCCTCGAGCGACAAGATCCAACCAACCAGATTCTTGATCTCATTCGGATCATGGGTCTTCACCTTCTTGTGTTCCTCCTCATGGCCATCCGGAAACTTGACTCGCTCGCCGCTGGTCACGTGATATATGAGCTTGTCCACCGCATCGGCGCGCCCTTTGAACTTTGCGGCGGCGTCGCGCAATGCCGGACCATCTTTTTTCTTTTCGAGTCCGTGGCACTTGAAGCAGCCGCTTGCCTTCGCGAGATCCTGCGCGGCAACCGCATCGGCGGCGGCCACACGGTTTGATGCGCCCAGCGCGGCAAAGGCCGCGGCGAGCAACAGGATTCGGTGCTGTTGGTATTTCATATCCCTTCAATTCATGACGTCGAGTGCGATGCTCGCGGTCTCAGAATTGAATAATTCTTTGTTGAGAACTAGTCGGGATTTACTGTAGCGATGAATAGGAGTTGCTTTAGGCAACCCTGTAGTTCGCGTGACAACGGTAATTATCAGTGCGCAGATATATCCCATTCGCACTGCTTTGGTTAGAGAAGACGCATCATCTAATTTTTTTTATGGATGATTAAACCTTTCTCGAAGAAAATGGTACGCACTGCTGACGTTTCTTGTTGACGCGCTTTACGACGCCGCATTCGAGTTGGGCGATCCAATCGACATTGCGATTCGTCTTCTCTCACGTACGTAGTTTCGGAGGGTGCACGGGGAAAGGCCGTACGCGCGCGGGTGCGGACGATCGCAATCACCGGAGTAAACCCGCGAGCTTGTCTCGTTTTAGCTAGCGCAATCGTATGCATTGAAATGCGCGGGTTGATACGGCGCCTCGATCACGCCGTGGCCCTTTCCATGCAACGCCGCCGGATGAACGTGCTCAACGGGAGCGCCTCGCGGACGCAGAAACCAACACGATGGCGACGCTGCCGGTTTCGGGATCGAAGAGGATCTGCGCCTCTCCTCGTTCGAGTTGGAGTTTTACCCGCGCGACTTTCTGATCGAGCGAGAATTCCTTTTCGCCGTAATCGGTTCCCTCGCGCAGCACGAACGATTCGATGACGGCTCGCAACACGTCCTCGGTGAGTTCGGTATGCGGCACCGCGACCGGCTCGTTGTGCTCCGGGTCCATCTAGGATGCCGGCCGATGGGCAAGCCACCTGTCCAGGTGCCCGGCGAACGCATTGCGATCCGCCTGCGTGAGCGACGGCGGCCCCCCGCCCACGTTTCCGCTGGAGCGCATGGTATCCATGAAATCGCGCAGCGTGAGCACCGCGCGGATGGTGTCGGGCGAGTAAAGTTCGCCGCGCGGATTGAGAGCTTCTCCACCCTTGGCGATGACCTCAGCGGCGAGCGGGATGTCGGCGGTGATGACCAGGTCTCCCGCGACGACTCGTTTTACGATTTCATCGTCCGCCACATCGAAGCCCGAGGATACCTGTACCACCTGTACGCTCGGGATGCGCGGAATTCGCAGCGCCTGGTTCGCGACCAAGGTAACCGCAACCCCCGTACGCTCCGCGGCGCGAAACAGTATTTCTTTGATCACGTTCGGACAGGCATCCGCATCGACCCAAATCTTCGCGGCCACCGGCGGCCTACGCAGCAGCGGGTTTGCGCAGCGCCTCGTCGACACGATCGCGCCATAGCCGCACGCTGTGCAGCGGCCGCATCTGCGCAGGTGTCGAATCGATCAGCCTCGCTGCCTCTTTCAACAACGCGCCGCGCCGCGGCTGGTCGATCAGCGCTTGTGTATAGAGGGCGCTCGCCAACTCCACATGCTGCCACTGGTCTCCATGGTTGCGGGCCGCAAGCTCGCGGTGAAATGCGACGACGGGGTTTATCACTTGCATGGCCTCCTCTGTGCGTCCCTGCCGGGCCAGCGACATCGCCAGCGTGATCAACACTTCGGCTTGGTAGCGCCGCTCGAAGACCGTGCCCAACGGCCAGCGCTTACGCGCCTCGAGCGCCTCGCGCATGGTCCGTTCGGCCGCCGAATAGTCGCCGAGCATGTATTCAGCCTGCCCGGCTTGGTTGGCCCCATGAAAAGCACAGATGTTCTTGAAGAATTCTTCGTTGCCGGAAGCTGGTTTGATAGAAGCTACCAGGCTCACGCTTTCACGGCCGGCGCGCCGCGCCGACGCGGGGTTGGCACGCAGATTGGCCATGCGGGCCTCGTTCAGCTTGAGCAGGCACTTGGCAAAGACCGGTATGTTGCTGCCGCTCGGTTCGCTCCGCTCCAGATCGACGACGGAGCGTGAGACCACCGCGAGGCGCGCGTCGGACATGGCCGCGTCCCCGGCGTCCGCCCCTCTGACCGCCTGCTGCGCGGTCGGATAAACGGCGTTCATGACAAACCACGAGCCGGCTTGTGCCGCACGGCCAATGGCTTCTTGTGCTTGGCGAAAATATTCCAGCGATTCTCGCACCTGTCCGATGGCCCAACTGGCCTCCGCGAGACCGATGAGAGTGGACCCCAAATTATTGAACGAGATCGTGTTTTTGGGATCGAGCTGGATGAGTATGTGCGACTCCGATTCGCCGCGCTTGCCGGCCGCCAACGCCTCCGTTGGGTGCAAGTCGCCGAGCTCCAGGTCGGCGAGATCGCTGTCGATCACTTGCTCGGCGTGCAAAGCGAGCAGGTAGCCGGGGCGCAGTTCCAGGACCTTGGACGCAACCTCACGCGCATCCGCGCCAACGCGCCGGCTCTCTTCGTTACGTCCCACAGTAGCGAGCGTTTGTACCAGCCATGCGCCCGCTTCCGCGTAGTTGACGGCGACCCTGAGATCCTTGAGTTCCCGCGCGCCCAGATCCCGACCGATCCGCATGGCGAGCTGAAGCGTGCGCTGCGCCTCCTCCTGCTGAGTCGGGCCCAGCTGCTGCTGGAAACCGAGGCCCACGAGCACTCCCACATACGCGCTGCGAAGAGCCACTGAAGCACCGGGCGCCTCTGCCGACGGCTTCAGCAGTTCCGCCGCGCGTTTCACTGTGGGCAGCGCGGCGGGGTTGTTTGCGTTGTCGAGTATTTTGGACTGGGTTTCGAGGCCCAGCGCAAGGTCAATCAGCGTTGTCTCGGAGGAATCGCCCTCTGTGCGCAGCCGCTCCAGCAGCTGTATCGCCTCGGCCGCTGCAGGGGCGGCAGTGTCCAAATTGCCTAGGTGGCGCATTGCCTTGGAGTAGTACACCATCGCCAGCGCGCCGTTGCGCGTGCTCTCCCGGCCTTTCATCTCCGGCGGCAAGGCTTTGAAATAATCGACTTGCCGTTTCGCCAGCTCCGCTACCACATCCAGTCGACCGAAGCTCTCCAACTCCCGCGCAAAATCATCCGTCAAGTAACCGAGCAGATGTTCGGCTTGCCCGCGAGTCTGCTGCGCCAAGTGCTCGGCACGCCGGGCGCGCTGTGTGCTCAGATACGCCAATGCGGCGGCCGCGACCGCACCGACCGCGAGCACCGCACACACGGCCGCAACCTGACGTGCACGCACCAGTGCGCGCCGCGCGGCCAGCTCGCGTTCGCGCTGCGCGGCCAGCAGCCGCTCGGTCGCGTCGCGGGCTTCGCGCTCCTGCCGCAAATCGCGGCTGCTTTTCACGACGCTGCACAATACGTCATGGGTGAGTTCGACCCGGCGCACGTCGAGACGCTCTTCGATGCGCAGCAGGCGGCGGTTGACCAGCACCGCGAGCGTATGCGGACCTGCGCCGGCAGCCGCGAAGCTGCCGAGCAAGCGCTCCTCGGCCACGTTCTCGCGAAAGCCGGACGCAGTCAGCAGTTCATCCTCGATGATGCGCCGTACGGCGGGCGGCTGGTCGGCGAGCGAGCGCTCATAGAAGTTGCCGAGAATACTCTCGTGCGAACCCGCCAGCAGATCCAACGAAATCTCAGCACGTCCTTGGGCGAGGCGCGTGTCGTTCAACTCGCGGCAAATCAGACTGAGCAACGAAGGTTCGACCTCGGCATTGGCGAGTTCGGCGCCGCCGGCGACAAAGCGCACGATCGCGGCCGCGACTTCCTCAGTAACGAGGCGCTTACCGGGCCGCATGACGGCGGCCAACGCCTGTTTACCCGTCATGGGCGCCAGCCGCAGGCGATTCTGCGTGATGCTCGGCATCGCGCCCTTCAGTCCTTCCAGCGGTGCCAGATAGTCCTCGCGCAGCGCGATGAGCACCCGATAATCGCTGCGCGCGAAGTCGAAGCGCTCCGCGGCGGACTCGTCCGCCTCGAGCTTGGCCTCCAACTCCTTGGGCGGGCGGTTCTCGACCAGGTCCGCCAGGTCGGCGATGAAACGTGCGGCGCGGGCGCGGCCAAAGTCGTCGGTCTGAGCGAGCGTGAATATTTCCTCGAACTGGTCGAAAATAATCAGCGGAATGAGCGTCGCGCCGGATTCGTCCTGCAGCACGTCGTCGCGATGATGCAGGAACTCCCACAACGACTCGCCCTCGACGGCCACGCCGGCGCGGGTCCACTCGCCTGAGCGGCGAGCCGTTCGGGCAATCGCCCGTTTGATCTGGTCGGCAGGTTCGGGCGCCTCATTGGCGTAGTCGATCCGCACATACACCGGGCAGTAGCCCTGGGCCCGCAGGCGCGGTGCGAGGCCGGCGCGCAGAATCGAGGTCTTTCCCAGGCCCGACTGGCCGAACAGCACCGTCAGCAGCTTGCGCTGCACCCGGCGCGCGAGTTCGGCGACTTCTTCTTCGCGCCCGTAGAAGAATTGCCGCGTCTCTTCGGTGAATGACGCAAGGCCCAGCCATGGATTGCGCTCATCGATCGTCTGCGAGCCAAGCTCGGCCGCGGCGCCGCGGTCAGGCACCGCGTTCATAGCTCGCGGGCTCTCATGAAGGCCGTTACGCGCTGCGCAAAATCCGTCGGTACCTCGCCGCCCGGCAGTTGCGTGAAATGCAGAGCCTTGAACTTGTCCGGCACGATCGCGGCTGCGGCAGTGGTCGCATCGATGCTCACGGGTAGAATGAACAGGGCGCCGTCCGCCATGTTGCGCGCCCGGTCGATCGCGTAGCTCCATTCGCGGCGGAAGTAGGCCTCGAGCCGACGCTGCGTTGCGGCTGAAATCACGGGAATGAAGTACGAGCAACGCGCGATGTTCCGTTGAATCTTGCGATCGTAGTCATCGCCCACTTCCAGCCGATCCATGTCGAACCAGGTGATGACGCCCGCGGCCTCAAGCCCGGCTTTGATGAGTTGCACCGCAGGGAGATCCTCGCGCGCGTAGCTGATGAACACGGCGTTGTCCGGCATTTCCCGCGCCGGCGGCAAGAAGCGCGCGGCCGCGCCGATCCCTGTCCCAGCGGCGGGCTTGCGCCGCGCCTGCCAGCGTTCGTGCAGCTCGTCGACGAAGCGCTCGGCGCCCACATAGATGCGCGTGCGCACGCTGACCTGCTGCAGAAATGCCGTGAGCAAGTCGTCCTGGCTCGTGTGATCATCCGCCAGCACTTCGCCGACGTCGCGTGGGTCCGACAGCCGTTGGCGTTTAGCCATACGCAGGAACAATCGAGCGAGCCAATTGGTGAAATTGCTGCCGATGAACAGCAGGTGGCTGTGCTCCAGTTCGTGAAAGAGCTTCTCCGGCGCAAGGTGTTCGCTCTGCAATGCGCAGATGAACTCGAGCAGATCTTCATCGGAAATCACGTACGTCGGCGAGGCCGAGAGCCGCCCGAAGAGGTGATACACCACCGGCCGCTGCAGACGCTCCCGCTCGGAGGGCAAATCGGTGACGCGGTTGGGCGCATAGGACAGCACGTCCGTCGACGGCGCCCCGTTGAAGCGCTCCAGGTTGATCGCAGTCTCGAGCAGGGGGTCGAAGGTCGTCGAGACGAACAGGTCGAAGTCGGTGATTGCCGCCAGACGACGCAACGCCTGGGGCGGTGCGAAGTTCGCATCTTTGAGGACGCTGCGCAGCCGGACGTAGGCCTCTTCACGCCGGCCTCGCGCGGCCAGGAACCAGCAGACAACGTCGTTCAGCGTGTACGGCTGCGGCAACGCGGCGACGTCGACGTTCAGACGTCCGGCGAGTTTCTCTGCGACCCAGTCATAGAGTAGCCGCGGACCTCGGTCGGTGGAGATCTGCAGCAGTTCGGGCCCCACGATGGGAATGACGCGGCGTTCCTCGATGAAGCTGAGCAGGTCCTCCCACGCATCATCGTCGAGCGTGGTCATTGGCATCCGTACTGTCGAACCACTACTCATGCGGCAAGTATGGCGCAGCGAAGGAAGGCGGACAAGGAATCCCGGCGTCCGTCGTCGTTTTAACGACAGTCGTTCAGCGCATCCCCAAACTTGGCGGGGCCTCTGAGTCGCGACCAGCCGGTTAAGAGGATGGAGCTCATGTTCGTCCCAGGTCGGCTCAAGGTCCCCCTTGCGAGGCCGGCCGCCAATCCACCGCACCAAATCGGGTTTGACCCACCAGGGTATAGCCGATACTGAAAGTGCCCACCGTCTGATGCGACGTCGGCAGACTGGCGTAGCGTCCATTGCGAGTCGATTGGGAATATCTCAGCGTGATGCCATGCAGATTGTAGACACGAATGGTCAGCGCCGTGTCGGCGCGCGTGATGTTTTCCGATCCGGTGCTCTCCGTGGCTGCTACTCGGCTGATGTAGTATTCGCGCGCCGTGGTGTCTAGCGACACGCGGTCTCCGAGTATCAGACGAACCGCCAATTCGACCTGAGGCGTCATTCCATAGTGATAATCGCGCTGACCGTCGCCGAGCGCGCCGGCTCGCGCGACACCGGCTCCGTGTATCACGCCGCCCCCGCCATAACCGACGCCGGCCAGTGCCGTGCCTTGAACAGCGACATGTCGAGACAGCCACCATTGGCCGGTGGTCCCGATTGAAGCCGCGGTCGTCGAGACGCGGAAGATTTGCGGCGCGACATAGTCGTAAGTCCCATACAGGCCCCATATACCGCGATAACTTGGACCTACCTCATAGTCGGTGCCGTACAGCAGTCCGCGGCTGAACACGGTCTCGAGCGCATTGTTGGTGTCTGCGCCCAACTCGAAGTTGAAATAGTCGAAGGGCCGGTCGTAATCATAGTCGGGTTTGCCGGGAAGGCCGTAGGCCATGGTGAAAATGGCACTCGCACTTTGCCGTTTGAAAGTTTGCGATGCGGGCGGCGCTGCCAAATCCGCGTTTACGTTGACGTTCGAAGTAAATTGCGTGCTGAGGCTCGCACCAAGGTCGACGCGTGTGAATACGGCGGGATCATTGCTGCGAAACACACCTGCGAACCGATTGCCATAGACCAATCGATTGAGGCCCATCGAAGGCGAGATCACCGCAGCGCCGATCTTTCGAAACAGGCCGGGCTCGCCGTTTGGACCGCTCTCCAGCAAGAGGCTGGCCATTCGGAATAAGGGCTCACCCAAAAAATTGCCGGCAATGCCGCTGGCCACTTGGTCGTTGATCGACGGGCGTGTTGTCTCGCCCGCTTCCTCCCACAGCAAACTCCCCGCGAGGGTATAGCCGGACGATTCCCAAAAGCCCAAGCCGGAGGAACGTGCAAGCCCTTGGTAGATAGCTCCTTGGTACGGATGTAGAAATTGATTGGTGGCGAACGCGTCGTTGTCGACCACCCATTTGCGATGGATGTTCTCCTTAAAATTCGAGATCGGCGATGCGTAAACCCGCGAATCCAGCGCATAGTGATCGTAGCGATTCAGCAGCAACTCAAACGCGGGAATTTCATAAGCGGGAACGAGATAGCTCTTGCCGTCGCCGATACCCCACTCCATAACCGGCCTCGGCTCTTTGGCAGCAAACGCCGTGGGCGCTTCCTTCTGTTGCGGGGCGTCGAGCTTCGGATCATCGGCGAATCCAATGCGAGCCGACATCGCCAGCGCCAGGACAATGAGCCGAACCAAGCGTTGCATAGGGGGACGCCTAGTAATGGGGGGACGCCTAGTTGTCGCGCAGTTTCATTCTAATTCTCCGGTCTAGCGGTAAATGGTATGGCTCCGCCCGGCCGCCCTGCTGGGATCAATTAAAATCGCTTTGAGGCGCGCGCGTAATCGACTTTGGATAGTTGTTTCGTGTCGGCGTCTAGCCTACACGGAAAAAGCGGTTTAGGCGTTTGCCAAAACACATAACTATTTGATTACAGATGAAAAATTATGAGTCCACGACGCGGCATCCCGGTCCCCGCTGTGCGCGGTGTGTTCTGCCCGCTGCCCGCAACATCCGGCACCGCCTCGCGACTTACAAGCGAACACGATAAGCTCCTCTAGCGGCCGGCGCTGGAACGCGCTATTTACTGTCGCCTCAGTTGAGCGTCCTAACCTTGGACTCGCTCGAGCGGCATGGGGTGTCGTCATGGCCATAAATCCGAATGACAATCGGGTTTTCGATGCGCAGGTAGTGTTTGTTCCCGATCCTCTAGCTTTTCGCGACAGCTATAACCGCGAGAGATTCTATTTCGCACATAGCGTTTACGAGAACCCCCTGTTCGCACTGGACCACCTTGCTGAACTTGTCTGCCGTGAACCCGAACTTACAAAATCGGCCTACTGTTCCAGCGCAGACGCTAAGGTAACCGACAGTTGGGCTACTGGGCTGCAAGCTCCCCAAACACTGCGCCACGTGTTGAATGGTATTGCAACGAATAATTCGCTCATTCTTCTTCGACACGTCGAACGTAGTGCAATACTAGGACCCGTTCTGCATGCACTCATAGACCATGTAGTGGCTCTCGTCGGTCCTGCACTGCGTTCCGACGTAATAGAGTCGCGAGCCACCTTGCTGATCGCCTCGCCGCGCCGCGTTACCTCCTATCATATGGACTCCAACACCAACTTCTTGTTTCAACTTCACGGCGACAAGCGCCTGACCGTGTTCGACCGGGCGGTCGTCACCGCAGAGGAGCTGGAAGGGTATTACGGCGGCGATCTGAGCGCCGCAAAATACAACGCGGAGCGGCAGGGCGACGCGGAGGTGTTCGAACTGCATGCCGGTTCTGCGGTCCACATCCCAAGTCTCGCACCGCACTGGGCGCAGAACCTGGATAGTGTCTCGATCGCCCTCAGCATCAACTTTGACCTCCGCTCCATTGAGCGGGCCGGCCGGATCTATCGGCTCAACGGACGTCTACGCCGGCTAGGACTCTCTCCACAGGCCCCCGGATATTCGCAGTGGAGAGACGAGATCAAACTTGGGATGAGTACGATCAAGCTTGGAATGAATTCCATCAATCACAGTATGAGCCGTTGGGCTCGACCACTCGAAGCGCCTGCGGATCGCAAATATCACTAAACGACAATTGGTGCAGCATGACGCCCCGATGACTGCGGCTGACAGGACCACGCCCCGGACAGGGTAATTGTTCGCATCGACGGTTGCTCATCCGCTCTCTTGTTTTTTAGTTCGATTTAGCGCTATACGAATGATGCGCTGACGAATACGAATTCACACTCACTCCCGATAAGAGTTTTTTGCGTTTGGACAGCGCCGTTGCGGGCTGTTTGAATTCTTGCCGCTGGATTGCGGCGCGATAATTGAAATGGGGTGAGGCAATGAACCGTCACGGATCGATGAATCGCATCTACCGTTTGGTATGGAACCGGGTGCGAAGCGCTTGGATGCCGGTGGCGGAGAATGCCAAAGGGCGCGGCAAATCCGGACGCACGAGCGCGGCATCGGCGGCGAAGGCTCTCGCGGCCGCGCTTTCGCTGGCGGTCGCGCCGCTGGCGCGTGCCTCTCCGGGCGGCGCACACGTCCTCGCCGGCGTGGGCAGCATTAACCAAGCCGGTAATACCACCAACATTCAGCAGTCGAGCCAGAATTTATCGATCAACTGGCAGACCTTCAACATAGCCCCGCAGGAGACCGTCAATTTCCTGCAGCCCTCAGCCACGGCGATTGCGGTGAATCGCATACTCGGTAACACCGGCACCCAGATTCTCGGTCGCCTGAACGCCAATGGTCAGGTGTACCTCATAAACCCCAACGGCATCCTGTTCGGCAAAGGTGCGGAGGTCAATGTGGGGGGCCTGGTGGCCTCCACACTCGATCTAAACGATGCCAGCTTCGCGGGCAGTGCGCGCAGCTTCAGCGGCAGCGCCGCGGGCAGCGTCGTCAATCAGGGTACCATCGCCGCTCGCAGCGGCGGCTACGTGGCGCTATTGGGCAATCGCGTGAGCAATCAGGGCGTGATCACCGCGAAGCTCGGAACGGTGGCGCTTGCCGCCGGCAGCGCGGTCACGCTCACCTTCAGCGGCAACAGCTTATTCCACGTGCAAGTCGACCGCAGCGTGCTCGAGAGCTTGGCCGATAACGGCGGCCTGCTCCAGGCAGATGGCGGTCAGGTCGTCATGACGGCGGGTGCGAAGGACGCGTTGCTCGCAAGTGCAGTCAACAACACCGGCGTGATCGAGGCGCGCACGGTGAAGACCCGTGAGGGCGAGATCACGCTGCTCGGCGGCATGGCGGCCGGAACCGTAAAAGTCGGCGGCACGCTCGATGCGAGCGCGCCCGACGGCGGCAGCGGTGGCCATATCGACACCAGCGCGGCCCACGTGCATGTGGCCGATGATGCCAAGGTCACGACCGCTTCATCCAATGGCCTTTATGGCAGCTGGCTCATCGACCCGCAGGATTTTACCGTGGCGGCAAGCGGCGGCGACCTCAGTGGGACCACGCTCTCGGCCAATCTAGGCACGACCACCGTCACGCTGCAAAGCGCCAGCGGGAGCCATGCCGGGAGCGGCAACATTAACGTCAATGACCAGGTGCTGTGGAACGCGAACACGACGCTCACGCTGATCGCTTCGAACAACGTCAACGTCAACGCAAACTTGACGGCGACGGGCGCTTTGGCGGGCATCGCCATCAGCCCGAACACCGCGAATGGGTCGGAGACGGCCAGCGGCACGGGCTCTTTTAATCTAGGCGCCGGCGCGATGGTGAGCTTGCCCAACGTGTCGCCGACGTCCACAACGGCGCTGGTGATCGGCGGCACGTCTTACACGGTAATCAATACACTGGGCGCGGCGGGCAGTACCACGGGCGTCGACTTGCAAGGCGTCGGCGGCAACCTCTCCGGGCATTACGCGCTGGGCAGCAACATCGATGCCACGGCAACGTCCCACTGGAATTCCGACGGAGCCACCGCGCCGACCTACGCAGGTTTCACCCCGATCGGCAATTCGTCCACAGCATTTACGGGCACATTGAATGGCCTTGGACACGTGATTAGCAACTTGACCGTCAATCAGCCGACGAAAGATGACGTCGGTCTATTTGGCTATATCGGTTCGGGCGCCGCGCTGCGTAACCTGGGATTGACCGGCGGCAGCGTGAGCGGTGCCACCGATGTCGGCGGCCTGGTGGGAGCCGACTATGGCGGCAGCATCAGCAAAAGCTACGCCGGGACTAGCGTGAGCGGTGCCGGCCAGGTCGGCGGCCTGGTGGGATTCGAGTACGGCGGCACGGTC
>DASXYI010000091.1:0-63138 GCA_036502605.1 Steroidobacteraceae bacterium
ATTGTCGATAGTCACGGGACTGCTTGCCTACTTCCTGCTCATCAAGCGTCGGGACTGATCGCACCGAGCCGTTCAGGCAAACGAGCTGGCCATCGGGCGAATGGGATCGGTGCGGCCGTCCCACTCCTGATGCGCGCGCGCCATGTTCTCCAGCTGGCGCTGAATCAACGGGGAGACGTCCATTAATTCGACGAAGCCGCCGCTGTCCTTGCGCGTGTCGAACAATACGAAACGCTCGCCGCCGGGGAGTGTGCCACGATACGCCGCCTCGTAACCCGCGTCGCTGAGACGCTCAAAGCCTTTGTCAAAATCCTCCCGCAGCATCACATGGTGAAAACCCGGCCCGGTAGATTCCAGCGCTTCGGTAAACACCGAGGGGACGTTTGCGTTGATCGGTCTCGCCAACTCGATGATCACGCCGCCGGAGAAACCGAATGCAATCTGCAGCGATTGACCGACGGCACGGCCGCGGTACGTGACCCCTTTCTCCCATTCGAAATCCCCCACGAAGAATGGGCCTGCGCCCATGACTTTCGTCCAATAGAGGAGAGCGGCGTCCATGTCGCGCACGACGTGGCAAATCTCGATGACGGATTTATTCGGTTGCAGCATTTCTCAAGTCTCCGGCCCCATTGCGGGATTAGACGACCGTTGCGCCGCGCGGGCGCCTATCTTTTGGTGGGCGACGGCGCGGGCCGACGGGCTTCGATTGCCCGTGCGCCTTTTCGCTGCGCCGCGCCGCGGCCAGAATCAGCTGGCCGCGGAAACGCCGCGGCAGTATTCTGGGCTCGTTCTCATGACAGCGAGGAATTGACCATGGCCGAGAAAGTCATACCGGAATCGCATCTCGATCTGTTCAAGAAGAAAGCGTTCGCAAATCTCGCGACGTTGATGCCCAGCGGCCAGCCGCAGGTGACCCCCGTGTGGGTCGATTTCGACGGTCGCCACGTCGTGATCAACACGGCCGAGGGTCGTCAGAAGGATAAAAACCTGCAACGCGACGGTAGGGTCGCACTGTCGATCATGGATCCTGACAATCCGTACCGTTATCTTGAAGTGCGGGGTCATGTAGTCGACCGAACCCGCGACGGCGCTGACCATCACATCGATGCGATGGCCAAGAAATATCTTGGGAAGGACAAGTATCCGTACAGCCGGCCGGGCGAGGTCCGGGTCATCTATAAAGTGGAGCCCGAACGCATTACATCGACGACGTAAACTAGCGCTGGAATTTTTGGTGAAACAGGCGACCTTTTCCCTTAGGGTCAGCACTGGCGGACGCGGCTTGATCGAGATCACGCGCGGTGTGCGCGACTGGCTGGACGGTCAATCCGTTGCCACCGGGTTGGTGACTATATTTTGCACCCACACGTCGGCGTCGCTGTTGATTCAGGAGAATGCGGCGCCGGAAGTACGTGCGGATCTGGAAGCGTTCTTCGAACGAATTGCGCCGGAAGACCCCGGCCTCTACGACCATGACGATGAAGGTCCGGACGATATGCCCGCGCACCTTCGCGCGGCGCTCACGCAGGTTTCCGTATCGGTCCCTGTGATTGACGGCCAGCTCGCGTTGGGAACGTGGCAGGGAATTTATCTCTTCGAACATCGGCGAAGGCCGCATGAACGACGGATTGCCCTGCACTTGCTAGGCGAGTAGTCGCGGGTTCCGTCACACGAGCGTGCGCAGCAACTCGATCGCTGGGGCAACGCGGATGCCCTCGCGCGATACAAAGTCCTTTGTGCCGGCTGCGGATATCTGCCACGATTCGACCTGAGGAAAGCGCTCCCTCAAGTACTTGAGGCCGCGAGCAATGTCATCGTCAGCCCATTTGGCCTCGATGAATAAAATGGGCTTGCGGTTCTCAGTGACGACGAAATCGACTTCGCGGCCGTCGATGTCGCGAAAATATCTCAGCTCCAGCTCCCGTCCCTTGGTGTCGATCTGAAAATGGACCCATTTTAATAGATGCGACGCCACTAGGTTCTCGAAGCGGGCGCCGGGATCGGGCACGACGTTCCAGTCGAAATGATAGTGTTTGAGCATCTTTCTCACTGCGCGTAGCTTGGGCGTACCGAACGGCGGGACGCGGAACAGCGCGTAAATGCGTTCCAGGATCATCAACCAGCGCGCGATGGTCTTGTGACTGATTTGCAGATCTTCGGTCAACGAGTTGATGGAAAGCGGAGATCCGACCAGCTCCGGCAGCCGCAGCATCAGCAATTCCAGCTGACCGATGTCTTGCACCCGCTCGAGATCCCGCAATTCCTCTTGCAACAGGAACTCACGGTGTTCCCGCGACCAGCGTCGTGCCTCGTCCACGGATCCGGAAAAGAACGGTTCCGGAAAACCACCGAGTTCGACGAGCTGTTTCAAGTCCGCCGGTGTTTTGATTTGTAGTTCGGCTGCTGATAGAGGATGAAGCCTCAAGTAGTGATAACGCCCCTGCAGCGAGTCGCCGCCGAATCGGTAGTAATCGAGGCGCGCGCTGCCCGTGATCAGGATTTTGTACTGACCGCGCTTAACGTCGTAGAGACCCTTAAGATAGTTGCGCCATTTTCGATATTTGTGCAACTCGTCGAGCACTAGCACCGTCTGCTTCGGAAATTCCATCTCGAGGATTTTTTGGCGATGTTCGGCGTAGTCCCAATTGAAATAGCCGACTTCGCCTTTCAGTAATTGCTTTGCGAGGGTGGTCTTGCCGACCTGGCGCGGCCCGCCTAGGAACACCATCTTGCGTTCCAAATCGGCCGCAACTTGCTTTTTGAGGTATCGTTCCATGTGATCGGAGTATACGAGTAATTTGGAGTATTATCCAAAAAACTCGCGAGTTATTTGGAGTCATATCCAAAAAGATCGCGTCGAGAGTCTTGCGCGGCGCTCAGGTCGCCGGGCTCGTCGCCACCGCGTCCGGGCGCGCTGCCTGCACGGCCAGTAGCAGGGCCAACAGCAGCAACGCCGCAGCGATCAAGAACGGCGCGCCGGGTAGGGTCCAGGTGCGGCCCTTGTCGATGAAATGAGCAAAGGACAGGGTGAACAGGCCGGGGCCGATCAAGCCGGCAATGCTGGTAATGCTGCCGTTCGCCCCCTGCAACTTACCTTGCTCGTTCCCGGCCACCCGCTGCGACATCAGGCTCTGCAGGCCGGGGCCGAACAATCCCATCAGGGCGAATACCGGCAACACCGCCCAGATCCAGAAGGGCGTCGGCGCCAGGGCGAAGCCGGCGAATCCGACAATGCCGAACAGCAGACCGGTGTAGAGCGAACCGCGTTCACCCAGGCGCCGCACTGCCGGCTTGACCAGTCCGCCCTGCACGATAATGCTGCATACACCCACCGCCATGAGGGTCAATCCGACGGTCTTGGTGTCCCAGGCGTATCGGTAACTGGTGTAGAGCACGAACATGCTGGGCAGCACGCAGTGCGCCAGCTGGAACAATAGATTCACTGAGGCCAGACCGAGCAGATCAGGGTGGGAGCGCAGCAGTTTGAGCGAGCCGACCGGATTGGCTTTCTTCCAAGCGAAAGCATCGCGCTTCCCCGGCGGCAGGGATTCCGGCAACACGAACAGGCCGTATATGGCGTTAATCAGGGCAAGCGCTGCGGCGCCCCAGAAAGGCAGGCGCGGATCGATATTGCCGAGAAGACCGCCCAAGGCCGGCCCGAGCACGAAGCCGACGCCGAAAGCAGCGCCGATCATGCCGTAGGCGGCGGCGCGCTTCTCCGGCGGCGCCACATCGGCAATATAGGCACCCGCAGTGGTAAAACTGGAGGCGCAGATTCCCGAGACGATGCGTCCGAACAGCAGCCAGCCGATATTCGGCGCGAGCGCCATGACGATATAGTCGAGACCAAGGCCGAAGCAGGAAATCAGAATCACCGGCCGGCGGCCGAAGCGGTCAGAAACAGCTCCCAGGACCGGCGAGAAGAAAAACTGCATCAGCCCCCACGCTGTGCCGAATACGCCGAACATGGTGGCACCCGCGCCCGCGTCCTCCCCCATGAACTGCTGCACTAGCTTGGGCAGCACCGGGATGATGAGCCCGAAGCCGAGCACGTCGATGACGACGGTGATGAAGATGAAGATCACCGCGGCGCGGCGGCGTGAAGTGGTAAGCGAGTCGCGACGAATGGACATGGATGGGACTATCGTGCCAGTGTTGGCAAGATCGACGCAATGCCGAAATGACCATCGGTGGCTCTTTCGCGTTGACGAGGGTAAGCAAGACTATCTATGTATCGAGATCTGTTTCATGTGCCGGGTCCGGGACCTTACGCGCTGACGCATTCGGTGGGGTGTCTGCCTAAACGCAGCGCTGAAGTGTTTTACAAGGAGTATTTCGAGCCGTGGCAATTGGAGGGCGGCGATGCGTGGAATTCTTGGCTGCCAGCGATCGAGCGCTTTCGAGAGTCGCTCGCCATGCTCCTGGGCGGGAGGGCGGCCGACTATTGCCCGCAGGCGAATCTCTCATCGGGCCTCGCGAAACTATTGCCCGCGCTGCCGAAGTCGAATGAGCGGGCAGTATTGCTTGCAGCCGAGGATTCATTCCCCTCGCTTGCCTTCGTGCTGCAACAGTCGCGCCAGAGCGGCTTCGATACCCGATTCATCCCGAATACCCTTGATCCGTCGATCTTGGCTACTTGGGTCGACGCGCTGACCCCGGATGTCGCGGCGGTACTGGTCACTCATGCGCACTCGAACACCGGATTGGTGGCGCCGGTTGCAAAGATCGCGGCCCTGTGTCGCGAGCGCGGTATCCGTTGCATCGTGGACGTCGCGCAATCGGCGGGCATACTCCCCGTGTCCATGTCCGAGTTCGGGTCGGATATCGTGCTTGGGAGCTGCATCAAATGGCTCTGCGGCGGACCCGGCGCAGGGTTCATGTGGATTAGCCCAACGCTGCTGGACAGTCTCGCACCGGTTGATGTCGGCTGGTTTTCACACGCCGATCCATTCGAGCTCGACGTTCACTCGTTCAGATATGCAGCGGATGCCAGACGCTTCTGGGGCGGTACGCCTTCCGTCGCACCCTATGCAATCGCCGCCGAAGGCCTGCGCTTGATCGCAGACATCGGAGTTGCAGCAATTCGAGCGCATAACGTGAAGCTCATGAAGGTTTTCCGCGACGAATTGCCGCCGCCTTGGCGGAATCAAATCGATCTGGAGCGGATGGGGGGCACGATCTGCGTGGGTCTCGGCGATGAGCAGGAGCGGATCATGCGCTCCTTGCGGGCAAGCGCTGTGCGTGTCGACTATCGGGGCACGGCGGTGCGGCTCTCCTTTCACATCTACAACACAGCGGCGGAGGCAGCGCTCATTGCCGGTTGCTGGTCTGGCGCATGATCACACCGAACAAATTTAAGAGGTGCGAATGAGCGGCCGGGCAGAGGCATTCGAACGCTGGATTCGAACATCCTTCATTCAGATGAATACCGAGCTCGAAAACCTCTACTTCGCACAGCCTAACCGCGCGCAAGTGATCGGCTGCGGAGATCCGATCAAGGCGGCACTTCGAGATGAAGGTCACACGTACGTCGTCGCGCTGCTCGCAGAGGGCAACACGGCAGAGGGCTTCGATAGCGCGTTTGGTGTTCTCGGTAATGTAGGTTTGTATCTCGGTGCGCTGAGGCGCCACGAACTCACCAATCCGGTGCGAGAAGATCGATCGCCGTTCCCCGAGGCCTCGTCGCTTGCCCTGCACGTTGGAGCGTCTCTGGGCATGGCGCCGAGATTTTCGACCGCGCACCTGGCAACGCACAACAAAGCGCGTGCCGGTGTTCGCAAGAGCTTTACCTCGCTCCCGGATGAGTTTCTGTTCATCGATGAGAACACGCGCGGCATTCTCTCGCTGCAGCGCGCCGCCGATGCACTCACCGGCGTCGTCCATCTCGGTGTTTCCAGTCCGGTGGCGGACGTCGCGTTTGATGCGGCCGCGCAGGCGCTGCGCGACGTCATCCGATTCAATGATCGGCTGATAAGCCAACTAAACGTCGAGCGATTTTTCTATTCCGTGCGCCCTTACTACAAACCGTATCGCGTTGGACGCCAGGAGTATCGCGGAGCAAACGCCGGCGACTTTTCGGGCATCAACGAGCTGGACCTGCTATTGGGCGTGTGTCGCGCCAACGATCCCTATTACGCCCATTTACTGGTCGATAAAATGCTGTTCATGTTGCCATCCGACCAGGCTCGGCTGCGGGAGTGCATGACGCGCACCAGCCTGTTGGATGAACTGCTCGCCCTCGTCGACGAACATGGCCGCGCGGACTGGTTTCAGCGGAACGCGCGTGCGTACCTCGAGGTCTGCGATCTGTTCGGGCAGGCGGCGGCGCAGCACCACAACGCACTGGTCAAGCGTTTCATCGAGGAACCCGCCGCTGCCCTCAATGAACAGGCCTTGGGGGGGGTCACCGCCAGCGGGCCACCGCTGCCGGTCTTGCTCCGTTCACTCGAAGTCCTGCGTGACTTGCGCCTAGCGGCGGATCGCCGCGACATCGTTACGCGCCATGACGACATCAGGAAGCTTCGCGGCGTGGTAGGGGGCCGCCCGAACGCCGCCGCGGCCATGATTTGATTGACATCATCTATCGATACTATCGGATCAATCTATTTCCACGGGTGGTGGCACCGGCCTATCCTACTGCAACCCTCACCTGGAGCATCACATGAGCAAACTGGCCGACGACACCTCCAAGCCATCCGCCGATCAACTGACTACCACGGCCGGCAATCCGATTGCCGACAACCAGAATTCGCTCAGCGCCGGGCCTCGTGGGCCGCTGCTGCTGCAGGATTATCAGTTAATTGAGAAGCTCGCCCACCAGAACCGCGAGCGTATTCCGGAACGTCCCGTGCACGCCAAGGGCTGGGGCGCGCACGGCACTCTGACCATCACCGGCGATATCTCGAAGCACACGAAGGCCAAGGTGCTGCAACCCGGCGCCAGGACCCCTTTGATCCTGCGCTTCTCGACCGTCGCCGGTGAACTCGGCGCGGCGGATGCCGAGCGCGACGTACGCGGCTTCGCAATCAAGTTCTATACCGAGGAAGGCAATTGGGACCTGGTCGGCAACAATACACCCGTGTTCTTCGTGCGCGACCCCTACAAGTTCCCCGACTTCATCCACACCCAGAAGCGGCATCCGAAAACCAATTTGCGTTCCCCCACCGCGATGTGGGACTTCTGGTCGCTGTCGCCGGAGAGCCTGCATCAAGTAACCATATTGATGTCCGACCGCGGACTGCCCACCAACGTGCGCCACGTGAATGGCTATGGCTCGCACACCTACAGTCTGATCAACGGGGCCGGCGAGCGCGTGTGGGTTAAATTCCATTTCAAGACTCAGCAGGGCCATCAGCACTGGACCAATGCGGAGGCTTCCGAGGTCGTCGGGCGCACGCGCGAATCGACCCAGGAGGATCTGTTCGGCGCGATCGACAAGGGCGACTTCCCGAAGTGGAAAATGCAGGTGCAGATCATGACGGACGCGCAGGCGCAGGCATGGTCTCAGCGCACGGGCTGGAACCCATTCGATCTGACCAAGGTCTGGCCGCATAGCGACTTCCCGGTGACCGACATCGGCGTGCTGGAATTGAATCGCAATCCGGACAATTACTTCGCCGAGATCGAGCAGGCCGCCTTCGCGCCCTCCAACATCGTTCCCGGCATCAGCTTTTCACCCGACAAGATGCTGCAGGCGCGCGTGTTCAGCTACGCCGATGCGCACCGTTACCGGTTGGGTACGCACTACGAGGCGCTGCCGGTCAACTCGCCGCGTTGCCCGGTGCACCATTACCACAAGGACGGTCCGATGCGGTTCTTCGACAACAACACCGGCAACCCGGACGCCTACTACGAGCCCAATTCGTTCAACGGCCCGAAGGAGGACAAGCGCTTCGCCGAGCCGCCGCTGCCGCTGCACGGGGAAGCCGACCGCTACAACCACCGCGACGGTAACGACGATTTCACGCAGCCCGGCAATCTATTCCGCCTGTTCAACGCCGAGCAGAAGCAGCGCCTGTTCGCCAACATCGCCGCGGCAATGCAAGGCGTGCCGGATGAAATCAAGCGCAGACAGATCGCGCTGTTCGCCAAGTGCGATCCCGCGTACGGGGCCGGCGTGGCCAAGGCAGCGAAGCTCGAAGCCGCCGGTGACGATCGTCTCAAAGGCACCAGCGCGACCAACAAACCTACCGAGAATTCGACCGTAAACTGAGCGCGGGCCTCGATCAATGTGCCGGCAACGAGGGCTGCCGGCACTTTTTTGCCGCGGGATCCCAGCGCCGGCGAGGCCCGCGTCAGGCTGAGTGCACCGCGCCTCCGGGTCCGACTGGGCCGACAATCTGGAGATCGAGCAGGTCGCGCCGGAAGAGAGACCCGTCGGGCAACGCGTGCAGGGTGTGTTCGATCCGGTCGCCGCGAAGGCGCTCCAAGCGAAACCAACGCTCCGGCGGCGGTGCGCTTCCCCATCCCGTGAAATCGCGAGGCGCGACTTCGGCAAGGAATCGGGCGTCAATTCTCCCGCGGAAAAACCTGCCCCAAATGGGATCGCTCGCATCGCCGGCGCAGTAGCACCATGAACCGTAGTCGAAGGGCACCCATAGACCCGGAGCGAGCCGTACTTCCGCCCAAGAATGGGGCCCAAGATTGGCCGGGTGAAGAAGATATCCGGATGCCAGACGCGCGGGAATGCCGCGTGCACGACACAGGGCAACCAACAACGAAGAGCCCAACATGCAATCGGCCAAACGATTCTGCAATACTCCCCCCAATGGATCATCCCGGCCGAGCGCCGCGCGGTGCACATCACCGAAGCGCAAATTCGTCATCAGCCATTCCCAAGCTGCATATGCGAACGCACGGGCATTGGCGATTCCTCTCGCCAATTCCTCGGCCAGTGCCGCGACCGTCGCACTCGGTGCAACCAAACCCTCGCGTTCGCGTAACCAGATTTGATCTTCGGAATCGACGGATGCGCCAATGGGTGCGGAGGGTGCCATCGAGTCGCCCACCGCGCCCCCCAAGAACTCCACCACAAGCTCCGCCACGATCGGGCCCGCTACCGCGGCGGAGTCGAGTCGCAACTCAACGCGGCCGGGCATTTCCCGAATTTCCACGGACGTTCCTGCGGGTTGCAGCAGCCTCACTTGCGCCGGACCGCGCTGAGCCTGCCGTAATGGCAGCGGTAGCCGGAGCACTATGGGCCGCCCCGGTGTTGCGGCGTACCAATGCCACTCACGACGCAGGGAAAAGCGGTAAAGATGAGGGGCGGCCGGCAGTGAAACCGCGTTGCGGCGCGTCGTCTGTTGCCAGTCCACCCAGGCGTCGTCGGCCGGCTCGCCCACACGCGATTTGAGCGCATTGTTTGCGGCGTACGGGTCCAGCAGTAATCCGCCGGGGCTGGCTTTGTAAGGCAACCCCCTGGAGAGAAGGCGCTCCAGCGTGCGCTCGGCGCGTGCTCGTGCGTCGGAATAGTCGCCGGCACGGGCTTGAAACAGCCAACATTGGACGATGATTTGCTCGATGACGTCATCCGCACCGGCGACGAAGAGCGGGCTCATCGGAGTATCAGTCCAACGCATAAGCGAGTATGTAGTCACCGGTCTTTGTGCCCAAGACTTGGTGTCCACCCGCGGCGATGACGACGAACTGACGGTCATCGGACTGGAAAGTCATCGGAGTGGCTTGGCCGCCGGCAGGTAAGCGCGCCTTCCACAGTTCCCTACCCGTCTGCAGGTCATAGGCGCGCAAGTAATCATCCAGCGTTGCGCCTGCGAAAATGAGCCCGCTTCGCGTGATGAACGTTCCTCCAACCTGCGGCGTACCAATGAGCAGCGGTAACCGGCTGGCAATGCCGAAGGGGCCGGTGTCACGGGCAGTGCCGACCGGACGTTCCCAAATAACCTTATTCGTTCGCAGATCGATCGCGTAAAGTTTGCCCCAAGGCGGCTGCATGCAGGGAACCTTGAATGGACTCAGAAAGCCGAAATAAGAAGCCGCATAGCCGGTTCCTTTCATTTCGGACAGACCTGCAGGTACAGAGCCGTTGACCGGGGCCATCCGAACCAGAAACGGCATGGCGCTGGGGTTGGAGACCAGAATCTTGCGAACCGGATCAACGGTGACGCCGCCCCACTCAATGCCTCCGAACATCCCGGGATACACTATCGACGCTTCTCCGGTGGCCGGCGGCGTGTAGGGGCCTGCATAACGTGCTTTCCGATATTGAATGCGGCACCACATTTGATCGATGGGCGTCATTCCCCACATGGCCGCTTCGGTCAGAAACGATGGGCCAGGATTCACGGCCAGCGCCGATGTGGGCTGTGCCGCGGCCAGGTGCTCGCCGATATTGCTGCGTCCCGGCGCGGCATTTTCCGTCACAGGTACGAGCGGCTCTCCGGTCTTGCGGTCAAGAATGAATATGCTGCCTTGTTTGGTACCGAATAAGACGGCGGGTCGAATGCCTTGCGTAGTCGGCAGATCCATCAACACAGGCTGGGAGGACAAGTCGTTATCCCAAAGATCATGATGGGTGGCTTGAAAGCTCCATCGAGTGTCCCCGGTGCCGATGTCCACGGCAACGAGTGAATCACTGTAATGCTCGTCGAAAGGCCGGCGCTTTTTGCCCCAGAAATCAACTGCGGGATTGCCGGTAGGAATATAGACGAGTCCGAGTTCGTCATCGGCGACCAACGGCGCCCAGGCGTTGGGCGTACTGCGGGTGTAGGTCTCACCGGGTGGCGGCGCATCCTTGCGATCCGGCCGCCCCACATCCCATGCCCAGACAAGCTTGCCCGTCACGGCGTCAAAGGCGCGGACGACACCCGACGGCATATCGGTGGAAACGTTGTCCATGACTTTCGAACCGATCACCAGCTTGCCGCGCGTTACCACGGGCGGAGAACTCACGGTGTAGGTACCTCTTGGCGCTTCCCCAATGCCCGACAGCAGGTCGACCGCGCCGCCATCACCGAAATCTGCACAGGGTTTGCCGGTCAGGGCATCGACACTCCACAGGTGTGCATCCGGCGTCGCGACGTAGACGCGCTTGGCGCATTCGCCCGCAGCCGATCCCATTGAGTAATAAGATACTCCCCGGCAAGCCAGAGCCTCGGCCCCCTCCAGACTGCTCTTCGCGTCAAAATGCCAAATCAATTTCCCGGTGGCGGCGTCAAGCGCAAATACTTGTGCGCTGGGCGTGCACACATACAGAAGGCGGTCAATTTTCAAAGGCGTGGCTTCGAAGTTATAACCGCGTCCGGGTTTCGCAATATCACCGGTTCTGAAGCTCCAGGCCAACTTCAGCCGAGAGACATTGCCGGGATTCAGTTGTGTGAGTTCGGAATAGCGCGTGCCCGCGGTGTCGTTACCATAGTTGCGCCAATCGCCTGCGGCTGCCGCACGGGCCGCCGCTACGGGCGAGTATTGTACGGTGACAGGATCGACATGAGCCAGGGCAGTACCAATAGCCGTCGCGGTTACTAGAGCAATGACAGCGCATATCCAGATTGCCGCGCCTGCAGGGCGGTGCCGCCGGAATTCGCCAAAGAGAGGTCGTGGTCCCGAGTCCAATCCGCGTTGTGCAAGCGGCGTCATAAGCCACAGCCCAAATACGGCGAGCGCCAGTAGCCGGGGAACCAAAGCCCAGCCGTTGAGCCCTACCTCCCATAGTGACCAGGCCGAGCTGTACGCCAGCATCAAGCCATAAAGCCATGAGCCCCAGCGATTGCCCTTCCATAGCAAAATTGCCGACGAGACCAGGACAACTCCCGAGCAGGCGTACCACCAGGATCCGCCCACGGCCAGTAGTTTCGCCCCACCAACGAGCAGCGCCAGACCGAACAGCGCCAAAAAAATGAAAGATATCCGAGGGAGAACAAGATTGGATTTCATTGCCCCAATCTCGGTGCTTCGGTCTTGTCGAATTCAGCTTTTGAGTCGGCCAATGGCTGTCGCAATGGCGCCGGGGCCGCGCAGTCCCTTCTGACCCATCCATATGACTACTTTTGATCCGCCTCGGGCGATCACGCCGAGCCATCCTCGGCGCGTCAGCTTGAGCAATCCACTATGCACGGTCGCGTCGATCTTCAGCTCCGATTCGCGTGCCTTTATATGCTCAAAGAAGGCAATTCCGAGGTCGCCTACGTCTGCATCGAGTCGTGAACAAATGGAGCTGACCGCCCGCGGAGGAATACGCAGCTCGAAGTCGGGGTCTACGGCCTTCCCGGGTTCGAGCGCGATTCCCCCGGCACCATCGGAAAAAATGCGCCAATCGCCGGCAATGTTAGTAAACGTTATGCCGACTTCGGCACCCGGCCGCAGCGAAGATGCTGCAAGCCGCGCACCGGAACTGTTCATCAGGAATTTCTTCAGAGTGGCATCCGCCCTGTCACCGTGCACAAACGCCGGATCGGATTGCCTATCGAATGCATCGCTCACGTATGATCTCCTTGAAACATAGAAGTGAGACGGCCTTCCGGCTCCCTGGAGGCTTACAATCTACACTCGAAAATCGAACTTTCTTCAAACCATCGCTGATTTATGTGAACAGACTCACGAATACTCCGTTGCAGGCAGCCGGCACTGTAGCTAAGGAACGGCTGCGCCGCCTACGGGCGATGCTGTTGCTGCGTTCGTTCGAGTCGGCACTGCTGAGACAACCCAAGCCGGGATTTCAATTGCTCTCGCGCGGCGAGGAAGCCATTGCAGTGGGCATCTGCACTGCACTCGAGCGTACGGACCCGCTTCTCTGTAGCGGCCGCAGCATCGGCATGGCACTCGCGCGCGGCGTGCCCGCGGGCGGCCTGCTGGCAGAGCTTGCCGGTAAGGACGGGGGTCCCAACAAAGGGCGCGCGGGGCGCGCGCACGTATCGATGCCTTCGGTTGGCCTGTTTGGTGCGCACGGGGTCGTTGGGGGCAATATTTCGGTAGCCGCGGGCGTGGCCCTTGCACAGCAGCAGCTGGGTACCCATGCGGTTACCTGCTGCGTATTCGGCGATGGGGCTTGCGGAGCGGGTTCACTGCATGAAACGCTCAATATTGCCGCCCTCTGGCAACTACCCCTCTTGCTAATCTGTGATAACAACGGTTTTGCAGTCTCAACGTCCGTACGCCAAGGGATCGCGGCCGCGAGTCTGACCGATCTTGCCACTCCCTTCGGAGTGCCCGCAGCGGCCGTCGACGGTACTGACGTCGATGCCGTGGTGTCGGCGACCGTCGACGCCGCGGCGGCTATTCGCGCAGGTTATGGTCCGAGGTTCCTCGAAATGCGCTGTGTGCGCATGGGATCTCACTCGACGCTTACCCGCGAAGAGCGTCTCGCAGCGGATGTCGAGCGGTTCATCGAGTCTGATCCCTTGCTGATCTATGAACGGCGTTTGCGCGACGATGGCGTGCTGGATGACGAACGTTGGGTGCGCATTCAGGCGGAGGTCAATGAGGATATCGCAGAGGCTGAGAAATTCGTCGAGGCCGCCTCCTGGCCGGACCCTGAGGCGGCGATGCTCGATGTCTAAGCTCTTTTTCCGTGAGGCAATCGCCCGGGCGATCGCTGAAGAGATGGTCCGCGATCCGAGGGTCATTCTGTTGGGTCAGGATATTGCCGCGCATGGCGGCTCCTATGCCGAGACCCGTGGACTGTTTGAACGGTTCGGGCCATCGCGGGTGCGCAATACGCCGGTGGCCGAGGCGGCCACCGTAGGTCTCGCCGCCGGCGCAGCTGCGGCAGGATTGCGGCCGCTGGCATTCATTACCTACATAGACTTTCTGATGCTGGGCCTCGACCCGCTGGTCAACTATGCCGCCAAGCTGCGCTTCAAGAGTGCCGGTCAACTGACTGCTCCGATGGTGGTCAAGGCGACGGCCGGCGCCAAAGGGCAGGGGCCTACGCACGCGCAGGCACTTGATTCTTGGCTGATGAATGTGCCGGGACTGACCGTTGTGGCTCCTTCGACCGCAGGCGATGCCTATGGCCTGCTCAAGACGGCGATTCGCTCGCCCGGACCTGTTGTTTATATTGATCACAAGCGACTCTTCCCGCTCGGTGGAGAAGTGCCGGATTCCGAGCAACTCATTCCGCTTGGCAGCGCGGCTGTGCGACGGGAGGGCCGCCATATAACGATCGTGGCGCACTCCTATATGAGCGTGGTCGCGCTGGAGGCCTCAAAGGAGCTAGCCGTTGCCGGGATCGAGGCCGATGTGATCGACCTTCGCTCTCTCTGGCCGATTGACTGGGAGACTCTCGCCAATTCGGTGCGCCGTACCGGAAACGCTCTGTTTGTGGAAGAAGGACAAACAGTCTGCGGTGTGGGCGCGGAACTCGCATTCGGCCTGCAGGAGCGTGTCCCGGGGCTACGTGTGGCGCGTCTGGGGGCGCGTCGTGTTCCAATCTCGGCGAGTCCCGTATTGGAGTCCGACGCGATTCCGAATGCACAGCGAATCGTCCAGTCCGCCCGGCGACTTCTCGGGCAAGTCGCAGCTTAGATAGTTATGAAACAGCGCAGGGGTAATTTGTGATTCGAAAGCTGGTAATTCCGAAGGAGCTGGGCGATGCCATCGAGGTGCGTCTACTGGATTGGTTAAAACCGGAGGACGATGCGGTCAATGCCGGCGACGCCTTGCTGGAATTTGAGACTGATAAGGCTATTGTGCTGGTGACGGCGGTACAAGCGGGAACGCTCCGCCGGTGTTTCTTTGCCTCCGGTGATTGGATGAAGCCTGGCGATGTTGCCGCGTGGTTGAGCGATTTGCCCGATGAGCCGCTGCCGGAGAGCAGTGAGACCCTGGATGACACACTCATGGTGACTTTCGATATCACTTGATTTTTTCGGCCCTCAACATTGGCAACCATACCCTCAATCTTGCTGCTGGAAGGAGACGCTGAGCATCGCCTGCTGGCCGATGCTGAAATCGCTATCCAATCCGTGTTTGCCGATCGGGAGGTGCAGCTGGTCCGGCAGTGGACCACGCGCCCGGACTGGCTTGATCCGGCCGCAGCACAAGTGGATTTTCCCCTCCGCTCAAGTGTGCTCCCAGGCACAGATGTCCGTGAACTGCTGGAGCAGCCGCATCGCTTGATCATCTTCGCTCTATTGCCAGCCGCAACATTACCGACTCTGCGGCATCGTTCAGGCGCCGCGTTCCTCGTCCACCAGGGATTGCGCGCAAACTGGTCACCCGAGCTGGCGGCGGCGATGGCGGTCGAGTGCAGCGAGGAGTTGCCAATCTCTCCGGCTGAAGCCGCGTTGGCGTTGGAGCCTGTCATTGAGCGCCTGCAGGCCCGCGGTTCAGCCGTTGCCGTATGCACCGCGTTTCGGCATGTGAAGGAGCCATTGGAGCATCGCGCTCATGAAGGCAAGCCCGCGCTGCGCGAACTCGTTCGGCGCATCAATCTGGAAGTGGTGCGTCTATCTCGGCGCACCGGCTGCTTCGTTCTTGACCTCGATCGCCCGCTTGCCCAGGAAGGCGGTGCATCGCTGGATGCTGACTGTTTCGGCGGCTACGGGCGCGCTGCCGAAATCGCGTTGGACGAGTTTGCCGCCCTGTTGCTGGATGCAATGCCCGACGATTTCATGCCCTTGGAGCTTACATGATCCTTGCCCTTACTCTGCCGCGGGTGGGCCCGCAGATGCACCAAGGAACAATCCATAAGTTGCTGGCGAAGCCCGGAGACGAGCTGAGGCCTGGCACGCCATTGTTGGAGGTGCGTGTCGATTTTGGTGCCGCAAAAGCTCAGGATTGTCCACCGTTGTCATTCTTTAGGATCATTGCCACCGAGCGCGCCTGCTTGCGCTCGCTGAATGTATCTCTGGGTGAAGTGCTGGACGTAGGCGCTAGACTGGGGGTCGCTACCAGCGACATCAATGAACCCACTGAAGGACAGGCGGCTCGAGTTCTACGTACTACATCCGTTGCCATCCAGATCGATCCATTGTCGCGGCGATAAAAGTCGAAGGCCATGCAAGTCAGCATCATCATTATCACCAAGGACGAACAGCCACGCTTAAGGCTCTGCGTGCTCGCGCTTGGACGACAGACCGTCAATTGGCAACACGACGCGGAGATCATTCTGGTCGATGACGGGTCAGCCATACCCGTTGGACCGGCAGACATTCCGTCGCACGGTCCTCAGCCACAGATCATCCGCCATGAGCGAAGCCGTGGAAGATCAGCGTCGCGCAATGCAGGGGCGCAGGCTGCCCGAGGTCGGCGTTTACTCTTTCTTGACGGCGATGTGTTGCTTTCGCCCGATGCCGTTGAACGGCATGGGCGCTTGGGGGAAGATGAACTGGGGCGCGGTGAACAGCGGCATTTGCGCGGCACGCGCTTCTTCCTCGACCCGCGCACCGGGATTCCCTGGCCCGGTAAGGAAGCTCGGGTGCGCGGTATGGGCAATCTTGCGCAATACCTCGTAACCGAAGAGATGGTTACGAACGGGCCCTACGAAAGACTACTTGAACGTTCGGAACCTGCCATCTATCCGGGCGGGGCCGCACGAAAGCTGTACGAGTTGGAAATGGGTGCCTTGCGCGCGCGTTCGGCACCCCATGCCCAATGGATGGCGGCGGCCGGGCACAACTTTTCAATTCCGCGCGCAGCCTTCTTGGCTGCCGACGGCTTCGATCAAGACATTTCGATCAATGAGCATCGCGAACTGGCGCTAAGGTTGTGTCGTTCCGGCGCTCGACTGCTCGTCGTGGAAGGCGCCGTGTCGATACACATTACTCATCGGGAGGGTTACCGTGATCCATTGACCGGCGAGGACGGATGGGAGCAAGCCTTTGCACGCCGCCATCCGCTCGAAACGCGGGTCATGATGAGATTCTGGCGCAGTCTCGCCGCCGACAGCAGTATCGATCCTGCCGAGCAAGTGACCACGTTGGAAGGTGCGGACGCATTGTTGCGGTTCTCCGGACGATGATGCGTGCATCGCGGCGTATATTGCGGATCTTTGCCAAGGGGAATGTCGACGTACGAGACTCGCTCCTGTGGTCTCGTGTTGGAGGCGTATTGGAATGGAACGGCATCAATGAAGTGATTCGAGCACGGCATCCGGGCGTGCTGGCCAAAATCAAGCACGAGACTTGCACCCGCTTGGACTTGATTCCGCTTCCCGGCGAAGTCCCTCCCTTAGAGCCTCCCGAGGAGATTGCACGCCGGTTGCCTTCAGGGGCGCACCCCATAGAGCGGCAGCACCGCACGGCGTTGTTCGACGAACCCACCGAGGTGGTGGTGTTCTCGCTCCAATCGGCGGCCACCAACGCCCTGGTCCGGCACCGCCGCGACGGTTGGCTGCTGCTGCCCGACGACTTCGAATCGTGGAACCCCGAATCGCGCAATTTCCTCCAGAGAGAGTGTGAGTATGCCGGCCTGGCACCGATCGAGGCCACGCTTGCGCGGCTGGCGCAGCTCATCGTTGCCGTCGAGGAGAAACTGGGAGCGCATGTGCTGGTCTACAATCTATCGCCCTCGACTCCGGGGGAGCGAACTCATTGCTGGCTGGGCGCTGAAGACTCCATCGCAATGCGGGTTCAGCGCTTCAATCTTGGCTTGGCCGAATTGTCCGCGCGACTGGGATTTTCCATCGTAGACGTCGATCGCATCGTGGCGTGCGCCGGTGCGGATCGACTCAAAATCGATCTCTTCCACCTGACCGCCGAAGGTTGGCGATTGGTGGCGGAGGAGGTAGTTAGAATTCTCGATGAGCGTGGCTGCTTCGATGCGGAGACAGCGGCATGACCAAGTTGATCATGCCGGCATTGTCGGCGGGCTCGGCGCGGCTGCGCCGCTCTGGATTGCGCTGGTTGCGTCGGTCCGGCGACGACGTGGAGGCGCGTGCGCCTATCGCTTTCTGTTACGTTCGGCTATCCGGTTCTCAGGGGAACGATCGGTCGTTGCCGCTCCGAGAAGAGCAAAACGATTTGCAGGTCGTATTGGCGCCGAGTCACGCTTGCAAGATCACTTATCCGGAAGGATTTTCCAAAGGCGGCTACCAGGACCTGGTCGAGGGCGGTGATTGGCGCTCGGGCGAGTACGTCGCTGATGCCGAATCGCTGCAGGGATCGGGGATTCTCCTGCCGCTGGTGTTGGCCGGCCGGCGTGGTTTTGAGAATGGCGAGGGCCGCGGCACGCTGCTCGCGGGCTGGCACGAAAAAGTCCGCGGATTCTGGGAAGGAGAGGGCGGCGGACGTTTCGGCACCGTGCTGGCGCTGGGCACTTGCGAGCAAACGGCTATTTTCAGGGGGGACGACATGGCGTTCCTCTCCTGGTTCGCGCGCGCGCCCGGTCCCGCTCAGGTGGTCGCGGTTTCAGATGAGCGCTCGGTGCATTCATCGGCCGTGCTGTTGCAGCATGTTCGCCGCACGCCCGACGAGGCGAGCGCGATTACCGGCGCCGTCTACTCGTGGATCGGCGAGCGCATTGGCCATGCTGATCCGAGCTCTTTTCCCGCTTTCCAGCCCGAGGCGGCGCGCGGCACCCTGCATGGCCGTTGGCCCGAGTCGCAGGACGTCCTGTTTGCCATGCATTTGTTAGCGGAGGCGGTTGGGACCTCGCCCATCCTCGAACGCAGCGAAGTGATTTCCGGCGGCGGCATCGTGGAGTTGAATGCTCCGGACGCCGTAGCGCTCACGCTGGGCAGCGAATTCGCCCCGCATTTCCGCCATCGGCGCACCGGCTGGATCGTTGCCCTTCATGGCTTCCGATTTGGTCCGTACATCGGCGACAACTTTAGCGAGTGGCTACGCCGCGACTTTGAGCCTTTGACTCGGACAGTCGCGGATTCGCAGCGCGACCTGGCTGCGCTGGCCGATGAAGTCAAAGCGCGCACGGGTGCCGCACTGCTGGTGCAGAACCTGATTGCGTCCACGGCCGCGGACCGAGTGTCGAATTACTCATGGCTCGGCGATGCCTTCGATGCCAGCGTTGCCGTGCTGGGCAACGAGGCCAATCTGATGCTGTCTGATTTAACGCGCCATCACAGCATCGCGCTCATCGATTCGGATGCGTTGGCGGCGGAACTCGGCGTCAAGCAGTGCGCGGATCGCTTTCATGCGTCAGGCGACCTGGTAGAAGCGCAGCGTGATGAGGTTCATCGGGTCTTGCGCGAAACCCGTATTCCGGGTTTTTGACTGCGACTCACCGCTCGCGCCGCTCGAAGCGAGCTACGGTTTCGACGTGCTCGGTGAATGGCAAGAGATTGAATGCGGTGAGGGCGCCGAGCCGCAGCTTGCCGCGTGAGGTCAGTTGCGCGGCGTCGTTGAGGAACGACTCTAGTCCGCAGCTCACGTACAGGAAGCGCTCGGGGGGCTGCTCGCTGAGATACTCGATCAGTTCGGCGTCGAGGCCCTTGCGCGGCGGGTCGGCGATCACCACCTGCGCGCCGCACGCAGCCAGGCGCGCCGCGCCCGCCGGACCTGGGACGACCGAAATTTTAGCCCGGTTCGCCGAGTCGAGCTGGGCGAGCCCGAGTTCGAGCCCATGCAGCGAGTGCGGGCTGACTTCGTTCATGCGGATTTCGCAGGCGCGAGCCAGCACCGACAAGCCGATGGCGCCGACACCTGCGTAAAATTCGGTAACTCGTGCACTTTCCGGGATTTGGGCGCGCACATGCTCGATGATGTCCTGTGCGATGTCGAGATTGTTTTGCCCGAACGCGCCCGGCGGGTAGTGCACCGCAGCTCCGCCGAAGTCTTCGACCACGCCGGCCGGCCCGCACCAGTTGTGGAAGTCGGGGCCGAGTATGGTGTTGGAGCGCTCGCGATTGGCGTTGAACCATAGACTGTGCAGCTCTGATCCAAGCCGCTCACGGATCAAATCCAAGCACCCTGCCAGGGGTGCAGGCGTAGCGCTGTTGGCGACGATCACCACCTGCGCGGTTTGCGAACTGCGCTCCACCACCACTTGCAGGTAGCGGGCGAGACCCAAATGGGCGGTGTCCGAGTAGCTGGTCACTCGAGCATCTACGAGAGCGCGCCGCACGATGGCAGCGACACGGTTGATCAAGGGGTGCTGAACAATGCAGTTCGGGATATGAACCACGCGGTGAGTACCGAGCTCGAACAGGCCCACCTTAGGCGAGCCCAGCCGGCCGCGGATGGCGAGCCGCGCACGGAGTCGAAACCCTGCCGTTTTCCCGGAAATCACTGCAATCTCGGGCAGACCGTGAACGCGCGCCAGCTCATCGAGCGCGCCGTGCGCGGCAGTGGCGATGCCGCGCTCGCCGAAGCGTGGGCAACCCGGGCAAGGCGGGCGGTGCGGGCACGGTAATCCGTCCGATTGCCCGCGATTGCGCGGTTTTGCTTGGCGTGTTTCCGAGTAGGGCAGGGAGCTTCTGGATCTCATCAATGACGACGGGCTAGGCCTGCGGGGAATCGAGATGTGACGATTGCGCGAGATTTCGGCTGCGCCACAGGTACAGAGCGAGCAGCGGCTCGGAGCCGGTTTGCATGGCGTGGGATTCGTGACGCGCGTGACGGATTACATTGCCCGGGGGCAGCTCGCGCCAGGATTCATTGCCGCGTCTCCATTTTGCCGTGCCGGCAAGCGGGACGTAGATCTCCTCCGCCTCGTGCCTATGAGGTGGGTACGTAACCCGCGGCCCCAACAGCAACACTCCGCAAGCCAGGCGTTTGCTGGACACGGGTCCCGTAAGGCCGGCGAATTCAGTCCATCCGTAGTTTTCATAAAATGCTTCGCCGACCGTGGCCAAAGAGTAGCTGCGGCGCCAGGCAAGCCTGGAGGCGGCCTCGACCACGGCGCCCACCAACTCCGCACTGAACATCGGCGCGGACCGCCGAACTTCCGGTAACCAGCGCAATACGGGAACCGATGAGGGCGGGGGACTTCGCCGCTCCGACACGGCGGGCCATTCCTCGAGGAAGGGCGCCAGCTCGTGGGCGTGCAGGCCCATGAGAAGCGCATGGGCGTGATCAAGGAGATCGTCCGCACCTGCCTCATTCGCCGCGCGCGAGCGGAACGCAAAAAGTGCCGCGGTGGCTAGCGCTTGCCGGAGCAGAATTCGTCGTCCGGGATCTTTCGGCGTAATCAATCTCGCAAATCTCTTGCAATACCCGCCGTGGTCTGACCGCGCAATCGGCTCATTGCGCCGGTCAAGTCGTAAAGCCGACCCAGCGACCGAAGAACACCACGCCGCTCCACAGCAACAGCGACAGTGCGCCGGCCACCCTCGCGCTCATCGGCGGCGCGCCTGAGTCCCAGCGCGCGACCTGCCGATAGGCTCCGAAATGAAAGACGAGCATGTTCACCGCCGCGAACCCCATGCATACAAATTTCAGCCGAAACTGCAAATTCCCCGCGTAAGTCGCGGCCTTGGCCATGAACATCAGCGTACCGAACACGGCCGCCACGCCCCACGCGGTCCAGGTCCAGGGTAGCACTTCGTTCGACAGACGGGAGACCGCACTGTTGCGCGAGGCGATACCGAGCAAACGCAAGTCCATCATAGCAATCGAACCGACCACGAGGGTCAAAGCCATGACGTGCAGGGTTTCAATGATGGGAAACAGCCACTCGGTGCCGGGCGTCTCGCCGCGCATGGCGGCGGAAATCGGCCACGCCTCTATGATGGCGAGCAGCGCTTCGATGCTCATGCGTAGAAGGACCAGGTGTAGCCTATGAACCTGCCGCAGACGATGATCGCCAGCCACAGCAGCGTGGATAGTATGGCGAAGACCTTCGCACGCGATGGCCGGGACGAGGCAGCATCCCACGCCGCGGCGTTGCGGCGCACGGCTTTCGCATAGAAGGCCGTCATCGATGCCACAATGACGATCATCAACATCTTGGTCCAGAACATTGGCGTGACGAATTGCCGCACCGGCTCAGCGACGGTCTGGACAATGCCGGTGAACAGCAGCAGCGCGAGGGCACGCCACATCCAGGGAACCAGGGTGTTGCTCAATTGCGAGACACTGCGCCCCGACTGACCCACGCCCAACAGCCGCAGGTTGATCATGCAGGCGGAGGCGAAGACGATCGACACGGCGATGATGTGAATCGACTGCGACGTCGGCACCACCCAAGCTTGATCCTGCAAGGTTTTACTCAACGGCGTCTCGCCGAGCCAATCAGCGAACGGGCGGAACATGTGGACCTCTCTAAGGGCGCGTGGAGTTGCAGGCAACGGCCCTGGAAGTGTTCTTCATTCGAAGGGATTGCACAAGGCCGGAGTGCCGCTAAGGATCGCGCTTGGCGCTCGTTTTTTAGGTGTCGACGTCAATGATTGCGCAAAGCCGGCCGACCATGCGGCCGAATGCGCGACCTCGTTGACCTCGCCAGACCGGGGCGCGCATGATCCTGACCTATGCAAAGTCGAGGGGGTCATATGGCAACTCAATGGTTCATGGAAGGTCCATGGTTCAAGAACTGCAATTGCGATCCCGGTTGCCCCTGTGATTTCAACCAGTTCCCAACCCATGATCACTGCGAGGGCATGGTCGGCATGCGAATCGACAAGGGTAACTTTGGCAGCGTCGATCTGAGCGGGCTGCACTGGGCCGGCGTGGTGCGCTGGCCCGGCGCGATGCACGAAGGCAATGGCGAGCTGCAACCCATCGTTGATGTGAAGGCCACTGACGAGCAACGCACTGCAATATTCGAGGCATTGAGCGGCAAGCATGGAGATACGCTACTTCAAATCATTGCGGCGGTATGCCCCAAGGTGCACCCGCCCATCTTTGCCCCGTTTGAGTTCACGTTTGATCTCGACTCGCGCAAAGGCCGGTTGAGGGCTGGTGCGGCGCTGGCCACCGAGGTCAATACACTCATGACCATGGGCGATAGTCCGCAGCCTTACCGGGTCGTGGTTACGATTCCGAACGGCTTTGAGTACACCGGCGATACACACGGCGGTGAGACGGCGCTCGCGGTGAGCCTCATATCCTCAGGCCCGGTGGCATTTGATCTGAAGAATTGCCATGCGACCATGGCCTTTGTGAAGCGCGGCAGTCACGTGGGCGAAAAGCGGGTTGGCTGATTCGCGATCGCGATCAATCGCACTGACGTTACCCGCGTCGCTGATCGGCGTCGGGCTGGCCACCGTAGCGGCCACGATTTATTTGATGGGCGGCATGATCTCCGGGCCAGGTGCCAAGCTCGGCCAACTGGGTTGGTTTCTCGGCACATGGACTCTCATGATGGCGGCGATGATGCTGCCCTCCATGGCGCCGATGGCGCTCGTGTTTGCGCGCATCACCGGCGAACGCGCCAAGAGGGGTCAAGCCGTATTCGTACCGACGTGGATCTTTATCCTGGGCTATTTCGCGGCGTGGACCGCCTTCGGTCTCGCGGCGTATTTGATCGACTACTGCATTCGATTGCTGGACCTCGAGTGGCTCGCCTGGGATCGAGGAGGTCCGATTGTCGCCGGAGCCGCTATCGCGGCCGCTGGTCTTTATCAGCTGACGCCATTCAAGCGGGTGTGTCTGACGCACTGCCGATCACCGCTGGATTTCTTCTTGGGGAGTTGGCGTGGAGGCCCCGCCGGTGCACTCGGCATGGGTCTGCATCACGGCCTCTACTGCGTCGCCTGCTGCTGGGGCCTGATGCTGGTACTGTTTGCCGTGGGCATCATGAGCCTTTTCTGGATGGCCTTAGTCGCAATATTGATCGGTGCCGAAAAGGTGTTTCGCGGCGGACCTCGTCTGGCACCGATCATCGGCGTCATGCTCATCGCCTTGGGCGCATGGATTGCCGTCGCGCCTGCGAGCGTCCCGGGCTTAGGTGTGCCGGCAGAGAACATGTCCGACATGAAGATGTGACGCGTACTGTTTAGCGTCCGCCGCTATGCGAGGCTCCCGATTGGCGCTGGGCGCCATCCCTGTACGGTATAGTCACACGCTGGCCCGATCGCTACGGCGTACCCAATGCATTTCAACTTTGGAGCGAGTGAGTGATTAAGGTGTCGTGGTTTCGCTATTCAGTTCTATGCGCCGTCATTTCTTGGGGGATACCTTCCGTCGGCGCCGCCGGGGAGCAAATTATCGTCGTAGGTTCTTCGACGATGTTTCCCTTTAGTACGATTGTGGGCGACCACTTCGCGAAGTCGGGGCCTTTCAAGACGCCGGACGTTCGCTCGAGTAGTACGAGCGAAGGGATCAAATTGTTTTGTAGTGGTCGCGGCGGAGAATCGCCCGACATCGCGACCGCATCGCGACGCATGACTGCCAGCGAACGCGCAGCGTGTGCGGCCGCCGGTGTGCGGCGGATTAGCGAGATTCGGATTGGCTATGACAGCCTGATTCTCGCAAGTATCGCCGGTCATACGGGAGTCGATGTGACGCCGGATCAATTCTGGCGCGCAGTCGCAAAGTTCGTTCCTGTTGACGGCGCATTCGTTCCGAATCCCTACCTCAAGTGGCGCGATATCGCGCCGACGTTGCCGGATCAGCCGATCGAGCTGTTCGGGCCCGCCCCGGGCCATGGCACCCGTGATGCGCTCGTGTCGCTCGTCATGGAGCCAAGTTGCAGCGCTTCGGCTGCGGCTTCGAAATTATCCGCTGCGGAGCGCGAGCGCCGGTGCAGCGCGGTTCGCGAAGATGGTCGTTGGACGAATGTCGAGAATCTCGAACTCATCCTGGGAAAGCTCGCGAGCAATCCTCATGCAATGGGCGTCATGACGTACTCCTATCTCGAGGAGTTTCCCAATCGAATAGGGGCCGCGGCGATAAACGGCGTCAGCCCGACTCGGGTGAGTATTTCGTCCGGTACCTATACCTTTTCTAGACCTTTATTTATCTACGTGAATGGTGAACACCTGTTGACGACAAGTGGTCTGGCCGACTATGCCGCCGAATATGTAAGCCTTTGTGCGGCCGGAGCCACGGGCTATCTATTGGACGAAGGTCTCGTACCGCTGCCAATGCCCGAGCTCCTCCAACAACGAAAAATCGCCGCTCGGCTGCAGCGCTAGGCACGCTCATCAGAGTCGACCAGGCCCCGCACGGTCTCGAGTAGATCTTGTCGCCTGAACGGCTTCTTCATGACCACGTTGGCACCCGATTTGGACGCAAGGGTGAGATACGCGTCAGTCACCAACGTATTCGGCTGGTATCCAACCGGCCAAAAATTACCGCCGCCCGTCATGGCGATAATTCGCGCGTTGGGGCAGCTGGCTCGAATTTTCGTGATAACCGCAATGCCATCGCTGCGGGGCATGATGATGTCTACGATGACGACATCGGCCGGATGCTCGAAGTAACCCTCGATGCCGGTGATCCCGTTGTCCGCCGTCGCAACTTCAAAACCGGCTCGGTCAAGAACCTGCCGTATCGATTCGCGTATGGCCTGTTCATCATCAATTACAAGCACCGACGGCATGGTCAATCTCTTCGGTAGTGGACGGGAATCAATAAGAAGTGGTGGTGGCAGCAAGTGTCGGCAGCACGACAATGAACTCCGCGCCGGCATCGATTTCGCTCAACACGGTGATGGAGCCGCCAATGCTCGTGACGATGCCATGTACCACCGACAACCCCAATCCCGTGCCTTCACCAACGTCACGCGTGGTGAAAAATGGCTCGAAAATTCGTTCCAAGGTATCGCGTGTCATACCTTTTCCGCTATCCTTGACCCGCAGCTCAACGACTGGCGTGACTCCCACCTTCGATCGATCGGGTAGCGCATCTTCACCGTACGTCAAACTTACTGAGAGAGTACCACCAGTTTCGCGCATCGCGTACACGGCATTGGACAATAAATTGAGTACTACTTGGCTCAATAGCGTTGGGTCACAGGATACCTGGTCACCGCCGGCGCTGATGGCGGTTTTAAATTCGATATTTGCGGGAATCAATGCACTGAATAGGTCCAAGGTGGCTGAAACTACCTCGGCCGGATCGACCGACTCCAGCTGGTGCTTTTCGGGCGGCCGACTGAACGCCAATAGTTTGGAAACGACGTTGCTTGCCCGTAGAGCAGCAGCAAGGATGTGCTCTACGTTGCTCCGAGCGGGATGATCGCGAGCTATGTCCTCCAGGGCCTCTTCTGAATATAACAACATCGGTAAGAGAATGTTATTGAACTCATGCGCCAGCCCCCCGGCGAATGTGCCCACCGTCGCCAGCCGTTGTTCATGCCGCAGGTGATTTTCGAGAGTCGCGCGCTCCGCCTGTTCGAGTTCGCGTTGCGCCATTTCGGCGCGCAGTCGCGCGGCCGTTCCGACGAGCTCGCCGCGCATGAACTCGAGATCTTTCGCCAGATTCACGATCTCTACCATTTTGCTGTCCACGCCGAGGCGCTCACCGGGATCCTCCGTCGCCGCTTTGCGTGATGCTCTTTGCAATTGTGTCAGAGGACGCGACACCAGTCTGGCGAAGACCACCGCTGCAGCCACGGACGCCAGTGCGTACACGACGAGGGCGATGATAATTTGATATCGAGCATCGCGAGTCTGATCGAGCGTCGGACGTGTATCGAACCCCAAAAATATTACGCCCGTTGCGCCGGATTTGACGAAGTGCTCGGAAACCGCGTAGATGTTGTCAGCCGACTTCGCCAGAGAGGGGTCATTACCTCGGCGTTGGACCCACTCTGGGGTTTCCACCACAGAGCTACCCATCAGCCGCCCTCGATAGTCAATCGCAGCGTAGGCACAGCCACTGCCCTGCACGATCGCATCCAAAAACACCACCGTGCGACTAGGCGACTGAAGAACGTCGGCGAGTTCCAGCTCGTGCGCGAGCCCAGTCGCATAGGCGTGTGCATGACGAGTAAACGTCTGGCTGGCGCTCCTGCGTATCACCGCGTCGAGTCGGTAATACAAGACGGGAGGCAGGACCAGATGGATGGCGAACTGCAATATCGCCAAGCGGCCGACTAAGGTATTTTTAAAATGAAGCACTTGGAGGTCGACACCGGACGCAGCGTGGTCCTGCCGGCGCCATTCAAGCTATGAAGCCGAACATACCGCCGCTGGGCACCGCAAACCGACCGAGCAAAGCGCCTCCTGCTTCCCAAAAACGCTTGCTGGGCCGGACAAAATCGATTGCTTCCGACATACGCATCCTATTGATTTCCAACGCCGTGCCGACACCGCCTGATGAAGCGAAGGTTCTATTGATTCGGCGCTTGTTGAAAGGTGACGGAGTTCTCACGGCCACTGTTACCACGGATTGGCTCCGTCCGACAACAGGTTGCCAATGGTGCTAGCAGGCAGGCAGCGGCGGCACGGCGTTTGTTGACTAAAGCGGTGGTTTGGTTCATGAGAGTGCTCTTTGGATCATGGTGGCAATGGCCTGATCGAGGCCGATGGATCCCTTGCGGGCGTTCGCGCCGCGATTCGGAAAGTCGATCCATCCGGCGTTGAATCCGTCGATCATCTGCATGCGGGGCGTTGGATTCTTCATGCCCTGGGCGCGAAAGATCGACTCCCACCGATCGCGCGGCACGGGTTCGGCCCGCACCGGTTGCGCAAGCACCTTGGCGAATGCATCGGCCAGGGCATTTGGCGACACGCGCTGTGCACCCTCCAATTCGACCACGCGCTGCCCCTCCCAATGCTCTTGCAGGAGCGCACCAGCGGTGCGGCCGACGTCATCCGTGGCGATCATCGGGATGGGTCGATCCAGCGGCTGAAGGTAGCTCTGGAGAGTCCCTTGCCTGGCCGAGGCGATGTCCCATGCGGCGTTTTGCATGAACCATGCGGGGCGCAGGAATGCAACGGGGATGGGCAGGGTCTTAAGCGCATCCTCCACGAGACCGAGGGCGTTCAACAGATTCGGCTGCAGCGCGTCGGCGCCGATAGAGGAGAGAGCCACTACCTTTTTTGGCTTCGCTGCGGCAAGAGCTGTGTACATCGACTCGATGAATCCCCTGGCTTCGGGAAATCCGGGCGCCGGATCAAATACTGGCGGCAGCATCGCAAAGACACCCTCCGTCCCTTCGAAGGCTTCGGCTAGCGCCCCCGCATCCGCAAGATCCGCGACCGCAATGTCGCAGCCAAGGTCTGCCCATTCGGCGCTCTTGCCTCGATCTCGGACGACCGCGCGGACAAGTTGATCCGCGGAAAGAAGACTGCGGGCCACCGCGGCCCCTACTTTCCCGGTGATACCGGTAACTGCATACATATTCGCTATTCCTTGAAAAATCACGCTCTAGCGCGTGGGTGTCAATATCCCGCGTTGCCATTCGTGCTACAACAGCGTTTATGTGAAGATAGTCGTGAGTTTTTATCAGGAATATTATGACCTTCGACAGCAAGCTACTTTCTGGCCTGACGGTACTCATCGCCGTGGTCGAGGCTGGGACTATCGCGCGGGCCGCCGAAGCCTTGGGAGTCTCTCCCTCAGGTGTCAGCCGGGCACTCTCGCGCCTGGAACAACGCGTCGGTGCGCGGCTACTGGCACGAACCACTCGCTCGCTCTCGCTGACCGATGAAGGACGGCGTTTTTATGAACAAGTCAGGCCGCATCTAGCCGGCATCGAGGAGGCAGCGATCGCGGCGTCCGGATCCGCCAACAAGGTACGCGGACGGTTGCGCGTCAACATCGATCCCTACTTCGCTCGCATCGTCCTATCAGCACATCTCGCAGCGTTTCTGACGCGCTACCCAGATGTGTCGGTGGAGTTGATCATGAGAGATGCAGTGGGCGATCTTGTCGCCGATGGATTCGACCTCGCTCTACGCTTCGGCGAGCCGCCGGTCGGCTCATTCGTCGCCAGAAAGCTCATTGAAACGCGGGTACTGACCGTAGCCTCACCTGCGTATATCAAGACCCATGGACGGCCACGCCACCCGAAGGACGTCGAGGCATGCGATTGCATCGACTTCTACGATGCGGCAAACGCCAGGCCTTACGAGTGGGAGGTCAGACGGAGGAAAGAGGTGATCACGCTTCGGGTCAAGGAGCGCCTGCTGGTATCGGACTCGGGGACGTTGATTGGCGCATGCGAAGCCGGTGCTGGAATCGCCCAGATCCTCGAACTGGGATGCAAGCATCTTCTGGATAATGGCCGGCTGGTCGAGTTGTTTCCGGAATGGTCGGACGAGCGCTTTCCCCTCTACGCCATATATCCCTCTCGGCTTCACCGCGCAGCGAAAGTGCGTGTGTTCATCGAGTTTTGCATGGAAGTCATGGCCGGAAAGTGACGCGGAGTTGGCCGCAAGGTGCGGTGACTGGAAACGACGCGGATCTCGGTTGGCTGGGTTCATGCGCCAATGAATCACGAAACATCGAGCGTACGAAGCTCCCATGGATCGGTCCCCCGATGGCTACCTCGTCCTGTTCGCCACGGATCCTGCGAATCTAGCGGGTACCGGCTTGTCGACGACCGCTCTCGCAGACGCCTTCAAGGCCAGGCGCGAGGCATGCCTGTAGCGCCCTTCCGCGTTTGGTCTTCCCCGTCCTTCAGGTGAGATGGGCTATTGAGCGCATCGAATCCGAACTTCACCAAGAGTGCCCCGACTCCCAGCGCCACCACAGCGAGAGCCGCGTTCACGGTTCGAACGTCCTGAAGGCGATTGCGGCGGCCGGCCACCCAGCCGCTTGCCACAAGGTAACAGGTGAGAGCACCCACTAGTGCATTGAGGGTCTGCGTTTTGAGCAGTCCTAACGGGATTGCACTGACCGTCATGCAAATCATGCCAATCACAAAAACGGTTCCGCCGGTGCGGTGGCCTGTTGAACCCTTGCGCAGGCTCATGGCCGCCACGCCGCCAAGCAGCGCGATGGAGGCGGTGGCGATGTGAAAAATCAATAGAGATGACATAGAACGCTCATCCTTGATTGGCGGTATAAAAGCATTCATACCAACTCTTTGCAGGAACGGCTAGTCAGAAGCTCCGAGTGTAGAGGTCAAGATGAACCCAGCTGCGGCTTCGAGGTCGACGGTCGCGCCTGCGCGCGACGGGCGGCTCGCCGGCTGCTTCTGCTATCGATGAAACGCTGTTCAAGCATAACTTCTACTGACATACCAAAACACGCCCAAGCCCACCAGAAATGCCGACGCGACGTCGACCACGATGGGGCGCGGCAGCGCGAGCCGGAGCTTTCGCAACAGCACCACCAGCAGCGTCGCGCCGATGACCAGGGTCAGCTGGCCGATCTCGACGCCGAGATTGAAGCCTACCAGGAGTTCCGCCAGCCGCTCCGGGGGTAGCTGCAGCTCCAATAGATCTGCGGCAAATCCGAAGCCGTGGATCAAGCCGAAGACCAGGGTGATGAGCATGCGCAGACGCCCGGCGTCGCCCAAGTCGCCGGAGATCACGAGGTAGTTGGCGGTGAACAGGCCGGCGCCGAGCGATAAGAGGGCCGGCAGGCCGCCGAAGCCGAGCCACTCAGCCGCCGCCATGACGGCCATGCAGCCGCCGGCAATCAGGGCGACCGGTTTCGCCTTCCGGGTCTGAACGACGATATTCTCCGCCCCGATCAGCGCAATGGTGAGCGCCACCAACGCATCGATGTATTCCGCGTGCGGCCGGACGAGTCCCGTCACGGCGAGCGCCAGGGTGAGGCTGTGGCCGATGGTAAAGCCGGTGATGACGAACACCAGGTCCCGCAGCCGGCGCGATATCAGCACCAAGCCCAGGAGAAAGGACATGTGATCCACGCCCGTGAATATGTGCATCGTCCCCATGCGGATGAATTCGAAGAAGCGGGCGTTCTTGAGCCGGCTGCCCGATCTGCCGGTCACGTCCACGGTCTGGTGCTCGTTGGTGATCAGTTGCTCGGTAAATTCGCCGGTTGCCGCATTCTGGATCTGCGCGAAATTGGTGTGGCTCGGCACCAGATCGAAGAATGCCGCGGAGTAGATTTGCAGATTCTCGGCCGTATCGCACTTGAACGTGAAATCATACTTGTGGTATCCCGACAGGGCGGCAAGCGTCTCGACCGGTGGGATCAATGCGCAGCGCCGCCCGGCCGCGATCGGGTAGACGCGCGCGGTCAGATAGCTCTTGATCAGGTCGTCGGAGCCAGCCGCCGCGCCATTGCCGATGCCCTCCGTCTCGATCGTCGGGATGGTCATCACCAAGTCCACCGCCGTGCCGTTGATTTCCCATACGGAATGCGACTGGCTGCGCGTGTGGCCGGCCGCCGAACCGGCGGCGAACAGGAATGCGAGGACGGTCCAGCGGAAGCCGGCGCGCATTAACGCAGGTCGTCGGCAATCAGGATATGGGAGCGCTTGCGCAGGAACGCTTCATCTCCGCTGGTGAGGCGGTGGATCCGCTCGTTGCGATAGTCGCTCAGCACCTTGTCGCGCGCCGCGGCGAAATCCCGGAGCGCCGGCTTGACGTTCCTTTGCATGTACAGAACGTGAATCCCGTCCGGCATTTCGATGGGGGCGGACGCGCCGCCCTGCGGCAGGCCGCGGGCCGCCTCGAAGAGGCGGTCGCCCAGATGAATCTTGGCGGCAAAGTAAAACTCCTCATCGCCGACCTTGCCGGAACTCTTGCCGCCGAATCGTGCGATGAGATCCGGTGTCGCGGCATGGATCTTGAGAGCGTCGATCGCCTGGGATACGGCAGCGCCGTTCGCGGGGAACACATAATCCTCCACCGTCATAATGCCCTCGCTGGCATACCGCTCCGGGTGCGCCTGGTAATAGCTGCGCAGAGCCGCCTCGGTGGGCTGCGAGGTGATGGCGTCCGAAGCTATTTCCAGCTCCACGGCATTGACCAGGGCGCTGCGCACGTCAGGATCGATCGACGCCACGTCCAGTTCCTTGCCTCGCTGTACGAACAGTTCCTCCCGAATCATGTCGTTCAGAACCTTTTGGCGCTGCTCGCGCGTTGCAAGCGAGAGCTCGACGTTATAGAGACTCTGCAGTTGCATGAGATAGTCGCTGCGCGAAATAGGTTGCTGGTTGACCAGCGCCACATCCTCCGCCGGCACCATGAGCGTCGACGTGCTGCGCGCCGTGAACAGCGCGTACCCCGCCAGCAGCAGGCCGATCACCGCACCGCAAATAGCAAGAAAAAACGATCGCTTGGAGTTCACCCTCGCAAGATCGCGCCAGGAGCCGACTTCGAGCGGTTTAGTGGTCATGTTTCGATCCAGCCGAGTGGGAAAGCGAATAAACGTACAGGGCGAGTTCGCGAATGCCCGCGGGGCTGATCTGCCCGGCCCAGGCGGGGCACACGCCCTGGCGTCCATTGGCGATGGACATGAACAGCGCTTCGCGGCTGCCATCGCCGTAGAGCGTGATCTCGTCGATCAAATTCGGCACGCCGATCGCCGAATCGCCTCTCAAGTCCGTCGAATGGCAGTCGTAGCAACCGCCGGCGCCCAGGTACAGCGACGCGCCTCGCGCCGCCGCGGCACCGCCGGCATCCCGCCCTTGCTCACGGAAAATGAATTCGATGAGGTCGCGAATCTGCGGCGGCGCGAGCGGAGCGATCTTGATGTCCGCCTCGCTCGGCCGGGGGAGGCCGAAGGCCGGCATGATGGCTAGATTCCAGGCCTTGGGGTGATGTGAACGAATCCCGTAGTCGATCACCCGTTCGATATCGATGACCTGGCCTGCGCCGTACAGCCAGTCGTCATCGGTCAAATCGGCTATGCCCTTGCCCTGATCGCCGCGGCCTGCAGGGCCATGGCAACTTGCGCAATGAGCATCGAAGAGCGGCCGGCCGCGAGCGGTCGCGAAGCTCATGAGCGTCGCGTCGGACGGTATGCTACCCGGATCGGCCCGCAGCAGATGCGCTTCCACATATCGTCCGCGCAGTAGCACGGCGGCCGCCATGCAGACTGCAAGTACCGACAAAGCGATCCTGCGCATGCAATCCCCTTCCGCCGCTGAGACGAGCGACAACTCAGGTCGTGAATCCGATCCAGCGGCCGAAGAAGATCACACCGATCCACAGCGCGATCGACAGCGCGCCGCCCAGCCGCGCCGCGCGCGGGGGACATATCCGATCCCAGTCGAGCACGTGACGATAGGCGCCGAAATGGAACACCGCCATGTTCACGCCCGCCAGGAACATGCACAGAAACTTGAGCTGGAACTGCAAGTTGTAGAAGTATACCTGCGCCTTGGATACGAACAGCAGCGCGCCGGTGACGGCAGCGCAAATGAATGCCCCCCAGGTGTAGGGCAGCACTTCGCTCGACAGCCTCGATACCGCGCTGTTGCGCGAGGCCGCACCCACCAGGCGCAGGTCCACCATGACGATGGAGCCGAACACCATCGCCAGCGAGATCACGTGCAGCGTCTCGACGATCGGGAACAGCCACTCCCAGCCCTGCTCGCCGCGCATCGCGGCGGCGAGCGAGGTGTGCTCCGCAGCTAACAGGAAACCGGGTATGGTCATTCCACAGGTCCGCCGTGCGTCAGAGATAGAGTTCCCAGGTGTAGCCGATGAATCGGCCGCAGACAATAATGCCGACCCACAGACCCAGGGAGATCAGCGCGAACCATTTGGCGCCGGCGGGACGGGCCGGCGTATCCCACGCTGCCTCATGGCGACGCACCGCACGGGCGAAGCCGACCGTCAACGCCAGCACGCAAATGATCATGAGCATCTTCCACCAGAACGCCGGTGCCACGAACTGACGCACCGGTTCAGCGACGATCTGAACAAGGCCGGTCAGGAGCAGCACGGCGAGTGCCCGGTACATCCAAGGCACCAGGGTATCGACAAGCTGCGATACGCTGCGGCCGGAAGCGTTGAGCCCGAGAAGGCGCAGGCTGATCATGACCGCGCAGCAGAACACCACCGATACGCTGAGGATGTGGATGGACTGCGAGGTGGGGACCACCCACGCCTCGTTCTGAAGCCAGCCGCTCAACGCGGTATTGGCTATCCAATTTGCCCAATGATGCGTCATGCGCAACACGTGATTCCCCGCTTCGAAACACCCTACGCCAACTCTGCGGTATGGTATCGACGGAAAATTTACACATCAAGAATTAAAATATATTTATTTTATTGTCTTCGTATATCTTCATGTTTCTATTTTATTTACAGATGTACAGTACGACACATTTTGTAATCTCCGGTAATTGCCAGGCGCGTTATGCTTGTGGGAGGGCTGAGAGACCCGGCGTTTTAGCGGGCGTGCAGGTGGCAGGAGGTGGCGAATGGCGATAAGCGTTCGATCCGAGATGAGGGTGCAAACCGAAACGATCGCAGCGCGTCTGCCGTATCAGACCATCCTCGTCGTCGAGGATGATGAGGAAATTCGTATGCTGGTGGCGCAGCAACTCACGAAGGCGGGCTATTTGGTCCTCACCGCCTCCGATGGGCCGACGATGTTTGCGGCGCTCAACGCGCACTTAGTCGATTTGATCGTGCTGGACTTGAATCTGCCGGGAGAAGACGGCTTGTCGCTATGTCGCAGTACTCGCAGCCGCGGCAACATTCCCATCATCATGCTGACGGCCCGCAGCGAGGCCATCGACCGGATCATCGGGCTGGAAGTCGGTGCCGACGATTACATCTCCAAGCCATTCGATCCCCGAGAATTTTTGGCACGGGTGCGCAGTGTCATGCGGCGCGCCTGCGCCGCGGCCGGCCCGCAGGAACCACCGCCGCCGAAGCGTGCCTTTTTTCGCGGCTGGACGCTCGACTTTGCCAACCGGCGTCTGACGGATGCCAAGGGTCGCGCCGTCATATTGTCTGGCGCCGAATTCAGTCTGCTCAAATTCTTCGTCGAACATGCCAATCAGGTGCTGACGCGGGAACAGCTGCTCACGTTGACATCGCATCCGGCCTCGACCGATGGCTCCGCCCAACGGGTTGCCGACCTGCAGATCAGCCGCTTGCGCCAGAAATTGGATGACGACGAAGCGCGAGCCACGGAACTCATCATGACGGTTCGCAGCCAAGGATATGTGCTCGCCACCGAAGTTACTTTCGAGTAATGCTGCAGCGCTACTTCGGGTCCATGGCGGGGCGCCTTTTCCTCTTCCTGCTGGTCGGGGTCATTGGATCGGCATCCATCGCCTTGGGAATAGCGGACATGCGGCGGCAAGCGGATCTTCGACGCATCCAATTGGAACGTATCTCCGATCGCATACAGGATTTCATCTCGCTGGTGAACAGCGCCCCGGTGCCGCTTCGAGTGGAGATGATCTCGCGCGGCATCACCGGCCTGCGGCCGGCGAGCGGCGAGGAGAAAATCGAGAGAGCCGACACTGAGCTCACGCAGCGGCTGAATTCCCGCATTGGCTCCGGCATTCGGTCGGAATACGTCATACCGTGGAGCTGCTTTCCGCGGGGCGCCGATCATCGCATTTACATGACGCTGGATTGCCGGCTGATTTCGGCCAACCTCGCCGATGGGTCCGCGATCAAAGTCGTACTGGTCACGCCCCGGCAAGCCGATAACTTTGGCCTGCCAGGCCTCGATCCGGTGTTCCTGTTGGTACTGGCCGTCGGCGTGGGCGGTCTCACCTTCTTTGCCGCGCGCATGGCGGCGGCGCCGCTCAACGATCTGTCGCGCGCGGCGCGCGCGCTCGGCGGCGATCTCAATCGCCTGCCGCTGCTCGAGCGCGGTCCCCACGAGGTGCGTGATGCCGTGCGAGCCTTCAACACCATGCAGGCCAGGTTGCGCGATCACGTCATCGAGCGCACACACATCCTGGCGTCGATCACGCATGACCTTCAGACACCGCTTACCCGCTTGCGCCTGAAGCTCGAAAAGGTTGCGGACATCGCGCTGCGCAGCCGGTTGATAGACGACCTTGATCGAATGCATGCCCTTATCCGGCAAGGCCTCGATTTTTCACGCGGCAATCAGAGCGAGGAACCTTTCGTGCCCTTGCTGCTGGATTCACTGCTCGAAAGCGTGGTGCAAGACGCCGCCGAAGGCGGGCGCGCCGTCGCTTTGGTGGAATGCTCCTGCTGCGACGTGGAAGCGCGGCCGCAAGCGTTGCAGCGATGTCTCGCAAACCTGCTGGAGAACGCCGTCGTTCATGGCGGTTCCGCCGAAGTTTCGGCTAAACGGGTGAACGGCGAGGTCCAGGTGCGGATACGTGATCATGGGCCGGGAATTCCGCCGGACCAACTCGAAGCCGTGTTCGATCCCTTTGTCCGGCTGGGCGCTTCGCCCTCGCGCGCGGCGGCCGGCGTCGGACTGGGCCTGACTATCGCGCGTCAACTGGCACAAAAGAATCACGCCGAACTGGTGTTGGCCAACCACCCGGACGGCGGTTTGGAAGCGTGCCTTATTTTGCGACGGGGTGTGGTGCCAAGCGCAGGTTCCAGAGAAGCGGCGTATCTGACTCCGGCTTAAGGTTCCGCATTGCCCACCTCCCGGTTGGGTTCCCGCACCCCGGCGTCGGCCTCGCAGTTCCTCGCTCGCAGCTCCGGGCATGGGTGCGTGCCGATCCTCTCAATCCGCTTGTCCGAAACGCCGCAGGGAAATCATCCCAGATGCGGCTGCAAGAGTTTGTAATCCGCACACTTACCCGCTGCCCGGGCCGATAACGTAGCGAAATATGTCGTACTTTATAAATGTAAATAAAAATACATAAAATGATAAATTTCGATAATTAAATAAATATATTATTTTGTGTTGACTCCGTAAATTTTCCATACCTACTATACCGAGAAATAATCAGGCACATCGAGCGTCGGAACAGGAGTGGGCAAACAAATGGCATCGGCAAGCATTTTCAAATTCCGTATTGGAGCATTGCAGGCTGTCGCGCTGGCGATTTGGGCCGTTCCCCAGCTTGCGGTGGCGCAGTCGGCGGTCCTCCCCGCAACCTCAGGTGCCGCGCAGGGAAACTCTGCGCCCTCCGATGCCGACAGCTCGCTCGAGGAAATCGTCATCATCGCGGAGCGCCGCAAGGAAAACCTACAGGACGCCCCGATCACCGTGACGGCGGTGTCCGCCGCCGCCCTGGAGTCCGCCGGCGTGACTGGAACGACGGAACTTGCGAATGCGGTGTCTGGTCTCACCATGCCTCAATCGCAAGGCACTCCGATGCCACACATTCGCGGCGTCGGCAATACCGCGCTCGGCACGGGCATCGAGAATTCGGTGGCCCTGTATGTCGACGGCGTCTATCACGGTTCCGCCAGCTTCTCGGCGCTCACGTTCAACAACATCGCGCAGCTCGAGGTAGCGAAGGGTCCGCAGGGCACTCTGTTCGGACGCAATGCCACCGGAGGTCTGATGCAGGTGGTCACCCTGGATCCAAAGCCCGGCTTTTCGGGCTCGGCCAGCCTCGGTTACGGGAATTACAACACGATAACGGAAGAGGCCTATGTCACGGGCGGCTCGAACGCCATCGCCGCCGATTTCGCTTTCCAGTCCAGCCAGCAATTGACCGGATGGGGCACTAACGTCTACAACGGCAATCAGGTCAACAAACAGGCCCTCGATATGTCGGTTCGCTCGAAGTGGCTCTTCAACCCGGCGGACGGCACCGCCATCAGGGTGATCTTCGATTACTCCGAGAACGACAGCACGACCGGCGCGCTGCGCAACTACGGCAACTCACCCAACATCTACTATCCCAAGGGGTACTTCGCCTCCTTGTCGACGTTCGACATCGACGCCAACCAGCAGCCCTATCGCAATAAAAAAGGCGGTGGGGTCAGCGTGCAGTTCGATCAGGATCTCGGCTTTGCCTCGTTGGTGAACACGATGGCCTACCGCCAGGACGCGATCCGCAACTATATCGACATCGATACGGGTCCGCTGCCCGTCATCGCCGTCCTCACTCAATCCGCGGACACGCAGGCCACGGAGGAGCTGCAGCTTCTCTCCCCGACAGGATCGTCCTGGAAATGGGCAACGGGCCTTTACTACTACTACGCCACCGCCGGCAACGTGCCCGGGCATACCTATTTCGGCGGTGTGGCCGTGAATCCGAAGACCGGGATCATCATGTCAAACAACGACTCGACCGAGACGACGAATTCGATAGCCGCTTACGGACAGGTCACCAAGGAGGTGTTGCCCAATACCGATCTGACCTTGGGAGCGCGCTTTACCAACGAGGAGCGCAGCGTCGCGAGTGTGTCGAACGCCTTGACCAAGAACCTGACTACGACCGCACCGACGACCATCGATGAGAGCAGTTCGACCAATGTCCCCACCTGGCGGGTCGCGCTGGAGCACAGGTTCACGGACGACGTCATGGCCTATGTCTCGGACAGCCGCGGCTTCAAGAGCGGCGGCTACAACCTCTCCAACGGCGATGCCGCTTACAGCCCAGAAAAGCTCGCCGCATATGAAACGGGTTTGAAAACCGAGTTTCTGTCGCATCGTCTGACCGTGAATTCCTCGCTCTTCTACTACGATTACAAGAACATCCAGGTCTCGCGCTTTGCCAACGGTCAGGCGCTCATCTACAACGGCGCGGCCGCGACCAGCTTCGGTTTGGATCTCGACGTGACGGCGGCGGTGGCGGCCGGATTGACGGTGCGCGCCGGCGTCGAGCTGGTCCGCGATTATTTCAATTCGTTCCCCAACGCCGATTTCTTCTTCACCTGTCCCGCCGGACCGAACGGTGTCTGCAGTTTGTCGGCGAGGGGGAACCAGCTTCCGCAGACCCCCACGGCAACTGGCACGCTCAATATCGACTACCGGCAGCCGCTGACGCACGATGCCGGAGCGTTGACTTACACCCTGAACACCGTGGTCAATTCCAGCTCTTACTACGCACCGAACAACGAGATACGCCAGCCTGGCTATGCACTGCTCAACGGTTCGATCCTGTGGACCGCGGCGAATGATGGTTACACCGTGCGCCTGTGGGGCAAGAATCTCACGGACAAGATTTATGCGTTTAACGTGAATCAATCACCGGGTGCGATCGCGGCGAGCTACGCGCCGCCTCGGACCTTCGGCATCACCGTGGGCAAGAAGTTCTAACGGCGAACCGCGTCCGCCGGGCTCGCCCTTCACGCGAGCGACCGCGGTGGGAACGGGCACGCGGTCGATGTCGCGGGCGCGTCAGGGCTCGACGCGCCGGTGACTCCCTCCCGCCATGATTTGTGTAAATTTGTGTAAATTATTTTACGAGTGTAAAATTTACGCGCATTACATGTCGTAATCATCGAGGATTTACATAGATGGGCGCAGAAGGCGAAGCCAGCCTGCCGAAGCCAGCCTATATCCCCTTGATAGCGTTGGATAATTTCATAGAGAGGCTGAGGGCAACGGGGATCCCCGTCGCCATCGATTCGAATCTGACGCAAACCATGTCCGGCGGGACGGCGAGCGCTCTCATGAGCGCACTGCGATTCCTGGGCCTGGTGGACCCGTCCGGTACACCACAGGATTCTCTCCGGAAGCTGGTCGCCGCCTACGACACCGACCGATGGAAGGAGGTGTTCGGCGAACTCGTCGATCGGGCGTACGCGGATATCATAGGGGATCTCGATCTGACCACCGCCACGCGAAGCATGCTGGACGATAGATTTCGAAAAAACAGCAAGACCGCGGGACAGGTGCTCGACAAGGCGGCGCGGTTTTATCTGGGGGCGCTTGAGAAAATGCAACGACCGATATCTCCGCACTTCAAAGTGCGAAAGGCACGCACGGTTGCGCCGCGAAAACCCTCACGCGCCGCCGACGGGAAGCCCGCGCGCCAGCAGGGCGGCGGAACCGACCCCGCCGACCCCAACGTGCAGCACATCCGGTTGCAGCTCCTCGACAAGCCCGACGTGACCATTACCTTGCCCGGCGATTTTGACGCAGCGGACTGGACGTTTCTCAAGCCGATCCTGGAGGCCTATATCGCCCGCCTGACCGGCCCGGCGTCCAAGCCCTAAAGCGCCGGTGGAAACGCGTGAACGAGTACGCGTCTGCGTACGCGGTCAAATGCTCAATGCCATCTTGCGGTCGATGACCCGCCGGGCGATTTTCCAGGAACCGCTCGAGTCCCTCTGAAATTCATCGACGAGATCATTCACTCGCAATTGAGTGGGTTGCCCGGATCCGCTTTGCTCGAACGTGAGCTGGATCGCAAAAGACGCAGCGGTATCAGCGTCCATGCGATCGATACGAAGATTGGACCAGACATGCCGGGTCTTCCGATCCGGATTGAGGAACCGGCGAATGCAGTCTTCGGCAATTTGTACGTGCCCTCTCAACTCGTTTCCGGAAACCAACAGCACGCCGTCGGGGATGAATAACTGGGCCAATGATGTCCCGTCGCCACGATCAGCGAACCACGCAAAATCACTCAGCAAACGCTCGATCATTTTCTGGTCGGATTCCATTATCGTCAGCCTCCACAGCGTCGCACTCGGTACGATAAGCACGATAGCCGATCTTCGAGTGTCAATGTTGCATCAGCGTACCGCCGGCTTACAAGATTCGATTCATGCTTCGCGCGCTCGTGCATTCTCGACCGAATCGTAGCCGACGCAAATTTTTAGCAAACGCTAAGTTTGCGCAGCGCTGAGTTTTTGCAGCGCTAATTTTTCGCAGTGCCAACTTTCGGATTTTTCGTTTTGTGTCGGCCGATGTTTCTTGAGCTGCTACGACCTTGATTTAGCGAGAGTATCGACGACGTTCGTCAAATCAATACATATCAAATTATATCGTTGTGTGTCTTGGTATGTGTCGTGGGTAAAGATCAACCACACGCACAAAAGCGCGTGTATATTCCTCGCCCTACGAACATCACCGGCGTTTCGTCGGCACGAAGATTTAGCTTTTTTATTTTTATTTTTAGGGCTGGCGTGGCTGCGAAACAAAATGCATTTCCTGATGCGGCGGAGAGAAAATATTATGAAGTTGCGTACCTTGGCTGAGCGGCGCTCGACGTTATTTCGATTGCTTGCCGCGGGCGCATTGTGGACCGCGGCTGCATCAGCATCCGCCCATCATTCCTTTGCGATGTTCGATCCTCAGCATCCTATGCAGGTCGAGGGCACCGTCAAGTCATGGGAGTTCACCAATCCGCATAGCTGGCTGATTCTGATGGTCATGAAAGGGGATACGCCGATCGAGTACAGCATCGAAGGCGCCAGCGTCAGCACGCTCATCAGGCAAGGATTCGGTCCCCATACATTTTCGCCCGGGGAGAAGGTCACGGTGACCATCAACCCTCTGAAGAGCGGCGCGGACGGCGGCGCCTTCGTCAAGGCGGTCAAGGCCGACGGAACCACTCTCACCCAGTCGTCGACTCCCAACTAATTTACGTAACCCGCGCTAACTTTTTAAACGGGGATCTTAATGAACATGTACGCGATTGAACGGGCGACGAAGTTGTGGAGGTTGTGTCTGCTGGCCCTTACGGTTGGACTGAGCGTGACGGCGAATGAGCCGGCGTTCTCGCAGTCGGCGAATTTTCCGCCCGGCGCCCCGAAACTTCGCGCGTGGTCTCAACTTCCCGACTGGGACGGCATCTGGGAGCGCGGTGGCGACATCGTCTGGGACGATAGTCTGCCCTACATCCCCGGAGAACCGCAGGCTCCTCCTTACAACGAACACTACGTGAAGGAGTACGAGGCCAGGCGGGAGAAAATGCGCGCCGAAAATCTGGCCGGCCACGCTCGTAACCTCCGTGGCGGCGACTTATACGCCACCATGCCCGCCATGATGATCATGCTTTTCCCGATGGATATTGAAATCAATCCGCGCGAAGTGGTGCTCATGACCTCCAACGGCGGGGCGCGCGAAATCTACACCGACGGGCGCCGTCATCCCGCCGACGCCTTGCCAAGCAAGAAAGGCCATTCGATCGGCCATTGGGAGGGTAAGACCCTCATCGTCGATACCTGCTGCTTCAGGGACGATACCCGCTTCCCGGGTGGTGGTGCTCATAGCGATGCGATGCACATCAGCGAGCGCATCTGGTCCCCCGATGGTCACTCTTTGAAGGATGCGATTACCGTCGAAGACCCGAAAGCGTTCACCAAGCCGTGGACCACGGTGAAAACCTATTACCGAAGGCCGGATTGGGAGCAGGTCGAGTACGACCCTGAGGAAAATACGCGCGACTTTCCGGGTGCTGGCGGGCCTCACGCGCCACCCGGAGCCCAAGCTGCGCCGGGAGGCGTAGCCCACGCGGTGCTGCGCGTTCAACATGACGACGACAAGCCGTATGCGGGCCGTGATGCAGGGTCGCTGCAGAAGGCGACGGCATTCGCCGTCGGCAATCTGGCGTGGGAAACGGTGAAGATCGTGAACGTGGAGCGCAGCGCGAGCACGCTCAAATGGGTGGGTCTCACCCGTTCTGCCCGGTGGGGCTGCACCGCGGCACCGGACGCCACCAAGGCCTACTGTGAGAACGCCTTGGCGCCGATGGCGGCTAGCGCGCCGGTCGCGCCGGTCAAGGCGGCTACGGAGGGTCCGCTGGTCAGGAACAGGCTGAGCGTAGATGGCCGCGACAGGAGCTACTACTACTACGTCTCGTCGAAGGCCGACAAGAAGGGGTTCAATTTCATTGTCTACGCTCTGCACGACAATGGGCAGACGGCCGAAGAATTTGCAGAGAGTTCCGGATGGAAAAAGGTCGCAGAGAAGAATGGCTTCGTCGTGGTATTTCCCGAGGCGGCTGAAAGTTCCTGGGCCGCGAACAGCGGCGGCGAGGACCGCTACCTCAAAGCCGTGTACGACGATGCTTCCACCCATATGCAGCTGCCGGCGGCAGGCGCAGGCGCGCATAATTTCGGCCCGCCGCGAGGTGGTGCTGATGCGGCCGGCGGCGGCGCGCCGCCTCGTGAAGGAGCGGGGCCCGCCGGCGCGGGCGGGCGAGACCGTGAAGGTGCCAATGCAGAAGGCGAGGGCAACAACCGGCGTGACGATGGCCGGCCGCCCCGTGTCATGACTTGGTTCCCATTTCAATACCTGACGGGAGTAGGCGCCGGTGGCCGGGTCGCGCAGGAATTCGCGACCGATTATCCGGGCGTGTACGCGGCCGTGGCAACGCTGAATGCGACGCCGTTCAACGCGCAATATGCCAACGGGAACGAGCCTGCCCAAGGGTATTTCCAGCAAATGCGCCTGAAAAATGCAGCGCCGGTGTGGAAGCAGCTCAAGAAAGACGTGCCGGTCGCCGTCTGGCTTTTCAATTCGCATCAGCCCAGCGCCGCCGAGACGAAGTTGGCCGATTACTGGAAGCATGTCGATCGGGTTTCCAATGACGGATCGGAAACGACCCTAGCCGGGTTCAGCACGGTCACTTACAAAAATTCCGCGAACGCGGCGCAGCAGGTGCGACTGAGCACCATTCCGACATCCTCGAAACCGGATGAGGCAATGGCGTCTGCGATCTGGAACGACTTTTTCTCTCACGTGGCACGTTGGACTTCCTCGCCCAACGGCGATCTGGGCACACTGCTGACTCAAGCTGAGGTCAATGATTCGTTCGACGTCCGACCCATCACGGTCGATGGCAAGCCTTACAAGTATTATTTGAAGCGTCCGTCCAGCTATGAGAAGGGGAAGTCACTGCCCTTGGTCATCGCGGCGCATGGCCATGGATATCCCGCATGGCTCTACCTCAGCCAAATCAAAATGCACGAGGTGGGCGAGAAAGAGGGCTTCCTCACCGCCTATCTAGAGGGTCCGGGGCCGGGGTGGGAATTCAAATCGCCTGATGGCGCGGACGCGCAGTTCGTCCAGAAGGTCATCGCGGACGCAGAACAGGCGTACGGGGCGGATCCTGGCAGGGTCTACATGCAGGGTTTTTCCCTCGGCAGTGGCCTGAGCTATATGATGGGTATTACGCACCCGCGCCTGTTCGCCGCAGTCTCCCCCAACAGCGGCATTGGCCCCATGAGCAAGGAAGTGGAAGCACGCGTCGCCGACGTCAAGGCTCAAACGGATTTCCGGATCCCCATGATAATGGTCTATGGAAACGTCGATTCGGGTGGCTCCGTCGATGGGAAAATCCCCGCACAAGGCGTCATTCGCGGCGCCTTCGACGAGATCAAAGCGTACGACCACATCACTGCGCCGGACCGGACTGAGCTCTTCAACAGCGACAATTCCGAACCCTACGAGGTGCTGACGCCGGGAGGTAAATTGGTGCGGGGTGGTGCCGACAAGCGATATCCCAAGGGCCGCTTCGAAATTTATCGATACACGAGTGCCGATCCCAAGCCTCTCAATTTATTCAGCTTCGTGTGGGTCGAGGACATGGCACATGGCGGCGACCCACGGCAGGCCCAACTCGAGTGGGATTATTTCAAGCAGTGGCGAAGAAATGCGGACGGCTCTCTGAGCTACACCGGCCATTAGCGCGCCGAAGCATGCGAGACCAGCGATGCGGCACGTCGGATAGAGAGCCTTAGATGGAACATGAAAAGCTCAGCCTAGAGTCGATCGTCGATGGCAGCCCGCTTGGACGCGGGCAGATCATGATCATCGTGATCTGCGCGCTGATCGCCGTGGTGGACGGCTTCGATACGCAATCAATTGGGCTGGTTGCCCCCGCCATCGCCGCGGCCTGGCAGATAGCGCCGTCCCGTTTCGGCATGGTGTTCGGCGCGGGATTGTTCGGCAGCTTGCTCGGGGCGCTGGCGTTCGGTCTTTGCGGTGATCGATTTGGCCGCAGGCCCGCCTTGATTGCCGCAGTGGCATTGTTCGCGGCAACCACGTCGATAACGCCATTTGCGTCCTCCCTTCCCGTCTTAGGCCTAGTCAGACTGGCCACGGGACTTGGCCTGGGCGGCGCATTGCCCGGCATCATTTCGATTACCTCCGAATATGCACCCGCCAAGCTGCGCGGCACTCTGGTGGCGCTGATGTTTTGCGGCTTTCCGCTGGGCGCCGTCATCGGCGGCATCGTTTCAGCCGGCATGATTCCGGCATTCGGCTGGCCAAGTGTGTTTTATCTTGGGGCCGCGATTCCCGCTCTCCTGTTGCCGGTCATCTGGGCGGTGCTGCCTGAATCGGTGCGCTTCCTCGCGATGAAGCAGAATCGCGCGGGCATCGAGCGGGTGCTCGAGCGAATGCGATGGCCGGCGCAGTGGGACGGAGTGCTTGCTCCAGCGCTGCTCGAGACACGCTCACCGGTCGCAAGCTTGTTCGCGAGCGGCAAGGCGCAAGGTACCGTTCTTTTGTGGATCACGCTGTTTCTCAGCCTGCTGCTCACCTATTTTCTCGTCAATTGGATGCCCATCATTGCGCGGCAAAGCGGTATCGGCATGACAGCCGCGGTATTGGCGGTCGCGGCGCTCAATCTCGGAGCGATAGTCGGCTGCCTGGTGATCGGCAGACTTTGTGACCTGTATGGACGGGCCACCATCATTATCGGCTGCGGGTTCGGGCTGGGCGCGGTGGCCATCGCCTTGATAGGCGTCTCCAAGCAATCGGTACCGGTGCTTCTCGCCGTCACCTTCTTGGCGGGTGTATTCAGTATCGGCGCGCAGATGTGCACCGTTGCCCTATGCGCGAGCTTCTACGAGACTTCGTTGCGCGCAACCGGGGTCGGTTGGGCAATCGGCATCGGACGCATTGGCTCCATCGTCGGCCCGGTGTTGGGCGGCGTGCTGATCGCCGCCGGAATGGCCGCAGTGCCCCTCTTCGTTCTGGTGGGAGCCATGTCCATCGGCTCTGCAATAGCCATCGTGACCCTCGGGCTGCGCACCGCTCGGAGACCCGTCCGTCCAATGAGGTTCCGCAAATGATAAATCTCTCGCTTCATCAGGCAGAAGGCATCGTCGACGCAGGCTTGGATCGAGCGCGCGAGTTGGGGCTGAAGCCGCTGACGATCGCCGTGTTGGACGCAGGCGGCCATTTGGTAGCGTTCAAGCGGCAGGACAGATCCGGCATCCTCAGACCCGACATTGCTCAGGGCAAGGCCTGGGGCGCGCTGGGCATGGGATTGGGGGGCAGGGCACTCGCGCAGCGTGCGGAGATGGCGCCGGCATTCTTTACCTCCCTTGCCAGCGTTTCCCACGGCCGGATTATTCCGGTCCCCGGCGGTGTTCTCATTCGGGCAGCCGACGGCGATATCGCGGGGGCCGTCGGCATCAGCGGTGATCTTCCGGATAACGATGAGGCATGCGCCGTTTTTGGTATTGAACGGGTTGGATTGGTGGCAGATGGAGGCGTGGCCTTATGAGCCGTGTCCAGTTCACCGGGATCGCACTATCGCTGATGCTGGCGGTATTCGACGTGGGCGCGCAACAAGCCAATCCAGGCCCGCAGCCGCCCGACTTTTCAAAAGTCGACATCAAGGTGGACGATTTGGGCCATCGCACCTACATGCTGGAAGGGCAGGGTGGAAACATCACGGTGGCGGTGGCCGATGAGGGCATCATTATGGTGGACAGCGAGTTCGCGCCGCTGCACGACAAAATAAAAGCGGCTATTGCGACGGTGACGGACAAGCCGGTGCGATATCTGATCGATACGCATTTTCATCTCGACCATACGGGAGGCAGCGCAGCCTTTGCCGCCGAGGGGGCCACGGTGGTGGCGCAGGAAAATGTGCGCAAGCGCTTAGGCTCAGGCACGCAAGGCATGAACGGCAGCCACATGCCGCCGGTGGCGCAGTCGGGTCTGCCGACGAAAGTCTACGGCGATGAGCTGACATTGAAACTGAAGGGCCGTACGGCCGAGCTTCGGCATTTTCCCGCGGCACACACCGACGGGGACACTTATGTGTATTTCGCCGATGCCAATGTGCTCGCCACCGGCGATCTGGTGTCCATAGGCCGTTATCCCTACATCGACGTCGTCAACGGCGGCAACCTCAACGGCATGATCGCTGCGGCGAATGCCTTGCTCGAGCGCGCCAATGACAAGACCCGCATCGTTCCGGGTCACGGACCGTTGGCCGGCAAGAGCGACCTGCTGGCCTACCGCGACCTGCTGCAGAGCGCGCGTACACGCATGGAGAGACTGATCCGCGAAGGCAGTAGCGAGAACGACGTCCTTGGCGCCAAGCCTTTTGCCGACTACGACGCGAAATTAGGCGCTAACGACCAAGCCGGCCAGAACTTCATTCGAGCGGTCTACCGGTCGCTGAAAAGCGGCGCTTCGACGAGAAGCTCCAGTTCGCCGCCGTGAAGCGAAGCGCCGGGCGCCGTAGATCGGCAAGAAGAAATCCGAGACAGTGGCAATGATGAAGACATGCTCTGCGCTCCACCCCATAATTACTTGAATTGTTTATAGAATCTGACGTTCGCAGGCAGTCGGGGGTGACGATCGATTCTCGCGCATTGCGCCCGTCGACAACTTACGAGGTTAACGAACTTTATAAGACATAGAAGCGCTGCTATTGTGAAACATGACCGTCCGATCTCACTGGAAAGAGAAAACGATGAGCGTTCCACAGCCGGTCGAATGGCCGCGTACCGCGCGTCCCCGACTTTCGTCCCGGGCGGCGAAATTTCTCCGGGGGCATCCCGATGCTGTCGTCACGGCGACGAATTCCTATCTCGAAATGTCCACCTGAACCCGGCGCCGCAGGTTTACGCTCTTGGCGCCGCACATGAAAAAATTCTCGCCCCTTCTGGAAATCCTTCCTGCAGCACAAAGGCAATTATGGGTTGAGCTGTCCGCGGTACCTGACGAGTTCACGCTATACGGTGGAACGGCGTTGGCACTGCACCTCGGTCACCGAAATTCCGTCGATTTCGATTTTTTTGGTAGTCGCGCAGTCGATCCGGCGAAACTCGAGAATGAAATTCCATTCCTGGCCGGCGCAGAAATCGTCCAGCGTGAAAGGAATACACTGAGCGCGATCGTGGATCGCGGCGCTCCGGTGAAAGTTTCTTTTTTTGGAGTGCCGAAGCTGCCGCGCTTAGCTCAGCCCCTCATCGCCAAGGACAACGGCTTGAAGGTTGCCTCTCTGATCGATCTGGCCGGCACCAAGGCGTCGGTACTCCAAGTCCGAGCGGAGGCCAAGGACTACATCGATATGGATGCCCTGATGCATCTCGCCGGAATCGGCTTACCACTGGCGTTGGCGGCGGCGGAAAAGCTTTATGGACCTTCCTTTAATCCGGAAATTACGCTCAAAGCCTTATCCTACTTTGATGATGCAAATTTGCGCGAGCTACCCGAAGAGATGAAGCTCCGGCTGGCGGCTGCTGTGCGAGAAGTCGACTTGGATCATCTACCAACCATAGACGGCTCTACGTTACGAATGGATCGAGACGACGGGTATAGTTTGTGAACGCGATTCCGATCACGGCTGTGACGATGAATATAGCGCGCCGTGTCATTTGGTTTGAGCAGCCCGAGAAGGCGCTTGCGGATCCGATACGCTTCATGGCTTACGCGATGGCTTACGCTGTTCATCAAGATATGCGTGTCATACGGCGATATGTTTCTGACGACGATTTCCGAGAAGCACTCGACCACGCGCCGCCGGGGATAGTCGATCCTCGTTCGTGGGCTTACTGGAACCTCAAGATGGGCCGATATCCTCCGCCGCCGCTACCTAAGCGGAGGTTCGGGACCCCCGTTGGGGAGCAGCCCTTTCAGAGAAGCAATGCCGCTCCGGCAGGGGCGGGGTCACTCGAAGACCAGCGGCGCGCAGGCAGGGTCGCATGGCAGAAAATCAGAGAACAAACCTCGACTCTCGATACAGAAGAGACCCGTCGTCGCGCTCGCGAAGAATGGCTCGCCAAATACGGTCCCGGCAGGAAGATATAACCGGCGGTATCTAGACCGGATCTTGCCCATCGAGGCCGGTCGTGGATTACCGTGCATCAGCGTCGAGCAAAGTGCCAGCGCGGCCTCGAGCCCGCAGGTGAAAGGGAATCGTCGACATTGCGCTGCTCCGGAGGGGTACTTACCAAAAGGTAAATACTATTCAAATTCATAGTGCCGGTCTAGTCTATTGAACTTGAATTCCCAGGAGGTACACATGAACAGGCTAGACGGAAAAATTGCAGTGGTCACCGGCGGCAATAGCGGCATTGGATTGGCGACAGCCGCACGCTTTGCAGCCGAAGGAGCGGAGGTCGTTATCGTGGGTCGTCGCCAGGAGGAATTGGATAAAGCAATCGATGCTATCGGGCCGCGCGCGATGGCGGTTCAAGGGGACATCTCCCGATTGGACGACCTTGACCGGGTATTCGCCAACGTAAGGGCAGCGAAAGGACGCATCGACATACTGTTCGCCAATGCAGGATTGGGCGACATGCAGCCCATCGGTTCCATCACTGAAGCATCGTTCGATCTGATTTTCGGCGTGAACGTCAAGGGGACTCTCTTCACCGTTCAGAAGGCATTACCGCTGATGAAAGCCGGCGGATCGATCATTCTCACCGGCTCGACGACCGGTGTGATGGGAACGCCTGCCTTCAGCGTCTATAGCGCTTCGAAGGCCGCCATTCGCAATTTCGTAAGAAGCTGGGCGCTGGATTTAAAGGGGACCGGAATTCGTGTGAACGTGGTTTCGCCGGGGCCGACTTCCACACCGGGCCTGCTCAATGGACTGGCCCGCACGGGCCAGCAGGACGCCCTCATCGCAGGCCTGATTGAGCAAACACCGCTTGGGCGCATGGGGAATCCGGATGAAATCGCCGCTGCCGCACTGCTTCTTGCGTCCGATGACGGCAGTTTCATGACCGGAAGCGAACTGTGCGTCGATGGTGGGTATGCGCAGGTCTGAGGAGTTTGTGTCGCATGCAATCGGCCGCTTGGCATCAAATCGCTCGGCGGCTATGCGCCGTGGCTTCGCCGCGAGCATTCCGCGATTGGTGACTCGCATGCTTGCGGTCGCCAATTTCACGCTGCCTGTCGCTACGCTTGACGTTCTGGTCTGCGCGCAGGGCATTACGTTGTACAAGCGAGCCGAATTTGAAATGGCCGGCTTCCGCCGGGTGATGGACGTCAATTTGATGAGCGTAATGGCGGTTTGCACCAGGTTTAAGCCCATGGTCGGCAGAACCAGTTCAGGTTTGCTCAGAAAAAGTAGACCAGTCCTGTTACACAATCCGGCGCGCCACTTTAAAACCCAGGCGTCAGGAACTTGCAGGTGACTCCGTTTGATTTCGAAAGAGGTTCGTCCAGAGTTGCGAGCGGGAGCTTGAGCGCCTCGGCAATGGCGACGTACCACGCGTCGTAACTTGTCACGTTGTGACGCAATTCCCAGATGCGGCCGGCGAAGGGCTCAAAAGGAAACAAATCGATATCGAGTTGCATGAGATCATCTTGCGCCGCATTCGCCTCTGGCGTCGTAATTAGCTTTACCCTCTCCAGGCGACGAAATATATTCGTAGCTTCAGCACGTACCAGCTCCGGCGCCTGCAGCAAACCGCCTGCAAGAACTTCTTCCGCCCAATCGCCGTGGGGGCCACTGTCAACGAGAGCGGCTACTACCACAGACGAATCAATGACGGTGCTCAACGCCGGTCAGCGTTTCTGTTCTGGAGTATCTGCTTGGAGGAGATGCGAGTTTGCGTCGAACGCTTTCTCTTGCGCACTTGCTGCAACCAGGCGTCTATCGACGGGCGGGCAGCCAATCGCTCCAGCTCGGAGCGCAGGAATTCCTGCATCGACTTACCCTGCAAAGCCGCACGGGCGGCTAGTTCGTCGCGGACTTTCTCGGGAACATCACGGATGTTAATTTGAATCGCCATGCTTGCATAATGCCAGCAATGAGGGCATCTTGCAAGCGTGTTTATCAGAAGGCGAGTGCCCAGCCGCAATCCGCATTGACGGTCGAGACGGCGCGTCTACGCGGTTGCGGGGTTAAACCGTTGCGGTACGCGCAAAAGCCGACCGAAGCACCCGTGGAATATCCGCCGTCGCAGTTCGAGATATCGCGGCATCCGGCGCGATGAACTCGAAACCATACTCGCCCGGAAATACATGTAGTTCCACGGCGTGCCCCTTCGCCGCGAAAATCAGATCTGAGCAGCGAGCGTCTTCAGCTGCCGGAAGCTCTCGGTCAATGACTTCCCGCTCGTATCGCAGACCTGGTCGGCCTTTGCGTAAAAGGGGGCACGCTCCGCCAGAATGAGTCGCAGATCGTCCATCGCCTGACGGTTGCCGGCCATCGGGCGCAAGTCCCCTTGCGCCACCACGCGGCTCATGTGCTCATCCGGCGCCGCCTTCAGCCAAATCGTGAAGCAATTCTGCAGCAGAAAATTGAAGGTGGCCGCCTCGGACACCAGCCCCCCCGGGGTCGCGACGATGGCCTTCGGATTGCGCGCAATCACTTCCTCCAACGCCTGGCGCTCGTATCGGCGGTACGCGTTAGCGCCATAGAGCGCGTGAACTTCCTCCGGGCTGCATCCAGCCAATCGCTCAACTTCGCGGTTGACCTCGACAAACGGATAGCGCAAGTCGTCCGCCAGCATTCGGCCCAAGGTCGATTTGCCGGCACCGCGCAAACCAATGAGCGCGATCCGATCTTGTCTGCGGCCGGAGTTTCCCGTCAATCCAAAATGATCGGTCAGCGCACGTCTGGCGTTCGCCAACTCCTCTGCGCTTCTGGTGCGCAGCAAATCACGAACCAAAAGCCAGTCGGCCGATTCATCGCCCTCGTCGCCCACGAGTTCGGCGATACTGCAATTGAGCGCCCGCGCCACCTGCCTCAAGATCTGCACCGACGGATTGCCGACGCCAGTTTCCAAGTTCGCCAAATGGCGCTCGGAAACATCCGCCTCTTTGGCGAGTTCTCGGCGCGTCAATCCGCGCCTGGCCCGCAAGCGCCGGGTGCGGTCTCCCAGTTGACCCAGAAAGGGGTCAATGCGTACCCGAGCCGGTTCTTTTGCCCGAACAGGTATTGTTTTCCCTGTTTTCTTCTTCATGACCGCAATATAGCGCATCGCGTCATTATATTGCGCCCGTGCAATGCTCTAGTGCACTATCATGCATCACGAGTAGGGCGCTCAGAAAGTGATGACCAATATAGGTTCCGATCGAGAATTCCTGTTTTTTCTCGAGAAAGGACTATTGGCCGCCGAAAACGGCCAAAAAGTCCGCCAGGATAAAAAACGGGAAATGAGGGCAGTTACCAATGTCCCGAAACACCTAATATTAGCGTCGAATAGACCGGTTCAGTCCGCGCTCCATCGCTGCGAGCAGGTGCTCAGCGGCCTTTGAGAAATCACGGTGTTCCCTCATGTATTTCCGAATCTCCGCTTGTGCGGCGTGCGCACCGTTCTCAACTTGTTGCAAGACATGCTTGACGCGCGATGAGGTCAAGCCGCAGGCCTGCCGGCCAAATGCGATCAGGCGGTTGCGTGCCGGAAACGCTTTGGTACCGCCGAGTTCGAGCGCCATAATGTCGCGTGCGCGGTAAACGGTGGTCGACACGAGATCATAGGCGGGCGCCAGGCGCACGGCGCTTTGCGCGTTTTCATAGAGGACGGCAAAGTTCTTGAGGTGCGCATCGCCATTCTCGAGGGCGCAACACAGCGCGACAGTGGCGAACAGTTGCTCGAGGGCCTGCGACTGTTCCTCCGGGGCGACAAACTGACCAATGCGTTTGGCAATGAGTTCATAGGAGCCCTCGTAGCGCCCATGCGCGCGCAGCGCACTGAGGACACAAAAATCCTCGCACCCTAGGTACGTGCCCTGAGGCGTGCGATCGAAGCGTTCGACGACAAGAATGCGCCGATTGTGGGAAAGGCGAACATCTGGAGCTGCGATTCCCGCAGCGTGCGCCGCTTGCATGCAGAAGTACTCGTTGGCAGCGAGCTCGGGATACTCCCTTGGATCGAAGGACTTCACGATGTGCGTGGCGCCGCGTTCCGTAATGCGCGTGAGAGGGACGTCCGCGTCGCGCAGCAGCACTTTAGGCTGAATTCCGGAGACTCCGGAATAGATCGCGTAGCGCTCGAGAAGATCTTCGAACAAGTCCTCGGCGCCCTTGAACGTCAGAAGCTCCTTGAGATTTAGGGCGGGAACCAGAGCAGGGGCGGAACCCGAGAGCGCGTAACGGTGTCGGCCGATTTGCGACTGACCGACAATTGCGAGCAACCCCAGGCTGTCGAGATCAGGCACTGCTTTTGCGAAGGTCAGTCTCAGCCGCTCAAGCAGCGCACCTTCGGGAAGGTTCATCTCGAAGATCGGGTGGACGGTTCCCATTGAGTCATACTGATCGGCAACGACCGGCATCGTCAGTGACACCGCATCCTCGGCTAGTGTCTCCTTGAGGTAGCCAAATAGAAAGGTATCGATCTCGACGTCGCTGCGGCTTAGCGTGCCGGTGAGTCGCTCCGCAGCAAACACATCAAGTGCGCGACTTGAGGGCGGCACGTTGCTCCTCCCTCAGCTCGAAAAAAGTCGGGCGTTGATCACGTGGCGCTACACTCAGGGCGAGACCCAAGGATGCGCACAGGGCCATGAGCTTGCGGACGCCGATTTCGCTCACCGTCCCATTCTCGATGGCTGAGACGGTGGCGCGACTCATCCCGAGAGGGACGGCGACCTCCGCCTGGGTTCGTCCCATGGACTTGCGTGCCTCGCGAAGCTTTTGGCCGATTTGTTGAACATCCATATGCATTATATACAATGCGACTGATGTCTTGGTCAATCTATTGCATCATTTATGATGCACGCTCGACACCTGCGCCGATCAAAATTGGACGTTCTAGCGGACGTAGACGTTCTCTTGGATTTTCTAGAGGGACGACGAGTGTCCCGGCACATGGCGCCGGTATAATCCCACCCACGTGCCCGGAACGGACCCTTGTGTTAATGGTCGGGGTGACAGGATTCGAACCTGCGACCTCGTGGACCCGAACCACGCGCTCTACCAGTCTGAGCTACACCCCGAAATTCGACCGCGGACTAGTGCTTGCGCGCCACAGCGAACTTGGCCAGTTCGCTTAAACCTTCTTTGAAAGCGGTCTCTGGAAGGGGAGCCAGCGCGGCGAGCGCCTGATCTGCCTCGCATTGGGCGAGGCGCGCAGTGTACGCAAGCCCCCCGAGGCTTGCAACGGCGCGCGTTATTTCATCCAAGTGACCCAAGCCGCCGTGCTCGATGGCATGGCGGATCATGTCGCGCTGGGTATCGCTGCCATGCTGCATTGCATAAATCAACGGAAGAGTGGGTTTCCCCTCCGCCAGGTCGGCCCCCAGGTGTTTTCCCAGGCGGCCCTCGTCGGCCTCATAGTCGAGCGCGTCGTCGACCAACTGAAAGGCCGTGCCGATATGCCGGCCATACCGCGCCAGGGACTCTTCTATTATGGGCGGCGCGTCGCTCAACACCGCGCCGATCTGCGCACCCGCCTGAAATAACCGGGCCGTCTTGCGCTGGATGACATCGATATAGCGGGCTTCGCTGGTGTTCGGGTCGTGCGCATTCATGAGTTGCAGTACCTCGCCCTCGGCGATGGCATTCGTCGCATCGGCTACGATCTGCATGATGGCCATGCGATCGAGCGCCACCATCATTTGAAATGCGCGGGAATAGAGAAAATCGCCTACCAGCACGCTCGTCGCATTGCCGAACACTTCGTTCGCGGTCTCCCGACCGCGGCGCAGCGACGAGCCGTCGACCACATCGTCATGCAGCAGCGTCGCTGTGTGAATGAACTCGATAATGGCGGCCGCCTCGATGTGCTGCTCGCCTTGGTGACCGCAGGCGCGGGCGGCCAAAAGCACCAAAAGGGGGCGCAAACGCTTGCCGCCAGCGTAAATGATGTAGGTGGCCACCTGATCGACGAGCGCCACTTGGCTGTGTAATCGCCGTTTAACGACCCGATCCACGGCCTCAAAATCGGAGGTGACCAAATCGCGAATCTGTTCTAGTGTCATGAAGCGCCCAAGGGAATACGGCATGGTACCTAAGAATTCGTAACCTTGGGGGACACCCGCGGACCTGGGCCTCAAGGGCCGGATTGATTTTCAGCCCGCCCCGCCGTACACTCCGCGGCTCTTTTGCAGCCCTTGGGGCTGTCCAGCTGGAGTTGAAAGCCATGTATGCCGTGATTGCCACGGGCGGTAAACAGTACCGCGTCCAAGAAGGTGCTGTGGTACGTATCGAGAAGCTCGACGCGGACCAGGGTGCCAGCGTCGAATTCAATCAGGTGCTGCTGGTGGGTGCCGGTTCCTCTGTAACCATCGGCGCCCCTTACGTCGGCACCGCGAAGGTCGTTGCCACGGTCGAGAGTCATGGCAAGGGCGACAAGGTTCGCATCGTTAAATTTCGCCGGCGCAAGCACTACAAGCGTGAGAAGACTCATCGGCAGCCCTATACCGATGTGAAGATCACGTCTATCGTCGCGTAAGTTTCGGCAGGAGATCAGGTCAGATGGCACACAAAAAAGCTGGCGGCAGTACTCGAAACGGCCGCGATTCGCACTCGAAGCGTTTGGGCGTCAAGAAGTTCGGCGGAGAAAATGTGCTCGCGGGCAACATTCTCATTCGTCAGCGCGGGACCGTATACCGCCCCGGCGTGAATGTCGGCATCGGCACGGATCACACCTTGTTCGCCAAAGCCCACGGTACCGTGGAATTTCGCGTCAAGGGTGCGGAACAGCACACCTACGTGAACGTCGTCTCGAAGTAACCGTCTTTGCGGGCATCAGCTCGCCTACGGGATTCTAAAGGGGGGCAGGCCAACACCTGTCCCCCTTTTTAGTTTTTGGACTTAAATACCCTCATGAAATTCGTCGACGAAGCCAAACTCAAAGTGCAGGCAGGCAATGGAGGCCGCGGCTGCGTAAGTTTCCGGCGCGAGAAGTCCGCGCCTTTCGGCGGCCCTGACGGCGGCGACGGTGGGCTCGGCGGCAGCGTCTATCTGAAAGCTGTCGAGGGCATGAATACCTTGGCTGACTTTCGCATTTCCCGCACCTACCGGGGGCAAAACGGCGAGGGGGGCAGCGGCAACGATTGCACGGGGCATGGAGGCGACGATGTCTTCGTTGCGATTCCCATAGGCACGGTCGTTGCGGACGTCGAGACCGGGGAGCAATTGGGGGATCTCACCGTCGAGGGTCAAACCCTGCTGGTCGCCAGGGGCGGCAAGGGCGGCTGGGGGAACACCCGCTTCAAATCCAGCACCAACCGCACCCCGCGCAAGGCGGGACTCGGGCTTCCGGGAGAGAAGCGCGAGCTCACCCTGGAGCTGAAATTGATCGCCGACGTAGGACTGCTCGGGCTGCCCAATGCCGGCAAGTCCACGTTGATCCGCGCCGTTTCGTCGGCGCGGCCCAAAGTGGCGGATTACCCCTTCACCACCTTGTACCCCAATCTCGGGGTGGTGACGGCGGGGCCAGGACGCAGTTTCGTGATGGCCGATATTCCAGGGCTAATCGAAGGGGCTGCCGATGGCGCCGGGCTCGGTATTCGATTCTTGAAGCATTTGCAGCGCACTCGCGTGCTGTTGCACTTGATCGACATCGCACCGCCGGATCCCGACGCTGATCCGGTCAAAGACGCGCGCACCATCGTCGCCGAATTGAAGAAGTTTGCTGCCGATCTTGGCGCCAAGGAACGCTGGCTGCTCATTAACAAGATCGACCTTCTCGAGCCCAAGGAGGCCGGGCGCCGGGCGAAGGAAATCGTTCGCCGGCTGCGCTGGAAAGGCAAAGTCTTGCTGATTTCGGGCGCCACCGGCGCGGGCACGGAAGAGCTCAAACAAGCGGTAATGCGCTACCTTGAAGAGCATCCGCGGGAATCGCGCGTCACCAAAGACCATGAGCCGGATGCACCGGCTCTTGAAGCGTCACAGGCTCCCGAAGCGCCAGATGCTAAGCAAGCAGTGTAGCCGGCCGATCGCTGAGTAGCGGCCGGCCGGCTGACGGAAGCCGCGTCGTTTCAGTTGATGGACTCGAACGAGTCGGTGCGATCCGGAATATGGTCAATTTGCGCCATCCGAGCCGCCATGTGCTCACTCTGGTCCGATGATCCGGACATTTCGCTCAGCCAAAGGTCGAGAGCAAGCTCGACCACCGCAGTCATGCTCAGTCCCGTCGCCTTGGCCACTCGGTCGACCTTGTCGGTAATCATCGAATCGGCGATTTGAATAGCCATCTCCACTCCTATTGCCTGGTTTTACTTGATTCTCGCTTCGCAGAAAAAAACCGGCGATCGACCGGTTTAGCTGGGCGGCTCATACAGACGAACTGCCGTATTGCATCGACCTTGGGGTTACTTCGCCAGTGCCAGTGCCCGAACCTGCTTGGTGAGGCGGCTCTTGTGGCGCGCCGCCTTGTTGCGATGAATGATGCCTTTGTTGACCATACTGTCGATAATAGGGGTGGCGTGGGCCAGGGCGGCCGTGGCGTCTTCTTGCTTCCCGGCCTTCAGCGCAAGCGTTGCCTTGCGAATGGCGCTGCGTAGCTGCGAGGTCAGCGCGTCGTTGCGGGCGCGATGAACGGTCGACTGTCGGGCAGCTTTTTCAGCAGATTTCGTGTTCGCCAAGCGTAAGACTCCTAAAACGAGCGGCATAGTCTGCGTATGCAGCGTGCGCTTGTCAATCAGCGGCCTGAAACGGCGACTGGACCCCTGGTAACTTGAGTATAATCCGGGGTTTTCGCCATGGAACTAGTGCGCGGACTACATAATCTGGTAAGAGCGGGCCACCGCACGGCGGATGGCCGCCCCGCCGCACGCGGCTGCGTACTGACTGTGGGCAATTACGATGGTGTGCATCTCGGCCATCAGCGCATGATCCGCGTGCTGAGGGAGCGCGCCGCTGAAATGAGCTGCCCGGCCACGGTTTTGGTGTTCGAGCCAAGTTCAAAAGAATTTATCGATCCCGAGAGTGCGCCGCCGCGGCTGACGCGTTGGCGCGAGAAATTTCTGGCTCTCGCGGCGCTGGGTGTCGACCGCTTGGTGACCCTGCGGTTTGACGATGAGATGCGCGCCATGTCGCCGCCGCGCTTCGTCAACCAGTTGATTGTCGAGGCTTTGAGCGCGCGGCACGTGGTGGTCGGCGATGATTTTCGATACGGTGCCCGGGCGCAGGGGACGATTAACAGCCTACGGGCGGCCGGCGAGTCTCACGGTTTCGGTGTCGAGCAAATCGACGCGTTCATCGTCGACGGCGTGCGCGTGAGCAGCACCGCGGTACGCGAGCGGCTCGAGAACGGCGACTGCATGGGCGCCGCGCGCTTGTTGGGTCGTCGGTACCGCATGATGGGCCGCGTGGTTGTCGGTGAATCGCTGGGGCGAACGTTGGGCTTTCCAACGGCCAATCTGCGGCTCATGCGGCGCAAATCGCCGCTGTGGGGGATTTTGGCCGTGCGCGTATATGGTATCGAGCGCGTTCCGTTGGACGGCGTCGCCAGCTTGGGCACGCGCCCGACCGTGAACGGTACCGAGCCGCTGCTCGAAGTGCATGTGTTCGATTTTCACGGCGACCTGTACGGACGCACGATCGAAGTCGAATTCATCGCGAAGTTGCGTGACGAGGTCAAGTTCGATTCGTTGGATTCAATGATGGTGCAAATGAAGGTTGATGCCGCGCAAGCGCGTGACCTCTTGTCGAAGGTGGATAGTGGCTGACTACAAAAATACGATTAATTTGCCGAACACGGGTTTCCCGATGAAGGCCGATCTTGCGAACCGCGAGCCGGGCATGGTCGAGGCGTGGGAACGCACTCGCTTGTACGACAAGATCCGCGCCACCGCGAAGGGCCGGCCGACGTTTGTGCTCACCGACGGGCCACCCTATGCGAATGGCGCGCTTCACTTGGGACATGCTCTCAACAAGATTCTCAAGGACATCATCGTCAAGTCGCGCACGCTCGATGGGTATGATGCCCCGTATGTTCCCGGATGGGATTGCCACGGCCTACCCATCGAGATGCAAGTCGAGAAGACACACGGGCGGGTAGGGCAGAAGATCGACCCCAAGGCGTTTCGCGCAGCGTGCCGCGCCTACGCGTTGAAGCAAGTGGATGCGCAGCGCATTGAATTCAAGCGCCTTGGGGTGCTCGGCGACTGGGACCATCCGTACCTGACGATGATGCCGCGCTTCGAGGCCGAACAACTGCGCGCCTTCGCCGTCATCATCAAGAATGGTCACGTGTACAAAGGCTACAAGCCCGTGCATTGGTGCCTGAATTGCCGCTCCGCCCTGGCCGAGGCGGAGGTGGAGTATGAGGACAAGACCTCTCCCAGCGTCTACGTACGTTTCGAAGTCGCGGACCGCGCGAATTTGGCCGAGCGCATGGGCTTGGCGCTGACCGACCAATTGGCGTTGTTCGACGATGTGCCGACGTCGGTCCCCATCTGGACCACGACACCTTGGACCTTGCCCGCGAACCGCGCGGTGGCGGTGCATCCGCAGTTCGACTATTCCTTGGTGGAATTCAATCTGGGTAACGGGGAAGAACGGCTTCTGCTCGCGACCGAACTCGTCAAAGCCGTCATGCACACCCTGGCCGTGGCGAACTGGACCGTGATCGCAGAGACCAAGGGGGCAGCCCTCGAACATCTCGTGCTGCGGCATCCCTTCTACGATCGACAGGTGCCGGTAATTTTGGGCGATCACGTGACTCTCGATGCCGGAACCGGTGCGGTGCACACGGCTCCCGGACATGGTCTCGACGATTACATCGTCGGCCGCCGCTACAATCTGGAGATCGAGAACCCTGTGGGCGGTGACGGGCGCTTTCTGCCGTCGACGCCGCTCTTTGCCGGTGAGGAAGTGTTCGAGGCCAACTCGCACATCATCGAGGTCCTGCGTGAACGCGGCGGGTTGCTCAAGGGCGAACCGTACCACCATTCCTATCCGCATTGCTGGCGCCACAAAACGCCGGTGATTTTCCGCGCAACACCGCAGTGGTTCATCAGCATGGATCAGGCGGGCTTGCGTAAGGGAGCGCTCGAGGCCATTGCGCATGTCGATTGGATGCCGGTGTGGGGCGAGCAGCGCATCAGCAGCATGATCGCGGCCCGGCCGGACTGGTGCGTCTCGCGTCAGCGCACGTGGGGCGTGCCGATCCCTCTATTCATCGACAAGGTAAGCGGCGAGTTGCATCCGAGAACGGCGGAGTTGATCGAGGAAGTTGCGGAGCAGGTCGAGCGCGACGGCATCGATGCGTGGTTCGATTTGGACGCCGCTGCGTTGCTGGGTCCCGACGCGAGTCAATACGATAAGGCCACCGACGTCATGGACGTGTGGTTCGACTCCGGCGTGGTGCATCACTCCGTATCGCAGATCAGAGCCGAGGTCACCTCGCCCTCGGATTTGTATCTCGAGGGCTCGGATCAGCACCGGGGATGGTTCCACAGTTCGCTGCTCACGTCGGTGGCCATGCATGGTCGCGCACCGTATCGCGCCGTCCTGACTCACGGCTTCACGGTGGATGAGAAGGGCCGCAAGATGTCGAAGTCGATCGGCAACACCCTGGTGCCGAAGAAATTGACGAGTTCGCTCGGCGCCGACGTGCTGCGCCTGTGGGTCGCCGCCACCGACTATTCCAATGAAATGAGCGTATCGGACGAGATCTTGAAACGCATGGCGGATTCCTACCGCCGGATGCGCAATACGCTGCGCTTTCTGTTGGGCAACATGCACGGCTTCGATCCTGCCGAACACGCGGTGCCATGGACTGAACTCGTGGCGATCGATCAGTGGGCGATCTCCCAGTCGTTTGCGTTGCAGAACGATGTGGTTACGGCCTTCCGGAATTACGAGTTCCACGACATCTATCAGAAGATCCACAATTTCTGCGTGGTCGAACTCGGCGGCTTTTACTTGGATATCATCAAGGACCGGCTGTACACCACCGGCGCCCGCAGCACGCCACGGCGGTCGGCGCAGACCGCTATGTACCATGTGGCGGCCGCGATGGTGCGTTGGCTCGCGCCCATCCTGAGCTTTACCGCAGAGGAAGCCTGGACCTTCTTGCCCGGAGAGCGCAACGAATCGGTGTTTCTCAATACGTGGCACCGGTTTCCTCCGGGCGCGGAACGCGAGTCGGAGATCGACTGGCCCGCCCTCATCGCTCTGAAGGCCGATGTGGCGCGCGATTTGGAGCGGTTACGCGCGGCAGGGGACATCGGCGCTCCGCTCGACGCCGAGGTGACCATTTTCGCACCGGCCGCCCTGGCGGCGCGCTTCGCGGCTCTGCAAGACGAATTGCGGTTCGTCCTCATCACCAGCCAAGCGCGAATCGTCGAAACCGATACGCCGGCTGGCAGCGCGACGCCATCGAGTGCGGAGGGTGTCTGGATCGAGGTAAAACCCAGCGAACAACCCAAGTGCGTGCGCTGCTGGCATTTGCGCAGCGACGTGGGCATCGATCCGCGTCATCCGGAACTTTGCGCCCGCTGTGTCGTCAACGTCGAGGGGCCCGGCGAGGAGCGCAAGTTCGCATGACCGCGGTAGAAAACATGATCATGGTTGAAAATCGCAGCCGGGCCGCTGGATGGCTGTTGTTGTCGGCCTTCATCGTGTTTGCGGACCAAATTTCCAAGGCGTATATCACTCGGCATTTCGGTGAATTCGAGTTCACGAGCGTACTGCCCATCCTCGATATCACGCGCATGCACAATGTCGGCGCCGCGTTCAGTTTTCTCGCGTCGGCTTCCGGCTGGCAACGTTGGGTGTTCATCGGATTGGCGGTCGGCGTCAGCGTTGCGATCACCGTCTGGTTGTGCCGGCTACCGCGCGGCGCGCATGTCCTTCTCACATCCGGACTCGCTTTAGTGCTTGGGGGGGCGGTCGGTAACGTGATTGACCGGATTCGTCTCGGGTATGTCATCGATTTCATACACTTTCATTGGGATCGGGCGTATTTTCCAGCATTCAATGTGGCGGATTCGGCGATTACCGTCGGCGCCGCTTGTCTCCTGGTGGATGCATTGTTCGATTCGAGGCGGAAACCCTGATGCAAATACTTCTAGCCAATCCGCGTGGATTTTGCGCCGGCGTCGATCGAGCAATCGATATCGTCGAGCGCGCGATCGATTTGTTCGGCGCGCCCATCTATGTGCGTCACGAGGTGGTCCATAACAAATATGTGGTGGATCGCCTGCGCACTATCGGGGCCGTGTTCGTGGAGGAACTCGAGGAGGTGCCCGACGGCGCCACCGTGATATTCAGCGCGCACGGGGTGTCCCGAGTCGTTCAAATGGAAGCGCAGCGCCGCTCGCTGAACGTCTTCGATGCCACCTGTCCGTTGGTGACCAAAGTTCACATGGAAGTCACGCGCTATGCCCGTGAAGCCCGCGAGGTGTTTCTCATCGGTCACGCAGGACATCCGGAAGTCGAGGGCACTATCGGGCAGTTCGATACTTCGCTCGGCGGCAGCATCTACTTGGTCGAAACGGTCGAGGATGTGCAGCGCGTGCGCGTGCGTGATCCCGCAAACGTGGCCTTCGTGACGCAAACGACCCTGTCGGTCGACGATACCGCATCGATAGTCGAGGCGTTGCGCACCCGCTTTCCGGGGCTCAAGACGCCGGTGAAGGAAGATATTTGTTATGCGACGCAGAATCGGCAAGACGCGGTCAAGGACCTGATCGGACGGTGCGACGTGTTGGTGGTAGTCGGGTCAAAATCCAGTTCCAATTCGAACCGCTTACGCGAAATGGCCGACAAAGTGGGAATACCGGGATTTCTGATCGACGGGCCGGAATTCTTGCACCGCGAATGGTTCGATGGCGCCAAGACCGTCGGCGTTACTGCCGGCGCCTCGGCTCCGGAGATCCTGGTGCAAGGGGTCATCGCACAATTGAAGCTGTGGGGCGGGGCGGTGGTCGATGAATTGAAGGGCCGGGAAGAACACGTGATATTTGCTTTGCCCAGAACGCTGCGCGACGTCACAAAGCGAGTCGGCAGCCTTTCGTCGGATGGCTCAGCGGGTTAGAATGCCCGCCCCTCCGGGCATGCCGCAATAGCTCAGTTGGTAGAGCAACGCATTCGTAATGGGGTTACCTACGTCACAAAACCCTATCTTTTAGCCGATTTCCTAGCCTTCTTCCTTTTTACTGTGCCCGTTTTTGTACCTGACTCAGCCCATTGCGTCAGGTGCCCGGCGTTCAGGTGGCTGTACCTTTCGACCATCGCAAGTGATGCCCAACCGCCCAATTCCTTGAGCACGATCGGCGGCGTTCCGTTCATCGTGTGCCAGCTCGCCCAGGTGTGGCGCGTAGCTTCGTGCCATTTCAGATCCGGCAGCTTTGCGCGCACGCATGCTTTGCGCCAGGCTGTCTTGATACTGCCGATCGGCGCCCGCCCTAGATGATCGGTAAACACATACTCGGGATGCGCGCCCACCTGTCCCTTGATAACTCGCATCGCTTCGGTATTGAGCGGCACCGCGATCGGCTTCTTGGACTTCGACGTGCTACCCGCGATGTACGCATGCTTGCGCCTCAAATCGACGGCGGCCCATTTCAGTTTGGCGGTAGCGCTGAATCGGTGGCCGACCTCGATGGA
>DASXYI010000092.1:0-1711 GCA_036502605.1 Steroidobacteraceae bacterium
CCCTTGTACCAGCCGTCCATCCAGGTCAGCACCATCTTGATCTCGTCGTCGCCACCCTCGACGAACTGCTTGCAGGTCAGGGTCGACAGGTCGAGCACGACCGCGTGCGCGGGTACCGAGGACAGGAGGAGAGCGGCGGCAAACAGCATCGAAACGGTGATTTTCATGATGGCCTCCAGGGGCGCCGCGGCGCCCTAAATGAACGGATTGGGCAACAAACAAGCAAGACGAAGGCTTTGGCGAGCCGGTCGCGCCATTCGTAAACGAAACCTGAAACCGAACGCAAGCAGGGCCGAGATTGGATTCAATTGTCCGTAATATCGCAGGCCTATGCTGTGCGCGGGAATGTCGAACCGGTTTTTCGGATTTTGTGAGATGATTGAGAGACGCAGAGCACCACGGCACAGGGTATTGAAGGGCGCCACCATCGCCTTCAATGGCATCGGCCTTGATTGCACCGTCCGCAACATTTCCGAGACTGGCGCGGCGCTCGAATTCGCAAGCTCGGTCAGCGTGCCGCCATCTTTCATGCTGGCGATCGCGATGGATCACATGGTCCGCCATTGCCATCCCGTGTGGAGCAACGAACGGCGGGTCGGCGTCGCGTTCGACTAGAGCGTTTTCGAGCGAAGTGGATACCGGTTCGCGTGAAAGAAAACGCGTCAACAGGAATCTAGAGCTCCGTTCCGATCCCATCGGAACGGAAAAGGCTCTAGGGCCTGATCCGCTATCGTCCCATCGCGGCCGACAGCAGCGCCTGTGCCTGCCGGGTCGCCTGCACAAACGACTGCTGCTGGGGTGCATAGCGCGTGAAGCAGCGCCTGAACGCATCCTCGCCTTGCTGTCGCAAATTGCCCAGCTTGTCATAGGTCTGCTTGTCGATCTTCTGGAACCGAAAATCGTCGTCGGCCTGTTCGGATTGTTTGTTGTAGCCAGTCCTGATCGCGATGCATTCGTCGATTTTGACTTCAGGGTCGATTGACCCATAGGCGATGTAGACCTTGCCGTTCGCAAGCGCGGACACGAACATTTCGTCGGCGGCATCGGGGATTTCGGATTGGGTTCGTCCGGCCAGGATCGCGTAGGCAAAAACGGCGGAAGCGGGCTTGGCGATCGGCAGGGAGTTGAAGTTGATCACCGCGGAGCCGCTCGAGATCGCCTGAGTGTAGAAGCTTTCATCCTTGAGTGCGGCGGCGATCTGCTGCGGCACGTTTTTGAGGCTCTTGTCCCACCATTCCTTATGGCCGTGCAGCCAGCGTTCGAACAGCGTCTGTGTCGTCACGATGATGTGGGATTTGGGCTCGACATATCTGCCGTCGGCGCCGTTGGCCCCGGCCTTCTCGTCGTTCTTGCCAAGCGCCGAGTCGAAGCGCAGCCCGTCGAGCGTGCCAAACCCTTCATCGCCATGATAAAAGGTCTCGACGTTGAGCTTGCCGGGACCAAATCCCTTGCGGGCGGTCTCCCCGAGGATCGCGCCCATCTGCGCCTGAAGATCGGCGAATGCCGCGGTCTCGGCTTTGGTCGCCGCATCGTCGAGGGCGCCGGCGTCATAAAGCGGCGAGAATTTCTCGATCGCCGCGTCGCGCGTCGCAATGTAGCGATCCTCCGGCGACGCCGATGACGCGATACCCGCGTGCAAGAGCGCTCCGGCAAACGCCACCGCGGCATAAATCGATCGGCAAACCCGTCGGTTCGGAATTATCGCCTGCAC
>DASXYI010000093.1:0-13623 GCA_036502605.1 Steroidobacteraceae bacterium
CGCTCCGTAGATTCGGACTGTTCCGTTACGTGACCAAAACCGGTCGGGCGCGCTGATTGTAGAGGAGCTTCGCGCGGCGCTCCCCCTCCTCGGGCGAAAGTTCGGCGACGTCGGTTGAAAACTCACTGCCAACCGCGAGTCCCCGCTTGACGGCGGGACGCTCGCTGACTTCGTTGAACCAGCGTTTGAAATAGGGAAATTCCTCGATATCCTGATCCTGTCCCTTCCAGTTGACCGCCCAGGGGTACGAGATCATGTCGGCAATCGTGTAGTCATCTCCCGCCAGGTAGGGTCGGTCATACAACCGATTATTCAGTACGCCATACAGCCGATTGACCTCGTCAGAGAATCGGCGCAACGCGTAACTTTGGTCGCCATTCGCAGCGGCGGCGCGCTTGAAATGTCCATACTCGCCAAATTTCGGGCCTTGGTTGGCCATCTGCCAAATGACCCACTGAGTGACCTCATATTTATGCCGCGTATCTTGCGGCAGAAACTTTCCGCTCTTCTCCGCGAGATACAGCAGAATGGCGCCGGATTCGAAGACGCTGATCGGGGCGCCGCCGTCTCGCGGTTCGTCATCGACCAGGACTGGCATGCGAGTGTTCTGATTCAGCTTGAGGAAATTTGGCTCGAACTGGTCTCCACGTGCGATGTTGCACGGAATGATCCGATATGCGAGTTCGGCTTCCTCCAGAAAGATGGTCACCTTCTTGCCGTTGGGTGTCGGCCAATAGTGAACGTGAAGCGTCATCGGTCCTCCAATAAAATGATAATCGCTGCATGCCGTCTGTGCAGCGGCTGGCTTCGATCGGCGATGAATATCAGCGGTTGATCGCCAAGTACCATACAACAGTGGCGCGCCAATTTTGCGCGCTCGTTAGGACAAAAATGTATAAGATTATTTGATAACAATCCGTACTTCGGACGGCAGGCTCGATATCATTCCTGGGCGAGCCGATTTCGCGCCGCGGTGTTGCGCGATTCGATGACCAGTGTCCGAATATCGTTGAGACAGATCGACTGCCCTTCTCTGCTGCATGATCCCTGAATCGGCAACAACTCGGCTTCTATGCGCGCTTTGCCAGCTCCGCGTCGATCGCCGAGACCAGACGCGGATCGTCGGCAGCGACATCCGGCGCGAAACGCGCCACGACTTCGCCTTTTCGGCTCAGCAGGAATTTTTCGAAATTCCACAACACATCGACCGGATTCTCCGGGTTCACGCCATAGCCTTTCAGGCGCTCGCGGAACGGCCCGTCGCCAATGGCCGCCGGCTGTGCCGCAGTCAACTGCGCATACAGCGGATGCTGATCCTCGCCCAAGACCGATATTTTCGAGAACAGCGGAAAGTGAACATCGTAGTTGATCGAGCAAAAATTGCTGATCTCGGCATCGCTGCCGGGTTCCTGACCTTTGAAGTTATTGGCGGGAAAGCCGAGCACTTCCAGCCCCGAGGCGCGCTTGTCTTGATATAGGCTCTCCAACCCCTTGTACTGTGGCGTCAGCCCGCATTTGGATGCCACGTTGACCACCAGCAGTACCTTGCCGCCGTAGTTCGCAAGACTGCCGGCGGTGCCGTCGATTTGTTTCAATGGAACGTCATATAGGGATGCGGTCATGGTGTTTCCTCCGGTTGGGGGGTAGCGACTAATTCGTCGCAGATTGTATACCCCGATCGGCCCCTGCCAAGACTTCTTCGAGCCTGCCAACCAATCGGTCTTCAGAGCGGATCCGTACCAGAACTCGCGAATCTCAGTCGCTGCTCGCACTGCGGTCCGGAAGATATTGACCGGTCGGTAGCATAAGCTCAGGCTCAAATCATGGTTGGCGTAGCGGCGCGAAAGCGCTACGTTGGTGCTTCTCTACTAGGGCCTATTCGCCATGTCTGCTGAAACTGAAGATCCGGTCAACCCAGATGCAACGCCCGGGGTAGCGTGGGTTATCGGTGTCGGCGCCTCCGCGGGTTTGGGCGCCGCGATCGCGCGCCGTTTCGCGAAGGCGGGCTTGACCACTGTCTTGACCGGCCGCAATGCGGATCGGGTGCAGGCGGTAACTGCGGAGATCACCGCCGCAGGCGGCCTGGCGCACGGTCTGCCCGGCGACGCGACTTCTGCGGATGACCTCCACCGCATCGCTGCCAAGGCGCGGACGTTCGGCGCGTTGCGGGCGGCAATTTTCAATGCGGGCAACGCAGTGCGCGGAACACCGCTTGAACTAAGTCCCGAGCAATTCGAGTCAACGTGGCGCGGCAGCACTTACGCGGGCTTCTTATTCGCACGCGAGGTTCTGCCCGGCCTGATCGCGGCGGGCGGCGGTAGCTTGCTATTCACCGGCGCGACGGCGTCGCTGCGCGGACGCGGTCCGTTCGTGGCCTTCGCCTCGGCCAAGGCGGGCCTGCGTTCGATCGCGCAAAGCGCGGCGCGCGAGTACGGCCCGCAGGGCGTACACGTGGCGCATGTCGTCATCGATGGCGGCATCGACGGCGAACGATTGCGGACGAATGCACCGCACCGCATCGCCGAGGCGGGTGCTGAAGGTCTCCTCCATCCCGAGGCCATCGCCGAGACCTACTGGCAGCTGCATCGACAACACCGCAGTGCCTGGACTCATGAACTCGACCTGCGGCCCTACAAAGAGCCGTTCTAAGACATTTGTACGCTCGCCTCCCTATACCCGCCACAACCGATCTCGGCTGTCGCAATGGCGGCGCGCACACGTGGGCTCAGCAGCGCCGCGAGTTCTTCCTTATGCCGATAGGTGCTCATCGACGCTGCGATGGCGCGTCCCGATTCGGTGGCCGGATGAAGATAGATTTCCGTGACGCCCGGCGGCAGTCGGGCAAGTATCTGGAGTAATTTCGCCTCATCCATGGCGCCGCTGGCTCCAACGCCGAAGATGTTGTCGTTGTGAAACACTCCCGCGGCGCGCAGGCGGAGTTTCATGAGCGCAATCCACGGCGTCAGCAAGGCGGCGCCGGCACCCGCGGCCCAGCCCCCGCTGCGAGCGGCGAACCAGAAGGGCTCGTCCGGTACTCTCACGGCGGACAAGCCGTATTCGCGTCCGATGCGCAACAGCATCTCCAGAATGCTTGGATGCAGATGGAAATGCTTGTGCGCGTTGACGTGGTCGAGCGGCAAGCCGGTGCGGGCGAACGCCGAATACTGAGCGCGAATCTCCGCTTCCAACTGTCTACGAACAGTGGGCAGCACAAAAAAACGCAAGCCCCTGCTGAACATGCGGCTGTCCATGCGCCCGGCATCATCGGCAAGCTCCTGAATTAGATGAGGCGCAAGCATTGCGTTACCGTCCGCAAGCACCACGTGCAGGCCCACTCGAAGGTTCGGCAGCATACGCGCGCGCCGGACCGCGTCATCGGCGGCGGGTGCACCCACCATCAAACTGGCAGCGGTAAGAATGCCCGCGCGGCTTGCCTGCTCGATCGCCTCGTTGACGGAATCATGCAGACCGAAGTCATCGGCGGTGACAATTAGAAATTTTCGCATAGTTGATCCGCCTTGACCGCCAGTTTAACGCAAGTCCGGAATGTGGCATAAGTGACCCTTTACACTTTCTGTAGGAGAGTTCCATTGAAGTACCGCAAACTCGGAAATAGCGATCTCTCCGTGTCGGAAATCGCGTTCGGATCTTGGCTCACGTTTTCGAGCGGTGCGCAGAAGGAGAACGCCATGGCATGCGTTCACCGCGCCCTGGACCGCGGCATCAATTTGATCGATACCGCAAACGTCTACGGCCGTGGCGCGGCCGAACGGGTCTTGGGCGAGGCGCTATCCGGCATCAGACGCGACAGCTACGTACTCGCGACCAAGCTCTTTTTTCCGATGAGCGATACGGATCGAGGTTTGTCGAGGGTACAGATCCACAAACAGCTGGAGGCGTCGCTGCAGCGCCTCGGGGTGGACTATGTCGATCTTTATCAATGTCATCGTTTCGATGCCGCCACGCCGCTCGAAGAGACCATGCAAGCGTTGACTGAAGTGGTTCGCGCCGGCAAGGCGCGGTACATCGGCTTCTCGGAATGGCCCATCGATGGTATCGAAACCGCGCTCGCGATGCCCGGCGTAGAGAGGTTTGTGAGCAGCCAGCCGCAATACTCTCTGCTGCATCGAGGTCCCGAAAAAGAGTTGATTCCGCTCTCGGTCCGATCCGGCATCTCGCAGATCGTCTGGTCGCCGCTTGCTCAAGGTGTTCTCACGGGCAAGTACTCGGCAGGAAAATCTCCGCCCTCCGATAGCCGCGCTGCCGATGACGCCGTCAACGGCTTTCTCAACCCCGGATGGCTGAAGCCCCCCGTGTTGAATGCCGTCGCAGCATTGAAGCCGCTCGCCGAAAAGGCCGGCCTCAGCCTGGCCCAGTTCGCGCTGGCGTGGGTACTACGTCTGCCGAATATCGCCTCCGCCATCATCGGCGCATCGAAACCTGCGCAAATCGACGAGAACGTGGCTGCGTCCGAGAGCCGCGTACCCGCAGAACTCTTCGAGGATGCGGAGCGCATACTCGCCGGAAAGGCGGCGCACTGAGTCAGTTCGCCATTGCCTCATCCAGCACTTCCACCCAATGCCGCACAGGAATATCCGTGCCCGACTGCAAATGCTGAATACAGCCTATGTTCGCGGATACGATGTACTGCGGGCTCGACGCGGCGAGGTTGGCAAGCTTTCGATCACGAAGTTGGCGGGCCAGCACGGGCTGCAGCAGAGAATAGGTTCCCGCGGAACCGCAACACAGGTGGGCTTCGCTGCTAGCGACCTGCACATCGAAACCGAGTATCGCGAGTTGCGCTTCGACGGTACCTCGCAGCTGCTGACCATGCTGTAACGTGCAGGGGGCATGGAACGTCAGCCGTCGCGCGGCGCCCGGCCGCAGCCTGTGCTTGAGCTGCGGCACCAGGTCGGGAAGCATCTCGCAGAGGTCGCGGGCCAATGCGCTGATGCGAACCGCCTTGGCGGAATACGCGGGGTCATTTCGCAACGCCTCGCCGTATTGTTTGACGGCCAGACCGCAGGCCGACGCGTTCATGATGATCGCCTCGACGGTGCCGGCGGCGACCAAAGGCCACCAGGCGTCTATGTTTCGGCGCGCATCGGCCAGGCCGCCCTCGTGGTCGCTCAAGTGATCGTGAAGCGCACCGCAGCAGCCGGCACCATCGGCAATGAGAGTCTGGATCCCGCCGGCGTCGAGAACCCGCGCCGTCGCGCTGTTGATGTTCGGCATCAACGCCGGCTGTACGCATCCGGCGAGCATCAGTACCTTGCGCTCATGGCGACCTGCCGGCCAGGCAGTAGCGCGTGGGCCGTGTCGTCGTGGGACATAGCTGCGCAAATGGTCGGGTAACAGTCCTCTCGCGAACTGGGCAGCCTTGATCATGGGCGTAAAGAGCGAAGACGTCAGCCCCTCTTTGAGCAGCCACCGTTTCAATTTTTCCGTCCAAGGACGGTCGACCCGTTCGTCCACCAACGCGCGTCCGATGGATATCAGCTTTCCGTACTCCACACCGCTCGGACACGTCGTCTCGCAATTGAGGCAGGTGAGACACCGGTCCAAGTGTTGCTGCGTGCTGCGGCCGACCTCGCCGCCTTCCAACACTTGCTTGATCAAATAGATGCGGCCGCGTGGGCCGTCCAACTCATCGCCCAGGATTTGGTACGTGGGGCAAGTGGCGTTGCAGAAGCCGCAGTGCACGCAACTGCGTAGCACGGCCTCGGCGTCGCTGCCTTGCGGCGAGTTCTTGAATTCGGGGCTGAGCTTGGTCTGCATGGGGACTCGTCACAACTCCGGGTACAGGCGCCCCGGATTGAAGATGCCAACGGGGTCGAAAGACTGCTTCAATCGCTTATGGATGTCCATCAACGGCTGCGTCAGCGTCGTGAACACGCCTGGCGATTTGTCGGCCGCTCGAAGCAGCGTTGCGTGTCCTCCCACCTCGGCCGCTGCGGAACGGATGTGAAGTGCCGGCGCCGTACTTCGCAACCAACGTTGCGCACCGCCCCATTCGACGAACTGTTCGCCGGGCAGGGAAATCGGCGGCGCAGTGTCGGGCACTGACAGTCTCCACAGACTTTCGCCGCGTTCGAGATCGGTGTCCGTGACGGCGAAGAACGGGTGGCGATGGTCGCGTATATCGGACCACCAGGAACCGGCGGCGTGCGGCTCGATCTCACGGCCACCGGAACGCTGCTGTACGCAACTGACTGCCGCCTTCGCGCCAGCCAAGCGCACGAATAGCAGCCCCTGATGCCAAGAACTCGCATTCACTGGAAGGGTTTCCCCAGCCCAGCGGTTGAGTTGTTTCAGAGCGGCGGCCTCGTCGAAGTCGAAACACAGGGTTCTGCTGGCCGGAAGTACCGGCATCACCTTCAATGAGAGTTCGCATAATATTCCCAGTATTCCCATGGAGCCGGCGACGAGGCGGGACACGTCATAGCCGGCCACATTTTTCATCACCTGTCCGCCGAAGGTCAGCGTCTCGCCCATTCCGTTCAACATGGAGACGCCGAGAACGAAATCGCGCAACGGGCCGACGCTGGCGCGTGCCGGTCCCGCGAGCCCTGCCGCCACCATGCCGCCTACCGTGCCCGCCGCTCCGAAACGCGGCGGTTCAAACGGCAGACACTGCCCGCGGTCGGCCAGGGCCGCCTCGAGTTCCGCCAACGGTGTGCCGGCGAGCGCCGTGACGAACAACTCCGTCGGTTCGTAGCTGGTAATGCCTGAGAGTTCGCGCACGTCGAGCACATCGCCCCGGGGAGCATTGCCGTAAAAGCATTTCGTGCCGCCGCCGCGGATATCCAGGGCAGTTTTGGAATGGCGTGCCTTCATTACACGATCGATCAAGCGCTGCAGAGCGTGGCCTTTCGCGTCCATCAGAATCTGGGCAAGTCGGGAAATTGCAGCATGCCGCGATGCACGTGCATCTTTCCGTACTCGGCGCAGCGCTGCAGGCTCGGAATCACCTTGCCGGGGTTCAAAAGGCCTGCCGGATCGAAAGCGCTCTTCACCGCCATCATTTGAGCTCGCTCGGCGGCCGAGAATTGCACGCACATCGAGTTCAACTTCTCCACGCCGACGCCGTGTTCGCCGGTCACGGTACCGCCCAGGTTGATGCTCGCTTCGAGAATCTCCGCGCCGAACAGCTCGCAGCGGCGCAACTCCTCGGGATCGTTTGCATCGAAAAGGATCAGCGGATGCAGATTGCCGTCGCCCGCGTGAAAGACGTTTACACAGCGCAGCGCGTATTTGCCTTCCATGGCCTCGATGGCGCGCAGCATCTCGGCCAACCGCTTGCGCGGAATGGTCGAGTCCATGCACATGTAATCTGGACTCATTCGCCCCGAAGCAGGGAAAGCGTTCTTGCGTCCGCTCCAAAACTTCAACCGTTGCTTTTCGTCGCGGCTGATCTCGATTCGGGTGGCGCCATTGGCATTCAGAACGTCGATCGCGCGCTGTATTTCCTCCTCCACTTCTTCCGCGGTTCCGTCGCTCTCGCACAGCAGGATCGCGGCCGCGTCGAGGTCATAGCCGGCATGCACGAAATCTTCCGCCGCCGCGGTCATGCGCTTATCCATCAATTCGAGACCCGCCGGAATGATGCCGGCGGCGATGACCGCGGCCACCGCCGCACCGGCGGATTCCACCGTCGCGAAGCTCGCCATGATGCAGCGCGCAAGTACCGGTCGCGGCAGCAGTTTGACGGTGACCTCGATGATCACGGCGAGCATGCCTTCGCTGCCCACGATCAGCGGCATGAGGTCGAGCCCCGCACTATCGAGCGCCGCGGAACCGAATTCGATCGCCTCGCCGTCCACCGTGAGCGCTCGCACGCGTAGGACGTTATGCAAAGTGAGGCCATATTTCAAACAATGGACGCCGCCGGAATTTTCGGCCACGTTCCCGCCGATCGTGCAGGCGATCTGGCTCGACGGATCGGGCGCGTAGTACAAGCCATGCGGCGCGGCCGCTTCGCTGATTGCCAGATTACGTACGCCGCATTGCACGACGGCCGTACGCGCAACGGGATCCACCTTGAGGATGGTGTTGAACTTCGCCAGCGATAGGGACACCCCCATGGAGTGCGGCAGAGCGCCTCCCGACAGGCCGGTCCCCGCGCCGCGTGCCACGATTGGAACGTTCAATGCATGGCAGGCCTTGAGGACCGCCGCCACCTGCGCTTCGGTCTCCGGTATCGCCACCACCAGCGGCACTTGGCGGTAAGCGGTCAGCGCGTCGCACTCGTACGCGAGAGTGTCCTCCGCGCGGTACAAAATGCACCTTGTCGGCAGGAGCTGCGCCAAGATCGACACGAGCTGCTTCTGCCGCGCCGCCCGCTCGCTCGAAAGAGTGGCCCCGTTCATAGGCGTATCATAGAGTATTGTGCGCAGGTCTGAACGGCGGGCCGGGCGGCGCGAACTTCGCGCCTGAGCGCCACTCTAAGAGCACGCCGACAACTCCAAGGGTTATCGATACCGTATGATTTCGCGTTACGCAAGCTCACTGTTGTTGGCACTTCTGGCCGCTTCGGCCCATGCCCTTCCGGCGCCGTTCGACCTCGCCGGCCCGGTGCTCGATGTCAGAATAACCCGGGGTACAACCACGCTGCCGGCTTCTCAAGTGCCGAACCTCGCCGCCGGCGACCGTATTTGGATCAAGGCGGATCTGCCGCCGACTCAGTCGGCCCATTACTTGTTGGTCGCCGCCTTTCTGCGCGGATCGACCAACCCACCGCCGGAGAGCTGGTTTTTCCCTTGCAAGACATGGACGGGCAAATGTGCAACCGACGGTTTGACGATCACGGTGCCGCAAGACGCGCAGCAGGTATTGGTCTTTCTCGCACCGCAGACCGGCGGGGACTTCAAGACCCTGATTAGCTCCGTGCGCGGCCGTCCCGGCGCCTTCGTTCGCACGTCGCAGGATTTGAATCAGGCCGCGTTGGACCGATCTCGCCTCGAGCGCTACCTCTCGACGATTCGCCTGATGAACGGCGCCAATCCCGCCAAGCTCGCGGAGGTTGCACCGTTGCTCGCCCGCAGCCTCGCCATCAAGGTGGACGAAAAATGTTTGGACCGGCTTCCCGAGCTGCAGGCACCTTGCCTGATGATGGGTCAGGAATCCCTGATCCTCAACGACGGACACAGCACCTCGATCGTCGAAGCCCTGACCTCGGGCCCGGGCAGCGATCTCGCGATGGAGGCCAGCTTTACGCCGCAATTGAGTTACGGTTACTACAGTCCTTACATCGCCTCGGTGCTCGACATCGCGCGCATCTTCGATTCGTTTGGCACCGCACAGTATCAGTACATACCTGCCCTGGCTTCGCAGCGCGGCGACAAGCTCGCATTGACATTGAATACGGCGCCCTCATTCCATAATCCCAAGTCCGTGTTGGTGGCGGCTCTTCCGGCGGTCGAAACTGCCCAGTTGCCGCCGTTGCATGCGGTTAACCCTACGGATATCTATTGTGCTAAGCGGACCGCGCTGGTATTGCCGGTCGAGGGTGCACCGCTGGTATTCTCCACCGGCTTCGCCCATGGCGTGACGCTGAACTTGACCGGCGCCGATGGTAAGACGCTCGACCTACCGGCCACTGCCGATGCCACCCAGGGAGGCTATGTGGTCGATACGTCGGCGCTGGGATCGACGAATCTGGGTGATAACGTGCAAGGATCGCTGCGCGGCTACTGGGGGTTCGAGGCCTACCAAGGCCCGCGCTTTCGCCTGATGAATGCCCATGCCAAATCCTGGGAATTGGCTGCCGGTGACGAAGCTGCGCTGATCGTGGGACGCCAGGATATCGTGCACCTGCGCGCGGCCAGCGTCAGCTGTATCGACAGCATCATGTTGAAGGACCCTGCCGGTAAAGAGTTGAAGGCCGATTGGAAGTCGGTCAAGCCCAATGAGGTTGAGATCAAGCTTCCCCTGCAGGCAGCGAAGCCTGGGGCACTGACCCTCATGGTCACTCAGTATGGCCTCACTGAACCGCAGCCGGTTCCTCTGCAAGTCTTTGCCGACGCCGGTCGTTACGACGGCTTTTCCATGCATGCCGGCGACATCCAAGGCACGCTGAAAGGCAGCCGCCTCGACGAGGTTGCCAGCCTTACCGTCAAGAACCTGGTTTTCATGCCGGGCGAGCTGTCGACTCGAGCCGGCAGCGATGAGCTGCCCATGGTTGCGCAGGACGCCGCGACCGCGGCCAATCTCAAACCCGACCGTCTCATCTCAGCCAAGGTCACGCTGCAGGACGGGCGCTCGCTTCCGGTGACGGCCTCCGTCGAGGCACCCCGCCCGCGGGTGAGCTTGATCGGGAAGAGTGTGCAGCCGTCCGTGCCCGCGAACGACAGCAACATCCAGCTCACCGATGCGGGAGAGCTACCTCTCGATGCGACGTTGATATTCTCGATTCGCACGCTTTCGCCGGCCGCCTTTGCGCGTGACCAGACCATCGACGTGGCGACCGGCGACGAGTCCTCCGCCACTACCTTGAGCCTCGCCAACGGCGGCCTTACGCTCGAGAATACTCAAGTCGCGGTAGCGACGCTCAATCCTGCGAAGGCCTTCGGTCCGTCGACCTTCGGCCCTTTGAAATTTCGGGTGAATTCCAAGGTCGGTGCCGGCGATTGGCAACCGTTGGCCAATCTGGTCCGGCTGCCGGTGCTCAAAGAACTCAAGTGCCCGCCGACGCCGGAACTGGCATGCAAACTCGTCGGGACGAACTTGTTTCTCATCGAATCCGTGGCCGGCGATCCGGAATTTACCCATCCGGTAGCCGTGCCGGATGGCTTCCTGGGGGCTGCGCTCCCCGTTCCGCACCCGACTGCGGGGCCGCTCTATATCAAGCTTCGCGACAACCCGCAGATCATCAATCCGACGCTGCTGACCGTGCAGCAGCTTCCGCCGGATGACGCCGGGCGCACCGACACGCGGCGCTCCGCCCTGCAAAGCGACAACCAGGGTGCGGCGGCGGTCAGCGACCCGGCGACGGCGTCGCCCCCGGTGCCCTAAGGCGCGTTCGCAGCGGTCGGCGCATGGGCCGCTCGGCTCACACGCCATACCACATTCCCGACGTCGTCCGCAACGAGCAGCGCACCGCGTTTATCCATGGCGACGCCGACGGGACGCCCGAGCGCGCGGTGGTTGGCGTCGAGAAATCCGCCGAGCACCTCGACGGGCGCGCCCGTGGGCTTGCCTTGCGCGAAGGCTACGAACACGACCTTGTAGCCGCTGTACTCCTTGCGATTCCACGAGCCATGCTGACCGACGAACATGCCATGTTGGAACTCGGGAAGCTTGGAACCCGTCGACCAACACAAGCCCAGGGAGGCTGTATGCGCGCCTAACGCGTAGTCCGGCGCGATCGCTTTGGCGACCAGATCTGGATTTTGCGGCGTGACTCGATCGTCGAGGTGCTGCCCGTAGTAGCTGAACGGCCAGCCGTAAAACGCGCCGTCGTGCAATGCCGTCATGTAATCGGGCGGCACGTGGTCTCCCAACTCATCACGCTCATTGACCGCTGCCCAGAGCTGGCCGCTGGCGGGCTCCCAAGCGAGACCAACCGGATTGCGCAATCCCGACGCAAATACACGATGGTTGCCGGTCAAGGGATCGATCTCCCAGACCGCAGCCCGCTCACTCTCTGCCTCGAGGCCATTCTCGGCCGCATTGCTGTTGGAACCGACCCCGACGAAGAGTTTGCGGCCGTCGGGACTCGCCACCAGGGTCTTGGTCCAATGATGATTGATGGTGCCCGCCGGCAGCACCGCCACTTTGACCGGCTCCGCGCGAATTTCCGTGTCGCCGCTGTGATAAGGAAAGCGCAACACCGCGTCGCTATCGGCTACGTAGAAGGTATCGCCGATGAGGGCCATCCCAATTGGAGAATTCAAACCCTGTAGAAAGATATGCCGCTCAACCGCGGTGCCATCGCCTCGGGTGTCGCGCAATAAAGTGATCCGATTGGCGCTCTCCTCCGCACCTGACCCCGCGCGCTTCATGACCAATTTGTGCACTTCGCCGCTCACGCCCTTGGCATCGTCGGGCTTCGGAGGCGCCTCGGTTTCGGCGACCAACACATCGCCGTTGGGAAGGACATACAGCCACCGTGGGTGACGGAGGCCCGTGGCAAAGGCGGCGACCGCGGTCCCGCTGGCGGCGCGCGGCGTGATGCCATTCTTCCAGCCCGCGGCCTTGGCAATATGCAGCGTCGGAATCAGGGATTTCTGCGGCGGAGCGAGGTTGGGCGCCGGTCCATACTCCCCGGCGGAATCTTTGCCGGCCGAAAACGCAGGCGCTGCGGCGAAGATGCACGACGCGCCGGCCGCCAAACCCGCCGCCCAATGAGAAACCCAGCGTTGCCCCATTTCTAACCTCGACTCGAGTAGCCGCAGAGTAAAATGCCCGCTGCCGACAGGGGCCGCCAGCGGAGCTTCGCGCGAGCCGGTGTCATCCGGCGCCGACGCGGCCGCAGGGCCGGCCCCCGGTGCTGCCTTGACAATTGTTGCCCCGGCAACTATCATACTTTCCATGAGAGCGCTAGTCAGCAATATCACCGATCAAGATGACTCGAAGGCATCTCACCATCGTACCGATCTGGCGCCCTTGGTGGCGCAGGTACGGCTCGCCATCCTTGCCGGACTGGACGAAGAATTTCTCGGCTGTGAGGACGTGACTTCGCTCCAGGTCACCGCGGCCCAATTTGCAATAATGAGGAGCGTGCTCAGCGGTACGGCCCGTTCGGCATGTGAACTGTGCAAATGGATGGACTACGACCGCGGCGCGATGAGTAGAATGATCGACCGCCTCGAGGCCAAGAATTTGATCCGGCGCGTCCCCCTCGCCCACACGCGCCGATCCGTCGCGCTGGAGATTACCACTGCCGGAAAGGCAGCCATTCCAAAAATGGAGGAATGCCTCGATCGGGTTATCGATCGGCTTCTGAAAGGCGTGACCAAGGCGCAGGTGCGCGAGTTGGAAAGGGTGCTCAAGCGAATACTCGCGAATGCGAAATGTCCATGAAAGAACAATTAGAATCCTACGCTGCACGGATCGCCGCTCGCATACAGAATGTCAGCGCGGATATGGACCCTGAAATTCTTCAATTGCCAGGAGGCAGCGTCATTGCCACACTTTTGTGGCTGTACGCAAAAGGCGCGGTAGCATTTCGAAAACATTGACCCGAAAAGCATTGAACTACTGCAACGTAGCAACTTCAGATATAACAGCACATGCAAATTCTCGTCACGCTTCTATCGATCATGGGTTTGGCGGCCCTGATTTTTTACGGTCTATTGGCCCTCATCCGGCAGACGCTCGACGACGGCCCGTACGCGGCGCCGGTGCCGCCCATTGCGGATAGCCCGCCGCGAAAGACCGGGGACGAATCCTCGTCGAGGATGAGCAGCCCGAGCCGGTGACCCTAGACGCATCGTACGCGGCGGCAACGTACCCGGTAGGGGACGAATCGCCCCGCACGACGACCGCCTCAGAAGATGCCGAGCGCCGTTCCTGCGGCGAGGGTGGCTCCTAGCTCTTCGCATTGTTGCAAATTCGCCGCGGGAATCACCTTAGGCTGCATTATTTCGGCGGCGGTCTGCGCGTGGGTACACACGATGAGCG
>DASXYI010000094.1:0-3980 GCA_036502605.1 Steroidobacteraceae bacterium
GAGAAACTAGCGCTGAAAGCGCCGTTGATTTCGCACATCAGCACGCACAACGCCTATCACACAGGGCAGATTCTTTATGTCCGCAAGTTACAAGGTTCCTGGAATCCAGAGAACGGCGTCAAGTAGCTAGTCCGGGCGAGACAGTGAAGCAATCTGTTAGGTCGTCGGTGCGGTTGTTTGGCAGGCGAGACCTCTACTTTTTGAAGCGGCTCAGCCTTTGCGAATATACTTCTTATTTGACGCGTTCACAGTATCGCTGCCATTCTTTCTAGACAAAATGTTGCCAAGCTGAAACGCTACGAACAGCGATGAGTAGCAACGGCCGCCTGATGAGTGGATAGGCAGCGGACACATAGAAGGCGAAAATCGCCAGGTTCACGTCTTTCATTTGCCTTAGCACGGCGGACAAATGGAAAGTAAGAGGAATGAAGGAAGCCGTAACGAATGCGCAGCAACGGCCGGGCTTTCAAAGCGGAAAGCTGTGATGAGCTCGATCAAGAGCGCTTGGTCGCGACGGTCGGGCAGGCCTGCGCCTGGGCCGGCTGGCGGGTGCAGGATCGCGGCGACCGGCGGAAAGTGATTTTCATGATCGACGCCGAAAGCCCCGGCTATTTGCGATTCCCTTGCGTGGCACAGTGGTCTCCTCTCGCAACGAGTTCGCTGTCCCATACTCGACCGCTTAAAGCGGTCAAGGCAGATCGAACGGACGGGAACGCGATGGAGTTAAAACCAGTGTTTGAGCCACTCCCAAAAACGGCAGAGGAGGCACTTTTGCGGCGGCGGTGGTGGTGGCTGGCTGGCGCCTTGGCATGAGCCGCACGCTTCGGAGTCGACCCACCACGCCATGTAGGCAGTGAAAAAAGTCAGGTTCTCGTCAGGATTCTGCACGTCGCCGTCCCCGCCATAATCCAAGTCGAACGGCGCGCGTGTGATGGTGAGGTGGAGATGATTCGGGTTACCATCTGCAGGCAAAAGATTCTCCGTGAATTGCACTCCAGACCAGTGTGAATCAGGGCTCTCATCTTCGCGTTCGACCACCAGCCGTGCACACGCACTCGGGCGCGCCGGTGGCCATACGTCCACTTCCAGGGCGTGCTCGGCGAAGACCGGTGAAGCTACAATCTTGGTCACGACCGCTGGGACACCGCCAGTGAGTGTTCGCCACTGCGAGGTCAGGCGGAGCGGCCTGTTCCAAGTGGTTCCCATCGCCGGCGCGTAGTCACTATATTGCAGGTAGGAGCTGGCGAGGAGACTCGCGGGGTGAAGCTCGGCGTGCCAGTCGGGGTGGCCGCAATCGATGGTCCATTGTCCGCGCGCCGCAATGCGATCACCAGGCTCTGGTCGATAGCCGACCGGGTAATACCATTGCTCGCCTTCAATGCCAAGCGCTCCGCCAAGATCGATGACCTGGTTCCCTTTTCGATATTCGGTGGGATGTTTCGATTGGCAGTCGCCGCCGTCGCGATCATTCAACTGGGATTCATCGCGCGCGAGCAGGTGTCGGTAGTTTGCGTCGGTCACGACATTCAGTTCCCAATCAGCACAGAGCTGGCCTTGATCGGCGGTGGAAAGGTCGGGGCAATTCTGGACTGCGTCGTTATGCGTGATGACATCGGCGTGCTCGCCCATATAACGGCCGTCGGGCGAACCGTTATGGTCGCCGCTGTAATCGCCGCCGGAGAGGAAAGCATTGCTTACCGTTCCTTCGACGTTGAGGAAATTCCGATCTTTGACCGGATTCCATTCTGCCATGTCGAAACTGACGCAGCCGTCGGAAATGGATGGAGAGTGTTTGATTTGCCAACCGCAGACGGCACCGGATTGCGCGATCTCAGTGTCGGTTGAGTCAGCCTGGGGAAAATCGATCAGGTTCGACGGCGTCCAGGCAACGGGCGGAATTCGTGCCGGGGTGCAGACGCGGATCCAGCGCGGGGCGCTGGTTCGCCAGGAATTCCCGGCGCCCCCGCAGTAGCCGGGAAGGAATGTCGGAAGCCATTTATTGGGGTCGCGATTGATCGCTTCCAGGTCGAAGAAGTTGGTTTCGGCAAGAAGCGAATCCCATGGTCGGGCCTGCCAGTTTTTCTGCGGTGCGTTGTCGAAAGCGACATCCGCGGGATACCAGATCGGAGCCTTGATCGGCGTGAAGGCAAAGTAGATGCAGCCGTCGTTATGCATTTCGGCGGAGTTCAACGGGCGATTGCTTTTCGTGGTCTGTTGGCCCCGGACTCCATCCTGATAACGTTGGAAATGTTTAATGCTCGTGCCATGTGAGTCCTTCGTGATCGGTAAACCTACCGGCACTTCCGCCGTGTTCCTCAGAAGCTCGCCGACGCGCAGGAATTCCGGGACGAACGGCGCTACGGGCGTGTTGATGAAACCAGCGGCTTGCTTGCATTCTTCGAGTTGAGCTGCGTGACGGTCGATGATGATGGTGACGGTCGTCTTATCGTCGTTCATACATTGGTCGTTAGGCCCGGGATCGGGATTCCAATACCCATTGTCGCCAATGCCTCCATCGTCCACGTAGCCGAGCGCAAGATGTCCGGCCTGCGGGATAACGAACGACGGCCCGATCCAATGCAGGATGGTCTCGGGATTATTGTCGCCCGTCACGCCAACGATCTGGACCGTCCCGTAATATTGTGAGTTGAGATGGCCGTCGCCGTCGTCCGGATTGACGTACCGGAACCAAGTATTACCGGTCCCGCCGGTCTGGACACAGCCCTTTGCCTGCAGGGTGACGACGTCGCCGGGAATAAAAGTGATTGCCGGGTAATCAGTCAAACTGCGCTCGACCGAGGGATAATCGATCTTCCAGATCTCGTGGCCCGGCGGCGATTCCGTACAGGTCACAATGTCTGCGCCCTGTGGATAATGATCGACCTGGCCCGGCAGATAACGTGGAGGCGGCGGGGAGCTGCATGGGTTGGCGGGGGCGACCGCCGGGAGCGAAGACGCAATGACTAGCCCGAGGAAAGTCCGACATAACCGCCTCGTACGACGATTAATCACAGTTCTCCCTTTCTTGATTGCCGCTCTTTAGTCCCGCAGCCTGGGGCAAACTCGAACGAGTAACTCCTGCGCCCGAGTCAGATCAGTTTGCGCTTAGGCGACGTTCAGACTTTTGGACGCCACGTCAAGCCCATTCGCTGTTCCCGGAGGAGAGAGGAAGGGGAACCGGGGATCGCGTCTAAAACATTCAAGATTTACTTCACAAAAACTGGACGTGGGCGACCCACTCCAAGCACGCCAGGGCGTCGTGGTTCGGAGAGAAGAAAAGGCTTGCCAGGCTATGGCGCTGAAATACAAACGACAAATGGCCTAAAGCGATGAAATTCCTATCAATCATCCCGGCAGTTCTTGTGTTTTTTCTCGGGGGGTTTGCCTTACCTACCTTTGCGCAGGAATCCCGATGGGGATCGCCTAACGAGGAGACGGTGAAGTTCATGATAGCGGCCGAGGCGAAGTGGGCCAACTCGGCCTGTAGCCCGCAGCCGGATCTTAAGGACGTGATTGCGGACGACTTCCAAGGGACATCGCCCAGCGGAAGTCGCTACGACAAAGCCAAAGCGATCGCCACAGATGTCAAGTCGGTCTCGCGAGACTGCCAACTGGGCGAGGTAAAGGTGAGATTTTTCGGCGACTCCATCGCGATCGCGTATGGAGCGGAAAGCGCGGTCTCCAAGGGTAAGGATGCGAAGGAGACAAAGCGTTGTCTGATCTGGACCGACACGTGGCTCAAACGCACCGGGAAATGGCAGATCGTGGCTGCGCAGGATACCGGCATTCCCTGTAACCCTTAGGCGGTCGCGCTAGCTCTTGAAGTGATGTGACGGCTCGCGTCTTTTAAACATTCGACATTTGGCGGGCGAACGCCGGCAAGCGCGCGAGTCGCCTTCAGATCTTCTCCCAAGCCCGTTCGGCGACGGGGTCGCGGCCTTCATCGAATTCGATGTGATCGATGAGGGTCTCGATCGGTT
>DASXYI010000095.1:0-36791 GCA_036502605.1 Steroidobacteraceae bacterium
TGATCGAGCCTGTGTGGCTCCACGCGCAGGAAGAAACGCCGCCCCTGCTGACAGACGCCGCCTTTGTCTCGTTCGTTGAACTTGGTCGCCGCGGCACAGGGCATTTGGTGATGGCGAAAAGGGTCGAGCTGAAGCGTAGCGTGGAGGCGACCGGCTTCCACGAAGCCTATTTTAAAGGTCCGATCACGTTCGGAGCGCGACGGAATGCGCTCGTCCTGCACGCGACCGATCTCGATCGGCCATTCCTTACCTACAATGCCGAGTTGCTTGAGATGTTGAATCCGCAGCTTGAACGCGCGCTTGAAGAGCGCCGTGCGCAAAGTTCGATCAGTGAGCAGGTGAAATGGATTCTCAAACGCATGCTCGCGGGAAGCCGGCCGGAGATGTCGGCCGTGGCGCGCGAGCTCGGGTTGAGCGATCGGACCTTGCAGCGTCGAATCATCGATGACGGCGCAACCTTCCGGCAGCTGCTTCTTGAGGCGCGGCAGGAACTGGCGCACGAGTATCTCAACCGGCCGGAGATGGATGTCACGGAAGTGGCATTTCTGCTCGGCTACGAGGATTCGAATTCTTTTTATCGAGCTTTCCGAACGTGGGAAGGGACGACACCCTCGCAGTTGAGGGCATCGCTCCGACGATCTGAAACCAGGCAATAAGTGCAAAGAAGAAAGGCAGGAATTTTTTGAATGAAGTACGATCAGAGACACCCATTCGGAACTACAGTCGAAGGTTGTGCCAGTCGGACCGCTGCGATGCACTGTACGCCGTGTCGACGGCCGCGAGATACCCGCCGTCGACAAGGATATCTATCCCATTGATCAAGACCGCATCTGCCGATGTGGCCAGCCATACTGCGGCGGCAATCTCAGAGGACACTCCGAGACGCACGTCACGTGGCAAATCGTCCGCCTGTTGCACCTGGCTGGCACGGTTCCTACCCATAGCGGTATCGGCAATGATCCCTGGCGATACCGACACAAGCCGCGCACCCCTTTGGGCCCACAGCGACGCTCTTTTCCTCACCTGCTGAATGGTGCCGCGCTTCGAGACTGAGTAAGCCAGTCGACCAGATGACACCGCCGGGAATCGCTTTGCCATGTGCGCCACGAAGTCGTGCGGATCACCACGAGGATTGGTGGTCGCCTCATCAAATTCCGATGCCAGGCTGCGATAGGCAGCCAGGGAAGCCAAGCACACTCCGGTCGCCCCCGGAACCAGCGAAGCTTGAAATGCTTCCAGGATATTGATCGTACCGAACAAGTTAACAGCGACGATGGTCTCAGGCGCCGTAGGGGGCGCGACGCCCGCGGTGTGTATCAGTACGTTCCATTGGCCGAGCCGGGCCGCAGTCCGAGCAATCTCGCAGGCACCCTCCGGCACCGTAATGTCCGCCACCAGGGAGGTCACATCGACTCCATCATGAGCGAGGGTAGTTGCGGCCTCGCCCAGACGGGTTGCATTGCCGTCAGTGATCAGCAGCCGCCGTTCACGAAAGCGTTGCGCGCATGCCAGCCCAAGGTGACCAGCCCCACCAGTGATGACGACCAACCCGTTCTCTAGCATGAGAAATTTCCCGAATTCAGTGAACACAACGAACGCTTGCCGCCGGCACCCGTCGATTGCCGCTCCGCGCGGCATCGCTGTCCCTGCATAACGCTCGTCCTGGACAGGTGACAGGGGGGTCGACAACGGACTTCATTAATGGGTATACATTCTCATAACGGTAATGATATCCTATAAACACATCGAAACACAGACAGGCTGGCACCCGGGGGTAACTGTGAAACGACGATATCTTTACATCTGCTCGGCATTCATGGTTAGCATGATGATTGCCAATGAGGTCCGGGCGGAAAGCCCGGCGCAAGCGCCGGCAGGCGCCTCAGACGGTGCCAGCGATGCGCTGCAAGAAGTCGTAGTGAGCGCGCGCCGGCGCGACGAAAATCTTCAGAGCGTCCCGGTGGCCGTTACCGCATTCAATGCCGAGGCACTGACGGACCACAATGTAACCTCCGTCGAAAATCTGGGTGCGATTACCCCTAGCCTGAGCTTTTCGAGGTCCACCTACGGCTTCCTTGGAACAAGCGTTGCGATCCGTGGTCAGCGGCCCAACGATCTGGATCTCAGCCAAACACCATCAGTGGGAATCTACGTGGATGATGTCTACTTGAGCTCCACCATGGGCTTGAGCGCGATCAGCCTTGCCGATGCCCAATCCGTGGAAGTGCTTAAAGGTCCCCAAGGCACCCTGTATGGACGCAACACCACCGGGGGTGCCATCAAAATCTCGACCGGTCTACCCGATCTGCAGCAGGCTACGGGATTGGTCCGGGCGGGCGGCGGCAACGAGAGTGATGCGCGCGCCTACGCGAGCTTCAGCGTGCCGCTGATCAATGATCATCTCGCCTTCAGTATGAACGGCAGCTACGACAAGAATGATGGCTATGGTCGAGACACACTGAGCAATACCTACATTGGCAATACCGATATCAAGAGTATTAATGTTGCCTTGCGATTTCACCCGGACGAGTCTTTTCAGGCCATTTTACGCGCCGGGTATCTCCGGGCTTCAAGCGGCGGCCTTCTAACGACGCTCACTGCAGTTGTTCCGGGAGGGGGTCTCAACACAATTGCCGCGTATCAGCTGGGGTATGGCCTCACGCCTGCGGGATTCGCGCAGGCCCTAAGCTATCTCAATAGCCATTACGTCGATCAGCAAGGCTTTGATCGGCAATACAACGGCCCCTTGTCGCAAAACGTCTTCCAGACGACGACCTCCCTGACACTGGAGTATGACGTTTCGCCAAGCCTGGCCCTCAAGTCCATTTCTGCATTCCAGCGGGTCTCAGATTTTCTGGTGGGCGACAATGACGGCACGCTGTTCCGCACCGTGGACGGCGACTTCGAAAACATGTCGACTTACCAGATCACCGAAGAACTGCAGGCAAGTGGCTCTCTCCTGAATGATCAGCTCAAGTACACCGGTGGCTACTACTTCTATCGACTGCCCGGCGATGAAAGTGCACACGCTGATGTGCTCTTTCCTCTCATCGGCGAGACCATATTCAACAACAATCACATGCTGGACCGGAGTCACTCCGGATACGGACAGGCGACCTATACGGTCGTTCCTCGAGTCCGGCTAACCGGCGGAATCCGCTTTACCGACGAAATCAACGCACTGACAACACGCAATCAGGTCATCGTACCGGGGGCTGTGAATTGCAACGTGCCACCGTCTGAGTCGATCGACGGTGAATGCGAGGCAAAATTCTCCACGCACAGTTCGAACTGGTCCTACACCGGAAGCGTTGACTATGATGTCTCGGATTCTGTGCTCGTCTATCTTAAAACCAGTCGCGGTTACAAAGCGGGTGGCATTAATCAGCGCGGGAACGTCGGCGGCGGCTATACGCCGTTTCAGCCCGAACAGGTTACCGACTATGAGATCGGCATGAAGTCGGAACTTTGGGATCACCGTATCCGCCTGAATGCGGCGGGTTATTTTTCGAAATACGAGAATATCCAACGCACCGTACTCGTCGCAGGTATCGGGGGTGGGCCCGAGACTGCGGTTCTCAATGCCGCCAACGCCAACATCAAGGGTCTGGAATTGGAACTGACCGTTCGCCCGACATCGAACCTGACCTTGAGCGCCACGGGTTCATTCATCGACGCCGGATACAGCCGTTACATAGATCCGCTCACACTCGCCGACTATTCTGAGCACGTTTTTCCGGGCGTGCCGCGCTGGCTCGGAGACCTTTCAGCGCAATACGAATACACCATTCCCGTCGGTACCTTGAATACCTCACTCGACTATAGCTATCAGAGCAAGGTCAACTACAGCCCCGACAATAATCTGCCGCCGTCGGCGATCTTCCCGGAAGGGACCGCGCCCTATACATCCCAGGGCGCCTACGGTTTGCTCAACGGCCGGATGAGTCTGGGCATCGCGCATACCAAGTGGCAAGTCGCGCTGTGGGCGCGGAACTTGACGAACAAGTACTACTATGACGGCGGCGATGACTTCGCGACCACGGTGGGCTATTCGACGCTCTTCGTGGGTCGTCCGCGAACCTATGGGGGCGAAGTGGCCTACCGGTTTTGATCGTATGGCAGAACGACGCGATCATCTGACTCGCCAGGCCGCCTGTCTCATCTGGATGCTGAGCGCCATCGCGCCATCGTGCGGCGCGGTCGAAGCCGAGTCAGGCGGCTACTACGCGCCATCGCAGGCAACGGCGGGTGCGGAAATCTATGCCGGCCACTGCGCCGGTTGCCATGGCGCCGCACTCGAAGGCGCCGCGGCGCCGGCGCTCTCCGGAGATGCATTTGCGCATCGCTGGCAGAATGGGCAACGAAACGTGGGCGATCTTCTGCATCGCATTGATTCGACCATGCCGCTGGGGGCGCCGCACACCCTGTCCCGCGAGGAGTACGCCGATGTCACCGCCTACGTGCTGTCTCGGAACGGGTACCCGGCTGGCGGCACCCGGCTCGGTGAGGAATCGGGTTTGGTTTCGCTCGCCGGGGACTCGAAGGCAACTTCTCACCTCCGAATTGAATTGCCGAAAGTGGTGTTCGCGGACCGCGCTGGCGGCATTCATCCTGCCGATGCGGAACTCCGAGACCGCCCGAGCGAGAACTGGCTCATGTACAACGGCGACTATGCCGGCGACCGGTTTTCCTCACTGACTCAAATTACGCCAAGAAATGCGCACCGTCTGCAGGCGGTTTGCGCCTTTCAGGCAGGAGAGATCGGCAACTTTCAGTCAGCGCCGGTGATCTTTGACGGCCTCCTGTACTTCACCACACCGTACAACACCTTTGCCCTGGATCCTCTGACCTGCGCCAAACGCTGGGAGCATCGATACCCGGAGGACAAGGCTGTGACCCTGGCGTTGAGTCGCGGCGTCGCGCTCTATCGGGGCAAGGTGTTCCGATCCACTCCGAACGGGCACCTGCTGGCGCTCGACGCAAAATCCGGACGTCTCGTGTGGGACGTCTGGTTGGCTAACAAGGATGAGGGCTACTGGCTGAGCGCAGCCCCGATCGCCTACGACGGCATGGTGTTCATGGGCACCGCAGGTGCGGATTGGGGGACGTCCGGACGTCTTTACGGGTTCGACGCCGAGGATGGGCATTTGATCTGGACGTTCCATACCATTCCCACCGGTCATGAAGTGGGTGCCGAGACCTGGCCCGCGACTGGACAGTGGGGCGGGGCTTCGTTCTGGAGCACCTTTGCGCTCGATGCCCATCATTCGCTTCTGTTTGCCTCGCTCGGCAATCCCGCGCCCGACTACAACGGCGACAGCCGCCCCGGCGACAACCTATTCTCCAACTGTGTCGTGGCGCTCGATGCCCACACCGGTCAAATTGCTTGGTGGGTCCAGCAGCGTCCCCATGACACTCACGATTGGGATACTGCGGCGGCCCCCGTCTTGTACGACAGCAAGGCGGGACCGCGCATGGCGGTGGCGAGCAAGGACGGGTGGCTGTACGTCTACGACCGGGAACGGCCTACCCTGATCCAGCGGCTGGAAATCAGTCCGCACGTCAACGCCGAGGTCCCGCTCAGCACCCAAGTCGAGGTTTATCATTGTCCTGGGATCTCCGGCGGCGCCGTATGGAACGGACCGGCTTTCTCCAGGAGAGACGACTTGCTGATCGTCAACTCCGTTCATTGGTGCGGAAAGACCCGGCTGACGGAAGAGACCTTCATGAAGGGCTCGTCGTTCTTCGGCGGTGAGCACACCTGGGATCTTCCGGAAAGCGCGCGGGGTTTTACCCGTGCGTTTGACGCATCGAGCGGAAAGGAAAAATGGGTGAGAGAGTTTCCCGCTCCCATGCTGGCGGCGGTGACGCCCACCGCGGGCGGGGTGACGTTCACCGGCACGTTGTCGGGCGAGTTCCTCGCGCTCGACAGTGCCACGGGTCGAACTCTGTACAGTTTCAACACCGGCGGCGCCGTGGCCGGGGCTCCCTCGACGTACGAAATCGATCACCGGCAACTGGTGGCCATTGCAACCGGAAACACCTCCCGGGTCCATTGGATGACGGGAGGATCGATGACGCTCATGATATTCGCGTTGCCCAAGGGCCAGTCCGGATCATGAAGACTGTTTTCCTCCCACACCGATTCTTGCGGAGGCTGATATGAGTACTGATGTAGTTGTGGTTGGCTGCGGGGTGGCCGGCATGGCGGCGGCGGTTGCAGCGGCGGAACAGGGTCTGCGAGTGACTGTTCTTGAGCGGGTCGATGAGAGTGAGCGCGGCGGCAACTCGCGCTATACCAGCGCCTGGATGCGAATGAGCAATGAGGATGAGATCTCGGACGACCTCGTGGATCTCTTGGTCGAGCGAGGACATGGAGCGATTCCACCTGACTTTGCGAAAGAAGCCACCCGTAACTATGCCGATTGGCCTTCGCAGCTCAAGGCGTACGCATTCACCGATCCTGAACTCGTGACGGCCCTTGCCGAGAATGCGCCGGCCACCATGCATTGGCTGAAGTCGCACGGGATCAAGTTCACCACCTTCGAGCCCATGCTGCTTGAAACGGGCGCGGTGCGGATGGGGCCGAGCGGCGGTGGTCTTGCCGTCATCGACGCGCTGGGAAAATCCGCGGAACGGCTCGGCGTCCGGTTTTTGTACCACACCACCGCCAGGAGCCTGCTGCAGAATGCGGGCGGCGATGTTGGCGGGGTGCGGTGCTGGTCGAAAGCCAAGGGTCTCTTTGACCTCGAGTGCCAATCGGTGGTGATCGCCTCGGGCGGATTTCAGGGCAACGTCGAGATGATGACCCGCTACGCCGGCGCCAATGCCGTGTTCGCGCGCCCCGTTTCCGCGGGCGGCATCAACAACAAGGGTGAGGGGCTGGAGATGATGCTGGCAGTTGGGGCAGCGCCCGCCGGCCAGTACGACATGTTTCATGGCGCCCCCATCGATCCTCGTTCGGTTCGGGCCGAGGCCATCGTCGGCGCGATCAACTTCGGCATCCTGGTGAATTCCCAGGGGCGGCGCTTCATCGACGAGGGCACCAACACTTACGAGCATTTCTACGACGAAGTTGCCTGGACCATCATGCGTCAGAAACAGGGTCTTGCGTATCTCTTGTTTGATGGGAGCTTATTCGATATCCCGCACGTTCGGTCCCGCATTCAAACAGAAGTCGAGCCAGTGCGCGCGGAGTCGATCACCGGGCTCGCCCAGGCACTGTCGCTGCCCGCGGAAGATTTGACCAAGACGCTTCGGGACTACAACGCGGCGACTCGGCCCGGGAGCTTCGATGCGCGGCGCCGCGACGCTCTTTGCACCGAGGGGCTGGCGTTGCCGAAGTCCAATTGGGCCCGTCCCATCAAGGAAAACGACTTGCGCGCATTTCCCATTATGTGCGGCAACACGTTCACCTGCGGCGGCGTGAAAATCACGGCCGACGCGGAGGTTGTCAATCGTGACGGTGCCGTGATCCCTGGACTCTATGCCGCCGGCGAGACGACCGGCCTCTACTACACCCTCTATGTGGGGGCGACTTCGGTGCTTCGTGGACTGGTGTTCGGCCGCCTCGCAGGTCGCAAGATCGGCGCTGAATTGGGTCCCCAAAGAAGTGCAACGCAGGCTAGGGGGATCACATGACGAATCGCGACGCCAACGACGACCTCAAGCGCGTTCTCACCCACCACGAAATTGCGGAGCGTCTCGCCATCTGGTGCCGGTCCGTGGACGCTCGGGACTTTACCACGCTCAGTCAGGTGTTTCATCCCGAGGTCATCTGGGACTTTGGCCAGGGGATCGTGGATCGAAATCTTGCGCAGCTGATCACTCGCATTGAGGCGCACATGCTCGGCGCCAGTTATTGCGGAGCCAGACACATTCACGTTTCCAACGTGTGCACACGCGCCGAGGGAGAAGCGATGATTTCCGACGCCTACTTCCTGGCGGTCTCGGCAGGCACCCGACAGTTCGCCGGGCAGACCTTGATGGAATGGGGCCAGTACCATGACACCTGGCGGATGACGGATGATGGCTGGCGGATCGTCCAGCGCGACTATCGGATGGACATTCAACAGGGCCCGTTGGGGATCCTGTATGCCACCGCCCCACCCGACATGTGGCGCGAGGGTGATGCACGTCGCCTGGACGGAAAGCGCTAAGCATGCTCAATCGGCGCACGCTCTTCATTACTGGCGCGAGCCGGGGCATTGGACTTGCGATTGCCTGTCGCGCCGCGCGCGATGGCGCCAATGTCGCGTTAGCGGCGAAGACGGCTACCCCGCATCCACGACTGCCCGGCACCATCTACACGGCGGCCGAGGCCGTAGAAGCGGCGGGCGGCAATGCGCTGCCCCTCATCCTTGACGTTCGCGATGAACAGGCCGTGCGCGCCGCCATGGCGGCAACTGCCAAGCAGTTCGGCGGGGTCGACATCCTGATCAACAATGCCAGCGCGATTTCCTTCACCGCCACGCCAGACACCGATGCGAGACGATTCGATCTCATGCATCAGATCAACGCGCGTGGCACCTACGTCTGCACCCGGGAGGCTCTGGGGTATCTGCGGGCGAGCGCCGCCGCCCACGTGCTGAACATCTCGCCGCCTCTAGATTTGAGCCCGCACTGGTTCGGTCCGCACGTCGCCTACAGCATTGCCAAGTTCGGCATGAGTCTTTGCACGCTGGGACATGCCGAGGAATTTCGGCGCTACGGGATAGCCGTCAACTCGCTCTGGCCCATCTCGACCATCGATACCGCGGCGGTGCGCACCCACCTCGCCAACCTCTCCCGCACCAGTCGCAAACCGGAGATCATGGCGGATGCGGCTTATGCCATTGTCAGCAAGCCGCCCGTTGCAGCCACCGGGCAATTCTACCTCGACGAAGTCGTGCTGAGATCCGAAGGCATCGACGATTTCAGCAGGTATGCAGTGGATCCTGCCGCCGCAGTGACCGCAGACTACTTCGTGAACGAGGAGGTGCTTGACGGCCTCCCCACGAAATTCATGCGTTTGAACTCGTTGCCCGGTTGAGTATTCCGCGCCCGGAGCGGGGTAGCGAGACTACGCCACGCGCTTGCGACGCGCTTTCCCCGGCTTGCTCGAGCGTGCGCTACTGACCGGATGAGTGGCTTCCAGCAGCATTGCCTGCAGGATCACGTTGGCGCCCCATACCTTGATCTCACGGGCGTCTTCGTCGGAGATATTGACCACGTCCCGCATGACAACCGCGGCCTCGACGCCTATGAAGAGGCTGAGTGCAGCGGTTAAACGCTGGTAGCGTTTGTCTCCAAGTTCGCGCTTTAGCGATCCGATGGCGGCATCCAAGATGCCCTTTCTAGCCCCAGAGCGGCGGGGCAGGTCCGAGTCCTCGCCGTTCAAGGATTCGCGCAGCATGGTGCGGTACACATGCTCGTGATCCTTGATGGACTTGTCGCTGGCCTCGATGACCCGCCGCAACCGATCGTAGGGCGAAGTGGCGCCCTCGAGTTCCAATCCAATATTCTTCTTTTCCACTTCCGTGATGGCGTGCAACGAGGCATGCACCACGAGTTGTTCCACGCTTGGAAAATAGCGATACGCGGTGGTTCTCCCGACCCTGGCCTTGTCGGCCACGTCCGCCACCGTGAAGGTCTTGCCTTCCTTGAGGAGTTCGGCGGCACATTCGATGAGCGCAATATGCGTTCTCAACTTCTGATTTGTGCGCCCTCCCGCGAGATTGGACGCTGCTCTACGTATTTTTGCCAGAACAAATCCCCCAGTTCAGTGTAAAAGCCTCAATTCCGTAATAGTACAACAATCCTACGAGGCATTGAATGCTGAACTGCGGGCGACACGGAGGGCGCCGGACGGCCTTCGCATGGAACAAACCTTTGTTGATATTAATTCCCGACATGGTAAACTATACCCATAAACTAATTTACGTGACATCCCGACGTCCCCGGAACACCATGGTCTGTCCCCATCATTCAGCGCCCGAGCAGCTATCCGAGGTACGGAGGATCCCGTTCAACTTTCGGGGCATAGCTGCGATCGACACGGACCCCTGGTCGCAACTGCACGCCCTAAACTCGGCGCCCGAACTCTTCTACTCGCCGGAACTGGGCGGTCATTGGTGTGCGGTGCGGCGGGAAGTGGTCGTCGAGGTATTGCGTAATGCGGATGTATTCTCAAGCAAGCAGGTGCGTGTACCGCCGCTGGAGCGAGAAATCCCCTCCATTCCGCATCATCTTGACCCGCCCGATCACGGCAAGTATCGCTTAAGCGTAGTCGGGCTGTTCGGGCATCGGGTGCTCGATGCCTTGAGCGGTGACATCCGCGAGACCGCGCGACGGTTGACCGCCAGATTTGCAGCCAAGAATTCCGGCGAGTTCGTCGAGGAGTTTGCCCTGCGCATGCCCGTGGAGATCTTCATGCGGCTCTGCGGGTTGCCGCTCGAGCGGCGGGAGGAACTGACTGCTTGGGTGCATTCATTCTTTCACGGGACTGATGCCGAGGAAACCAGCCTCGCTCATCGCAAGACCGTGGCATTCCTGTCGGGCTGGCTGGACGACTACCTCGACGCGCGCGAGGCCAATCCGAGCTACATCATGACTTCGCTGCTGGATGCCAAGATCGACGGCAGGGCATTGAATCGCGATGAAATGCTGTCCATTTTAATCACGCTCTTCAACGGTGGGCTCGATACGGTCGCCGCGCAGATGAGCCATATCGTGCGGCACCTCGCAGAGCATCCCGCCGAGCGCGAGGAGCTGCTTAAGAATCCGGGAATGATTCCGGAGGCCGTCGAAGAACTGCTGCGCCGCTACAGCATCATCAGTATCGGTAGAGTGGTTCGCCGCGACGCGGAATTCCGCGGTATGACCTTGCGTCAGGGCGAGATGGTGCTCTGCCTCATCTCCGCGGCAGGTCTCGATGAGACCCAATTTCCCAATGCCCTGACGGTGGATTTCGGTCGCGCCAACAAAACCAAGCACTGCGCGTTCGGATCAGGCGCGCATATGTGCGTCGGCGCGCCGCTCGCGAGGCTTGAACTCAGAATCATGCTGGAGGAGCTGTTGCCGCACTTGCCCGATCTTCGGGTTGTGCCGGGCACGCGCTTTTCCTACTACACCGGTGTAACCCTTGGGCTGCATTCTCTGCCGCTCACCTGGAGCCGTCCCATGAGTTCGTCACCGTAGACCGACCATGCAGAAACAGGGGAGTGGCGCGCTAGAGCGCGTGGTGATTGTCGGGGCCGGACATGCAGGCACCGCGGCCGCTACGCAGCTGCGAAATCTCGGACACGCAGGGCCGATCGACCTTGTCAGCGAGGAGTCTGATGGTCCCTATCATCGTCCCCCGCTATCCAAGGCATGGCTGCTCGGAAAGACCAACACCGCCGCAATCGCCTTCAAGTCGCCAGAGTTCTACGCCGAAAACGCGATAACGTTGCATCTCGGCTGCCCGGTAGGGAGTATCGACCGCGAGGTTCATGCGGTGCAGCTTGCCGATGGGCGCATCATTTCTTACGACTGGCTCGTGCTTGCGACGGGCTCCCGGGCACGGCGATTTCCCGGGGTGGCCGTTGACGGCGCGGGTGTCCACGAGCTTCGGACACTCTCACAGGCCGAGGCACTGCGAAAGGCACTGAGCCCAGAAACGCGGGTGCTCATCATCGGGGCGGGCTACATCGGACTCGAGGCGGCCGCCTCGGCACGTGCCCGAGGTGCCTCGGTTACCATCATCGAGCGCGAAAGCAGGGTTCTGGCCCGCGTTGCGAGCCCGGCTATTTCCGCCTTCTTCGAAATCCATCATCGAGGCCACGGTGTCCAATTCCGGCTGAACAGCACAATCGTCGCGATCACTCCGGGTTCGGCAAGGGGTTGGGTGGTGTCTTTCAATGAAGGCGGAGTCGAGGAGTTCGATTTGATCCTGGTCGGGATCGGCGCCCAGCCGAGTCAGGAGCTTGCTGTCGAGTGCGGTCTTCGGTGTGAAGACGGAATCCTAGTCGATGAACAAACTCGAACCAGCGATGAGCGGATCTTGGCGATCGGCGACTGTTCGCGAAGACCGCTGCCGCTCTACCGGAGGGTCGGCAGGCTCGAGAGCGTCGCCAACGCGCTCGAACAGGCACGCGTCGCCGCCTACGTGATTAGAGACCGGCAGCCGCCGGCACACGAGGTGCCCTGGTTCTGGTCGGATCAATACGATTTGAAATTGCAGATCGCCGGGCTTTCGTTCGATGTGAAACATCACATCATCCGGGGTGATGCCGATTGCAGCCACTTCGCGGTGTTTCACTTGAACGATGCCGAACAGCTTCAGGCTGTCGAAGCCGTCAATGCCGCACCGGAGTTTCTTGCCGGGCGCCTGCTCATCGCCTCGCGCAAGCCTGTCGATCCTGAGGCCCTCGCTGACCCCGGCAAATCGATGAAAGAGATCGCGGCTTGAGGCCGCCCACGGAGATAACGAGTGCCTAGAGTTACCTACATCGCAGTCACCGGTGACAGAAAGACGGTCGATGCACCGGCGGGCGAGTCACTCATGCTGACCGCGATCAAGAACGATGTGTCAGGAATCGACGCGGATTGCGGTGGCGCGTGCGCTTGCGCGACCTGTCATGTCTATGTCGATTCGTCATGGGTGCACCGCCTGCCGCCCATGTCCGACATGGAGAAGGGAATGCTCGACTTTGCCCCCGGCATCAAGCCGAATTCGCGCCTGTCCTGCCAGATCGAGGTCAACGGCGATCTGGACGGGCTCATCGTCGAGCTGCCGCGCACACAGCGCTGAACGGATGGCAACCGATGAACTTTGAGCGCACACCGTTGGAGCTGGAACTCGAGGCTGCGGTGCAGAGATTTGTCAGAGATACCGTAGTTCCGTACGAGCAGGATCCTCGCATCGATTCGCGCGGACCTGCTGATGAGTTGCGGCGCGAGCTGCAACAGGCGGCCCGCGCGCGCGGGCTGTTGGCGCCGCAGCTCTCCCTCAAACACGGGGGGCGCGGGCTAGATCACCGCCAAACCGCCACCGTGTTTCGCGCAAGCGGCTACTCACTCCTGGGTCCATTGGCCATGAACGCGATGGCTCCGGACGAGGGCAACATGTACCTCCTGGAAAAGATTGCGCGCCCCGCGCAGCTCGAGCGCTACCTATTGCCGCTTGCCGCGGGAGAGGTGCGTTCGTGCTTCCTGATGACGGAGCCCGATGGTGGAGCAGGGTCGGACCCCTCGATGCTCAACACGACCGCGGAGCGACATGGGGACGAGTGGATCATTCACGGTCGCAAGTGGTTGATCACGGGCGCGGAGGGCGCCGCATTCGGCATCTTGATGGCGCGAACCGAGAGCGGTGCCACTATGTTCCTGGTGTCCATGCAGGATCCAAACCTTCACTTGGAACGCCGACTCAAGACGCTCGATAACTCTCTGCCGGGCGGGCATTCCTGCATCCGCATCGAGGGTCTGCGTGCGGGGCCGGAATCCGTCCTTGGGGCGCCTCATGAAGGTTTTCGGTATGCACAGGTGCGTCTCGCCCCGGCGCGACTGACCCATTGCATGCGCTGGTGGGGTGCGGCGCAGCGCGCGCACGACGAAGCCACAGCTTACGCGGTCAAGCGCCGCGCCTTTGGCAAGCCGCTCATCGATCATGAAGGGGTGAGCTTCCTGTTGGCAGATAACGCGATCGATCTGCAGCAAACGCTCTTACTCATCGATCACGCCGCCTGGACGCTCGACGCCGGAGGCAACGGTGGCCACGAATCCAGCGTCGCGAAAGTCGCCTGTTCCGAGGCGCTCTCGCGGGTGGTGGACAGGTCCCTGCAAGTTCTTGGCGGCCTAGGGGTGACCGACGATTCCCCGGTGGCAAAGATCTATCGAGAGATCCGCGGATTTCGCATCTACGACGGGGCCTCCGAAGTGCACCGCTGGGCAATTGCGCGGCGCCTGGGGCGCCAGGTCCAAGAACGGCCTGGGGTGCATGCGCCGCCTTGACGGCAGCCTAGGTGCTGCATTACTGTGCGTTAAAACGGGATTTTAGTCCCATTATGGATATCGACAACTAAATGATCATCGACAGCCACGCTCACCTCGCCATGCCGCCCGGGTTGTACCAGTACATGGGAGAGCTGGTGGCGAGCCGGGCCAACCCGGCGGCGCCCTTCAACGGTCTTCCGCGAGAAGCCATCGAATCTGTGACGGCAAAGCTCATCGATGTCATGAACGGCGTAGGAACCGACATCCAGTTTCTCTCGCCGCGGCCCTACATGATGATGCATTCGGTCAGACCGTCGCTGGTGGGTATGCTCTGGACGCGGGCCGTCAACGATGTCATCCATGCCCAGTGCCGGCTCTATCCGCAGCGCTTCCGCGGCGTCGCGGGACTTCCACAGTACCGCAAGGACAGTCCCGAGAACTGCATTGCCGAACTTGAGCGCTGCGTCAAGGAGCTGGGTTTCGTCGGCTGCCTCCTCAATCCCGATCCGACGGAGGGTGAAGAGCAGGCTCCGCCGGGGCTTGGTGACCGCTTCTGGTATCCACTCTATGAAAAGCTAGTCGAACTTGACGTCCCCGCACTGATTCATTCCACCAGTTCCTGTGATCCGCGCGAGTCGTACACGCTCAAGTTCATCAATGAAGAGAGCATTGCCATCGTCTCGCTCCTCGATAGCGCGGTTTTCGATGATTTTCCGACACTGAAGCTCGTGGTATCGCATGGCGGCGGCGCCATTCCCTACCAGATGGGTCGCTTTCGTGCCTGGGCGGTACGGCGCCGCCAGCGCCCCTTCGATGAACAGATTCGGCGCCTCTACTTCGATACCTGCAACTATTCTGCCGAGGCCTTGGACTTTCAGTTGCGAATTCTCGGCGTGGATAACTGCCTGTTCGGAACAGAAAGACCCGGCACCGGGACGATTCTTTGCGGCCACACGGGTCGAGATTTCGACGACCTCAAACCCGCCATCGAATCCATCGCGTGGCTCACGGCCGAGGACCGGCACAAGATTTTTGAAGGAAACTCTCGCAAGGTTTACAAGCGTGCATTTCAATCTACCTATTCAGACGCTCCGCCGGCTGTACGCGACCGGCATTGATGGAGGCACCAGATGCTCACAAGACAAGACAACGAATTGATGTGCAGGGTCGAGGCGGATCGGCCCATGGGAAAGGTGCTGCGGCGCTTCTGGATCCCTGGCTGTCTCCTCGAGGAGATACCGCCAGCAGGCAATGGAGCGGTCCGTGTATTGCTTCTCGGCGAGCGCCTGGTGGCTTGGCGAAACCATGACGGCAAGGTGGGCGTCATGGCGGAGGCCTGTCCTCATCGCGGCGCCTCACTCATGCTTGCCCGTGATGAGGGCGACGGCCTTCGTTGCATTTACCACGGCTGGAAAGTGGACGTGACCGGGCATGTGCGCGAGATGCCGGGAGAGCCCAAAAACAGCCGTATGTGCGGTCGCGTCCATAGCAAAAGCTACGCCTGCACAGAGGCTGGCGGTCTTCTTTGGATCTACATGGGGGCCGGCGATCCGCCGCCCTTGCCGCGCTTCTCCTGGATGGATTTGCCCGCAGGGCACTTTGCCGTGCGCAAGGCCGTCTACAACGTCAACTTCGTGCAGTCGCTCGAGGGTTCACTCGATTCGGCCCACAGTGATTTTCTTCACAGCGCGGAAACGAGCGCATCCGGAGACTATGACCAGGATGAGGTTCATGCCGATGGCAGAAGGTCCCGGCCTTCCACCGACACCTCGCCGGACATCGATGTCAGGGACACCGAGTTTGGATTCGTGTATGGCGCGATACGCAAGGCCATGGCGGATCCGGAGAAACTTGAGTACGTGCGCGCGACGGCGTATGCGCTACCTTTTTATAGCCTGATTCCCCCGGTCTACATGCAAGCCTCTGTGCCGCTCGATACCTTCAACACTGCGATGTACCTGGTGTGGTATGACCTCGACAAGCCTCTCTCGCCGGTCGAAGTGGGTGCCCACGAGACTTTCCTGGGACTTCGGATGGGGGCAGATCTTTTGCCTGATTACCGGCGCCGCGGCACTCTCAACAACCGATGGCTCCAAGATCGGGATGCCATGGCGTTCGGCAGGAGTTACACGGGGCTCTATGGGACCACCATGCAGGATATCGCCGTACAGGAGTCCATGGGTCCCATTCAGGATCGCAGCGACGAGCACTTAGGACTCACCGACAAAGCCATCGTGCGCATGCGCAAAATTCTCCTGGGGCTTGCGAGGCAGACTCAAGAGGGTGCGGAACCTGCCATCGCCGCACTGCGAACCGACTACGGCTCGATTCGAAGCGCTGCGGCCGTGATGGAACGAGGCACGGACTGGGTCGCGCAGCTCTTCGGAGAGTCGCTCCGCGCGAGCGCCGGTATCGACTGATGCGCTCACTCGTACACCTCGGTGGAGGCAAACTGCAACTTGGGGAGATTCCCGACATCGTGCCCGGCGACGATGAGGGAATTCTCAAAGTGCAGGGCAGCGCAGTTTGCATCGGCGATGCCGAGACGCTCCATGGTTATGGTCCTGTGATGAACGTTCCGCTTGCCCTTGGGCACGAAATCGTGGGCGTCGTCGATGCGCTCGGGGCAAATGCGCCGGACACGCTGAAGCGACATGCGGGCCGGCGCGTGATCGTCGATGATGCGCGTCCGTGCGGAGATTGCGAGTATTGCCGCCAGGGACATAGGCGCTTTTGCAAGGCACCGCGCTACGGACATATCGTCGAGCAGCCGGGACTTAAAAACTTTGGTGGCTACGCCGATGCCGTCACTCTGGATCGCCATTCCGTGCTCGTTCCCATCCCGGACGAACTGCCGATCGAATTGGCGACCTTCATCGTGCCGGTGGGCTCCGGCGTCGAGTGGCTGTTGCATGAAGCTGATTTGAAGAAAGGAGAGAGCGTTGCGGTGCTGGGCACCAGCCGCATGGGGCTTGCCTCGTGCGTCGTGGCGCTCCATCAGGGCGCCTCGAGGATTGGTCTGTACGGACATCCCGGTGGCACGGACGCCATTGGGGCGGCCCGCGGGCTCGGCGTCACGATTCTCGGCGAACCGCATGAGCGAGCGGCCGGCGAGCTTTACGATGTGGTCGTCGTCGTCACCGAGACGCCGGCATCCTACGCAGCCCACGCTGTGGAAATGGCCGCGCCCCGAGGGCGGGTGATCCTGGCGAGCACGTCCATGGAACCGAGCGGACTTGTGCCCGAGTTTGTTCGCCGCAAGGGTCTTACGCTGAAAGGCGGGCGCGGCGCCTCCGAGGGCTCCCTCGGGCGGGCGGTGGCCATCGTCGTCTCGCTGCGCGACAGATTGACGGGGAAGTTGGGCGAAGTCCACGGCCTGGAGGAGGCAGAGGGCCGGATCAAGGGATTGCTCTGCGACGGCGTCGCTCGGGGGACGCACATGGTCATTTCCCCTCAGCGATCCGCGGCGGTCCGATGACGATGCCGTTGGCACCGCTTGGGCGCAGCGGCGTTCGGGTATCCCGGATCTCCTTCGGCTGTGGAGGCACCGCAGGCCTCATGGTAAACGGAACGCACGAGGAGCAATGCAGCGTCATCGAGGCGGCGCTGTCCTCGGGAATCAATGTGTTCGACACCTCGCCCACTTACGGTCGGGGTCGCTCGGAAACCAATTTAGGTTCTGTGCTCAAGAGTCTCGGTGCAAGCCCGCTCATCGGCACCAAGATCGATTTCGCCGAAGGCGATCTGGATGATCTTGAAGGCAGCATCAATCGATCCGTGCAACGCAGTCAGGAACGCCTCGGGCGCGAACGCCTGGATATCCTCTATCTGCACAGCCGCATCGGCCGCCATCGGGACTTGCCAGGGAGGGTGTTATCCGTGGACGACGTTCTTTCGCCAGGGGGCGTGGCGGACATCATCAGCGGGTTGAAACGGAAAGGGCTCGTGGGGGTCAGCGGCTTCACCGCGCTAGGACATACCGATGCCGTCGTGCGCGTGTTGGCATCGGGCGCGTTTGACTGCGCTCAGGTGTATTACAACCTCCTCAATCCCAGTGCCGCCGTCGGCACCGTCGCTGCTTGGCGGGCGCAAGACTATGAGGAAATCATTCCCCGTGCCGAGGATCTCGGCGTCGGTGTGGTGGGGATCCGGGCGCTCGCCGCGGGAGCCTTGAGCGACGGCAACGAACTTCATCGTTTTGCAAAAAATTACTCCTCGCTAGCGCTCGCGGAGGTCAATGCCGACCGTTGCAAGGCGAAGGCCTTCCGGGGTTTGATCCCCGAGGGGATCGGAATGGCACAGTTTGCACTCCGTTTCGCCCTGAGTCAGCCGCTCATCGACACCATCCTCGTCGGTATTTCCGAACGATCGCACCTCGAGGAGGCCTTGGCGGCGCAACGGGCAGGTGCCCTCGATCCCGCCATGCTCGCGGCCGTTGCGGCGCGCTTTCGCGACCTCTACGAAACGGCATGAGCCGGCAAGTTTCCAATGCTCCGCCAGCTACCGAGACTACCAAGTCATGGATTAAGCGCTATGACTCATCAGTGCCGGAATCGCTCAGTCCTTCCTTTTCATCGCCTCTTGCAGCGTTTGAGGCATGCCTGGCACGAAATCCCGACACCACGGCACTCTGGTATTTCCAGTCGCCGCTCACCTACCGCGAATTGGACGATGAGGCACGCCGGTTGCAAGCACACTGGGCGGGGCAGGTAGCGGCAGGCGCCCGCGTAGCTGTGATGAACCAGAATACGCCCGCGACACTCGCTGCGCTGATTGCCGCGTGGAGACTGGGAGCGATGGTGATGCCCTTGAGTCCCATGCTCACGGACTGGGAACTCACGCATTATCTTAGCGATGGAGAACCGAGTGCGGCGCTGCTGGGATTCGCGCAAGCCCCGGCATTCATCAAGGCCGCCAGAGAATGGGGACGACCGCTTAGCATCGTCGTTTCGCAGGCGTCCGATTATATCCTGCCTTCGGACAAACCGACGCTTCTGGTTGATTCAACTGGCGCTTCGGGCGAGGCGCCCCCAGGCGCCCAATGGCTCAGCTCGCTTCGCCTTCATCATCCATCCACCGCGAGCGCCTCTCTCGGACCCTCTGATATCGCGCTTCTGACCTACACGTCGGGTACGACGGGGAAGCCGAAGGCCGCGTGCAACACGCATGGCAATGTTTGTTTTAGCGCCGAGGTGTTCAAGGTCTGGTTGCGTTTAGGCCGCGAAGACATCCTGCTTGCGGCAGCCCCTTTCTCCCACATCACCGGCTTGGTCGCGCACATTGCCACCGCGTGGCTGGCGGACATTCCCTTGGTGATGGCCTATCGGTTCGACGCCGGCACCATGCTCTCGCTCATTGAACGGCACGGCTGCACGAGCACTGTTGCGGCAATCACGGCCTATATCGCCATGCTGGACCATCCGCAGTTCGCGGCGCCCCGCGTCAAGACGTTCACGAAACTTTTCAGCGGCGGCGCGCCCGTGTCGAGCAGCGTCGTGAACCGTTGGGAGGCAGCGACGGGCATCTATATTCACAACGCGTATGGTCTCACCGAAACCACCTCCGCGACCCACATGGTGCCCTTCGGCCAGCGTGCCCCGATCGACCCGGCGTCCGGGGTACTGTCTGTGGGGGTGCCGGTGCCGAACACCCACTGCCGTGTGGTAGGCGCGGACGGCACGCTCTTAGGCGAGGACGTGGGCGAGGTCGAGATGCAAGGGCCGCAAATCGCTTGTGGTTATTGGCGCAATGAGAAGGAGACCCACGAATCGTTTCATGACGGCTGGCTCAAAACCGGCGATCTTGGGCGGGTGGACGCGGCCGGCTGGTTCTACCTCGTCGATCGTGCCAAAGATGTCATCGTTGCCTCGGGCTTCAAAGTCTGGCCCCGGGAGCTGGAATTGGCGCTTGAATCTCACCCGGCGATCAAGGAAGCGGCGGTGGTCGGGGTGCCGGACGCCTATCGGGGAGAAACTCCCAAGGCGTTCGTCGTGCTTCACGAAGGGGCTGCGGCAAGCGAAGCACTTCTCAGAGCTTACTGCCGCGAAAGATTGTCGCCCTACAAAGTGCCACGTTTCATCGAATTCGTCGAGTCACTGCCTCGCAATCACGCCGGTAAGCTCCTGCGGCGTCAATTAAGGGATCGACCGCATGAATAGGTCACCCTTCGATGTTACGGGCCGCATCGCGCTCGTTACCGGGGGCTCTGCGGGCTTAGGCGCCGCGGCCGCGCGCACGTTGGCCGCTGCCGGGGCCCGAGTGGCGCTGGCGGCACGCGATCCAGAACGGCTCGAGGCATCGGCAGCGTCGCTGCGAGTCGAGGGGGCGGAAGTCATGTCCGTGCCGCTGGATGTGACGGATTCTGACTCGACGCACCGGGCAGTCGAGAGGGTGATGCGGGAGCTCGGTGGATTGCACATCCTCGTCAATGCCGCCGGAACCATCGTGCGGGGATCTATTCTCGAGGCGACCGCCGCGGACTTCGACGAGGTGATGCGGACCAATGCATTCGGCACGTGGAATCTCTGCCGCGCCGCGAGTCGCTACATGCAAGCAGGCGACGCCATCGTCAATGTCATATCGACCGCGGGCCTTATCGGCATGAGCGATCGGTCCGCATATGCCGCTTCGAAGGGCGCAGCTACGATGATCACCCGCTCGCTCGCCGTTGAATTGGCGCCCCGCGGGATCCGCGTGAACGCGGTCGCTCCGGGCCCTTTTGCAACCGACATGTCGAGCGCCAGTCAATCGACCGAACGATGGAAGAAGCTGATCGCGGAGAGGGTTCCCTTAAAGCGGGTTGCGACGGCAGGTGAGATCGGACCCCCGATCCTCTTTCTCGCATCGGATGCTTCGAGCTTCATCACGGGGGCGGTGCTGCCGGTGGACGGCGGCTGGACCGCCTCCTAGCCAACAAACAGACGCATTGATATGCGCACCGATTCAACAGTGGAGTGAGCATGGCAGAGATTGTGTTGGGCCTGGGTACATCGCATAGCCCTCAGGTCAGTCAAGACCCCAAATGGTGGGGCGAGCAGGGATTGCTGGATCAGAAGCGCACTCCTTACGAGGCGCTACTCCGTACCCGGGCGGCGTGGATGGACGGCGAGCTTGAGCCCTCCGTATGGGCGGAAAAGCACCAGTCGGTGCAACGGGCTATCGAGGAGCTGTCTGCTGCGCTGAAAAGCGCGAAACCGGATGTCGTCTTGTTGATCGGCGATGACCAAGAGGAGCTCTTTCTCGATGATTGCATCCCAACCTTCTCTCTTTTTTGGGGTAAGGAGAGTTGGGATCGTCCGGAGTTCATTCACAGCGACATGAGCGTACCGTCGCGGGCTGCGGTGCGGTGGGCCTTCCACGGGGATGCGCCGGAAGCTTATCCAGGCCACCCGGCTCTGGGCCGTCACATCGTTGAGCAGCTCATGGGACAGCACTTCGACGTTGCTCAGTTCACCAAGCAGCATGAATCACGCTCGCTGGGTCACGCTTTCACATTCGTGCGCCGCCGGCTGATGGATGCCGACAGAATCATTCCCATGATCCCGGTGCTCATCAATACCTACCTGATGCCCAATCAGCCGAGCGCCGCCCGATGCTTTGCATTCGGCCGCGCGCTCGCCAACGCCATACGCACCTGGCCGGGGACCGAGCGGATCGCGGTGGTGGCCTCCGGGGGCTTAAGTCACTTCGTCATCGACACTGAGCTCGACAAGATCGTGCTTGAAGGACTCGCGAACTCCGACGAGAGCGTGCTCTCATCGCTGCCCAAGGAAAAGCTGCAGATGGGCTCATCTGAAATCCTCAACTGGATCGTCGCCGGTGGGGCACTCGAAGACCTTCGCATGCAGCTTGTCGCCTATGTGCCCGGATACCGCTCGCCGGGCGGAACCGGCGTCGGAATGGCCTTTGCCAGATGGGTACAAAAGTGAAACACCGGGAGTCTTATGACCTTGACGGCATCTCGCATGCGGTGCCCATCCCCTTTGGAACCCGTGTTGGCAACATGCTCTTCTCATCCGGGATCATGGGAATGGATCGGATGTCCGGATCCCTGCCGACTGACCTTGAGACCCAGGTGCATCATTCGTTTCTCAATATGCGGGCGCTCCTCGAGAAGGCAGGAGGAACCCTGGACGATGTGGCGCACGTACGCGTTCTGGTCAGGCTCGAAGAATATCGTGGCGCCGTCAACGCCGAGTGGGTCAAGGCATTCCCGGATCCTAAAAGTCGCCCGGCTCGACACACCGAAGTGTCTGCGCTGCGCGGTGATATGTTGATTCAACTCGAAATGGTGGCGGTATTGAAATGTCAGTCGACAACCTGATTCAACGCCTCTCACGCCTGGACTCCTGTGCTCTGTCCGATGCGCTGGACAAGCTGCGGATGCCGGGCACGGTGATCGGTCTATTATCTATGACCGTGCCGCGAAAGATTACAGGCCGTGTAGTGACCGTGCAGCTCGAGCCCCATGATGGAGGCAAGCCTCCCAGCGCCCAGGTGCATTTGGGCGCTCGCGCGATCGAGCGGGCAGGGCACGGTGACATCATCGCCGTACAGCAAAGTGCGGGGGCGGTTGCCGGATGCTGGGGTGGTATTTTGTCCGTGGGCGCCAAGGTGCGGGGCGTCGCCGGCGTCATTGCCGACGGACTCGTACGCGACGTCGACGAGGCACGCGGAATCACCTTTCCGGTTTACGCCCGGGGCGCCACCGCTCTGACTGCCCGCGGGCGCGTGCGGGAGCGGGAAACGGGCGGTACGATCATGATCGGCGGCGTAACCGTTGAAAATGGCGACTACGCGCTTGCCGATTCCAGCGGCACGGTGTTCTTGGCCCGGAATCAGGCGGCCGCCATCGTTGAGGCAGCCGAGCGCATCGCAGCTCGAGAATTCGCCATGGCGGGTGATTTGATCGCGGACAGGTCTATAAGCTCAGTGATGGGCAACGACTACGAGAGCATGTTGTCCTCATGAGTTCCCAAGAGAATGAGAAGAGACTGAAAGTGCTCGATTGCGCGACCCTGAGCGATGCGCTCGATCGGCTGGCGATCGCGGGACAGTGCGCGAAAATCGCGCCGCGCGGGGAGCACTTCGAACTGACCGGTCGCGCATTCACGATCCGATACGAGTCGGCCTCCAAGCCGCCCGGCACGGTGGGCGACTACATCGACGATGTGTCGCCCGGGATGATCCTGATGTTGGACAATCGTGGCCGGGAGGATTGCACCGTGTGGGGCGATATTCTCACAGAGATCGCCTTTCGTCGGCAGCTGGGTGGGACGGTGATCGATGGCATCTGCCGCGATGTCTCGCTTTGCCGCCAGAATGGCTACCCGGTTTTTGCACGCGCGCATTGGATGCGAACGGGAAAGGACCGCGTGCAGGTCGACGGCCTGCAGGTGCCCGTATCCATTGGCGGGGTGCGTGTTCTTCCAGGCGATCTTGTGCGGGGAGATGCGGACGGTGTCGTCGTGATACCGGCACTCCATGAAAATGCGGTCCTGGATGCGGCCGACGCCATATCCCACGCCGAGAGTGCCATTCGTGAACTTACCCGCGACGGAACGCGTCTCGATGAGGCGCGAGCGGCCCACGGCTATCATCAACTCCAGTCGGCGAAGAGCAAATGAGCCTGGTCCATCCGGACAACCCGGCCGATCGCTGGCGAGACATCAGGCACCCGCCCGCGCTTGAGCCGCAGCTCGTCGAACGGGCGAGGACCGTGGGGACCGCATCGATTCATGAGGCGGCCAAACGAACAGGCGCGTTGCCCGCCGCCATCAAACCCGTTGCCGCATCATTCCGCATCGCCGGTCCAGCCTTCACGGTATGGGGCCCGCCTGCGGACAATCTCTGGATTCATCGGGCGCTCGCGTTGGCCCGGCCGGGCGACGTGCTGGTCGCCTATGTGGGAGGTTTCTATGAGGCTGGTTATTGGGGGGAGATTCTCTCGACGGCCGCAGTGAATGCGCGGCTGGCAGGGCTCGTCATCGATGCCTGCGTACGTGATGGCGCCCTGCTCGAGGGGGTGGGCTTTCCCGTATTTGCACGCGGCATCGCCATCCAGGGCACCCAAAAGGATTTTGGCGCACTCGGCGCCCTCAACCGGCCGATCCTTGTGGGGAATGTCGTCGTTCACCCGGGCGATCTGATCGTGGGCGATGCCGACGCTGTGGTCAGCATCCCTGCCGCCGATGCCGCTCGAGTCGTCGAACTCGCGCTTGCCCGCGAACGCGATGAGCAGCGCATTATGGAACGGCTCGCAGCAGGCGAGACCACCCTTCGAGTGTACGGGCTTGAGGAAGAACGTTCTTGACCGAGCATTCCAGAAGTACCGATCGAGCTGCCGGGGGATGAGTCAATGCACTTGCCGGCAAACCTAAAACTCTTCTATGGCGGTGCATGGCACGAGCCGCATGGCGGCTATGCGCCGACGATGGATCCTGCGACGAACATCTCGTTGGCCAATGCGCCGCTCGCGGATGCGAGCGATGTCGAAAACTGCGTTCAGGCCGCCAGACAGGCCTTCCCTCACTGGCGATCCACGACGCCCGAAGCTCGTTGCGAGGCCTTGCGAAAAGCCGCCCGCATTCTCCGTGAGAATATTCCTGCCCTGGCCCTGCTCGACTCGGCGAACAACGGCAACCCCGTGAGCTTCATCGCCCGCAATCTCGAGTATGCCATCGCCCTCGTCGAGTACTTCGCCACCCTCGCGTTCGAGGCAAAGGCGTCGACCTATCCGGGCAGCCCGAACCTTATGCGCTTCAGCGTGAGAGAACCCTACGGCGTGTGTGCGCGGCTGGTGGCGTACAACCATCCCGCGCTCTTCCTTGCCGCCAAGATGGCGCCGGCGATCGCGGCGGGCAATTGCGTGGTCATGAAGGCACCGGACCAGGCGCCGTTGTCCTCTCTGCTTCTCGTGGAGCTGATCCAGGAGGTCTTTCCTCCAGGGGTGCTCAACTTATTGACGGGGGGTCGAGAGTGCGGCGAAGCGCTTATTCGGCATCCGGATGTGGGCATGGTCACGCTGATCGGCGGCGCGCCAACTGGGCGCGCCATCATGCGAAGCGCGGCCGATGGCCTGAAGCGAGTGCTCTTGGAACTCGGCGGCAAGAACGCGCTTGTGGTGTTTCCGTCGGCTGATCTTGATGCGGCTGCGAAAGCCGCGGTCGCGGGCATGAGCTTCGGCTGGGCGGGGCAGTCCTGCGGCTCGACCTCCAGGCTCTTTCTGCACGAGGACATCTACGATGCCGTGCTCATGAAGGTGCTCGAAGGTGCGAGCCAATATGTACCCGGAGTTCCGACTCACTCCGACACGAATATGGGCGCATTGATTTCTCCTGCTCACCTGGATCGAGTCATGGGTTACATCGAAAAGGGAGAAGCCGAAGGCGCAACGCTTGCGTTGGGGGGCGCCCGGTCCCGGGATCCAAAGCTTCAGGGCGGCAATTTCGTGTTGCCCACCGTCTTCTCGAGAGTCACCCGGCAAATGACGGTTGCACGGGAGGAAATATTCGGCCCTGTGCTTTCCGTCCTGCCCTGGCGCGATGAAAAGGACATGATCGAGGCGGTGAACGGCGTCGAGTATGGGTTGACCACGGCGCTATTTTCCGGCGACACGAGCCAAGCGCTTCGCATCGCCGCGCACATGCAGGCTGGATGCATCGGAATCAACAGCATGGCCTTTCATTCCGTGGGCTCGCCCTTCGGTGGATACAAGCAGTCCGGAATTGGCCGTGAGGAGTGCCTCGAGGAGCTGCTGGAATTTACGCAGCTGAAGAGCTATGCCGTCGGTTTGGGTACATGACGATCAATTCCCGAATGACTGTCGACATCAGGGCGACACCGTGCACCGGCTCCTCAGTCTAGATTCCCCAGGAACTCATTCTCGTCTCGAGGCTTGGCTCACAATCAATGTTCCCGCGTATCGAGGGCCTTCGAAAATCGAGCGGCTGAGCGGCGGTCAGTCAAATCCCACCTACCGACTGACCGCGACCCGGCAGTCCCTGGTCTTGCGCTGCAAGCCAGCGGGCGCGCTGCTGAGGGGGGCTCATGCCATCGAACGCGAATTCCGACTACTCCGTGCGCTCGCAGGCACCGATGTCCCGGTTCCCCAGGCGTATGCGTTCTGCACGGACACCGAGGTCATGGGAAGCCCCTTTTATGTCATGGAGCTCGTCGATGGCCGGATCTTTTGGGACGCGACGTTTCCGTCGGTTCGCACCGAAGACCGTATGCGTTACTTCGATGCGATGAATTCTGCGATGGCCCGCTTGCATGCGATCGACCCTGCTCGCGTCGGGCTCGCCGACTACGGCCCGACCGAAAGCTATCCAAAGCGCCAGATATGCAAGTGGACCCGACAGTACGGGGCCGATGAATCCGCGGGACGGATCGAAGAGATGGAATGGCTGATTCCCTGGCTGCTCGAACATTGTCCGCAAAGCTCGCGGATTTCCATCGTGCATGGGGACTTTCGCTGCGACAACGTGATTTTCCATCGGAGCGAGCCCAGAGTGCTTGCTGTGATCGATTGGGAACTCTCGACGCTCGGTGATCCGCTCGCCGATTTCGCCTATCACCTCATGATGTACCACCTGCCGCCCGTCGGCATCGCAGGCCTTGTGGGTTGCGATCTGCACGCGCTTAATATTCCGGCAGAAGACGAGTATATCGCCGCTTACTGCCGGCATACCGGACAAGCGCAAATGCCCAACTTGCACTTCTATCTTGTTTTTAATTTGTTTCGACTGGCCGCCATAGTGCATGGCATCAAGGGCCGAGTCATGCGAGGCAATGCAGCGCCTGATTACAATCGGACACTGGTCGAAGCCCTTCCAACAATCTCTCGCGCCGCCTGGCAGCTGGCAACGGCTCCGATCAGCTCGCCGGGCGGCTAAGCAAAGAGAGCTCTCGTCAACGCACGATCCTGTGTGGTCACCGGCTCCGCTTCAGGTATTGGCGCGGCCATTGTCAGCCGGCTTCGCGCTTCTGGGTGGCAAGTGTGTGGCGTCGATAGGCGCAACGAGGTCATGAGGAATCTGGTTGCCGAGAAGCTTAACCGCATGACATCGGCCGCATCCATGGGCAAACGGCTCGTTCTCGCATTCTCGTCTCCATTCAAACAGCAGTCTTGACAGAGGCGCAAATGGGTCTAATATGGGACATAAGTACCATGATAGAACTTAAAGTCCACGGTGGTACTGGAATAAGAAAAAATACGCCAGGCGAACTCTAGAGGCCGAGCCCTGATCGCCGGGTTTTGCTAACTATCGATTTGTGGAGTGCATCGTGACGGTAGACAAATTCGCGCGTACTCACTGGGCCGTATCACTAATGATTTGCTGTGCGGCGGGTCACCCCGGGACGTCGTTGGCGGCAGCCGCGACACCCGGCCCTCAAGGAGCCGAAAACGCCGCTAATGAGGCGGCGGGAAACGACCAGCTGAGCGATATTATCGTTACGGCCCAGAAGCGCAGTCAGTCCCTGCAGAATGTCCCAATATCGGTCACCGCCCTTGGCGAAATCGCCATGCAGCGCGCAGACATCCATCTGACGTCGGACCTTCCCAGTGTCGCGCCGGCGTTGACCTACAGCAGCGGCTTCATGCCCGGTGTGAGCAGCTTCAACATCCGCGGGTTGGGCACCTACGTATACCGAATAGGCGTTGAACCCGCGATTTCCGTCGTTCGCGACGGGATACCCTTGGCACGACCGGCCGACTTCGTGGCTGAACTCGGCGATGTCGATAACGCCGAAATACTCAACGGCCCCCAAGGGACTCTCTTTGGAAGAAATGCAACGGCCGGTGTCATCAGTATCACCCGACAGGCCCCGACGGACTCTTTCGGCGGTTACTTTGATGGCAAGGCGTTGTACGGCAACGCGCTTGGCGATGTCGAGGGCGATGCGAAGGGTGCCGTAAACGTGCCGATCAACGATGCCATCAAGGCGCGCGTGGCAGGTTTCTGGTCCAACAATTCAAACTACATTAAGAACTACGCTCCTGACGGCGCATCGGACATTGGCGGCCGTCATGCGTTCGGACTGACCGAAAAGGTGGCGGTCGAGTTCTCCGAGGTCAGCAAGTTGCTGCTGACGTTCGACGAGGCCAGGCTTCACCAGGCCAATGGTAGCCCAGAGATCTTCGTTCCGTTGCAGGCCTATCAATTACCTAAAATTCCCGATATTGCAGCCAAGCAGACCGCGCTGTTCGGTCCGGCGCTGGGACAGAAATTCGCGACTGACGACTACTATCCGTTCTTTCAATTCCAGGACCTATGGTCGGCGGATGTCGACTACTCTCTGACCATTTCTCCCAACCTACGCTTGAGGTCCTTGGCCGGTTACCACACCGACAAGGTGGAATCTCAAGCCAACTTCTATCCGGGTCCCGCAACGCCGAAAGACCCGCTGGGCTTCGATCTGGTTGGCGTGCGAACATCGACCTTCAACCCCAACGAGTATGGTCGCCAGACAACCTGGGACTTTCTCTCCAATGAAGATCGTCTAGAGTACTCCAGCCGCTGGTTCGACGCGGTCGGCGGCTTCTTCTATTCAAACATCAGTGAACACGAGCAGATCGATCTCGGGCGTTTGCGCTCCGCAGAAGCGCTTGGGAAGGTGGCCGCAGTCGGAACACCTGCTGGCCCAAGTGCGGGCTATCCTTATTTCTACCAGAACTCCTACACGCACACCTGGGACTCGAGCAAGGCAGTTGCAGGATTTATCGATGTGTCCGCTCATCCGACCGACGCCCTGAGTCTTTTCGCCGGCTATCGAATCAGCCGGGATTCGCTGCATTTTGATTACTTCGGTGGCACCTACAACAACATTCCCGTGCAGCTCGGCGTCAACTTCGACCCGGCTACGAATAGCCCGACGGTACCATTCTCCTCCACCCTGGCGTTTGCGGGCTCGCACGTGGCCACGAACTCGGCCTATCGCGCCGGTATGACGTGGAAGATCTCGCCCGACGTGAACTTCTACGCAAGTTACAATCACTCCTACATCGGCGCCGGCGTCGATCTCTCTGCCGCCACGGCAGGCACGCTGTCGAATCCAGACGCGGCACTCCTCAGGCCGTCGGAATCGAACAGCTATGAGGCCGGAATCAAGAACGAACTCTGGGGCAAGAAGCTGCGGTTGAACTTGGCGGTCTTCGATGCGAAGACCAAGGATGCGCAGGTCTCCGCGCTCGTCGCCGGCACTTCGACCAGCCGCGTGCAAAATGCTGGCAACATCGAAGCATATGGGTCGGAGCTCAGCGTCGATGTCATTCCGATTGAGCCGCTGACCCTGAATGCTGGCGTTGCGTATCTGCACAGCAAATTCACCGATCTGACCATGCCCTGTTACCCCGGGCAGACAGCTGCGCTCGGATGCAATGTGCCCGTGGGGGCCTCCTTCGTCGAACGCATCGACGGCGAACCGAGCCTGGATGCGCCCAAGTGGAAATCAACATTGTCGGGCACATACAACTTCCTGATGCCCAACCTGCCGTTTGACATGTATCTGCGGGCCGACTATCACTACCAGACAAAAGTGTACTATCAGCTCGATCACGATCCTTTCGGCACTCAGGGGGCCTATGGCATCCTGAATCTGGGAGTAGGTTTCACGGATCACGCCAAAAAGTATGAAGTCCGCGTGTTCTCGGATAACGTGACGAATCGATATTACTGCCCGAACGAGGTTAATGGCCCGCTTGCACGACAAGAGTGCCAGTCCTCGCCCATCGATGCGCAGCGTCGATACGGAATTGACGCATCGGCGAAGTTCTAAGCCCGGTGTCTGTTGCTGCCACTCGCTAACCCGCAAGCGTGCCCTTGTTCTCAATCGCCTCCGCGTAACTTCGCCGCCCGAGGGATAAGACAATCGCGCCCGATAAAGCGGCCACGGGGATGACCGTCGCCATTGCAAGGCCGAGTTTGTTCCGGTCGTGAAGCACGCTTTGCGTAACGGTGGCGATAACCAAGGGGCCAAGTCCTGCACCCACCATATTGGTGCAGAATAGATACAGGCCCGATAGGCGGCCTCTTAGCTCAGCCGGCGTTAGCAGCTGCAGCGACGTAGCTCCCATGTTCAGGCAGAGCGCCGACGCAAAGTAGACGACGGAAATTCCTGTAAGGAATAACCAGGGTGACGGCGACAGAAACGCGAAGACTCCAAACGGCGCAGCCAGCAGCAACGCTGCGGTTGCTAGAAGGAAATGACTTCCCCGCACTCCACGAGCCCAAAGGTAGTCGGCCGCAAACCCGCTGCCCAATGTGGCCAGGGCGCCGCTGCAGCCAAACGCCAAGGCCATGGCGGGTCCGATTTCTATCGGGGTCCAGCCATATTTCCGTCCCATGAACGCGGGCGCCCATGCCATCAATGAGTAGCCCATAAATGCATTGATGGAAAAGCCTGCGAACAGGGTAGCCATGGCCACACGACTTTCATTGAACAGCATCAAAAGTGGCGCAAGCCCTGAACGCTTTTCACGAAGCGCCGCCGGTCGCGGCGCCTCGGGCAACGTCAGCGCAAGGAAGCTTGCCGCGAATGCAGGGATTCCCGCGATAACAAATGCGGCTTGCCAGGCAGCCAGATGGCCAAGCGGCGTCTGAATCCCCTGCGCACGCGAAAAAATGTCCAAGATAAGGCCGCCGAGTCCCAGCGACAGCGCGACCCCAAGAGGGGCGCCGAATGAGAAAACCCCAATGGCACTTGCCAGGCGCCGTCGTGGGAACAAGTCGCTCAAAAGAGAGTACGCGGCGGGAACCAGCGTGGCTTCGCCAATCCCGACCCCCATGCGCGCCAGAAAAAGCCATTGAAAGGAATCGGCCAGCCCGCAGGCCATGCAGCTGACTGACAAGGCGACGGTGCCAAGAAGGATGATGAGCCTTCTGGAATACACGTCCACTACCCACCCGAAAACGATGCCGCCAAGCGTGAAAAGAAGAGTGAACGAAAATCCAATGAGCAACCCCATTTGGACCTCGGTCAATCCGAGGCTCTTTTCAAGTGGATCGACCATCAGGGAGATGATCTGACGTCCGAAGAACGACAAGACATAAAGCGCCAGCAACAGCCAAACCGAGTACCAGGCGCCACTGCCCGGCTTTCGCGCCGCCATGGTTGGTCCGTGCACCCCGGTTGATGCCGCCGTCTGAGGAACACTTCGGTTCGCGTTTGAACGAAATCTCATCATGGCTCGCTCCGAATCCACTGAATGATCAGGTTCGCCACTTCGTCGCTGTTCTGCTCGAGCATGATCATATGACCGTTTCCTTCGACACCCCAGTCTCCCAGATATAAGTGGCGCGCGGTTGCACCGATTTCCTTAAGCCAGTCGGCGATCGCCGCATCGACTGCCCTTGGGTGATCCGTGTCAGCGGTCCCCGTAACCACCGCGATGGGTTTTCCGGCGAAGGCGTTACGGTCAGATACGAAAAGCTGAGCATCGTCAATGTTGGTACGCTCGAACACCAGTCGGCCGCTGATTCCGAGAAGGGATCGGTAGTACGATTCGAAGGCGCGATTGGGAAATCGCCGGCTCGAGCCAACTAGTTTGCGTCGCTGGAATTCCTTATCCGGATACATCACCCGGTCAAGATGCAGTGTGAGCAATCCGGAGGCCATTTCAATGGTCTTGAGCCGAGAGTCGCCGCCGATCAGTTTGCCCAGGCGAATCCCCATGTTGCCCGGCGGGGCAGGGGCGATCGCGACCAGTTTCTGGATGAGATTCGCGCGATGCTCGATTAGTTTCCAGCCGAACGCGCCCGCCATCGAGTGTGTCATGACAATGGACGGCGCCCCGATCTCCTCGAGCACCTGACCGATGCCATCGACGATGAGATCGCCGCCGAGTTCCTCTGGTGCGACGTAACCGCTTCGCCCGACCCCCGGCCAATCCACCAGCACCACCTTGTAGCCCTCACGCAGGAAGGCGTGTGCCCAGCCGGGCCGACCATCCGGTGTTACCAGATAACAGGCCGAAGAATGGACCCCACCCGATATCATGACGACGTGCGGTTCGCCATTCCATGTCTTGGGCGACAGCAACTCGAAATATGTGGACGGTTTGGATATGAATGCCGAACGGTATCCGGTGATGTAGTTCCACCTGTGCACTCTTGGGCTCTCAGGGATAGCGCCACATAGCTCGGGTTTGAGATGCATCTGCTATCCGATTTCCGATATGGTACCATAGTACCATAATGGATAATAATTTCCTTAAACTGGTTTGATGACGAGTCAATCGCCTTCAATCCGGCATTGCCGATACCCGGTAAACACCCTCCACACCCCTGAGTGGTCGGGGTTGCCGATCCCACGACGATATTGGGCCGTTCTGGGCGTTTGGATGGCGCTCATTGTGAGCGTTCTTGACGCTTCCATTGCCAATGTCGATCTTCCCAGCATCGCGCATGACCTCAAGACAACGCCTGCAGACTCGATTGCCGTGGTGAGCAGCTTCCAACTGGGAGCATTCGTGTCACTGCTTCCACTTGCGGCTCTCGGCGAGATAGTCACTTATCGTCGCGTGTTTCTTGGCGGGCTTGCGTTGTTCATTGTGGCCTCCCTCGGTTGCATACTTTCACACAGTCTCTTCGAATTGGTGCTTTCACGGGCGGCTCAGGGGATCGGCGCGGCAGGAATTATGAGTGTCAACGGCGCCCTCGCCAGGCACATTCATCCGCAGCGCCTCCTGGGCGCTGCGCTTGGCAGCAACGCGCTGATCGTTGCGGGCTTCGGTGCTCTCGGCCCAGCGATAGCGGCGGCAATCCTCTCGTGGGGTCCGTGGCAGTGGCTGTTTCTTATCAATCTGCCGATTGGTCTGATCGCGCTCGGCATTGGAACCCGGACCCTCCCCAAAAGTACGAAGTCACGGCGAAAGCTTGATGCGTTAAGCATCGTGCTGAACGTCGTCGGCTTGTTTCTCGTCTCGAGTGGTGTCGACCTGATTGCCAGGAAGCATCCGGTCCTGCCCGGATTGTCATTGCTAATGGTTGGGACCGTGCTGCTCGCGTTCCTCGTTCGAAGATCGCTGTCACGGAGCCATCCACTCTTTCCCACTGACCTGTTGAGAATCCGGCTCGTCCGGCTGTCCGCCATGACTTCGACCGCGACTTTTGCGGCGCAGACCTTGCCCCTCGTGTCATTGCCGTTTTATTTTCAGGAAAGTTTGCAGTTTAGTCCGGTCAAGACAGGACTGCTCATGACCTCCTGGCCGGTCGGGGTCGCAGCGGCCGCCTCGCTTGCCGGCTGGTTCGCCGACCGTATGCCCGTTTCCACGCTTGCAGGAAGTGGTCTTTTGGTAATGACCGCCGGATTGATCGCCATGCTTTGTCTTCCGGGAGACAGCAGCGCCGTGATGATCGGATTGCGGTTGGATTTGCGGAGTCGGATTCGGGTTTTTTCAGGCACCCAACAATCGCGCGCTGATGTCAAGCGCTCCCATTGATCGGGCAGGTGCCGCAGCGGGCTTGATAGCCCTTTCCCGCGTTACAGGCCAGATATCGGGTGCGATGCTGGTCGCACTCCTATTTCGCATCGGCGGTCCTGTGGGAAGGATGGCCATGGGTTTGGCGGTGCTGACAGCTGCTTTCGCAGCATTCCTAAGCTTCGCTCGCCGCGGCACTTCCTCGTCCGACGACCCAATTATGGTACATCGTGGGGACGGCTGACATGGTGTTTCCTCAAGGTACGATGATCCGAGTACGACACCTCGTCCCATTTTGGCTTTGAAACCTCACAGGCGTGATTCTGCCCAACGACCGGGTTGCGACGCCTATCGCTGATGGCGCCGCCATCTACGCCTGGGCGTACAGTGAATGTCAAAAGTGCCGTTTTCCGGTAATTTATTCGGAAAAATCCCTCCCGAATTGTCGTTGTCATCGATCCCGTGGCGTGCTTCGAGACCGAATCCCTTTCTTGTCCGGCATGAGTCGCGCGTCGAACGTGTAGGCGTCGGGACCCGTCACGACCCATTTCAGTGAGAACTGCGGATGGAGGGGATTCACGAGAACATTCCATTCGCCGGGAGTGATCACGGTGGGAACCCGCAGTGCCGGTACATCGTTCGCCTTGAGCCACGCATCGCCAAATGCTCGACTGACCGCGATCCGGCTCTTCCAGCGTACCGGCAAAGACCTGGCCGTCAGAATGAGATGGTCAGGGATTTCCATGGAATAGGCGTAGAAAGTTTGAATGTCATTGGTCTGTTTGAGGCGGACCAGAATCTCCAAGGCGGCGAGGGAGAGAGATTGTGCCGTGTAAACGATTGGACGGCCGGCGCTGTGCCAGCGGGCTGAGGCGTACACGCCGCCCTGACCGTTGAAGGCTTCTTTCCGGGTCCGTGTAAAGACCGCCGCCCCGATGCGGAAGACCCGCATGCTGGTTAGACGAAGTGGCCGTAAGCCAACGCGCGAAGCAGATTTTCCACTTCGCGGGCGCCGAAGTCGGTATCCAATAAATCGAGGGGCGCCATATTGCCCAAGGCCTGCTCGGGCTTCGATAACCACTCCGATACCGCCGCGTCGGTCGTAAACAGTGTGCGGCCGAGATTGCGTACCCGCGCAGCCCGCAGCAGCTTCTCCGAAGTCTCGCTGGACAGGGGTGCGCCATTGCCTCGTTTGCGGGTCACGGTGCGACGGGCAATTCCCAACTTCGCAGCCAACGTGCTGGTGGAAAGACCCAATGCTGAGGCAACCTGCTCGAACATGGGCGCCGGCAAGCCGTTGCGAATTAGAGTAAGAATCTCTAACAGGGGCTTTTCAGCTAAGACAAAGGCGGATTCCATCGGATTATCCCCTTGAGCCAAATGGCCTTCTACACGGGGCCATTCTACCACCAGTTGGGAGGGGTTAATCGCAAACTGCTTATGTTAAATCCCCCGGCTTAGCGTTCTGTAAGGTGCTATACGGAAGTTTGGCAAGGGATTAGTGGCGAAGACGGAATCTCATACGTCTGCGAGCCTAGGGCTGGGTTACAGAAGCAATAAAATCTACGAGGGGAACTACGATGCAACGACACATCAAACGCGCCGTTTTTCTGTCTTTGAGTATTTCCGCCGGTTTACTCGCATTGCAAGTTGATGCGGTTGCGCAAAGTGCAGGATTCACGCGGCAGATCGCCGTGCACGGCAACGCGGCGCCGAAGGCCCTGAAGCAAGGCTCGGACGCGATTCAAAGTCCCGAGTTCCCCCACGCCGTTGGTCCCGATGCAAATGCCGGCGCACCCTCCAGTTCGGCCAAACTGCGAGGCCCGCGTGTCAATCGTCACATGAGCGTATTTGCAGGAGACAATGGCGAGACCGAGGGTGATCACGAAAAATCATTCTCCAACCCGCAATTGCTGATGAGTTTTCAGGGGCTCAACCATCGAGATCAGCGTCTGGCGAATGGTGGCAACCAGTTTTCCATCGAACCGCCCGATCAGGGACTTTGCGCAGGCAACGGGCACATCGTCGAGGTCCTCAATGCTGTGTTCCGTGTCTACGATACCTCCGGAAATCCCCAGACGGGCGTGGTGGACCTCAATACCTTTTACGGTTATCCAGCAGCGTTCGACCGCACCACCGGTCTCCAAGGTCCATTCATCACGGATCCGTCCTGCCTGTTTGATGCAGCAACGCAGCGATTCTTTCTTGTCGTCCTGACGCTGGATGTGGACCCGCCGACGGGAAATTTCCTCGGCACCAACCACCTGGATCTTGCCGTTAGCAACAGTCCGGATCCGACGGGCAACTGGACCGTCTACTCGCTGCCCGTGCAGGATGATGGCACCTCCGGTACGCCGAACCACCATTGCTACACCGACGTCGACTCGAACGGTAAAGGGATAGGGAGCGGACCGTGCCTTGGCGATTATCCACACATCGGAGCCGATGCCTACGGTGTCTACCTGACGACCAACGAATATGATTTCATCGGGTTTACCTTCCACGGCGCGCAGGTGTACGGGATTTCAAAGGCGGCGCTGGCGGCAAACTCATCGAGCGTAACCGTCGTGCAATTCGACACCGCGAGTTCCGCGCCCGGTCACAAACCGGGCTTTACGCTATGGCCGGCGCAGGCGTCACAAAACCAGTTCGACCTGCAGGATGGCGGCACACAATTTGCTCTGAGTTCGACGGCCACCGACGAAGCACAGTGCAATTCCGGAGTCGTGTGCACTGGTACTCACACGAGTCGCAAGATTTTGCTGTGGACGCTGACACACACCGCGTCGCTCGGCACGAGCGCGCCGAAATTGTCCCTCTCGAACGAAGCCATACCGGTTGCTCGGTACGCGATTCCACCTCCCTCCAATCAGAAGGCTGGTGACTTCCCGCTGGGACAATGCATCAACGACACTACATTCGCCACGCCCTTCGGGCCCGGATGCTGGCAGTTGTTCTTTGATATCGAGCCCGCGCATGACGAAGTTGTTTCGACGCTCGACAGCAACGACTCGCGCATGCAGCAAGTCTGGTACGCGAATGGGGCGCTCTGGTCGGCCCTCGATACGGCACTGACGGTCAAGGGCAAGCCGCAAGCGGGAATCGAGTATTTCGCCGTCAACCCGCGCTCTGGCGAGCTTCGCCTGCAAGGCAGGATCGGAGTGGCCGGCAACAACCTCACGTACCCCGCAATCGCCATGACCGACAGTGGGCGAGGCGTGATGGCCTTCACCGTAGTCGGCAACAATCATTTCCCTAGCGCGGGTTATGCCAGCGTGAACAAGGAAAGCGGCGCCGGCGCCGTTCACATCGCTGCCGAGGGAGTGGGTCCTGAAGACGGCTTCAGCGGCTATAAAGCGTTTGGCGATCCACCGCGTCCGCGCTGGGGTGATTACGGCTCAGCGCTCGTCGA
>DASXYI010000096.1:0-22269 GCA_036502605.1 Steroidobacteraceae bacterium
AACTCCCCGCCAAACTTCTCCGCCATCACCTTCGTCAACGCCGCCGTCAAGGTCGTCTTGCCATGGTCTACATGTCCAATCGTCCCCACGTTCACGTGCGGTTTCGTTCGCTCAAACTTCCCCTTCGACACGGCATGTACCTCTTGAAAATGTTGGAATATAAGCGGGTTGGGATCTTAATGCTTCATCACGGCTTCGGCGACATTGCTCGGCACTTCCATGTACTTCGCGAACTCCATCGTATAGTTCGCCCGCCCCTGGCTCATCGAGCGCATCGCCGTCGAATATTGAAACATCTCGGCCAGCGGCACTTCAGCGGTGACCACTTTGCCGGACGGAGAGTCCTCCATGCCGATGATCTGACCGCGGCGGCGATTCAAGTCGCCGACGATGTCGCCGTAATAATCCTCCGGGGTCACCACCTCGACTCTCATGATGGGCTCGAGGAGCACCGGCTTCGCCTTGCGAAAGCCCTCCTTGAATCCCATCGAACCCGCGATCTTGAAGGCCATTTCGTTCGAGTCGACGTCGTGATAGGACCCGTCGAAAATCGTGACTTTGACGTCGACGATCGGGTAACCCGCGATCACTCCGGTCTGCACGGCCTCCTGAATGCCCTTGTCCACCGCGGGGATGAACTCACGCGGCACGGCGCCGCCCACGATGCCGTTGACGAAACTGTAGCCCTTGCCGGACTCCTGCGGCTCGAGCTTCAGCCAGACGTGACCGTATTGCCCGCGACCGCCGGACTGGCGCACGAACTTTCCCTCGGATTCCACGGTCGCACGTATGGTCTCGCGATAGGCGACCTGCGGCTTGCCGACGTTGGCATCCACCTTGAATTCGCGCTTCATGCGGTCGACGATGATTTCCAGGTGCAGTTCGCCCATGCCCGAAATGATGGTCTGACCCGATTCCTGATCGGTGTGCACGCGAAACGAAGGATCTTCCTTCGCCAAGCGCTGCAGCGCCAGGCCCATCTTCTCCTGGTCGACTTTGGTTTTGGGTTCCACCGCCACCGAAATGACGGGTTCGGGGAACTCCATTTTCTCGAGAATGATGACTTTATCGGGGTCCGACAGGGTGTCGCCCGTGGTGACGTCCTTGAGGCCGACAGCCGCCGCGATGTCGCCGGCGTGGACTTCCTTGATCTCCGAACGGTCGCTGGCGTGCATCTGCAACAGGCGGCCAATCCGTTCGGTGCGATTCTTCGCCGGCACGTACACCTGGTCGCCCGAATTCAGCGTACCGGAGTAAACCCGAAAGAACGTCAGGTTGCCCACGAAGGGGTCGTTCAGGATCTTGAATGCCAGCGCAGAGAACGGCGCGTCATCGTCGGGCTTGCGCGTCATGGGCTCGCCACGCTCGCTCTGGCCCTTGACCGCCGGCACTTCGGTGGGCGATGGCATGTATTCGACGATGGCGTCGAGCACGGCCTGAACGCCCTTGTTCTTGAAGGCTGAACCGCAGGTCACCAGGCAAATCTCGTTCTTCAGCGCGCGGGCGCGCAGACCGCGCTTGATTTCCACGTCGCCAAGTTCGCCGGTTTCGAGATACTTATTGAGCAGTTCTTCGTCGCCCTCGGCGGCGGCTTCGATCATTTTCGCGCGCCAATCCTTGCACTCTTTGCGCATGTCGGGAGGAATTTCGCGGTATTCGAACTTCATGCCCTGCGTTTCTTCGTCCCAGAAGATGGACTTCATCTTCACGAGATCGACCACGCCGATGAAACCATCCTCAGCGCCGATGGGGAGCTGTATCGGGACCGGGACACCGCGTAAACGAGTTCTGATCTGCTCGATGCAGCGTAGGAAATCAGCGCCGGCGCGATCCATCTTGTTGACGAAGGCGATGCGGGGCACGCCGTACTTGTTCATCTGGCGCCACACGGTTTCGGACTGCGGCTGTACGCCGGACACCGCGCAGTACACCGCAATGGCCGAATCCAGCACCCGGAGGCTGCGTTCGACCTCGATGGTGAAGTCGACATGTCCCGGCGTATCGATGATATTGATGCGATGCTCGGGGAAGCTCTTGTCCATCCCCTTCCAGAAGCAAGTCGTCGCTGCGGCGGTAATCGTGATGCCGCGCTCTTGCTCCTGTTCCATATAGTCCATGACCGCAGCGCCATCATGAACTTCGCCGATCTTGTGCGACACGCCCGTATAAAACAAAATACGCTCCGTCGCGGTGGTTTTCCCCGCGTCGATATGAGCTGAGATACCGATATTCCGGTATCGCTCAATGGGCGTAGTGCGTGACATGTGTTTCCATGCGCTTCGCGCAACCGTTGCGGGGCCGGTGGGGCCCCGTCCTAAAGTTGCTCGCTGCGCGAGCATTAAAATCAAAAACCAGGCGACCCCAATGGTCGTCTGCGCGAACTCCTTATATAAGGTCTCGCCGGCGAATTACCAGCCGCCGCGCTACCAGCGATAGTGTGCGAAGGCCTTGTTGGCCTCGGCCATGCGGTGAGTGTCTTCGCGCTTGCGCACGGCGGCGCCGCGGTTCTCGGCGGCCTCCATCAGTTCGGCGGCGAGGCGATGCGCCATCGATTTCTCGCTGCGCGCCGTGGCGGCCTCGATCACCCAACGCATCGCGAGGGTCTGGCGACGATTGGCGCGTACTTCGACGGGTACCTGATAGGTGGCGCCGCCGACCCGGCGGGACTTGACCTCAACCACGGGCTTGACGTTGTCCAGCGCCTGCTGCAACACCGCGATGGCCTCGCCGCCTGCGCGACCGCTCTTGTCGCCGATACGATCGATGGCGCCGTAGACGATCTTCTCGGCGGCGGACTTTTTGCCGCGCTCCATCACCATGTTGATGAATTTGGCCAACATGTCGTTCCCGAACTTGGGATCGGGAAGAATGGTGCGATGGGGGGCTGCTGCTCTGCGGGACATGGAAACCTACTCTTTATAATTCGGAGGGCGTGCTATTTCTTCGGACGTTTGGCGCCGTACTTGGAGCGGCCTTGCCGACGGTCGCTGACCCCGGCGCAATCGAGCGCGCCGCGGACCGTGTGGTACCTGACACCGGGCAGATCCTTGACGCGGCCGCCGCGAATCAATACAACCGAGTGTTCTTGCAAATTGTGGCCTTCGCCGCCGATGTAGCTCGACACTTCATAGCCGTTGGTCAGGCGCACGCGGCACACCTTGCGCAGAGCCGAGTTCGGCTTCTTCGGCGTGGTGGTGTAGACGCGGGTGCACACACCGCGCTTCTGCGGTGATGCGGCCAATGCCGGAACCTTGGATTTCCAAGCAGGTTCGTTGCGGCCGGTGCGGATCAGCTGGGTCGTCGTCGCCATAAATACCTTCGAGGCCAAATCTCGCGAATTGGCTTGATTGTTCTGAAAAACCTTTAAAGCAGCCGGACGCCTAACGGACTAGGCCCAGCGACAAAGGCCGGCGATTGTAGGAACCGAGGGCTTGAGTGTCAAGGTAATGCTGCTTTGCAGCATGGATAGGGTCGGCCCTCAGCGAGCATCGGACCCGAACCCAGGCGGATCGAGCCCAGAATTATCGAATGCTTTCGTTCCCTTGATGGAGAAAATACATGAATATCGTGTATTATTAATGGACCATGAAAAACATCACCGTGACTCTCGACGACGAGACCGCGACTTGGGCGCGGGTGTACGCGGCCCAACAGAATAAAAGTCTCTCACGATTTCTGGGCGAACTACTGCATACGACCATGCGCGAATCGCATGCGTATGAGGACGCCATGCAGCGCTATCTGTCGAAAGGACCGTTCCCATTTAGCGGTGAAGCAGCGCCCTATCCGAAGCGGGAGGAACTGTATGACCGAGGTAAGCTTCGTTGACACCAACATATTGGTGTATGCGCGCGACCCGCGTCAGGAACGGAAGCAGCATCTCGCCGCCGAGTTGATTCAACGACTTTGGCAGGAGAGGGCAGGCCGTACCAGCGTGCAGGTACTGAACGAATACTATACCGTCATCACCCGAAAACTTAGACCGTGCGTGGACGCGGAAAAAGCGTGGGATGACGTTCTTACACTAATGGCTTGGAATGCCCAGCCGATCGATCGTGCCATCCTGATTGCGGCCCGGGAAATTGAGCGTCGTCATTCCACGAGTTGGTGGGACGCATTAATCGTTGCCGCAGCCCAAGCACAACGTTGCCGGGTTCTGCTCAGCGAAGACTTCCAAGACGGCATGATTTTCGATCAGCTCAGAGTACGAAATCCCTTCGCGGAGAAAGTCCAGGAACCGCACGCCGACTACGAGGTGTCGGTGATGCCGAGCCCACGACACCGGGCGCGGGGACGGCCGTCGCGCGTCGCATAGCGCCTAGACCATGGGGGGGCTGCCGGTCCTGAGGATCAATCTCTCGTCCGAAATTGCGGGTGCTCAGTTATAGCTGCGCGCCACGACTCATCGGCCGTGTGGATGCCCGGCGGCGCTTGGGCATCGCTGCGCCGCCATTTGCCCAACCACTCCTCTCCCAGTAGCTCTCGATCGTGCGGCATCGCGGCCGCGCGCGGTGTGAGGCCGATCGTCGTTTCCGCTTTCGGCCCGGTACCTCGGCCTTTTGCGACATAGAAGCCCGCCGCCAACATCGCGGCGCGCACGCTCGTGGAATAGGTGTAAGTAAAGAGTTCGACCGCCTTGTCGGCGCACAAACTTTTAAGTTCGCGAAACGCCGTCAGCGTCCACAGCGCGCGATCGGTCTTGAACGAAAACGGATCGAAGAAAATAAGATCCGGCAACGGCGCGTCGAATTTGGTCACGGTGAAATCGCCGCTGAGGAGCAGCCAGTCGACCGCAGCCGCGGTACCGGTCCAGCGATTCTCGGCCAACAGCCGCGGCGGCGCGGGGTGCCGCAGGTGTTTGAACCAGCCTGGGTGGCGCAGCGCCAGAACCAGCGAGTTGAGGTCGCTCTCGAAACTCACCAAGTTCAAGCGTCGAGCGCCCTCTCTCATCGGCATGGTCTCGACCGCCTGGATTGCCGCCATCGCATTCGCGGCCGCGCCCAATCCCACGTCCCACACCACCAGCGGCGGCGCCTCGGGATCCCCCAAGCGCTGCACCAGCCGCGATTGCTCGACATAGAGCGAGCGGGCCTCCTCGGCCGGATCGTTGACGGGATGCATGACTTCACCGGAACTCATATCCCGAATTTGACCGATGCCGTCGCGGATGATGACCTCGTAGCGGCCCAGCTTCAGTTTGAGCTTCTGGCGCTGCGCCTTGGTGACGTGAGTCGCCGGCCGGCCATAGCTATCACGCGCGTCGAGCACGTCGCGCTGGGAGCGATAGAAGCTCAGCCAGGTGTCGGCGAGAATATGTTCGCGCATGCTGCGCATGAGCCGCATGTAGAAATGAATGTTGTGCAAGCCGAGCAGCTGCCAGCCCTGCGCCTCGCGCACCCGATTGAGATGAAAGAGATAAGCGATCGAATAGGTGTTGCACGTGTAGCAACCGCAGGCAGGATCGATGGGCCCCTCCATTCCCCGATAGGCGGCGCGCCGCAGATCCCGCCGGCCCAGGCTGGTGAATGCCACGCCTTGCTTCGCGAGCGCAGTCGGCAGGATGCAGTCGAACATGTCGACGCCACGATGCACCGCCTCGAGCAGGTCGCGTGTGGTCCCCACGCCCATGAGATACCGCGGCCGATCTTCCGGCAGAAGCTCGGTGACTATGGCCGTGCAGTCTTCGCGTTCTTCGCTGCCTTCGCCGACCGCGAGACCGCCGATGGCGTAGCCCTCGAACGGCATTTCAGTGATCGCGCGCGCGCTGTCCGCGCGCAGATCCGGGTAGCTTGCCCCTTGAACGATTCCGAACAACGCCTGCGCCGAATCGCCTCGCGCCGCGAGACTCCGCAGCGCCCATCGGTGCGTCAACTCCATCGCCTGTTGCGCAACGCCGCGCTCGACGGTCGAAGGCACGCAATGATCGAGCGCCATCATGATGTCGGCGCCGATGGCCTTCTGCACGGCAATACTGCGCTCGGGGCTCAATCGAATGGTGGTTCGATCCACGTAGCTTTTGAACTCCGCACACTCCTCGCTGAGGGTGCGGCTGCCGGGCAGCGAGAAGATTTGGAATCCGCCTGAATCGGTGAGCACCGAGCGCGGCCAGTTCATGAACCGGTGGACGCCGCCGAATTTCTCGAAGATCTCGACCCCGGGCCGCAGCATCAAATGATAAGTGTTCGCAAGCAGCACCTGCGCGCCGCTCGCCAACAAGTCCTCACGCCGTTGCGCACGAACGGCCGCGTGAGTACCCACCGGCATGAACGTGGGGGTCAGAACCTCGTTGTGCAGAGTCGTGAGGCGCGCCGCGCGCGCTCGAGAACCTGAAGCCGTCGCTTCCAGCTTGAAATGCAATCGCTTCATGAGCTACATCCAGTCGCGCGGAATTCTGTTGTCCCAGTTGCGTTCGAAGACGGTGTTGTCGCCCTCGATCGCCTTGACCGACTCTTGCAATCGAAACGCTTCGGCCGTGGACGTGAGTTCGGCCGCCGCGACCACCGTCGTGATCCAATCGCCGCGCTGAATATGAGTGGATGATTCCACGCGCCAGACCGAACTATTGGGATCGCCCTCGGTGATGGATAGGATCCGGTCGCTCGACTCGGTCACGGTCGTGCCGATGTCCGGGAACGTCTCGGGAGCGCCGCGCAGAAGTTTGTGGATGAGCACGCGGCCCTGTGCGTCGGGCCCGGTGATGGTGACCTGTGCCCGCTCGCGATACTCCGGATCCGCCGCAACTCGACGCTGCATGCGGTTACGCAGCATCGGCACATCGATGGTCTGGTCGCTCGCTTCGTGCGGACGGACCGGCAACGCCAGACTCGAGGCGCCGGCGGTGATTTCGAGGGTCACCGGGCGGGGCGAGGGCCACGCCAGGGGCCACAGCGATTCGCTCACGGCGACTCGAATGCGGCTGCCGGGCTCGAATCTGTGCGCCGTGAAATAGCAGGGCACCTCGACGTCGTACACTTTGCCGATCTCGAGCGGTGCGGGGATCTCGTGGCCGTTGCGATGGGTCAGATTGAGGAGCCCGTAACTCACGTTCCACGACTGCCCGTCCGCTTTCACCTCGTTAAGGCGCACCGCCAACTTCGCGACCGGTTGGTCAGACTTCACGCGAATCCGCACAACCGGTTGGCCAAGTATCTCGACGGCACGCTCGAGCGGCTGGGAATCGAACGACAGTGATCGCAGATCGTCCGCGGTCTGGTCCTTGGGCAGCTCAATGTTCAGATTGAAGGGAAACCACTCCCGCTTCGTCAAACCCAGCGTTTCCTGCGACTTGCATGGACGCACGGTATCGGGTCCGCGCGCATGGCCGAGGCCATCCGCATTCAGGAACAAGACCATCCTTGCAATACGCGGCGATGGCCACGCAGGTTCGGCTACCCATCGGCCGGGAACGTCGTCGGGCCACACTTCAGCCGCCGTCGCGCGTTCCATATAAGCACGCAGCATCGGTTCGCGCATGATGCTCGTGTCCCGCCCCTTGAGCCATTGGGACCACCAACGCACCTCCTCGTGCACCCAGTCGAGCCCCGGCCCGGGGTTGGCCAGCTGCGGGTACTGATGGCCCCACGGCCCCATCAGCCCCTTGCGCGGCACCTTCAAGTGCGTCAGAAGCCGCGGCAAGAAGTCTCGATACGCATCGACCTGCCCGTCGACGATATAGGCAGGGCACTTGATTCTGGAATAGTCGACGGCCACCGACCCGTGTTGCCAGAACGAATCGTAGCGCTGATGCGATAACCACGTCGCCAGCACCGGCGGCGTTGCGTTGAGGCGCTCCAGCCACATCTCGCGCCACCGCTCCCCGACCAACTCAGGATCCGGCGGCAGCACCATGACTTGTTTGAACTCCGCGCCCCACTCATAGTTATTGAGGATGAGTGCGCCGCCCGCGTAATGGGCGTCGTCGGTGTAGCGATTGTCGGTCGCGCACTGCGACATGATGGCTTTCAAAGCCTGCGGCGCACGTGCCGCGATCTGCAGCGTGTTGAAGCCGCTCCACGAAATGCCGCGCATACCGATGTTGCCGTCGCACCAGGGCTGCTTCGCGAGCCACGCGACGATCTCGACCCCGTCGTCCTGTTCCTGCTGTAGATATTCGCCCAGCAGCACGCCGTCGGACTCGCCGGTACCGCGAATGTCGACACGCGCGAAACCAAACCCGTAAGGGGTGAACGACTCCGCCCACGACTGATCGCGCGTACGCACCCCGTCCCGCTTGCGGTAGGGCAGATACTCGAGCACCACCGGCACGGGCGTGCGCTCGGCATCCGCCGGCAGCCAAAGCCGCATCGCCAACCGCGTGCCATCGTTGAGGGGGATCCACATATTTTCGATGGCCTTGATCGGCCGCTTGGGCGGAAGAGCCCACGGCGCGTGAGCCCGCGCAGTGGGTGCGGACCCGGCTGCCGCCGCATAGCCCGCACTCAGCGCAGCCGCCGCGCCGACCAAAAAATCACGCCGCGATGAGTGCTTCATGGGGTCGCACGGCTCCTCCACGCACCACGCCCACGCAGGGATTTGCGCCAAGGTTGTAGCAAAGCTCGGCGGGCCTGTCGATTCGGTACAGCGCAAAGTCCGCACGTTTGCCCGCCTCGAGCGTTCCCACCTCCGCCTCGAGCCCCAGTGCCCGCGCGGCGTTGCGAGTGACCCCGCTCAAGGCCTCTTGCGGAGTCAGGCCAAACAAGGTGCAGGCCATGTTGAGCGTGAGCAGTATGGATGTACACGGTGAGCTTCCGGGATTGCAGTCGGTCGCCACCGCCATCGCGGCGCCCGCCTGCCGCAGCAAATGAACGGGCGGCGGGGTCGATTGACGCAGCGTGAAATAGGCGCCCGGCAACAGCACGGCGGCCGTGCCGGCGGCGGCCAACGCACTCGCACCGCCCGCACTCAGGTATTCGAGATGATCCGCCGACAGCGCATGATATTCAGCCGCCAACTCCGCCGCACCCATGTCGGTCAACTGGCCGGCATGCACATGTGCCGGCACACCCAAGCGCCTCGCGGCGCGCAGGAATTTTCCCGTCTCGGCGAGCGTGAAGGCGATGTTCTCGCAGAACGCATCGACCGCATCCACCAATCCCGCGGCGCACAGCTCTTCGAGCCACGGGCCGCTCGCTCGATCGACAAAACCCGCGCGGTCCGCGTGAAATTCCTGCGGCAGCGCATGCAGCCCGAGATACGTGGTCTTGACCGACAGCGGCAACCGCCGCCCCAATTCGCGGGCCACCTCGAGCAAACGCCGCTCGGCGCCGAGCTCGAGCCCATAGCCGGATTTCACTTCGATGGTGGTCACTCCCTCGGACATCAGCCGCTTCGCACGCAGCATCGCCGCCGCCAGAAGGGAATCGGCGCCGGCGGCGCGCGTGGCGTTGACCGTGGCTTGAATGCCGCCGCCCGCCCGCGCAATCTCTTCATAGGAGACGCCGCAGAGCCGCTGCTCGAATTCCTCGACCCGGTTGCCGCCGTATACCAAATGGGTATGGCAATCGATCAGACCGGGCGTCATCCATAAACCGCGACAGTCTTCGACCGGAATGTTGTGGGCCGCGGCCTTCGATGCAGCTTCCGCAGCGGACCCAACCCACGCAATGCGCTCGCCTTTCACTGCGAGCGCCGCGTCGACCAAATTGCCATACGGTTCGCCGCCGGCGACCATCGTGGCAATATTCGCGTTTATCCAAACCCGGTCCCACTCGCGAATTGAAGATGTCTGCACGTGAATCGCCTGCTGTTTGCTGTTCCGGCAATGATACGGCACGGGTCCGCCGGCGACCGGCGGATCCTGCTAAGCTCCCTATACAGGTATAGACAATATGGCCCAACAGTACTATTTGGAGTGCGCTTTGCTTGCGCAAGGCTGGACGCGCGATGCACTGGTCACCGTTGCCGACGATGGGCACATCAGCGCCATCGAAGCGCGGGCCGGCGACGAGCATCAAGCAGTGCCGCCCCCGCCGCAAAGCGAACGCATCACCGGCATTGTCGTCCCAGGCATGCCGAACGCCCACAGCCACGCGTTCCAACGCGGCATGGCGGGCCATACCGAGTACCGTCTCTCGGCCCGCGACAGCTTCTGGACCTGGCGCCAAGCCATGTACGCGCTGGCCAACCGCGTCGAGCCCGCGGACCTCGAAATCTTGGCTACGCAGCTGTTCATGGAAATGCTCAAATCCGGCTACACGTCGGTGGCCGAATTCCATTACCTTCACCGCCGGCCCGGCGGCGGTCACTATCCTGACGGCAACGGCCTCTGGGACGCCATCACCGCCGCCGCCGCCGCTACCGGCATCGGCCTCACGTTTCTGCCGACCTTGTATGAGACCAGCGATTTCGGCGCGGCGCCGCTGAAACAGGAACAGGCGAGATTTGCAGCGGATACCGAGTGGTTCCTGCGCATGCTCGAAGCGCGCCTCGGCGCCGAGCGCAGAAGCGCTCCGGCAGCTCTTCGCACCGGCGCCGCCTTCCATAGCCTGCGGGCCGTTCCCTTGGATACGCTGCGCGAAGCGACCCTCGCGCTGCGGCGGATCGACCCCACCCTGCCGTTGCACATTCACGTCGCGGAACAGCTCAAAGAGGTCGACTCGTGCAGGCGCCATACGGGGCGACGCCCCATCGAGCTGCTGCTGGAGACAGGTCTGATCGATCAGCATTGGTGCCTGGTGCACGCGACCCATGCCACGCCGTCGGAGTTGCAGGGTATTGCCGCATCGCGCGCCACGGTATGCGTGTCCATCACCACGGAAGCTAATTTGGGCGACGGCTTCTTCGAAGCCGCTCGATTCCTGAAAATGGGCGGTCGCCTTTGCGTCGGCTCCGACAGCCAGGCCACGGTTTGTCCTGCGGAAGAACTCCGTTGGATGGAATACCAGCAACGGCTTCGCAAGAAGCGTCGCGGCGTGCTCGCCGACAAACAAGAACCGCACGTTGGCACCCGATTGTGGCGTGAAGCTGCGCAATACGGCGCGCAGGCCATCGGCCAGCCGGCCGGGACCATCGAGGTGGGCCGTCGGGCGGATTGGTTGATCCTGGATGGTGAGCATCCGAGCATGGCCGGAGCTGCGATGGGCACGGCTCTGGATCACCTGGTATTCGCGCGGGGAAGCGCCGCGATTCGCGACGTCATGGTCGCAGGGCGCTGGGTGGTCAAGGATCGGCATCACGCCGCAGAACTGATGCACCAGGGCCGCTTCGTCGAACTGATGAAGCGTCTCGCGATGTAGAGTTCAACCGTGCCGGGCGATCCCGCGGTCCCGGTTGACTGTACCTGTCTATACAGGTTACCCTCCGGCCGTGGACAGACCTGCGAGCATGGACAAAACGGCAGCGGCCCTGCAACCGCTTTACCTCAAGGTGAAACGCCATATTTTGGACAATATCGGTTCCGGCAAGTGGGCCACCTCGGCCCGGGTGCCGTCGGAAAACGACATCGTAAAATCCTTCGGCGTATCGCGCATGACGGCGAACCGCGCGCTGCGCGAATTGCGCGACGAGGGGATTCTGGTGCGCATCGCCGGAGTCGGCAGCTTCGTGGCGGAGCGGCACGCGCACGCGCACCCGCTGGAAATCCGCAGCATCGCCGAGGAGATCCGCGAGCGCGGGCATGTGCATCGCGCCGAGATCATTTCGCTGGAACGCGTCCGTGCAACGGCGGAACTTGCGGAAGATTTCGGGGTCGCGCCGCGCGGCGAGTTGTATCGCTCGGTGATCGTGCACTTCGAGAACGACCGGCCGGTGCAGCTGGAAGACCGCCACGTGTTGCCGAAGCTCGCACCCGATTATCTAAAGACGGATTTCAGTCGAACGACGCCGTATGACTACCTGACCAAAGTGGCGCCGCTGCAACAGGCCGAGCACTTGCTGCGTGCGGTGATGCCGGACGAGCGCACTCGCAAATTGTTGGCGATGAAGCGCGACGAGCCCTGCCTGTTGATGATCCGCCGCACTTGGACTGCCGGTGAAATCGCCTCCGTCGCGCGCCTCTATTATCCCGGTTCCCGCTATGAAATGTCGGGGCGATTCCGCCCCTGAGGAGACGCCATGCTCACCCCCCCAAAGACCAGAGTTATCCGCGCCGCCCGCGGCAACGCCTTGAGTGCCCGCTCCTGGATGACCGAAGCACCGTTGCGCATGCTGATGAACAACCTCGATCCCGAGGTCGCGGAGAATCCCAACGAACTCGTGGTGTACGGCGGCATCGGCCGCGCCGCCCGCGACTGGAACTGCTACGACCGGATCGTCGAGACCTTGAAAAAACTCGGCGAGGAAGAAACCTTGCTGGTGCAGTCCGGAAAGCCGGTTGGCGTCTTCCCGACCCATGCGGATGCGCCGCGAGTGCTGATCGCGAATTCCAACCTCGTTCCGCACTGGGCCACCTGGGAACACTTTAACGAACTCGACCGCAAGGGGCTCGCCATGTACGGCCAGATGACGGCCGGCTCTTGGATCTACATCGGCAGCCAAGGCATCGTGCAAGGCACCTACGAGACCTTCGCCGAAATGGGCCGTAAACACTTTGGCGGCAAGCTCGCCGGCAAGTGGATATTGACCGCGGGCCTCGGCGGTATGGGCGGCGCTCAGCCGTTGGCCGCCACGATGGCCGGCGCGAATATGCTGGCCGTGGAGTGCCGCCAAAGCCGTATCACGAAGCGCTTGGAAACCGGCTATGTCGATGTTCAGGCATTTTCGCTGGACGAAGCGCTTGCCATGCTCGACGCCGCGAAGAAAAATGCCAAGCCTCTGTCGGTCGCGTTGCTCGGCAACATCGTCGACGTCCTCGACACGCTGCTCGAGCGCGGTATCAGGCCCGATGCGCTGACCGATCAAACCTCCGCGCATGACCCCGTCAACGGCTACCTGCCGCAGGGATGGAGCGTCGAACAATGGGACGAACGCCGCGTCAGCGATCCCGCGGGCACCAGCGCCGCCGCGAAACTCTCGATGGCCAGACACGTCGAGTACCTGTTGCGCTTCAAAGCCATGGGTCTGCCGGTCTTCGATTACGGCAACAATATCCGGCAGGTCGCGCTCGAGGCCGGCGTCACCGGAGCCTTCGATTTCCCAGGCTTCGTGCCTGAATACATCCGCCCCTTGTTCTGCCGCGGCATAGGCCCGTTCCGCTGGGCCGCATTGTCCGGCGATCCTGAAGACATTTACAAAACCGACGCGAAGGTCAAGGAATTGATCCCGGACGATCCGCACCTGCATCATTGGCTCGATATGGCGCGCTCGCAGATTCATTTCCAGGGATTGCCGGCGCGCATTTGCTGGGTCGGCCTGGGACAGCGGCACCGCCTCGGGTTGGCATTCAACGAAATGGTCGCGAGCGGCGAGTTGTCCGCGCCCATCGTCATCGGCCGCGATCATTTGGACTCAGGTTCGGTGGCCAGTCCGAATCGCGAAACCGAAGCGATGCAAGACGGCTCCGACGCCGTATCCGACTGGCCTTTGCTCAACGCGCTGTTGAATACCGCCAGCGGCGCCACCTGGGTATCCATCCATCATGGCGGCGGGGTGGGCATGGGCTATTCGCAGCACGCCGGCGTGGTCATCGTGTGCGACGGCTCGGCGGCCGCGGGCCGACGCGTACGGCGGGTGCTGTGGAACGATCCCGGCACCGGCGTCATGCGCCACGCCGATGCCGGATACCGAATCGCCATCGACTGCGCGCGCGAGCAAGGCTTGAACCTGCCGATGATCGAGCACTCGTAAGTGGCCGGCGTCGTCGAAATGCGCGCGGGCGAGCTTAGCTTGACCGCGCTGCGGCGCATCTACGAACACCCGGCCGTGTTCAGGCTCGCGGCACACGATCGCACGCGCATCGCCGGTGCGACCGCGTTAGTCGACAAAATCGTGTCGATGGGCGACGCGGCGTACGGCATCAACACCGGTTTCGGACTGCTCGCGCAGACCCGCATACCCACCGAACAGCTCGAGTTGCTGCAGAAAAACCTGCTGCTCTCGCATGCGGCGGGTGTCGGGAACGCCTTGCCGGATGCCGTCGTCCGGCTGATTCTCGCTCTGAAGATCAACGCGCTCGCCCGCGGCCACTCCGGTGTCACGCAGCGCCTGATCGATGCGCTCGCGGCGCTGCTCGAGCACGAGATCTATCCCGTGATTCCCGCGCAAGGATCGGTCGGTGCATCCGGCGATCTTGCTCCGCTGGCGCATATGAGTGCAGTCCTCTTGGGTGTCGGCAGCGTGCGCGTCGGCGGTAAGGTGTTGCCGGCCACCGATGGTCTGCGCCTTGCCGGCCTCGAACCCGTCAAACTGCACGCCAAAGAGGGCCTGGCGCTGATCAATGGAACCCAGGTGTCCACCGCGCTGGCGTTGGCGGGATTGTTCGGCGCGGAAAACGTGTTTGCCGCGGCAGTCATCGCGGGCGCGATGTCGGTCGATGCGCTGAAAGGCAGCGATTCGCCGTTCGACGATCGCATTCATCAAGTGCGCGGCCAGCCCGGCCAAATCGCCGTGGCGCGTGAGTATCGCGAGCTGATCGCGGGCAGCGCGATTCGCGCCTCGCACCTCGATTGCAGCCGTGTACAGGACCCCTACTCATTTCGCTGTCAACCGCAGGTGATGGGGGCCTGCCTGGACATCCTGCGCAATTGCAGCGTGACGCTTCGCCTGGAGGCCAACGCCGTGACCGACAACCCGCTGTTGTTCGTGGAGCAGGGCGACGTGCTGTCCGGTGGGAATTTTCACGCCCAGCCGGTGGCGTTCGCCGCCGATACCTTGGCGCTCGCCATCGCGGAAATCGGCAGCCTCTCGGAGCGCAGGACAGCCGTGCTGGTGGATCCGAAAATGAGCGGCCTGCCGGCATTCTTGGTCGAGAACAGCGGCTTGAATTCGGGCTTCATGATGGCGCAGGTGACGGCCGCTGCGCTGGTATCCGAGAATAAAACCATTGCGACGCCCTGCAGCGTCGATTCCATACCCACTTCCGCGAACCAAGAGGACCATGTCAGTATGGCTACGCATGCCGCACGCCGCTTGGGCCCCATGGTTGACAATGCCGCCGCGGTCGTCGGCATTGAACTATTGGCGGCAGCACAGGGCATCGATTTTCACCGTCCCGCACGCTCCTCGGCGCGCCTCGAACAGGTTCACGCCGGTGTTCGCGGCGTCGTACCGTTCTACGCCGCCGACCGGTATTTCGCGCCCGACATCGAGGCCGCGAAGAATCTGGTGCAGTCGGGGCGCTACGCTGCTTTGGTAGATAGATTGCTGCCGTCGAGGACCGACGTTTGACCCAGAGGAGCAAGAGGACCGCGGCGACGCTCTTGGGCGTTCTACTCCTCGCAGCCGCTCTTTGGCCGCGGCGCAGCCATGCGGTGGAACTGAATCTCGCCGCCGTGAGCTGCGCGAAGTACCAGAACGAAGTCCTCGCTTCGACCGTTCCCGGCTACAACGCGGATCCCATCGACACCGTCATGTGGTTGTTTGGATTCTCGGTGGCGAAGTCCGGCGATCGCGTCATGTACGGCGACTCGTTGCGGGCCTTCGGCTTTGCGCTGGACGCCGAATGCAGGAACAATCCGACCACGAGCTTGCTCGATGCGGTCAGCACCGTAAAATCCAAACGCGATAACCCGATGGATTTGACCCGGCTGGATTGCGCCACGTTCGAAACGCGGCACGTGTCACTGCGCAAGTCGGACCCCGAGAGCGCGAACACGCTCACGATGTGGCTGTTCGGCTATTCGGTCGGAATCTCCGGCAGTCATATTCTCGATGCCGGTTCGCTGGGTAAGTTCGACTCCGCGCTGGATGAGCGCTGCACGGCACATCCGCAAGACACGCTGTTCGACGCGCTCGCTGCGATCGGCACCACCCGGCCGGCCGCCAAGGCTGCCCCCAAACACTGAAGACTGTGGGGATGGGGCGACTCTCACCACCGATTCCGGGGTCGCGCTTCTCAAGAAGGGCGTCGCCCATGCCGCACGCAAGGCATGCGACTCCGCCGATCCGCTCACGGACGATGACGACGGGACATGCGTACGGGAAGCCATCGAATCCGCGCGGGCTCAGATCGCCCGGGTCGTTACTCAGGCGAGGAGCAGCACGAACGGCTGATTCGGAATCGATCCGATTTGCGGCGGCCCCGCGGGAGGCCGCTGCAAGTCTCGGCGCGGGATTCTCGGCGCCCGGACGTGCTCAACATGTCGTTTATAATTCCTATACTCACCCCATCCCCAAGCATTAAGCTCACCTGTGCCATTCAAACTAAGGAAAGGCCATGCAATCCATACCCGTCGGGGCCGCGGGCTCGTTCAGTCTTGTCGTCATGCCTGACCATCTCGCCAGCCGTTTCAAGGACGCAACGTTGCCTCCGGTCCTGGCAACGCCGGTCATGATCATGGTCATGGAGAACGCGGCGCTCAACGCGATCAAACCTTATCTCGACGCCGGCGAAAGCGCGCTCGGCACGCGCGTCGACGTGCGCCACCTGGCCGCGACGCCGGCCGGTCGACGCGTCACCGGTGAAGCGAAAGTGACCAGCGTTGACGGGCGGCGCATCGAGTTTTCGATTCGTGCGATAGACGGGAGCGAGGAGATTGGAGTGGGCACCCATGAACGTGTGGTAATACAGCTGGCGAGGTTATCCGAACGAATGAAGGCAAAATTCGGCTAGCGATACGACCAGGGCGGTCTAGGTATCATGACAAGGGTGTGATATGCGGTGTCCGGATGGAAGACATCATGGAACCAACAATGCGGGAAATTCGCTATCTGGATAAGCTGATCGATGAGTTGGCGAAGGGCAAAGCAATCGAGAAGATCTTGCGGAAGTAGTTCCCTCCAATTCCAGTGAGCTAGGCACGCCTCTCTCCAATTGGCCGGGTGACTTCTGATGTGCTAGGCGGTATTGCCGGCCGCCACTCGGTCGCGCGGCTCCTCAATCTTCTTTGCTCCTGCGCGCTCGAGAGATTGCGCTAGTTGCGGCGGTCCTCCGGACCGCCGCAACCGATGCAAGATGACGAGGATATCAGCCCATGAGGCTGCTCCTTGCTCGTGCGATCGCTGCGTCCACCTGAGGCTTCGCAGACTCGACCGCGTCACGGACACATGTGCCCTCGTCGTCCGCAAGCGGATCGGCCTCAATGCACGCCTTGCGTGCAGCGTCGAGCACGCTGTAATTGAGCATCAGCGCGCCGTAATTCGTCCTCAATGCAGCGGGGTCGGGCTGAACGCGCGCTGTAATCGTCACCTGCTCGATGCTTGCGCCGGTCGCTGTATCGCGGTCGACGATCTTCGCGGCAGGTGCGGAGACCGTAATCGGGTCGAGCTGGACCGGATCGAGCTGGTTGGTATCGGCGGCATGCGCCCGAGCGCTGACCAGGGCGATCGCCGCGACGGCGAAAGCGACAGGCAAGATGCGGCCCAGGATGTTCACGCGAATCGAAGTCAAATAAGTCATGATGCAATCTCCTTTAAGTCAAGCACGGCACATTTGCCGTCACTACGGTGTAGAGCCTGCGCGAGTTCTTGAGCCGGTTGATTTCAAATCGCCTGGGGCGCGTTTCAGTTGTCACGGCCACCGGCGGCTTCGGGTCGGTCAGAGACCCTCGGCCTGATTCAAGCTGAACGGTCTTCGATGGGGATTTTCGTCGTGCCGATCATCAGCCGCTGGATTTCGGATGGGCGAACTGACGCTACCTACCGCTGAACTTATAGCTGTAGCGCAAACCGATGGTTCGAGGACGATTCACCGTGATCGCTTTGTAGAACTGCGCGTAGTTCGCAAACAGTTGAGCCCGGGTGTCGGTTAGATTCTCGCCGTAGACTTGCACGAGCCACGCGTCCTTTCCGACACCGAGTGCCCCATCATAGGTTGTGAAAGGGGGCAGATCATAGGCAGTAGAGTGGTTCTGAAGGTCAAGCGTAAATTGATCGGTCGTAGCGAGGGAGTGCGATTGATGCACTGCGCCGATCTGGGCGAACGCGTCATACCCGTTCAACGCGAATTCATAACGCGTGCGGATGTTGCCCTGAAAGGAAGGCGCCCCGGCGAGGGGGCTGCCTAGTACTCCGCCAGGATTTGGAATTGTTGGTCTGCCATAGCTATGCAGCGCGCTAAAGTCGATCGGTGTTCCGTCTCCCCACAGGAATGTCGCCTCCTTGACCAACTCGCTGTGATTCCAGGCGCCGCCCGCCTCGACGCTGAGCCCACTCGTGACGCGGGCCACCAACGAGGTCTCAATACCGCGGACCCTGTAATTGCCACCGTTGAGGAATAACCCCAAGTTGATGATTCCCGGCGCACTTACTGGAATCTGTGCTTGGTTCCAGTTCTCCTGATAGATCGCCCCATCCCATTGGATGCGCCGGTTCAACCACGTCGTTTTCCAGCCCAACTCGTTGTTGGTGAGGGTGTCGGGTGCGAGGTTCAGCGGCGGCTGCCAGCTCCCGTGCAGGTTTGCTTGTGTTTGCCACTCATAGGGACCCTTACTCAGCGGCGAGCATGAGCAGTTGACCGCTGATCGATTGAAGGCGCCCGCGCGGAACCCCTGCGACCAGGTGTAGTACAGCAGCGCATCCTCGGTCACTTTCCAGCTGAGGTTCGCGCGGCTCCTGAAACCGGAGAAAGTCCGGTCGAGGTTTTCTGCATTGAGATTGATGAATTGTTGATTCGGCCCGTTCACACACGGATTGGGTGCCTGCGGAAAATTGATGAGCTGGCAACCACCGAAACTGCTTACGGTCGAGCCGACTTCCCAGGTATTGGTACGGGAGTAGCGGGTTCCGGCCGTCAGCGTCAGCTTCGTTGGAATGAGCTCTAAGTCGACCGATGTGTACGCGGCCTGCTGTCTATAGCCCCGGGTGATATCGTTAAAGAAGGCATCGCCCAACGGCCGGACGTTCGGGTTGTTCGATGTCACCGGTGCGGATACGAACGCTCCGCTTGCGTTGTAGTAGCCGGTGGGCGGCCCGATCGGATTGAAGTACGGCAGCGCCGTGAGATAGAACCAGTCGACCTGGTTCTGGAGCTGGTAGTTCTCATAAAACAGGCCGCCGACGCCGCGGATCCGCCAATCGGCGGGCGTGCTGAGGCGCAATTCATGGGTCTGGTGGGTGTTGCGCTCGAGATCGCGCCAAGTTGAGCTGGGCGTGAAGCAGCGCGCGGCCGCCGGATTTGGCTGAGTTGAGTTCGAGGTCGGATTGACGCATTGATAGTAGTCCGCGTACGCGCCGCGTGCGTAGCTCGTGTAGTCCTGGACCTGCTCGACATTGCGTACGAGGTACGCGCCCGCATAGACAAGCTTCAGGGCACCGACACGACCGTCAATCGTCAACGCGGTGTTCTCAAACCTGTCCTTGTTGTACGAGGGGTTATACAGTTGCACGCTGAGATCCGGTTGCGGCTGGCCGAGCGAGTTCGCTGCCATCTCGGTGAAGACGCCGTCGGCCTCGATGCCCTGGTAAGACTGTGCAAGCAGCACGCTCCAGTCCTCGTTGAAACGGTACAAGGCTTCTGCACGGATGCCCTGGTAGGTAATCGGATTGATGTCCTTGGCAGCCATGTTGAAGTTGTTGATCACAGCGCTATTGACCGGAACTTTGCCGGCGGCGTAGGCGTAGTCAACGCCGAGGTCAGTATCGGCACGTGCAAAGGTTGCAGGAACGTTGTCGATGTAGCCGCCGCGGCGCTCGTTGTAGATCACGCCGCGCACGGCCAGGTGGTCGGCAATGAGCGGAATGTTGAGGGTGGCGTCGAGATTGGTGCTTGGCGCACCGTGCGCCGTCGTTGCGTAGCCTGCATTCACCTTGCCTTCGGTCACATCAAGCTTCGGCTTGTTCGTGATGTAACGCACTACGCCAGCCTGCGCGCCGGCGCCGAACAGCGTGCCCTGTGGACCTTCCAATATCTCAATACGTGCGAGATCTGCGGCGTAAATGTCGAGATTGCGATATGGAAGCTGCGCGGATTGCTCATCGAGGTACACCGCGACGTTCGGGAAGCCGCCGGCAGTACCCGATCCTTGTATCCCAAATGCGGCCGTCGCCAGGCCGCGCATGTAGATGTTGCTCTGACCGGGGCCCACTCCGTGCGCGGTAACGGCGGGCAGGTACTTCACGAAATCATCAAAGGTCGTGGCGTTAAGCTTGGCAAGCGCATCCCCGGTCAACACCTGTATTGCAATCGGTACGTCCTGAAGGTTCTCCTCGCGGCGGTTGGCGGTAACGATCACCTCCTGCAATTCGTCTCCCCAGGGGATCCTCGGAGTCTCTCGCGGGGGCGCAACCACGGCGGTAAGGATGCGGATGCTGCGCGGCGTCAGGTACTCGAACTTGAGTCCGGTGCCCCCGAGCATTCGAGCGAGCGCTTCCTTGGCGCTCAGTCCCGCAGAAACCGCGTGGGATCTCTGGTCGCCCACGACACCGGAAACGTACACGAGCTGCAGGCCGGTCTGGCGGGCGAAGGCCTCGAGCGCCGGTGTGAGCGGCTCGGCGGGGATGTCCGCGCTGAGCGCCGCAGGCTGCGCACTCTCGGCAAACGCCGCGGGAACATCAAAGAGCGCGAAGGGCGCGCAGACCGGGAGCGCGCGGAGAATCCCAGACACCGCGGTCGCGATACGCGCTGATCGGTGACGCGATTGACCTCCCATATGCTTCCCATTCGGACGTATTTCCGTGTCCTGAGCTGAAGCATAGCTCAGTGTGGAAGAGTTAGGTGCGGGTCGCAGTTACTCGGGGTGTCATGACACCCGAATCCGCGTCGCCGTCACCTCGACCCGCACGCCCTTGAGGCTGCGCAGGAAGGCAACGAATGCTTCGGTGTCGTCGGTCGCGAAGACCCCGCTGATTTGTAGATTCCGGAGCGCAGGAGTCGCGATCTCAATCGGTTTGGCAGTGTAGCGGTTGTATTCGGCCACGACGCGCTCCAGGGGTTCGTGGTCAAACACGATTTCTCGACGCAGCCAGGCCGTGGTGCGTTGCGAGTCGACCGGTGCGGGCGTGGCCGGCCACTCTCCTTCCGCCACTCTTATCTGCTGGTCGGCGCTCAGCTGGACAAATCGCGGTGGGTGGTTTTGGCTCAAGTTCGTGCCGAGTTTTCCCAAAACCGGGGATGGCCCGACGGCGACCCGCCCCTCAACCACCGTGACCACGGTCGAGTCATGCTCCAGGCGCACATCGAATTTGGTGCCGAGGTCGACGACTTCAGCCCACCCGGCGATCACCCGAAATGCGCGATCGGGCTCATGGGCGACCTCGAAGTCGGCCTGGCCGGAGGTGAGCATGACGAGCCGTTCGTTCTTGCCGTAACGGATGGTGACCGCGCTGTCGGTATTGAGGCGCAGTATCGAATTGTCCGCCAACCGGCGACTCAGCTGTTCGCCATGACGGGTCTCGAAGTGCAGTACCGTAGTGGCGCCGGAAACTGACGGATGCCCGGTGGGCGTAACATTCCACGGCAAGAACCAGCCAAGCGCCAACACAGCGAATGCAGCCATTGTCATTGTCGCTGTGAGCAAGCGGCCTCTGGGCTGGCCCCCAACAGCGGTGACAAGGCGCGACCAGAGAGGTTGGACCGAAGTGTCTTCCTCGGCCCGTGCGCGTGCGAGAATCGCTTCGAGGGTGTACTCGGGATCCGCGTGGGCCTCGCGCAGATCGCGAGCGACTGCCGACACGCCCAGGAACTCCTCGACATGAACCGGAGAGGTCTTGAGCCACGCCGCAAGGGCCGCGGCTTCTTGCGTATCCAGCGGTCCCTCATCGCTCGCGACCAGCCACTCGCCAGCCTGTTCGGCGATCGCGGCGCGGACCTTCTCATCGTTGGAGATCATAGCTTCAACCTAGCCGCGCCATGCGGCGTCGACAGTGAACAAGCGCCTGCGCCACGTACTTCTTTGCCATCTGCGGGGACACTCCGAGGTGCATCGCGATCTCGCGGAACGAGAGTCCATGCGTGAACCGCAGCTCCACCGCGGCGCGGCATTTTGGGCGGAGCTGTTGCAGCACGACCCCGAGGCGGGCGACCCGCTGGCTCGCATCAAGGTCCCCGTCGAACTCCGGCAGGGTCTCGAGCTGCTCATGCGCGGGAGCCTGGTCGATGTCGATGCCACTCGCCTGTCGACGGTCGAGCGCTGCGTTTTCCTTCACGAGATTATTGGCCACGGTGTAGAGGTAGTGGACGGGATTGCGGATGGCCTCCTGGTCGCCAATGCGGAGCATCCGTATGTACACCTCCTGAGCCAGATCTGCCGCATCGGCCTTGCTTCTGATGCGCCGCCCGAAGAACGTCTGCAGCGCGCC
>DASXYI010000097.1:0-38233 GCA_036502605.1 Steroidobacteraceae bacterium
ACGGGACCCACAGGCCTGGACCTGTGTGCTGTAAGGGCATGGATGTGCAGCGAGTGTGGTGACACTCATGACCGGGACGTCAATGCTGCAAAAAACATCTTGCTCGCGGGGAGGATGCCCCCGTCCGTCAGCGGGAACGAGTCTTCTTCTTCAGCAGCGCCGACGAGCCAGGCAAATCGCCGATGCGAGTCAGGGAAACGCGCGCTGAAGAAGGCGGCATGAGCACCGGACCCAGATCCATTTGAACCGCTCCACGACCGGAAATGCGCGGACCTTGGCGGCCGGCGGAATAAATTCCTGAGAGGGGATTTCAACACATTGGCCCGCAGAGTCGTACAGCAACCCGTGATACATACAACGAATGAGGTCCCCTTCCCGGCGTCCCTTGGACAGCGGCGCGGCGCGGTGACAGCAACGATCTTCCAGGGCTACCACCTTGCCTGCCCGATCCCGCCAAAACACCAAGGGCACTTGGGTAATGGTCCGCGCCAGCATTCCGTCGGCGACGATCTCATGCGACCACGCCGCCACATACCAGGTATTTCTCAGGAAAATGGCCGAGTCGCCCACTGCCTGCACGCCCCTACTCATTGGCGCAGTCAGTGCTTCATTGCCGTTGTTCACGCTCATCATGGAACCCCCCGATGTCGTTTGGCTTTCAGAATAGTTTACGATAGAAAGGCGACCTCAAGGCTTGTCCATCCGAACCGCGGAGATTTAGGCGTCTAAAGGCCTTTCGAAGGGCGTCTCCTTGGTCCAGGATTGGCGCATCGGATACCCGTACCTACGAGAGATACCGACTTGAAATTCATCTTTGAAGTGCACATCAAACCCGGACACTCCGCCGAGGAGTATGCCGATGCGTGGGTGCGTGCAAGTAAAATTCTGCAGCGGGCGCCGGGTGCCCGCGGCACGCTTTTGCACCGCATGATCGGAGACCCCGCATGCCTCATTGCGATCGCGAGCTGGGACTCGAAAGCGGCACGTGACGCGATGGAGCATCGCCGGGATGCGGAAGTTCGATCCATACTCGCGGAGGCCGCGCAGTACTGCGACATCACCATTATCGGCGAATTCGACGAGCCGGAATGGGTGGTCAATCCCCCTTAGCTAGGTGCACTCCGCGGCGTCCGGCTATCTCGGCAACGCCGTATACCCTCGCGGCTTTTTCGGAGGAAACGCCCTCAAAGCGCATCGCTTCTTCCCGCACTTCGAACACCGCATCCGCTTGGCGACGTCGCTGAGCTTTGCATCCCAGCCGCACAGCCGCCCAAGGGTGTGAGGATCCGACTTACGCTCATGTCCGCACTCTGCGCATTTGAGCACCAAGGTGTATTGACCAAACTCATCGCTCAATTTGTCGATATGAAATTCGGGCGGCATGCCGCGGATTGTTACGGGATGACGTCTCTACGTCCATCCAGTACGGTCACCTTGCGCACACTGTATAAACAGGCGTCCCGGCCGCTTCGCAACGGCAATCCCTGCTAAACAGTAGCCGGCCCTTGCGGCGATTCGCTATATCGATTCGGCTTCCCTTGCTCCGCGCACCAAATAATCATGACAATCCACCCGATGACCGGAAGAAAGTAGAGCAGCTGCCACCATCCGCTGCGATCGGTATCGTGCAAACGCCGCGCTGTCACCGCGATGCTTGGTAGAAACGTCGCGAGTGAAAAAGCGCCAGACAGGTTGTAGCTCACGGATTGAAGTGCAGCCGTCGCAACAAGGTTGAACAGAATCCACCACCAAAACTCAGCTCTCGAGGCGCACCCGTTTAAATCCGCATATTTGGTAAAACAAATTTTCACCGCGTCGATAAACGTCATAGTTCCTCCCCGGTGGTTCCTCCCGACGCATTGTACTTCCGCGGGGACAATCGCCCAAATTCCGCTGATCCTCGCTACTCCACCCGCTAATTTCTGAGTTCGAACCGAACACGGAATGAATAGCAAGAATTCACGGGTCGCCCATCTTCGGTGGTCGCCCGATAATGCCCGGAACCGGCTTTCGCGAGTTGTAGCGCACCCTCATCGAGTCTCGCACTGCCGGAGGTCTGTACTGTCGTTGGATCGGCGGTGAGCCGGCCATTGGCGCCTACACAGACACGAACCGTGGCGCTGCCCTGTTCCTCCCTGCGTTTCGCGGATGAGGGATAATAATCATCGGGATTCGGGAATCCAATTCCCGGCCCCCCTTGCACGCGACTCACCTCGTGAAGCGGTGTTGATGGCGGCGTTTGTGTTGCCACTGGTGACGACGTGCCCGGCGGTTGCGAATGGATGATATCTTCGGTCTCATTGAAGTCTCCCGTAGGTGGGAATTCGGGGATCGGGGCCTCAATCTTCGTGGCCGTCAACTGCGGTCGGGGTAGCGGCAGGGGTAGCTCGGGCGGGCGCTGCTCCTGCAAAACGCGAGTCTCAAACGTTGATGGGATCACCTTGAAGATTTTGAATTCCAGACCCGTCATCAGAGCATAAAACAGCGCTATGTGAAGACAGACCACCAACAGAAAGGTGGTCGAGCGGCGCGCGAAAAACCTGGAGTCGATGTGCAGGTTGGCGATCATGAGCTTCTGCCCCACGGCCGAACTGGCAACCGGAACGCTCGTTGCGCGGTGCTCGTGTGCGATCACTCTCGTGGCCCAGCAGCACCCAAGTGCAAAGCGCAAGCGCGACATGACTGAAGGCCTGGCCGCCAAGTCCGCCAGCCACTCCTCCTGAAGCCGCTCCGACAGAGACGCTGGAGCACTGAGTGCCGCGTGATGGATCAACCAGCCCGTGACCGCTTCCGTCCAGGCCGGGGAGCCATCGGACGATGTCGCGGCTCGTGGTACCGAGTTCAGATCGCGCTCGCTCATGTGAGGACACCTCTATTGAAGCTCGCAAAGACTTCGCTCGCACGCTTGAGTCCCGTCGAGGTCAGGCGATAGAGCCGACGCCGCGGCCGGCCAGCCGTCGAAGGGTCTATGGACTCCCACCGGCTGACGAACCAGCCCGCTGATTCGAATCGAAGCAGAATGGGATACAAAGTGCCGGATGCCAGGCCGCAGCGCTGGTGAACTTCTGCGCCGGAGAGCTGCTCCGTGGGATTCTCGAGGAATACCTCCAGCACCCGTAGTGTCTGCAGGGACATGCGCATGCTGCGATCTTCCTTACCCATGGTAGTAAGTCTACATAGGGTCTAATACGAACGCAACTCCCCGATTGCCGGCGGAGAAACGTCATCTCGTTGTCATATTTCTGTTACGGACGATATCCAATCTAATTGTCCGTTGAGCAACCAACAACAAGGGATGACACGACCATGAAAATCAATACTAGAGTTTGCCGGCAGGTTCTCGCCGGATCAATTCTCGCAGCTATTGTGAGTTCTCTGGCAACGGCGGGTGAAGACGATCGCGGTTCCTATGCGATTGCCCTGTGGGGTGATCTGCCGTATTCGGACCTTCAGGCAACCGCGGGCGTACCCAATCTGATTGCCGATATGAATGCTCAGGATTTGGCGTTTTCCGTCCATGACGGTGACTTGAAGGCGGGTAATGGCACGGTGGGATCGGTAACTCCGACCACCTGCGAAGATGCCCTCTATGTTCAAGGGCTTACTTTTTTCAATTCGCTGAAAGCACCGGCGATCTTCACACCCGGAGATAACGATTGGACAGATTGTGACCGTCCGTCGAACGGCGGATTCTCATCCCTGGAACGATTGGAACACGAGCGCTTGGTTTTCTTCAACACCGCGTTCTCGCTGGGCCGTCATCGGCTCAAGCAAGAGGTGCAGGCTGCGCCGTACGTAGAAAACCGTCGTTGGAACTTTCACGGCGTCACCTACGCAACTCTAAACATTCAAGGGTCATGCAATAATTTATGCGACACTTCGCCGGACCCGACGGAATTCGCTGCTCGGAATGCCGCCGACATCGCATGGCTGCAGGAAACATTCGCCGAGGCCACGGCCTCGGGCTCTTCGGCGGTCATGCTCATATCGCAAGCCGATCCCGGTTGGGACCTGTCAGACGCAACGCGGGCACCGACGCGCGATCCCAAAACGCTTGCCGAAACGGACGGCTTGCCGGATGGCTTCCAGACATTCCTGATCGCCCTCCGCGCTGAAGTGACCGCCTTCAGGAAGCCGGTAGCCTATGTGCATGGAGATTCTCATTACTTCAGGGTTGACAAGCCATTGCTTGATGCTGCCGGGCGGCGCTTGGAGAATTTCACTCGAGTCGAAACATTCGGCGATAACCAAGCCAACGGCACGAACGATGTGAACTGGTTGAAGGTTCACGTTGAGCCTCGCAGCCGCGAGGTATTCAGCTACCAGCCCCAGATTGTACCTGCCAACCGCGTGGCCGTACCGGCTCCGTAATAGGAGGCCCGCCGGGCTCGTTACCGAAAACGCGCCCGGCGGTCGCTGATTTGGCAGTCCTTGCCCTCTGTCGGTCCTTGCCCTCTGCCGGAAGTGAGGCCTAATATTTCGCCCGTCAAGGAACTAAATGCCGGCTCAGGCACCCTAACCAATTCCCATCGGTGCCCGAAAACTGCATGAACAATTCGAACTCGCCCTCTAACTCCGCCTCATCACGCGTCACGCTCAAACTAAAGGGTGCAGCGCGCAAGTCTTCGAACGAAAGCAAGGCGCCGCCCATTCCACGGCCGCACAGCAAACCTAACCTGAAACCCGGCGCTCATTGGTCGGATGAATACAAGCGGCGCATGCAGGCGGAAATGGACGAACTGACGGGTAAGTGAGTTTTACTGGTTTGGGAACGGATCGCTCGAACAACGCGGTTCGAAGTCGCCGCCCCAGCCCGCGTTTGGAGGTGTGCAGGGGTCGACAACGGCCGTCATTTGCCCCTCCAAAAGACCTCTAAGCGAATCAATTACCGTGGTGGCCTTGATGGAAGCGATGTCTGCAGTCACTGTCTCGCTGTAAGCATACTGTCCGTCGCCGACCCGTTTTCGCCTGCGGTTGACTACTTCTGGGTAGACTGTTGCTACGTGTTCAATGCCGGCATTGACGTATTCCGAAAATCGCATGTAGTTGACTCCATTGGCAACGATTACCGTCGGCCTGCTGAGGGATGCACCCATATGGGCGGCCATGGTGTCATTCGTCACTACGGCTTCCGCCCCTGCAACCCAATGAAGTAGCTCTGACAACGCAACCGTTCCGGCAATACTGTCCGCGCCAGTTCGCTCCTGAATGATGCGCACCATCCTACGCTCCGCTTTGCTATTTCCTGCGAGGAAAACCTTGCTGAAATAATATCGACGGTGAAGCTTTACGAACTCGATCCATCGCTTGATCGGCCAGCGCCTGCTTCGAGTGCTGGCACCGACAAAGCAAATAATATAAGGGCCGGCGACGGGCCGAGGAAATCGACCTTCGATCCGAGGACGGGTACCGCAATATCGGATTCCGCTGGCCCACTCAGCCAATTCAGCATTGAAATTAAATTCGTGCATCAAGGCACGAGAAGGCTTGAACAGCGAGCTATACAAGCTATCCGATATGCGGTTCCAACGTGCATGGACATTTGTATTTTGGCTTCCTAAGCTGTTGACGGGGTCGGCGGCCAGCATGCAAAGATCGTCGAGTAACAAGGGTCGCGTACGCGAGGCGGAAATTACGGTCTGGAATCCCTCTTGCCTCAGTCGTCTCCAAACTTCCAGCCGGTAGTCAGCGCATTCTAAATACTGATTCTTGTTGACCCATATCGTATCGTCGACCGCATCCTTATCTAATAGCTCAAATAAGGCCCGCCAGGAATCATTCCCTAACAATGTAATTTTATGATCCATCCAGCGCGACGAGTTTTTATACATCGATAGTTGATTTCGGAACAGAAGGTAGTCCCCGATATCGTCTAAGCGAATCAATAGGAGCGTTTTGCTGCATCGCCGCGGCGGCGGTAATCCATCCTGAAGAGCCTTCCAAAGGGGAAACCTTTTTAGCACACGCCGACGATCCTTCGCGGAATCGAATTTGCGGAGGAATAGGGAAACGTGACGTCCTAAAGTCTTCATGCTTTGCCACTCATAGCTTCAAGGGAGTCTAGCCTGCCGATGTCATGAGTGGTGTAGGACTACGTCCGACACGTCAAAAGATCGACGCACGAAGCTACGTCTTGAGCGCAAGGAATCGCAGCACTGTTTGGATGACGCCATCGGAAATTCGCCGTCTCGCTCCTTCCTATCTCGCGAAATAATGTGACCTGAATAGGGCGGTCCCGCAATGGGTTTCGGATGAAAAATGGACGCAACCTTGCCCGCCTTTTTTTGCTAAGCTCAGTCTCCCCTTTACCCACTTGCTTGTACAAGTGCCAGCTTGACAAAGGGCATACAAGGAAATGTTTCGCATCCGAGACAGGATTGCTATCACATGATCAACTATCTGTCCGACAAGCCAACGCTCGAATCCGAGGGGCAAAAACTGAGCGCAACTTACGCGCAGAATAAACCATGGCCCCATATCGTTATCGACGACTTTATTGATCCGGAAGTACTGGATCAAGTGCGCAGAGAAGCGGCGGCCGTAAAGAGGTCCGAATACTACGAGAAATTCGTGGATCGCAAGACCGATCACAATAAATATGCTTTCGCTCCGGATGTGGTTGGTCAAGAAACGTCGCGACTAATAAACTTTCTCAACTCCGGGGCATTTGTCCAATATCTCGAAAAACTTACGGGCATCAGCGGGTTGCTCACCGACCCGTCGTATTTTGGCGGCGGTTTGCACAAGATTCAGGCAGGGGGCTATCTTGAGATACACACCGATTTTAATCATCTAAGGCGATATAACCTCGAGCGACGGCTTAATCTCCTTTTGTATCTCAATAAGGACTGGAACTCTTCTTACAACGGCAATTTGGAGCTTTGGGATCGGTCATCCATGTCTCAGGTAACCGCGGTTCCGCCGATTTTTAATCGCTGCGTGGTGTTCTCCACAACAAACGAATCTTTGCATGGGCACCCACTGCCGCTTGCGACACCACGGGGTACTGAGCGAATGTCAATTGCTCTTTATTACTATACGAACACGTGGAAGACCGAGGAAAAGGTGCACTCGACCCTTTTTCACATCTCGCAGGATAACAAAGTGCGTATTAGGCCTTCTCGTGTCTACCGGTCCGTGGTACGAACGTTGATGCCGCCCATTTTTCGTAATTCGCTTCGCGCGGTTAAGCAACTCGTCAGAGGTGAGAAAGTCTCCAGCATATGGGAACGTTAGTCGCAGCGATCTCAAGCCCGCCGTCCGAATAGAACCGCGAGCCCCCGACCAAGAGCGCCTTACAGACGGTCTTCTTCAACGAAGCGCTTCTTGATCGAAGAGATGTGCGCCTCCGCATCGCGAAGCGCGTCCGGCGACGTGTGGACCGAGTAGTAGCCGAGGACGAGATCGTGCTCGTGCGGAGCGGCCGATCCGAGAACGAATTCGGTATCGGTCAGCGCTTTGAATTCGACCGCTTCGCTCGACGGCTCGAAAGCCGCGAGGTCCCCGCGCCGCAGCTCGTCAGGCGCCGACAGGACGCCCGATGCGATGGCGGTCCAGAGAACACTGTGGTCCGTCGGGGGCTTGTAACGCCAGCGCTCCCCGGCCTTCAGACTTACCGCGAGATAGTTAATCGGCGAAGGGGGCGCGATGGCGTTCAATGCGGACCCGTAGCTGCCGAGCAGGACGCGCGCCGGACCGTCTTGCGGCACCTCTTTGGGAGCCTGGTAGATGCTTATGGTTGGACCCAATTCGAGTTCCGGCGGCAAGGCGATCCACAGTTGGAAGCCGCGCGTTCGCCCTGCTTTGTCGAGCCCGCCGCCGTGCCACATGCCGCGTCCGGCCTGCATCCATTCGACGCCGCCGGCCGGTAGGGTGCCCCTGACGTTGTCCGGGTCGATATAGCTGACGGCGCCTTCCGCGACGTAGGTCAGGGTGGCGATACCGGAATGGGGGTGGAGAGGCCCGTTGAACGGCGGGCCCTCGTGGTCGAAAAGGTCGAGAAACACGAACGGCTTCAGGATCTCGCCGAAGTCGGACGGGCTCATCAACCGTGTGACGGGGCCGTGCATTCGGCCATGCGTTCGCCGCATGATCGCCCGCGCCAAGCGCGGCGGTGGTGATTTAGCTGTGGCTAGGGTCATTGGGGTTCCTTTGAAAATAGCGTGGGAATTAGAGCCGTCGATGCGCAGGGTCTGGTCAGGACACGCTGGCCCGCGCCGTCTTCAAGGCTGCGGTCCACCACAGTAAATCGTTGATCATCGCTGCGGCGGGCGCCTCGAGCTCCGCCAAACCAGCCTCGACGTCGCCGCCCTGGTAGTGGGCCCACAGGGTGGCGACAGGGATGTGGACCGACGAGCGGATCGGGGCGAGCTGAACCTCGATCGCCGTTTCACGGAGCTGCTGGACGCTGCGTGCGCCCATGGCGGAGCCATAGCTCACGAAGCCAGCCGCCTTGCGATTCCACTCGGGATAGACCCAGTCGATCGCGTTCTTGAGCACCGCGGAGGTGCCGTAGTTATACTCGGGCGTAACGAAGACGAAGCCGTCGGACAGCGCGACTGCGGCGGTCCACCTCTGCACGACCTCGTTCTTGTAAGGCGAGCGACCCGGCATGGCCGGCGTGGCCGGCTGATCGAAGAACGGCATCGGAAAGTCGCGAAGATCGAGAAGCCGCGCGTCGACACTCTCGCGCTTCTTCAGCTGCTGCAAAATCCACTTCGCGGGCTTTTCCGAGAAACGGCCCTCGCGGGTGCTTCCAACAATGACGGAAATGACGGTCATGCTTTTGAATCCTTGCTGTTCGGCCAAAAGAAAAAAGTAGTTTGATCACGGGCGCATGGTCTGCCGGCGCGGCTCAGGGTTAGCGTCCAGCCCATGCGGTTGGCAGCGCGGTAAGTTCGCTGCCAAGCCGGTATCAAAACACGACTTGGCCTAATATAGTTACTGGTGCTATGGTGCGCAAGAAGGCACAGATCTGATACCTGAGCACATCGAAATGACCGTCCATCTCCCCAATCCCGCCACCGAAGACTGTCGCAACCTCAGCTCCATACTGGCGCTCGTAGGGGACAAGTGGACCGTGCTAATCGTCGTCTTGCTCGGTGATGGCCCGAAGCGCTTCAATGAGATGAAGCGGATGGTCGGCGGCATTTCACAGAGAATGCTCACGTTCACGTTGCGTGGGTTGGAGCGAGACGGCCTCGTGACGCGGACTGTTTTCCCGACCACGCCGCAGCGTGTGGATTATGAACTGACCCAGCTCGGCAGCACCTTGTGGAAAGCCGTGGAACCGCTCGGTTCGTGGGCGCGCGCTCACGTGACTGAGATCCTCTCATCGCGAAAACAGTTCGACGAGAAGAGCGCAGCGCACAGCGCTAGATCGATAGAACGCACCCATCGCGGTTCTCCTAGCTATTCTGGACGACGCTGAATCTAGACACCGTACAACTCTTGCGATAAGTGATACGGAGCGAAAACACGGTTCGGTTTTCCGAACGAGCCTCCGACGCATTTCGTAATCGCATCGACCGCTTACATTGCCCGAGTCGGTGACACGAACTCGAGCACGTTGGTCATCGAGCCTCAAAGGCGGGTGTGGTTGCAGAGAGCGAACTTCGGACCTACACTAGCCCGGAATATAAAAAAACCGCCATTAGATTGGCGGCGCCATTGATTGGCGCGGATGAATATAGAGAGTCGAAGCGAGTCCGAGTATCAAAGCGCGGCGTTCTATGCGTGCGCGTTCTCGGCGCAGCTCGATTCACTGGGGGCCTTCGATGATCGTTAGTTCGATGATCGTTAGGAAGAAGCAGTCAATACGGCAAGGCGCCCCGCGTCGGAGCCGTTGCTCGTTCCGCGCAACGACGCCTGGCTTGCTTTCGGCCGCTCCCAGCCTCGAATTCGCGCGTGTCGGCTTCGCCTTGTCCGCCCTACTCCGTCCGCCAAGATTTCCATCGTCGTTCTGGAGAACCTGAATGAAAACTATGCTGATTGCCGGGATCGCATCCATTCTAATCATGTCAACGAGCGTGGCCCGTGCACAAACCGGCGCCAGCTCGGACACTGCCAACGCAGCTCCCGCGAACGAACTCGCCGAAGTGATCGTCACTGGAACGAGGCGTTTGGACCGCACCGTGGCGGAGTCCTCGGCACCGATCGACGTGCTCACCGGCACCGAGCTTGCGAGTTACCCCGCTGCCAATATGCTGGATACCCTGTCGAACCTCGTGCCGTCGTTCATCGTCGGCCAGAACGCAATTTCCGATGCTTCCAGCTTCGTTCGCTCCCCGTCATTGCGCGGTCTGCCCGCGGACGAGATGCTGGTGATGCTCAACGGCAAACGCATGAACCGCTCGGCACTCGTGCAGGTGTACCAGGGCGGCGAGACCGAATTGGCGTTCGGTTCGCAAGGGCCCGACCTCAACTCGATTCCGTCCATCTCCGTCAAGTCGCTTGAAATTCTGCGCGACGGCGCGTCCGCGCAGTACGGGTCCGACGCCATCGCCGGCGTTCTCAACTATCAGTTCCGCGACAGTCCATCGGGCGTGCAGTTGGACGCACGATACGGTAAGTACTTTCCGAGCGGGTACTCGAGCGACGGCGGTTCCGGCCAGATAGCAGCCAACGTCGGTTTGCCGTTGGGTAGCCAGGGCTTCGTCAATATCAGTGCCGAATGGGCCAGGAACCAGCAGACTGTTCGCAACCCCACGCGTCCATCGGCCCTGGCGTTCGCCGAAACCTATCCGAGCCTGGCGCCCCAGTTGCCGCATTACCCCGGCCCGGTACAGCAGTGGGGAACCCCGCCTTCCGACAGCGTCAAGGCGTTGATCAACTCCGGCATCAAACTCGATAACGACGATCAGATTTATTTCTTTGCCAACTACGCCAATATTCAGACGAACGAGAGCTTCAATTACCGCCTGTCCAAGCCCGTCGGAAGCGACTATGTCAATGGCGGCGCGCCTTTTCCAATCAATGGGGCATTCAATGACATTTACCTGGATCCTTGCACCTCCGCTCTCACCGGCTGCCCTGTTGGCGGATATATCAAGGACGGCAACACCTTCAATTTCAATTCAATCTATCCGGCCGGCTTTACGCCGCGCTTCTATGGCGTCACCCAGCAGTTTTTCGGCGCCGTGGGATACAAGGGCACCAACCGCTGGGGCATAGCCTACGATGTCTCGGGCACCACGGCCCAGAACTCGCTGGCCGTTTCCTTGCGCGATTCGCTCAATCCGTCACTGGGCCCTCTGTCCCCCGTCAGCTTCTACGACGGCAAGTTCGTGCAAAAGGAAAACAACTTCAACCTGGATTTGAGCTATCCCTGGACGGTGCCCGGCCTGGCGAGTCCGATATCGGTCGCGGGCGGACTCGAATGGCGCGACGAGAACTATCAACAGCTCCTCGGTGATCAGGCTTCGTACGCGGCGGGCCCGTATTCATCCCAGCCTCTCTATACCTGCAGCACTGCGGGCGTGTGCACACGCGCCCTCGTCCTCGATGCGAAGGGCAACCTGGTCCCGGACACCGCCACGCAGGCGACGGCGTCGAATGGCTATGGCGGTATCTCCTCTGCGGTCGACGCCTCGCAAGTCAGCTACGCAGGCTATCTGGACGTAGAGGCCGACGTCATCAAGGATCTCACGCTCGGCCTCGCGGGGCGTTTCGAGCACTACGCCTCCTTCGGCAATACCACTCTCGGAAAATTCCAGGTTCGCTACAAAGCCACCGATTGGCTCGCCTTGCGCGCTACGGCCAGCACGGGGTTCCACGCGCCCACGCCGGGCCAGTCCAACGTCGAGACGCTGAGCACGACGTTCTTGCCGGGCACTACGACCCAGGTGCAAATCGGCACCTATCCGGTGACCAGCGCGGCCGCGAAGTACTACGGCGCGGTACCGCTGAGGCCCGAGGAGTCGACCAATCTGGCCGCCGGCATCGTGCTGACCCCGATCCAGAACATGCTCGTGACTCTCGACGGGTACAGCATCGCGGTGCGACACCGAATCGGTATTTCCCAGCAATTCAAGGTGACCGCGGCGGACATCACCACGCTTCCGGCGCTGTCATACATCGGGGCCGGCGGCACCGTGCAGTACTTCACCAACGGCTTCGACACCAAGACCAAGGGCGTGGACCTGGTGGGCAGTTATCGGTTCGATCTCGGCAGCCTCGGCCGCCTCGAAACGGCCTTGGCCTATAACTACAATAAGAGCGACGTCACTTCCTATGACCCCGCGGTCATAAGTCAGGCCCGAATTATCGACATAGCGCACTATGCCCCCAACAGTCGCGCGAATCTGAATTTGAGCTACGCCTTGGGCCCGATTCAGGCCGCGCTGCACGAGAATTTCTACGGCACCTGGCGGGACCAGAACGACTATCCCGGCCAGTTGTTCTCTGCCAAGTGGACCACGGACCTGGATCTCTCTTACCAGATCTTGAAGAACTTTACCGCGAGCATCGGCGGACTCAATATTTTCAACACCTTTCCCGATGCCATAGCCAACACCAAGGCCAGCCCCATTTATCCGCAGACCGGCGGCGAAAGCGATGGTGAGCGGTATCCGCGTACGGGCGGTCCGTTCGGCTTCAATGGCGCGTTCTGGTATGTCCGGATGACTGCGACTTTCTAGGGTCGATCCCTGGGTCAATCCATCCCGATCCGCGCCGCGAGGCGCGTCATCTCCTGAAAGCGTGAAAATAATTCGGCCGGCGGCAACGGTGTCTGCGCGTCACCAATCGGATCGCTTCCCGCGTTGAGGAACGCGCCTCGAAAGACGTCCGGAAACCCTAACGCGAGACGCAGCGCAACTCGCGATCCACCACTAGACGGCAGAATCCAAGCGGCGCGCCTATCCCTACTGCCGACTGCGCGGGATTGAGACACCCGCTTATAAAAGAGCGGTACGTTCTCTGACATTATTTCGGTCATCGACGCGGTAGAAACATAGCTTACGCGAAAGCGCTCGCTTTTTAAAAGGTAAAGGCCATGCCCACCTCAAACGACCTCTCAGCTGTTCACGACCATAACCTACCCGCGATACAGACGATTGACGCGGTGACCTTGCTCAAGCAAGAGCATCGCCAAATCGCCGAGTGGTTTAACGAGTACCATTCCGCCCGTTCTGATCTTGCCAAGCAGGGTCTGGCATTGCGCATCTGTCGGGCGCTGCGCGTCCACGCCGCCATAGAGGCGGATATATTTTATCCTGCGCTCCTTCGAGCGACCGACGATCCCATCATGTGCGAAATCGCGGCGCGTGAGCGCACGGATGCCCAGCGGCTAATTGAACAAATCATACGATCGAGCCCTGCCATCGATGAACTGTTCGATTCGAAAGTTCGAATTCTCGCGGACGCGATTGCACAACACGTGGCAGAGGAAGAATGTCCGGGTGGTATATTTGACGAAGCAGAGGAATCAGACATGGATTTGCAATCCTTGGGGATTCAACTGCAAGTACGGCGACGTGAATTGGAGCAGGTATAACTGTTCATGGCAGCAGCCGAATTCACGTCCGCTGTGAACTCCAGCACATGTCGGCCGGTACGGCACGTGCGGTCTTTTTCTCGTCCCTTAGCGTTCTACCGAGCAGCTACGAGAGGCAACCGACTCGCGGCGCTCGATGCCTGCCTTGGAGCGTTGCTCGCGAAGCCGATCGGAGGGTTCCACGACCGGCGCGGCAATCGCATCGGGCAGATCATCTCTGAGGTCTGAGTCGTTTACCAACATCAATGGCGATTCGACAAATCTATCCAACAGATCCTTCAACACACTCAAGAGTCCGAGCACGACGATCAAGCTCAGGGCTGAAATAATGGCGATCGTTATCACGGTTTGCATGGATGCCTCCAGACGGCACGGGCATCGCGCTCGTCAGGGCTATATGACGTTATTGCCCCTGATAAGTAAATGCGCGAGCGCAATAGTTGCGAAGGATTACCCGATATCAGGTAATCCAATTACCGTATAACCTCAATATGCGGATCTCGATCCGCGGTATAGGCTCCATTTCACCTTTGACGGGAATCAACCCTAACTGGACGTAGCAGCACCCACGTGAGCCGACAACAGCGGAAATTCTGGGTTGTAATTCTGGCTGGTGGCGATGGCCGACGGCTCGGCTCGTTGACTACCAACACGGACAGCGCCTCAGCGCCTAAGCAACACTGTTCACTCAACGGCGGTACGCCGCTGCTGCAGTTGTCGTTGCAACGCGCGTTGCGGCTTGTTGCGCGCGGGCGAATCGTCCTCGTCGTGACCGAAGCTCGCCGGCGCTGCTGGCAGCCGAATCTCTTTGCGCTGCGCCACTCGAGCGGAGTCCCGAGCAATCGTGGCACCGGTCTCGGGACCTTGTTGCCGCTGCCTTCCGATCGCACCGCCGAGAATGAAGACGTGCCGACCGTCGGCATGTCCCCGAACGCACCCGATTCCGGTTTTGGCCATTTCTCCCCAGCCGCCGATTCCGGAGTCGGGATGCGACCAGTGCAGTTGATTCGCGCCGGTCTGCATCCGCGGCATGTCCCTGGACTGATGTCGCATTTAAAAATGGTCGTGGAATATCGGCCTTATTCCCGAGTAGCGCCGGCGGAGCTGGTGGCGCTGTATGGCCGGCGCGGCTGGCGACGACCATTTGATCGCTACGCTCCCAGACACATCACGGCGCGTTATCACCGTTGCCGGCGCGCACATGCAATCTCGCAACCTCCGTCGACTGGCCTTCTGTTCGAACGAAGATCGCATCCGAGGGACCGGTCCCGCTTTCCCGCGGCATCGGAGGGGGCGGACAAGGCGGCGTATGAAAGAAAGCGGGCGAAGTTAGCGGCCTTGGGCTTACTGAGTCAGAAAGGGGTTGGGCGGGCCACATAAAACACGGAAGGAGTTGCGATCTGTGGCGAAAGCGATTCTTCTTATCGACCCTGACGGCCTAGCGCTAGCACGGGCAACCTTGTGCGCAGAAGCGGCAGAGGAAGCACGTAATCTCAATCTGCCGCTGTTCGATGACGTACTCGCACAGCTGACGGCGGGTAAGGAGGTGCGACTCAACGGCCCCACCTGTTACGAACTGTGTCAGGCAGGCCAATGCGTTGCGGTACTGGAAGTCTTCGATAGTCCTCCCGAGGCCCCGCAGAGATAGTTTCCCGCCGGCGCCCTGCTGCGCTAAAGATCCCTAATACAGTCAAGTGACGTAGACTCGGGCTTTGGGTGGCTGGACGAGAAGCATGGGCGTCAAGCGAATCAGGGGGTCAAAGCCAGCGCCGCGGCGTGCTGCGGTGCGCGAGAGTCTCCCATCCAACCACAAACGACAATCCTCCCCCTGCGTGGTCGGAATCGGTGCCTCGGCGGGCGGCTTTGACGCGCTCGTGGAGTTCCTGCGCGTCATACCGGGGAACAGCGGTCTTGCCTTCATCATTCTTCAGCATTTGAGCCCCACCCCGCGCAGTTTGTCGGCAGAACTTTTCTCCCGTCACACCGCGATGCGTGTGCGCGAGGCCGAAGACGGTCAGCGCCTACAGGCCAACTGCGTATACACGACGCCGGCCGACCGCGACATCAGCCTCAAGGACGGCTGCATTCACCTGGCGAAACCCTTCGAGGTACGCGGCCGACGTCTGCCGGTGGACCAATTATTCCGCTCGTTGGGGCAGGATCAGCGTGAACGTGCCGTCGGCATCATTCTATCCGGCACGGGGAGCGACGGCGCGCTGGGCCTCAAGGAAATCGCGGCAAATGGGGGCATCGTGCTGGTCCAGGCGCCCGGGACAGCGCAATTCGATGGCATGCCACGCAACGCGATTGCGACCGGTCTCGTGGCTTACGTTCTACCGATTGCCAAAATGCCGCGCGTGCTGATGAGCTACGCACGCCACGCGTACGTGCGTAAACCTCACCTACTCCCAGCGCGCTCGCACGCCAGTAGTCCGATCAGCAAAATTCTGGCGCTCGTGGAAGCAGGCCACGGCCAGAGCTTCACCGGCTACAAGCAAGCCATGCTGGTCCGCCGCATCGAGCGGCGTATGGGACTCTTGAATATCGAGAAACTCGAGGACTACGCCAAACGCCTGCGGCGCAACGCCGGCGAAGTCACGGCGCTGCGCAAAGACCTGCTCATTGGGGTCACTGAGTTTTTTCGCGATCGCGAGGCGTGGGAAGCGCTCGACGGCGAGGTATTGCGTCCCTTGATCGCGTCGAAGAAAACCGGTGAGCCGATCCGGGCCTGGGTGGCGGGAGCCGGCACCGGCGAAGAGGCCTACACCCTTGCGGTGCTGGTTCTGATGCGACTGCGGCAGATGCGAAAGCGCTGCGTGGTACAAATATTCGGCACGGACGCCAATCAAGATTCCTTGAACACCGCGCGCGCCGGTCGCTATCCGCTCGGCATCAGAAACCAAGTCCCGGCCGAGTATCTGAAACGCTACTTTAAGGAATCCAACGACGATCATCACTACCAGGTGCTGTCCGAAGTGCGCGAAAGCGTCATTTTCGGCGATCATGACTTATTGGCCGACCCGCCCTTTTCTCGCCTCGATCTGGTGACTTGCCGAAATCTGCTGATCTATATCGAGCCTGAAATACAAGAGCGCATCTTGTCGACGTGTCATTTCGCACTACGCCCCAACGGCTATCTATTTCTGGGCAGCGCCGAAACAGTGGGCGTCCATGAGAAGCTCTTCCGAAGAGTCGGGAACAAATGGCACATCTACCAGCGCATCGGCACGACCCCCAGAGATCAGATCAATTGGCGCGCGGATAGGACAAGGCCTCGAGCGCCGGCATTGAGCCCGGAGCCTTTGAACCGCGCAGGCCGCGTTGCCCTGTTGGCGAATCTGACGCAAAACGCCTTGTTCGAGCGCTTCGCGCCCGCGGCGGTGCTGGTCAACGAGCGGGTGGAACCACTCTATTCCAGCGGAATGGTCGAGCGCTTCCTGCTGCCGGCACGAAGCTCGAGGAATGGGGCACTGCTGCCCCGACTCCCGAAGAGTATCCGCGCCCAAGTGCCGGCAGCGATAGGGCGCGCTAAGGCGGCTCAGCGCCCAGTGTTGATCAGCGGACTGTCCAAGGGACCCAAGTCCAGCCGGTCGACCCTGCATGTCGAGGTGCTGCCGATTGGGACAGAGCCGAGCGAGGCTGGCGGCCCACGATATCTAATAGCGTTTCAGGAGACCTCCATCGGGACTCCGGTTTCCAAGTCCCGGCTGGCGCACGGCCAATTGCAGGAGGAACTTCGCGCAACGCGGGAAGATTTGCAGAGCGCCATCAGCCAGCTCAAGACCTCCAATGAGGAACTGCGCGCCTCCCATGAAGAGACGATGTCGATCAATGAAGAGCTTCAGTCGATGAACGAGGAACTGGAGAGTTCCAAAGAGGAATTGCAGTCCGTGAACGAGGAGCTCAATACCGTCAACACTCAACTGCAGCACAAAGTGGCTGAACTCGAAGTCGCAAACACCGATTTACGCAATCTGCTCGCTTCCAACGAGGTGGCGACCCTGTGCCTGGATCGGTCCTTTCGCATCAAGTGGTTCACACCCGCGGCCCATCGGTTATTCAATTTGCTGCCGGCCGATATCGGCCGGCCGATTGCCGACTTGAGCCTCGCCGCGATGGATCCGAGCTTGATCGAGAACGCGCGCGCCGTGCTGCGGACTCAGGAGCCGCAATCGCGGGAACTCGAGCACAAAGGCGTTTATCTACGCCGCATCGTGCCTTACCGTGCCGAGGGCATTCACATCGCCGGCGTGGTCATCACGTTTACCGATATTACCGAGGCCAAGAGAGCGGCGCAAAAGGAGATCGAAGCCAAGGCGGCGGCGAATGAGGAGCTCGAGGAACGTGTGCGCGAGCGCACGGAGGAATTGGGCCGGCTTGCGCACGAGCTCGCGCTGGCCGAAGTGCGCGAACGGCAGACCATCGCGCGCGACCTTCACGATGGCCTTGGCCAGGAACTCAATGCCGCCTCGATCAAGCTCGATGCCCTACGCAATACCGAAGAGACGAGCCGCTCGGATGCCGCGCTGGACGAAATCGCCAAATTGCTCGAAGGAGTGGTGCGAGAAATGCGCAGCCTCACGGCCCAGCTCAATCCTCCGGTATTGGAGCAGCTCGGCCTCGTGCCGGCGATCGAATGGTTGGGCGAAGAGATGCGAAAAACCTATCAGTTAGAGGTCATATTGGACGACGATCAGGAGCCCAAACCCTTGGACTCGGTCACCGCCTCGATCCTATTTCGCGCGGTACGTGAATTGCTCATAAACGTGGTTCGGCATGCCAAGATCAAGAGCGCGCGGGTCGCCACGCGATGCGCGGATGGTCATTTGACGCTCGAAATCATCGACCAGGGAAGCGGGTTTTCCCTCAGCGGCGTTCAGTCGAGACCTTCCGTAGGCCTGGGACTTGCAACAATTCGCGAGCGCATCACGTATATCCGCGGCACGCTGCAAATCAGCAGCAAGCGCAATAGCGGCACCACCGCCATGATCAAAGTGCCTATGCAACGGCAATGAAGCCTCTCCGCATCATGCTCGCCGACGATCATCCCCTCATTCGCGAGGCCATCGCGAACCTCATTGGAGGCGCGCCGGAATTTGAACTGGTGGGCGAGGTAGCCAATGGCAAAGAATGCCTGGCGCGCGTTGAGGAATTGCGCCCCGACATTCTCGTGCTCGATATCGCGATGCCGGAGATGAATGGTGAACAAGTCACCCGAGAGCTTCGCCATCGGTTACCTGAACTAAAAATCATCGCCTTGAGCGGTTATACCGATCGGCAGTTCGTGCGCGCAATGACCAAGGCGGGGGCCAAAGGTTATGTCGTCAAGTCCGCTTCGGGCCGCGAACTCATTCATGCGCTGCGTGCCGTGGCGAGCGGCAAGCACTATCTATCGCCAGAAGTCACGGGTGCCGTCATCACCCTCTGGGAGGAAAATGCGCCGAGTTCCGGACCATCCTTTCCGAGCGCGTTGGGTAGGCGCGAAAAGGAGGTGTTGAAATTGATTGCCGAGGGACATCGGAGTGCCACGATCGCGGCGCAAATGGGAATTGCGGTCGCGACAGTGGAAGCGCACCGGAGAAATATCTTACGTAAGCTGCAACTGCACAGTGCTGCCGATCTCACGCGCTACGCCCTGCGCCACGGAATGATCACGCTGTAAGCCCGAGCGATCTGAAAGCATCGGTACAGGGAGCATAGGGGCGAAGAAAACAGGCGACCTCATCCGCCTGCAACGACATCTCCCGAGCCACCTGCCTCGGCCCCTTGATCTATCTGGCCCCTACTGCGTACGGTCCCAGACTCGAGGCCTTCCAATTCAGTGCGATTTCCCGGGGTCCGCGATCAACCCAGCTGACTCGATGGCCGCAACTACGCAAGCCTCATCGTTGTCTGCCGTATCGCCACTCGCTCCGCACGCACCGAGCACCTCTCGTTCGCCGGACAAGATCAGCACGCCGCCGGGAACCGGAACTATCCGGCCGCCCGAGAGCGCGGCCAACGTATTGAAGAAAGCCGGAAGTTTCTCCGCGCGTGACGCGAGACTGCGTGTCCCCACCCCCATGCCAAGCGCCCCCCAAGCCTTTCCCTGCGCGATTTCCGGACGGAGCAAGCTCGAGCCGTCTTCGGCTTTGAGGGCGATGGTGCAGCCGCGGGCATCCAACACCGCAACCGTCAGGGGCGCAAGCTTATGAGATCGCGCGTAAGCCAGCGCGTTGTCCACAATCAACGAAGATGCAAGCAGTTTTATCATAATGAGCCCAAAACGACATTATTTGAAAGAACCTTCGCCGTGTCTTGTTGGCCGCCTTAAGCGCGGGAATGCACCATCACGCACATGATCATGCACGGCTCATTCGAACGATTGCTCCACGCATGATTGACGCCCCGTACGATCGCGCTGTCTCCAGATCTCAGCAAAACCTCGTCGGTGTCGGTAACGAGGTAAATTTCGCCACGCGTGATTGTAAACATATCGAGGGTATCCGTCCGGTGCATGCTCGGATGACGTTCCAGATCTTCCCGCGAGGGCACATGCTTTTGACTTACCTCTTCGTGCAGCTTTTGCAGGACCTCGATATGGTTCTCCCGGTCGTTGATGTCCGGAGGAATTTCCAAGGCGCGGAAGATTAAGCCGTCGCCTTCGGGTTCACGTTGAATCACGCCCAGCGCACGATCGCCCGTCAATGAGTTGTCCACGGGCAGTTCCTCCGTCGCCCATAACGTCGAGCGCCAGAAAATTCCCCGTACCTGCTGTTCATTGGTGGAGTCGCCGTAAAGCACGGCGGACTTTTGATCTTCGTTCGGGCCGATGACGACGCGCTTCACTTTGCCCATGATCTTTGCCCACTCATCATTGTCTGCTGTCTCCCGAAATCGCCGAATTATTAACAAGTGCCAAGCGCGGCTGTCGTAGCACGCCGAACGCGGCTAAACCGCGCTTTCGAGCCGTCTGATCGCGCGGCGAAGAGTCGAAACGGATTCGCCGCCGGTCGTCGCGAGAACATCGCTCACCAGCCGTCGCGTGTGTTCGTGATAAGCCGCGGCCCATGATGCCGCGAGAACCGGATTTCGCGCTAGAAGAGCACCGACCAGTTCCCGCCGGTCGGATCTGAGTTTTATGGCGATGGTTTCCCAGTTGCGCGGAATACCGCCGATCTGTTCGTTCGCTACTTCCACTTGAAGCACCATCAGAAAACGGCAAAACACGGACAACGGGACGTTGTGGGAAGCCCTCGCAATGAGATCGAGAAACGTCTTGAGGTCTTCGAAAAGCTTTTCGGCCGTCTTCCTCTGATCGAGCAGATCCAGAGTTTCCGCGATGACCCTCAATTCCTCCTCGGTCGCGTGTTCGCAAGCCAGGGTGACCGCCTTGACGTAGAGCGCCTCGGAGACGGCCAAGACGTCGAGCAGCTGAGCTTTCTCGAGCTCCAATATTCCGCCGAGCGCCGAGGCGAACATCGCATCGGTCGCCGCAATTACATAAACGCCCATACCCTTGCGCATACGCACGAGATTGGTCGCAGCCAGCCCTCGCAACGCCTCGCGGACTGTCGGCCCGCTAACCTGATAGTACATCGCGAGTTCGCGTTCAGACGGAAGCTTCGCGCCGCGCGGATAGATGCCTTGGCAAATCCGGTTGCGCAGATCGCCCATGACTTGCTCTGCGGCTCCCTGGCGGGACACCGAGAAGGAAGCAGGTTCATCCGGACTTTTGATCATTGTAGTACCGACTGGAGAATGCGAAGGTTGAACGGAGGCGAATGTGGCCCGCTGGAGGCTGGCCGGATTGCTGCGCCATTATAAGGACCAGGTCGATCAAGGTGAATTTCCTCCACGAGATGCCCTATGGACGACTGTCTTCATGTCAGAACTTTACCCCGACTGTGACGCCGAATGTTCGCGGCGCGGCAAAGCCCACGGCGGTGGCGCTCGGAGCTTGATTCACGCTGATGGGAACGATCACGTTCGTAATATTTTTTGCCCACACGCTGAACTGGTACTGCTCATTCGCCCACTGTGCCGAGCCGTTCACCAAGGTGTAGGGACCTTGCCGGTCCTCGTTGTTGGGAGCGAAGAAATATCCGCTGCTCGACGAGGAGTTGACATCGAGATTGAGCTCGCCTGCCCGCAGCGGAATGCGGTAGTCGACATTGACCGTGACCGACGCATTCGGCGCTTGAGGCAGCTGCTTGCCGGTGGCAGAGAGGCTGCAGACCGTCGGGTACGGTGTCGCGCAACCGTTGAAGAAATCCGCGTTTGGAAAGTTTGTAAACTCCGTGTGCAGCAGCTCAAAGCCGCCGGTGACGGAGAAACGTTCGGTGATCCGCATCGTCAAATCAGTGTCGAGTCCATAAAGTTCCGCAGCGCCGCCGTTATAGACCTGAGGCGAGCCGTTGATGAAGCGAGAGACCTGGATATTGCTGTAGTTATAGTAGAACCCCGCAGTATTCAAGGTAACGCTTCGATCGAAGAATTGCGTCTTCAGTCCGATTTCATATGCATCGAGCTTCTCGGGCGAGTATGGCGCGAGAGCTGGAGCAGTGACATTGTAGCCGCCGCTCTTGAAACCCCGGTTGTAGGTCGTGTAAGCGTGGATTGTATCGGTGAAATCGTGATCCAGTGCGATGCGCCACGTCGGCGTATGCGTCGTTACACTGGTATCTACATTGGCGAGCGTGATGGGTACGACGCCATTCAGATAGGCCATCTGTAAGCCGTCGAGACCCCGTTTTTCGTTCGTATACCGCGCACCGACGGTAAGCTTCGTTCGAAAGCCCAAATCGAGGGAACCTTGTCCATAGGCTGCCACCGAGTTGGTCTCTTGAAACGTCATGTTGTCAACGAGCGTTATTGGCTTGAGTGGATTGACTGCCGGCCCGCTGGAATTGACGATCTGGGGATCGTAGCCGTTATCCGCGTAGTAGTAAAAGAGGCCGACCACCCAGGTCAATCGAGATTGGTTGCGCGATAAGAGCTGCAGTTCGTCGGTGAACTGCTTATCGACTTGGACAGGCGTGTTGATCGAGTAAGGGTTGGGTCCGAGATCGAAATCGACGTTCCAACGATACGTGCCGCGCCGGTACGATACGATGTCGACGAACGACGCGAAGCCGAGATCTTGGTCCAATTGAGCGCTGACGCCGCCGTCCTGCAAGTGTCGTTTGGGTTGCGAATCAAGATCGACATCGTACTTTGATAGATTTGGGGTCCCGCCGGGATAGTAGATGTTCGGCGTGTTGCCGTAATTCTGGAGGGCGGACGTGGAAAATTTCACATCTGCGTAGTCGAATATGACCGTGAGCTTGGTCGAATCCGTGGGTCGAATGAGCCATTTCGATCTCAGCGACAAATCAAGGTCCGTCGCATTGACGTCTTGTCCGGTGGCGACATTGACGCCCCAGCCCTGGTTCTGATGACTTGCTTTCACGGCAATGTCGCCCGCGATCAACTCTGATCCACCCGTAAGGTACAGATCGCCGGAAGTCGTCTGGTAGTTGGCATAGCCCAGATCTGCAGAGCCGCTCAATGGCCCTGCCTTAGGGTCCTTGGTCGATACTTGAATCAAGCCTCCGGTAGCATTGCGGCCGAACAAGGTTCCCTGCGGGCCCTTCTCCACTTCAAGGCTGGCAATATTGTTGAGCGCCGTCGCATCGGACGACGAGGATCCTCGGTAAACCCCGTCCACATAGAGCGCGACTGAATTTTCAATTCCGGGACCGATGGCCGTGATTCCCACTCCGCGCAGATGAGGCAGTGTGTAGCCCGCCGATGTGGGCATGGTCATGCCAGGAACCACTCGCGCAAGATCCGCCGCGTTGGTGACGCCGGACGCCTGCAAGGATTGCGCCGAAAATGCCTGGACTGTGATGGGAACATCCTGAAGATTTTCGCGGCGGCGCTGCGCCGTCACGACGATTTCCTGTATCGAGGTATCGGATTGAATTTGCGGCGTCTGTGAGCCCGACGAACCCGCCGCCGATGCCGGCACACTAGGACCCATCTGGGTGCTCGTCTGGGCGCTCCCAGAGGCCGGATAACATAACGCTGCGGCGCATAGTAAATAGGAAACCCCGAAGTTGGTGTCTCTCTCCATCGACCACCCCCCTTATAACCAATCACAACGTACCAGGTAGCCTAGTTACATTGCAATAGGATTTTCTCAGATATTCTGGCAATCACGCGCCTGCTTAGGAGCATGCGACCTTGACGAGCGGAGATGTGGTCAGTTATGGTTACCAGGTAACAAGGGAACAGATGCTGGAGGTTACGACATGTCGGCTATAGACGGGCTTGACCGTGCCCTCGATTCCACAAAAATAACGGCCTTCCAGTCCGCCATCATTGGTCTATGTGCCCTGATGGCAATGATCGACGGGATGGACACTCAGGCGATCGGGTTGGTGGCGCCGGCGATCGCTGCCGATTGGCAGGTCCCGGCAGCGGCCTTCGGGCCTGTGTTCGGCTCCAGTCTGTTCTGCGGACTGATCGGGGCTCTCGTGGCCGGCCAAGCGGGTGATCGCTTCGGGCGCAAACCCGTTCTAATTTTTTCCATCCTGATGTTGACGTTGGGTTCGTTAGCCACGCCATTCACCCATTCGATACCTGCCCTGCTCATCGTTCGTCTAGTAACGGGCTTCGGGCTCGGCGGCGCGCTTCCAATCATCATCTCCATCACGTCGGAATTCTCTCCGAAGCGATTGCGCCTGAACATCGTTGCCTTGATGTACTGCGGCTTTCCGTTCGGATCGGTACTGGGTGGAGTGCTGGCAGCGCAACTCATTCCAAGATTTGGATGGGCCAGCATCTTCTATATCGGCGGCGTAGTTCCCTTAATTCTCCTACCGGCGTTCGCCCTCATCATGCCGGAGTCCATCAGTTTTTTGGCCTCGAATGGCAAGCGGGACAAGGTCGAAGCACTGTCCAAGCGGCTCGGGCTGCAAGTCGACGGCCTGGGGGTCGTTCACAGCAATCCACAGGGCAATCCGCAGCCCCGCGCGACCGTTCGACGCCTATTCTCGGAGGACCGAGCGCTTGGCACATTGCTGCTCTGGACGACATTATTTCTCAGCCTGCTGCTCACGGTCTTCCTCGTGAGTTGGATGCCGCTCGTCACGCATCAAGCAGGTCTTGGCATCAAGAGTGCGGTGTTGGGTGTTGCTGCCTTGAACTTGGGCGGTATCGTCGGCTGCTTTTTTATCGGTTGGATTAGCAAGCGATTCAGTTCCATCGTCCCGATCGCGGTTGCCTATGCTCTGGGCGGGGCGGCCGTCGGACTAATCGGTCTGGTGGTTCAATCGGGCCAAATGCTGCTCACAGTGGCCTTTGTGGCCGGAATTCTGACGGTGGGCTCACAGATGTGTGCGGTGGCCTTGTCCGCGAGTTTCTATGAGTCGGCGTTGCGTTCGACGGGCGTCGGTTGGGCCTTGGGCCTTGGGCGGATAGGCGCAGTCGTCGGACCTGTGATCGGCGGTATTCTGATCGCACAGCATGTGGCGACGCCCACCCTATTCTTGATCGCTGGCGCGGTGTCTCTCGGCGCCGGCGCGGCCGTTTTTGGAATTGCACGGATTACCCGCCGACGCAATCCCAGTCAATTCTTCACAACTCCGGCGATTGGCGAGACTCCGGGCACGGGACTCGATCGTCAGGCCGAACCGCCGCTCCAGATTGCAAGGAGTTGAGCATGCTGCCGCATCGCCCCGTTCGAAGCATTTTGTTTGTGCCCGGCACGCGTACGGAACTCCTGTCAAAGGCTGTCGCGACGGGTGCCGATGCCATCGTCCTGGATTTGGAGGATTCAGTTCCTCAGGCGCGCAAGGAGGAGGCCCGAGCGTCAGTCTCCGCTGCGCTTGCCGGCTCGCCGGAAAGACTAACCTTTATTCGAATCAATCATCCGCAACTTGGAGATCTGGGCAAGGATCTGGCCGCGCTTGCGCCGCACGATGCTCAGGCGATCATGGTTCCCAAAGTACAGGACGCTCGCGATCTCGAGGAACTGGACGCACGGCTAGCTGCGCATGAACACGACAGGGGGCTCGAGATCGATGCCATCAGCGTTCTTGTGGTCATCGAGTCGAGCGTGGGATTGCGAAACCTTTTTGACGCCGTGTCGCGCACGAAACGCGTCCGCGGCGCGGCGCTGGCGACGGCTGAAGAAGGTGACTTCATGTGCGATATAGGCGGCAAGTGGACCGCAACGGGCGAGGCACTCACGTATGCCCGCGGTAAATTCGTATGCGACGCTCGAGCGGCAAAAATGACATGGCTGGTCGACGGCGCCTTCATGCAGCTGGCCGACGAAGGGGCGCTCGAGTGCGAATCTCGACTTGCGCGAACGCATGGCTTCAATGGCAAAGTTGCAGTGCACCCGCGTCAAGTGAAAACGATCAACCAGGTATTTTCGCCCACCGATGCCGAAGTCGAGCGGGCTCAAAAGCTCATCGAGACATTTCGCGGAGCGGAATCTCAGGGGCGCGGTGCGATTCAGTTCCAGGGAATGATGGTCGACTGCGCGAATGTTCGGTGGGCGGAGCAGATCCTTTCGGTCACGCGACGGTAGCATTTTTGAAACTGACTGCCTGGCCGAACGTCAGGTGTAACGCGGAGTCAAGATTTGTCTTCAAATCCCGAGTTAGATTGCCCTTTGGCAGTCTTGCGTCCCCTGAGCGTCGTTCCCGGCACGGCGGACGCCGAGCTGCTCGCGCGGCCGTTGCGGGACCTCGGTGATATCGAACACATTGAACGTATTCCGCTCGAGAACCGGCTGTCGGTCGTCGACTTCTATCAGCGAATCATTCTTGCACTCGCAGCGCACAACCGCGACGACACGGCTATCCACTTCATCCCTGATGGGGACGTCGATGGAATCGTCCACGAGACGTCATTCGCTACGCTGCGCGGAAACATCGAGCGAGTAGCCTCTTTCCTTCGGAGCCGACACATCGGACGTACCGACGCGGTCGCGATCGTACTACCGACGATGCCGGCCGCTTACTGGACCATCATCGGCACCATGGCACAGGCGGTGCCCTTCCCCCTGAACTGGATGTTGGAGCCTCGGTATCTTCTCCGCTTGCTGTCCGAAGCGAACGTGAAAGCCATAATCGCGCTCGGGCCCACCCCCGGATTCAAGATCTGGGAATCCATCATGTCGATCAAGGATCAGCTGCCTGCCGGCCTACCCGTCTGGTCAGTGACGGCGCCTGGGAGCGAGCACCTCCCTCAGTTCGATCTTGATCTGCACCTTCCGGGACAGGATCAGGCCGGACTCGGTTCAATCGGAGCCGCCCCGACCCACGATGGCACTGAGATTGCTGCCTATGTGCATTCCGGCGGCACGACGGGGCTGCCAAAAATCGTCAAACTCTCACATCGGAATATTTCTTATCGGCACTGGACACTGCAGCTGGCCATGCAGATAACGCTGGGCGAGGTGATGCTGCAGGACACGCCGATGTTCCATGTCGGTGGCTTGGCGGGACGATGTTTGCCCATGTTAGCGAGCGGCGCGACCCTGGTGATCCCGAGCCTCATGGGAGCGCGCGACAAACGCTACATCGCGAACTACTGGAAATTCATCGACCGGTTTCGGGTCACGCGCTTGTCCGGCGTGCCGACGACCTTCTCCGTCTTGGCAAAAGCTCCCCCACGGGGCGAAGATTTATCCTCTCTGAAGCGAAATTTCGTCACCGGCTCGACGGCATTGCCGATCTCGGTTAGACGCGATTTCGAACGCGTGTCGGGCGTCAGGATCCTGAATTCATATGGCTTGACCGAAAATACAGCGAGCGTGGCCATCGAACCTCGGGATGGGCAGTCGCGTGAGGGGAGTTCAGGTGTCCCCGTGCCTTACACACGAGTCCGCGTACAGAAGCTCGACGACATGGGGACGACGTCGGAGAGCTGCGGCCCCAATCAAACGGGCATGATCCAGGTCAGCGGACCGGGCGTCGCCTTGGGCTACCTCAATGACAGCCACACGCAGGCCTCCCGTACCATCGACGGCTGGCTCATCACGGGTGATCTCGGCCGCATCGATACGGAGGGCAATCTCTTCGTCACGGGTCGTTCGAAGGACATCATCATTCGCGGCGGTCACAATATCGATCCAGGCCCCATCGAAGATGCCTTGCTGCAATCGCCGGAGGTCCTGCTCGCTGCGGCCGTCGGCAAGCCCGACGCCCATTCCGGCGAACTCCCGGTAGCCTACGTTCAGCTAATTGCAGGCTCGCGTATAACCGAGGCCGATCTGCTTGCCCTCGCTGCCGCGCGGATCCAGGAACGAGCTGCAATCCCGAAAGAGATTTTCATCGTCGATAGCATCCCGCTCACCGACGCCGGCAAGCCCGCAAAGGTGGTGCTGCGTCATGATGCCGCCGAGCGCACCTTCCGTTCCGTGTTATCGCAAATTCCCGGTCTTTCAACCACCCTGCACCGATTGCAGGTGACCGCTAGCTCGCATCCTCTTCACGGAACCCTCGTCACTATATTGCTTACGGCGTCCGCGCCCCCCGATGCGGCGGCGCCGGTCGCCGCAATCGACGAACTCATGTCGCGTTACTCACTTGCATACGTCATAGAGCGGACTGCGCCGCGCGAGTAACGCGAACTCGGCATCGATCGCCCACAACGAAAGAACCTTACGGGAGTAAATGCGGTGACACATCAAGGAATAGGCACGTGTATTATCGGGGTGTTCCTGCTATGCGGAGCTGCGTTTCCTAGCCATCCTGCGCGCGCGCAGAACGCCGGTGCGGCAGACGGCCAAGGACTCGAAGAAATCGTCGTCACGGCTACGAGGCGGGAAACGGATTTGGAAAAGACACCGATCTCCATTTCTGTCCTTGGTGCGGCCGAAATTGAAAAGAGTCATGTCGTTGATCTGACGGACGTAACGCGGCTCACACCGAGCCTCGTTTACATGCCTCGCGGCGGCTCCGAGGGCTATCTTTCGCTGCGAGGCGCACTCATTTTCGACGACTCACCCGGAACTGATCCCGCGGTCAGCATGTACATCGACGATGTAGTGAGAGTGAGCGTCGCCGATGTGCAGCCCGATGTTTACGACATTGACCGGGTGGAAGTTCTGAAAGGACCTCAAGGAACGCTGTTCGGACGCAATTCGATCGGCGGCGTCGTATCGATGTACACGAACCAGCCGACTTTCAAGAACGGCGGTACTGCCGAAGTCACCTATGGCGAAAACAACCTGGTGGAGCTGAAAGGAGTGTACAACGCCGCACTCATCGATAACAAACTGGCCGCCCGCATCGTACTCTCGGATTCTTCGGTGGATAGCAATGTCAGGGACATTACGACCGGCGGTGACCTCAACGGCGAACACCAGTTTTCCGCCCGCGGCAAACTGCTCTTCACGCCGACAGATGATTTAAAATTCGTGTCGAGCTTCGACTACCTGCACAAACAAGGCACGCAGGCAGAATGGCTGCTGGGCAATTATCAACCGGCACTGGTTCCGGGATTGACGTACGATCCGGAGCAGACCGCTCAAGGCAAACCTGGTGAGGCCGGACAGACGAATTGGGGTCTGACCGAACGCGCCGATTGGACCATGGCAGCGGGAACATTCACATCCATTACCGGCTACCGGCACTTAGACTCCAGCAACACCAAGACGCTCTTTCCGGTAGATGCATTGATCCTGAACGCCTCCGAGCACGACACCCAAGTCACGCAAGAACTGCGGCTGGCCTCCTCGCCGGATCAACCGCTGACTTGGATAGTTGGCGTATATTTTTTGCACAATAACAAGGCCCGACCGGTCGACGCCTATCAGGAATATCTGCCGGGGTCGTTCTTCGCGCAAAAGGCCAGTGGTTTTCCGCCGCCTATTCTCTATCAAAATATTCAGGTCGCGCACACGACGAGTGGCGCGCCGTTCGCGGATGTCGCGTACGCCATAACCGATAAGCTGAAGCTGGATTTGGGCGGCAGATACACTTGGCAGGAAAAATCCGGCAGCGCGTACCTGAACTCCACCGGTGGGGTCATACGGGGATCGGACCTCCACGCCGCCCAGAACGCTTCTTGGACCGCATTCACGCCTGCCGCGACGCTCACCTATCAGGCGACAAGCGCATTGATGACCTACGCCACCGTCTCACGAGGATTTTTGAGCGGCGGCTTCAACGCCAACAGCAGCACTGACAAGGGCTTGGCGGTTCCTTTCGACTCTGAATTTGTCTGGAATTATGAGGTCGGCGCGAAGTTCAACGGCCTCGACAACCGGTTACGTGCAAACATCGCGGCTTTTTTTGACCGCTACTCAAACCTGCAGGTCATTCAGCTCGATACGACCACACAGGACGTCATCACCACCAACGCGGGTGCCGCGCATGTGGGCGGCGTCGAGACCGACATCGAGGGCACGCCGGTCAAATGGCTAACGCTGGGTTTGAAGTACGACTACCTCGACAGCCGGTTCACGCAGTTTCTCATCAACAATGGCGACGGCACCTATACTAACAATGCCGGACACAAGGTGCCATTCACGCCAACCCACCGGGTCACCGCCAGTGCCGAGGTTCACGGCGATTTTGCCATAGGCACCCTCGCTGTCGGCGGCGACTACACCTACAGGAGCACCGAGGAATTTACCGCTGAAAACGACACGCCGCAGGCCATTCGTGATCTAACGGCGTGGCGCGGCCTTGTCAATATGCACGCGTTATGGTCTTCGAATGACGACCGATGGGAGGTGTCGCTCTGGGGCAAGAACATCACGAATCTGCACTACGCTGTATATGCCCAGAGCGCGGAGGTTTATATAGCGACCGCCTCGGAGTTCTTCGACTCGTCGAAATATCTATATGAGATCCAACCCGGACCCTACCGCTCCTTCGGGGTCACGCTTAGAACGAAATTCTGAGCGCCATTCCATGCACACGGGGTCGCTGAAGTTGAATGATGGCTTTGTGGAACGCCGCGAATTCCTGCGGGGTTTGACCGCGACCGCAGCGGTACTCGCGGCCGGCCTTCCCACTCTGACCACCCTCGGCGCGGTCAGCTCGCCGAGACGAATCGACATCCACCATCACTTCCTACCGCCGTTGTTTGAGCAGTCCGCGCGAGAGCGGAATTTATTGAATCCTGCGCTTAGCGGGCTCAGTGCCGGCCGCTCTATCGACGAGATGGATCGAAACGGCGTTGCTAGCGCGGTCCTATCCATTCCGTCACCGGGAACGTGGTACGGAAACGTGGAGCTAGCGCAAAGAATCGCCCGCGATGCCAACGAATATTCAGCCAGACTGGTGAGCGATCACAAGGGACGCTTCGGAATGTTCGCGACTTTGACACTCCCGGATGTGGACAGTTCGTTGGCGGAAGTAGCCTACGCATTCGACCAATTGAACGCCGACGGCATTCACATGTGGACCAATTACGGTGACTTTTGGCTGGGAGATCCGCGCTTGTCGCCGCTGCTCGAAGAGCTGAACCGGCGCAAGGCCGTCGTTTATACTCATCCTACCACCCCGAACTGTTGCGGCCATTTGTTTCCGGAAGCGCCTGTGCCGATGATCGAATACGGCACCGACACGACGCGCTCGATCGCGAGCCTTGTATTATCGGGCGCCACCAGCAGGTACCCCGACATACGATGGATATTCTCTCACGCCGGCGGGACGATGCCGTTTTTGATCGAGCGATTCTTGTTCCAGGCGGACGTTCAATCGAAGACGCAGGAAGGCGCAAAGAAGATTCCGAACGGTGTGCTGTACGAACTCAGGCGTCTCTTTTTCGATACGGCTCAATCAGCCAATCCCTACGCTCTGGGCCCGCTTACGCGTCTTGTCGCGAACACCCAGATCTGCTTCGGCACCGACTTTCCATACCGCGCCATGGCCGACAACGTGAGCGGACTGGCCGAATGCGGCCTGTTCAAAGCGCGTGATCTCGAACGCGTTGAGCGAACCAATGCGGCTCGCCTGCTGCCGCGTCTCGCTTGAGATGTTGCCCGTTTATTCCAGCCCGCGTTGACGGGCAAAGTCGGCAATCACTTGGTCAACGGGCTCGTCGTTATCGGCGAGCGCGTTTTCCATGTTCTCGACGATCTGGGTCGGAACCGGCGCGTTGGATTCCGTTAGATCCAAGCGGGCGCGACGCACGATACTAGCCGCCTTCGAAAGGCCGATCGCTGTGAAGGCAATTTCGGCTGCCCGCAATTGAGACACCGCGTCATCGGCGAGTTGCGCCAGGAGGGTGCGATTTCTCGCGGAGGCCCAGAACTCGCATACGGTGAACAGAACTCGGTCGGACTGGGAAAGTTTCGCCGATCCGGTAGTCGCCGTGGTGATGACATTGAGCAATTCCGCGCTGGTGGCGGGCTTGTGTCCTTCCCAATTCGGTGTTTTGTCTCTTTCAGGCAAAGGTCAGCACTGCTGTTCCGGTTACTTCCTGCTTTAGACGGCATGGCGTCACTCGATCAATCGCTTTATGGTGCAAAGTCGCGTACAAATTAGCAATCAGGGAAAAGATGTAGTTAGGCTACGCCCGAGGCATGGGGCGATCGCGCTGTGCTGTGAGGTTTTGTCGGACGAGCTAATTAGGGGCCCCGTCGCGAGCGCGTAAACCCCTGTCTTTAGGCGTAGGAATGCGCTGTCAATGGGGCGCGTTAGCCGTTGATAGCCACGGCGCCTGGGGCGGCAGACTAGGGCGAGGACTACGGCTTGCCTCCAGGAGATATTCTATGAACGATACAATGAAGATCATTGTAATGGCAACACTTACCGCGGCCTTCGCTCCGGCCTTAGCCGACGATGCCCCCTCTGCTCAGCCTGTTAAGACACCAAAACAACAAATGGACGAATGCATGGCACAGCAACGTGCAGCCCATAACGGTATGACCGAAAAGGCGATGCGTAAGGCGTGCCATAATCAAATTGACAGCATGCAAAATCACCCGAGCGTGCCTGCTTCACCAAAAGGGACGCCTCAAAACTAGCGATGCGCGCGACCGACACCGGTTCCGAACGGAGCCGGTGAGGGTCTCGCGGATACTCGAGCTATCGGGCGCGTTTGCGGGCCTGCTTCACGCACCGCCTCCCGGCGGCAGGGCCCTTGAGCCCGAGAACGTGGTACTGCTTGCCGCTCAAACGATGATAGTTCACGAAAAACTCCTCGAGCTCCCGCTCGAAACGCTTGCCGAGATCGTCAATCCGCTTCACGCGCGCATAGCTATGGTTGCCATCTTCGACCGCGACCACGCGGTCATTGCGTTCTGTTTGCTTCTTATCGCCCTGCTCGCCCTCGATCACCCCAATGATCCTGCACGTAAGCTTGCATCCGGGAAATGCTGGCTCGTCCATCAAGACCAGCACGTCCAGCGGATCACCGTCGCCTCCTTGAGTCGAGGGTACAAATCCGAAGTCATATGGGAACGCCATGCCGGCCGGCAAGACCTTTTTCAGTGCAAAAATGCGCTCCTCGGGATCGAACGCATATTTATTACGGCTCCCCTTCGGTGTCTCGATAATGACCGTGATGAGATCGGCATCATCCTCATCGAAGGCCTTGAGATGAGTAGGATCGGCAAGCCCCGTGCGCTTTGAACGAGTAGACATGACTTATGCTGCCACGGACGAAGGCTAGCGCCTATCGGCGTTCGCCTACAGAGCGAACCGATTGCAGCAGCGCGCTGCAACTTCGACGTTCAGCTTGCTACGCATCAGTGCGCGACATGACTCCCGCGGCCACGATCGCGACTGCTCCGATCAAAAGACGCCAAGTGAGAGACTCGAGACCGAGTGCTGTCAACAGAAGCGCGCTGCACAGCGGGGTGGCGTAGGCCATCACCGCCAGGAGTTGGCTATCCCCTTTTCGAAAGCCCTCGTCCCATGCCACGTTGGCGATAGCGGTGGGAACGATACCAACAGCCGCCGCTGCGGCGGCGCCTCCCAGCGTTGGCAGAACAGTCGGCTCGAGTAAAAGATGCAGCCCTGCGCACAGAAACGTGGCAATTCCAAATCCGCGCGCGAGGAGCGGGCCGGTGGCGCCGCGCCATTTGAGCCGAAGTACGCAATAGAGAGCCCAAGAAAGGCCGGCTAACAGCGCGAGCCCTATCCCGACAAAAGACAACGATAGCTCGCCGCCCCCAATAAGGATGGCCGCGCCTATAAAGCCGAGGGCGATTCCAGCGATATGACGGAGCTTTAAGTGAAAGATTCCAAGTACCGCACCTAAGCACACGACGATCCCAGGCCACAGGTACACGATCAGATTTGCCTCGGCCGCCGCAATATGACGGGTCGCGAGAAGAAAGAATCCCGCTGATCCCGCCTCAGCCAGTGCAAACGCCGCCGCCGGAATCCACCACTGCCAGGAGGGAGGTTCGGATTCGGCCGGTATTACCGCCCGTTCCAGGGGGCTCGATGCCAACCAGGCGACCAAGAAAACAATGGCCAAGCATTCGAGCGCGGGAATCTCATGCGTCTTCAACGACAAGGCGGGCCACGTGGCCCAGAGAGGAATGGCGAGCCCCCCGAGTACGGTCCACACCCACGGCGACCAAGGTCGCCGCGGTCTCGGGCGAGAACAAATCTCACCGGAAAAAATTGCCGTATTTGGAGTCACAGCTGCTCCCCAGCATTTCTAAGCTCGGCTGAGAACATAACGTAAGCTCGTCTTAAAAACAGCGGAAAAGGCTATCAGACTCAGCTACCGGAGATTGTAGTCTGCAGCCGACGACCGTGAAAACCGAGGTCGCAATACCGCATAGCGGCCTTGAAGAGGAATTTCAGGAGACCCTTTCGTCCATCGACGGACACGCGGGAAGTAGCAGCTTGTCGTCTCTGTTCTTCATTTTGACGTTATCAGCTGTTCCCTCAATGCCGTTTCCGTTGCCCTGCTCAGCATGTGTGCCGAGATCGCGCGTTGTAATGCCGGCCCTGACGCGCAATTCGCGACCTGAGTGAGCGTGACGGCAATCGGCTTGAAGCGCAGGCTTACCGATGTGCGCCCCACATCGTTGCCATGCGTATCCCCGATGATTTGGTAACTTTCGACTAAATCCGACGGTCCCGTCGATATTTCGTGAACGACCGGAGGTCCTTTCTTCCTGAAGTTCGGTTGAAGATAGTGAGCGCTGCTCGACGTCGACCTATCCACATGATCTATTGTCCAGCCGTTCTCCGCTTGATAGAGCGTGTAATCTTGCCATCCTTCAACTTCGGTCCAGTCAGCTTCCGTTTCCATCGCATCCATAAAGACGCGCGCCGCGACGCGTTGTGACGAGATCGCCAACGCCACACTGATAACGATATTCGGACCGTGTCCGTCGAACTCAGCGTCGCCCATTCCGGCCTTGGGCGGGACGAATGGTCCTATTGTTCGTCGAGAATCCGCCGCAAATATGGGCACGACTTTGGATGCGCAGACGGGAACCAGCGCCTGCGGCTGTATGACCCCGACGCTAGCCACCTCTGTTTGATTCCACCCGAGTTCCAAACGGAGACTTCTATCATCTAACCGAACGCCCGTCGTAGCAAAGCTTAAGGTCATGGCATACGGCGTCGGATGATTGACCGAATTCGTCACATCGTTCGTGCTGCCGTCCATGTTGACCAACCGCACGTGAAGCTGATCGACATGATCGAAGTTGTAACCATAGAATGAAAGCTGCTTGACGTCCTGCGGCACCGCCGAGCGATCGACGACGTCCGGGACTACTCGGCAAAACGAGGGTCGCGGCGCCGGAATGGATTGTCCTAGCGATGCTGCCTTAATCGCAATTAAATCCTCGGCAACTCGCTTATTGATGAAGTCCGCATCACACCGGAATTCCACGCCTGCCTGCGCTACGGCACGAGAAAGCACATTGCCAATTTCATCGCGCACGGTCGCTTGGGAGTCTTGCGTGAGTTTCGACTCCGTATCCTCCAAAACCTGGCGCCAATCGGCGGAACCGCTCTGCAAGGCATCGATCGCGTTGCTCAGCGCCTCCGTTTGTTGCCTTGTAGCCGCCGCGTTTTCCAAGCCGCCCACAGCATTCCGCATGCCGCAGCCGCTCAGCATCGTCAGCGAAGACAGAAAAAACGCCGGTGTTGATAGAAATCGCATCGAAGACGCCATAACCATGGCCTACCTCCGTGTATAAAACTTCTCGTGCGCTTACGATTTGCGCGATGCTGCAATAGAAATCCCCCCCAATACCGTGAATTTAGTCGGTTGCGACGATGTCGACAAGGGATATCAGCAACGATTGGCGACCCCATCACGTCTCTGGTACGAGTTTGTAGAGGTGCGTACGAATGTGACGCGCCTTCTGAACCCAATTGCAGGCGCAGAACGCGGCATACTCAAAACCGGTTTGAGCAATGCGAAATCGACTTATCTTCGAGGATAGCGACTATTTTTTTGCGCCATTTTCCGGGCGACATCGCAAACGGCTCGAGGGCGTTCTGTAGTACCGCCTCTGGCGTACAAGCCGGATCGGCCGGCTCACCCGATCGAGCCGCGCTCGTGCGTCCAATGATCGCAATCATCTTCACGACAGTGAGCTCGGCAGGGGTGAAAGCAAAGGTACGTGCGTGTTCAGAGTTGCTGATGCCCCATAGTTGTTGCGAAAACCGCTTTGAGTGTGATGACTTTTCCTCGGCATTTATGAGCCTAAAACGCTCGCTACCATTGATAGTCGACAGAGAGCGCGAGGGCTCGCTGAGTCCTTGTTTCCACCAATGGGCTCCGAGAGGGGCCGCCTCTGATTTGATTGATCGCGGCGTCCAAGTTAATCATCCAATGCTGGGTGACGAACTTGGTCGCGCTGAAGCCGACCCCGGCTGCGCTCGTGCCCGTGTGACCTATTTCGTATACTGGATGTCCTGATGCCAATGATTGCTGAGGCGTCACGCCGTAAAGGTTTTGCATGTAATGATGGGTGGCAAGAGTGATTGACGGTCCGGCAAACATGACGAACGTTTTCGAGCTTCCTGGAAGCGGAAAGTACACACCGGCGTCGCCGACAGCGCCACCGACGCCGCCGATAAATTGGCGGGCATCGATTCGCAGAATCATTGGGAATCTCTTAGAGAGCACCCACGATGCGAACACCTTTCCGACGGGGGCGGCGCCGATGTCGCCCATGCCGCGCAGGTTGGAATAGTCGTCCCTCATTTTGCGTCCCAGGTCGTAGGCCAGGGCGACACCGACGCGGTAATGATCGCCGCGCAGGAAGTTGTACCCGAGGCCGTCCCCCGTGGCCAGAAAGGCGATGTCCCGGTATTGAATGTTGATGACGGGACCGCCCTGCACCCGGTACGCGTGCGAGCCGTCATAGACAGGCTGCACTTCTGAGGCGAGCCCGAGCACCGTGCGAAATCGAGGTAAGTCGGGCTCAAACAGTCTGGCCAAGATGACGCCGCCCGAATACTGCCACTCCTGGAGCGGCGATGGGGTTTGGGCCACCGCCACGCTCGCATTGCAAGAGACCAGGATAATGGCAAGAACTGCCAGCCGACGCCCGACAATGTCACTCATTCCTTGAATGCATCCTTGAGCTGCTCGGCTGCGAAAGACTGAGCCGCCTTCGCTGCGGGCAGGACCGCAGCGGCACCAAAGAATTGATGCGTCACGCCCTCATACTCCCGACGCGTTACCTTGACGTTCACCTGTCTCAAAGCCTCCTCGAGCACGGCCCCATCGCTCCGCAGCGGATCGATCTGGGCATTTATGATCGTGACCGGCGGCAGGAGCGATAGTTTCGCATGAATGAGATCCAGCCTGGGATCCAACTTGTCGGCAGCCGAGCTCAACGTCTTATCGAGGAACCAAGCGATCATTGCCTTGTTCAACGGCTTCGCATTGCCACTGTCGACGTAGGATTCGGTCGTGGTGCCGGTTTGCGTTATCGGATAAATGGCAATGACCGCTTTTGGTCGAGTGACGCCGGCGGCAACGGTTGATATCGCTGTCGAAATGGCAAGATTACCGCCTGCGCTTTCGCCTGCCAGCGCTAATCGCCGGGGATCACCGCGCCACCGGCCCACATTGGCGGCCACCCATTTGTAAGCCGCGAGCGCATCATCCCAAGCGGTTGGAAATTTGTTCTCTGGCGCCAGTCGATAGTCGACGGAAATAACCACGGCCTGTGCCCCTTTCGCCAGAGCTCGCGCTCCGGCATCATAAACGCGCGTATTTCCTACCACCCACCCACCGCCGTGGAAATATAACACGGCTGGAAAGGGACCTGGTCCGGTCGGTGTATATACAGTCGCATTCAATGGAGTGCCATCCGCACCGGGGATCGTGGCATCGACCGTGGTGACATCGGGTACTAATTTGGTTGGATCGGAATTCTCGCCTCTTGTTTTCAACAATGCGTCGACCGCATCCGCCATCGTGGGTTGCAGGCGCGCCTCCGCGGGAGTCAGAGTCTCGATCGGCTTTCCTCCCAGCGCCGCGAAGGCCAAGAGAAGGTCTTTCATCTCGAGCTCCGGCTTGTATTTTGTGCCGGTGACAGGATCGATCGCATATTTCTCTTTCGCGACCACAAGCGGCGAAACGGCCGCCAGGCCGGCAAGCGCCAGTACTCCGACGCCGAAGACCGCAATAATTCGACGGCGCGCAACGGCGCTCGTGTGACCGATGATCATGGCTTTACCCCTTTGTATCAGTACTTTGTTGTGTTAGTAAAGCCTGCGCATATTCTCGCTGACTCGATAGCGTGGCGGTTCGGATAAAGGCGTAGGAACAGCCCTACGCAGCGCTGCTGGGCGCACGCAG
>DASXYI010000098.1:0-2444 GCA_036502605.1 Steroidobacteraceae bacterium
AGCTCGAACGCCTCGCGCTTGTACTCTTGCTTCGGATTCTTCTGCGCATAACTGCGCAAGAAAATGCCCTGGCGCATGTAATCCATCGCCGCCAGATGCTCGCGCCAGTGCTGATCCAAGGTGCGCAGCATCACTTCCTTCTCGATGTAGCGCATGACCTGTGGGCCGACGTTGGTCTCCTTGTGCGTGTACGCTTCCTCGAGCGCGGTCACGATCTTCTTCTTCAAGCCGGAGCCGTCGCCAGCTTCTTCGGCTTTGACCCAGGCATCGATGGGCAGCACCGGTCCGAAGTCCCGTTCGATGGCCTGCGCCAAGCCGGGCACGTCCCACTGTTCTTCCGCAGCGCCGCCCGGTACGTACTGGTCGACCAACCCCGCCACCACATCCTCGCGGATGCCCTTGACCGCCTCGGCCACATCCTCCGCGCTCATGAGGTCGGTGCGCTGTTGATAGATCACGCGGCGCTGATCGTTCGCCACGTCGTCGTATTCCAGCAACTGTTTGCGTGCATCGAAGTTGTGCTGTTCGACGCGCCGCTGGGCGCGCTCGATTTGCCGCGTCAGCATGCCGCTCTCGATGGCTTCGCCGGCCTTCATGCCGACCCGCGTCATGAGCGCCTTCATGCGCGTGGGATCGCCGAAGATGCGCATTAAATTGTCTTCGAGCGAGAGATAAAACCGGCTCGAGCCCGGATCGCCCTGGCGGCCGGAACGGCCGCGCAATTGGTTGTCGATACGCCGGGATTCGTGGCGTTCGGTGCCGATGATGTGCAGACCACCGGCGGCGATCACCTCTTCGTGCCGCGTGAGCCAGTTCTCCTGGATCTGCTTGAGCTCCGCCTCATTCGGACTGTCAATGGCATCGATCTGGGTCTGCGAACTGCCGCCGAGCACGATATCCGTGCCGCGTCCGGCCATGTTGGTGGCAATGGTGATCGCGCCCGGCCTGCCGGCCTCGGCGACGATATGCGCCTCGCGCTCATGTTGCTTGGCGTTCAGCACCTCGTGCGGGATTTTCGCGCCCACCAAGAGCTTCGCCAGCCGTTCCGAGGTTTCGATGGAAGTCGTGCCAACCAGCACCGGCTGACCGCGCTTCACGCAGTCTTGAATGTCCTCGAGGATGGCTTGGAACTTATCCGCCTCCGATAGGAACACCAAGTCGGATTTGTCCAGGCGGATCATCGGCTTATGGGTCGGGATGACGACCACTTCCAGACCATAGATCTGCTGGAATTCGAAAGCCTCGGTGTCGGCGGTGCCCGTCATACCCGACAGCTTCGAATACAGCCTGAAGAAATTCTGGAAGGTGATCGAGGCGACGGTCTGGTTCTCCTCCCGAACCTTCACCCCCTCCTTCGCTTCCACCGCTTGATGCAAGCCGTCGGACCAGCGCCGTCCCTGCATGGTACGGCCGGTGAATTCGTCGACGATAATGACTTCGCCCTGGCGCACGATGTATTCGACATCGCGCTTATACAACGCGTGCGCACGCAGCGCCGCGTTCAAATGATGCATCAGGCGGATATTGGTGGCGTCGTACAGACTCTCGCCGTCGCGCAGCAGTCCGATTTCCGACATCAATTCTTCGACCTTCTGATGCCCATCCTCGGTGAGCGTGGCCTGCTTGGTCTTCTCATCGACCGCGTAGTCGCCGGGGCCGTTCTCTTCTTTCTGCTTGGTGAGCCGCGGGATCAGCGTATTGATCTTGATATACAGCTCGGTGCTTTCCTCGGCGGGACCGGAAATGATCAACGGCGTGCGGGCCTCGTCGATCAAAATCGAGTCCACCTCGTCGATGATGGCGAACGACAATTTGCGCTGGGTGCGATCCTCTAGCCGAAACGCGAGATTGTCCCTGAGGTAATCGAAACCGAATTCGTTGTTGGTGCCGTAGGTGATGTCGCAGGCATAGGCGGCACGCTTCTCGTCAGGGGACTGCGCGTTCTTGATGACGCCCACCTCGAGTCCCAGGAAGCGGAACACCGGGGCCATCCAATCGGAGTCGCGCTGCGCCAGGTATTCGTTCACCGTAACCACGTGCACGCCGTCGCCGCTGAGGGCGTTCAAATACGCCGGCAGCGTCGCCATCAATGTCTTGCCTTCACCGGTGCGCATCTCGGCGATCTTGCCCGCATGCAGCGCCAAGCCGCCAATGAGCTGGACGTCGAAATGACGGAGCCCGAGCTTACGGCGCGACGCTTCGCGCACCAGCGCAAACGCCTCCGGTATCAAATCGTTGAGAGGGGTGCCAGCGGCAAACCGCGCTTTCAATTCCCGGGTCTTTTCCGGAAATTGTTCATCGGTCAACGCGGTGACGCTGGCCTCGAAGCCATTGATCGCCGCAACCGTACGGCTCAGCTCCTTCACGAGTCGCTGATTACGGCTGCCAAAAACCTGAGTCAGAAGCTTCCACACGCGGGGGCGTCCTTGAGAAAACTGGGTATT
>DASXYI010000099.1:0-45643 GCA_036502605.1 Steroidobacteraceae bacterium
CAGCAACGAGTTGACGAACTCACAGACCGGCTGAAACAAGACGGGTTCGAGGTCGTAGACGGACCTCGTCATACAGGCGACGGTTACTACGAGAGCGTTGTACTAGATCCAGATGGCAACCGAATCGAGATCACGGCTTGATCCGCCTTAGGTTGCGCCGCCCGGCGATCGAGTTTCACGCGGCTCGCTGCGCGAGCCGGCCATCAATTGGACATGCATATCCAGGGAGAGGTGATCGCGTCGGGGTTCGCGGCATTGCCGGTCGTGTAGTTGGCACTGCCGCGCATGGAACCCGTGGTGGCGCGTCCATCATCGTACGACGCATCGATTTGTTGCGCCGCCTTGTTGGTGACGTTAAACCAGCACACAGCCGAGGGCGAGGTGAACGCGGCGACGACGGTCGGCGAATTGAGCACCACGACGCCGCCGAAAGGATGAGTCGCGGAAATCGTACCCTGGCCGGTTAGAAAGCCTGAGAGGCGCAGATGGTAGTTGGCCTGGCAGACCTCGGTGGCCGGGCCGGCGGCCGCGTTATTGCAAGAATTGCCGCCGCCACTGATCAAGCCGTTGCCGTTACCGGCGACAATCGCCGGATCGCCCGCTTGGACGATGAAGCCGCGGGTAAGGGCGTTGGCATCATCGCCGGGCAGCGCCTTGTAACGATCCTGGTAACCGTACATCGCCGCCGTGTACTGGCGATAGCTGTCGTAGGTGGACTTGACCTTCTGGTTGTAAATCAGTTCCTGGCCCTTCAGCACGCCGCCGATGAGGAGCCCAATGATGACCAACACAATGGCGATTTCGACGAGGGTGAACCCGCGTTGGTGCTTTTTCTGAATGGACATTCCGTACTCCTTAGAATTTGTCGGCGGCTCAATGCCGTTTCACGTCCTTCAACTAACGGCATAAAACTGGGATCCTGAACGTCAGATCGGTCACAGATTTGGGGGGTGGCGAGCCGCATCCGGTATTAGGGGGAACTGTGACTCGCGGGCGGCGGGGCCGATTCGGCCGACAAGCGGGATTCGAGGAATTTGAGTTCGGCAGGGGAGCGAATTTGGCCGGCGGCAACGAGCCCCCCCAATATGACCCGTGCATCCGCGGTTTCGCCCAGGTCGGCGCGTAGCAACAGGTCCATTTGGCGCACCCAGGTGGGCACCGTGGGATCGCTCACCTGAGTGCGCAAAGCGGCCGCATAGGACTCGGCCAGAATGTTGTCATGCAGCACATGTCGAGCGACGAACACCGCGTGCGCAAGCCACGGCCAGCGCTGGTTCGGCCGTTCCTCGAAACGTCGATAAATCCAATCGAGCATCATGCGCCGCTGAGCGGGGTTGCCCGTCTCGGCGTAGTGATGAGCCGCCAGTAACAAGGGATATCCGGTGTCGGGATCGAGATCCAAGCCTAAGTCCAACCAACGAATCAGCGTGTTGCGGTCGAGGTCCGCCAGCGGCGTCGCCCGGCCCACGGGGACGTCGACGTTTTGCAGAAACATCATGACGAGGTACCCCGCGAATGCGTTCTCGCCCAGGGCCGCGGTCCGAACCACCATCGCCGGCGGCGGAGTGCCGAGATCGACGACATCGAAACGTGCCGGAGGGTTCTGGCGCTGGTACAACACGTTGGCCAGAAGACAGAAGCAAAGCAGCAGCCACGCGTGAACTCGAGAGGCAATGGTGCGCATTTAGAACTGTTTGCGACGCAGCTCGATGCGAGCCACAGCGCCGAGCAGGGCAATGTAAATCACCGCTTGCAGGAGATCAGGCCCAAATCTTATGGGACCGCCGCTGAGCCACCCCGTGTCTGCAAAGCGGTCCATGCGAGGCAGCAGGTAACCGGCGAGTTCGACATAGCGAGCGTCGAAGCGGTCGAGCAGCGAACCCTGATTGGCGCCCGTGTTGGCGCTCAACAGCACCAGCATGGAACTCACCCTGGCAAACAGGTACATGGCGCAAAAGGCGAACATCGCCGTGATGACTCGCCCCAGTGCCAGCGCCAATACCAGTGCCAGGCTCGCGACCAACACCGCCTCCGCCGCGAAGCTCAAGGTCCACTGCAGCCGCCCCGGCGTACTCAAAAAACCCAACAGCGGCAGTCCGGCCGACAGTGCACAGAGGACCGCGACCAGGGCCCAGCCCAGCCACTTGCCGAGGGCGTACTGCATGCGTGTCAACGGCAGCGCGAGAAAGTTATCGATGATGCGTTCGTTGAGATCGCGCACCGTGTTGGCGATGATGGCCAGACCCAGAGTCAACACGATGGCGAGGCGCGCGATGACGGCATACGTGACCACGGTGGCGCGTTCCTGATCGGTGAGCACGACCCGGTCCACGAACAGCGCGAGACATACGGCAATGGCAATCGCGGCCAGCGCCGCCTTACCGACGGCCGTCCGCCTGGCCTCCAGCAAGGTCAGGCGGGCGAGTCCGAGCACAGCGAACGAATTCGACCGCATCATTGGACCTGCCAAGCCACCATCAATTTGTCGGCCACGATTCCCCACGGCACCCAGGATACGAGGTCGTCGAAACGGCCCGCGGGGGCCGCAACATCGGTTGGGTCGTGCATTACGAACGCCCGAGCGATGGGCTGCGCGGCGTTTTGATTCTCGGCGGCGGAATTGCCGATGGCGTCGTTCCCGGTGGGTCCCTGGGACCAGAGCACCGCCACGACATTGAGCGCGAGGGTGTTTGCATTACTGCCGCAGTGGTTGACCGCGCCGCCAACCAGTCCCGCCGACGAACGGCAGACGAACAATCCATTGTTGAGGGAAAGGGCGGTGCTGACGGTCGAGCGCGAGCGCGGTGGGCCGCCGAGCTGCGCGGTGGTGAGCGCATAACTTTGTGTTGGTACTGTGCCGAGGAGTAGGGCCACCGAGTAGCGTATGGCACGCGGGAAGCTGAGCGCGCCGGTGTTGTCTAGGGTGCTGCCGTCCGCCCAACCGTCGTTGAGCAGCCCATTGGCGTCGAGATTCGGCAGGCCCAGAGTAACGGCAGGCAGAAAGCCGGTCGCCGCCGTACAGGTGCCCGGGGCGGTCGTCGCTTCGAGGCCGTTGCTGCCCACGATCGCCGGGCAGGGAAGTCGCGCGTTGGCCGTCACGAAAGCGATCAACGCGTCATTCGCCTCCGCGAGCGTGGTTCGGGTATCGAGCAAACGGCGCTGTTGCAGTTGCTGCGACAGGGACACCACCAATCCGGTCATCACCAGCCCCAGGATCACCATGGAGATGGCTACCTCGATTAACGTGAAGCCTCGATGCGGGTGTTTCATGGGATTCCGTACATGCGGTCGTTGTAGTTGGCCGTGGGCGCCGTGCCCGCGGCATCGAACGGCGGTCCATTCACGTTTATCGTACTGTCGAGAAAGTCCTTCAACGAACCGCTCACGAAGCCCACGATCGGCGCCTGCGCGGCGCCCTTCGAAACCGCGAAGGGTGCCGTTTGGATCGCGCGGCCGGGGCTGAAGAGTACGGCATTGTAGGATGGCGTCGCCGGCCCGCCCAGTTTCAGGTTAGGCGTGAGACAGCGCGGCGCTGCCTTGCTCTCAACGCAACCTGCATCGACCGCGTAAATGAAATAGTTCCCCCAGCCACCCAAGGTGAACCAGGTCGGGTAGTTCACCGGGGGAGGTGCAGGGCCAGGGCCGCTGCACGCCGTTGCCGCTGGCAGCAAGCCGAAGCGCGAGTACGGCGCGGTGCAGCTCGCTAACAAGGGGGTCGATGCGGTCGGCGGCGTATTGTCGCCGGAGTACGGCAGGAAGCCGTAACTCGTCTTGAAATCGTTCAGCGTCTTCAGCGCGATCAGTCGCGCGCGCGTTTCCATCGCTTCGAGATACTCGCTCGCGGTGATATACATCAAGCGATCATTGAAGGCGAACGGCTGCACGTAGTAGGACGGCGGCGGCCCCAGGGCGGTGCTCGGCGGTGCACTCACAAAGGTCCATGCGGCACCGTTGGCAACTGTATAGGCGGCATTGTCATACGTCCCCGGAACGCAGGGGGCCGGGCATCCCGCCGCTACCGTCAAGCCCTCGAGATAAGCTGCGGGTGAGCGGTCGTTGGGTGTGGTGCGTTGCTGTGCGGCGTTGAGCGGCGGGCCCGGCAATATGAGCACGATCGCCACTTCGGATGACAACAGATTACCCCGATCATCGACCACTCTGAGCCAGGGGAACGGCACCGGGGTTCCGCAGCCACCCGTGTACCCACTGCTCAGCATGAGCGGATTCAGATTGAGGAGGCAGGGGGCGGCGACCACGAGATTGGCCGATATGAACATCCAAGGGACCATGCCGCCTTCGTCGTCGGCTGTGCTAGGACCTTCGAGTCCGTAGGAGAGCCAGGGAAATCGGCCGAAGCAACGCACGTCGAGCGCTTTAGCAGCCGTATTTGCGGCATTTGGGTCGGACAGGGCCTGCCCGGGCACCCAGGTGCGCGTCGCGCATCCCGTCTTGTTGGTGCCGTCGAAGGTGCTGCCCGCCGTAACGGGTAAATCGGGAGTGAACGCAATCTGTCCCAGGCGCCGGCCGAGAGCCACATCGGCTCCGGGACTTCCGGCGTGCGCGAGGATGGCCGCCTTGGCCTGCATGAGTGTCTGGAACCCGCGGTCGGTGGCCGCGTTGCGTACCTGCCATAGCGTCAACCTGGGCGCCAGCACAATGGTCAGAATCACGATCAAGGTGATGATCATCAACAGCACGGCGGCACCGCGTTGGCGGCGAAGAGTGGTGCCTGTGGCTGGGTGCGGCCGGGTCGACATTTCCGCGCTCAGCGTCGGGTGACGGCCCCGGGCGGCAGTAAGTCTTCGATTACCCCATGGCGGTCGATGGACTGACCGGGTCTTAGCAGATGAGTTCCCTCGGTGCCGTTGATGAGCCACACGTTCCCATTTCGATCGGTCCATGCCGACTTGTCGCGGGCGGAATTCTCGACGGCCGTTCCGTTCACCCACACGGCGCGCCCTTGGCTGCTGGAACTCAGCGCCCCGTTGACTACCAAACGCTCACGGGGTTCGATGCGGTTGCCGATCGGCGTTGCCGGTGTTGCGGTCCCGTCATGACGGCTGCGCCGTTCGGCCGGTGAAAAGAAAATCCTGCCGATGCGCGGCTTGGCGGCCAACGCATGGGGGCGGGCTGCACCGTCGATCGATTCGGCGGCGCGGCCGACCGGCTCCGTGGCACCCGCGACCGCAATGAACAACAGTGGCAGCGCGAGCCACGACCCGGCACGGAGGGCCTTGCGGTGGCGTTGACAATGGGTCCTCATACCTGGGTTTCTCATTGGCTTGCCGTCAATTCAGTGTTGCTCGGAGCAAATTCATACCAGACCAGCGCGCAATGCAGGGCCAGCGCTTCGGCGTCGCCGCTCGACTGACGGTCGCGGGTGACCGAACAGGCCTCTTCGGCCGTGGTACCCGGCACGCGTTTTTGTATGGAGTTCATGAGGTCGGCGAATTCATCCTCGTCCGCCGCGGTCGCGTTGAATTCGAGGCGATGCGAGACCACCCGAAACGCACTGAGCTCGGCGGTCCCAGGTCCCGCATAGAGTGCATCCTTCCCGATCACATAACCATCGATGCGCGCGCCGTTTTCGGCGCTGAGCGCTGCCTCGAACCAGTCGCTCGCAACCGCGCGATCGAAACGCACCAACAGGCCTTCGCGCACCAGGTCCTGGTATCGGTCCCGGTACTTGTCGATCAGTACGCGGTGCTGGTTGGCGATATCGAGGCGGCTCTTCGCGGTCTGGGCGCGCTGCGCGGCGCGCTCGCCGCGCTGTTGCGCGGCCGTGCGCCGTGCACTCACGAATCCGACGGCGAGGACGCAAACGACCATCGCGGCGGCACAGCATTGCAGCGTTCTGTGGAGTGCGGCCTTCGAGTAGCGAGGAGTTCTCATGCCGTTCTCATGAAGCGTGCTCAGGGTTGACGGGTATGGTCACCGTCACACTGAATTCCGTTTTCGCAGCGTCGACTCCTTTGGGTCGAGCGGCGAGGGTTCCGCCCGGGGCGACATCAAAAGGCAATTTCTCGATGCTCTGCTGACCGTTGAGTTCGTGGGCAAGCGCAGCCGCGAGCCCCGCCACCGCGGCGTTCGCGTTCGACTTCAATAAATTCGCGCCGCTGTGTCCACCCACGCGCAAAACGATATTGTCCGACGAGGCCGAGGCCGAACCATCGGGCGGCGGTGGACTTGCGCCGCCCGCGCCCAAGGCGGCGGGCGGCCCGCTGTAGGACCACTCCAAAAGATCGACGTCAAGATCGGGAAATGGCGCCAGCGCCGCGGCGGTGCGCTGCATGAGGCCGGCAGCGTCGATACTGCGCGCCAGCAATCGATCGCGGGTTTGCACGACGGCGCGCAGCTGTTCCGGTTCCAGGTCGGTTTTCGGCGCCGCCTGTTCGGTGCTCTGCGCCGTGCTGTTCATATGCTCGGCGATCAACTCGGAAGTGCTGGCGAGCGCGTTGTGCTCTCGGGTGGCGATTTCGGTAAACGCGAGATAGCCGGCGCTGACCGCGGCCACGGCGGCGGTACTGCAGAGCGCGGCACGCCGGTAGTTCGCGCGCCGGCTGGCGTCCTGCAATGAAATCCCCGCGGCGCAACCGAAGCCGTGCTCGCGCAAGGCGGCGTGGTTGAACAGAAGCCACGCCGAATTGGTGGCATCCAGCAGCGCGACGGGTCGTTTCGGCACCAATTCGCGCGGGCGAAGCTGCACCAACTCCGCCATTCGCAGGTTATTGCCGGGCACCGTGAGAGCGACGGACGACGGCTGCGCATCGATCACCGCGATGTGCAGCATGCGATGCCGGCTGTCCACTCCCCACAGCCGGGTCATGGTCAGGTATTGCAGCGTCTTGTCGATTTCCTGTCCCACCTGCGTGTCGCCGGCGTTCGAATAAGCGCAGAGCCGCGAAAACCGCAACCCTGACGGCGACACGAACGCATGCCGGTAGCCCGCGGCCGTCCGCAGCACAATGAGCGCGTCCGAACGGGCGGGCAGCTTGAGGTGCATGGTGAGCGCCGGCATCAGCGCACCCAGACTGTAAAGGCCGCGAACGTTCAACGCACGCCGCTCGAGGGCGTCGAGCCAGGGCGCAAGCGTTTCCGGGTTGATGAGGGCGTACAGGATCCGGGTCGTGGTCGGAGAACGGCGCCGCGCCAAATTGCGGATGAACGCATAGGGGCGCGATCGATGCGGCACCACGCCGCGATAGCCGGTGGTTCGATAGCGCTGTTCCAATTTGCGAGTCAACAGCAGATTCAGATCGCGGCGCGACAAGGTCGGCACGGTCTCCGCCTGGTAGGCCTCCGCCTGATTGTCGGTGATCACGAAGTAGCGGTCACGCGGATATTGGTCCAGGTGCGATTCGAATTGACGCACGCTCACCTCATGGCTGTCCCGATCCACGGACATATTGCGGGGCGTCGAAATGCTCGCCGTGAGAGCGAGGCCGCCGGGGAGGTCGCGATAGCACTCGAGCGCCGTGGCCGTGATGTAAACGTAGTGGTTGCAGGCTCTCATATCTTGAGCTTCGAAATGGTGTCGTAGAGCGGGCCCAGCATGGAGAGAATGAGCCAGCCGAGAATCGAACCCATGAATACCGTGAGCGTCGGCTCGATGACGGCCTGCAGGCTTTCGATCGATTCGGAGATTTCCCGATCGTAGAAATAGCTGACGTTGGCGAGAGATTTATCGAGTTCTCCGGTCAACTCTCCGATGCGCAGCATTCGGATCACGAGCTTCGGGAACAGCTTGGCCTGCTCGAACGACTCTGCAATGGTGAGACCTTCGGCGATCCTCGACTTGCATTCCATCACCGCCTTGGTCAGAACGCGGTTGCCCGCGGCGCCTGACGACAAATCCAAGGCGGCGAGTACCGGTACGCTCGATGCGTACAGCATGCCCAATGTCGAGGCAAAGCGGGCGAGCGCAATCTTGTGCAGCGTCACTCCGATGAGCGGCAGACGCAGCTTGAGACCGTCGATGTCCGTGCGCAGGGACTCAGAAGCAAAATGCAGCGTTAAACCCATGGCGACGCCCATAGCCGCGGGCACGGCCAGCAGCACCCACCAGTGATTGACCAGAAAGTTGGAGATTCCCAGGAGAATTTTGGTTTGAAGGGGCAACTGCCCGCCTGACATGGAACGGATGAAACCCGATAACTGCGGCACCAGATAGATCATGAGAAACAGGAACACGGCGATGATGATGGTCAGTCCGAAGGTGGGGTAGATGAGCAGTTTCTTGAAGCTCGAACGCAACTCGTCCCGCCACTTCAGCGAATCGGCCAACTTCTGGAAAGTCTCCGGAATATTGCCGGATTGTTCGCCGGCGCGAACCAGCGCGACGAAGGTGTAGTCGAAGACTTTCGGGTAGGCAGCGAGCGCATCGGCGAATTGCGTACCGGATTGGATGGCCTCGACGACGGCGCCGATAATGTTGCGGAAACGCGGATGCTCGACCTGATCGACCAGATCCTTCAGGCCCTCGAGAAGGGAGATGCCGGCGCGGGTCACCTGTGCGAGGTGCAAGCAGAACGTGATGAGATCTTTCGGTTTGACACCGGTCCCCCACGAAACGAATAGCGACGCCGTCGTCTTGGCGCGTGCCTCGATCAATTCCAGCTTGATCTGCGTCAATCGTGATTCGAGGTCGGCCAGGTTGAGCGCCTCAGTCCGTCCCGTGCGCACCTGTCCTGATTCGGTCACCGCTCTGTAGTGATACATCTGCATGCGAAGCTCACTGCGGCTCGAGGGACGTCAAATCGATGCTGCGCGCGATTTCGTTCAAGGTGGTGGTGCCGTCGAGCACGCGCCGGACGGCGTCCTGCGCCAGCGAACTCGCGCCCTTCTGCGCCGCGAGATTGCGCAGTTCACGCAGGGTGGCCCGCCGCGCGACTAGTTCATCCAGATCGGCATCGAAGCGCACGACTTCCATCAGCGCGACTCGCCCGTGGTATCCCTGCTGCTCGCAATCGTCGCAGCCGCCTGCCTCGTACAGAGGTTGAGCGTTGGCGGGATCGAGACCCAGCAGGCGCCGTTGGGCGGAATTCGGCTGGTAGGGTTTCTTGCAGCTGCGGCACAGGCGGCGTACCAGCCGCTGCGCGATCACACCGATCATATTGCCGGCGAGAATCTCCGGATTCAATCCTAAATCCAATAGCCGTGCCAGCGCGCCCAGCGCCGAGTTGGTGTGCAGCGTGCTGAACACCTGGTGTCCCGTCATCGCGGCCCGCAGCGCCATGGTGGCGGTGTCCGAATCGCGAATTTCGCCTACCAGGATAATGTCGGGATCCTGGCGCATCATGGAACGGATACCGGACGCAAAATCGATTTTCAAACCATCCGCCAGACTCGTCTGCCGAATCATGGGCATTGGATATTCCACCGGGTCCTCGAGGGTCATGATGTTGACGCGCTCGGTGTTGAGGGCAGTCAAGATCGAGTACAGCGTGGTGGTCTTGCCGCTGCCCGTGGGGCCGGTGACCAGCAGAATTCCATCCGGGCGCTTGATCATGAGCTGCAGCGTCTCGAATTGATCCGGCGCCAATCCCAGCGCGTCGAGCGCGACCAGGCTCTGCACCTTGTCGAGGATGCGCAGCACGACGTTTTCGCCGTAGGTGGTCGGCTGCGCGGCGACGCGAAAGTCGATGTAGCGGCCCTGCAAGTGTAAGCTGATGCGCCCATCCTGAGGGGCGCGAGATTCGGCGATGTTCATGCCGGACATCACCTTGATGCGCACCAACATCGCCGACCAATACTTCGAGTGCAAGGCGCGGATTTGCCGCAAGACACCGTCGATCCGATAGCGGATGCGGACGAAACCCTGCTCTGGCTCGAAATGGATGTCGCTGGCACGGCGCGACACCGCGTCGCCCACGAGCGCGTCGATCAGCCGCACGATGGGTTGAGTGTAGCCGCCGTCGGCGGTGCTCAAGCTCTCGTAGTCGACTTCGCCGGTTTCGATTTCATTGAGGATGCCGTCGATCGACAGCTCATGGCCGTAGAATCGATCGATGGCGCGGGTGACTTCCGCTTCGGAGGAAATCCGCGCCTCGGCCGTAATCTCGCCGCCCAATATTTCATTGAGCTGGTCCAACACGACGACGTTGTTCGGGTTGCCGACTGCGACGGTGAGAATACGGCGGGCGCGATCGAGAGCCACCGGCAGTACGCTGAAGCGCACCGCAAAGCTCTTGGGCACCAAGGCGAGCGCGGCGGGGTCGGCGACGACTCGGGAGACGTCGATATCGCTTTGGCCAAGATTTTCCGATAGCGCTTCGCGCAGTGTCGCTTCACTGACGAAGCCGAGCTTGACCAGGTTCTTGCCGAGCGGCTCACCGTTGCGTTTTTGTTCGATGAGAGCGATTCGAAGTTGGTCCTCGCTCAGGATGCCGCGTTCGCGCAGAATTTTGCCGAGCTGACGCCGCGGCGCAGCCGCTGCCGGCGCCACGGCGGCGGGATTGGCGCTCACGGAGTCTCCGGGGCGCCGGCCGCATGCCCCGCACGCGCCTGCAGCTGGCTGATGCGTTGCTCGAGGGCATGCAGATCGATTTGGGTCGGGCGTAGCCGGGCGAATGCCAGCGCTTGGCCGTAGTAGTTGAGCGCCATGCCGAAGTTGCGGTTTTGATCGAGACTTGCCGCGACGTTGAAGGCCAAGTCGGGATTGCCGGGGTCCTTGGCCAAGGCGGTGAAGTATTCTTGTGCAGCTTCGGTCCAGCGCGCATCGGCCGCATACACGCCTGCCAACGCTGCATGCAGCGCCGGGCGACCGCCGTCGTCGCCGGCGATGAGGATTTTTAGGCGGCTCTCGTTGGTCTCGCTCGTCAATCCATTGGCGCCAAGCGTTGCCATCGCGGCGGTAGCATCGGGATTGCCGGGTTCGAGCTTGAGCACTTTTGCGTACGCCGCGGCAGCCGCTTGTGCCCTGCCGTCGCGGGCCGCCGCGGTGGCTGCGCCCATGAGGGCATCGACGTTGTTCGGGTCGAGCTCAAGCGCGGCAAAATACTCATTCTGAGCGCTCGCGATGTTGCCCGAGGCAAGCGCCTGGTACCCCGCCTGCACATGTCGATCGATCGAGGAGGGTCCTTCCGATCGAGTAACTGACAGCGTGGCCGCGGAGGCGCGTGCCGCTGCGGCGCGCCGGCGGGGCCTCGTGCTCTCCGGGGCCATTGCGCTTCCCGGAGCCATTGCGCTACCCGGAGTTGCGGCCCGATGCGCGTCGGCATCGCGTAAGTCGATTTCCGGGGCGTTGCCGGCATAAGCGAATTGATCGGCGGGACGCGCCGAGGACACTTGAACCGAATCGATGGTAGGCGTGGATGCCTGGGCGACGCTCGCCGGTGTCGCTTGAGGCTCGCTGACCTCAGGGTAGGTGATGGGATTCGTGCTGGGCCACCACAGTGCCTTGCCGAGCAAACCAATACATACGAGAGCGGCCAGTGCTCCCAGTATCAGCGCGTACTTCTTGGTGGGCGGCGCCGAGGAGGGCGCCGTCACGGCCGTGCGCGCATTGGGCGGCGCTGCGGCCGTAGGTCCGGGTGCGGCAGCGATCTGCGCAGTTCGTGCGGCAGTAGCCAAGGGCGTGCGCGCGGGGATCGGCGCGGCATCGTCGGCAACCAACTCGGGCCCAACGGGCTCGAATGCAACGGGTTCGGGCGCGGACACAGTCAGAGGAGCGGAAACGCCGTTGAAAGTCGGCGCCAGCGCTAGGGGTGCTTGCGTGGCAGGTTTTGGGGCCAGCAGCGCTAAGGTGGCGGCCCCATCGAGCGGTTCTTCCTGAGGCTCCAGGGCCTCAGGTTCGACGCCGATGTCGGCGTCCGGTTCCGTCGATTTCAGCGCATCCAACAGCAGGCTCATGGCTTTTCCGTCAGCGGCGCCCTGTCGCCCGGGATGCCCGGCAAAACGCCGTTCCGCTGTGCCATCGGCTTGTAGGCGTGGAAATCCCCGTCCAGGCTGGCATCGCGGATCACCACCGGACGCAGAAAGATCACCAGTTCGCTCTTGGTGCGCGTGTTGTTCTTGTACTTGAACAGATTGCCGACCCAGGGTATTCGTCCAAGTCCGGGGACCTCGTCCGACGCATTGTTCGTGTTGTCCTGCATGAGACCGCCCATCACGGCAATGTCGCCGCTTTTGACGCGCAGCAGGGATTCGATTTCACGCGTCTGAATTTCGGGAATCTGGCTGACCACCCTCGCCTGGGCGAGAGCCGGATTGGGGTCGTTGACGTAGTCGATGATGCGCGAAATCGTGGGGCGTACGTCCATCATGACCATCCCTGCTTCGTCGATCGAGGGCGTGACGCTCATGACGAAGCCCACCGGCACGGTAGCCGGCGTCGAGGTGTAGGTGACTATGGGCGGAACGCCGAGAGTGCCGGGCGTGATCTGCACGCCGATGTTGAAATAGATCCGGTTATCGACCACCTTGAGGAATGCCGTTTGATTGTTGAGCACGCTGAGTTTCGGGCTCGACAGCACCTTGACCGTGCCGAAGGATTCAAGCAACGAAACGGCGACCGATACATTGCCGAGGAAACTCGTCGGGGAACCCACGTACTGCAGAACGGCCAAGGCGGGGTTGGGAAGGGGCGTGCTGCTCGGAGGATAGGTCACGCCGCCGGGGCCGCTGCCGGGAATGCTGCCGCCGGGCAAGGGAGCAGGACCCTGCGGCTGCTGGGTGACCGAAAATCCGCCGTTATTGAATTTCTGCCAGTTGATGCCTTGCTGGTATTGATCCGAGAGCTGTACTTCCGCAAGAGTGGCCTCGATCATTACCTGGCGGCGCGCCGAACGCAGCACCACATCCAAGAACTCTTGCACGCGGTCTTGCTGGCGGGCGGTGGCTCTGACGACCAACAGCCCGGTCTCGGCATTCGCAATCACCAAGCTGGGCTCCTTGACTGCGGGCGCGATGTCGGCGGCCGCATAAGGTAGGGGGGCCGCAGGCGCGTCGCCGGCGTTGGCATTGGATGCGCGTGCGGATGCGGGCGCCGGAGCGGATGCCACCGGCGGCGGCGCTGGAGCGCTCAACCCGCCACCCGCCTGGCCGTTGCCCGCCTGTGCCGTGGTGTCGCCAACCAGCGCTTTGACGTTGCCGATCAGGGAAGACCAGAATTGATTGCGGGAGATGTTGGTCATTGCGGAGGTCGAATTGTTGTTCGCGGATTCCCCGCCCGAGCCGCCAGAACCCGCCACCGCACCGCTGGAGGCCTGTATTTGCGTGGCGATATTGCTTGCCGATTTGGATTCGCGCTCGATATTGACGTAGTCGATTTTGTATTGGCGCTCGAACGGCGTGTCGGGCCTGACGACAATGGTCGAATCCTTCAATTCGTAACGCATGTCGACCTGCTCGGCGATGCGGCCTAAAATCTGGTGCATCGTCTGGTCGACCGCAATGAGAGTGACCACGCCCTGGACGCGCGGACTGATATCGAGGCTGAGTTTGGCATCGCGCGCCAATTCAAACAGGACATCGCCCACCGCGACATTGTTGACCGTAATGGTGAACGTGTCGGTCTTGCCGGTCTGGCGCGGCGGAGGCGGCATCAGCGGCGCGGCGTTCGGCTGCAAGGGTGAGTCCGGCGCAGCTTTGGCCATGGTAGGCGTGGATCCGGGCGGTTTTTCACGGTGCGACGAGGCCGCGCAGCCCGCGAGGCCCAGTATCACCAAAGCCAGTGCAATGCGCCGGCAAGCCATCCCGGTATCGGACCCCTTCATCGCGTCGGGCGGGCAGGTATCCGATATAGAGTTCTTGTTTCGCCTCTGCGCCGCCATTCCGTGCAGCCGCTCGACCATAAACTATCTCCAAACATAATCCACTGCTTGTTGTCGGCCGGTGCTGACCCGGCTTGACAGACAGAGCGAGAACGCCGTCACTGTTCTCTTCCAGCACGCCGCCTCAATCAGGCAGTATCGGCTGGGGTCGGCAATCGAGTAGGGCGCCCATGTCGGATGCAATCGATTTCAATCAGGTCAGCAAGCGCTTCGGCGAAACGTCCGCACTGTGCTCGGTAAGCTTCGCGGTGCCGGCCGGCTGTATATACGGTCTGATAGGCTTGAACGGCGCCGGCAAAACCACCCTCATCAAGTGCCTGCTGGACTTCACTTTCCCCGATTCCGGCGACATCCGTATATTCTCGGTGCCCGCCGCCGATTCACGGGCGCGCGGTCCGCTGGCCTATCTGCCGGAGCGCTTCATTCCGCCGGCGTATTTGACCGGCCTCGAGTACCTGCAGATGATGTCGCGGCTTTACGGAACGGCGCCGCAGCCTGCGCGCATCGAGGCGGCGGTGGCCGCGATCGATCTCGATCCGAGGTACCTGTCGAAGCGCGTCAGCTCGTATTCCAAAGGATCGGGTCAGAAGCTCGGTATCGCGGCCGTATTGCTCTCCGACCGGGATTTATTGGTGCTCGATGAACCGATGAGCGGCCTCGACCCGCGCGCGCGCGCCTTCCTCAAGGCCGAAATCAAGGTCGCACATCGGCGCGGCGCCACCGTGCTCTTCAGCTCGCATTCGCTCGCGGATATCGAGGAGCTTTGCGATTCATTCACCCTCTTGCACCGGGGTGAAATCAGGTACAGCGGCGGTGCAAAAGAACTCTGCGCGCGCACCGGCGCCCCCACATTGGACGCAGCATTTCTCAAGGCTATCGAGGGACCCGTGAACGTTTGACAAGCGCCGCGTGGTTGCGAGCCATCGACACTCTCCTCCTCCCCGAGGATACCTCCACCGACGCAACTGCGCACCCGCTGTCGCCGCATTGAGACATCGACGAAAACTGTATGTAAGTCGAGACACTCGCGTTGTGATTTTCGATCGCCTTTAATGTGGAGGATGTTCACTCCCAATCTCAATTTCAAATCAATGCATCGATTGACCCGGAGCCGTCCGCAATGAGTCAGTCGCCGAGCAATCTCTTCGATCTAGCGATCCTGGGTGCGGGCCCCGGAGGCCTGAGTGCGGCGGCGCGCGCGGCACAGCGCGGCCTATCGCACGTTCTTATCGAGGCTGCCGACAAGCACGCGAATACGGTCCAGCAATATCAGCGCCGAAAGCATGTGATGGCGGAACCGAGCCTGCTGCCTTTGCGCAGCGACATCGCTTTCGCGGCCGGCCGGCGCGAAGGCATTCTGGAGGAGTGGCAGGAGAGCATTCGGCGCGGCAACATCAATGTGCGCTACCGCTCCCTGGTCCTCAGCATTACCGGCACTCAAGGCGCGTTTCAGATTTCGCTCAAATGCGGCGAAACCATTCATGCAAAGAATCTCATCCTGGCCATGGGCGTGCAGGGCAATCCACGGCGTCTCGGCGTACCGGGCGAGGACCACGAATGCATCCAAACGACGCTCGAATGCGCGGATGACCATCGCGACGAAACCATCATCATCGTCGGCGGCGGGGACTCGGCCATCGAAAACGCCATAGGCCTTTCGACGAACAACCAGGTGATCGTCATCAATCGCGGAGCCGACTTTCAAAAAGCCAAGCACTCCAATTCCCTTCGGATCGGCGCCGCCATTCAAGCCGGCAAGATTCGCTGTCACTTCCAGAGCCGCATCGTCCGAATCGAGGATGATAAATCGCCGGCTGGGGCGGGCTGCCTCGTGACGGTGACGACGCCCGCCGGTGAAATTCCGATTCGATGCCGTCGGGTGATCTTGCGGCTCGGCGCCATTCCGCCCCGTGGTTTCTTAGAGCCGATCGGCGTGCGATTCTGCTCGGCAGCGGCGGACGCATTGCCTGCACTAACGGCCGAGTTGGAGTCCTCGGTGCCGGGTCTTTACATCATTGGCGCACTTGCCGGCTACCCGCTGATCAAGCAGGCGATGAACCAGGGCTACGACGTCGTCGAGCGTCTGCTCGGCAATGCGCTCGAACCTGCCGATCATCCCGTGCTGCAGTGCAAATTACGCTCAGCGCCGTTGGGCCATGATGTCGACGAGGCCCTCGCCTTGATCAGAGCGCGTGTAAAATTGTTTCGCGGCATCGCACCATTGGCGCTGCGCGAGTTGGTCATGGCGAGCACCGTACGGCTGCCCGAATCGGGACACGAATTATTCGTCCGCGGCGAATACCGCAATTCGATTTTCAATGTTCTGCAAGGTGTAGCCTATTTGTATGTCCCGGGCGCAGCCACGATGGTCATCGGCGAGGGGCAAATGTTCGGAGCCCTCAGCCTGATATCGGGTCGCCCTTCCGAGGCGACCGCCGTAGCCGGTCCCGATTGCGTTTTACTCGAGACCCCGCGGAGCATCGTCAAGAAGCTGCTGAGAACCGAGACGGCGGCGCAAGCGTACCTCACCCGCGTGTATATCCTGCGTGCGCTGAAATACTATCTCATGCCGAGCGCAAAATCCGCGACGATACTGGAACTCGCCAAGACGGCTGAGACGAAGCATTTCGCGGCCGGGGAAACTCTGTTTTGCGAAGGGGATCCGATCGATCGCCTCTATGTGCTCGGGAGCGGGTCCGTTACCCTGTCGCATGGTATCGACGGCGTGGACGTGATCGGGGCGTATTGCGCCGCGGGCGGCTACGTGGATTGCGTGGGGGAGCTGTCCGGGGAAGGGCTACGATCCGTAACCGCACGCGCAACCGTCGCGACCGAGGCTATCAGCATCGACCATGCGGCATTCATCCGGGCGCTGGCGCGCGACCCGTCCATGGCCGAACGCATGGAGCGGGAACGAGCCGGGCAATTGGCTCAATACACGCATATGCAGGCGCGCCCGGAGCAAGGGAAGGTCCTGTCGTTCCTGATGGCCAACGGGGTAGGCGAGGCCACCAGCGTTCTCGTCATCGACGAATCCTTGTGCATCGGCTGCGACCAATGCGAACGTGCCTGCGCAGTGACGCACGACGGAGTATCACGATTGGATCGAAAGGCGGGCCCGTCCTTCGATTCCCTGCATTTGCCCACTTCATGCCGGCACTGCGAGCATCCGCATTGCATGGACGACTGTCCCGCGGATGCGATTCACCGGCGGCCGAACGGCGAGGTGTTCATCGAGGATACCTGCATCGGTTGTGGCAAGTGCGAAGAGAACTGTCCGTACGGCGTCATCCACATGGCGGAGGTTCCGGTGCGCATGAGCGTCGTGGCGCGTCTGCTGCGCCGCACCCCGCCCGAGCAGCCGAAGACCGCGGTGAAGTGCGATATGTGCATTGGCTTGAAAAGTGGCCCGGCCTGCGTTAATTCATGTCCCACGGGCGCAGCCATTCGAATTCATGCGGAAGAGGTGACAAATTTGGTCAACAGGCGCGCGGCGGCGGGATCCTAGGTGGCGTTGGATCCGCGGCCGGTACATCAATCGTTTGTTACCGTCGGGCGCTATCGATACGCGCTCGTCCCCGTTCTGTTGGCGGCGGCGTGTGCCGCCGCCTATCTCGCCCAGCCGCGTAATCAACAGCCGAACGGCGGAACCTGGCTCGGTCTGACGCTGGGGACCATCGCGGCGGCGCTGATCCTGGTGCTCATGGGATACGGCATCCGCAGGCGCATGTTCCGCGCAAAGGTCGGCAACGCGACGCGCTGGCTCTCGATCCATGTGTATCTGGGCCTCTGCACCGTCATTGTCGCGACCCTGCATTGCGGCTTTGAATTCGGCAGAAACATTCACACGTTGACGTACGTGCTCCTGTGTCTCGTCGTCCTCAGCGGCTGCTGGGGAGTGTATGCGTACTTGCGGTATCCGGCGCTGCTGGTGCGCGTGCGCGGCAATACCGGCCGCGAGCAATTGCTGCGTAAAGTCGCTGATCTCGATCTGCAGGCCTTGACCTTGGGAAGTTCGCTGAATTCCGCGGTGCGAGAACTGGTGGTCGATGCGATTCGTCGGACTCGAATCGGCGGCAGTCTGTGGACGCAGCTGCGGGCGCGCGACGAATCGACACTCATGCTGTCGCCGCCGTTCCATGTGGGCTTTGCGCGCGTGGTCAACAACGCGGGTCAGCGGACATTCATCGAGGTACTGGCGCGCCAACACGCCGCCGGCGGGACGCCCGAGGCGCGCGAGACCCTCGACAAGCTGCTGAAAGTCGCGGGGAACAAGGCGGTGGTGCAACGCCAATTGCAACGTGACATTCAACTTCAAGGGTTGATGCAATTCTGGCTGTATCTGCACCTCCCATTGAGTTTCGGTTTGCTGGTGGCTGTCGCAATCCACGTCGTTACCGTATTTTTCTACCGGTGACCGCCGATGCGGATCATATTGCGCCGTCGGATACGTCCGAATCCCGCGAACTATCACGGCGAATATCGTCAATTGGTGCTGCAAGTAGCGCGCCTGACCATTGGGCGCGCGTCCGACCAGCACATACACATCAATCATCCCGAGGTCTCGGCTAACCAGGCGATCCTGTTTTCGACGCTCGGACGGCCGCGCATTCGAGCACTCAACGCCGGAACGGTGACGGTCAACGGAAAATTGCGCCGCAGCGCCTGGTTGACGGCCGGCGATGTCATGACTTTCGGGGTGGCTCGCCTCACCGTCGAGCAACTGCGCGCCGACGGCGTCATCGTTCTTAGGCTCAACGATCCCCACGCACTGTCGATCGCCAAGGTGGAGACGGCTCATGATTTGTCGATCAAGGGGACCGGCCTCAATCCGCGCTACTGGTCATGGCTGCTGGTGCTGAGTGTACTTGGCGCCGGGTTTGTGGTGCCGCTTGCAGGCGCGCTCATCAGTCCGTTGCGTCCCACCGTGCGCAGCGTCGCCGTCTTGCCGAGCGATGCCCTGTGGCTGCCGGGCCCGTTGCACGACTCGCATCGAGCCATCGGCAATGATTGCAATGTCTGCCATACCACTCCGTTCGAACGCGTCAAGAACGATGCCTGCGAAACCTGCCACCGCTCGATTCAGCATCATGTGATGGCCACGTCTCCCGATGCGCGTCTTTTTGCGGGGCGTCAATGCGTGGACTGTCATCTCGAGCACGACGCTCAGAAAGCCCTCGTCGCCCGTGATTCAGCCGATTGCGTCGCGTGTCATGCCAATTTGAAATCGATGAAGCCGGATACTCATCTTCAGGATGTCTCGGATTTTTCGCGTAGTCATCCGGACTTCGCGCTGACGCTATTGACGCCCCAGAGATCAAAGGACGACACTGCTTGGCGTCCCGTCACGGTACCAGCGGCATCACGCGCCTCAGCGAAACAGGATTCGAATCTCACCTTCTCTCACAAAGTTCACCTCGATTCGAAGGGCATCGAGTCGCCGAGCGGCCGCAAGCAGCTCACGTGCGCGAGTTGCCACCAAACCGATGCGGGAGGCCGCTCCATGATGCCGATACGCATGGAAACGCAGTGCGCCAGCTGTCACACACTGCAGTTCGACGAAAATGATCCCAGCAGCACGGTCCCTCATGGCGATCTGCCGCGCATGTTCAAGGCCTTGCGGGAGCACTTCAGCCGGGCATTTCTCGAGCCGAAGGCAGGCCGCGGAGATTCGACGAAAAGCGCACGCCGGCGTCCCGGCGACGAACAGCAAATCCTCTCGCGCGAGGAGCAGCGCCGCGCCCTCGCCTGGACCGAAACTCAAACGATGTCCGCCGCCCGCGAGCTGCTCGAAAAGAGGGTGTGCGTGGAGTGTCACAAGATCACCAAGGACACGCAGCGCGAGGCCGGCCCGGAGCAGTGGCGAATCGAACCGGTGCGGCTGACGCAACGCTGGCTGCCGCGCGCCTCGTTCGATCACGCGATACACAAGGCGTCCACCTGCGCCACTTGCCATCAGCACATGGAGAATTCCGATGACAGCTCGACCATACAGATGCCGAGCGTTTCAGTGTGCCGCGACTGTCACGGCGACAACGAAGCGCGCAAGGTGGTGTCCACCTGCGTCATGTGCCATGACTTTCACCGCCCTGGGCGCGGACCTTTTGACGACGCGGTAGAAGTCGCCGGCACTGGGTCCGTAAGATGATGCAAGCGCGTGCCGCCCCGGTTGCCATCGCGGCGGGCTGCATGGCGTTGCTGATGAGCTGTGCCGCCACGACCGTATTCGCGCAGACCGAGCCGGATTCTCCCTGCCCCAGCGACCGCGAATCCTCGGATACGCCGGACAACACGCCGCGTCGACGCCCGGGCGTGGCACCCCCTACCACGCCGCAGACGCCGGTCTGCAATCCCGCGCGAATGCCGGCGCCGAGCGGCGCATCGTTGCCGGAGCCCGCGGCCGTTCCGGACCGGTGGCGTTTGGTGGAGGGGCTGGGACGCCCGGTCAATCTGGTCAACCCCTATGAAGCCAGCAATCCGTTGAAGGGCGATCGGCCGACCTTCGGTGCGGACGGTTTCATGAACCTGTCGGCAACGACGAACACGCTATTGGAGCCGCGGCGAATACCTTCGACCGGGCAAGCCGCACCGGCGCCGGCGCCGGGTGCGGTTCGAACGCTCACGCGCGATGAGTTTTTCTTGAGCCAGACAGTCGCATTCGATGCGGTGGTGTACCGCGGAGACACGGTGTTCCGGCCTCCTGATTGGCAATGGCGTTTTAGTCCGGCGATCAACTACAGTTCAACGCACGCCGGATCGACCGACGCCAGCGGCGGGGTCTTCGCCATCCAAGGGCTATCCTTCGAGAAACATCTGCGCGACGTATCATCCCGCTACGATTTCGACAGCGTGCGTGTCGGCATCCAACCGTTGGTCAGCGACTTTCGCGGTTTTCTCCTGTCCGATCAACCGCTCGCTTTGCGGCTTTTCGGCACGCGCGCCGACAACGTCTTTCAATACAACTTGGCGCTGCTCGCCCGGATACCGAAGGACCGTGTTCGACTCAACGATGTGAGTCAGGGGATTCCGAACAACCAAATCCTGCTGGGAAATTTGTATTGGCAGGATTTATTCAAGTCCGGCGCGACCTCTGAATTCATTTTCGCCTACAATCGCAGCCGCGCCGCCGATACCCGGCAACTCCTGGCAACCGATGGAACGCCGGCCGGCTCGCCGGTCAGGGCACAGCACGACTACGACGTGGCCTACCTCGGCTATAGTCTGGATGGCCATTTTGGGCGCCTGAACACGACAGCGGCGGTGTATGGTCTGGCGGGTCACGAGCGGCAGGGAACGTTCGTGGATCAATCCACTCAAGTACGCGCGCTATTCGCGGCCGATGAATTGTCCATGGACTTCGATTGGCGGCGTGTGCGGCTATCGATGCTGCATGCCTCGGGCGACGGCAATCCTTACGATCGGCGTGCGCAAGGATTCGATACGCTGACGTCGGGTGCCATTTTTGCCGGTTCCGATTCCAGTTTTTTCTTTCACCAGCGGCTGGCGCTGGCCGGCGGGACTTTCGACCTCAAGTCGCGCGACGGTCTGCTGCCGTCGCTGCGAGCCGCCGGCAATTCCGGGGAATCGAACTTCACCAACCCGGGATTGAACCTTGTCGGTCTGGGACTCGATCTGAGCCTCACCCCTCAATTGACGGTCAGCCTGGATGCGAATCAGTTGTGGTTCGACAAGACCGCCGTGCTCGAGTCGCTGCTGAACCAACCGCAAATCTCGCGCCGCCTCGGTGCGGAAGTCGTGGTCGATGCCATATGGCGTCCGTTCGCGACGCAAAACCTGATCCTGCGTCTGTCGGCATCGCAGCTCGCGAGCGGGCCCGGGTATCGAGCCGTTTACGCCGGATCGAACCCTTTTTCCGTGTTTGCTCTGTTAACCCTCACTTACTGAGGAGTTCGGTATGCGTGGCCTGTTCAGACTGGTGTTGGTGGTTGCCGCTCTCGCAGGGGCGGCGATGCCCGTCTCGCAGGCCGGAGCGGCGGCCGGCGAAACCGCCGAAGAGGCAACCGCCCGCAGCGCGGGCTGCATGAGCTGCCACACCAGCACCGACCGGAATTCCATGCATGACAGCGCCGCCGTAACGCTCGGCTGCACCGATTGCCACGGCGGCAACGCGCAGGTGTTTGCCGCGACGACCTTCGTGCGGGATCAAGTGGCGTATCGCAATGCTTTCGACCGAGCTCACGTCGCGCCGCGCTTTCCGAAGGAATGGAAATATCCCAGCAGCGCCAATCCGCAACGCAGCTACACGCTGCTCAACCGCGAAGATCCGGCCTTCATCCGCTTCGTCAATCCGAGCGACTACCGGGTCGTCCGCGAGGCTTGCGGCGCCTGTCATATGCCCATCATCGAAAAGGCGACGCGGAGCCTGATGGCGACCGGGGCGATGTTTTGGGGCGGTGCGTCGTACAACAACGGCATCCTGCCCTTCAAGAACTATATTCTGGGTGAGGCGTACACGTCGCAGGGTCTACCCGCCTCGATTGCCGGACCTACGCTGACCGATCCGAAGGCTGCGCGCAGGGAACACGGCGTCTTGCCCAGTCTCCTGCCGCTGCCCACGTGGGAAACCGGCGCTCCGTCCGATGTGCTTCGCGTGTTCGAGCGCGGCGGCATTTCTTTGGGAAATCGTTTCCCCGAAACCGGTCTGCCGAATATCGGCGGCCTTCAGCAACTGAACGTACCCGGGCACCCGGATATTCATCAGTCGAATCGAGCTCCCGGCACGGCCGGACGCATTGCCATTCCGCTGCTCAACCTGCAGAAGTCGCGGCTCAACGATCCGATGATGTGGTTCTTGGGGACCAACGATCAGCCTGGCGACTATCGTAGTTCCGGTTGCGCAAGCTGCCACGTCGTATACGCCAATGACCGCGACCCGAAGCATTCGGGGCCCTACGCGCAGTTCGGCAACGAGGGGCAATCGCGAAGCGTCGACCCTACGATCAATAAGCACGAGTCCGGGCACCCGCTCGAGCACCGCTTCACCCGCGCAATTCCCACCAGCCAGTGCATGGTTTGTCATATGCACCAGCCCAATATGTTCATGAATACCTTCATGGGATTCACCATGTGGGACTACGAATCGGACGCGCCCTCGATGTGGCCGGCGAAGCAGCGGTACCCTGACGACGAAACGATGCGGGCGGTCAATGACCGCAATCCCGAAGGTGCGGCGCCGAAAGGACTGTGGGGGGATCCTGATTTTTTGCAGCGCGTGAGCACGCTCAATCCAACACTGCATGACACGCAATTCGCGGATTACCATGGCCACGGTTGGAACTTCCGAGCGATATTCAAACGCGACCGCCATGGGACCTTGCTCGACAAGGACGATCGGACCGTCAGCGACGACGATCCGCAGAAGTTCAAGAAAGCGGTCCACCTCGCGTCCATTCACATGGAAAAGGGCATGCAATGCGTGGATTGCCACTTCGCCCAAGATGCGCACGGCAACGGCTACATCTATGGAGAGGTCGCCGCCGCCGTCGAAGTCGACTGTGTGGATTGCCATGGCACGGTGCGTGCGTACCCGACGCTGCGCACCTCGGGCGAAGCCGCGTCACCGGCAGGGACGGATCTGTCCCTGCTGCGCAGCGCCGATGGGGCCAAGCGCTTCGAGTGGCGCGACGGCAAGCTGTACCAGCGTTCGGCCGTCGAGCCCGGCAAGGAATGGCGCGTCAAACTCGTCAAGGACAGCGTGGATACGGCTTCCCCCGACTACAACGAGCGCGCCGCGCGCGCCAAGTTGGTCAGCCGCGACACGCGCGCGCAGAACTGGGGCGCGGAGGTGCCGGACGAACAGCTGGCCCATGGCAACGATAAAATGGAGTGTTACAGCTGCCACACATCCTGGACTACCAGTTGCGGGGGCTGCCACTTGCCGACCGAGGCCAACGCGAAGACGCAACGGCATCACTACGAGGGAGGGGACGCCCGGGTCTACGCGACCTACAACCCGCAGGTTGCGCGCGACGATATGTTCATGCTCGGCCGACGCGGCAATGTCGACGGAGGGAAAATCGCGCCTGTGCGCTCGAGCTCCGCCCTGGTGGTGTCGTCGACCAACGCCAATCGTGAACACATCTACATTCAGCAGCCTCCCTTAGCGGCGAGCGGCTACAGCTCGCAGGCCTTCAATCCTCACTACCCGCACACCGAGCGGACCACCGAAACCAAGGACTGCGACGACTGCCACCTGTCGCCGGACAACAATAACAATGCCATCATGGCGCAGCTACTGCTGCAGGGTACGAATTTCATCAACTTCGTGGGCTTCAACGCCTGGGTCGGGACCTCATCGAGCGTCACCGCCGTGCAAGTGACCGAGTGGGAGGAACCGCAAGCGGTCATCGGCAGCTATCTGCAGCGTTACGCCTACCCGGATTTTTTCGAGCGGCACGTGAAGAACGATCGACGCCTACAAAGCGCGCAGAGTCACGCGGCCGGCGCCGTCGGCTGCCTGCAAATGAGAGGTGAATACCTGTATACGGCGCAGGGCGCGCGCGGCATGCAGGTGTTCGATATTGCAAACGTCGCGAACAAAGGCATCAGCGAGCGCATCGTGACCGCCCCCGTCGGGCCTCAAGGTCAACGTACGGCCATTCCTTCGAAGGATGCGACCTGCGTCGCGCTCCCCACGAATCAGCCCATCAATCCGCAGCGGAATACGGGAGCTCTGATGCGCGACGACAATGAGGAGCAACCGTTCCATCCTATCTACGATTACGCGCTGATCACGGATTCGCGGGAAGGGCTCATTCTTACCAATGTCAATACGCTCGCCGACGGCGAGCCCCGGAACAATTTCCTGCGGCGTGCGTTGACGTGGAATCCCGACGGCATTCTGAACGGCGCCCGCCATCTTACGATCGGCGGACACTATGCCTATATCACCGCGAAAATCGGCGTCGTGATCGTGAACCTCGATCAGCCGCTGCAACCGCGCGTAGAGAGCGTGGTACCGCTGAACGACGGCCGGGCATCCGCACTACAATTCCGCTATTTGTTCGTCACGGATGCGCAAGGGCTGCAGGCGATCGATGTGACCGATCCGAAGCAGCCGCGGCCGATCGACGATAATCGCATCGCGCTCGCGAACGGCCAGCGGATTTATCTGGCGAGAACCTACGCCTACGTGGCGAGCGGCCGCGAGGGGCTGGCGATCGTCGATATCGAACGCCCCGAGCACATGCGGCTCGATCAGCTGTTCAACGCCGGCGGCCGCTTGAGCGATACGCGGGACGTCGTGGTCGCATCGACCAACGCGTCGCTGTTTGCTTACGTCGCGGATGGCGCCGCCGGACTCAAGGTTCTGCAGCTGACTTCTCCGGCGAGCCAGCCGAAGTTCTATGGCTTCAGTCCGGTCCCGAAGCCGGAGCTGATTGCGTACTACCCCACCCGGTCACCCGCGCTATCGTTATCGAAGGGTCTCGACCGGGATCGCGCCGTCGATGAAACCGGGCATCAAATCGCGGTATTCGGGCGTCGCGGTTCGGGTCCGTTGTCCTTGGAGGAATCGCAGCGTCTCTATCTCAACCCTGACGGCACGCCCTGGTTCGTCAAGAAGACCAGCGCGCAGCCAAGAAACGCCGGGAAGTGACGGAATTGGGCCGGCACCCCGGAAGCTCGGCGGCGAGACTCCTGGCCCCGCCGGCGCTTTGCTGGGCCATCGCCGCGGCAGCGGCGACTCCCCTCCCGTATCAATCGGCAGACCGGCATCTCGGCGTGGCCAGTTGCGCATCCTCGGTGTGTCATGGCGCGGTGCAACCGCCGAACAAACCGGGCGCGCTCATGAACGAATTCGTGACTTGGTCGCATCAGGATTCGCATGCCAAGGCGTATCAAGCGTTGATGAACCCGCAGGGCCGCGGCATTGCCGCGAAGCTGGGGTTAGCATCGCCTGAAACCGCGAAAGTCTGCCTCGACTGTCACACCGACAACGTGCCGCCGGCCCAGCGCGCACAGAAGTTTACGCTCGCGGACGGCGTTGGCTGCGAGGCCTGCCACGGAGGCGCTGAACGCTGGATCTCCAGCCACACCTCACCGCAAAGCAACTATCGCGCGGACATCGACCAGGGCATGTTTCCCACCGCCGATCTGAATGATCGCGCGAGGTTGTGTCTGTCATGCCATTACGGCAGCGCGGACAAATTTGCCACGCACCGAATCATGGCCGCCGGCCATCCACGCTTGAGTTTCGAGCTCGATACTTTTCTCGCGCTGGAACCGGCTCACTATCGCATCGATGACGCTTATCGGCGGCGCAAACCGGCGTACACGAAAACCCAGGTGTGGTGCCGGGGCCAATTGCTGGCGACGCAAGCGCAACTGACCACGTTGCAAGGCCCGATGATGAATTTCGAGCGTACGTTCCCGGAACTCGCGCTGTTCAATTGCACCTCATGCCACGACAGTTCCATGCACCGGCTCGAATGGCGATCGCGGCAGCTGACCGCCGGCACTGACCCAGGAACGGTGACCATCAACGACGCCAATCTACGCATGTCATGGGTGATCGCCCGCACGTTGAGCGGCCACGACGGAGACACCGTTCTGGGTCTTGCTCAGGCGTTGCAGAAGGCTGCGGCCGGCGACCGGCGGCAAATTGCCGGGGCGAGCGCACAGCTGCACGCGGCATTGGCCAACGTGCTTTCTCGAGTCGATGGCGAGGGAGGCGCACCTCGAGCTCGCGCACTGCTCGACAATGTCATCCAAGCCGGTATCGACGGTGAATATCGGGATTATCTCGGCGCCGAGCAAGCCGTCATGGCGATCGATGTGCTCCTGATCGACGCCAACCTTGCCGGAAAGCATACGGCGCGGCGCGACGAGCTATATCGCCTATTGCAGAGCGATGAGACGTACCGGTCCGCAGCATTCATCGCTGCCTTGAGAGCCCTGCGCGAAGACCTGCAGTGACCGTTTGCGGCGCGACCAGGAGCCTGTCTGCTAGCGAACGACGAAGTAATGAATGCGGTTGGCGCCGGGAATCTTTTCGGCGACCCCGACGAAGACGTACTTGTTCATCCAGGCATGCGGCCCGTCGGGCACGTCGAACTTGGGCGAAACACGCATGTAGTACTCGTCGTCGCCCACCGGCTCGTTGCGGCTCATTTTTTCCGCGGCTTCGGCAGTCTTCGCCCAGCGGAAGCCGCGGTTCTGCAAATAGATGACGGTGCCGTCCTCGGCCTCGAGCAGATATCGGGCATCGAAGTCGATGACGCCATCGGCACGTACCAACGGGAAATCGCCGCCCGACATGGGAATGACCCTGCCGCGCAACAGGGGACCCTCGATGGTGCCGCTGCCGGCATACACAGCCGCTCGCATCATCCCGACGCTGGTGGGCTTGATCCAGTGCGCCCCCGTCAACTCGATGCCGATCGTGAACGCGTATTCCATTTTAGGGTGATAGGGGTGCTGCATCGTCGTCCTCTTGTCGGAACCTAGATTCCGAAGACCTTCTCCGCATTGGCCTGAAAGAACGCCTTCTTGTCTGCGGCACTCATGGTCATGGCGTCCTGCGCGGCGACCTCGTCCGGCTGGTACTGGTAGGGGTAATCCATGGCGTACATGATGCGATCCGCGCCCAATGTCGATTTGCAGAACTGAATCGCGGGCTCCCACGCGACGCCGGAAAAGGTCACATAAATGTTGCGCTTGAAGTAGCCGGAGATGGGGAGTTCCAACGGCTTCAAGAAGTCGTACCGGCCCGAACGGATGCCGGCCGCATGCATGTAGTCGAGGCGATAGGCCCAATACGGCAAGGCTTCGCCGCCGTGGCCGACGATGAGCTTCAATGCCGGGAACCGGTCGAAGACGCCCATGACGATGAGGCGCAGCAAGTGCAGCCCCGTGTCCACGCCGAAGCCGTATACGGCTCCGTCCAACCCGCGCTCGAGCAGGGGACCGATGAGTCCCTTGGAAGGCCCTTGCGGGTGCAGGTATACGGGCGTGCCCAAGGCCTCGGCGGCTTCGAATATGGCCCAATATTTCGGGTCGTCGGTGTACTCGCCTCCCACATGGCCGTTGTGGATGACGGCCTTGAAGCCCAACGTGTGGCCGCGCTCGATTTCCTTGGCCGACCACGCGGGGTCTTGCGGGGCGATCGCGGTCATGCCGACGAAGCGCTCGGGATGACGGCGACAGGCGGCTGCCAGCTGATCGTTGGCATCGCTTGCGAGCGTCTTGGCCTCGGCGGCAGCGAACACATGCGCGCCAGGCGCGGTGAGGGCGATGATCGCCTTGTCGATGCCGCTCGCGTCCATGTCGCCCAGGCGTCGGCTACCTAAGTCCTGGAGGCGCTCGATCACCGTGGTCGCGCGTGCCGAGGCCGAACCCGAGTAGAACCCCCACAGACTCACGAAGCCCGGATCGTCGAATCCGTCAGCGATCAGGCGCTTGTAGGCGTTCAGCACTTCTTTGGTGATGAACGCTTCTTCGGCGGCGATCCGTAAATATCCGTGGGCACCGCCTGTTTTCAGTTCGGTCACTCTGTTCGGTTCCCTCGCCGCACTGGCATTGACTACGCTTGGTGGATCGCCTTCAGAACGAGACAGGCCTCCAAACCTTCGGGCCCGTCCTCCGAACCGTGGCCGGAGTCCTTCACGCCGCCGAATGGAGAATCCGCTCCAGCGAGCATGGTGGTATTGATGCCGATCATGCCGCTCTCGATCGCATCGCCCAACAGCAGGGCGCGCCGTCCGTTCTCGGTGAAGCAATACGCCGCCAGGCCATAGGGAAGCCGGTTGGCTTGCTCGATCGCCTCGTCGAAGGTCTTGAACGGACGCATGAGCGCGATCGGCCCGAAGGGTTCTTCGTTCATCACGCGCGCTTCGAGCGGCACATCGGTCAATACGGTGGGCCGAAAGAAAAAACCCGCGTCATGCGAGCCGCCGCCGCGCTCTCCGCCGGCGGCAATGCGCGCTCCGGCCTGCACGGCGTTGCCGACGAAGGCCTCGATGGCCTCGGGGCGCCTGGGGTTCGCCATCGGTCCCATGTGGTTGGCGGCATCCATGCCGTCGCCGACCTTGAGTTTGGCGGCGCGCGATGCGAACTCTTTTGAGAAGCGCTCGTAAACTCCGTCCTGCACGTAGAAGCGGGTGGGGGAGACGCACACTTGGCCGGAATTGCGGAATTTATGCGGGACCAACAGGTCGAGCGCCTTGTCGATATCGGCATCGTCGAAAATCAGCACCGGGCCGTGACCGCCCAATTCCATGGTGGTGCGCTTCGCGCCGTCGGCGGCGAGCTTCATCAAGTGCTTGCCGACCGCGACGGAGCCGGTGAAGCTCACTTTGCGAATGACGGGCGATGCCAGCAAGTGCCGAGACACCTGATCCGGTACGCCGAACACGCAAGTCGCGACTTCCTTCGGCAATCCCGCATCCAGGAGGCAATTGAGCACTTCGAGTGCGGACCCCGGCGCCTCCTCCGGCGGCTTGATGATGATCGAGCAGCCGGCGCCGATCGCGGCGCCGAGTTTTCTCGCCGGATTGCCGATCGGAAAATTCCAGGGACAGAAGGCCGCCACCGGACCCACCGGTTCCTTCATCACTCGCGACAGCGTGCCGGCCGGGCGTACCAGAACGCGGCCGTAGATGCGCTGCACCTCGCCCGCATAAAAGTCGAACAGCCCGGCGGCCATCATGACCTCGGCTTTGGCTTCTGGAAAGGTCTTGCCTTCCTCCTTGGTCGCGGTGCGCGCGATCTTGTCGATCCGCTCGCGCAGCAGCCGTGCGGCCCCGGCGAGTACATTGCCGCGTTCCGCGGCAGTGCGCGCGCGCCATAGCCGATAGCCGCGCGCCGCCGTCTCCAAGGCGCGATCCAAGTCCGCCGGCGTTGCCAGCGGCAATTCGCCCAGCGTCTCGCCGGTCGCCGGATTCACCACACGATGCGTGGCGCGCCCGGCGGCACCAATGCGCTCGCCGTCGATGAATAGTGTCAAATCGGCGTCGTACCCGTTGCGCATCTCGCCCAACGCCTAGGCGGTCCCGGCTTTCTCGCGGCGATACTCTCGCGGTGTCACATTGAATTTGGCGCGGAACACGCGCCCGAAATGGGTCGGACTATTGAACCCGTAATCGAAGGCGATGGCGGTCACGGTACGGCCGCGCTGTGCTCCGGATTGCAGCGCCCGCGAACACGCCTCGAGACGGCGGCGCAGGATGTAGCGCGCCACGGTCTCGTCTTGATCCGAGAACAAGTGATGCAGGTAGCGAGCCGTCATCTTGCAGGCCTCCGCAATTCGCGTCGGCGTCAAATCCGGATCGTTGAGATGTGCTTCGATAAAATTGAGGATGCGAATGCGGTGCGCCGTTCCAAGCGAGGAGCGGTCGCCCAGCGCCAGCGGTAGATCGGCATAGGCGGCACCGATGAGATCGAGTATGGCGACCGCGACACGGGCGCCGCTCTGCTCGTCGAGGCCGCGGTGATACTCGCTCCAGTACTTGCGCAGCAACTGGGACAATAACCCGCTGGCGCCGCGGCCGCCCGGCATGTGAATGGCGGCGAGTGATTCGGGGCACCCTACTTGGCGCCGCAGCGTCGTGTTGGGGATGCCGAGAACCAACATGCGGTTCGCACCGTTGAATACCATTTCGTAGCGGCGCGTGCTGTCGCAGAGCGTGAAATCGCCGGCGCGCAGCAGCGACTCGCGGCCGTCCTGCCGGCTGATGCTCTCGCCTTCCAACTGTAAGTGGAGGAAGAACATCGCATCCCGGGTGCGCGCCACATGCGAACGCGAATGACGCACGATCTGCGCATCGGAATACACCTCGGCGAGACTCATGTCGCCGATGAAACCCCGCGAGATAGAGCCGTTGAAGACGCGAATGTCCTCCGGCTCGGATACCAGAGGAGAAAAACTCTCGCTGGCACGATCATTCCAAAAGGCAAGTTTGCGGCGTGGGTCTAAGCCAGCCGTCGAAAACGACTCTATGTGTGCCATGCATTCACTCCCCCACGTTAGCGGGAACCGACCTTATTGTGCTACCGAGCCTACACTTGTTATGAGGATAGTTATACGAAACAATCAATTCTTCAAACCAATTCTTTCGGCTTATAGGTGGTATATGCCCGGCAAATGCTCGGATTTGGCTGGCGGAACCCGGCTGGAATACGGGAGGTTGCGTTATATATGTGGTATTCAGGCAACGATGGTGTGGGCGCCATTCGGCCATAACAATCTCTCTCTGCGTCGAGTTTTGTGCGCCGGCGCGGCTATATTCGCCAAAGGTCGAGCGGCGCGATTCGTTGCGCGAAGGGAACCGTGAAATTGACGCCACTCAGCGGCTATGTGGGCTACGCCTTGCGCCGTGCGCAAGTCGCCATATTCGCCGATTTCAACCAGACCCTGGAGGGGCTCGACCTACGGCCCGGTCAGTTTGCCGTGCTGGTATTGATCGATCAGAACCCCGGCACCAGCCAATCGAGCGTCTCCGCCGCTCTGGGCATTCAAAAGGCGAATTTCGTCGCGACGATCGCCGACCTCGAGAAGCGCGGCCTCGTGCGACGGAGCAAATCCGAGTCGGACGGGCGCACGTACTCGCTCGGACTCACGTCGCGGGGACGGTCTCTGCTGCAACATGCCGCGGAACTGCAGGCACTCCATGAGAGACGCGTCATCGCGCAAATCGGCCCGGAGGGGCGGCTGCAACTGCTGAACCTGCTCGCGCGCTTGGCCGAGCTGCCCTGCCGGCATTTGAAGTAATCTGCGCAGCGTACCGCCGACCCACTGGAGCCAACCATGCCGATGACGGATCCGCGCGAAACACTGAGCGCTAGCCGAATGAGCTTCATTCAAATCGCTGTCGTGGTGATTACGATTGGTCTTAACGCGCTCGACGGCTTCGACGTGCTGGCGATCAGTTTCGCTTCGCCGGGCATCGCGCGCGAGTGGGGCATCGATCGTGCGGCGCTCGGCTTCGTGCTCTCCATGGAGCTGGTCGGCATGGGCCTGGGGTCCATGTTATTGGGCGGCGTCGCGGATAGGATCGGCCGACGGCGGACCTTGCTGGGCTGCCTCGTGGTCATGGCCTCGGGAATGATCATGGCGACCCGGGTCAAGGGCGTGTACGACCTGTCGGTGTGGCGCGTGATTACCGGGCTCGGCATTGGCGGAATGCTGGCGACAATCAATGCGGTCGCTGCGGAGTTCTCCAACGACCGCCGCCGCAGCTTGAACGTGTCGTTGATGGCGATCGGCTATCCGATCGGCGCCGTCATCGGCGGATCCATCGCCGCGCTGCTGCTGAAGCGCGGCGACTGGCGCGTCGTGTTCCAATTCGGCGCCGCCGCCACGGCGGCGTTCATTCCCTTGGTCCTATGGCTGGTACCGGAGTCCATCGCTTGGCTGTGTCAGCGGCAGCCTTCGGGCGCCCTCGCCAGCGTCAATCGCAGCTTGGTTCGCATGGGGCATGAGCCCATCGCGGAATTGCCCCTCGTATCTCTCGACGCGCGTAAGCGTTCGGTAGCCGACATATTCAGCCCGCAGCTGATCCGTGTGACAGTGCTGGTCACGGCCGCCTATTTTCTGCACATCACGACTTTCTATTTCATTTTGAAGTGGGTTCCCAAGATCGTGGTCGATATGGGCTTCACGCCTTCATCCGCGGCGGGCGTTTTGGTGTGGGCCAATGTGGGCGGCGCATCGGGCGGCGCCGTGCTCGGGCTGCTCTCGCTGCGATTCGGCCTCAAGCATCTCACGATGCTGGTGCTGGTGCTGTCGACCATCATGGTGACCGTGTTCGGCCGCGGGCAAGCAGATCTCGCGCAGCTCTCGCTGGTTTGCGCGGTTACGGGCTTCTGCACCAACGCCGGGGTTGTGGGTCTGTACGGCATTCTCGCGCAGGCCTTCCCGACTCACGTTCGCGCCACCGGCACAGGGTTTGCCGTCGGGACCGGGCGCGCCGGTGCGATGCTCGCGCCCATCATCGCCGGGTACCTGTTCCGCGGCGGCTATGGTTTACAGTTCGTCGCTATTGCCATGAGCGCGGGATCATTGGTCGGCGCCGTCGCGCTTTGGCTCCTGCCGCTCAAGCCGGCGGCGGCTCGGTCGGTCCAAGGGCAGCCGGCGACGGTGTCGTAGAGGCGGGCGGCCGATCAACCCCAGCGGGACGCTTCAAGTCCTGGGACGAATTGCCGCTCGGGGTGCGCGGTCTTCGCCGTCCCCAGCGCTGCGCGAACCGAATCGCGAGCGCCGATCCTGTCGAGATAGTCGGCAATACGCGGCGTCGCTTGGGTATTGACGGCGACGGGTGCCAGGTCCGGAAGTACGCGCAGCATAGGGTAGGCGTCGATGTCGGCCGCGGAGAAGTCTGGGCCGGCGAGGTAGGGTCCCTCCCGCAACGCCTTCTCGATGCGTGCGACCGGCGCCGCGAGCCGCTCGTTGACCGCCTCGAGATAATCCGCGGAGTAGGTGCCGTCGCGCAGCGCGAGCCAACCGGCTCGCCGTTCGACGGGCTCGATCGCCGCAATGCTGCGATCGACGAGAGCCGGATCGAGCGCGGCCAATTGCGGCCGCAGGTATTTTGCGCAGCCCAACACGGGAACCACAGAGCCCAAACTTGCACCCAGATACTGCGCCCAGGCGCGAACTCTGTAGGCGCCGCAAGGATCGGCGGGCATCAACGACGGCCCCGGCAGCGACTCGGATATATATTCGAGCATGAATGAAGTGCTGCAGATGAGCCTGCCATCGTGTACCAGCAGGGGCCCTTCGCGTTCCAATTGCAGCTGGGCCTCGAGGTTCGTCGGGAAATCCGGCGCAAATTGCGCGAAATTGGCCGCGTCGAAATAGTGCGCGGTGAATGGCGCCTTCTTCTCAGCCAGCGCGATCAGCGGCTTCAAGAAAAACGTGTTCGGCTCCGATGTGTAGAGTTCAAGCACCCGGATGGCGCTCCAAAATTTTGATGCGCGCGGCCATCTGAGTACGGCCTTTCGTCCATGTCTCGCGTACGGCGGGGCGCTCGTAAATGCGGCGCAGCCACTCCATGATATGCGGCGTCTTGACGTCGTTGCATTGGTCAGGTTGGGACAGCGGCAACGCGTAGCCTAGATTGAAGCCGTTGATATCGCCGAGCGAGTAGCTGTCGCCGGCGACCCAGGCCGAGCGGCTGAGGTGTTTTTCCAAGGCGAGCGTGGCGAAGGCGACACGGCGCTTCGATTCGGCGAGCTCATCGGCGGAGAATTCGTTGAACAGCGCTTTGCGCCATGCGATGCGCCGCGATTCGAGTGGGATGCGGTCGATGGCCGCATGAAGCTCTTCGGGCGGCCGCTGGCGTGCCGCCGGCCCGATGAAAATGCTCCAGCCGATCATGCTCAACGACGGCGCAAAATAGCTGTCGAAAAAGCGCATCCACCAGCGCATCCGCCAACGTGCCGCGGGATCCTGCGGCTTCAACGGCGGTCCGGGAAACGCGTCGTCGATATATTCCATCATCGGAGTCGACTCGGTGAATACCTGGGGGCCGTGGACCATGGCAGGAATCGTCCCGTCCGGATTGACGGCGAGATAGGCCGGCTTGTGCTGATCGAACTGCAGCAGATCCAGGTACCGGCTCTCGTATGCCACGCCTTTCTCGGCGAGCGTGAGCATGGGTTTGCCTGAATTCGCGTTGGGTTCCCAATGGTAGAGCGTGACCGACACCGGGGAAAGGCTGCGCGCATACGGAAATTGCGGCTCGACGGTCGGAGAAACGCAACGCGATTGGCGGCGAAGCGCCGGCGGCTCGAACAATGTTATGCTCTATAACAAACTAATCACTGGTGAGAGCAAATGATCAACGCACGCCGCCGGCCGCCTGAAAGCGCTGACTTGGGAGATCTCGACCAACACGTGGGTTATATGCTCCGGCGCGCGCAGCTCGCGGTATTCGCGCACTTCACCGCGGCCCAGACTGGCTTGGCGGCGCGGCCGGGCCAGTTTTCCGTGCTGGCGGTCATCGCCCGCAACCCGGGTCTCAGTCAATCGCAGCTGTGCGAAGCGCTGGGCATCAAGCGGGCCAATCTCGTTGCGGTCATCGATCATTTTGAGTCGCTCGAACTCGTGCGGCGAGATTCCTCCGCGACCGACCGGCGCTCGAACCGGCTGCAATTGACGGCTGGCGGAGAAAGGGCTCTGAAAAAAGCCGTCGATGACCTGGCCAAGCACGAGGCCCGCATTACCAGTCTGCTGGGCGTTGCGGGCCGGGCGGCGCTCATGAAGCAGCTTGCCAAGCTTTGCGAACTCGGCGATGGCTGAGCGCTTTGCGGAATCACCGGCACTCACTGAATCGCCTTCGTCGAGGAGTTTTTTTATGAGTTCCAACATTGTGACGCTAACCGTCGCCGATGATGTCGCCGTCATCACCGTCCGCAACCCGCCGGTCAATACCATAACGGCGGCGGTCCGAGAGGGGTTGTTCACGGCGATTGCGGACATTCGGTCCCGACCCGGCGTTGCCGCGGTCGTGCTCGTGTGCGAGGGCAGCACATTCTTCTCCGGCGCCGATATCGGCGAGTTCTCCGGACCGCCGAAGGAAGCCGAATTCCGCGATCTGTTGCGGCGCTTGGAGCAGCTGCCCGTACCGGTCGTCGCGGGAATGCACGGCGTAGCACTGGGCGGGGGCCTGGAAATCACATTGGCGTGTCATTACCGCGTCGCAGTGCCGGGCACTCGCTTTGGACTTCCTGAAGTCACGCTCGGCATTATTCCCGGTGCCGGCGGGACGCAGCGTATGCCGCGGTTGATCGGAGTAGAGAAGACCTTGGATCTCATCATCGGCGCGCGCCCGGAGGACGTCTCGACCGGCATCGCGATGGGGTTCATCGACGCTGAAGTGCAAGGCGAGGTGAAGGCGGCCACGATTGATTTCGCCCGCAAGCTGGTGCGCGATCAGGCCGGGCCTCGCCGTACCTCGGAACGCAGCGTGGACGCTGCGACGGCAACGCCCGCCATCATCGACAGGCTGAGCGCCCAAGCGAAAAAACACTATCCGAACCGCCAAGCGGCATTGACGGCCATCAAGGCGGTGAGTGCCGCGGCGAGGCTGCCGTTCGAGGAAGGCTTGTCATACGAGACTGAATTGGCCAACGGCGCCAAAGTGAGCGACGAATCCAAGGCATTGGTGCACGTGTTTTTTGCCGAGCGGGACACACGAAAGGTGGCGGGCCTGCCGGCCGACGCAAGGCCCCGCACCATCGCGAGGGGCGGTGTCGTCGGCGCCGGCACCATGGGGGGCGGCATCGCGATCTGTTTCGCCAACGCAGGCATGCCGGTCACCTTGCTCGATACGAATCAGGAGGCGCTCGATCGCGGCCTCGGCGTCATCGGCAACACATACGACTCCATGGTGAAGCGCGGGCGGTTGACGGCCGAGGAAAAAGACCAACGTATGGCGCTGATCAGCCCCACCCTCGAGTACTCCGATCTGATGAGCGCCGATGTGGTGATCGAGGCGGTTTTCGAAAGCATGGATCTCAAAACGAAGATTTTCAAAGCGCTCGACGGCGTTGCGAAGCCGGGCGCCGTGCTGGCCACCAACACGTCGACACTCGACATCAGGCAGATAGCCGCGGCGACGCGCCGTCCTGACGATATCGTCGGGCTGCATTTCTTTTCGCCCGCGAACGTCATGCCGCTGCTCGAAGTGGTGCGCACCGAGTCGACGGCGCCGGCCGTTATTCGAACCGCGTTCGACCTCGCAAAGAGGCTGCGCAAAACGCCGGTGCTGGCGCGCGTCTGCTATGGCTTCATCGGCAACCGGATGATGGAAGGCTATGCGCGGGAAGCCGAGCGCATGGCGCTGGAGGGTGCTTCGCCGCGGCAAATCGACAATGCGTTGGAGGCATGGGGAATGGCGATGGGAATTCTCGCGGTATTCGACATGGCCGGCATCGATGTCGGCGTCAATGTGCATCGCGCCAACGCCGACCGGTATCCGCCCGACCCGTCCTATTACCAAGCGGACTTCGCACTGCACGCAGCCGGCCGCCTCGGCCAGAAGAACGGCAAGGGATACTATAAATATTCACCGGGCGACCGGGCGCGGCATGAGGATCCGGAGGCGGTTCAGATCCTCCGGGACACCGCACGCCGTCTGAACATTCCGCAGCGCGATCATTCTGCCGAAGAGATCGTGGAACGGTGCGTGTATCCCCTCATCAACGAAGGCATCCGCATTCTGGAGGAAGGTATCGCGTCCCGCGCGAGCGATGTTGACGTGGTCTGGTGCGCCGGATACGGTTTTCCGCGGTATCGCGGCGGGCCGCTGTTCTATGCGGATACGATCGGGCTGAAGACCGTGCATGACGGAATACTCAAGTACCGGGATCAATTCGGCCCCATGCACTGGGAGCCGGCCCCGTTGCTGGCCCGCTTGGCCGCGGAGGGGCGTACCCTCAGCGATTGGGATGCGGCACGTAGCTCACGACTCGAGGATCCATCATGAATACGAGCGATTTGATTGCGATCGACGTGCATACGCACGCCGAGGTGTCGTGCCGCCAGCCGACGGACGAAGTGTGGCAGGCGTACGAAGACGCGGCTTCCAAGTATTTCAAGGCGGGCAAGCGTCCAACCATCGCCGAGACGGTGGCCTACTATCGGGAGCGCAAAATCGGATTGGTGATGTTCACCGTCGATGCCGAGCACGAACTGGGTTCGAAGCGCATCCCGAATGAAGAGGTCATCGACGCAGCGCGCGAGAACAGCGACATGATGGCGGCGTTCGCCAGCATTGACCCTCATAAGGGCAAAATGGGAGTGCGCGAAGCTCGGCGCCTCATCAGCCAGGGCGGCATCAAGGGCTTCAAGTTTCACCCGACCGTGCAGGGTTTCTTCCCGAATGATCGGATCGCCTATGGGCTCTATGAGGCGATCGCTGAACACAAGTTGACGGCGCTATTTCATAGCGGACATTCGGGGATCGGCACGGGCATGCCGGGGGGCGGCGGCCTGCGTCTCAAGTACTCCAATCCGATGCACGTGGACGATGTGGCGGCGGACTTTCCGGACATGAAGATCATCATCGCCCATCCGTCGTGGCCGTGGCAGGACGAGGCGTTGTCGGTGTGTCTGCACAAGGTCAATGTGTACATCGACCTATCCGGCTGGTCGCCCAAGTATTTCCCGCCCCAGTTGGTCCAGTATGCGAATACGCAGCTGAAGCGCAAGATGCTGTTCGGATCGGATTTCCCGTTGATCGCGCCGGATAGATGGATCAAAGATTTCAAGGAAGCGGGGTTCAAGCCTGAGATCCACAATCTCATTCTGAAGGAGAACGCCATCGCCGCACTCGGGCTCGCGAATTAAAAAAGGCGACCGGAGTTCCGGTCGCCAGGTCATCCGCCCCAAGGCGGAGGGGACTGCCTATTGGAAGTTTTTCCTGAAAGTAATTCCCCACTCACGCGGCTCGGCAGGCTGGGCCGACATCTGCCCTTCGCCGAAGGCACGCAGATCGAGAAAGCTCTGATAGAAATACCGGTTCGTCAGGTTGGTGCCGAAGGCGGCCACCGACCAGGCATGAACTTTGTTCTCCCACGTCAAGCGCCCGGACAGGAGGCCGAGGCCCGGCGTAACTGCAACCGGCCCGCCGGCGGGTGCGTAGTTGTTCCAGTTGTTGTTGAAACGCTTCGTCTGGGCGCTGAAATCCACGCGAGGCGTCAGGGTTGAATCGGCGCCAACCGGCATCTCATATTGCGCGCCGACGTTGCCCTTCCACTTCGAGATTCCGGGCGAAATGTCGCCGTAGCCCGGATTGCCCGAGATGCAGTTCGCCCCTGGATCTGCACCAGCCCCGAGATCTTGGCAACCCACGGAGGTGCCGAGACTTTTCCACTTGAAGTCGGTGAGGCCGACCGTCGCCGATAGCTGCAGCCCCACCACGGGATTCGCCTCGAGTTCGAGTTCGAATCCTTTGATGTCCGCGCTGCCGACGTTTTGCGGTGCGGTGAACGGTGCGCCTGTCGCGTCCACCGTTTGCGACGTGATGACGACTTGCCGGTATTGGCTGAAATAGAGAGCAGCGTTGGCGCGCACCTTGTGGTCGAAGAATTCGCTCTTCTCGCCGATCTCGAACGATGTGGTTTTTTCCGGCTTGAATGAGGTGAGCTGCAGGTTGGTGAAGGGTCGCGGGTTGAACCCGCCGCCACGGAATCCGGTGGTCGCGGAAACGTAGGTCATGAAATCAGGAGTCCATTGATAATCGAGACCCACCTTCCAGTCGACATGCGAGTAGCTCGTGCTTTTCCCAACATTCCTCAGGTCCAAAGCCGGGTTGAGAATGGCTATCAGTGGATTGTAGTGATTGAAGGTATAGCTCTTGTTTTCCTTCGTGAATCGAACGCCGGTGGTCAGATGCAGCTGGTCGGTGAACGCATACGTGGTCTGCGCAAACGCCGCCTTGTCCTCGGTTTTAGCAGGGTCATTCTGATTGAAGTTCAGTACCGGCTGTCCGAAGAACGGGGGGCCCGGCGGAAAGAATCCGGCCAAGAAGTTCAGATTGATGTGGCCGCGATTCAAGCTGTATCCGTGGAAGTAGAACAGTCCGGTCGCCCAGTCGAGCTTATCGTCAAAGGCCTTGCCGGTGAGTTGGAGTTCCTGCGTGAACTGGCGATGATCCAACAGGTTGTAGGCCCAAGCCACGCCCATCGGCGAGTTGTCTTGGTCATCCGAGAAATCGCCCCAGTACTCTCGCTCTGAGGTGATCGACTTCAAGTGCACGTTATCCACAATGGTCCAATCGGCGACGTTGCTCACGCCCCAGGAATGAACGGTATTCACGGCCGGGTAGGCCGTGCCCGTGTTCGGGTCGAAGAAGGTCGAATAGGTGGTGTAGGTACCCGCCGTGACGAAGCGGCTGTCGTAGGGAATGCCGTACTTCGGCACCAACGTGCTGGCGTTGAAGGTCTGGAGGGCTGAAGGGTGTCCAGGGGTCGCACCCAAGGTCGGATCCGCCACCAGCATCACTTCAGCGGCGGCCTCGCTGCTGTCGTCATAGACGTCCGCGGTCAGGTTGTCCTCGAAAGCACTGCTCGGCACCCAGCGCAGTTGGGCGCGCGCGCCTTTGACGTCGACGCCGCCTTCCTTGCCGATCGAGCAGTTGCCCTGACCGATCTGTTGTACCGGCAGAGTGCCGGCGGTCGCCGGGTGGGCACACGCATAGTCGAGGCGATCGACGTAGCCGTCGCGTTGCTTCGACATGCCGGACACCCGCAGCATCAGAACGTCTTTGATGAGTGCGACGTCGAACGCGGCGCGGACTTCGCGGCGGCTGAAGTTTCCGCCCGTGACTTCGATATACCCGGTGTCATCGCCTTGCGGCTTCTTCGAGATCATTCGAATCGCGCCGCCGATGGAATTCTTGCCGAAAAGCGTACCTTGGGGACCGCGCAATACTTCAACCTGATTCAAATCGAGCAGATCGAACATGGAGCCGAAGGTGGTCGAGAAATAAACGTCATCGATGTAAATACCGACGCCGGGCTCCGCGGACGCGAAGTTGAAATCGCCCTGACCGATGCCGCGAATGAATGCCGCGTTGGTTTTGCCAAACGCGGCGTTCGCCTCGAACATCGTCACGTTGGGTGCAGCGTTGGATACGTCTACCAAAGAGGTGATATTGCGGTCAGCCAGAGCAGCAGCCGTCAACGCCGTGATCGCCAGCGGTGTCTGCTGCAATTTTTCCGACCGGTACTCGGCGGTCACCACGATTTCTTCCAGAGCCCCAGGGCTTGGTTCGCTTGCCGCCGGCGCTGCCGTTACTCTTTGCGCCTGTGCGGCGCCGACGGCGAGAGCAAGGCCGACGCATGCCGCGAGCGCCGTCATCCGGCTCGCGATCTGAGATTCGCTTGGATCACCTGAGAGTGGCCGCATATTATTCATAGAATCCTCCCCCTCTGGATAAGCTTGGTCGGGCCGGCTCGGTGGGGAGTGAATTCGTTGGCACATTCCGCACTTGCCGCCGCGCGATATTTGTCCGCAAATCTTTCGTTGCAGAGGCGCAACGGGTAAGCCTCAGACTATGATCGCAATGTGGCTGAAACGCCGGGTGGGGTTCTCGTCCACTACGGACGGAAAAATAGACCATTAGCGCAATGCCCGAGCTAAGATGGGACGCCATGTTGGTTCGGCTAGAAAAACTACCGCAAGTGACAAAATCTGACGGCGAGCGAACGAAAGAGGGAGCCGACGACGCCGGCTACATTGGCGAAATCGATGAAATCCTCGGCTTCCACATCCGATTGGCGCACGGTACGGTTTATCGCCATTTCATGCAGTCGTTCAAGTTCTTGGGAATGACTCAGAAACAGGTGTCTGTGCTATGGCTGGTATCTGACCACCCCGGGATAGCGCAGGCGCAGCTGGCCAAGCGGCTGCAGCTGGACCGGGCCACCGTGATGGCCATCGTCAATCGGCTGGCCAAGCGTAAATTCTTGGTCAGAGGCGAATCGCAGACCGACGGCCGCAAGCAGACCCTCAAGTTGATGCCCGCCGGAGCCACGGCGCTGCAGGATGCGAAGCGGGCAATTCGTGCGCACGAGAAGTGGCTCAAGGGCCGGTTTACCGCCAGAGAACTCCAGACGCTGATCGGATTGCTGCGCAGGATCCACGGCTAGCGCTGTCCGTCACGCGCGTATTCCGGCACGGCTGCGCTCGTCCACGAACCGAATGGTCGCGGCCAGCGAGGCAAAGGTGAAGAAATGCACGCCTTGAATGCCGAGAGCCGGAGTGGCCGATTGCGCGCGCGCCACTTCGGTGAGCAGTTCGGCGGGTGTTTCGCCGGCGAGCATACCGCGCGCGGCGGGGCGCTCTTTCAGGGCTCGGAGCGACGCGCCGACGCCGCAGATCAGCGCGTACTTGAGGAGTGCGGCACGGCTCGCGGGTCCCGGCACTCCCACTCGAAGGGGAGCCCGCACGCCCTCGGCGCGAATCTGTTTGGCCATGGCGATGATGGGCGCCGGCTCGAAGCAGAATTGGCCGACAAACGTGACGTCGAGCTTGGCTTGCGCGGCCACCGCGAGTTTCGCGGTGCGCGCCGCGACGAGATCCGCCGCGGCGATGCGCGGGTGGCCTTCCGGGTACCAGCTGAGGGCAATCTTGCGGATTCCGTGTTTACCCAGCATCCCCGTCTCCAGGAGTTGCAGGCTGGAACTGAAGTCGCCTGCCGGCTGGTCGCGGTCGCCCCCCAAGATCAAGGCGCGGTCCACGCCTGCCTCATTCGTGAGCCGTCCCAACAGGGCGTCGAACTCGTGAAGATTCTTGATATTGCGCGCGACGACATGCGGTACCGGTGTGAGGCCCGCGCGTTTTAGATGCGCTGCGGCGAGAACCTGGCGGTCGCTCGAATCGTGGTGCGAGGCGATGAAGACCTCCGCGCCCGGCTCCATCATCCGGGTGGCGGCATCGATCGATTTGCGATCGCCGGGCGTGACTTCCGCGGAGTAGCCGCGGAGTAAATCCGCTAGTGCGGCTGCCGATTGTTCTGCAACGCTGTTCGACATTCCTTGCACTCCTCTCATGTCGCGCGGCGATCGTGCGCGCGTCCCCACCCAAATCCATGATTGTATGTTACGCATACAATGTTTATATGCAAGGCCTCCAATTATGCCAGCCTCAAAAAAACACCGGCGGGCCGCCCCCAAGGCCATCGGAATTGACTTGATGCATGGAAACGAGAGGGGTGGCGAGAGCGTGGCCCCGGGGCACCCTAGGTCCGCCGCCGGGCATCGAACCATCCGCCATCTATGGCGAACGAGTGATCGTGATTCACTGAGAAATATTCACGCGCCTCTCTTGGCAATTCATCGAACACGACTTTGAGCGCTGCGATGCGCGGAGCCGAAGTGCCAATGCGCGCCACCCAGCCGTTGAATTCCATCGGCAGCTTCCAACGATGGACGGCGGGTTCGGAGAAATCCGCAGAGCCGAACATCGCGCGCCATTCGGACTCGCGGTAATTACGCACATGGGATAGGTCGCGCAGTATTTCGACGGTCTGAAGGGCAGTGTCAAGGAGAGGGTTTTCGGGCGCGAGCACATCGATGACGATCAGTATGCCGCCGGGCTTCAATATGCGGGCGGCTTCGTGCACGGCCCGCTGCACGTCGAGCCAGTGATGGGCGGAGTAGCGCGTCACAACCAGGTCAAAACTGGCATCTTCAAACGCCAATCGCTCTGCGGCTCCGGCGCAAGTTTCGATTTGACCATAGCCGCGCGCCGCAGCCTCGGCGTTCACCACTTCGAGCATCTGGGCTGCGAGATCATAGGCAACCACCCGCTTGGCCCCACCGCGCGCCAGCGCGAAGCTCGCATGGCCGGCGCCGCATCCCATGTCGAGCGCGCTTGCGACGCGCGAGTTCTGCACGAGATCGGCGAGGCGGTCCAAATCGGCCCCGGTCGCGTGCACCGTACTCGTGAGGTACTGCGCGGCCGTCGATCCGAATTGTCGACTTGCCAAATCGTGTTGATCCATGAGACACCTCTTGAAAATCGTGTGAGCATCGTAGCGCCTCCGGGTCGAGGCTATACTGAGATATTCGTCAGGAATGCTAAGGTGTTGGCGAGATGAGCAGCTCGAAGTACATGCTGATCGAGGCAGACCACCCGCATCACTTTGAGATGGCGCGGGTTCTATTCCAAGAGTATGCCGCGCAGCTTGGCGTGGACCTGTGCTTCCAAGATTTCGCATCGGAGTTGAACCAACTTCCCCACATGTACGGCGCGCCGTCGGGCCGCCTGGTACTCGTCATGGACGGCACGGCTGCGGTGGGCTGTGGCGCCTTGCGGCGGCTGTCGGTGGGCGTTTGCGAAATGAAGCGGCTGTATATTCGAAGCGATGCACGCGGCGCGAGTCTCGGCCGGCGCCTCGCAGAACATCTGCTGGAAAGCGCGCGCACTCTGGGATACGAAAAAATGCGGTTGGACACCCTGGCCGACATGGTTCCCGCGCAAAGCCTGTATCGGTCGCTGGGATTTCACGAAATCGCGCCGTATTACAACAATCCTTTGTCCAACTCGGTCTATATGGAGCTTTCTCTGACCTCGGCGGCGATTTCGTAGGAACGCAGCCGCGCCGAATGATCGAAAATCTGCGAAGTCACCATGAGTTCGTCAGGTTTCGTGCGTTCGATGAAAGCGGCAAGGGCGCGGCGAACCGTATCGGGAGAACCGATGGCGGAGGACGCCAATACATCAGCAAGCATCCCCTTGGCCGCCGGCGCAAGCGCACTCTCGTATCCGGCCAGCGGCGGGGGCAGCTGCGTCGGCCGGCCACTGCGCAAGTTGACGAACGCCTGCTGCATGGACGTCGCCAGCAAGCGCGCTTCCGCATCGGAATCGGCGGCGAAGATGTTGAATCCCAGCATTAGATAGGGGTGGTCAAGCTGTTGCGACGGCCGAAAGTGGCCGCGATAGATGTCTATCGCCTGCATCATCATGGCGGGTGCGAAATGCGACGCGAAAGCGAAGGGCAGGCCGAGCGCCGCGGCGACTTGGGCACCGAACAGGCTCGACCCGAGAATCCAGAGCGGCACCTTCAGTCCGGCGCCCGGGACCGCCACGACGCGTTGCTCGCCGTCGACCGGCGCGAAATATCTCAGCAGCTCAAGCACATCCTGCGGGAACTCGTCAGGATCCGAGGCTAGGTTTCGCCTCAGGGCCCGTGCAGTCGTTTGGTCCGACCCCGGTGCCCGGCCCAGGCCAAGGTCGATGCGGCCGGGAAACAGGGCTTCTAATGTTCCGAACTGCTCCGCGATGACCAGGGGAGAATGATTCGGCAGCATGATTCCGCCCGCGCCGACGCGGATGGTCGACGTCCCCGACGCCACGTGGCAGATAACTACGGACGTGGCGGCGCTCGCGATCCCGGGCATGCCGTGATGCTCGGCCAGCCAATACCGGCGGTAGCCCCACCGTTCCGCATGCTGGGCAAGGTCGAGGGTATTGCGCAGCGAACGCCCTGCGTCGCTGCCCATGGTGATCGGTGAGAGGTCGAGGACGGAGAAAGGAATCCGGTTCGCGGTCATTGACTCGGTTGTTGGGCATAGTTCGCCATTCTCAAGGCCGGGGTCGCGGGCAACCGCTGACCCCGCGCCGAACAGCGGGTACGCCCGGGCACGGGCCCGGGCGCCGCCGTAGGTTCGCGATTAGCTGCGCGGGGCGTAGTGTCTACCGAAATGAAAGTGAAAACGATGATGCATATGTCGCCAGATATGTCGTAAGACGTATCTTAAGATATATGAATGGTACGATAGTGTCAATAGTAGGGTTGCACCGGCGGTCGGTGGGCCGCCTGGGTACGGCGAAGAGAAGATTGAGAGAACAGCGAGAGAGCAACATGTCGCCGAGCGCACGCGATTTAGGCCCCACTTGACGTTGACACTTGGCGCCTCGCACCGCAAAATACGCGGCTCATTTTGAGGAGGGGTACCCAAGCGGCCAACGGGGGCAGACTGTAAATCTGCTGGCTTATGCCTTCGTAGGTTCGAATCCTACCCCCTCCACCAATTGGGTGAGGGTACGGTGCCATTGGCTTGATAGGTGTGCGGGTGTAGTTCAATGGTAGAACGTCAGCCTTCCAAGCTGATCACGTGGGTTCGATTCCCATCACCCGCTCCATGTGGATGCGGCCCACGTAGCTCAGTTGGTAGAGCACGTCCTTGGTAAGGACGAGGTCAACGGTTCGATCCCGTTCGTGGGCTCCAGTTTCTATTAATGCTTTTTAAATTTGAGGGGTACATGCCGTGTCGAAGGGGAAGTTTGAGCGAACGAAACCGCACGTGAACGTGGGGACGATTGGACATGTAGACCATGGCAAGACGACCTTGACGGCGGCGTTGACGAAGGTGATGGCGGAGAAGTTTGGCGGGGAGTT
>DASXYI010000100.1:0-54692 GCA_036502605.1 Steroidobacteraceae bacterium
GCGGCGATCACCCGCCCGCCCAGATGCCGGCCTATCTCATAGCCGATCAGCGGCCCGGTGACGGCAGCGGCGACGACCACGATGATCAGCAGCGGGAGCGAGACCCGGCCCCGGCTGGCCAGGACGCCGCCGAGGACCGCCGCAGTCTCTCCGGGGATGACGAAGCCGAGGAAGACCGCGGTCTCCCCGAACACCAGCGCCGCGATGAGCAGCAAGGCGACCGTGCCGCTGAGACCGGCCAGGTCAGTGGTGATAGAGGACACTCGGTCCGCCTCTCTCCCCGGAGCGCCCGGCCCGGCTCTCTGCCATATTCCCCGGCCGCTGCGGAAACCCAGGCCTTGGTCTCTCCGGACGCTGCGGAAACGCCGGCCTTGGCCTCTCCGGGAAACCCAGTGCCTCCGGGTGCGATGCTAGCCACTGGGCAGGTGCGGTTTGGGCCACCTCGCCCGCAGCCTGGCGGCACCCCTTCCGCCGGGCCACCAGGCCGGCCATCATCTGCCGACACATCCACGCGATCGTCTGCGGCGGGCAGGAGGGAGGACGATGCCAGTTACTCCCGACACTGGCCCTGAGGTCCTGCCTTCGGGCGGATTCGTCCGCCCGGCGAACGTATTCGCCACCCGGATCACAGGCGATGGATCGAGCGGGTACCTGGCAGAACCGGGGCGCTACCAGCTGTACGCCTCGCTGGCTGATCCGTGGGCGCACCGGGCGCTGATCGTGCGCCGGCTGCTTGGCCTGGAACGGGTCATCGGGCTGAGCCTGGTGGACCCGATCCGCGACGAGCGCGGCTGGCGCTTCCCGGCCACTAGCGGCGGCGCCGACCCGGTCAGCGGGGCCCGGTTCGTCTCGGACCTCTACCTGACCACCGACCCGGGCTACCGCGGCCGGTTCACCGTCCCGTTCGTCTGGGACACCCGCAGCCAGCGGATCGTGGAGAACGACTTCCAGCAGATCACGGTCACGTTCGAGACAGAGTTCCGCGGTTACCACCGGCCCGGCGCGCCCGACCTGTACCCGGTGCCGCAACGGCCCGAGATCGACGCGCTCAGCACGCTGATCTACCACGCGGTCAACAACGGGGTGTACAAGGCGGGGCTGGCCACCAGCCAGGCGGCCTATGAGGAGGCGTTCGACGCACTGTTCACCACGTTGAGCGCGCTGGAGGAACGGCTGACCCGGCGCAGGTTCCTGCTGGGCAGCAACATCACCGAAGCCGATGTGCGGCTTTATCCCACATTGGCCCGTTTTGACGCCGTCTACCACACTCATTACAAATGCAACCTGCACCGCCTGGTGGACTACCCGGGGCTGTGGGGTTACGCGCGGGACCTCTACCAGCTCCCCGGCTTCGGGGACACCACGGACTTCGACCAGATCAAGCGGCACTACTACCAGACCCAGGACTGGATCAACCCGAGCCGCATCGTGCCCAAGGGACCGTACGTGAACTGGCTCTCACCGCATGACAGGGACCGCATGTGAACTCGCTCTCACCGCATGACAGGGACCGCACGTCCGCGCGATCATGAGGAAGTGGCCCGGACCAGCGGCCCAGCCGCGGCGGTAGCCTGGGAGGCCGGGCAGTGACAGAAATCCAACATCGGAAGAGGGCGATGTCCGCCGTGTCTTCTGAGGCACCGCAGTCCGCGGATCTCAGCGAAGCAGAACCCAGCAGTCCCGCATCCGGAGCGGGCGGGGGCGCACCGCACGAGCATTCCGGCGACGGCGCAGCCAGCAAGGACTTCGGCCCGAACGAATGGCTCGTGGACGAGCTCTACCAGCGTTACCTGGCCGACCCCGGCTCTGTGGACATGGCCTGGTGGAATTTCTTCGCTGATTACTCTCCGCCGGTCGGGAGCGTGGCCGCCCGCGCGGCCAGGGAGCACAGCCAGCCAGACCAGGCTGCGGCGCCGGACCAGGCGGCGCCGGGCCAGGGCGCGAACGGCGGCCCGGCCAGCGCACCAGCCCAGGCCGCCAGGCCAGGCCCGGCCGCGCCGGCCCAGGCCGCCCCGGGCGGCCCGGCCAGTGCGCCTGCACAGCCCGCAGCCCCGGCGCCCGCGCCACCGAAGCCGGGCGCGGCCCCGGCTACGCCCCCCACCGCCGGGCCTCCCGCAGCGGCGGGCGTACCGGCGTCCCGGCTGCGCGGCGCGGCCGCCCGGACCGCGGTCAACATGGTCTCCAGCCTGAGCGTGCCGACCGCGACCAGCGTCCGGACCGTGCCCGCCAAGCTGCTGATCGACAACCGCATCGTGATCAACAACCACCTGGCCCGCGGCCGGGGCGGGAAGGTGTCGTTCACCCACCTGATCGGGTTCGCGGTGGTGAAGGCGCTGGGCGGGGTCCCGGCAATGAACTACTCCTACACCGAGCTGGACGGCAAGCCCGCGATCGTCGAGCCCGAGCACGTCAACCTGGGCCTGGCCATCGATGTGACCGCCAAGGACGGGTCGCGCCAGCTCCTGGTGCCCGCGGTCAAGGCCGCGGAGGCGATGGACTTCCGGCAGTTCTGGATGGCGTACGAGGACGTGGTCCGCCGGGCCCGGGCCGGCAAGCTCACCGTGGACGACTACGCGGGCACCACGATCAGCCTGACCAACCCGGGCACGATCGGTACCGAGCACTCGGTACCGCGGCTGATGGCCGGGCAAGGCTGCATCGTGGGTGTCGGCGCGATGGAGTACCCGGCGGCCTACCAGGGCGCGGCCGAGGAGACCATGACCCGGCTGGCCATCAGCAAGTCGGTCACCCTCACCTCGACCTACGACCACCGGATCATCCAGGGGGCCCAGTCCGGGGAGTTCCTGCGCCAGATCCACCAGCTGCTGCTCGGCGAGAACGGCTTCTGGGACGAGGTCTTCCAGGCGCTGAAGATCCCTTACGAGCCGGTCCGCTGGGTGCGGGACATCCCGGCCGGCCACGAGGACGACATCACCAAGTCGGCCCGGGTGCACGAGCTCATCCACGCCTACCGGGTCCGCGGCCACCTCATGGCCGACACCGACCCGCTGGAGTACAAGCAGCGCAAGCACCCCGACCTGGATATCAACCAGCACGGCCTGACCCTGTGGGACCTGGAGCGGGAGTTCGCCACCGGCGGGTTCGGCGGCAAGCCGCTGATGAAGCTCCGGGAGATCCTGGGCGTGCTGCGGGACTCCTACTGCCGGACCGTCGGCGTGGAGTACATGCACATCCAGAACCCCGACGAGCGGGCCTGGATCCAGGAGCGGGTCGAGCGGCCGCACGACCGGTCCGGCCACGACGAGCAGATGCAGATCCTGTCCCGGCTGAACGTGGCCGAGGCGTTCGAGATGTTCCTGCAGACCAAGTTCGTCGGCCAGCGCCGGTTCTCCCTGGAGGGCGCGGAGGCGCTGATCCCGCTAGTGGACGCGGTGCTCACCGAGGCCGCGAGGGCCTCGCTGGACGAGGCCGTGATGGGCATGGCGCATCGGGGCCGGCTCAACGTGCTGGTGAACCTGCTCGGCAAATCGCCCAAGGACTTGTTCAACGAATTCGAGGGCCACTACGACCTCACCAAGCTGCGCGGCTCGGGCGACGTCAAGTACCACAAGGGATTCTCGTCGGACTTGAAAACGAGCTACGGCAATGTCCACGTTGCCTTGGCGTTCAACCCATCGCACCTCGAGATCGTGAATGCGGTGGTCGAAGGCTCGACGCGCGCACGGCAAGAGCGGCGCGGCGATGCCAAGGGCGACAAGGTATTGCCGGTGCAAATTCACGGCGATGCTGCGTTTGCGGGTCAGGGCGTCATCATGGAGACGCTGCAGCTGTCTCAGGCGCGCGGGTTCTACACCGGCGGCTCAGTCCACGTCATCGTCAACAACCAGGTGGGATTCACGACCAGCGATCCGCACGATGCGCGCTCGACGCTGTACTGCTCCGATGTCGCGAAGATGGTCGAGGCGCCGATTCTTCACGTCAATGCGGACGATCCCGAGGCGGTGTGCTTCGTCACACGCTTGGCGCTCGAATATAGGATGAAGTTTCACAAGGACGTCGTCATCGATCTGGTGTGCTACCGCCGCCATGGCCACAATGAAGCCGACGAGCCGGCCGCGACTCAGCCTTTGATGTATCAAGTGATTCGCAAGAAACCCACGGTGCGGCAGATCTATTCGGAAAAACTGGTGGCGGAGGGCGTGCTGACCGCCGCTGAAGGCGCGGCGATGATGGAACAATACCGCACGGGATTGGACGAGGGGAAGCCGCAAGCGCGCGCCGCGCTCGGCCTCATCGGCAACAAGTACACCGTCGACTGGAGCGAGTACCTCGGCGCGGATTGGTCCGAGCCGGTCAAGACCGCAATCGACATGGGGCGTCTGAAGGCGCTCGGAAAAGCGATCACCACCTACCCGACGGACTGGAACCTGCATCCGCGCGTGCTCGCCATCATCCAGGCGCGCGAGAGGATGATCGCGGGCGACCTCGCACTCGATTGGGGCTGCGCCGAAAATCTCGCCTATGCCAGCCTCCTCCAGGAGGGCTATCCGGTGCGGCTCACCGGCCAGGATAGCGGCCGCGGCACGTTCTTCCATCGGCACGCGGTGCTGCATGACCAGACCACGGGGCGCCGCTTCGTACCCTTGCAGCATTTGGCCACCACTCAACCGACGTTCACCGTGACCGACTCGGTATTGTCCGAAGAGGCGGTCATGGGGTTCGAATACGGATTCTCATCCACCGAACCGCATTGCTTGACGATCTGGGAAGGTCAATTCGGCGATTTCTGCAACGGAGCGCAGGTCATCATCGATCAGTTCATCAGTTCCGGCGAAGCCAAGTGGGGCCGTCTGTCGGGACTTACTTTGTTCCTGCCGCATGGCTATGAAGGCCAGGGTCCCGAGCACTCCTCGGCCCGCCTCGAACGTTTTCTGCAGCTGTGCGCCGAATACAACATTCAAGTGTGCGTGCCGTCCACCCCCGCGCAGATGTTCCACATGCTGCGCCGGCAGATGGTGCGCGCGCTGCGCAAGCCGCTCATCATCATGACTCCGAAGAGTTTGCTGCGTCACCCTTTGTCGGTGTCGCGGCTCGAGGAGCTCGCCTCCGGCAGTTTCCGCAATGTCATCGACGACGTCGACGACATCAAGCCATCGGCGGTGACCCGCATCGTGTTGTGCAGCGGCAAAGTCTATTTCGACTTGCTGAAATCGCGGCGCGAGGTGAAAGTCGATTCGGTAGCCGTGGTTCGCCTGGAACAACTCTATCCGTTTCCGTCGGACGAGTATGAAGCCATTATCCGCAAGTACTCGAATGCGCGCGAGATCGTTTGGTGCCAGGAGGAACCTCAGAATCAGGGCGGTTGGTACCAAATTCGCCACCGGCTGCAGCTGCCGCTGGGCGCCAAACACGAACTTCTATACGCCGGCCGCGCCGGCGCCGCGGCGCCCGCCACCGGTATCACCGCGCTGCACGAACAACAACAGAAAAATCTGGTCACCGCCGCTCTGCAAGGCACGCCGCCCGAAGAGACTTCACGACAAACGATGCGCCTGCCTGCGGCTCAGGTTCAAACTAGGACTGGTTCATGACAATCGAAGTGCGCGTGCCGCAGCTGCCGGAATCGGTGGCTGACGCAAGGCTCGTGTCTTGGCATAAGAAGCCCGGCGATGCCGTGGCGCGCGATGAAAATTTGGTCGACCTGGAAACCGATAAAGTGGTGCTCGAGGTGCCCGCGCCCACGGGCGGCATACTCAAGGAAATCAAGCTGGGTGATGGCACCACGGTCACGAGCGGCCAGCTGCTCGCGGTGATCGAGGAAGGGTCGGCGCTCGGGGCACTGCCGCCGGGTGCGGCGGCAGTGCCGGGTGCGAGCGCGCCCGCCATCATGGCCGCGCCGAGCGGCGCCACGGTGAGCGCGAAGGAGGCCGCCAAGTCCGATGGTGTGGGCGCCGCTGCGTCGGGCGCCGCGGCCAAGTTGAGTCCCGCCGCAAAGCGCGTGGTCGAAGAAAACAAGGTCGATCCGAAAGCAGTAGCGGGCTCCGGCCGCGACGGCCGCGTCTCGAAGTCGGATGTGGTGAATTACTTGTCCGCCAAGGATGCGGCACCGGCAGCCAAGGCGCCGTCGGACGCACCGGCATCGAAGGCGCCGGGTACCCCCGCCGCGCGCGGCGTGCGCTCCGAGCAACGTGTGCCCATGACGCGGCTGCGAGCGCGCATTGCCGAACGCATGGTGCAGGCGCAAGCCACTCAGGCCTTGCTGACTTCCTTCAACGAAGTGGACCTGCAAGCCGTCAACGAATTGCGGGGCCGCTACAAGGATCTGTTCGAGAAGCAATACGGCGTGAAGCTCGGCTTCATGTCCTTTTTCACGAAGGCCTGCGTCGAGGCGCTGAAGAAATTCCCGTCCGTGAACGCCTCCGTCGAAGGCAACGACATCGTCTATCACGAATATTTCGATGTCGGCGTCGCCGTTTCGACGGATCGCGGTTTGATCGTTCCCGTGCTGCGGGACGCCGACCAATCGAGTTTTGCCGACATCGAAAAGTCCATCGCGGCTTTCGCCGGCCGTGCGCGCGCCGGGACGATCACGATGGAGGAGCTGACCGGCGGCACGTTCACCATCACCAATGGCGGCGTGTTCGGCTCGCTCTTGTCCACACCCATCGTCAACGCGCCGCAGAGCGCCATTCTCGGCATGCACAAGATTCAGGATCGTCCGGTGGTCGTCGACGGCCAGGTGGTCGTCCGGCCCATGATGTACATCGCGTTGACCTACGATCATCGCATCATCGACGGCCGTGAAGCGGTGCAATTCCTGGTGACGGTGAAACAGTGTCTCGAGGATCCGGCGCGCATGGTGCTGCGCATATGAGCGACCTATTCGACGTGATCGTGATAGGGGCCGGCCCCGCCGGTTATCCGGCGGCCATTCGTGCCGGACAAAACAAGCTCAAGGTGGTCTGCGTGGATGAATGGAAAAACATGGACGGCACCTATGCTTTCGGCGGCACCTGCCTGAATGCCGGCTGCATACCTTCCAAGGCGCTGCTGGAATCGTCCGAACTTTTCCAGCGTGCCAAGGACGAGTTCGGCATTCACGGCATCAGATTCGGCGATATCAAGCTCGATCTCGCGGCCATGCAGAAGCGCCGCGCGTCCATCGTCAAGACCATGACCAACGGCATCACGGCCTTGTTCAAGGCCAACGGCGTGACCGGCATTCAAGGACACGGCCGCCTTTTGCCGGGCAACAAGGTGCAGGTGACCGGCACCGACGGCTCGGAAAGAACGTTGGAGGCCAAGAACGTCGTGCTGGCATCGGGATCGACGCCCATCCGGCTCAAGAACGTGCCGCATGATGGGAAATACATCGTCGATTCCTGGAATGCGTTGGAATTCGATGCGGTGCCCGCGCGTCTCTGCGTGATTGGCGCCGGGGTGATTGGCCTCGAGTTGGGCAGCGTCTGGCGGCGGTTGGGCAGCGAAGTGACCGTGCTCGAAGCCTTGGAGCAGTTTCTGCCGATAGCGGACCAAACCATCGCGAAGGAGGCCCAGCGTCACTTCAAGAAGCAAGGCCTCGATATCAAGCTGGGCGCCAAGGTGCTGAGCGCTGCCGTGAAGGGGAGCGCCGTCGACGTCGTGTATGCGGATGCCACGGGCGAGCACACCCTGCAGGTCGACAAGCTGGTGGTCGCGGTGGGGCGTCGACCGTTCACCGACGGTTTATTGGCCGACGGCACCGGCGTACAACTGGACGCGCGCGGGTTCATTCAGGTGGACGAGCATTGCCGCACGACTGCGCCCAATGTCTGGGCGGTCGGCGATGCCGTGCGCGGCCCGATGCTCGCGCACAAAGGCAAGGAAGAAGGCGTGATGGTCGCCGATTTGATCGCCGGCCATTTCGGCGAAGTGAACTACAAGGTCATCCCGTCGGTGATCTACACCGCTCCGGAAATCGCTTGGGTCGGACAGACCGAAGAGCAGGTCAAGGCCAGCGGCCGCCCTTACAAGGTGGGTACCTTTCCGTTTGCCGCGAGCGGTCGGGCGCGTGCCATGGAAGCGGGGCAGGGTATGGCGAAGGTCGTGTCCGCCAAAGACGACGACGAAGTCCTGGGCATTCACGTGATCGGGCCGATGGCCGGCGAACTCATCAGCGAGGCGGTTCTGGCGATGGAGTATTCGGCGAGCACGGAGGACATTCAACGCACCATCCACGCGCACCCGACACTGTCCGAAGCGATTCACGAGGCGGCACTGGCGGTGGACAAGAAGGCCATCGACGGACTCAATCGCTAGATCATTTTTTCCGCCGGGCGGAAACGACATTGGACAGTTGCGCAATGCGCCCCAGCACGCGCGATAGTTGCGGCAGGCCGGTGATCGAAATGCCGATCTGCATGCGCGCTACATTGTCGCGCTTGTCGGTTATGGTATTCATGCCCTGGATGCTGATTTTCTCATCCGCCAGCGCCGCGCTCACGTCGCGCACCAGCCCGCGCCGGTCGAAGGCTTGAACCTCGATATCCACGGGAAATTCGCCTGAAGTGGTCTTGCCCCAGGTGACCGCAAGCACTCGAGCCGGCGCTTTGATGCGGAGCCGGGCGAGGTTGGCGCAGGATTGGCTGTGAATGCTGACGCCGCGGCCCACCGTGATGTAGCCGACGATCGGCTCCGGCGGCACCGGTTTGCAGCAGCGCGCATAGGTCGACAGCAGGTCGCCGATGCCCTGGACCTCGATCTCGGGCTGCCGCTCGGCGGCGGGTCGCGAACGCGCCGGCGCCTCGACGCGCGCCTCACGCGCATGCAACAGGCGCTGAATGGCACCCGCGACCTGGCTGGCGCTCACGTCGCCCAATCCCAATGCCTCGTGCAAGGCTTCGGTGCTCGGCACTTTGAGTTCGCTCAATAGTTCGGGAATAGGCGGACTTTTCTCGCCCAGGCGCTGCATCTCGCGGTCGAGCATGGCGCGGCCTTCGACCTTGTTCTGGGCTTCGTTCTGTTTGCGGAACCAGGCGCGTACCTTGTTGCGATGGCGGGGGCTCGCGAGAAAGCCGGATTGGGCGGAGAGCCAGTCGCGCGACGGCTGCGGCGATTTGCCGGTGATGATTTCTACGGTATCGCTGTTCTTGAGCTGATAGTCGAGCGACACCATGCGGCCGTTGACCTTGGCACCGCGGGTGCGATGTCCCAAATCCGTATGCACTTGATAGGCGAAATCCAGCGGCGTACCGCCCACCGGTACATCGACGATTTCGCCCTTCGGCGACAGCGCGTAAATGCGGTCTTGAAACAGATCGACGCGCATCCGGTCGAGGAAGTCACGCCCCGCCTCCGCGCCTTCGCTGGGCGCCAACAACGAACGCAGCTGATCGATTTTCCGTTCGTAGGCCTGATCGCTGCGTCCGCCTTCCTTGTAGCGCCAATGCGCCGCGACGCCGCGTTCGGAGTTGGCATGCATTTCGTGGGTGCGAATTTGGATCTCGACCGGCTGAGCGCCGGGTCCGATGACGGCGGTGTGGATCGAGCGGTAGAGATTGTCCTTGGGCGTTGCGATATAGTCGTCGAATTCGCCGGGGATGAATTGCCACAATGAATGAACCACGCCCAATGCGGCGTAGCATTCGGCGACGCTGTTCACGAGCACGCGCGCGGCGCGGATATCCATGAGTTGTTCGAAAGCGAGCTGCTTTGCCTGCATCTTGCGCCAGATGCTATAGATGTGCTTCGGTCGGCCGTTGATGACGGCCTCGATGCCGGCAGCGCGCAGCTCGCCGGACAGCAGCGCTTGCAGCTCATCGATGTAGCGTTCGCGCTCGGAACGGCGAGTATTGAGCGCCGCCGCGATATGCTTGTACTGGGCAGGCTGCAGATAGCGGAATGCCAGATCTTCCAATTCCCATTTGACCTGCCACACGCCGAGCCGGTTGGCGAGCGGTGCATAGACCTCGCGGGTTTCCACCGCGAATTTTCGCTGGCTGACCGCGTCCAACGACTTGGCCGTGCGCATTTTTTGCAGCTGCTCGGCAAGTCTCACCACGACCAGGCGTACATCGCCGATGACGGCGAGCAGCATCTTACGCAGCGCTTCGGCCTGGCCCGTCTCGAGGCCCCGCTCCGGCGTCCAATCCGGCGGCAAGCCGAACTGTCCCAGCTGCGAGAGCGCTCGGGCCAAGCGCACCGCGTCCCCGCCAAAACGCCTTTCGGCCGCTTCGCGCTCGAGGTATTTGCCGTCGAGCAAGGGCTGCAGCATCGCGGCGATGACCACATCGTCGTCGGCGTCCAGGGTTCGCACGATCTCCGCCACGTCGAGAGCGGAGTTGCGCGCGGATTCGGCAGCGGGCGGCAGGCCGAGTTCGCGCACGGCCGCGAAGCCTGCATTCAGTCGGGTGCTGGCCGGCCGGGTCGTTGCGGTCGTCTCCATTGCCGGTATCATACTCGACCATGCCAATCCCTTTTCCCAAGAGCGCGACTATCCGGGTGCTCGGGATCGATCCGGGCTCCCAGTGCACCGGGTTCGGCGTCTTGGACGCGACCGGGCCGCGCCTGACCTATGTGGCGAGCGGCGTCATCCGTACCGGCCAAGGCGAGTTCGCGGCGCGTTTGTGCGAGATTTTCCGCTGCATCCAAACGGTCGTCGCGCAGTATCGACCGCAGGAAATCGCCATCGAGCGAGTTTTCGTCAATCGCAATCCCGACAGCGCATTGAAACTGGGTCAGGCGCGCGGCGCGGCGATTTGCGGCACCGCAGATGCCAACGCTGAAGTATTCGAGTACGCGACGCGCCAGATCAAACAGGCCGTGGTTGGATCGGGCAGCGCGGAAAAGGCGCAGGTGCAACTCATGATGAAGAGCATTCTGAAGCTCGACGGTCCGGTGGCCGCGGACGCCGCAGACGCTTTGGCGACAGCGGTCTGCCATGCGCTGCGCGGCAGAGTTCGCGCCTCGGTGCTGCGCGCCGGCAGCCGCGGGTGATCGGCTTTCTCAAGGGTCGGCTGGCGGTCAAGCAGCCGCCGATGTTGTTGGTGGATGTCAACGGCGTCGGGTACGAGATGGAAGCGCCCATGTCGACGTTCTACGGTCTGCCGGCAGCCGGCGAGCCCGTCGCGCTGTTCACTCACTTGGTGGTGCGTGAAGACGCGCACATCCTCTACGGGTTCGGCACCGACAGCGAGCGACGGCTGTTTCGCGCGCTGCTCAAGGTCTCCGGGGTGGGTCCAAAAATTGCCTTGGGGTTGTTGTCCGGCGCCAGCGTCGAGGACTTCTTGCGCATCGTCGAGGCCGAGGACGTCGCGATGCTGACGAGGATTCCAGGCATCGGCCGTAAGACCGCCGAGCGGCTAATCATCGAGATGCGCGACAGCGTGCAGAAGTTCGCCGTCCCGGCTTTGGGCGGCGGATCGGCCGCGGCCGCCGTGGGTGCAGTGCCGTCGCCGCAGAGCGAAGCGTTCAGCGCGTTGGTCGCGCTCGGCTACAAGCCGCCCGAAGTCACGCGCCTGTTGAAATCGGCGGAGGAACCGGGTCTCTCGACCACGGAAATCATTCGGCGCGCCCTCAAGTCGGCCGTCAGGCCTTAAGATCAAGTATGGGTATCGAACAGGATCGTGTCATTGCAAGCACCGGCGGCCGCGACGACGAGGTGGTCGACCGGGCCGTGCGTCCGAAGAGCCTGGCCGACTACGTCGGACAGCCGAACGTGAAGAAGCAAATGGAGATCTTCATTCAGGCAGCGAGACAGCGCGGCGAAGCCCTCGATCACGTGTTGATATTCGGACCGCCGGGCCTCGGCAAGACCACGCTGGCGAACATCATCGCCAACGAACTGAAAGTGAATTTGCGCCAAACCTCCGGCCCCGTTCTGGAGCGTCCGGGCGATCTGGCCGCTTTATTGACCAACCTCGAACCGCGCGACGTGCTGTTCGTGGACGAAATTCATCGTTTGAGTCCAGTGGTCGAGGAGGTCTTGTATCCGGCCATGGAGGATTCGCAACTCGATCTGATGATCGGCGAGGGGCCCGGTGCGCGGTCGATCAAGCTCGATCTGCCGCCGTTCACGCTGGTCGGCGCCACGACTCGCGCCGGACTCTTGACCTCGCCGCTGCGGGATCGCTTCGGCATCGTCCAGCGGCTCGAATTCTATTCGACCGAGGAGTTGACCACGATCGTCATACGCAGCGCGTCGATCTTGAAATTGCGCTTGCAAGCCGACGGCGCGGATCGCATCGCGGAACGGTCGCGCGGCACGCCGCGAATTGCGAACCGCCTGCTGCGTCGAGTGCGCGACTTTGCCGAAGTCAAGGCGGGCGGGATCATCAGCGGCGACGTCGCACTGGCGGCCCTCGATATGCTGGAAGTCGATCCGCTGGGCTTCGACACGCTGGACCGAAAATTACTGTTGACTGTCATTGAAAAATTCGAAGGCGGACCGGTGGGCGTCGATAGCCTGGCAGCCGCGATGAGCGAGGAGCGGGGCACCATCGAAGACGTCGTCGAGCCCTTCTTGATTCAACAGGGATTCCTGATGCGCACGGCTCGTGGTCGGGTCGCGACCCGCGCTGCTTACGCCCACTTCGGTTTGGCGGCTCCGACCGTCGAACGCGATCTTAACCTACCGTTGTTCAGGGATGGAGTGTAACAGGAACGCGCTCAGCGATCACGCCGAACGAGCGCCGCCACACAACGCCGCCATGCGGTTTGTATGCGTCGCTGCCGGAACTGCGGCTCCCGCGGCCGCGTCTATTATACCAATATGTCAAACCGAGAGATATGGCATTTCGTTGCCTGTGCACAGTGACAAACCGCCCGCTGCCGCTATACTTTGGTGGGCTTTGGGGGGGCGCTGACTAAAACATGGAACCGACGAATACTACGGGAACCGATTATTTCCATAAGGTCGTGGACTGCCAGTGGGCTTGTCCGGCACATACCGACGTTCCGGAATACATCCGGCTGATCGCTCAAGGCGAATTCACCAGTGCCTACATGGTGAATCGGGAATCCAACGTTTTCCCCGGCATTCTCGGCCGGGTCTGCGACCGCCCATGCGAACCGGCCTGCCGACGCGGCCGCATCGAGGATAAACCCGTTGCCATTTGCCGTTTGAAGCGCGTCGCAGCCGATCAACGAGATGATGTCAGCGCGCTTCTGCCGCGTGCGCCGGAGAAAAAGAACGGCAAGCGTATCGCGTGCATCGGTGCCGGTCCTGCATCGCTCACCGTCGCCAACGATCTTTTGCCGCTGGGCTATGAGGTCACGATTTTCGAACAGAATGCGGTCGCCGGCGGCTTGATGCGCACGAACATCCCGGGATTTCGCCTGCCGGCCAAGGTGCTGAACGAAGAGATCGGTTACATCGTGGACATGGGCGCCGACCTGCGGCTGGACTCGCCGGTCAAGAGCATGCGGGCATTGCGCGATTCACGTGAATTCGACGCGATATTCGTGGGCTCCGGCGCGCCGAAAGGCAAGGAGCTGAATTTGCCGGGGCGGCATGACACGGACCGGATTCACGTCGGGATCGCGTGGCTCGAGTCGGTCGCGTTCGCGCACACCGACAAGATCGGCGAGCGCGTGCTCATCATCGGTGTCGGCAATACCGCCATGGATTGCTGCCGGACATCGTTGCGGCTCGGCGCGAAGGATGTGAAGGTGATGGCGCGCAAGCCGCGCGAGTTTTTCAAGGCGTCGGAATGGGAGCTCGAAGACGCCGAACACGAAACGGTGAAAATCGTCGTCAATCGGGCGCCGAAGTCCTTCGTGATCGACAACGGCAGACTCACGGGCATGATGTTCGAGCACCTGGAATATGACATTCAGAACGGCGACATCACGGCTACCCGCAAACTCGGCGACGAGTTCTTTCCCTGCGACGATGTGATTCTCGCGATCGGTCAGGAAAACGCCTTCCCGTGGATCGAGCGCGACGTCGGCATCGAACTCGACCAATGGAATGTTCCGCACGTGGATAAACAAACGTTCCAATCCACCCTTCCCGATGTCTTCTTCGGCGGCGACGCCGCGTTCGGCCCGAAGAACATCATTTGGTCGGTGGAGCACGGCCACCAGGCCGCCATTTCGATCCACAAGTACTGCTCGGGCGAACCGGTGGCGGTTCGCATGCCGCGCGGCGTGACCTTGAGCAGCCGTAAAATGGGCATGCACGAGTGGTCGTACAAGAACGAATACAACGGAGCCGAGCGTCGGCTCGTACCCCATGTCGGCTTGATCGAGCGCTTCAAGAAGGTGAACGTCGAAGTCGAGCTGGGATTTACCGCCGAGCAGGCCGCGCTCGAAGTTCAGCGCTGTCTGAACTGCGATATGCAAACCGTTTTCGCCGCGAAACTGTGCATCGAATGCGATGCCTGCATCGATATCTGCCCCGTCGACTGCCTCACCATCACGCCCAACGGTACCGAAGAGCAGCTGCGCTCGAGACTCAAGGCGCCCGCGACGAATGCCCTGCAGGCCTTGTACGTGTCGAACGCGCTGCCCCATACCGGGCGAGTCATGGTCAAGGACGAAGATGTGTGCGTGCACTGCGGTCTTTGCGCGGAGCGCTGCCCCACCGCCGCCTGGGATATGCAAAAGTCGACGATAACAATTCCTCTTGCCGAGGATGAGAGCGCCGCATGCCGAATCTAGTCGCTGCCCCCGATCGAGTGAACGACTTCGTGGTCAAGTTCGCGAACGTCAACGGCACGGGCTCCGCCAGCGCGAATTCGCTCATCATGAAGGCCATTTTCCGCATGGGCGTGCCGGTGACGGGGAAGAATTACTTCCCCTCGAACATTCAGGGCTTGCCGACCTGGTACGAGATCCGCGTGACGCGGGACGGGTACGCCGCGCGCGCCGGCCGCGTCGACATCATGGTGGCGATGAACGCGGAGACCTACACGCGCGACGTGCGCGAAGTCGCCTCCGGCGGCTATTTGATTTACGACTCCACCTGGGCGCGCAGCGCGCTGTTGCAGCGTGGCGATATCACGGTCATCGGCGTGCCGCTGGCGAAGCTCGTCAATGAGAACTTCGACGGCGTGCGCAACCGCATCTTGCTCAAGAACATAGCCTATGCGGGCGCCCTCGCTGCGCTGCTCAACGTCGATCCGGAGATCATCAGCGGGTTATTGAGCGAAAGCTACGGCAAGAAACCGAAACTGCTGGAGTCGAACACCCGGGCATTGCGCTTGGGCTACGACTACGCCAAGGAGCAGCTCAGTTGCCCGCTGCCGCTCCACGTCGCGCACTTGGATAAAACGCGCGGCCACATCATGATCGACGGCAACACCGCCGCGGGTCTGGGCTGTGTGTACGCGGGCGCTACCGTGGGTGCCTGGTATCCGATTACCCCCTCTACGTCGTTGATGGACGCATTCAAGGGCTTTTGCGAGCGCTACCGAGTGGATCCAGTCACGGGCGAACGAAATTTTGCGGTCATTCAGGCCGAGGATGAGCTGGCCGCCATTGGCATGGTGTTGGGCGCCTCGTGGAACGGCGCGAGAGCCTTTACACCGACCAGCGGACCGGGCATTTCGCTGATGAACGAGTTCGTGGGGCTGGCGTACTACGGTGAAGTGCCTTGCGTGATTTTCGATGTGCAGAGAGTCGGCCCATCGACCGGCATGCCGACACGCACGCAGCAATCCGACATCATGCTGTGCGCCTACGCCTCGCACGGCGATACGCGCCATGTACTGCTGTTTCCGGCTAACCCGGAGGAATGCTTCTATATGGCGGTGCAGGCGTTCGATTTGGCCGAGCGCCTGCAAACCCCGGTCTTCGTTCTGTCGGACCTCGATATCGGCATGAACGATTGGATGTGCCCCGACTTGAAATGGGACGAAGCCTATCGGCCCGACCGCGGAAAAATATTGACCGCCGAGGAGTTGGCGAATCTCGACAAGTTCTACCGCTACGTGGATCGCGATGACGATGCGATCACCTACCGCACGCTGCCCGGCGTCAACCCGAAGGGCGCCTATTTCACCAGAGGGTCGGGCCACAATCAGTATGGCGCCTACACCGAGGATTCGGCCGAGTACCGGGCGGTATTGGACCGGTTGAAGCGCAAATTCTCGACCGCCGCCAAGTACGTTCCGAAGCCGGAGGTGAGCGGCAAAGGCAACAACGAGATCGGCATCGTGAGCGTCGGCAGCTGCGACGGTGCCGTGCGCGAAGCCATCGATGTACTCGGGCGCCAGAAGATTCATGTCGATTACCTGCGGGTGAAGGCATTTCCCTTCGGACTCGAGGTGGAGAGCTTTCTGAGTTCTCATTCCACGATTTTCATCGTCGAGCAGAACCGCGATGCGCAATTGCGCTCGCTGCTGACTCTCGAGACCGCCGTCGAGAAATCCAAGCTGCATTCCATCTTGAGCTACAGCGGATTTCCGATGTCTTGCGAACCGGTCGTCGACGGCATACGGGCGGTGCTCGCCGAAGTGCCGCGGCTGACCGCGGTCAAGCGCTAGAACGCCAATTGCGAGGACGCCATGTCATTCATCAATAAACCCAAAGTCGGTCATCCCTCCCTGCCCACGAACGCCCTCGGACTGACGCGCCGCCAATACGAAGGCAGCATGTCGACCCTGTGCGCCGGCTGCGGCCATGATTCGATCACCGCGGCGATCATCGAAGCATGCTGGGGGCTCGATATGCGCCCGGAACAATTGGTCAAGCTCTCCGGAATCGGCTGTTCCTCGAAGACCACGGCGTATTTCGTGAGCGGTGCGCATGGCTTCAACGGGGTTCACGGACGCATGCCGTCGATCGCCAGCGGCGCGAACGCGGCGAATCGCGAGCTCACGTATATCGGCATATCCGGCGACGGGGATTCTCTATCGATCGGCCTGGGTCAGCTGGTGCACGCCATTCGGCGCAACGTGAACATGCTGTATCTGATCGAGAACAACGGCGTGTACGGCTTGACGAAGGGGCAATTCTCCGCCTCCGCGGACATCGGCACCAAGGCGAAGCGGGGAGACGTCAATCAGACTCCGCCCATCGACCCCGTGCTGCTCGCCTTGTCGCTCGGCGCGACTTTCGTTGCGCGCAGTTTTTCCGGAGACAAGGCGCAGCTCGTGCCGTTGATTCAAGCCGGAATGCGCCACAAGGGATTTGCGCTCATCGATATACTGTCTCCTTGCGTCACCTTCAACGATCATGAGGGCTCGACCAAGAGCTACACCTTTACGCGCGAGCACTATCATGCCGCGATGGAGGCGGATTTCGTGCCTCCCGCACAACAGATTGCCGTCGACTATCCTCAAGGCGAAGCGATGCCGGTCGAGCTCCACGACGGCAGCCGCGTCGTGCTGCGCAAGCTTGGATCGAGCTACGACCCGGCCGACGCCTCTGCGGCGTACGGTTTCATCGAAGATAAACTAAAACAAAACGAATATGTAACGGGTCTGATCCACATCAATGAAACCGGAGGCACGGAATTTCACACGCTCAACAAGACGAGCGCGGTGCCGCTGAATCGCATTCCGTATGAAAAGCTTGCCCCCGGCAGCGCCGCGTTGGAAAAACTGATGGGACGCTATCGCTGAGCCGGCTCGCACGGCCTCACTCGTTCAGCAGCAGGACATCGACGATGTGCTGCGCCGCCTGATCGGCCGTCATCTCCCGCGTATTCACGCGAATTTCGGGTTCGAGCGGCGCTTCGTAGGGACTGTCGATACCGGTAAAATTGGCGAGCTTCCCGGCGCGCGCCTTTTTGTACAGCCCCTTCACGTCGCGCGCCTCGGCATCGGCGAGCGGCGTATCGATGTGAATCTCGATGAATTCGCCGTGGGCCATCATCTCGCGCACCATCTGCCGCTCGGCACGGAACGGGCTGATGAATGCCGTGATCACGATCAGGCCCGCGTCGGTCATCAATTTGGCGACCTCGCCCACGCGGCGAATATTCTCCACCCGGTCGGCATCGGTGAACCCCAGATCTCGGTTGAGCCCGTGCCGGACGTTGTCGCCGTCGAGCAGGAAGGTGTGACGGTTCATCCGACTGAGCTTCTTTTCGACCAGATTGGCGATCGTCGATTTGCCCGCTCCGGAAAGTCCGGTGAACCAAAGCACGGCCGGCCTCTGGTTCTTGAGTTTGGCATGCCTTTCGCGCGAGATGTCGAGCGCCTGCCAATGGACATTCTGCGAGCGCCGCAAGGAGAAGTGCAGCATGCCGACCGCGACCGTCGCGTTGGAAATCTTATCGATGAGAATGAAACCACCCAGTTGCCGGTTGGCGTCATACGCCTCGAACACTATCGGCTTGTCGGTCGACAATGTGGCGACGCCGATGGCGTTGAGCTCGAGCGTCTTAGCCGCCAGATGCTCCATGGTGTTCACATTGATCTGGTATTTGGGGTGCTGCACGGTCGCGGTCAGTGTCTGCGTGGCGAGCTTGAGCCAGTAGGCTCTGCCGGGCAGCAGTGCCTCGTCGGACATCCACACCAGCGTCGTTTCAAATTGATCGGCGACTTGGGGCGGATCGCCGGCTGAAGCGATGACATCGCCGCGCGAGCAGTCGATCTCATCGGCAAAACAAATAGTGACGGACTGGCCCGCCACCGCGATGTCGAGATCGCTGCGGCCGGAAGGGCCCGGAGCGATGACGATGCGGCTGACCGTCGAGGTCTTGCCGCTGGGCAGCACGCGGATTGCGTCGCCCGGGCGGACGGTGCCGGAGGAGATCAGCCCCGAGAAGCCTCTAAAGTCCAGGTTGGGGCGATTGACCCACTGCACCGGCATGCGGAACGGTTTGGCTTGATCCGCCGTGACGTCGAGCACGACGGTCTCGAGATGCTCCATCAATGGAACGCCGGTGTACCACGGCGTATGGGCCGAACGCGTGGTGATGTTGTCGCCCTTGAACCCCGAGATCGGCATGGCCACGAAATCGGTGATGCCGATCGAAGCGGCAAATCCGCGATAGTCCGCGACGATGGCATCATATTTCGCCTCGTCATAGCCGATCAGATCCATCTTGTTGACCGCCAGCACGATATTTCGAATGCCGATCAGATGCACGAGATAGGAATGACGCCGGGTCTGGGTCAGGACGCCCTTGCGCGCGTCGATCAGAAGCACGGCAAGATCGGCGGTCGACGCGCCCGTCACCATGTTGCGGGTATATTGCTCATGACCCGGCGTATCGGCGACGATGAACTTGCGCTTGTCCGTCGAGAAGAAGCGGTAGGCGACGTCGATGGTGATGCCTTGTTCGCGCTCGGCAGCGAGGCCATCGACGAGAAGCGCGAAATCGATTTCCTGGCCCTGTGTTCCGAGCCGTTTGCTGTCGGCCTCCAAGGTGGCGAGCTGGTCCTCGAAAATCATTTTACTGTCGTAGAGCAGCCGTCCGATCAACGTCGATTTGCCGTCGTCGACGGAGCCGCAGGTGATGAATCGCAACAGGCTCTTATGCTGATGCTGGATCAAATAGGTGTCGATGTCCTTGGCGATCAGCTCCTGCGCCTGATAGCTGTTTTGAGACGCCGTGGCCGACATCAGAAATACCCTTCCTGTTTCTTCTTTTCCATGCTGGCGGCCTGGTCATGATCGATGGCGCGCCCTTGACGCTCCGACGTGGTGGTGAGCAGCATCTCCTGAATCACTTCGGGAAGCGTCGCCGCCGTACTTTCAACCGCTCCGGTGAGAGGATAGCAACCCAATGTCCGGAAGCGGATCGACTTGATTTCGGGCACTTCGCCCTCGCGCAGCGGAAAACGATCGTCATCCACCATCAGCAGCAAGCCATCGCGCCACACGGTCGGACGCGGCGCCGCGAAATAGAGCGGCACGATAGGAATGTTCTCGAGATGGATGTATTGCCAGATGTCGAGTTCGGTCCAGTTGGAGATCGGGAACACCCGGATGCTTTCGCCTTTGGCCTTCCGCGCATTGTAGATATTCCACACTTCGGGGCGCTGATGCTTCGGATCCCAGCGATGGCTGACCGAGCGAAACGAGAAGATGCGCTCCTTGGCGCGGCTCTTTTCTTCGTCGCGCCGCGCGCCGCCGAACGCCGCGTCGAAAGCATATTTGTCCAGCGCCTGTTTCAACCCTTCGGTCTTCCACATATCCGTGTGCAGCGAACCATGGTCGAATGGATTGATCCCCCGCGCCGCCGCTTCCGGATTGTGATAGACCAGCAATTCCATCCCGCTCTCGCGCGCCATGCGGTCGCGCAACTCATACATCGCCTTGAATTTCCAGGTCGTGTCGACATGCAGCAGCGGAAACGGCGGCGGGGAAGGATAAAACGCTTTGCGAGCTAGATGCAGCATGACCGCCGAATCCTTCCCCACGGAATACAGCATCACAGGCCGCTCAGTCTCCGAGACAACCTCCCGCAGGATGTGAATCGATTCCGCTTCCAAGCGCTCGAGGTGCGTGAGAGTCTGCGACATGATTTCGCCTACCATATCGACTGGGTGCAGCGCTTGCAACCGCCTCGAGCCACCCGCCGATAGATAGGGTCATTGCGCGATGGCCGCGATTATGCTGCTTGATTCATCCTATTGGCGTACAGTTAATCGCGAGGCGCACCGTGGCATCGCAGTTAAGCTATCCATTCGAAGCAGAACCCCAGACCGGCGACGGATCCGCAGTCGTCGTAGCGCCCGGCATTTTGTGGTTGCGCATGCCGCTGTTCGCTGCTCTTCCGTGGATCAATGTGTGGGCCATAGAGGAGGACGGCGGGTGGACGATTGTGGACACGGGTCTTCACTCCGCGAAGACGATTGAAGCTTGGCAAGCCGCCTTTGCGAATGCGCTGGACGGTGCCCCGGTGCTGCGGGTCGTGGCAACCCACATGCACCCCGATCATTGCGGTATGGCGGGTTGGATGGTGGAACGTTTCAACGCACGGCTCTGGATGAGCCGCCTGGAATATCTAACCTGCCGCCTCATGGCCGCCGATACCGGCCGGGAAGCCCCGGCCGCCGGCATCGAGTTTTACCGCGCCGCCGGCTGGGATGAGCCGGCAATCGACCGGTACAAGGAGAAATTTGGCTCGTTTGGCGAGATGATATATCCGCTGCCTGCCTCCTATCGCCGTATTTCGGATGGCGATGTTCTGCGGATCGGCGCTCACGAATGGACTGTCGTCGTCGGCAATGGCCATTCTCCTGAGCATTCCTGCCTTTATTGTCCTGAGCTGAAGCTCTTGATCTCCGGCGACCAGGTGCTGCCGCGGATTTCATCGAACGTGTCGGTGTATCCCACCGAACCGGATGCGGATCCGCTTGGCGATTGGCTCACATCACTGTCCGCGATCAATGAGCGGGTCCCGGATGATGTGTTGGTCTTGCCCGCTCACAATAGCCCATTCAAAGGACTGCACGCGCGCGTCGGCGACCTGGCCGAATCGCATCGGCGCGGGTTGGCGAGGATTGAGGAGATACTTACCGAACCTAAGCGCGCCATTGATGTATTTGGGGCGTTATTTGCCCGCCCCATCACTGCCGGGCTTCTCGGGATGGCAACAGGCGAGGCGATAGCCCATCTCAATTATCTATCGAGGACGGGCCGCGCAGTCCGCGAAATCGATGATCACGGCGTTTGGCGCTGGCGGTCGCCATGAAGGCAGGCGGCAGTCGCTCTAAGCAATAACCGACAGCGGCCATGCGCGTGCCGTCGACGCGTTCGTGTCGGCGCAGCGCGGCTGCTTGACCCTGCGACAATCCCTGTGTTGTATACGAAACCGTACAGATCGATCTACGCGCGCCGTGATAGCGTGCGGGCGTGCAAATGATCGAGGGGAGCATGTTTTTGGGCAGCACTTTCCTACGTTGCGTGCTTGTCGGGGGCCTTTGTGCGGGATGTTCGTCGCAGGCGACAAAGCCGCCCACTGTTACGTTTCCCACGGCGTTCGAACAGGCATTGCCCGCCGACACGGTCAGTTGGCCGAGTAAGGACTGGTATCACGGTTTTGCGAGTCCGGAATTGGATGCGCTGATTGACCAAGCGACCAGTAATAATTTCGATTTGAGCGCGGCGCGGGCGCGGATTGCGCAAGCCGATGCGCGCGCGCGGCAAGCGGGCGCCGCCATTCTTCCGAGTGTCGATGCCGGCGGCAACGCCAACTTTTTGGCGGGCCATTCGGTGAACGGGACCGCGCATGAGACGGACTGGTCGGCGCTGTTGTCGGCCAGCTACGAAGTGGATTTCTGGGGCAAGAACCGGGCGACGGCCAATTCAGCTAAATATCTAGCGATTGCGTCCCGCGCCGATCGCGATACGGTGGCGCTCACGACATTGTCGGGAGTGGCAAACGGCTACTTCCAGGTGCTCACCTTGCGCGAGCGTTTGAGCATAGCCCGTGGGAATTTGGACGCCGCTCGCGGCCTGCTCGCCATAGTCGAATCCCGTTATAAAGTCGGACTGTCCAATCCCGTCGAGTTGGCTACGCAGAAAGCGGCGTTGGCCACCGCCGAACTGACGATCCCGGAACTCGAACAATTGGAAGAAGAGGCGCTGGCGGCGCTGGCCGTATTGCTGGGACGACCGCCGGAGGGGTTCACAATCAATGGTGCACCCGTTGAGTCGCTCGTTGAACCCACCGTTGCCGGCGGTATGCCGTCCGACTTGCTGTGGCGGCGCCCCGACATCTTCACGGCGGAGGCGAATCTTCAGTCTGCGAATGCCAATCTGGTTGCGGCGCGCGCCGCGCTCTTTCCGTCGTTGACTCTCACGGCGTCCGGCGGGGTGCAAAATCCGGCGCTCAACGCCGCAGTCCTCACGCTGAGCGGAGTAGGACCCACAGTGAATCTCGGCGCATCGTTGGTACAGACGATATTCGACGGCGGCAAATTGCGCGCCATGCGTGCGGAGGCCCAAGCCAAGGACGAGGAACTCGTGACGAGCTACCGGGCAACGATTCTCGCGGCCCTCGTGGACGTCGAGAATTCTCTATCGGCAGTTCACCATCTGGATGCCGCGCGCGACTTTCAGAACGAGAACTTGGCGCAAAGTGAACGCGCCTTCGAGGGCGCGAGGCTTCGCTACAAGGAGGGGTCCGGCGATTTTCTCACCGTGCTCGAGGCGCAAAAAATCGTCTACGCCGTGCGCGATCAGTTCAGTCAGTACAAGCTTGCTCGGCTACAGGCTTTGGTGAGCCTTTGCAAGGCGCTGGGCGGCGGCTGGCAAGCGCCGCCGGAAGCGAGCCCTCCGCGGCGCGCCGCAGAATTGCAACCGACTCCCAGGAACAATAATCGATGAATATGCCAATTCTGACGCGGATCAGCGCCGCGGTATGTCTGAGCTCGCTGCTGCTGTGGGGATGCCACAAGGCGCCTCCAACCGCCGCCGAAGCGGCGCCGGCATCGGACGGGAAGACCGGCGAGAGCGCCAAACCCGCCGGCGGCCAAGAAAAAGGGAACGGCAAAGAGGAAGCCAGCGAAGGTGTTGTGTTGACGCCCGATCAGGTGGAGAAATTGGGCCTCGCCACGCAGACCGCGCAATCCAGCCAGTACACGGAGGAGGCGTCCGGTTACGGCGTCGTCGTTCCCCACGACGCGATCGCACAGGCAGCGGCGGAGCTGGTGACCGCGCAGGCCACTCAGCGACAAAGCCAGTCCGCCCTGTCGCGCGCCAAGCGGCTGTCGGGTACGCCCGGCGCCGTGTCGGCCGACGTCGAAGAAGCCGCGGTTCATCAGGCGGCGGTCGACACTGCAGCCCTGACATTGACGACGCAGCGCTTGTCCACGACGTTGGGTATGAAGCCTCCTTGGAAGATTGGTGAAAACAGCCCCATCCTGCAGGATCTGGCCAGCGGCCGAATTAAATTGGTCCGTGTGACGTTTCCGCTCGGCGCGTTGAGCGGCGGAACTCCCGCGAGTTTGCGTGCGACGCACATCGGCGGTGCCGGTAAGCCCGCTGAGGCCGAAAAGGCCGATAAGGCCGACGACAAGACCGACAAGACCGACAAGACCGACAAGGCCGACGACAAGGCCGCTAAGGCTGCTAAAGCCGACGATAAGGGTTGGAAGATGAATACGGTATGGGACGCCCCGGCCGATGCCACCGTCCCTGGGCGCAGTTATTTCGCGCTCCTGAAGGGCAGCGACGCGGGGGAGGGAGAGCGGTTGCTGGTCTGGGCGCCTATCGGCGAGACGGCTTCCGGTGTGGTGATTCCGGCGGCTGCGGCGGTGATGAGCGAGGGCAAGTATTGGTGCTACCTCGAGAAGAAACCGGGTACGTACGTAAGAACCGAGGTCGACACCGGAATACCCACCGCCGACGGCTACTTCGTCACGGAGGGTGTTGCCGCGGGCGATAAGGTGGTGGTCACCGCAGCGGGTCAATTGCTCGCGAAAGAATCCAACTCGGGCGCGGAGTCGGACTAACCATGATGCGGGCTCTCGTTACGCTATGCGTGCGCCATTTCGGCGCGGTAACCGCGCTCACTGTGTTGGCGCTGGTTCTCGGCTGTTGGGGGGCGCTGCGTTCGCCCTTGGATGTGTTTCCCGAATTCGTGCCCTCCCAGGTCGACATTCAGACGGAGGCGCCCGGATTTGCTCCGCAGCAGGTCGAAGAGCTGGTTACCAAACAAATCGAAAACGCCGTCAACGGCGCGTCGGGACTTGCGACGTTGCGGTCCGAGTCCATACCGGGTCTGTCCGTGGTGACGATCACGTTCGCCGACGGCGTCGACGTGCACATCGCCCGACAGGGAATTTCGGAGCGCCTCTCCGAGTTGGGAAGCAGCCTACCCTCCGGGGTCGGGACACCGAAGCTCTCTCCCCTGGTCTCCAGCACCATGGATTTGCTGAAGATCGGCCTCTTGTCCGACAAGGTCGACGCGTACACGTTGCGCGATACGGCGGATTGGATCATCAAGCCGCGTCTTCTTGCCGTTCCCGGCGTCGCGCATGTCATCGTGTTCGGCGGCGATATCCGGCAGATCCAGATTCTCCCCGACACTCAGAAACTGGCGAGCTTCAACATCACGCTCGCGGACGTGTCTGCCGCGGCGGGCGCAGCTTTACCGCTGCGCGGCGCGGGCTTCATCGACCTGGCCGCTCAACGCATACTCCTGAGGTCTCCGACTCCCGCGCCGGATATCGGAGCCATAGGCCAGGCTGTGGTCGCCGTGCGCAATGACACGCCCATACTTCTCCGTGACATCGCGGAAGTGAAAATGGCGCCTGCGCTGCGCTCGGGCGATGCGCTGGTCATGGGGAAGCCCGGCGTATTGATGTCGCTCGCCAGCCAGTACGGCGCGAATACATTGACAGCGACCTTGGCGGTGGAAAAAGCGCTCGCGGATTTGGAGCCGGCATTGAAGGGGCGGGGGATCACGCTTTATCCGGGGCTGCATCGCCCCGCCAATTTCATCGAACGCGCCCTCGGCGACCTGAAGGAGTCGCTGGTCATCGCGGCCGTGCTCATTCTTGCCGTCCTGTATGTGTTCCTCCGGGACTTCCGCGCCGCGCTGATTGCATTCACCGCCATACCGCTCTCGCTGCTGGCGGCGGTCGCGGTCCTCGACCACATGGGCCTCACGCTCAACACCATGACGCTCGGCGGATTTGCCGTGGCGCTCGGCGTATTGGTCGACGATGCGATCATCGGTATCGAGAATATCCTGCGGCGTTTGCGCGAAAATCGGCAATTGCCGCAGCCCAAGCCGCGGCTCGAGGTCGTTCAAGAGGCTTCACTGGAAGTGCGCGGGCCGGTGATCTATGCCACCGCGGTGGTGATTGCGGTGTTCCTACCCGAATTGTTCACTTCCAGCGTGCAGGGTCACTTTGTCGGTCCGCTTGCCTTGGCCTTCATCTTCGCGGTGGTGGCATCGCTGGTGGTGGCGATGACATCCACCCCGGCACTGTGTGCGCTGTTCCTGCGCAGTCACGACGCGCGGCCCGAGGCCCGGTGGTTGCAAAAACTCAAGGCATGGCAGGACGCGGCGGTGCATGGTGTCGGCGCACATTTCAAGATAATCGCCGCGGTGTTGCTCGTCATGGTGATCGCCGCTTTGGCGGCGCTGCCCTTCGTCGGCGGGACTTTCATGCCGGACTTTCGAGAAGGCCATTTCGTCATGCAGGTGTCGAGTTCCATTACCGGTACGTCGCTCGACGAAATGCTGGACGTCGGCAAACGCATCAGCGCCGACGTGCTGGCTCTTCCGTACGTGCAGACCATCGAACAGCAAGTGGGCCGCGCGGAACTCGGGGAGGATACCTTCGGCCCGCATCGCAGCGAATTTCACGTCGAGCTCAAGGCGGACGCGACGGTGGATCAAGGCGCTGCCCAGGAAGAGTTGCGAGGTATTTTGGAGCATTATCCGGGCGTGCAGAGCGAAGTTGTCACATTTCTGGGCGATCGCATCAGCGAGAGTCTGAGCGGCGAGACGGCGCAAGTTGCCGTGAAAATATTCGGCGACGACCTGGATGCGATCGAAGGCAGCGCCGATAAAATCGTCGCTGTGCTCGGCAAAGTGCCCGGCATCGTCGATTTGCAATTCAAGCGTCAGACCGGGACGCCGACGATCTCGATCGAAGTGATTCCACAGGCGATGGCGGCAACCGGCCTCAAAGTGCAGGACGTGCTCGACACCATCGAGTCCGCCTATGCAGGCAAGATCGTCGGTCAAACCTTCCAAGGTACCCGTACGGTCGGTGTCGTCGTCTTGTTGCCCGACAGCTTACGGCATCAACCGACGAGATTGGCGCAGCTCATGATCGCGAGTCCTTTGGGACCCGTACCGCTGTCCCAGGTCGCCCGGGTGGCCGCGACTCAGGACCGTTACAGCATTCAGCATGACGGCGGACAGCGGCGCGTCAGCATCACGTTCAACGTCGGCAAAGGGTCATTGCAAAACGTCGTGCAGCAGTCTCAGCAGGCGATCGCGCGTTCGGTCAAGCTGCCGAGCGGGGTGTTCATCGAATTCAGCGGGGCGGCGGCGGCGGAGGCGCAAACCCGCACGGAGCTATTCTTGTATTCGGGGTTGGCGCTGGCATTGATCGTGATGATCCTGTTCGTCTCGTTCCACTGGCGGGCCAACAGCTGGCTCGTCTTGGCGAATCTGCCGTTCAGTTTGATAGGCAGCGTGCTCGCGATCGTCGTGACGGGAATCGGCATATCGTTGGGGACGGTGGTCGGCCTGGTCACGGTGTTTGGAGTCAGCGCCCGCAACGCCATATTACAGCTGGCGCACTACGAGCACTTAGTGGAGGTGGAGGGCGCACAATGGAGCCTTGCCGTAGTGATTCGGGGCGCCAACGAGCGGCTCGTACCCATTCTGATGACGGCGGCAGTGACCGCCCTCGGCCTGGCGCCGCTCGCTTTCGGAATGAATCGCCCGGGCCAAGAAATCGAAGGCCCGATGGCCGTGACGGTGCTGGGGGGGTTGTTGTCATCCACCTTATTGAATCTGTTTGTGCTGCCGGCGTTGGCTCACCGGTACGTGCGTGTCCGGCGGCCATGAAGCTGCTATTGATCGAGGACGATATTGAGCTCGCGAACTCCCTGGTCGAGCGCTTTCGCGAACAGGGATACGTCACCGATCATGTGAGTGACGGGAAGACAGGGCTCGCCGAGGCTTTGCGCGGCGATTTCCGTGCCATCGTCGTCGATCGTATGCTGCCGGGCATGGACGGTTTGGAAATGGTCAGGGCGCTGCGCCGCGAGAAATCGACGCCCGTGATCTACCTGACGACCATGGGCGGAATCGACGACCGCGTGCAAGGCCTGGAGGCCGGCGGCGACGACTATCTGGTGAAGCCATTCGCGTTCGCCGAATTGCTGGCACGTATTCGGGTCATGACTCGGCGCACCGCGCAGGCCTCCCCCAAGCTAGCGGCGGGGTCCATAGAAATGGACCTGGTGCTGCGCACGGTCGCGCGCGGCGGCCGCTTGATAGAACTCACACCCCAGGAGTTTCGCTTGTTGGAATACATGATGCGAAACGCCGATCGTCTCGTCACCCGCAAGATGCTTCTCGAGAATGTGTGGGAAATTCATTTTGATCCGCACACCAGCGTCGTTGAAAGCCACGTCAGCCGCTTGAGGACGAAGCTCAACCAAGGTTTCGCCATCGATGCCATTCAAACCGTGCGAAGCGTCGGATATCGATTGCTTGCGTCCAATTAGAGTCATCAAATCGGATGTCTTCCGCCTCGCTGCGCTGTTTGCGTTCTTGTTCCTCGCACTTACCGGCATACTCGTGTGTACCGTGCTTTGGATCGTCGAAGGAACGCAGAGAGCCGCGCTCACCAGCGCCAATGACGCTGATATTTCGACGGTCATCAACGGTTTTCGCGACGAAGGGCTGTACGAGGCCATCGAGGTCGTAAGACAGCGGTTGGGATCGTCCACATTCAGGCGGGCGGCGCACCCTGACTGCTACATCGTGATCGAAGACGAGGGGCAACAAAAGCTCGCCGGCAACTTACCACCTCTTCCCGTCAAGCTGGGCGTTTTCGCGATCAACTTGCCGGACGCGGACAACGTCTTCAAGGCTGCGGAGCCGGGCACGCACGCTGGATCCACGCCCATTTTAGGGCGCGGGGTCGAAGTCACCCACGGTATCTACCTCTTCGTAGGCCGCGATACGACGCTCCTGTCGGCCACGCGCGAGCGAATTTTGCGTGCATTTTTGTGGGTCGTACTCGGCGCGATCGCCATCGCCGCCGTCGTCGGCTTATTTCTGGGGTTTCGCTTCATGCGGCGCGTAGATGCCATCGCGCAGACCTGCAAGAGCATCATCGCCGGTCGATTGGAGGAACGCATACCGCTCCTGGGCCGCGAGGATGAATGGGATCGGCTGGCCGGGGCGATCAATGACATGCTCAATCGAATTTCCGCGCTGCTGGAGAACCTACGCCAGGTATCGAGCGATGTGGCGCACGACCTTCGAACCCCGCTTACCCGCACGCGAAACCGGCTTGAAGAAGCTCGAACCAAATCAACGAATGTTGCGGAGTATTCCACGGCGGTGGCGACGGCGATCGAGGACATGGATCAGCTCCTCGCGATGTTCGCAGCATTGCTGCGGATTTCACAGGTGGAGGCCGGCACGCGACTCAGCACGTTCTCGAAGGTATCGCTGACTGAGATTTTGGAGAATATTTACCAGATCTATCTGCCGGTCGCGGAGGACAACCGACAATCGCTCACGTCCGTGATTCAAGACGGCATCTACATCCACGGCGACGCCGAGTTGTTGACGCACATGTTCAGCAATCTGGTCGAGAATGCGATACGGCACACGCCCGCCCGCACGCGCATCGAGGTAGATCTCAGGATGGAAAATGAGCTGGCCGCGGCGTCCATCACGGATGACGGACCCGGGATCGACCCGAGTGAGCATGAAAAGGTTCTGCGGCGCTTCTACCGGGTCTCGAGCAGCCGTTCCACGGCAGGGCACGGATTGGGGCTAGCGCTGGTCGTTGCGATTGCGGGGCTGCATCACGCAAAGCTCACGCTTGCGGATGCGAATCCTGGCTTGCAGGTGAAGACGACGTTCCCGAGTGACCGAGACCGTGATTGACAGCGAAACGGAACACCCCCGCATCAATACTGTAAAATGCGCTGGGATTGCAGCAGGCTTGGTTCCGTAGCGGATTCGCAAGATCAATAACAGGCTCTAAGTGACTGATTCTTATAAGATATTTTCGTACGAAATCAAACAGAGAGTATATTGGGAGGACACCGACGCGGGCGGTGTCGTCTACTACGCGAATTACCTCAAGTTCATGGAACGCTGCCGCACGGATTGGCTGCGATTCCTTGGCATCGATCAATCGCGCCTGCGGTCGGATCGACGCCTGCAATTCGCCGTCGTGAACGTCCAGGTGGACTTCCTCCGGCCGGCGGTACTCAATGATGAAATTCTCGTCACTGCCGAACTCGAACGCCTGAGTGGTGCGACAATTTCATTCAAGCAAACAATCATGCGCGGCGACGTGCAGCTCATCGAAGCGAGCACGCGGGTTGCCTGTCTCGACTCGGGCACGCTGAAACCGCGTGCCATTCCCAAAGATTTATTCATGGAGTGGCGTAATGGGCAATGACCTGTCGATCTGGACCTTGGTACTCGATGCGAGCCCCATCGTGCAGGCGGTCATGGTGTCGCTCATGGTCGCCTCCGTGGTGTCATGGGCGATCATCTTCAAGAAAGGCCGGATCATTTCCAACTCGCGGCGCCAAGCCGATCAGTTTGAAACAGCATTCTGGTCGGGCGGCGATCTGTCGACGCTGTATCGCGGCATCGAGACGAAAGGGCGCGCGGGCACCGGCGAGCAAAGCATCTTCGAATCGGGTTTCGGCGAGTTCAGCAGGTTGCGTCAACAGGGTACGCCCGGCGATCTACTGCTCGAGGGCGCACGCCGTGCAATGCGGGTCGCTCAAATGCGCGAACTCGACCGGCTCGAACGCAATCTGGCGACGCTCGCCACGGTGGGGTCCACCAGCCCCTATGTCGGGCTGTTCGGCACCGTGTGGGGCATCATGAGTGCCTTCCACAACTTGGGCAACGTGCAGCAGGCGACCCTCGCGGCGGTGGCGCCGGGCATCGCGGAGGCGCTGGTCGCCACGGCGATCGGATTGTTCGCGGCGATCCCCGCGGTGGTGGCTTACAACCGCTTTGCCGACCAGGTGAGCCGCTTGGAACTTAGATTCGATACCTTCGTCGAAGAGTTCTCCACCATTCTGCAGCGCCACGGTCCATCCCGTGCGCCGCAAGCGTAGATCCGATGCCAAAGCCTCTTCGTCGACGCAAGCTGATGGCGGAGATCAATGTGGTACCGTACATCGACGTCATGCTGGTGTTGCTGGTGATCTTCATGATCACCGCACCGTTGCTCAAAGAAGGAGTGAAGGTCGACCTACCGGCTGCCGGCGCCCTCCCCATGGACCCCGAATTCCTGGCGAAGCATGACCCGCTGATCCTAACCATCGACAACCGCGGACGGCTCTACATCAATTTCGGGCAAAACCAGGATAAGCCCGCCTCGGAGGAGACCGTAGGCTCGCGAACGGCGGCGCTGCTGCGCCGGGATCCTCAGACCCCGATTTTGGTCAGGGCCGATACCGGGGTGCCGTATGGCATGGTGGTACGCGCCATGGTGCTGCTGCAACACGCCGGCGCCGCCAAAGTGGGGTTTTTGACCGACCCGCCGGCGAGGCCCGACAGCGGCGCGCGTTGAATGCAGGCCTTTCTGCGTGAATATTCTCGGCCGCTTGCGCTGTCCGTGTTGCTTCACGGAGTACTGCTGGGCAGCATGCTGCTCGTGACGTTCATTTCCAGCCAACAGCATTTACCCACGGTACAGCCGCTCCCGATCGACGCCGTGGTCGTGGATTCGAAGGTGCTGCATGCCGCGCAGCGGGCGCAGACCGAGCGTGCCGAACAAGAGGCGGCGCGTGCACGCGCGGACGCCGAGGCGAAGTCCGCCGCGGCTCAAGCCGACGCCGATGCGCGTGCAGCTGAAGAAGCGAAAACCGCCGCCGCGCAGCAGGCCGAGGCTGAGGCAAACGCCGCGAACCAGGCCAAAGCCGCGGAAGCCGAGGATGCGGCCAAAGCCGCTGCCGCCGAGCAGCAGAAAGCCGCACAGGCGCAGCGGCGCTCCGAGGCGGACAAAGCCGCGGCCGCAACGCAAGCCGCCCTGGAGTCTCGACGCGCTGCGGAAGCCCGCAAGGCGCTCGAAGCCAGCCAAGCCGCGGCTGCGCGGGCTGCCGAAGCCAAACAGGCTGCCGAAGCGAAACAAGCCGCCGACGCCAGGCAGGCGGCCGAGGCCAAGCAAGCCGCCGACGTGAAACAGGCAGCTGATGCCAAGCGCGCTGCAGAAGATCGCGCCAAACAAGACCGCGAAGCCGAATTGCGCCGGCAATTGGCCGACGAAGAACACACGAGCGCGGTCGAATCGGGTCCGCTGCGCGACCGATACATCAGCCTACTTCGGAATAAAATCCAGAATGCATGGATCAAGCCGCCGTCGGCGACTGCCGGGGTCGACTGCCTGGTACAAGTGACTCAGGTCCCCGGCGGAGAGGTCACCGGCGCCCGCGTAACCCAGTGCAACGGCGACGCAGCGGTGCGCCAATCCATCGAGAATGCGGTGTATCGTGCATCGCCCTTGCCGGATCCCCCGGATCCGGCGCTGTTCGAGAGAAATTTAAGTTTAAGGTTCAGGCCCAATGAATAGACAGCTTGCCTTGATGGTATTGATCGGATTGGTCATGTTCTGCCCACGTACGTGGGCGGAGCTCGTGGTCGAGGTCACGAAGGGACAAGACGATGCCATCCCGATCGCGATCGTGCCGTTCAGCTCGCCGGAGGAAGCGGCCGCGTCTTTCGACGTGGCGCAGCTCGTGAGCGACGATCTGACGCGCAGCGCGCGCTTCAAGAGCATGGCGCGCAAGGACATGATCGACCAGCCGCACACCGGCGCAAAGATAGGTTTCGATGATTGGCGCCGGCTGAGCAACGACTATATTTTGGTAGGCCAGTTACAGCCGCAGGGCGCGGACCGCTATAACATCGTGTTCGAACTCTACAACGTGCTCAATCGGCAGCGCCTGCTGGGCTACCAGATCAGCGCGAACAAAGCGGGGCTGCGGTTGGCGAGCCATCAAGTCGCGGATATGGTGTTCGAGAAGATCATCGGCGTTCGCGGCGCGTTTGCCACGCGCATCGCCTATATTTCGGTGCTCGGGCATCTGCCGAGCAAGACGTACCAGCTCATGGTGGCGGATGCCGATGGCGCGAATCCGCGCGTCGTGATGCAATCGAATGAACCGCTGATGTCGCCGGCGTGGTCCCCGGATGGCCAGAATCTGGCGTACGTTTCGTTCGAGGGCCGGCTGCCCACGGTCTACGTGCAACTCTTGAAGACCGGCGAGCGGCACCGGGTGTCCGCTCGAGCGGGCGTGAATCAAGCGCCTGCGTGGTCGCCGGATGGAAGGAAGCTGGCGCTGACGTTGTCCACACGAGAAGGCAACTTGGATATCTACACCCTCGATCTGGCCACCCAAGCCGTGACTCGAATCACCGACGATCCGGGGATCGACACGGAACCGCAGTGGTCCAAGGACGGCCAGAGCTTGTACTTCACCTCCGACCGCGCGGGAGGACCGCAAATCTACCGCGTCGGCATTCAGCCGGGCGACAAGCCTCGGCGCCTCACTTTCCAGGGTTCCTACAACGCGCGCCCGCGGCTGTCGCCGGATGACTCGCAGCTCGCGTTCGTGACTCAAGAGGACGGGGCATATCGCATTGCCACCATGGATTTGCGCGGGCGCGGCGATGTGCTGGTGCTCACGCGGGGACATTTCGACGTCTCGCCGAGCTATGCGCCGAACGGTGCGGAAATCATTTATGCGAGCCGCGATCGCGGGCGCGGCGTGCTGGCGCTGGTCAGCGCCGATGGGCGAGTTCAGGAGCGATTGGTGTCGAGCGAGGGTGAGGTGCAAGAACCGGCGTGGTCGCCGTTCTAGAGCGCGCCATCCCAACAAGGTACACAATTGGCGTTTTCGCCGGTAGGCTACAGCTTTGAAATTTTTGACGGAGAATTAAATGACAAGAATCATATCGATCGCCTGTTTGTTGGCCGGGGCGGTGCTGCTCGCGGGATGTCCCAAGAAGGCCACCACGATCCAGCCGTCAACGGCGGGTAAACAGGTGGGCGGCGGATCCGCCAGCACCGCGCCCGGCGGGGGGGCATCGACCAATGGCGGTCCGCTCGGAGGCGATAACGGCGTCAATGGGGCCGGCGGCGAGGGGACCGGTCCATTGGCCCGCAAAGTCATTTACTTCGATTTCGACAAGGCCGAGATCAAACCGGAGTTCGCCGATATCGTTACGTTGAGTGCTCAGAACCTCACCGCCCATCCCAATCTCAAGCTGAAGCTCGAGGGGAATACCGACGAGCGCGGCACGCGCGAATACAACATCGGATTGGGCGAGCGTCGCGCCCAAACGGTGCGGCGCGCGCTGATGCTGCAAGGCGTTGCCGAGACGCAGATCACCACGGTGAGCTTTGGCGCGGAACGGCCGGCCGCAGAAGGCGATGATGAAACTGCATGGGCGCGAAATCGGCGCGTGGAACTGGTTTATCTGCCGTGACCGGTCGCGCTTTCATCTTGAGTGCAGCCGGCCTTGCCGCATTGGCGATTGCCGGCTGCGCGATGACGCCGCCCGACGAAGATCCGGTGCAAATCAAGCTGAAGGACCTCGATACGCGGTTGGCCAGGATCGAGCGCGTGGTGGCGAATCAAAGCTTGCTCGACTTGTCCAACCAAGTCGAAGCGCTGCGCAGCGACGTGCGAGCCATGCACAACGATGTGGATATATCGAATCACGGCCTCGAGACGGCGCGTAAGCAGCAGCATGATCTGTATGCGGATCTCGATCAGCGAGTGAAAAATCTCGAGGCACGCGGCGGGGCCGGAGCGGGCGCCGCCGGCGGCGCCGCGGCGGGCGGAGCGCAACCCACCACGGACGGCACGGATAAAGCCAGCTATCAAGCGGCCTTCGATCTCCTCAAAGACAGCCAATACGATCGCGCCATCGCCGCGTTTCAGAGTTTCCTCACGGCCTATCCGAACAGTCAATTCGCGGACAACGCGCAGTATTGGCTGGGAGAGGCCTACTACGTGAACAAGTCATACCCGGAAAGCTTGGCTGCGTTTCAACGCGTGGTGGACAATTTCCCGGGATCGCGCAAGCTGCCCGACGCGCTGCTCAAGATCGGTTATTGCGACTATGAGTTGAAGCAATTCCCGGCGGCACGAGACGCCCTTTCGCAAGTGACCGCGAAGTATGCGGATTCCCCGGCGGGGCGCTTGGCGCAGCAGCGCCTGGACAAAATGGCGGCCGAGAAGCATTGATCGACACCAGCCCAAAACGCGAGCGGCTGCGCATCAACGAGATTTTCCACTCGCTGCAAGGTGAGGCGAACGCAGTCGGATTCCCCACGGTGTTCGTGCGGTTGACGGGCTGCCCGTTGCGTTGTCAGTACTGCGACACCGAATATGCGTTTCACGCCGGCGACTGGCACGACCTCGATGCCATCCTCGACCAGGTCCGCAGCTTCCGCTCGCAGCACGTGTGCGTGACCGGCGGCGAACCCCTGGCGCAGCCAAATACCTTAACGCTGCTCAGCCGCTTGTGCGATGAAGGGTTCGACGTCTCGCTGGAGACGAGCGGTGCCCTGGATATCGGAGGAGTGGATGCGCGCGTGTCGCGGGTGGTGGATGTAAAAACGCCGGGGTCCCAGGAAGCGGCGCGCAATCGAGTCGAGAATTTCGGATTGCTCACCGCACGCGACCAATTGAAATTCGTGATCTGTTCGCGTGAGGATTACGACTGGAGTACGGCCTATCTTCAGGAGCATGGATTGTTCGGTAGGTGTCAGATCTTGTTCTCGCCGAGCTACACGCAAGTTTCGCCGACGTCCCTCGCCGAGTGGATTTTGGCCGATCGATTGCAAGTGCGGTTCCAGCTTCAGCTCCACAAAATCTTGTGGGGCGACGTCCCGGGCAAATGAAAGCTGCGATCGTCTTGTTGTCGGGCGGATTGGACTCCGCGACGACGCTCGCCATCGCTCATTCGCGCGGGTTCAAAAGCTTCGCCCTCAGCGTGCACTATGGCCAGCGCCACGCCGCGGAGCTCGAGGCAGCGAAACGCGTGGCGATGGCTTTAGGCGCGCACGAACATCGGGTGATGGGCGTCGATCTTGCCGGCATCGGCGGTTCGGCACTGACCGACTCGAGCTTGGCCATCCCGGAGTCGGCGGCCGCCGGCATACCCGTGACCTATGTGCCTGCCCGCAACACCTTGCTCCTGTCGCTGGCGCTCGGCTGGGCTGAGGTCGTCGGCGCCCGTGACATTTTCGTCGGCGTAAATGCGGTGGACTATTCAGGGTATCCGGACTGCCGGCCGGAGTTTATCGAAGCATTCGAACGCTTGGCGCAGCTGGCCACCAAGGCCGGCGTCGAGGGCGCACGGTTCTCGATTCAAGCTCCCCTGGTGAAAATGACCAAGGCCGACATCATCCGCGCGGGGCTCAAGTTGGAGGTCGACTACGGGATGACCATTTCATGTTATCAGGCCGATGCCGCCGGCCGGGCATGCGGGAAATGCGATTCATGCCGGCTGCGCGCGGCGGGTTTCGCCGGCGCCGGGGTGCCCGATCCCACTCGCTATGTGTGAGGCGGGAGTTCGCCGCGGAGAGTCGGTGAACTCGCTCGCAAGTTCGGCTATGATGCGCGGCTGATCGGGACGGTAGCTCAGTTGGTAGAGCAAGGCCCTTTTAAGGCTTTGGTCCTGGGTTCGAGTCCCAGCCGTCCCACCAATTAAATCAAGCACTTAGGTCGTTACTACTGGCGCCGTTCCGTCTCACACGGAAACCACACGGAAACGCGTACCCAACGCCGAGTGTGGATGCCTGGCGCCGCCAGCTACGATGGCGGGCCGGCCCGTATCAGCAACCGACCGGTCGCGGGAGAGGGGGACGTCCCTAACCGGGGGCGCCGATCCGGCCCCCATTACGATCCCGCGCCTTGCACGCCTATCGCCGTGTGGCGGGCATTGGTTCACGTCGCCATGCCCGATCTAGGCACTACTTGTATCGCGCCGTCGACAAGCATGGCAAGACGGTCGACTTCCTGCTTCGCCGCGACCGTGGTATCGCGGCCGCACAAGCGTTCTTTCGCAAGGCACTCGCGTCGACCCTTCCGCGCGTGCCGCGCAAGGTAACGCTCGACGGCCACGTGCCGAGTCGACGCGCGCTGTGGCTGCTGCGACGTGAGCACCCCTGCTGGCGGAACGTGAAAGTCCGGACGAACAAGTATCTCAACAACCTCATGGAACAGGACCACCGCGCCATCAAGCGGCGCTGCGCGTCGATGGCCGGATTCAAGTCGTTCGCGATCGCGGCCATCACGATCTCCGGCATCGAGCTTGCGCATCGGATTCGCAAGGGACAATTCTCCTTTGGGCGTGGTCGGCGGCGTCGTGGCTGGTCGCGGAAAGCGGAATGGGCAATGGCACTCGCATAGAAGAAGGGGCACGAAGCGCAGAAGGCAGCAAATTGACCACAATGTCCCTGGATGCACCAGAACCCGATGCTGCGGGTCAGGCCATATTGTCTAACAAAGACCGTCGCGATCGTGACCGGCGCGAGCGGGAAGCCAGACGAATCAGTCGAAGCCAGTCCTGAGATTGTCATGCCGCGGCGGCGCGGCAAGTGGACGGGCACAACAACGGCGGCTGATTGTCGCGGCTGTCTTCTTATCTGTTTCCCTACCGCTTTCGGGGAACAAAGCAAGTCGGATTCGTTCACATCTGATCGATTTACATTGCCTTTAGCTCTTCCGCGCGCGCTATTTTTTTGTTTACCGATTCCAGGCCCGCATAGGCATAATTGAATCCCAGAACGCAGAGCCCCAGATCTGCCTCGGGATGGTCGTTAAACATGCGGAGCGCATTTTCGCAAGTCAAGATAAATTTCAATCGGAAAACCACATCCCAATATCTGAGGCGGTATTCGCTCACCGGCCTTCCGCCCAGTTCCACGTATAGCGCCAGGACCTCTTCTTGTGACATTACTCCGGCCAATTGGTCGATCAGCGGGACCAGATCTTCCGCAGGATCGCTGAATACCAGATACTCCCAGTCCAGGATGCAGGAGACTTTCTTTTCCTGCGTCAGGACATTGTGCAGGCCAAAGTCGCCATGGATCATCGAGGGTCGCTCGTCCGATACGGGTACGTTTTGACGCAGCCACTCCATCAACCGAATGGTTATCGGGGAGGGTCTAACCTGCCTCCTTGCTAGATGTTCGGTGTAGTCCACCATGCGATCCGACGTACACTCTGTTAGCGTTTTATGGGCAACCCATCGACTTAGGCCCGCCTTCGCTACCCAGGGATCATTCGGATCGACTTTTGCCGCGTGAATCTGTACCAGACGAGCAATCAGGTCTTGGATAAGCTCGGGGGATCCGCCATCGTCCATGCGAAGGTGATTGCCGGCTCGTTCGCCACTACCCTTTTCAGACACCAGAAAGCGGTTTCCTAAGCGCCGCCTATCGACCTCAAGCCACAAGGGCTTGGCCATCGGAATGTTGGTTTGGTGTACGAGATTCAACACGGCAAATTCCTGATCGATCTGATCGCCGTCCCAGAAACGAAACTGGGTTGGCAACTCAATCCGCATGACCATCGACCGCGTGCCACACTTATCATCGCGCGTATCGATCATCACCGTCCGCTTGGAGAAGCCGCCAGTAAGCGCAGCGATCCTCATGACTTCGATATTTGACCATTCCGGGAACTTTTCTCGGAGGTAGCGTTCGATGTTGGCCTTTGTACATCGCTCTTCGGGTGCACTAATGTCCGTCGGCGGCGGCGGGCGATGCCGGGCGTAGAATTCATTTTCCCAGGTTACGACGCGCTCAAGGTACTGTGTTGCTCGCGCCGTAGGCGGCAGGTCGCCCGCTGTTTTACGCACGACGGCTTCCAACCTTACTCGGAGCTCCTTGATGTGCTGCCACGCTGCGGCCGCCATCTCGCAGTTATCGAGTTGCATGACAAGTGAGGCGTTCGTAGGCTTAATCCCGGTAAGAGACTCGCCTTCTTCGAGCAATTCGACGCCACTGGCGTAATGGCGGCGATAAAAGTCCGTGTCGATTCTCAATTGCAGTTCGGATAACGCGGTATCAATCGCCTGAAGTTTTCCCTTGAACTCCGCAGGGGCCGATCTCGCAAGGTCGCTGAGCGACGCGCGCGCGCCTTCCAAGAGACGAGCATCCGTTGGTAGCATCAAATGCTCCTCACCGCGAGCCAAGCGTCGGCTCATTTTCGCATGACCCAATTTTATATCCAAATCTGCCCGACTAGCGCCAGAAGCGCTTCGCGTAGTCCGCCCACAAATATTCCTGGCAGTCACCCCAACCCTTCACGCCATCCAAGTCCCACTCCATGAGCGGCAACCACACGTAAACGTTGGGCCAATTCTGCATCCAGCATGCGGCGCGGGTTTTACCCAAGAGATGGTGGGTCCGCCCGGCTGCATCGTCGAATTCAACCTGCACGCTCGATGGCGCCATGCGGTGGCGTGGATCTCTGACGCTGCGTTTCGACATGCGCACTATTTTTGTCAGCTGCCCATTCTCCAAGTACCATCCGTCCATAAGGGCCTGATCTGAGGGTATTGGATAAATTCCCGCCCACTCAACCTCATACTTTGGATCATCGAAGCCGATAAAGTTGAATGCGATTTGTTTGTCCTTAAGAAACCCGCTCGCCCACGATGTGATGGGGGCGAGACTGGAGTCTTCCACTCGAGGTTCGCCCCAAGACCGATCCCGCATTGAAATATCGTCGACTTTAATGGTCTCAGCGCCCAGGCTTATTGAGCCCGTATAGTGCATGAATTGATTGAAATGCTTGCCGGTATTACGCACGGCAGGCGCCATGGCCGCTTGGGCGGAAAGAACCACCCGAACGTTACTCTTCGGGGGCTCATAGGTAATATCAAACCGCTTGAGCGGTTCGATGATCGTCACCTTCAGGCCAATTTCGGAAACATGTATCGTATTGCCTTCTTCCCGGGGCATCGGCAGGGCGGCTTGATAGTTAAAATGATCCATTTGCAGCGGATGCTCCGAAAATCCGCGGCTGATCCAGACGCCCGCGCTGCACATAGACAAATTTGGTCGCATGTAGACGTAGACGTGAGCAACAACATTGGAACTCGGCACCAATATTTCAAACCAGTACGTCTCGGTCACTGAGTAATGGCCATTTCCCGGATCTCGTTGAATCCGCTCCGCGTCAGCGCCTACCGTTCCAAAAGTCGATCCCGAGGACTTAAGAAACTCCAGCTTATCCTGCTCTGTCACAGCGCCATTCCTCCCGACCATTTTGGCCAATGGGTAATTAGCACAAGTGTACTAAATTAGAATCAAGCGTGCTCGTAACGTAACGCCTGCAAAACCCGGCGTACAGATTTCCCCGCACCGGGCTCTCCAGACGACCCTGGCGAACGTGACCATCGATCAGAACAATCGGGTGCGGATGTTGAGCACACGGCAGCCCGAACTGCGGGCGATATTGTTTCGGTGGCCGACTCGCATTTGACGGTATTCGCACAATCGCACGCACCACGACAGCGACGTCATCCGGCGCACACCAAACCGGAACTACTCGCGACCCTACCGAAGTACGGAGTTGAGGTATACCGAAATTGAAGGGGCCGCCATGTTGTCGCATTTTCAATTGTACGGGATTCTGGATATTTTCAGCCGCTACTCGTCGGTTGGATGATCTCCCACCGCGAGACCGGAAACTTACAGCCGGCCGCACGTCTTCGATGTCAATCCGTATTCCAAGGCTCACTTCAAAACCTGGAAGTACCGGGCCGCCTTCCCTGCACGCTTCGGCTAGATTGACGGCGCCCGGGCACATTGCCAAGAGTTCTTCTAGAGGTACAACACATCGTACCGTCGTTCCAGGGTCGCGTTGACGCCCGATCCGGTGCACTACGTACGGCTGCTGGGCCCCACTCACCGCTCAACGTAACGTCACCCTCGATGCTATCTTCGCCGCACACCCGGCTCGCCCAAAGTTTCGTACCAAAGCCGCCGGCTGTTCCGCTCACTGTTTAGACCAACCCACGGAAAAAGGAAACCATCACCAACAACTATAACATCGCATTGCTCGTAAAATTAATGAACGAAGGTATCTCAAGTCCATTGACGCGTTCCGCTTCGACGCGTGTGGCGCGGCTGCTCCGTAGCGAGCGCCACACAAGCCAATCATTGCGCACCGCCTGCCTCGGACCACGAGAACCCCACCACCGTAGGTAAAGACGTATGTTCGTGAATGACTCCCCAATCACCGTGGACACGGCGAAAAACATCAGTCCCGCGGCCGGTGACGTCTGCTTTCTTTCCATCTTTTGTCATAAAGGCGAAGTGTAGGTGATAGGTTGCATAGGCCATATCGTGATCGACATGTACCTGCAGATCCTTATACTCCACCAAAGCGGTTCCTTTTACGCCTTTGAAAAACCGCGTGGTTTTCTCGATTGCTGCCTTTTGAAAGCCTTTATCTTCCAATGGCGGCACTAAATCAAACACGAGTAAATCCTCGCCAGCAGCTTTGTACATCGCAGTTGCTTTAGCAACGTCGAGTTCCGCATTGCCTTGAGACGTTTGCGCGAACTTCGCGCGAATCGCTTGCTCATCTTTTGTAGACGACATCGAATTAATTTCTTTGCCGAGCGCGATGCCGCTCGCCACAATGATCGCTAGACAGGCTAGCATTTGGGGTCCGGGAATCTTCATTGTTTGATTTCCTCGTCGTAAAGCTGTACCCATTTAAGTCGGCTGGCGGAGGATCGTTGTACTCCCTGGGATTGTCTTTTTTGCGTCAGCGTAGAAGAATTTCAGACGTTTCCAGCGGTCCTTCAATTACTACGATCGCTTGTATTATTATAATTGCGCTTTGTCGCTTGCAAACAGCGCGTTCGCGGGGCCTATAAGCACTTGCAGAGGCGCGCGCCTATTGCTTACTTGGCGTCTCAATTCCGATGGCGGCGTCAGGCACCGATGCGTGCTCGTGCACGATCAAGAATTTGCCGTCGATCTTTTTGAAAACTAGAGTGTGGCGAAGGGCGATATCCAGTTTCCGGCCGTCTTTGTAGGACGCTTTAGCATGCATAATGCCACGAAAATAGGCAAACCCGGAGTCGCCATCGACGTATGTGTCCGTCCAAGAGACCACTATCGGGCCGTCAATAATGTCGACATATTTGGTATTTTTTTCAAGAAGGGTGTTGAAACCCACGTCGACGAAAGGCGGCATAACGTCGAACAAAACATATCGGGACGGGGAGCTATCGTCACTGTAGTACACAGCAGGTGACGTCAGTAACCTCGGGTTGAGCGTGCGGTAACCTTCCGAGAGCGACTTCAGTGCGTTGTCCACCGCGCGCTCGGCCGCTGCACGGTCGGGCGAGCCAGAGTCAGACGCGTTTGCGTAGGGCATGCAAAGCGCAATGAGAAGGATTGCGGCTGTGGCTGATAGCCGGCGGTACAATGACATGCGTTGCTTCGTCACACGTCGAGTATCAGCGCAGGTATCCTTGAAAGATAACATGAAAGGCACCATGGGATTCTCCAGCTTCTTTTCGTGGTGTATTTACTACTGATGGCTTGGCGAGTAGGCAGAAAGGCGAAAAGTTTAAGTACCGGACCATGAAAACCCGACGACGCTTGGCACGGAGCTGTGTTCGTGCACCACTGTCCAAGTGCCATCTATTCGCTCGAATATCTGCGTCGCGCGACCGGCCACATTGGCGTTCTTCCCTGCCAATGTAGTGAAAGCGAACTGGACATGTGATGTTACGTATGCATGATTGTGATCAATCACGTGAATTTGTGGATCTCCATAGACCGACACGATGGGACCTTTGGTGCCATCCACGAATCGACTAACCTTCTCTACGACGGCTTTCTGAAATCCCCTGTCTTCTACCGGTGGCACCATGTCGAAAATGAGGAGGCGTTCACCGGCGCGCCTATACATTTCGCAGATCTTCTCTTTGTCTCTCATAGTGTACGCGTGTGCGTTGTCCACCAGGATAGCTCTAATTTCCTGCGCCTCGCCTTCTAGGCTTGCGGCATGGGCGAAAGAGCCCATCTGGAAGGCCGCGGATATAGTAAGCAAAGAAAGGATTGTGTATTTCATGTATCAACTCTCTCGTATGCGTAGCGAATCATGAGGACGAAGGAAAAGGGCGATTCAACCGGGATTGCCAATTACGGCCACATATCAGTTGGGCTGCTTGCCCGCCAAAACCTGTTCGAGTACTTGACGGTCACCGAGCGTCACGCAGTGCCCTCGCCAAGGATGGAACTTCCGGCCGCTTCGAAGTCACGATTTCGACTCTTCGCCGCGCTAGAGGTTAAATTTGCCGGTAAATTGCACCCCGTAAGTCCGCGGCATTCCCTGGATTGCATAGTCGGTCAAGCCTGCGACCGGATCAGCTAACGTGATGTAATATTTGTTAGCCAAATTCTTCCCGTAGATTGACGCGGAATACCGACCGGAGGAGGTCGTAAAACGAAGGGTGGCGTTAATCAACCCAAACGAAGGCTGGTTTCCCAACGGGATATCGGCGGGGTGGACGTTGTAATTTGTTTTGTAGCTGAAGTCGGCGTGCATCAGCATTTCGCTGAATACCGCCGTGCCGGGAAAGTACACGGTGTAGTCGGCGTTTGAGCCAAACGTCCATTTTGGCGTGTTCGGTAGGCGAAGGGCACTGTCATCGACTTCAGTCAGAGACCCATCGGGATTGACTTTGCTATCAATATATTTGTCGTAATGAGCGTCCAAGTACCCCACCTGCAGCCCTAACAATAACCCCGGCACGGGCAATACCGCAATCTCGGTTTCGGCCCCCTCAATGGTGGCCGATGCCGCATTAGCGGTACCTTGCTGATAGAAGGGCGCCTCCGTTGTAGGAAAGACCACACCGCGTTGGATATCCTTATATGAATAGTGAAATAGCGCGCCGTCAAGGACCAGTCGGTGAGCATACCCAGACATCTTCAGTCCCAGCTCAACTGCGTTGACTGTCTCCGGAGCATAGGTTGAGCCGGTTGGATTAATGCCGCCTGCACGATAGCCCTGGCTGAAATGCGCGTACACCATTTTGTCTTTTGTGAAATTGAATTGCGCTCCTATCTCCGATGTCACCTTCGAGAAGGAGGCATCGACGCGTTGCGCCGTGGGTGCTTCCTCGTGGAATTGCTTCTTGTCCTTTGTGTCTCTAACGCCGGCGAACACTTGCAACTGGTCCGTCAATTCGTAGTTGCCATGAGCAAACGCGGCATAAGAGTCCAGATTTTGACCGCGCCGTTGCGGGGGTGAACTGCACGACACGCCAAGCGCAGGCAGGCACACAGGTAGAACCGCATTAAATTCATTATTGTAGACGTACAGTCCGCCCACCCATTTCAATTTACCGTTTGCATCCCAATTACCGCCATCACTCGACGCGACGCGAAGCTCTTGACTCCATGTGTTCACGACGTTGAGTTGATTCTCAACTTGAATGAACGGAATGGGTAAGAAATCGATATCTAGATTGGTGCTGTCCTTAACTCTTCTATAACCGCTCACCGACGTTAGAGTGGCGGGCCCCATATTCCAATTCACAATCGCCGTAAGAGTACCTTGGTCGGTCCAGTTTGATGGCGTGTAGCCGGAAGCGTTATGTCCAGCCGGGTATGGCGTGCACACGTTGAAAAGCGTGCAGATGGTCGAAATACCCTGACCGCCCGTTTGCGGGCGGGGGTATGCGATATCTGTATTAATCTCGCGTCCCGGCGGTTGCTCGCTTTGATCCTTGGCGTACGCTGCAATTACGTTGATATTGAAGGCGTCATTAGGTTCGTATAAGGCGCTGAGACGACCCATCGTGTTTTTTGCACCCCCGGTGCGCTTGCCGGTGAAATCGTTATGATACGCACCATCGGAGTCCGTCGATATCGCCGCGAATTTCAGTCCCAACTTGTTCGATATTATCGGGCCGTCAATGGCGGCACGCGCAGTCCATGTACTAAAGTTGCCGTAATCAACGCTTGTGCGTACTTCATCTTCGGTCAGGCTTGGCGCACGTGTTCTTACGTTGATCGCACCACCGGTCGCATTTCGTCCTTGCAGAGTGCCTTGGGGTCCCCGCAATACTTCAATGGCGTCAATATCAAACGTGTCGAGATCGGCACCTAACATGCCACCGAAGGACACTCCGTCCACCACTACTAGCACCGGTTGGTCGATCAACTGGTCACCTGCGCGGTCGCCCACGCCTCTGATCGTAGGGATAAAGGCGGCTGGGATTACGCCACCGTCCGTCACGATCACATTCGGCGCTTTGCCTTGTAGGTCGCTGAGCGTCGAAATATGCATCCGATCAATCATATCCGACGTCAGTGTCGTAATTGAGATAGGAACATTCTGTTGATTTTCGCTGCGCTTTTGCGCCGTCACGATGATTTCTTCAATTGTGTTTGCCGCTTGCTCGGTGGCTTCGGCGGCCAATGAATGGTGCGCGCCTAACGCCAAATGCGCGGAAGACATCACAATTAGGGTTGTACGGCATCTGCTTCTAGTTCTAAACATGAATCCCCCATCCAAAAAAAGAGATCACAAAGTCAACCGGGCGTCTTTGCGCCGCCTCATAGTCATTGTTAGGAGCCAGAACTAGAATAGTAGTACTAGACTAATAGATAATCCATTTAATTATCTATATTGATGAAGCTTTTCAACAAGCCGGGTGGCAGAACTCCAAGGTTATTTTCGTCAGCAAACGTCAATTCGGTGGGGTTTAGTTAGGTATTGGCAAGCTGCGACGGCGCACGCGCAGAGCATCCCCCGCATTGCTTCAGCAAAAGTGTTACCGGTTGGGGTAGTTGCCTCGGCTGAGATGTTACCGGCGATCGCGCCTGCCACCATGGCGTCTCCACTACCTCGGAGGGGCTATGGGCACCAAGATGACACACTCGGCGCGGGCCGAACTCAGCAACGCCGTCCGGCGACGCTACAGCGCTGCAACCGGCGCTGAGAAGCGCAAAATCCTCGATGAGTTCATCGCGGTGACCGGCTATCACGAGAAGTCTGCGATTCGAGCGCTGAACGCCGAGCCGACCGTCAAGAAGCGGCAGATCCGTGTACGCCCCTCGCTGTATGACGAGGCAGTGCGGGCCGGACTGATCGTGCTCTGGGAGGCATCCGACCGGGTATGCGGCAAACGCCTGCGGGCGCTGTTGCCGATCCTGCTGCCGGCCCTGGAACGCAACGGGCATTTGCATCTTGCTGATCCTATGCGCCAAAAGATCCTGGCTATGAGCGCCTCGACTATCGACCGATTGCTGCGAGAGCCGCGCAGCGCCACACGCCTGAGGAAGGCCCGCCGCGCGATGCCTGCGGCGCGACGGCGTGTGCCGGTGCGCACCTTCGCGGACTGGAACGAGCCGCCGCCGGGGAGCATGGAGATGGACTGTGTCGCGCATTGCGGGGACGCCAACCGCGGCAGCTACGTCAACAGTTTGGTCCTGACCGACATCGCGAGCGGTTGGACGGAGGCGGCGCCGCTGGTGGTTCGAGAGAGCGGCCTGCTCGTCGAGACGCTCGAACGTGTTCGCCTGGGATTGCCCTTCGCGCTTCGTGCGTTGGATGTCGATAATGGCAGCGAGTTTGTGAACGAGTCCTTGATCAATTACTGTCTTACCCATGGGATCGAACTCACTCGCTCTCGGCCTTGGCGGAAGAACGACCAAGCCTGGATCGAGCAGAAGAACGGCGCTGTCGTGCGCAAGCTGCTGGGCTACCGTCGCTTCCAAGGTATTGCCGCCGCGCAGGCGATCACCCGACTGTACGGAGCTTCGCGTCTGTTCGTGAACTTCTTCCAGCCCTCTTTCAAGCTGGCGGAGAAGCATCGCCAGGGCGCTCAGGTGTCCAAACGCTACCATCCGCCGCAGACCCCCTGTGACCGGCTGCTGCAGGCTGAGAGCATTCCTGATGCCTCTAAAATCAAACTGCGCGAGGTGGCCAGCGCCTTGGATCCGCTGAAGCTCCTCGAGGAGATACGCGCAATGCAGGCGCATCTTGTTGCTCTCGCCGATGGCGGGGACGTTCCCATTGCAACGCCCGAACCCCCAGATCTCTCTGGCTTCGTAGCCAGCCTTTCCAGCGCGTGGCGCGCGGGCGAGGTTCGTCCGACGTTTTCCGTCGAGGCCAAGCCACGCTATCTGCGTAGTCTGCAAGCCATGGTTCAACCCGATGTCCAACGTACGCCCAAGAAAGACACGCCGCCGGCAACTGCTACATCATCCCTCGGAACGGCCGCTAAATCACCCAAACCGGTTTCTGAACGACCGAAGCTCATCTATGCCACGCTCGGCAAGCCCGTGTACCACGCCTTCACGATGATCTGGCCTTTAGTGTGCCGCCGCCTCGAGGGATGCCCGAACATCAGCTCCGCACAACTGTTCGATGAACTTTGCATTCAATTCCCAGGACGCTTTCACCCAAAGCACTTAACTCGCCTCGAAAAACGCGTGAAACAGTGGCGTCAGGATGCGCGTGCTCGCGGCGTCGTCATCCCGTTACGCAAAAATCGCCGTTTCAGCAACAAGCCGCGCGGGCCTGCACCGGTTCCGTACAGCTGCATCGCTCACTTGACTGAGATGCATCAGTGGCTGGAAGAGCATCCAGATCAGACCGCCAAAGAACTTCTTATCGAATTCCAGGCGCGCTATCCCGGAATTTATCGCCGCAGTCATCTGCGTACTCTGCGGCGACGCGTACAGGTCTGGCGTCGAGAAGCGATTCAGCGGCTGATCTTCAAGCTGCAGGAGCATACCCAGGATGTCAGCTCAAAATGTGAGAGCAAGATGGCCCATGGTCAATCAGAGGCTGAGCTTCTGACGCCTTCGGCGTCAGACTGCGCTTTGTTCAAGATCGATAAAATACTGTCAAGCACACCAAGATTGACTGCCGCCGGTAACATCGTTCATGAGGCATTCGGTAACAAAATTACGTGAGGCAATACGGGGGAGCATCGCATCCCGACGCGTGTAGATAGGCGCATAGGCCCGGAAAAGCTCTTTTTTCGTCAGCTGGTCTATGTCCATACCAATCATATAATAGTAATACGAGACAATACGATATGAAAGCAGATCATATAGTTACTACATTCAGTCAAAAATTCTCATGTGTACTTGGCGAGTTTTGCGCGAAGGGGGACCGGCTGGAGCCGGTGGCGATAGCGAGGTCGACAGAAGAATAGCCAAAGCTAATTCAGGTGCTTTCCTATGCACATCACCGTTCAAACGGCATCGAGCATTTGATCGACCAGGAACTCGCTACAATCCGTAAACTCGAGGTCAGGCTGGTGTGACGGCGCCAGAGCGTCACAAAGGGCCAGACCGGGCGCCACAGGCAACTCAAGATCTGGGCCGTCGATGTTCTATTGGATCACGTGGAACTCATCCCTAGCCTCATAGGTCCGCAGCTCGAACCCCGTGAACATGGTCCGAGCAGGCAAGCCTGAAGATTCCAGGGAACACCGCATTTACCAGGACCTGATTCGTTACCGAAGCCTTGCGCCGTCCACATTCGGGCAAAAGGGGGACGCGTGCTTGGTGAGCCTGCTCGACGACGTAGTCTAGCGACGCCACCATCCTTTCTTCGCAGCGCGACGCCTGCTGGGGGATCTACCCTCGCAAAGCACGGCATCGGGTTAGGCGACTCCTTAAGTATCTTTAAGAACGCAGCGGCTTGCGATTCAGCGTCATTCCCATGAGGCAGTCCATCCATCGGTCGGGGAGCAGCCAAGCCAAAAAGCAAACGATTGTTGCGTCTGGGCCGATGCGATATCGTGTGTGTGGACGGCGTGCGAAGAGCGCCCTTTCAATACAGGCGGCGCATTGCTCGGCGCTGATAGCGGTGCCGGCGGCGCTGGCGGTGAGATTCGCGTAGCGGCGGTAGAGCGACGCGTAAAGCGCCTGGTGTTCCGCAGACATGCCACCGATCAGCGCGTCGCATTCGGCGGCCTGCGTCGTTAACATCTCGGTCTTCACTACGCCGGGTTCGGCCAAAATGATATGCAAGTTCATGCCCAAGGTTTCCCGACGCGCAACGTCCGCCAAGGACTCGATGGCGTGCTTGGAGGCGCAATAAGATCCGAGGAGCGCTCCAGACGCCTTTCCCCAGAGCGACGTTATCAGGATCAACCTGCCGCCATGTCCCCTTAAGCGGGGAATGGCCGCTTTGAGAATGCGCAAGCTGCCAAGTGTGTTCGTATTCAGTGTTTGTTCAAAATCGGCCACAGTCGCGACCTCGATGGCGTTCGCGCGCGAGATGGCCGCGGAATTGATGATCGCGTCGAGCGGCTTTCCGGCGAGCAAACGATCCACCTCTTTGAATCCGGCTTCGACGGATTTCGTATCGGAAACATCCATCAAGACCACGCTCAAATTAGCCAGCTTCTGGAAGCGGCTCCGATCCGATTCCTTGCGGACAACCGCGAATACTATGTCGTTTCGCGCGATGGCGCGCATCGCAAGTACGTGCCCGATGCCTCGCGCCGCACCGAAGATTAGTACCGTGGACATTCTCAAAGACCTCTTCGGCCCATAAACTTCCAAATCCCCTTTGTACGAAAAGGGTATGCAAGCATACTATAATATTGCTGCGGTTCCCGCTCCCTTGTCAGAAGCGAGATGTTACTCGTTAGTACGGCAACCCGGCGTCAATTAGAAGCGTGTCGCCTTCCAGAAGGACTTTGTAGCAGCGCAATCTGGCGACGGCGGGACCGGAAAGGGCGGCGCCGTTTCTCAGGTCGAAGCATGCACCGTGGTAGGGGCAAGTAAGGGTTCCCTCCATTAGGCGGCCTTGCAGCAAAGGCCGTCCGAGATGCGTACAGCGATTACTGACGGCGACGAACGCCTGGCCGAGCCGGATCAGCAAAACCTCGTGGCCCTCGATTACTCGTGCCAGCTTGCGGTTCTCGCCAAACTCGCCAACTGTCGCTGCCGGTACCCAATGAGTCGGATTCATCGAAGCGCCCAGCCGTCTCGAGCCGAAGCTTCAGTGCCCGTCGTCAAGACTTTTAGAAGATTGGCTGCGGCCTTGTTGCCGAATTCAACCGCCGTATTCTGTCCTGCGGCCGACATGTAGTCGGAGGCAAACTGAAGGGGTGAGGATACGTTAAGCCCGGCATTGAAGTCCCCGATTTGTTGATACGCCCCCACGCGCGAGTAGGGGAGCGCTTGCGCCCATCGGGTGACATGCAGGAAATCGATTTGGCCCGCGAGTTCGGGGAATACCTTGGCAATGGTGGCGAGCGTCCGAGTGCCTATTTCCTCATCGCTGCGGTCGGACCATGCTGCCGACGCTTCGGCCTCCCAATTGCAGCTAATGAGCCCTTTGCCGGCGGGGGCGCGGTCGGCCGCCTTGTTGTGATCCAAGAACATCAATGCTATTTCGCCGTCTTCGCATGCCGGCATCTGGACGAGAAAGGCGGGGGAGGCGGGTCGGATGCGGGTGGCGACTGCCACGGCAATTGATTGGGTGTAATCGAGTCCCGCGGATAGTGCGCGTAGGGGAGCATCGTTCGGGCAGATTCGAGCGGCAGCGGTAAGCGGGCAGGCAATCACGCAGGCGTCAAAAATCTCTCGCGCGAGGTCGCCCGTAGAATTGCGGACATTCATCTGCAGGCGAACTCCGTCCCAGTCGACACGGGTGACCTCATGCTGCAAGCGTACGTCGAGTCGCTCAGCGAGCAACTTCGGAATTCGACCCTGGCCTCCTTTCAGGGCACATATGCGAGCCCTGAATATATTGGAAATACCCGAAAACAACTCAACCTTGCTGATGCGACGGGCGTCGGCGATCACCATGGTTCTCACAATGGGATCGACGAGATAGTCGCAAAGTTCGCAATTCAATGCACGTAATGCATAGTCCTCGGCGGTTTCGGTATCCAATGGCGCCGCCTTGCGCATGTCGGCGTAGTCCAGTTGGCCGCGCTTGGTTGCGCGGATGATGTCCAGGGCGAGCCTCGCCAACCGCAGTTTAGAACGTGGCGAGACGAGGGAGGTCAAGAGCCCGCTGCGAAACAACGTGTCCAGCCGCAGATGGTGTAGGGAACTTCCTCTGAATATGCCGATATGCGGGGAAGTCGGCAATATATCCTCTAGAACTCCCAACTCCCGCGCGAGCGAAAGATACGACACGTAGCTCGATGCTGCTGCGGCGGCACCAGTATCGAGCAGAAAACCATGTTTCGCCACGGTCTGTACGCGCCCGCCCACGCCGCGCGATTGCTCGAAAAGTCGAACGGTGACCCCCCCTTGCTGGAGGCGATAGGCCGCGGTAAGGCCGGATAGACCAGCTCCGACGACGCCAACGCTGGGACGCGAAGTCACAGCGACTACGTCAGGCGACCAGGCGCTCGCGGAGGATAGCCTGCCGCAGGTGAAGAAAGGTAACCAAGAACCAGGCACCGAAGATTGCAAACGGCAGCCACAGGCCGAAGAGACCGTTCCAGGAGAATGGTCCAGAGTGAAAAAAGAATATGAGCTGATCGGGAACGATGATCAAAATCACCCAAATGTTTAAGAAACCAGCCCATCTAGGAAAGGTTGGATTCGCGCTGGTATCCGTGAACGCTGCGACGGCGATGCTTCCCGGAAGAGCGAAGAATAGCGTCACACCGCCGAGAAGTTGCAACCATGCCGTATCGTTGTAGAGATAGACGAGGTCAATTGCTCGCTCCGGCCGGTAGGCTGCGACCAACCACCAAATTGCAGGATAGAAGGTCAACACCATTGTACCGGCGCCTCCCAGCAGCGCTGTATAGGTGAGAACGCCGGCGCGCCCTTCAATTCGAGTGACAAACTCACCGATTACAGCGCTGAAAGGAATGATGATCATTGCGCCGAACATCGTGATGACCATGCCGATGCGGATTCTAAGCAGGTGTTCTTTGTAAATCAGTGCAATCTCACCCGGTCCGGCATAAGGATGGTGCGGCGGTATGAAGCCCGCGATCACAGCCCAGCCCAGGATCAAGCCCACGACATAGAATATTCCACACCAGGCACCGAACATTTGTATTTTGGACCGAGTACTGGTTTGCATGAAGATCTACCTCGAGAAGCGCTTCAGGTCATTGTTAGTGCAATAGATAAAAGCCAAAGATCACGGCCGCTATCGTTAGCACCCACGCATCGCAGGTAAGTCGCAGAGTACGTGGTGCGCAGCGGACTTCCATGAAATAAAGGATCACCAGACGTACTTTCACCATCGCAATAGTCATCAACCCGATGGCGGTAAGACGACGTTCCGTGCCTATGGGATAGGAACCCATGTACCAGGAGAGGCCAGTGGCGACGCTGAGAAACAGCCACACGCCGGTGATCAAGCGAGACGATCGATCTAGCAACAAAGGCGTAGTCATTATCGCAGGAGATACAGGAGCGGGAACAAGACGATCCATAGAAGGTCGATCAGATGCCAGAAGCTTGCGCCGCTTTCTAGGGTCGATTGGTCCCCGGGAGTCCACTCGCAAATGCGAAAACGCAGCCACATGTAAGCCAGCACGCCCATGCCAAACAAGAGATGAAGAAAATGAACGCCCGTCAACACGAAATAAAACATGTAAAAGTCATTCGTGGAGGGAGTGATTCCAGCGGCGAATTTTTGCCAATATTCGATGATTTTGATGATTGCGAATCCAGCCCCGCAGCAAAAGGCGCCGGCGACGCCGACGGGGACGAAAGCACCTCGTCCCGCTTTCGCATGCTGTACCGCCATCGCCACCAACCACGAACTGCACAGTAGGAGTAGGGTGTTGAGCGCGCCAAAATTCTTGTTGAGCGCCAATTGAGACTGCGCGTAGAGGTCGGGAGAATCGGCACGGTAAAACATGTAAGTGCCGAACAGTAGACCGAATACTGACATGTCACCTATCACGAAAAGCCAGATACCGAATTCGCCAGGCAAATGCGTCTCGGTGTGCGAAACGGACGAGCGATTCATCCTTATTATCGCTCCGCTCGACGAAGTCGGGAGACGCCGGCGGTCACTTTGATATAGAACGCAAGACGAGCATCGCACCCAAAATCGTGTCCTCGACAATGAAATTGCCGTTCTTCGGATAGATGCGAACGATTTCGAGTTCCATCAAGTCGCAATTGTCCGTCATGCATAGCTACATCATCGTCCCGATCGGCCACCCAACTTCGCACAATATAGTATGCTTGCGTGCGAGTACAGCGTGCAACCTCCTGGAGCGTCGCGGCGGTCGTCCCACGTCGATTGTTATGTTTCAGGATTTCGAATATACATCTGGAACTCCGGCTTCGATCTCACCGCTTGATATTTGACGGCTCGGTCATCGCGTGCGTACAATTAGTATGAATCTACTAGGAGCTGGGAGCGATCCGGGGGAATTGCATGAGAAAACCTTATCGAGTTGCCGTTGCGGGTCCTGGAGGCCTGGGAGCGTGCGCCATCAGGGAAGTGAGCAGGCTGCCGGAATACGACTTAACCGCTGTGCTGGCCTATTCACCGTCGAAAAATGGCGTGGACGCCGGCGAATTGGCGGGTATCGGGTCGACCGGCGTCAAGGCAACGACCGATTTCGCGAAATTTCTGTCGAGCGACGCAGAATGCGTAATCTACACGGCTCGCGATTTTGGCGACTGGCGTTCTGATGAACAGATTCTGGCGCTTCTGGAAGCGGGAAAGAACGTCATAACGCCATTGCCGTACCATTATCTCAAAGCACGCGGACCCGAAATCGAGACGCGCTTCATTGCGGCGGCAAAAAAGGGCGGTGCGACGCTGCATGGCTCGGGGATTACGCCTGGTTTCTATAACGAACGCCTAGCGTTGTTGATGACCGGACTGTCGAACGACGTGAAGCACATCAAATTCCAGGAGTTCTTCAATGCGGAGTCCCTCGCGGGCGCCCTTGAAACGTTGCAGCTATTCGGATTCGGCGCACCGCTCGAGCAAGTAGAGGAAAGTCCGTTTGCAGGCATGATGGCGGAAAACTATTTGAAGCAACCCATTGTTTTTTATGCCGACAAGTTAGGTATCAAGGTGGATCGGATCGAGCGCAAATCGCAGCATCGGGTCGCTCCGGTGGCCATCAAAACACCGGCGACCACGATTGAAGCGGGCACAGTAGGTTGCGTATCGTATGCATGGATAGCTTACAGTGATGGAAAGCCATTTTATACCACCGAAGTGTACTGGTTCTTGGGAGACGTCATGCGACCCGAGACTGCGAAGGGCAACGACTTTTGGACTGTCGAGATCGAGGGTCGTCCATCGCTAAAATTGTCAGTGGAATCCAAGGCTTCGTTTGCGGAGGACATCTACATTCGCCCGGATGAACCGTCGCCCGCGGGATATACGTCGACCATCGTGGCTATTACGCAAGCCATTCCTGCGGTGGTTGCGGCGGCGCCCGGCTTCCTGCTGCCGACCCTCCCTCAATTTTATTGGAAACCGGACCAACGGCAATGACATGGTACGCCATTCCAATGGAGGACCTAACCGATGGCTGAGTACTTAATGCATCTGGGTTTTAATCTAAGTTCGCCCATCGGCATTTTCTGGGTTTGTACGGCCTGGACTTTCGCGATCGTCACGGTAATTTGGATCATAGGGAATTTCCAGACCGACCATTCGATGATGGACGGGAACTACGGCTTCGCCTATGCAATGCCTGTGTGGATCGCCTATTGGCTCACGACTCCTCGGTCAGCGACTGCGGCGGTACTGCTGACGATCACCTCGCTGCACGGTTGCCGGCTCGGTTATTACTTGTCGAACCGTTGGGTGGGTTACCAGAAGGCCTGGGGCCACGGTGACCAGCGATACATGGGTTTCACGAAGAAATTCTCTCCCGGATATTGGTGGAAGAGTTTTTTCGTGGTGATGGAGCCTCAGGCGGTGGTCATAACACTGATCGGTATTCCGTCGGTAGTCGGTGTGGCGAGTACGGTGGCGCCCGATGGCAGCCTCAACTGGATCGCGTTGCTTGGCATATTGGTATTTGGCATAGGCTATTATTTTGAAACGGTGGCAGACGGTCAACTTCAGGCTTTTAAAGCCGACGCCCATAACAAGGGTCGATATCTCCGGACCGGTGTTTGGACGCATACGCGACATCCCAATTATTTCGGCAACACCACTGTTTG
>DASXYI010000101.1:0-7949 GCA_036502605.1 Steroidobacteraceae bacterium
ACCGGCCCGATCGCCGCGGTGACGCCGAACGTCAAGAAATTGATCGCACCGGTTGCACTCCCCTTGACCTCGTCGGGATTCACCTCTTTGATAATGGTGTACGGGATCATGGCGGCGCCGGAGGCCACACCGAGGATGAACAGTGTGAGCCAAGCGGGAAGGAGTGTCGGGGCGTAAATCAATTGCACGAACCCGATCAGCATGATCGCTGCACCGCCTAGATAGACGGGCTTGCGCCGACCGAGACGGTCTGCAAGCCAGCCGAGAAGCGGACAGCCGAACACCCATCCGAGCGGCACCATGGAAATGACGAAGACGGCATCTGAAAAGGAAAACAATTTATCGGCCTGGAAAAAGCGCACGCCCCAGACCATGTCCCCTACCGTGGTCGGGACAAACAGCAACCCGGCGGCAAGGCCGCAAAGGTAGGACTGCGGATTCGAGAAAACGATTTTGTAGGTGGCCAGGACTCCACCACTCGCTTTTCCCTGCGGTATGCGGGGTGTTTCCTTTGGCGTGATCCACCACAAACCTGCCGCCACCAGGAGCACGACGACCCCCGCGCGGCCCCAGTATTGTGGGATTGAAAGCCCGTCGGCGATCCAGCGGCCGACCACCAGCTGACCAGCCGTGCCGCCGAGCATGCCCACGCACTGCGTGACGCCGATGGCGGTTGCCAGGCGCCGCGCCGGCAAGCCGTGGGAGGCCAGATACACCGCCCCCGTGAACGCAAAGGCGGAGCCCGCACCTTGCAACAACCGTCCGAGGTATCCAGCCCCTTCTTGCGGGGCCATAAATAAGAGGCACCCAATCCCGAGGATTGCCATCCCTATGGAGACCACGTATTTAGCCCCCAACCGGTCGAGCAAGACCCCCGCGAGGAGACTCGCGGTCGAGTAGGTGTAGTAGTACGTGCCGAGGATGTCGCTGACACCGAGCGTCGAGACACCGAAGGTCTTGGCCAATTGCGGAATCATCACCGCCGGAGAGGAACGCACGGCGTATTCGAGAAAATAGAATGCCAGAGAGAACACCCAGGCGACGATGAAAGCGTGCGACGCGTCACTCTGGGATCGCGGCAGATCAGTGGTTGCGTTCAAGCAGTAGCGTCCTTAGTTGATGTCCGTGAGAGCCGCAATTCGAAGTCTTGGATCAGCGGATGAGAGCCGTCTTCGCCACACTCACGATCTCGTTCGCCTGGCCATTGAGTACCGCCTTGAGCATCCATAAACTGAAGCCCTTCGCTTGCTCGAGCTTGATCTCGGGTGGCATGACGAGTTCCTGCCGATCAGTCAATACGTCGATGACGGCTGGACCCTCATGGGCAAAGGCTGTGGAGATTGCCGATTTCAGTTGGCGCGGGTCGTCCACGCGCACGCCATAAATACCCATCGATTCGGCCATGCTTGCAAAATCCGGATTGTCGAGTCGCGTGCCCGTTGGCAGAAATCCGCCCGCCTTCATCTCGATGTCGACGAAGCCCAGGAGTCCGTTATTGAAGATGACAATTTTGATCGGCAGTTTCGACTGGCGCACGGTCAACAAATCCCCCATGAGCATCCCGAAGCCGCCATCACCCGACATCGAAATGACCTGCCGGCCAGGCATCGCGAACTGCGCGCCGATGGCTTGCGGCATCGCATTGGCCATTGATCCGTGCAGGAATGAGCCCAGCAGCCGGCGCTTCCCGTTCATCTTGAGATATCGTGCGGCCCACACCGTCGGCTCGCCCACGTCGCACGTGAATATCGCATCCTCGCTGGCGAGATCGCTCACCACTTTCGCGACCAGCTGCGGGTGAATGGGTTTGTGTTTGGAATGATCGTTGGCAAGATCGTCAAGACCCTTCCGGGCCTTGGCATAATGGCTCACTGCGGCACTTAGGTGCGAATCGTCCAACCTCGCTGACACCCGTTCGGTCAGCCGCGATAGGACTTCGCGCACGTCCCCAATCACGCCGAGATCGAGCCGGCAACGCCGCCCGAGATTCTCGCCGCGAATATCGATCTGCGCTATTTTGGCCTTCGTCGGATAGAATTGCCGATACGGGAAATCAGTGCCGAGCATGAGCAGGGTATCGCAACCCTCCATGGCGTGGTATCCGGAGGAAAACCCGATGAGCCCCGTCATCCCCACATCGAAAGGATTGTCCCATTCGACGTGCTCCTTGCCGCGCAGCGCATGCACGATGGGGGCTTTGAGTTTGGCTGCGAGGGCTACCACGCCATCGTGGGCGCCTGCACAACCGGCGCCGCAGAGGAGCGTCGTTCTTTCACCTCTTTCCAGAAAGTCGACGAGGTCCTCGATGTCCGCTTCGGCCGCACACACGCGAGGCAATCGCGATACCGGCCTGAGAGCGGGTGCCACCGGTCCCGCATCCTTCAGGGCAATATCACCGGAAATGACAATGACCGCGACGCCCTGCTTCGCGACGGCCTCGCGAATCGCCGTTTCGACGATTCGCGGCACCTGAACCGGATCAGAGATCAGCTCGACGTAGTGGCTGCATTCCTTGAAGAGCGACTGCGGATGAGTTTCCTGAAAATAACTGGAACCAATCTCGGTGCTCGGAATATGCGCCGCGATGGCCACCACGGGCACGCGGTTTCGATGACAATCAAAGAGCCCATTGATCAGGTGCAAATTGCCGGGGCCACAGCTCCCGGCGCATACAGCGAGTTCGCCCGTCAGCTGCGCCTGCGCGCCGGCGGCAAACGCCGCGACTTCTTCGTGCCTGACGGCAATCCACTCGATCTTCTCGCGCACGCGCAGTGATTCGGTGATGCCATTGAGCGAATCGCCCACCAGTCCGTAAATGCGGCGCACATTGGCGGCTTCGAGCGTCTCAACTATTCGGTCCGCAACATTGGCCATCTCAAACCTCCATTGTGCGTCGCAAAGAAGTGGCGCCGCAAACACTATCGGATTCCCCGCTGTGCGGTGGAATGGATCCTGCCGCAACACATCGTAGACATCCATCCCCCCATCGGGTGAGTCGGAGCACTCGCTTACCGGGGCTTGTAGCAGCACGAGCATCTTTGTGAAAGTCGTCGAACGCGCTTCTGGTCACGTGGTGGTTTTCGTCGGCCAGGAGCCTACACCAGCCCGAGATGTAGGTTGCTCCCCTTTTCGGGGGAGACACGTAGAACGGTGAGTGCATTAGCTTGACGTACCCGCGCGTCGCGCAAGCGCCCCTATAAGGCGACACAGCACAGTGACTTCCTCTCTGTTACCCGTCTTGATCCTTGGTTTCGTCATTGTCAGCTACATAGCGCTGCGACCATTCCCCTCGCGGGTTCGCTACCTGTTTGACTTCGTGTGTGTTGTCGGCGCGACCCTCATACTTTTTCGGCATCAATCTCTTCCCTTACCGGGCAATGGTGGGGCAGCCGATGCCAGCTCGTTGTGGCTGCATGCGGTAGCTGGTATATGGTGGCTGCTCGGCGCGCGAGTGCTCGTTGCGGTCATGTCATTCACGCTCAATCGCAACCGCCGATGGCGCGAGGCACGACTCTTTCCCGATCTCACCGCCGCCGCGATCTACGCCGCTGCTGTATTGGTTGTCTTGATTTCCGTGCTTGCGCTGCCCATTGGTGGTCTGCTTGCGACCTCCGGTGTCCTGGCGATCGTGCTGGGTCTTGCTCTGCAGAACACACTGGCGGACGTGTTTGCGGGAATCGCCTTCGGTATTGAAGCGCCCTTCAATGTGGGCGATCGTATCTCGCTCGGCGACAAAATCGAGGGCACGGTGGTGCAGATGAACTGGCGTTCGATTCGCATTCTCACCGACGGCGATGATGTGGCAATTGTCCCCAACAGTGTGGTTGCGAAATCCGACATCGTGAACCGCAGCTCTCCGACTCGCGTTCGTTCGGCATTCATAGAGCTCTCGTGTCCCGCCGCCTCGAATCCCGAGCAAGTCATCGATGCGCTTAAACAAGCCACATTGCTCTGTCCTCCTATTCTTCCCGTGCCACTCTCTAGCGCCGTGCTGACATGCCTTGGGCCTCAGGAAAACCGATATCGGGTGATTTTTTCGGTCTCTGATACTCAACACCTCTCAACGACCAAAGATCTACTGCTCCGGCATTCAAGGCGGCAACTTTATTATTCCGGTCTCTACTTTCCGCGCGCTGCACAAGATATTCGAATACCCGATGAAGCTAGGGGCCGGCCATTGCCCGCAGTGCTGCCACTTCTTCGAGACATGATCCTCTTCGAAGCCCTAGGGGCGGAGCAACTTGCCGAATTAGCCGCCCACGTAAATCCGCGATCGCTCGAACCAGAAGAGGTGCTGTTTGCGCAAGGAGGAACGGAAGCGGTGCTCTTCATCGTCGTCTCTGGAATTCTTCAAGTCAGTCAACATACCGAGTCTTCTGGCCAGCAAACGCTTGGCTTTATTGGAGCCGGCGACTACATCGGTGAAGTCAGTCTACTCACCGGCGCGCCATATGCGGCCACGGCCACGGCTCGCACCCATTGCAAGCTCTATGGACTCGACTGCAATGTCATAAAGCGCCTGCTCGCAGCAAATTCCGACTTGTATGCCGAATTTGACCGGTCTGCGCGCCGCGGCCTCGCGATTCTCAATCGCGGCGTGGCGGTTCGCGCGACCGATGACAGCGCCCGCCAATCGCTACTCCATCGCATTCGGGCATTTTTTGACAATTCACGCTAGCGAACCGCGCTCTCCTAACCCTTGCCGAAGTCGCTCTCCCCCAAAGGGGGGACTGCTGGCGACGGATAAACCGATGACACTGCCTCTTATGAATATCGCGATGAGTTCTCCGGAACGAGGCGGCGCGTTCTACCGCTTTGCGCCGGTGGCTCGGTTGTGGTGCGCGGCGCCGATGCTGGGTTTACTGGGTGGCTGCGACGGCGCGCCCTCGCGCAATATTCTAGGCTCGTATTTTCCGTCTTGGATGGTTTGCGCGCTGGTGGGCCTTGCGTTGGCGCTCGCGGCCCGCGCAATTTTCAAGGCCTTAGGAATGCTCGAGGAACTACCCATCCCCTTAGTCGTCATGCTAGCGATTGGCTGTGCTGGCACCTTCGCGATGTGGCTGATCTGGCTGTCTTGAAAAAATGCCTATGAATGAAAGCAGGTCGCTTCGCGGCAAAGTGATTGCAACGACGGCAATCGGACTGGCCATCGTTCTCGGCATTCTCGTCGTCTTCGCGATCGATCGGCGCCCTCGCACGCACGATGCGCGCATCTTTGCCTACAACGCTGCGATGGCCTCCGAGATCAGTGGACGTGTTGTCCAGATCCTCGTGACCAACGATCAAGATATCGCAAAGGGTGCGCCGCTGCTCGTCATTGATCCAGTGCCATATGAATTGCAACTGCGCCAAGCGCGTGCTCAGGTGGCCGCTCTTAAGGCACAGATCGCTCTGACGGGACGTCAAGTCACCTCCCAGGGTTCCGGCGTCCAGGCGGCCGAAAGCCAAGTACAGAAGGCGCGCGACCAGCTAAGGTACGCCCAGGACACGCGCAAGCGCCTTGAGCCGTTGGTGAAACCCGGCTTCGTTACTCAACAGCAGTTGGACGAAGCCAAGACGAACGAAGCCTCTGCCGAAGCATCCCTCCAGGCGCTCACCCGAAGCGCCACCCAGGCCCGCCAAGCGGTGGGCGACACCTTGAGCCTCGAAGCTCAATTGGAAGGCGCGGAAGCGGCGGCGGCCAATGCCGCGCGCAACTACGATTTGACGACCCTGCGTGCCCCGTTTGCCGGGAAGGTCGTCGGATTGCAAATTGCGGAAGGCACCTTTGCCGTCGCCGGCCATCCGCTCTTCACTCTCATCAAGTCCGATGCGTGGTATGCCATCGCCGACTTTCGAGAAACCGAATTGCCGCGAATCGCCGTCGGCGATCGAGCGACGGTGTGGACCATGTCCGAGAGCAACAGTGCCTTTGCAGGGCGCGTGGAAAGCTTGGGCGCGGGCGTGCAATCGTCTGATCAAGGCGGCCCCGGTCTTCCCGTCGTCGGCCGCGATCTCAATTGGGTGGTGGTCGCACAGCGATTTCCCGTCTGGGTTCGGCTCGATGGCCCGCCCCCTTTTGCCATGCACGTGGGATTAACCGCATCCGTCAAAGTGCATCATGACGGCGCTCGCTGAGTCGCAGCGATCCCGCCGCCCGCTCCTTGCAGCGCTCGCCGTCGAGCCGGCGTCGCGCGAGGACCGACGGGCGGCCGTCGCGCGGATCGCGACCGGATCTGCGATCACGGGGGCTTTTATTGCCAGCATGCTCAGCGCGCACCTGGCGGTCGCGCAAGCCCCGCCGAGCCCCGGGCAACCCTGGGCGATTCCAGAATCGGCCATCAGCCGGGCCGCCGCCCTGGGCGAAACCGGCTCCTCGGTTCCGCATAAGCAGTATGATCTGCCCGCCCTGATCGATTTAGCAGAGAGAGAAAATCCAAAGACGCGGGAAGCTTGGGAAGTCGCGCGTGAAGCGGCCGCGGGTATCGGCCTCGCAGAAAGCGCGTATCTCCCGCAACTTTCCTTGCAAGCGATCGGCGGGTTTCAGCACACGCCGTTGCCGGCGCCCAAAAATCTGGTGCCAGCAGGTTATTTCGTCTCCGATACGCGGGAAGTTATTCCCGCGCTGGCTTTGAAATGGTTGCTTTTTGACTTCGGCCGTCGCGATGCCCAATTGCAAGGCGCGCGCGCAAACTCCTTCGTCGCCAACGTGGCCTTCACCGGTGCCCATCAGAAACTCATCTTCGAGGTGTCGCAGGCGTATTTTGACTTGGGCGCTGCGCGGGGGAAGCTCCATGCCGCCCAGAAGGCATTGAGTACCGCTCTTACCACTCAGGATGCCGCCATTGCCAAGCAGAATAACGGCCTCGCCACCGTGGTCGCGGTGGCGCAGGCGCAGCGACAAACGGCTCAAGCACGCTATACGCTGGCAGCGGCCGAAGGCGCCGAGAGAACCGCTCGCGCAAATCTCATCGCGGCGCTCGGCGTGCCCGCTGCCACGGAAATCGATGTGGTGGACAGCGCAGAGCTGCCGCTACCTCCCGCTCCGGCCGACAGCGTGTCCAAGGCGGTCGATCAAGCTCTCGCTCACCGGCCCGATGTCATCGCGGCACTCGGCAAAGTGGATGCAGCCGAGGCAGCCCTCAAGGGCGAGCGGCGATCCTACTATCCCACGATTGAACTCGCGGGGCAGGCCTTTCAGAATATTGGTTCACTGAACTCCGACGGCGGCCCCTATTCGAATATAAACCGGCCCGGGCAAAGCATTCTCTTGTCGTTTAGCGTGCCGCTCTTTGACGGCGGCATGCGACGAAATCGCATCTCCATGGCCGATGCCAAGGCGCGGCAGGCGCAAGAGCAACTGGCGGCCGCGCGCGACTCTGCATCGCAACAAGTGGTGCGTGCCTATAATGGACTGTTGACGAGCCTGGCCGAGTATGATGCCGCCACGGCCTTAAGTCAGGCCGCGCACACGGCCTACGAGGCGGCGCTGCGTTCGTACCGCCAGGGGGTCGGGACCTATACAGATCTTGCCACCGAAGAAAACGCCCTCGTCCAGGGTGACACGCAGGTTGAAGATGCCCGTGCGAATGCACACACAGCTGCGGCCTCGCTGGCGCTTTCCATGGGAGCGATTGACATCGCGGGAGTCCAGCCCTGATCGATCGTCGCTACGAGTTTTGTCGATCCGCCACCGAGAGAAGGCTCGTATAATCGCGCGCGAGTGCAGCCGCCATGAGCTGAAATGGCGGCGGACCCGAAATAGCCTTTCGCACATACCATAAACCGCCAATCGCGAGTACGCCCCAACCGCAACAAACCGCCCACGCCACCGCGGTCCGATGCAGGCTATCCCATGCCGAGACAATCACGGCGACCGACAGGAAGCATGCAAAGATGAGGCCTGCGGCCGCAGAGATGCTCGCGCCCACGGACGCCTTGACGATCTCGTCGCGGAACTTGTGCAGATC
>DASXYI010000102.1:0-8186 GCA_036502605.1 Steroidobacteraceae bacterium
AACTCGGCCACAAGAATCGCCGGCCGCGGTCAACAGCGAACTCTCAAGTTGCGAGCGGAGGACCGCCAATCGATGACAGTGAAGAGCTGTCGCGCCACCGGCAACGAAGCGATGCGCTTGCCGTCGACGGGGATACCCTTACAGAGGTTTAGGCCTAGGGATGAGGCTGTGGATCGATGGTGAACGGACGCTAACCCTGCGCAATCGTCCCACATACTTTTGTTCGCTCACCCGCTCGTCGAGAATCCTAGGCTGGTGGAACAGCCCCCTACTGTCCGAACCGGTAGCGGAGCGAGATACCGAATGTCGCCGGCATCCCGGTGAAACGGGTGGTGAAGTCCGAATTGCGGGTGGCTCCGGTTACGTAGAAGCGATTGGTGACGTTTCTCCCCCATATTTCGACCCGCCAGCGGCCTTGGTCAGACTCGATACCGGCCCGCAAATCGAGCAAGGTGAAGCTTGGGATTCTGAGCAAGCTCTCCTCGGCAGCCACCGCCGTGACGCCGCTCAGAAGCGAGCCGTTGGTGGCACTGCGTGCACTCAAGTTGGCCCCGAAAAAGGAGTACAGGCCGTTCGAGATCGGGACGCGATACTGTGAGTCCAGGACGCCCTGCCATCTCGGCGTGTAGGGGAACGATTGGCCGACGAAATTCGCCGTATTACCGTAAGGGCCGGTCGGATTGGGGGGATTTTCACGCACTCGCGTTTCGATATAAGTTCCACTCGCCGATAGCGTCAGCGCAGGGGTCAGGTGCAATGTGGCGCTGAGTTCCGCCCCCTCGACCTTCGATTTCGGGATCGACACCAAACTCGGCAACGATCCGAACGGGGGCACGACGAGATAGCCCAGCAGCTGTTTATCGGTGTAGTCGTAATAGAATGCCGCGCCGTTCAACTCGAGCATGCGCGAAAGGCGGTCCAGCTTTACGCCCACCTCGTAGGCCAGGACCGATTCCTGAGGGACGGGATTGAATTGGATGGAGAGGGATGAGGGTTCCGTTGGAAAGCTGCCCGACTTGTATCCTTTCGAGACATTTGCGTAGAGCAGCGTGTCGTGGTCGGGCTTCCAATTGAGGCTTTCCCTCCAGGAAACGTTGTTCTGATTCAATTGGCCCGTGACAATCGACAGGGGTTGACCCGTCGAGGTCAATGTCACGCACCCCCCGGGAGGAATCGTCTGCGGCGTCCCCGTCAACAGAGTCGAAAGAAATCCGATCGCGCCCGCCAGCTCGCCATTGCCATCATCCCGGGTGCAGCCGCTGAAACTCCGGTCTTGCGCGGTGTAGCGCGCCGAGGACTGCGCCGTCAGGCTCTCGGTGACCGCAAAATTCAGACTGCCGAATCCGCTCTTCGATTTGATCGTTTGATCGTTATCGATCAGAAAAGAATCGAAGTTGAACGGGCCGACGTTGGTTCCGGAGGTGATCAAGGGGTTGAAGCCGAGGGTCTCATCGACCCTATCGTGCTCATAGTTGCCGCCGACCATCCACTTGACTCGATTGCCGAACACTCCGTCCAGACGCAGCTCCTGCGAAAACGACGGGATGGTGCCGCGGTCGGCCGTTCTGGCAAGCGGATAAGTCGTGCCCGACAGGTCGAGCGGTATGTCTTGCTTGTAGTACTCGTAGGAAGTCAGCGACGTCAGCGTCGTCTTGTCGGTCACGTTGATGTCGGCTCGCAATGCGAACTGATAAAAGGAGCTGTCCTGCGAAAGATTGTCGGCGGGATTCCAGGCCGCAGCACGCGGGTCCCTGGGCGCGGGCGGAAAGCTTGCCACGGGATAAGGAACGACCCGTGCCGCCGGCCCTGAGGCCAGCGGTGTATAGGCAATGTCTTGCGGCTGCTGAGTCTCGGAATGATCAATCCAGCCGGAGGCCATGAATTCGAATTTTGCAATGTCGCTGGGTTTCCAATCGATCAACAATCGGCCATTGTGAAATTGCTTTTGCCCGTTCGTCTCGTCGGCCGTATATCCTTTTTGCCAGTCTCCCTGATATTCGTTTCGGACGGCGAACCTGGCGGAAACCGTGCTGGTGATCGGTCCGCTGACGAATGCCTCGGCGTCCATTTCGTTGGAGCGGCCGTAGGTCAGGTCTACGCCTGCCTGGAAGGTGTCGGTCGGTTTGGCGGTGACGTAATTGATGGCTCCGCCCGTGGAATTCTCGCCGAACAGCGTCCCTTGCGGCCCCTTGAGCACCTCGACGCGCTCGAGATCCAATATGGCGCCGCGAGACATCGGAGAGAACGGAAGCGGAATCTGGTCCATGTAGATGGTGACCGCAGGGCTCACGCCCAAGCTCGTGTCATTGAATCCGATACCGCGGATGAGATACACCGGCGTGCCGTAGACCGTCTGGTCGACGCTAAAGCCGGGGACCAGCTTGTCGAGCTGACTGGTGTTCGTGATACCCAGGGTCTGCAACTGCTGTCCGGTCGCCGCAGTCACGGACATGGCGACGTCCTGCAGCCTCTCGGTTCTCTTCTCCGCTGTGACGATGATTTCCGCAAGGCCTGCGTCGTTGGCAGTCGTCGCCGGCGCCACAGTCGAGGCAGTCTGAGCAGCGCAGGGCATGGATTGACCGATCGAGCTGGCTGCGAACAGCACCACCAAGCATGGGTGCTTAAAGGATCTGCTTGACATTGACATGCTTGCTCCCCGCAACCTACATAGTTTTCGTTTAGCGCATCGACCCAGCAATTACCCTGGGATTTCAGCGCTGCTCGCATGGTGGGGGCATACTCATCAACCGTCCAATAGCGATGGATGGCGCGTTTGATAGGTAACAGCTATCGGCCGATTGGCTGGCACAAAAGCAGCGCCGCAGCGCAGAGCGCGGCCGGCGATGCATCCAACATTTTCGCGGTGATCTATCGGAGAATCGCGCTCATATCGCAAAACCGCCATCCGCGGAGAATACGGCTCCGGTAATGTACGCCGCTCTGCGGCTCGCAAGGAACATCAAGAGATCGACGATCTCTTCGGGTTTGCCCAGTCGTTTGAGCAGCGTGGTGCCGATCATCGCGTTCATGATCTCGTTCTTGAGCGGATGATCCTTCAGGAAGTTGCGCGGCATCTGAGTATCCAGGGGTCCGGGGCAAATCGCGTTCACTCGCGTCCGGGGCGCGAGTTCGGCCGCGGCGATCTTCGAGAAAGTGATCACGCCGGCCTTGGAAACGGAGTAGGCCGCGGTATTGGCCGTGGGATGCAGCGCGGCGGCGGACGACATGTTCAAGATCACGCTGGACTCCGCAAGCAGCGGGGCAACCGCCTTGGTCATTAAAAACACCGAGCGCAAGTTTACCGCCTGCAGGCGATCCCATTCCTCGACGCTCGTTTGGAGCAAGGGGCTCATTCCGAGCACACCCGCGTTATTGATCAGGACGTTGACTCTTCCCTGCCTGTGCCGCAGCTGCTCGCCCCAATCGGATATTCGCGCCGGATCCGCAATATCGAGGGTATCGAATGTGAAGCGCGCGGCGCGGCGCCCCAAGCTTTCGAGCAATAGTCGCCCTTGCGCTTGGTCTCGGTCGATGCCGATGACCTGTGCCCCGGCATCGATGAACGCCTCGCAGGCCAGCCTCCCGATGCCGCCGGCCGCGCCGGATATGACCACGACCTGGTCCTTGAACGCCTCCGGATCAGGAAATGTCATTGGAGCACTCGAAGTTTTTCATGACGCTACAACTCGCTTTTCAAACTGCTCGCCGCAATCGATTCACTTCTCGTATCCGAATTGCTGATCGATGGCCATCCATTCGTTCAGCCCCATGACGTCCGTCAATTCGTTGAAATCGGGCAGGCGGCCTTCGGATGCGAAACGTCCCTCCCGAAGAGCGGCTAGCGTGCGCTGAAAGGTACCCACCATCCGTAGCAGTAAAGTCGCGGGGTAGAGGATGACTGCAAAGCCCAGCTCCCGGTATTCGACCGGCGAAAGCACGGGTGTTTTGCCCGACTCGGCGGCATTCACGATGAGTGGAACATTGAAGGCGGTTCCTATCGTTCGCAATTCCTCCACACTGGCGGGCGCCTCGATGAATAGCGCATCGACTCCGAGCGCCGCATAGCGCCGCCCGCGCGCGATTGCCGCGTCGAGCCCCTCGACGCTGCGGGCATCCGTTCGCGCGATGATGCCGAAACCGGAACTCTTTCTGGTAGCGAGCGCCACCGACAACTTGGCTTCCGCCTCCCCCACGGGGACGATGCGACGTTCGACCGCCATGTGCCCGCACTTCTTCGGGCTGGCCTGATCCTCGATGACGATCGCGCTGACACCCATCGTCTCGTAGGTGCAAACCGTACGCGCCACGTTCTTCACGTCTCCGTAGCCATCGTCCGCATCGACGATGAGAGGCAACGCGGTGGCTCCGGCGATGTCACGCACCGCGGCGCTGATCTCCCCGAAGCTTGCGAGCCCCAAGTCCGGAAGCCCGAGACGGCAGCCGATCACGCCGAAGCCACCGATCGAGGCAGCGGTGAATCCCGCCCGCTCGATCATGCGCGCGGACAGTGCATCATGCGCCACCGGCAGCAGCAGCGGAGATTCGCTCTCGAGGAGTTCCGACAGGCGTCTTCGGGTCACGAACCGCCCTCGAGGTAAACCCAGGGCCGCCTCGCTGCATCACGCTGTTGAAAAGCGGTGATGAGTGGTTCGCGCTTGAGCGTGTGCTCGATCGGATCCATCCCTTCCAGCAGGCGTTCACGCTGGAGTGAGGGCACGTGAAACGGAAACGAGGTACCGCGCGGCGAAATGACCGCGCCATTCTCGAGATCCACCGACATTTCCGCATGGTCGGGAGCAAGATCCGCCGCCAAGGCATTTACGCTGGATTCTTCCAGCGTGATGGGTAAGACACCGTTGGTGAAGCAGTTCGCGGTAAAGATGGCTCCAAAGCTCGGCGCGATGACTGCTCGAATGCCGAAATCGCGAAGCGCCCAGACGGCGAATTCGCGCGAGCTGCCGCAACCGAAATTTGCACCGGCCACCAGGAAACAGGCTTCGCGGTAAGGAGGCTGGTTGAGGACGAACTCCATGTTGTCGGATCCGTCTTTCAGGTAGCGCCAGTTGTAGAAGAGGCCGCTGCCGAAGCCGGACTTTTGAACCTTCATGCCGGTATGGCCGGGCGTAATTTGGTCCGTATCGATGTTGGTTCGCAGCAGCGGTGCGCCGATCCCGGCCACTTTGACGAAAGGGTTCATCATCCCAGTACCGCCAGCAGGCGAGGATCCGAGATGCGACCGGCCAGCGCCGAGGCGGCGACCGTGGCCGGGCTCGCCAAGTGCGAGCGCACGTGAGGTCCCTGCCGATCTTCGAAGTTTCGATTCGTGGACGCAATGACGCGCGCGTTGGCGGGAAAGCTTTCTCCTCCGGTCGCTCCGCTCATGCAGAGGGAGCAACCGGATTCGCGCCATTCGAATCCCGCGTCGATGAAGATCCGGTCCAAACCCTCGGTTTCCGCCAGCCGCTTCACGGCGCTCGATCCCGGCACGCAAATGGCTTGCACGTCGGGCGACACCCGGCGTCCCCGCAGTACCGCCGCCGCCGCCCGCAAATCGTCGATGCGGCTGTTGGTGCACGAGCCGATGAACGCCCCGCTGATCGCGAGGCCCGCAACGGGCTTGCCCGGCTCGACATCGCTGTAAGCGAGCGCTCTCTCTCGAGAGGCGCGAGCCACGGCATTTGCCGTCGCTGCAGGGTCGGGCACGACTTGGTCGATGCCGATCACGTGCTCGGGACTCGTGCCCCAGGTCACTTGCGGCGCCAACGCGGAGCAGTCCAGTTCGATCTCCGAATCGTAGCGCGCGCCGGGGTCACTCCGAAGCGTTCGCCAATAGTCGACCGCCTGAGTCCAAGCGGCGCCCTTCGGCGAGTATTCGCGGCCGGTGAGATAATCGAAGGTAACCTCATCGGGTGCCACCATGCCGGTGCGCCCGCCGAATTCGACTGCCATGTTGCACAACGTCAGCCGGCCGGCCATGGACATCGATCGAACCGCACTGCCCGAGAACTCGACGGCGTATCCCGTGCCCCCGGCTGCGCCATAACGGCCGATCAACGCCAGGATCATGTCTTTCGCATAAATGCCCCGTGCGCCCGCTCCCTGCATGTCGACACGCATGGTCCTGGGCTTGGTTTGAATCAGCGTTTGAGTGACGAGTGCGTGCTCGCTGTCGCTTGATCCCACCCCCACGGCGAACGCACCAACCGCGCCTACGGTACAGGTGTGGCTGTCGCCGCAAATGAAGGTCATGCCGGGAAGCACCGCTCCCAATTCCGGGGCGATGACGTGAACGATGCCCTGCCGGGGGTCGGAAAGATCGAAAAAACGTATTTTATGAGGAGTTATGCGCCGAGAGAACTCGTTGAGAAAGTCATCGCCGCCCGGCATCCGCGTGGTCATGCCCCGCCCAACCGTGGTTTCCAAGACATGATCGAGCGTACCGAAAGTCAGCTCCGGATTCCGGACGCGTCGGCTGCGCCGATCCATCTCCTTCAAAGACACCGCGCCGCTGACCTCGTGCAGAAAATGGCGGTCGATATGAATCAAGAATGCGCCGTCGCCGAGATCAGCGACGATGTGATCATCCCAAATCTTCTCGAACAAGGTGCGCTGTAATTGAGGCTGCATCGCTAGCCCTTCGGTCCCATCTTCAGGACTTCCTCGCCGACCGCCTGATCTTGCATGTAATGCCCGCCAGCCAGCCCCAGGGCGCCGACCACCACGCCGCTGGCGACGATGGGGAATCCGCCTGGAAGAACGCAGAGACTCGGCTCGGTCGTCACGGCGCCCAGCAAGATCGGATCCGCCTTGATCATGTCGAGAACGCCGTGGGTCGGCGCCTTGAAATTGATCGCTGCAACGGCCTTGCGCTCGGCGATCGTCAAATTGACGAATCCGGCATTTTCACTTCGAGCGGACGCGAGCAGCCGGCCGCCGGCATCGACGACGGCGGCAGCCACCTGAATGCCGCGCTCTGCCCCTACGCGGATTGCCGATTGAACGAGATCCAGAGCCGAACTGACTGTGAACGCCATGCGCTATTCCTTTTGAGTCGTGAATTATGGTGTGGATGCGAACCTCGCCCACAACTCAGAATGAACTGGGCGCCGTGCCTCGTCCAATAGTGATGACGGCATCCTCCAATAACTCCAGATTATCGCTCCGTCGAATTCGATCAATGGTGCCCGCAACGTGGTAGAAGGCGTCCAGGAGCGGCGCGGATATCCCATGCTCGAGCGCTTTACGATGCGCATAGCCGAGCGTCTCTTCGATTTCCAGCGGGCGGCCGGCATCGAGGTCTTGAAGCGACGACATCCGGTGTTGAGGGGCGTCCGATCGAAACTGCGCTCCCAGGCGCAGCACCGTGTCCACGGCCTCTGATTCGCTGCCGGAACAAATGCTTGCAATCGGCAGCATCGATTGATCCGTCAGCGTCACCTGCAATGCGCTCGCAATCCTGCCGAGTTCCCGAACCAACTGCGCCACGACTCGCGCGGAGCCCGGATGACACAGGTATTGCCACGTGACGGCGCGAGTGATGATGGACATCGCCATCATGCCGGCCCAGGCGCAGAACTTGGACCACTCGAGCCCCAGTATATTGCTGCTCGCTGCGGCGCGAACGCCGGCGGCATCGATCGCCCGCGCAATTTGCGCCGCTCGTGCAGTGGCCGTCTCCTGCAGTTCTCCGATGTAGATGTTGACGTTGCGCGTGAATAAGACCTCGCCGTTCTCCAGCATCTCGCCACTTATATTGGCGAGGGCGCCGAGCACTTTCTCAGGTCCGAATGCCGCCTGGAGCAGCTCATTTTTTTCGAGTCCGTTCTGAATCGAAAAGACCACCGACGCTGCCTCGCGACGAAATCGGCTCAGAGCCTCGCGCGTTCCGGACGTCTTGGTGGCGACGATCAGGACCTCTGATTGCAGTTGCGATGGATCGCGCAGAACAGCCACGGGTGTCGAGAATTCCACCAACCCTCTGATGCGCAGCCCATCGCACTCGATCTCGGCGGCACGCTTGTCGCGCGCAAGCATGACCACGGAATGGCCGGCTCGCACCAGGTGGGCGCCAAGAATCGTGCCCATCGCCCCGGCTCCGAGAATCGCATATTGAACGGTTGCCATCTCGGGCGCTCCTTATGGAACCGGCCGGCGTTTCATTGAAACCGGCGGTGATGAGTACTTTC
>DASXYI010000103.1:0-120652 GCA_036502605.1 Steroidobacteraceae bacterium
GTCGAAGTCGTACCGTTCTTGAACACGCTGAGCAGCACCGAGCGATTGCCGTCAACGTGGACGACATTGGTCTGCACCGCACTGCCGTTGTGCACATGGGCGACGTCATGCATGTAGACCATCGCACCCCCCACGCTCTTGATCGGCAAGTCGGCGAGCTCTGAAATTTTCGATGGCGCGCTATTGAGGTTGACGGTGTATTCGTAGTTCCCGATCTTTTCCGTACCGGCCGGGGTGAGGAGGTTCTGCGCCGCAAGCGCATTGGCGACGTCGAGGCCGGTCAAGCCGCGCGCCTGCAGCGCAGCGGTATCGAGGTCGAACATCACCTGCGGTGACTTGCCGCCGAACGGATAAGGGATGGCCGCGCCCTGCACCGTGACCAGGCGCGTGCGCACGAAGTTGAGGCCCAGATCGGCGAGACTCTGCTCGGTCAGCCCCTTACCCGACAGTGCGAGTTGGATGATCGGCACCGTCGAGGCGCTGTAATTGACGATCAGCGGCGGCGTCGCGCCGGGCGGCATTTGTTTGAGCAAGGTCTGCGATATCGCGGTGACCTGCGCATTCGCGGTGGCGATATTGGCCGTCGGGTGGAAGTAGATCTTGACGATGCCGAAGGTGGTATAGGAATTCGCCTCGATGTGCTCGATGTCGTTCACCGTGGTCGTCAGTGCGCGTTCGAACGGGGTGATGATGCGCCCGGCCATCTGGTCGGGCGGCAAGCCCTGGTACTGCCAGGCCACGCCGATGATCGGGATGTTGATGTTCGGGAAAATATCGACCGGCATGCGCAGTGCGGCGAGCGTGCCGATGAGGAAAATGAGCAAGGCCGCCACGATAAACGTATAGGGCCGGCTCAGCGCGATACGGACTATAGCGAGCATGTGGGCACCGGAAAGCCAATTGGATTCTTCTGACTTTCATGCGGAAAGAATTTCGTAACGTAAGACACTCTCGCAACCCGCTCCTCGCGATGTTTGACGGGGATGAGCATGGGGCCGCCGGATCTTGGGTTGATTGCACGAACCGTTGCGCTTATTACATTTGAAATGATCTGCCCGGAAGGGCAGCTGAAGCCTCGTCGGGCGTGTCCTTCACGACCACCGCCTGATGGGCATTGGGTGCCTGTCTGTAGGGCCCCAACATTGAACCCGCCTCGAATACCGCTGCTGGCGGAGAATGGCGGAGTAGTTTTCGATGCGGCGCATTACTATTGCTTTACGGGGGCGGCCCGCCACCACAATCGGCGGCGCAGGACGAGAGGATCTCGATGAACCTGTTTGAGAATCTGGTGTTGCTATTGTTCATCGCGGCCGTGCTGCTGGCGGCCTCGCGACGCCTGGGTCTTCCCTACCCCACGTTGTTATGCCTGGCGGGAGTCGGCGCCGCGTTCTTGCCGTTCGCCTCCACAGTGGGTCTCGATCCACACATCGCGCTGGCAGTTTTCATTGCGCCGGCGCTGCTGGACGCTGCATTCGATACCGCACCGAGGGACCTAAAGCGCCTTTGGGTCCCGCTGTTGATCCTGGCAGTGGGCGCCGTCATTGCCACTACCGCCGTAGTCGCCTATATCGGCTGGCGTTATGCCGGGATGCCGCTCTCGGCCGCCGTTGCGCTCGGCGCCATCGTGGCCCCACCGGACGCGGTGGCAAGCACGGCCGTGCTCGGGCAAACCGCTTTACCTCGGCGCAGCTCACTCATCATCCGCGGAGAGAGTCTCCTGAACGATGCCGCGGCGCTCCTCATCTTCGGAACCGCGGTGGCGATTTCCGCGCAAACGTCGACCTCGGATAGTCTGGTACGGCTCGGGCTCGCTGTACCGGGCGGCATTTTGTTCGGTATCGTCATGGGACTCTTCGTTGTCTCCATCGCCAGATTTTTTGTCGGTGCACAATCGAACATCATCATGCAATTTACCGGCACCTTCGGAGTTTGGCTGTTGGCAGATCGCTTGCGGGTCTCGCCGGTTCTGGCCGTGGTCGCCGACGCCATGATCGTCGCGTATTTCCTGCCTAGCAGAGTCTCGGCGCGTGACCGCGTGCAGTCTTATGCAGTGTGGGCCGCGGTGGTGTTTGTACTGAATGTGCTCGCCTTCTTGCTCATGGGACTGCAGACGCGAGCCATTTTGAGCCAAGTCGCCGCCGACCAGATATGGCCGGCGCTGCGCTTCGCGGGTTTGATCCTGCTCGCGGTCATGGCAGTGCGTTTCGTGGTGGTGTTTGCCTACTACGCCGCGGCGGTTGTGGTGTGGCGGCTGCGCAAACCGGACTGGATCCCCAATCCTCCGAAGTGGAAATCCGCGCTGATACTGGCGTGGTGCGGCAATCGCGGCCTGTTGACGCTCGCCGCCTCGTTGGCGTTGTCAGTGGACTTTCCGCAGCGCCCGCTGATTATTCTGAGCGCCATGGCGGTGGTGCTCGGCACGCTTACAGTTCAGGGGCTCACCCTAAAACCGCTGATTCGCTGGCTCAATATTCAGGGGTCTGACCGTGAGTTCATCGAGGAGTTGCGCCGCACGCGTATCCGCCTGTTGCAGGCAGGTCTGGATGCCCTGGACACGGAAGCGACGACCGTGCGGGACAATCTTAAGCGGCAACTACAGGAGGCCATTGAAGTCACGCAATCCAAACTCGATCCTCAGTCGCCCACGAAATTTGATGCGGCCCTCGCCCGCGCCATCGCCGCCGAGCGGCGCGCGCTCCATGGTCTGCGGGGCCGAGGAGAAATCCAAGACGACGTGTATCAGCGATTGGAGGAAGAATTGGATTGGCTGGAGCTAGCCGCGTTGCCGAGCCGCGACTTGGAAGTGCTAAACACCTAAGACCATTCTCGTGACCGGTGCCACTGGCCAACAGGGCGGAACCACGCACGCCTTCCAGCTGCAGTTAAGCAACGTTCTTGTTTGCCGCCAGATTGAGCGCGACCTCTTCGATGAGGTCCTCCTGACCACCGATCGTCTTCAAGCGACCCATTTCAACCAGTATCTTCGCCGAAGAGACTCCGTATTTGCGGGCGGCGCGCTTGGCAAACAGCAAGAACGAGGAGTACACGCCCGCGTAGCCGAGAATGAGTGAATCACGGTCGATTCGGATCGGTTGGTCCATCATGGGTACGATCAAGTCTTCGGCAACGTCCATCAGCTTGAACACGTCCACGCCGGTGATGATTCCCGTGCGGGCGCAAACCGCGGCGAAGACTTCTAGCGGCGTATTGCCTGCGCCCGCCCCCAATCCCGCCGCCGATCCATCAATGCGCGTCGCGCCGGCATCCACCGCCGCCAGCGAGTTGGCAACTCCCATGGCCATATTGTGATGTCCGTGGAAGCCGATCTCCGTTTGCGAGTTGAGTCCATCGCGTAACGTGCTTATCCGAGCACTTACATCGTGCGGAAGCAGATATCCCGCAGAGTCCGTGCAATAAACGACATTCGCGCCATAACTCTCCATGAGCTTCGCTTGCGCCAACAACTGCGGCGGATCAACCATATGCGCCATCATCAAGAAGCCGACGGTGTCGAGACCCAGCTTTCTCGACAACACGATGTGTTGCTCAGATACGTCGGCCTCCGTGCAATGTGTTGCGATGCGCATGGTCGCAACACCGCAATCCTTGGCGAGATGAATGTCCTCTGCCGTTCCGATTCCTGGTAGTAGAAGCGCGGAGACCTTGGCGTTCTTGACTGCGAGAACGACGGCGCGCAGGTATTCTTCGTCGGAATGCGCCGGAAAGCCATAGTTGACTGAGGCTCCGCCGAGACCGTCCCCATGCGTTACTTCGATCAGCGGCACCCCGGCGTCATCCAAACCGGATGCTACCGCTATCATTTGATCCAGTGCGATCCGATGTTGCTTTGGATGCATGCCGTCCCGGAGGCAGTTGTCATGCAATAGGATCTTCTTCTCGGCATTGCCCATGTGTGGTCCTCTAGGCCGCGGTACGGCTAATCTGAAACCGTCCGCCGATCATTTCCTCGCCGATCATTTCCGCGGTTCGAATTGCGGACGCGGTCATGATGTCGAGGTTGCCGGCGTACTCGGGAAAATAGTCTCCGAGTCCGGCTACTTCCAGATAAATGGAGACTTTGTTGTCATCGAAAACGGGTCCGTTTTTTAGCCGATAGCCCGGGACGTACCGGGCAACTTCCGAGATCATGGCATGCACCGATGCAGTAATGCGGCCCTCATCCGGCGCTTCCCGCGTCAGACAGTAAATGGTGTCGCGCATGATCAACGGCGGCTCTGCGGGATTCAGGATGATGATGGCTTTGCCTTTTTTGGCGCCACCGACTATTTCAATACCCCTCGCGGTTGTGCGCGTGAATTCGTCGATGTTCTTGCGTGTACCCGGACCGGCGGAGCGGGACGCCACGGTCGCAACGATCTCGGCGTAGTCGACCGCCTGTACCCGGCTGATCGCCGCCACCATGGGAATTGTTGCTTGGCCACCGCACGTGACCATATTGACGCTCATTTCGCTCTTGTTGGCGTGCTCTGCGAGATTCACGGGCGGCACGCAAAACGGACCGAGCGCCGCCGGAGTCAAGTCGATGGTCACAATCCCCATAGCAAGTAACTTGCGGCTGTTTTCCAGATGCGCGTGCGCGGAGGTTGCATCAAAGGCGATTTGCACCTGATCGGTTTTCAGGTGCGGAATCAGCCCGTCAATACCGTCAATCGTAGTCTTGAGCCCCAGTGTTCTGGCAAGTTTTATCCCTTCGGAGTTGGCGTCGATCCCCACCATCCATACTGGCTTGATGATCGCGCTGCGCAGGGCCTTGTACAGCAGATCCGTGCCGATATTGCCGGACCCGATAAGTGCCGCGTTGATTGGAACCATAACCTCCTCCGATACCTTATTTAAAACGTATGTTGAGCGAACCGATGCGATCGATCGTGCCCACCATCGAATCTCCGGCAACCACCGACTCGAGCGGCACCAATGATCCTGAAAGGATGATCTCCCCGGCCTTTAGCGGAATACCAAAGTATCCGAGGGTGTTTGCGAGCCATACCAAGGAGTTGATCGGGGATCCCAAGGCCGCCGCGCCGGCGCCCGTGCTGACGAGATTTCCGTTCTTGTGCACCACGCACCCGGCAAGATCCAAATCGATTCCGCGGGGATCGACGGCGTGAGTGCCGATGACAAATAGACCACAGGAAGCATTGTCAGCGACTGTGTCTTGTATACGGATCTTCCAATCCTTGATGCGCGAATCAACAATTTCAAAGCAAGGCAGGGCGTAATCTATGGCCGCCAGGACTTGAGCATTGTTGACTCTCGGTCCGACCAGGTCTTTGCGGAGCACGAACGCAATTTCCAGCTCCGCGCGCGGCTGGATGAGCATCGAGCTGATAGGTATTTCTTGACCGGTGCCAATCAGCATCGCGTCTGTCAGGAAGCCGAAGTCGGGCTGGTGCACATCCAACATCTGCTGGACGGGCTTTGAGGTCACGCCGATTTTCTTGCCGACGATCACTTCGCCGTCCGCGAGGCGCCGTTCCAGCAGGCGCCGGGAAATCCCGTAGGCCGAGGCAACGGTCATTTCAGGCCAGCGAGAAGTGAGGGGGTCAATGACTTGCCGGCTGCGCAGAGCAGCATATAGCTCATCGCCAACACCCAACAGGTCCGGCTCAGTCATTGGAAAGTTGGGCCGCCAGGCACGGACCGCTATTCACCGCTACGGCTCCGTTGCAGTGAGCGCCACAAGCGCCGCAACGGTTCAAACCGCCTTTCCCTTGGCAATCGCATTGCTCAAGCCCTTGTCCCGTACGCTTCGGAATTCGTCAGTGTTGTGTGACAGCTGGTGGGTATCGAAATGGGCTTCCACGGCGGTCCTGAATCCCTGCACGTCGAGCGACCTGTTCAGCGAGCGCTTGATGAGCCGCATGGCGAATGGCGGCGACTCCGCAATACGTTGCGCCAGCGTCAGCGTCTCAACTTCAAGGGCATCGCGCGGGACAATGCGATTGACCATCCCGAAGCTGAAGGCTTCTTGAGCCGAAATGCGTCGGCCGGTGAACAACATGTCTTTGGCTTGCCGCAGACCCATGACCCACGGATGGATCAGCACCTCGACCGAGGCTGTTCCAAGGGTTTGCGTCACCGGATCGGCAAAGAAGGCGTCTTCGGACACGACCAGAAGATCGCACATGTTGGCGATCATGAAGCCACCAGCGACGCAAGCTCCCTGAACCTGCGCGATGGTGGGCTTCGGTAGATCCCAAATCTTTAGCGCGCATTCGTAATAGTGGCGGGTCTCGTATTCCCATCGCTCCTCGACGGAGAAATCGCCGCGCATCGCCTGCGCTTCCTTCAGGTCATGACCAGCAGAAAAGTGCTCTCCCTCGGCCGCCAAAATCACCACTCGAATGTCGGCATCGGCGTTTGCTCGCGCGATGGCGTCCTCGAGCTCGACGAGCAACCGCTGGCTTTCTGCGTTTCGTGCGGCGGGGCGGTTGTGGGAGATCTTTGCGACAGGGCCGAGGACGTCATAGAGAATGTCGACATAAGTAGCTGTCATGAGGTCATTCCTTCCGATTGGCTGAGTGGAACTCTTACTCCAAGCGCGCCGATGTTCTTCATATGAACAATCTCGGATACTTTGGTTGCGGGCAGACCGATATCGATCTTGCAATGATAATGCGAAATTAGGTATTTTTCGACACCCGGAGTCCATACTTATGTCCATAATATGGATAATATCGTGAAATTTCCGAGGGACACTCCTTTACCAGAACCAATCGAAGGGTTCGCGCAGTTGCTCAAGACTCGTTAGGATCAAGGTTTGAAGATATGCAAAATAATTTCGCGTCCAATACCTACACGTCTTACCGGCAGGAATGGCTCGACCTTCGTTCGGAAGAGATTCTCGAGCCTGCGCTGCCGATCATTGATCCGCATCATCACCTGTGGGGCGCTCCGAGGCAGCGTTACTTATTGCCCGACCTGGCAGGGGACGTAGCTGGCGGACACGCCGTGAAAGCCACGATTTTTGTGGAGTGTCGCTGGGCGTACCGCACAGAGGGTGCCGCCCCGTTCCGACCTCTTGGCGAAGTCGAATTCGTGTCGGGCCTCGCGACGCGGGCGAAATGCCAGTTGTCGCATGATGTCGCTTATTGCGAGAGGATCGTGGGGCACGCCGACCTGACGCTCGGCGACGGTGTGGTACCGGTGCTCGACGCACTGGTCGAGGCTGGCTGCGGTCGGCTTGCAGGTATCAGGCAATCATCGGCCTCAGACGGCGACCCCTACGTTATTGCGCCGTCGCTTGCGAAGCCACGACACCTTCTTCTGCGGGAATCTTTTCAGAGAGGCTTCCGACATCTGGCGTCCAGAGGCCTCAGTTTCGACGCTTTTATGTATCACCATCAGATCCCCGACCTCACCGCGCTGGCGAGGGCGTTTCCTGAAGCCCAAATCGTTCTCGATCATCTGGGATCTCCGATTGGGATCGGATCGTATGCGGGGCGCCGCAGGGAGATATTCTCCGAATGGGCAGCCGCGATTGCCGAACTCGCCCAATGTCCGCGCGTCTCGGTCAAACTAGGAGGACTTGGAATGCAGCTCGCGGGGTTTGATTTTCATCGCCGCCCCCTTCCGCCGACGTCGGCGGATCTGGCCACGGCATGGAAGCCCTATATAGAAGCCTGCATTGAACTGTTCGGCGTCGACCGGTGCATGTTTGAAAGCAATTTCCCTCCGGACAAGGGGACCTGCAGCTATGGCGTTTTATGGAATAGTTTCAAACGACTGACGGCCGGCTATTCAGCGACCGAGAAGTCCCGGCTTTTTCATGACAATGCGGCGCGCGTCTACGGCATCGGGCGCTGAGGTTCTGGCTCCTCCGCCATTCAATGAGTGGCAAACTTGCCGTTGGTCAGTTCACGAAGTCGAGGAGCCACGTCGCGCGCAAACAGCTCCAGACTATCGACGGTCTCCTCGGACGTGAGCGTACCGCCCATTTGCATCAGAAAGTGACCGAAGCCGCCAACGCTGTCGTAGAACTCTTTCAATTGATTGAAGACATCGTCGGGTGCGCCGCTGAACATGACGCTATTTTTGATATATTCCCCGACCAGTGGCGTCGACGACATAGGCGTTCCGTCCGGTAGAACCCGAGTCCTATGGCTTCTCACCTCTCCGGCACGCAGCATTTTGGCAGCTCCGCTGGGCGGCATGATGCCCGGCGGCATAATGAAACTCGGTGATGTACGTTCGGTGGCCTCGACAAATTTCAACACTTTCTGACCACGCGCCAAACCAGTTTCGCGATCTTTGGCGATTCCGACATACCCGAGAAATGCCAGTTTGTCGAGCCCTGCGGGTTTCTTGAAGACTTTCAGATACTCATCCCGGTAAAGGGGATACGCCCCTCGCGCGGTAGGCGCGCTCGCGGTAATCGCCAAGACCATATTGCGGCGCGCCGCCTCTGCCGCCGTGCTGGCACTCAATGTCGTCAACCACATCGGCGGCCGCGGCTGCTGGTAGCAGCGCGGGATTACATTGACATATCGATAGTGAAAATTTTCCCCCTCCCAACTAAAGGGGCCGCTTTGGTGAGTCAACGCCTTTTCGATGAGATCATGTGCTTCCCAATAACGGCCCATGCTGTGCGAAGGATTCGCGTTAGACACGTAAAGCTCGAATGGCGTGCCTTTGACCAAGCCAACCTCGAGTCGGCCTCCGGACATCATATCGACATATGCGATTTCTTCGGCAATGCGAAAGGGGTCGAAGCGGTTTAGCAACGGCACGCCGAGAGCCAGCAATCTTGCCCTCTTGGTTCTATTTGCAAGCACCGACAGGGTCAACATGCAGGAGACCGACATGCACGTGTGGGTGGCATGGTGCTCATTGACCATGATGTCAAACCCCAACTCGTCGGCTACCACCCACTCGTCCATGTAGCGCTTCAATAATTTGTGCGCCACTTCGGGATCGACGACGTCGCTCGCTGTGGTGATCCTGATATCGCCCCTAATCTGGTCCCAGGCCGGATGATAGGACTGTTCTGAAAAATACCAGGTTTGCATGGCAATACCTCAACGACTCGCAGAGGCGGCGGCCGATCCACCGATCACTTGTTCTGCAAACTCTTTAATTTTCGCGACGAATTTGTCGGTCTGGTCCTCGTGGACATAGTGGCCCGCTTCATCAATCAACTCGAAGCGGCTTCCGGGAATTTCCGCAGCGAACTTTCGCCCATAGTCTGGCGAAACCACTATATCTTCAGCGCCCCATAGGACCAGCGTCGGCACATCAATGAGCGATAGCCGACGGCGCAATTTAGGGTTATGCAATGTCGGCGACCAGCCGAGCAACGCGAATGTCTCGTGATTGCGGGCCAAACGCTCAAGCGCGCCATCGGTTTGCTTGGAATATTCCTTCCGATGCCGATCGTAGTAAAAGAGCTCCCCAAGCCGATACTGCGGCACGGAAAAGAGATCCGCGATTTCACGCGTGCATCGGTCGCCAAATTTGGCTCCGAGTGAATCAGCGAGGACCAAACCGCCCAAGTGGTGCGTGCACTTGGTTGCCATTTCCGCGGCGATCCAAGCGCCCAGCGATACTCCCACTAGCAAGACATTTTTTAATTTCAGATGCGCCAGAAAATCGAGGTAAATATAGGAGACATCGTCAACTGTCGTCACATAGTCTGGAAGTTCAGAACCGCCGAATCCCGGATGCGATGGGGCGATAAAATCGAATTTCTGGGCGAGTTCTCCAACCAATCGGGATTCGGAATCAAAACCATCGCCGGGATGGAGAAATACGAGAGGCTGGCCGGCGCCGCTGCGCCACAACTCTAGTTTTACATTGGCGGCTTTCTGATTGTGGAAATTTGTAGCGGCCACGTTGTCACCAGCTCATACGGTATTTCGAATTACTCACACCCGTATTCTCGCGAATGGGCGGCGTACATGCCAAGAAAAATCGACTTGCCTCCTCTGCTTTTGTTCTTATTATGGACACTAAAACCGATTAAAAATGCTAAGTTTAGGGAATTTACCACGAGTATATCCGTATATTGGACATACCTATCCAGCCATGACAAGCGCTCTCTGCATCCCTAGCGACGCCCTCCTGTCGCATGAAGCGCCGCCAGGTAACCGAATGTCATCGCTGGTCCCAAGGTGGCGCCCGCCCCTGGATAAGAGGCCCCCATGACGGATGCCGTTATGTTGCCCGTCGCATATAGTCCTGCGATGGCTTCTCCATCGGCATGCATGACTTGGGCATTCTCGTTGATGACCAGTCCACCATTGCTGCCGATATCCCCGGGATTTATCGGCAAAGCGTAAAACGGCGCCTGATCCAGTGCGGCGAGGTTCGGATTTGGAGTAACCTTTGGATCCCCATAATATCGGTCATATGCCTGGTGTCCGCGGCCAAATTGCGGGTCCTGGCCGCGCTTCGCATCCTCATTGAAGCGCCCGATCTCGGACACGAGCACACTTGGCGAAACACCCAATTTTTGCGCCATCTCCTGCCAGCTTTGTGCCTTGACCAGGATTTTGCGCACGGCTTTCGAGTGAAGGAAATTGGGCAATATCGGGATAACCGGCCCCATGGGATACCGCCAACGGAATTTCTGATCGAAGAGCACATAGGACGGCGCCGTTGGCGCCTCATATCGGTTGCGCTCCATCATCCACCGGCCCACTAAATGATACGAGGCGGCCTCGTTCATATAGCGTCGGCCTGCCTGATTGATGATGATCGACCCCGGCAACGCACGTTCAAAAAACAATGGCCGCGCGCTCTCTTCTTCCGGGAGCCGAATCGTCGGCGCCCACCATGCAGAGCCCAATCTGTCGCATTTGGCGCCAATGTTTTGCGCCGCCAACAAGGCATCTCCGGTATTGTTGGGCTGAGAGGCGCTCCACTCCGGATCTGGAGATTGCTGCATGTATTGCCGCCGCAGAGTAGGGCTTCTTTCGAAGCCGCCCGCCGCCAAGACGACGCCGCGTTTGGCCAAGATGCGCCTTCGTTCGCCGTTTTCCTCGACAATCGCACCGACCACCGCGCGGCCTTCGCAGATCAGATCAATCAATCTCACACGACGATGAATGCTGATATCGCGAGCATCCAAGGCCAACTTCAGCCAACCGATCAGGGCGTTGCCGCCTGCAAGATAACGATCACGCGGCGACCTCAGCCGCTGCCTGACATCAAGGCAATGCCGACGAAATATCCCCAACAATGCGCGGCCCCAGCCCTTAGTCCGCGTGATCAGTAGAGCTGCCTCCGTTGAGGTCCAACTCATTCGGCCAAAGAGCAAGCTCGAAACATGGGTGGGCCGCAAATGGTCGAGCTCTTCGCCAAGCTTTCTGCCATCCAGAGACGCGGGCTGGTGACTTCGGTAGCCTAACTTTCCACCGGGTATTTCCGCATGATAGTCGGTATAAGGAATGGCGGCCAAATTGACGCCCGTATGGGCATTTACGTACGCCAGCATCAGCGGTGCGTGTGTGACGTATGCACGTATCAGCTCGTCGGGCACCTCATCACTGGTGAGCGCCTTGATGTAGCTGAACGCCTCCTCCGCTGAGTCGCGGTGGTTCGGGTCGCTCGCCAAGCCGCTGTTCGGAACCCATACGACGCCGCCGGAAGTGGCCGCGGTGCCGCCAAAAAACTGGCTCTTCTCGATGATCATGACTCGCGATCCATGGTCGGCTGCCACAATCGCGGCGGTCAATGCGCCGGCCCCAGACCCAACGATCAACACTTCTGTTTCTTGTTCAGCCAGCATACGCACCGTTCCCGAAATCAGCGGTCAGCAGCGCCGACACTCATTTATTGGTTCTTTCCGGCGGCGGCGCCGCGGCCATCGCCCGGTCAATATCGGCCAATGCCTCCATCGCGAGTCCGGAATGCAGATGCTGCTGCATCTGAAACTTGATGAACTGCGTCATCACCTGTCGCGTATAGCGGGTCACCAGCCTCGGCTTCTCGGCAATCTGCCGCGCAAGCTCCTCGGCGCGGGGCAGCAGTTGAGCAACCGGCAACACTTCGGCAACGAGACCCAGAGACATCGCCTGTGCGGCGGTGAGGGACTGTCCCGTAAAGATCATGTACCGGGCGCGATTGGCGCCGAGCAATAGACTCAATGCGACATGCGCGCCGTCGCCCGGCACCAGATTTCCGCCGGTATAATGGCCCGAGTCCTCGAATGAGGCTGTCTCGGAGGCGAGCACGATATCGCATAGGAGCGCCAACTCGAGGTGTCGCAACACCGGTCCATTCACCGCGGCGATGATGGGAACATCGACATTCAGCATATCCATTTGCATGGATCTACCGCGTCGAATCCCGACATCCCAGTCCGCAGGTTTGGGAACGCCCGTGAAATGACGCTGCGCGTCGGCACCCCTCGGGCCCGTGAACCACGCTCCCGTGCCGGTCAGGACGATGACGTGATTTTCCCGATCGTCGCCCACATCGCGCCAAAGGCGCGACATTTCCTCATGGGGCCCGCCTCCCCAAATCACCGGACCACCGTCGCTGTGGATCGTCAGCCGAAGAATATTGCCGCTTCGCTCAAATCTCACATGCTTGTAGTTACCGGCATATTCCTCGAGAGTTCGCTCGGTCACGACGCGGCCCGAGTCTGTCCGCGACCCTTGTTGAGAAATTCCAAGCATTCTCGATTAAATCGGTCCCGTTCCTCGATCATGAACCAGTGACCGGCCTTCTCGGACAGGCTGATCCTGGCCTCAGGAAGCGCCTCTTGCAGGATCTTATGCTGTTGATACGGTAGAAATTTGTCTCGAGTGCCCCAGAACCCAATGACCGGACATTCGATCGTCCGCAATTGGCTTGGCATGTAATAAGGGCATGTCAGAGTCTGATACAGCACCATGGGCTGCTCCATCGCGATATCAAACCGCTCCGCAACCGCCTCATCGGTAATATCCGCCTTGTCATGCACCAATAGGGCCAACAATTCCCGAAAGGTCCGCTCGGCCTCAGCCCGGTCCGTCGGCCGCTTATTTGTCCAGCCCCACATCTTTTGCAGACCCTCCGACTGTCCCACCCACTGTCGCGGATCCTGTAGTCCACCCGGCGCCATCAGGATGAGCATCTCGACCCGTTCCGGATACGCCATGTAGAAATCGAGTGAAATCGCTCCGCCCAGCGAATTACCCACGGGCACGATTTTCTCAATGCCCTTGGAGTCGATCAATTCCTTCAGCATGGAAACAAGGATCGGCGAGTTGTAACAAAGCTCTGCCGGCTTGTCGGACAAGCCAAATCCCAAAAAATCGGGAGCCAGCGTGTGGTATCCCTGCTCTGAAAAATACGGAAAATTATGCTTGAAATTGCTGTAGCCGCTGGCGCCGGGCCCGGCGCCATGCAGGAAAACGATGGTCGGCTTTCCCGAATCCCGTTTTCCACGTTCGTGATAGTGAACTTTGAAGCCGTTTTTCAAAGTGAAGTAATGTCCAACTGGGATAGGTGACTGCTTCATGGCAACACTCCTGAGCTACTTCGGCGCCCAGCCTTGCGGCCGATGGCCCCAGTAACTTGGTCTGGTCGATTCGAAGACATTGTGCCGACTCCAGTCGATCACCGAACCGGCAGTGCCATATTCGATCAGGAAGCCGCTTGGACTCACCATGTAAAACGATAGCATGTTGTCATTTACATGCCGCCCCAACGAAAGCGCCAATTGCGTTCCTGAATTCGCAACACGATCAAGAGCGTAGCCGACGTCATCTATCGACTTCACTTCCACCAGCAAATGCTGCAGCCCGGTCGGATCTTCGAGCTCTGCAATGGCCAAAGTATGCTGGCGTCCGTTATCACAATGCAGGAAAACGATCCGAATGGGAGGCCGCTCCGGCCCCATATCGAAATTGATGACATCCGAGATCTCGAAATTCATCACCGATCGCCAGAAGGCGACGGTTTCCTCAATTTTGAGAGTGGCCATTACAAGGTGGCCAAAGCCCATGTCGTCCGTCACGAACCCAGAGACTCCGACAGGCGACGTGAATGGCGCATAGGCGGAAATGGCGCCCCAGTAGACTTCATGCCGCTTGCCGGAAGGATCCTGAAACCAGAAAAAGTCGCGGACGCGGCGTAGTTTTTTCTCGGCTTCGTTGCCGGGAGTGACCTTTACGCCTGCGCCTACCAACGTCTGACGCCGCTCATTGAAGGCCCGCTCATCAGCGACACCCCAGCCCGCACCAATGAGATCATCCTTTTCTGATTTGACTACAGCGAGCCGAAAGTCGCGGTTATCCATCTTCAAATATAGAGCCCCTTCCGGGCCATCGTGGTCCGACATGCCGAGCACGCGAGTGCCGTAGTCGCGCCATTTCTGCAAATCAGGTGCACCAATCAATGCATAACCAAGTTCTTTGATCTTCATATAACACTCCGTCGAAAAGTATGTTCAAACCCCCGCGTCTTTGATATCCAGCCCGAAAAGCTTCTTGCCCCAAACTCTTCCGTAGGGGCGCGGGGCGTTATAGCCATGCTGGGCGGCGACCATCAAGTCGTTAAAGAAGCGCCCTATGGGTCGTTCGGTGTAAACCGATCCGCTACCGGCCGCCTTGTAGAGAGGCCGGGCCAATTCGACACACCGGTCCGCGACGCACGCCGCTTGATATCGAAACTGCATCGCCTCAGCGGTAGAGATGCCTTCGCCATTCTCGGCACGCGTCAACATCAGATTGAAATTCCTACTCAGCACGAGTTTCATTTCGTCGATGCCGGCTGCCGCCTCGGCGCAAGCAATCAGGGCATCGGGATCATCCACCGACGGCACCCCCATGACGCCCACGCGCTTCGCGCCGTAATCGAGAAAAGCGTTCAACATGCCCTGCAACCCGCCGATGGAAGCATTGGAAACGGCACGCAGAAAGACCTGCACGAAAGGCAAGTGATAAAGGGGCGCCGAATTGACGGCGTGGCCCGGCGCTTTCCCGGCCCAAACATCGCGAAAATCGAGCGTGCGGTAGCCCGGTACGAATACCTCCTTAATCACCAGATCCTGACTGCCCGTTCCCTTCAGGCCATTGACGTGCCATGTATCGACAATTTCATAGTCCTTGCGCGGCACCAGGAACGTGCGGTAGTCCGCTTCGAGAAACGATTTTCCCTGCAGTTCTTCCGGGTTGACAATACCCCCCAGCAATGACCAGCCGCAGTGCTCACTGCCGGTGGAGAATCTCCAGCGTCCCGAAAAGGTGTATCCACCCTCCACCGGCGTTGCCCGGCCGGGCGAGTAAGGCGAGCCCAGCAGCACAGAATCGTCGCTGCCCCAGACATCATGCGCGGCACGATCACTGAACAGCGCTAAATGCCAAGCGTGCACGCCAACGACGCCAAACATCCAGCCTACGGAAGTGTCCCCTTCGGCGAGCGCGATCTGTACTTCCGCAAAGGTGCATGGGTCCATTTCGTATCCGCCCCAACGCTTGGGTTGAAGAATGCGGAACAGCCCGGCGTTCTGAAGTTCCTTCATGGTCTCAGGAAGAATTCTGCGATGATCGCCCTGCCTGTCTGCTCGCTCGGCGAGCGCGGGAATCATGGCGCGGGCACGCGCGACCATCTCTCGAGGAGTGACGCCATCACTTCCCGGCGCTGTTTTCGGTACCGCTTGCTTACTCATCGGCTTATCTCCATCAACAACTGAGAGAAAATGCACATCTCAAACCTGACTTCGCTCGATTCGCCGATCATGCTGCGACTTGGCCGAGGCGGCATGCCCACCCACCCTGCGCCCAGAGAATATGCAATCCGCCAGCGACAAGCCGCTCATGTAGGCATGCGAGCAAATGCCGATCGCAGCACGTCCCGCGGCATATAAGCCATTTATCGGCGTTCCAGCGACAGACAGGACCTGACCCGTGTCTTCGTTCACCCGCAGTCCGCCCAAGGTCATCGCCATCATCGGAAGCAGCGTGTTTGAAGCGGAGATATCGATGGCAAAGAAAGGCCCGACTACGAGTGCATGCATCTCTCTTTGATCTTTTCGAAACGGATCGGCTTCCACGCCGGCGCAGTACCGGTTGTAGGCATCGATCGTCCTTTTCAAACCATCCGCCGGAAGACCGCATTTGACGGCCAGGTCGCCAATCGTCCTCGCCTTGCGCGACGCAAATAGCATGGACAGAATCGCGGGATAACGCTGGTAGCCCAACATCCGCGTAAACAGCACTTCAAACCAGGCTTTTCGATTGATCTCGCGATCAAGGATGAGATAGGCGTTTCCGCCCTGCTCTTCGTTCAATGCATGGCCGACCGATGAGGCATACATGGCTTCATCGACAAACCGCTGCGCGCTCTTATTGACAATCACGCCTTTGATCCACGCCGCCGGCGGATTGAGAAATCGCCAACTACAAATGTGGTCCATTTTGTCGGTAGCGCCGCCGGCAGTCTGTCCTAACCTGATGCTGCTCCCATCATCGCCGGGATTGCCCATTGGGGCGGTTCTCTCGTGGTGGGGCGCCAGATGCCGAACCAGCTTGCGATTGTAGATAAACCCGCCGCCGCTGAGGCACACCCCGTAGCGCGCACGGATTCGGCGCGCAACTCGGTATTTGCCGTCAAGCTCAACAACCTTGGCTAGATGCTTTTGAGCCAGCCGAATTGCGAGACGCGCTCCGGGAAATGCAAGCGGCAGAAGCACGAGCAACCGGTTGGCACGTTGTTGCGCACTTTGGCGTTGCCGCCATGCTTGCGTGTTCGGCGGAATCTGCAAGAGCTTGAGGCCGACAACCCGGCCGCTCACATCGAGCACGAGCTGCGACGCTTCGCTATTAGGCATGAAGCGGACCCCGACCCTCGAAGCCGCCGTCGCGAGGGGATCATAGACGTATTGGCCGTACTGTCCGTTTCGCAACGGCGGCGCATGCACCCGATGTCCTCGGGGCGCCGGGCGCGCCGCAGCCGCGCGCGAGGGCGACAGCGAGTTATCCGAGTAATAGAGATAGAAGCGCGGATCTGGGTAGCCCGTCTTCTTGGGGTACAACCGCTCATTGAATCTGACGCCGTGTTGCGCAAGCCAGTCTAGTGTCTCGGAACTGCTGTCGCAAAAGCGCTTCAGCGTTCTATCCTCGACAACACCCTGCGTTTCGATTTTCAAATATCTGAACATTTCCTCCGGGGTGTCACGGATGCCGGCCTTCTCCTGAAGGGATGTTCCGCCTCCGGCATAGAAGACTCCGCCGTTGATGGCGGTCGACCCTCCTCCCTCATAGCGATCGACGGCAAGCACCTCCATACCATGTTCTGCGGCTTCGATAGCAGCCGCAACACCGGCGCCGCCGTATCCGACAATGATGAGATCGGCTGTATCGTCCCAGGCGGCCGACTCGGCATCTTTCACCGTGTCCGCGGACTCGACCGTCGAGAACCATGAGGGTGAAGCTGGATCGCTCGAATCCGATCCTAAATAGTGAACGCCGTCGGCACGGGCGTTCATGCAACGATCCCGGTTCGCCGCAAGTCCTCGATCGTCTCGGGATTCATCCCAAGCCGTCCCGATAGTATGCTTTCGGTGTGCTCGCCCATGAGCGGCGGCGCCGCATACTCATCGAGCGGAGTTGCGGACATTCGGACCGGGTTGCGTAAAATGCGCGCCGTTCCGGCCAACTTATGCGGCACCTCGACAATGAGCCGGCGGTGCCTCACTTGCGGATGATCGAAGGCGTGCTTCAGGTCATTAATGGGCGCGCACATGACCTTGGCTTCGGCGAAGATTGCCAGCCAGTCCTGTATCCTTTTGGTTAGCATTATCTGCTGGATAGCCCCGACAATTTCGTGGCGATTGCGAAACCGGTCCCGCCGAAGTTGGTACCGCTTGTCTCGTGACCAATCCTCTCGGCCGATGGCTGAGCAAAAGCGGCGAAAATGCTCGTCCTGGGATGCCTGCAACATGATCTTTCCATCTGCGCAGTCAAAGTCCTGCGCCGGAAATGCCGCGGCCGTACGGTTGCCCAGCCGTTCGGGCTGTTCGCCCGACTGCAAATAAGCCATTGCTCGATGCGAGAGCGAAGTGATGGTTGCATCCAAAATGCTGATATCGATCCACTGCCCCTTTCCGCCGCGTGCATCTCGATTGTAGAGCGCCGCGATGATGGCATAAGCGGCCGTCATGCCAGCCATGACATCGCCGTAAGCCATGCCGACGCGGAGCGGCGCGCCGCCTTGCTCGCCGGTCAGGCTCATGACGCCGCTGAGCGCCTGAATCATCATGTCCTGACCTGGCTGGCGAGCAAAGGGTCCCGTCTGACCGAAGCCGGTGATCGAGCAATAAATGATGCCTGCGTTGATGTCGCAAATAGACGCATAGTCGAGGCGGTAGCGCTTGAGATCTCCCACCTTGAAATTCTCCAGGACTACGTCCGATTTCTCGGCGAGCCCACGAATGATCTCCTGCCCCTGAGGTTTAGAAATATCCACGCACATCGCCTGCTTGTTTCGATTGGCGGACATGTAAAATGCCGACTCAGTGGTGTCTTTATTTTGCTGATCTCGGAGAAAGGGCGGCCCGTACGCCCGCATTTCATCGCCGGAGCCGCCGGGCCGTTCAATCTTGATCACCTCCGCGCCCATATCAGCCAAGAGCTGGGTCGCATAGGGTCCCGAGAGAATGCGGCTGAGATCGAGAACAGCAACACCGGTGAGGGGCCCCGCCACGACGCCGCCTACTGCCAGCTCTCAAGGAGAGCCGAGACCAGAGTTTCCCGCGCAGCTCTGGCCGGACGAATGTCGGAGGTGGCAAGTATGCGGCGTAAGCGTCGATGCAGAGGCAGGTCTCTGGTGAATCCGGTCGCGCCATGTAATTGAATGGCATTTTCGGCCGTGCGCACGCAAATCTCTGATGCGAGTCCACACAAGACGTCCCGCGACATTGGCGCTTCCGGGGAATGGTTGTCGGTGGACAAGGCGGCATATTCAAGGCTATAGCGAACACTCTCGAGGCCATAGTAGTCGCGGGCCAATAAATGCCTGACCGATTGATTCGCGCAGAGATGGCGCTGAAACTGCGTGCGCGTCGACGTATAGGCCCTGGCTGCTTCGAATGACGCCTTGGCGCTACCGTAGATGTCAGCGCAACGTAATACATCGCCGGCGGAGCTGAGCCAATTCCAGGTGCTGCCGTGATCCCATATGATTTGCGCATTGTTTAGAGGCACGTCCGCGAGCACCAGATCCATGTCAGGACGATCGGCATCGAGGTCATTGGCCGCCCGACACGAGAGGCCAGGCGACGTTGTCGATACCAGCGCGATTCCCTCATCAGCGTTGCCGCGTACCCGCACCACGACCCAATCTGCGTAGCTACCGCCGATCACGTGGCTGGCCACGCCGCTGAGGCGCGATTCCCCAGACTCTTCGACCGCATCCATGATTCCGACCCAGGCCACCGTCGCAATCTCCAAACCGTCGAGCACTGCTTCGGCCGACCCGATGCCGCCTTTGAGAATTGCACCCGCGGCCACCATCGACTCAACCAATGGGAACGCCAAATCGTTGCGCGCGCACTCGATCGACAGCGGCACCGCATCGCGAATCCCCAGGCCAAGCCCTCCGCTGTCCTCCGGCGCAAACACGCCGATTAGACCCGCTTCGCCCAGACGACGCCCGATCCAATCAGATGGCTTTCCAAGACAATCCAGGGCACATCGGCCCGCGGTCCTTGCAAAGGCGGTCTGGGTATCGGTCGGCGACAGGTCTTCCATGTTATCTATTCTCTCGGCAGCGACAGAATGCGATCAGCGATGACATCAAGCTGAATTTCGCTTGCGCCTCCCTGAATTGTTTCTGCTCTACTGCGCAGGTATGACGTGTTGAATCGCCGGACCGCCTGCTCGACGATCGTGGACATGGGTCTTGTTGCGCATACGAGAACCTCTCGGCTGAGTCGGACAATCCTCTGATGAGCCTCGCTCCAGTGCAGCTTGATGAGACTGCCTACCGAGCCGATCTCGCCGCCCCGGAGGAGCGAGTGAACTGTCGATCGAACGAGACGCCTGAGCACTTCGATGTCTTCGTAGCAGGCCGCAAAACGTTGTATATAGAACCTATCTTCGAGACAAACAGACAGCGCCGCATCCGCACGGCAGGCGGCGACCAGATGCCGCAGTTCATTCTCGAAGAGGGCAGCGCGGTACATACGATTGATCGCGCGCTCGACACCCAGCACTCGCCCGACCCCCGCCCAACCTTCGCCAATGCCGCCCAACACCATGTCTTCCGATATGCGCACGTTGGAGAAGCGCACGTCGCAGAAATTCGCGCGGCCGTCGATCTGGCCGATCTGACTCACGGCCACGCCGGAGGAATTCATAGGAACCGTGAATAGGGTTAGACCGCCCCGCTTTTGCTGCGGATCGCCGGTTCGGGCCAGCACTAAAGACCAATGCGCATGTTGCGCAAAACTGGTCCAAGTCTTTGCGCCGTTGATCACCCATTCATTGCCATCTCGTGTCGCGCGAGTTTTCACGGCGGCAAGATCTGATCCCGCTTCGGTTTCCGAAAACGCCTGGCACCAGATATCCTGCATCGACAAGATGCCTCGCAAGAATCGGCGCTTCTGATCCTCGTTTCCCAGCGTCAAAATGATCGGCCCGATCATATCCTTGCCGATGCCATTTACGCTGTCGGGCATTCCGATGCGGCCGAATTCCTCGTTGCAGATCAACTGTTCACGGACCGTCAGTCCCTGGCCGCCATATTCCTTCGGCCAGGAGAAGCCGGCGAGGCCGGCTTCATATAGCAGGCGTTCCCAATTGCGTTGCGCTTCGAACGTGGGCGGATAGTAGCCGACGCGGTCCGGACGCCATTCGGCGGGGAAGTGATCCTGTAACCACCCGCGGGCGCGGGACCGGTAATCGTCCTCGTCGTCCCGCCGCAATTCACTGCCGATCGAGTTCAGCACTCGCACCTCTCAAATCCCGCTGAGAGTGGCGGACTTTCCCCCATCAATCGAGCGCCTTGCGAGCGCGGACATCTGCAAGCAGTGACCTCGGTTGGCCATATAGTAGACAGATCATTTTACTGAGCAACAAGTTCTTGGACGCCATGTGCATCTCCAAGTTAGGCCTAGATTCTCTATTTATGCAACTTGTATATTGGCTTTCCGCGGAAACACAACTATCCTGTACCGCGCCGGCGCCCCAGATCAAGATGCAAATCCTATCAAACAATGCGATGATCGCCAATGGAATTGTCCATATATTGGACTATGCAGTGACTATTTCGACCTGCGCAATTGGCCGGCGCCCGAATTGACGCCAGTCGAAGTCCAGGCGTCTCAAAAGCATTACAATGAACACGATTTCCAAGGGACTGACGCATGTGCTCATCGAGGCGGCGACCTTCGCATTCGACGATGCCTAGAAAGGGAGACCACGTGAATGTTGAAACCACGCGCAAGCTTGGCAGAAACTACCACCTACCAAGGAATTCGGACGCTCGCCGAATGAAATGAAAAAAACCAAGCGCTCCGCAGAAAATGCCGTACCCAAAAAGGAGGCCACCGCCCAAGCGAGTGGAACTCAGGCCATTTCCAGGGCCGGCAATTTATTGCGTCTAATCGCTCGCCGAGGAAGCGGTGGCGCACGGTTGACCGACCTCAGCAAGGCCTCCGGACTTCGCCATCCGACCGTCAGGCGAATCCTAAAATGTTTGATCAGCGAAGGTTTTGTCATCCAGAGCGCAACCTCCCCAAGGTATCTATTGGGTCCCCTGAATTTCGAACTTGGCCTTGCGACGCGGCAGGATCAGAGCTTTCAAGCGCTTTATGGCGGAGCTCTATCAAGACTTGCGCAAGCGTCCGGGGATACCACCTACCTGATGGCGCGTAGCGGTAGCGAAGTGGTTTGCCTGATGCGTGCTGAAGGCCACTTTCCCCTGCAGGCAAAGACGTTCGATGTTGGCGGCCGCCGTCCGCTGGGTTTCGGTGCGGCCAGCCTGGCGCTAATGGCCGAAATGGACGACGCGGAAATCAATTCCATCCTCGATATCAACCAAAAGGATATCGACATGACCCCAAGGGTGACGCGGGAACTCATTTGGGAACGAATCAATTGGGCCCGCAAGCACGGGTACGCGGTCACCTCCAATATATATACGTTTGGTATCGGGTCAGTCGGAATGGCGATCAAGAGCCGAACGGGCCAACCGATTTACGCGATCAATATTTCAATTGCCGGGGCGGAACGCTTCACGAGAAAAAAAATCGAACAAATCCACTATTTGATCCGGGAAGAAATCAAGAACATCTAGCTCTTCGACAAAACGAGTCGATTTGCCTTAGGATGCCATATAGCCGCCATCCAAGAGCAGCGAGTGCCCAGTCACATTCCGCGCCTTCTCAGAACACAACCAAAGCGCCGCATCCGCCACATCACGCGGTTCACCGATCCGCCGCGACGGGTGCGCGTCGATCATGACCTTCTCCGGAATATCTTGAGCCTCAAACATCTTTGTCCGGGTGACGCTGGGACAAATGGCATTAACGCGGATATTCTCCGGGCCAAACTGAACGGCCGCCGCCTTGGTCAACCCGATCACCGCATGCTTGGACGCCGTATATGCAGGTTTGCCGCTAGCGCCCGTCACCCCAGCGACCGACGATAAATTGACTATCGCACCGTGGCCTTGCGCTCGCATTAAAGTCAGTTCATGTTGCATGCAGTGAAACACGCCCATGACATTTACCGCCCACACGCTTCTCATAATGTCGGAATTCCACTGGCCAAGATTTGGGCCGGTCTCGAGTTCCACACCCGCATTGTTGACGGCGCAATCGAGGACTCCATATTCAGCGGTAATCTTTTGGAATAAGTCGACAATGCTGTCTTCGCGTCGCAAGTCGGACAGAAAATAGTGCGACCTCCCGCCTGCAGCCTGAATGCGCGCAGCCGTGTTGACGCCTTCGCTCGAGTCAAGATCTGTCCCGATCACAATGGCTCCTTCGACCGCGAATGCTTCCGCCATGGCGCGGCCCAGGCCGGATGCGGATCCGGTCACCAGGACCACTTTGTCGAGGAACTGATCACTCATTGCCGCATTTCCGGGAGAAGCTATTTCTTTAGCAGCGAATACAGAAAGTCCGACTTATCGCGCTTGCCGTGATTCTTGAGCACGCCGAATCGTCCCTCTTTCCACTCACCGGTAGCCGGCTGATTCATATTCCAGTCCATCACGAAGGTACGGTGGAGTAAGCGCCATTCCTGATTGCGCCGTTCAAATCGATCGAGATAGCGCCCTCCGACCAGCGTATCGATCTCCTGACCATCCATACGCCGCGTGGAGATACTAAAGAGGTAGGTTTCGCCGGTTGCGTTATCTCCGCTCACCTCGAATAGTTCATTCGAAATACAGTGAATCGTCCGTATGATTTGCTCATTGATCGCAACCATCTGCCGGCAGAATTCCTGCGCTGATCCCAGCATAAAGCCGTAGTCAACGGTGGCATCGTCGTGCCAGACCGAAAGCAGGATTTCTTCGTCAGCGCGATCAATGCCGCGGCAGTAGCGCGCCATTAATTCGTGCAGCTCCTGCTTGGCAATTACTTCGTCAATTTCCTCTGGAGTGTATAAGTCGCTCATGAAATGTCCTTACCTCGCTTCCCGGTCTTACTTGCTCAATAGGGAATAGGACAGGTCCTGCTTATCGCGGCGGCTCCAGTTCACATTGGAGAAAAACTCGCTCTTCGACATGGTAGCGGGAAACCCCGCGTTCCAGTCCATGACCAGGCGGCGAAATGAAATGCGCCATTCTCCGTCCCGTTTCTCGAATTCATCCAGATAACGCATCACGTCAGGGAAGTCGGTGAGTCCCGCCGGCGTTTCCCCAATCGCGCATCCAGGCATGTATGACTCCACCTTTGCGCTGTTGCCATTGACTTCGATCAGGACATTGGTCAATCGATGCATCGCAACGATCAGGTTGTCGCGCAAATATGGCATGAGCAACTGTGCGAATTGCCGCGCCGGCCCGACATAGAGTCCCATGTCGACTTCGGCATCGTCGTGAAAGGTGGTCAGCAACAACTCTTCGTCGCACCGGTCAATGGCCCGACAGTAGCGAAACGCGACATCCTCGATGTGCCGTTTGGCGATTAGTTCTTGAAGTCTTCGATTCGCAGTCATTGCCGGCTCCGAGGGAGATGAATCCAACGATGCTTTTTAGACCTTCAACATTGGCAGCTTGGTCACATCCTGAATACCGCTCTGCGGGTCAGGATACATTTCTGCCTCGGTTAGCAATCCGAATTGGCGGATATGTTCAGGCGCGACAACAAGCCGGCCGCTGAATTGCAACGGATCCGATGAAGTTGCGATATGTACCACCGTTCGCGCCGGCACGGCAACGGAGTGAGCAATTTCGGGTTTATAGCCAATGGTCTCAACCAACGACCAAAGCTGCCGGTCCACGGAAATGGTCATACCGGGATCCAAGGTGAGAACGGAGACTCCATGGGGCGCCATTTCTCGCTTGATACTCGCGGGAATTCGATCCGTTATGCCGCGCATGACCGACACCGCCATTCCGGGCATACCTTCGCCCGGCATAGGCAAGTTATCGACGGCTTCCGGATCGTTGAGCCACACAGCATTCTGAGTGATATTGATGACAACCCCACTGCGTTGGTTGACCATAACCTGCGCAGCAAGCTGATTGAGATACAGAGTCGAGAGCCCGGTGATGCGGGCGTGCCGCTCAAATGCATCCCACGGCACGTCAATGAACTTGTTCATGTACGTGCCTTCTGGCCCGGTCTCCATGTAATTGCCGCTCGTTACTAGCAAGTCGAGCCGCGAAAATTCATTCATGGCCTTCTCGAAACCGGCGCGGATTTGTACTTGCTCCAAGAGATCCATTTTGATCGGCAAGAACTTCCGGCCCAGCTTGTTCACCTGTTCCGCCGTCTCCATCAATGTACCCGGCTTATCAGCGAACGTCGGACTATCGAGTGATCGAGCAACGCCCGCAATGTCAAAACCATGGCGGGCCAAATCGATGGCAATGGCGCGCCCGATACCTCGGGCAGCGCCCGTTACAAGGGCAATCTTATTCATGCTGCGGGCATTGCCTGTTAAAAGGAGACAGTCGCATCTATCATATATGAGCGTGGGCGGGCGAAGTTGATAAATCCGGCACCCAATGATCCCAGGTCAGCCCCCGCTTCGACGAGGTTCTGGTTGAGCAGGTTATTTCCATGCAGGCCCAAGGTAAGCAGGGCATCCCCCTTGCCCAACGGTATGGATGCCCAGTTGATATGCGCTGTGAGAATATGCGCGGGATTGCCCTTGATAATGTCGTTGCGCGGATTGAACTCTTGCACGGCATACCAGAACCGTTCGCTCTTATAGGTGAAATCCACATTCGCGCTCAGTTTTCCGACCGTTACCGCGCTGACGTCATATTCTAAGCCAACACGATAGCTTTGCTTGGAGAGCAATTGGAACTTGGCGGTATCGGAAACATCTTTGGACAAAAATGTAACCGGATCTTGGATGATGAACGACTGATATTTCGGATCGATCAGTCCCACCCCCAAGTCGATACGGACGTCCTCGACCGGCTTGACCGCAAACTCGATCTCGAGCCCGTCATACGTTGCCCTCGCAGCGTTCAATACTTGATTGGACTGCGAGCCGTTCTGCTCAACGAACTGCGTCGTCTGGAGATCGTTATATTTGGTATGGAAGAGTGCGAGATTTAGATTGATCCGGTTGTCCCAGAATAAGGACTTCAGTCCGACTTCCACCGCCTCGGCCTTTTCGGGGTTATAGGGAGCCTGAATGGTGCCGGGATTAAAGCCGCCCGCCTTGTAGCCCGTTGAAAAGCGCAAATAAGCGTTCACATCGTCGGTCAGCTTATATTTCAAGGACGCCAGATAGCTCACGTTGTTCCATTCCTTGTCGAGACTCTGGGTTGCAGTCTCGACATCGTTGGAATAGATAGTTTGCGAAAAGCCCTTCCTATCATTTGTGTAACGAACGCCGCCCGTGACCTCGAGTTTGTCGTCCAATACGGGGGGACGATACGATAGTTGCCCATAAACGGCCGCGGATTTCGTATCCAGGTAATAATCTCTTCCTGCAGCGAAATTCAAGGCTTCCAGACCGCCGGGCAAGACAAAGGTACCGTTGGTAAACTGCCGTCCGTGGGACTTTTCTTCGAAGTAGTACACGCCAGCGGCGTAGTTAAACCGGTCAACTTCGCCCGTGAATTGCAGCTCATTGGATATTTGGTGTTGCCTATTGTTCGTCACTGCGTCGAGTGGCGTTACTGGCTGAATGCCGGCCGGCAGAAATGTAACGGGGTCCAGAACCGGGCCGTACAAGAAACCCTGACCGCCTGGATCATTGAGGCTGAATTGATCCATTTTTCGGTATGCGAGTATGTCCTTGATATTCAATTCGCGGCTTGGGTTGTAGTTCAACGTGAATGAAGTTCCTCCGCTTTCCTCGTCCGAGCCCTTCGATGCGACATCTTGATAGATATTCCTCAGAATTGTCGGCCTGTTCACGTAGACGAATGGATTGCCTCCGTTTGCCGGCGAATTTGCATAATACGTGATGAGATCTTGGCTTACGTCGATTAATTCATAAGCGGTTGGCACATAGTCGATTCTGCGCCAATCAAATCTCCAATCGAACGACAGGGTGTCGGTGGCGTCGCCGTGCAGTTGACCCAACACGGAATTGACGTTGCGGGATCCTGGGCTGTTCCTGTCCGAAGTATTGAGATCGCGCTGCCACCCATCCATCTGGCTATGAAAATAGCCGAGCATTGCCTTCATTTTGCCGGCGGCGAATGAACCGGTATCGACGATTGTTCGAGACTCGAACTCGTTATTCGAGCCATAGCCTCCTTTCTGCTCAAAACCAAAATCATCTTTCGGCTGCCTGGTCTTAACGTTAATCGCACCGCCGGTGGTGTTTCGGCCGAAGAGAGTGCCCTGCGGACCGTACAGCACCTCAATCCGATCGATGTCAAACATCTCCCCATTGACGGTATGGGGCCTGGCCCACAAGACGCCGTCGACATAGAATGAAACCGGGGAGTCCGCGTATAGCTCATAATCATAAGAACCAATGCCGCGCATGACGAACGATGCGCCGCCCGCCACTCCAGCGCCCGTTTCGATCGTGAGATTTGGCGTCAGCGCATTGATATCCTGGATACGGACCACATTCCTCTCTTTGATCATTTTTTCGGACAACGCAACGATCGCGAGCGGTACCTCTTGAATGTTCTCGTCGCGCTTTCGCGCGGTGACGGTAATCTGCTCCAACTCTTGGGCTGGCTGCTCTTGCGGACGTATAGCATTGTTTTCAGCTAATGCCGGCTTGACCAGCGTCAGCATGCACATCGATGCCACTGCCGCGATGGACAGTAATTGGCGTTTCGCTGCGATGTATTGAGTCCCCTGAGACATTGCCACTCCTCATTGTTGTTTTGGCCAGCGCCGAATTCGACTCTTCGCCGTCAATTGCAGACGCATTGGTCTACGCAAATCATCTCCGGCGGGAGCCGATGAATGCAAGAGAAAAGTTTCACTATCCGATATTTTTCAATCAACGTAAGCCATCTCTAGTGGCTATGTTAATATTAAGCTATTGATTTATTTAGCCATAAATGCCATTTAAAAGTCGATAAGGACGTCCATAATATGAACATAAATTGGCGCTCGTACTGAGCTGGACTGGCCTGATGGCAGCGTTCGAAAACCGGCGCTTAGCTAGCGGTGTGAAGCGGCCGGTAAGTCGCGCCGCCGGCTTCCGAGGCGGCAACGAGTATGCTGCAGTAGATCCTTCCGAATTGGATCAACGCTCGAAGAAGCTCAAATGTCGATGACGAAAGCTCAAACAGATTCATCACTTGCATCATCGCGGCGGCCCCTTGCGACTGTACAAGGCTTTACACGGCAATTACACTTTCTTCAGCGGCATCAATTTGGATTTTGATTTCATCGACGTGGAAACATGAAATTTTGTAGCGAGTGCGGAGCGACAGTCTCTCGTCGCTGGATTGAAGGGGAACACTGCCAGCGCTTTGTGTGTGCATCGTGCGGAACAGTGCACTTCCAGAATCCGAAGATTCTCGTCGTTTGCTTAGTATTTCTGGAAGACAAGGTCTTGATGTGCAGACGCGCGCAGGAACCGGCACCGGGCAAATGGAATGCCCCCATGGGATACCTTGAGAGCGGTGAAACTCTGCAACAAGGCGCGGCACGCGAAACTTACGAAGAAACCGGGGTTGTCGTTCATCCTGACCAGCTCGATTTGTATTCGATCGTTGATATGGCAGGCATCGAGCAAGTAGCGGTGGTGTTTCGAATCGAGCTCAGGGACCACCCAACGGTTCGGCCAGGGCCAGAATGTTCGGAAGCAAGATTTTTGACCGAGGGCGAGGTGTGCAAAGTCGACGTGGCGTGGGGAGACAAAATGGGCGAGTCGCGTCGGATTTTTTTTCAGCAAGTTCGCGCACGAGAATTCTGCATTCAACTCATTAACACTGCCTTGCGTCCAGGCGAGGTATTCAATTCTCGTGTTTATTCAATAAGCCAAGTACGGAAATGACGCTTCGTCGCTTTCTCGACTGCGGCCCCCGCATGAGCTTTTGCAAAATTTCTATTTCGCGGCACGAGGCATGAGCCGAGTCCCCGTCTACACAAGGTATATCAGAAGGTATAGCCAACGCTTACGCCGAACGTCGCAGGTTTCTCGGGATATCGATCAATGGTGTCTTGGCCCGCGACGACGTTGGTCCAGTAGTATCTGTTGGTAATATTTTTTCCCCAAAGCATCGCCTTCCACCCACTCTGAGACGCGAGGCCGAGCTGCGCATCGAGCAACCCGTAGGCGTCGATATTGTAGTCCGCCGTCCCGCCCACGATGGCGTTGGTCTTGCTCCGATAAGTCAGCTGAGCACTGATGAACGCGCTGATACCTTGCATAACAGGGTACTCATAACGAGCATTTCCTCCATACTGCTGCGACGGCGTGAAGGGAATAGCCGATCCTGCGAAATTGGCGACGAGCCCACCTGCATTCACCCCGGAATATTGATCAATTTTTGAATCAATGTAGGTGGCCGCCAGGCCGACGCTCAATCCGCGCGCCGGCAGAGCATTGATTTCCACTTCGGCGCCTTGGATATGCGATTTGGGAATGTTGACGATTACATCGATGATTCCAAACGTAGGATCGATGCGCTTGCTCCGCAGCTGCTTGTTGGTGTAGTCCATATAGAACAGCGCGCCGTTGATGGAGAGGCGTCGATCGAGAAACTGCGCCTTAGCGCCTCCTTCGTACGAGAGTATGGACTCCTGCACGGCCGGGACATATTGCACCTGGCTGGAGGCGTTGAGGTTACCGAACGTGCCGGCCTTGAATCCTTTCGCCACGTTCACGTAAAGAAGAACGTGGTCAGTTGCCCGGTAATCGAGGCCGGTACGCCAAGAGACATTGTCCTCGGTCAACTTTCCATAGTAGGTTCCGGGAAGAAACTGTGCATTCAGCGCAAAGCAATCATTGATTCCCAAAGGCGCGACGGACTGCCCGGACAAGGCGCCTGCAAACACCGTGAATAACGCAGCCGTCAGACCATCGCCCCCGTCGTGGTTGCAGATGGTTGCGGATCGGCGAGCTTCCGTGTACCGAACACCCGCCTTGGCTGTGAGACTGCCCAAAATGTCGTATTCACCGCTGGCGAAACCAGCAATATTGGTCATGTGTTGATTGCTGTAATTCTCGCTGGTATGAATTCCATAGTTCTGCGTGGCGGAGCTGTTGGCGTAGACGATATTCTCATCATAAGACACGGTATCGCTGCTGAAATTGGCGCCGATGGTCGAGCGAAAGCGGCCTGTATTGGCGTTCGCTAACCTCACTTCCTGAGCGAAGCTATGAATGTCGCCGGAAAAGTACCTCAAGTCCAAGTCGCTGAGCGCGATGCCGTCCTGGTCGAGCGCTCCGCGCTCGTTGAAGCCCACGTAAGAGGTGATCGAGGTGAGCGTGATGTCGGGAACAAACTCCCAGTCGGCGCGCAGCACGGTCTGGTTGAGATTGCGGTGGATGAACATCCCGTTGTCGGGGCTCCAGTCCGCGGCGCGCGACGTCAACGGCGAACGAGGATATGCTTCGACCGCGGGCGCGTTGGAAATCGCCTGCTGGTTGAAGGCCACGTACTGCAATGCAAGTGGATCGCTCTTGTCCTGCCATCCGTTCACATTGAGTTGAAATTTGAGGGTACTGGTGGCATCCCAGTCGACGAGGAGGCGGCCTGCCAATTGGTGCGTGCGCCCGTTTGTGTCATTCCGTGTGTAGCTGTACTGCCACGCGCCGCTATTCTCATCGCGTAGCGCGAGGCGTACGCGCACGCCATCGCCAATTGGACCGCTGACGTAGGCATCTTCGATGAAGTCGTTGAAGGTGCCGTAGCTCGCCACCGCGCCGGCGGAGAACTCATTTGTAGGCTTCCTTGCAATATAGTTGATCGCACCGCCGGTCGAATTCTGCCCGAACAAGGTGCCTTGCGGTCCTTTGAGCACCTCGATGCGTTCAAGATCAAATGCGGTGAGCGCACTCTGGACAGGAAACGGTAAAGGCGCCTGATCGAGATAGATACTCGTCGTGGGGTACGAGCCAAGGGAGGTATCGTAAAAGCCGACACCGCGCAGAGTGTAGACCGGAGTGTTGTTCGCACTGTTGGTGTATGAAAGTCCTGGGACGGCCTGGGCGATGTCGGCCAGCGACTGAATATTTTGTTCCTGAAGGGTGCTCGCTCCGATTGCGGCAATCGTGAGACCGACTTTGTTGATGTTTTCTTCCCGTTTTTGTGCGGTGACCGTAATCTCCTCGAGCACCGACGAGTCTGCTGCCGTGACGTGCCCAGTCGATTGCGGCGACGGGGATGCGTTCGCCGAGCCCGGCGCGGTGTCCGGACTGACTTTTTGAGCATTCGCGGCGGAAATAACTCCGACTGACGTGGTCACTATCGCAAACAAGACCATCCGAAAGAACGTAGAAGACATCGTTTATTACTCCCCTGACCGTGACGCGGCGGCCGGCATTGAGGCCGCCCGGGAAGGCAGTCGAGGCAAATACCTCGAGCTTGGCGTTTCAGTTCGAATACCCCCATAGGCGTGCTTGCGGCGGAATCTCCAAGCGGCAGCGATCGAGCACCGGACGGCTATAGCCGTCACGTGACGCGCCTCACGGTAGATAGACCGCTTCCGCATTTCCCCTCCCTAAACGGGGTCACGCCTCGTGCAGACGTGGTCCCGCGCTTGCGCCACCAACCTCCGAAGATATTTCCATAGCTCGCAGTCATTGTCAATATCGTCTAACGATTACATCCAACGATCTGATAAAACCTGTGCCATGAAGATGCCCGAGCTCTGCAGAACTCGGCGCTGGTTGTCGGATAAATCCCTTAACTTCATCTCTTTCCCATTGAGAGAGCACCCCCGGCTCAAAACACCGAAAATTGAGGCGCAGAGGGGTCCACGAGGATCACCATCCGAGATACAATGCCCATCGCGCGTCAGCAAACAGAGACAAAATCGTTGGATGATTTGTTGGGAAGACGGAACTGCTATGGTGAAAACAGCAAGAGCAAAGACCGGAGGACCGCTGCGGGCCGGCACGAAATCTCCACCGGCGGCGGCACTACCTGAGACCGTCGAAAGTGCGTTGGACCGGGTGGCATACGCTGTCACGCAGGGCATACGCTCCGGCATATTCGTTCCCGGACAGCATCTCCTCGAGCCAGAGCTGACGCGCCGCATCGGAATCAGCCGCGGGTCGTTGCGCGAAGCGCTCAAGCATCTCGCCGCGGACGGCATCGTGACGCTCAATCGATATCGCGGCGCCTACATCAGCAGTCTCGACAAGAAGTCCGTCCTCGATCTGCTCGACACGCTGGAGCCGCTTGCCTGCCTCGCGGCGCGCCTCGCGGCCGAAAGATGCGACTCAGCGGAGAATAAACAGCGAATGAAGGATGCGGTCGCAGCCATCGAGGCCGCGGGGAAAGAGGGCAACCGAGGGAAATATCTCGAGCAGCGGCGTCATTTCTACGACACCATGGTCAAAATCGGCGGCAACCGCGAACTCGCCCGCGTGATGCCGCTGTCGCGCACGGACTTGTTCCGGGCGCAGATCGAACGGATCCAATCCGAGGCGCAGCGACAACGTCACCTGTCTGGATATTCCCGAATTGCTCAGGCCGTCATCGACCGCGACCCCGCCATGGCCGAGCGCGCAATAAAGCGCCATTTCGAAGGCACGCGCAAGACGATGAAAGAACTTCCGGATCACGCCTTTCCCGCCGCGGACGGCGAATGAGGGGCCGGGAATAGAAACGCGGAGGCCGGTTCGTCCGGCCTCGCCGTGCGCGATGGTAGCTCTCGCGCAGACTGCGGTCGGCGTTCAGGAGCGGCTGCGCCATGCCCGTGAGCGTCGGGCCCGGCATGACGCAGCTAGCGGTGATGCCATGCGAGCCAAGTTCGACGGCGAGAGACTTGGTCAACCCGGCCGCACTTCCCGCGGACCGCCACCGGCTTCAAGCCGATTCGCTTGCGTCGGCGGCCGCCACGGTGTCAATATTGACGGATGAAATCGTCTGACGCTTTACGCCCTGCTCGCCCTCGCGTCGAGTTTCGGAAACGTCGGAGACGCCGATGATCTGTGTATCCGCCCTGTACCCGAACCAGCCGGGCAGCCGCTTCGACGGCGCCTACTACGTGACCACGCATGCCACCCTCGCACGCTCGCTATTGCAGCCGCTCGGCCTCATCGAAATACGTGCATCCCTCGGTCAGTGCGACCTCGCGGGTGCGACCCCGCCGTTTTGGGCGATCAGCGAACTCCATTTCACGTCGCGAGCGGCCTTCGACGACGCGATGCGCCTCTGCGGAGAGGCATTGTTTCAGGATGCAAAGAATTACACCGACGTGAATCCGGTGATGCAAGTGAGTACGCTGCACCCGCTGTAGCGCCCGACGGCTCGTCAAATTTGGGGGAAATCCATGCCTAAGCTCTATCGTCATGAAATCAACGACATCGGTCAGATCATCGGCCTCGATGAATTGTTGAACCATCAGATCGTGGATACCTTTGCGTCCACGGCGACCTCCGAGCTCAGCTGGACTGAGAAAATCTGGTCCGCCATCATCCGTAAGGACGGCGGTCTCGGAATCGATTTCGGTCTCGGCCGTTATCACAATCGCGGTGTGCTCGACGGCTGGGCAGCGGTCTCCCGAGGACGCACGCAATGGACGGTCCGCGCCAGCCGTGAACTGCGCGACGATCCGACCATCACGACCGTGGGACCGCTCACCTACGAGATCATCGAGCCGCTGCACAAGGTACGGTATGCGCTGGCGAAGAATCCGAACCAGCCCATCGCCTATGACGTGACCTTCACCTCGGATATGCCGCCGTTTCTCGAAGACCGCCACAAGCAGCGCGAACGAGACGGTTTTCGAATCGGTTCCGACGTGATCCGCTATCACCAGATCGGCACGCCGTCCGGATGGGTGGAAATCGAGGGCCAGCGCATCGAGATCAAATCGGACGAGTGGACCGAGTATCGCGACCACAGCTGGGGTACCCGGCTCGACGTGGGAGCTCACAATCCCGACGTGCGGCCGACCTCCGACTTCGGCGACGTCAAATTCGGCGAGGGCGAGTTCGTACTGGTCTGGAGCCCCTTCATGCTGATCGCGCCCAACGGCGAGAAGACGGCCTATCATTTTTATTACATGTCCAAACAAGGACGCATTTTTTATTCGTCGGGGTATCGCAACCACCCCGACGGCACCCAGGAAAAGGTCGCGCGAGTGCGGCCCGAGTTGCGCTACGACGACCGGAGCCGGCGCCTGCAGGGAGGACGCGTCCATTTCGATATGATGCAAGGCGGGACGCACACCGTGGAAGTTGAGGTTCCCGGAGAATCCGGTGTGCACTTGGGGCCGGGTCTTTATCTGGGATTCGACGGCAAGAAGCACGGCTCCTGGAAGGGCCCACTGGAGACCGAAGGGGAGAAGTTCGTGGACACCCTGGACATCGCCACGCTCAAGCGCATCCGCCAGCTTCGGGACAATCCGATCCGCGTCAGGGAAGGCAATGCCGTGGGCTATGGCGTGATGGAATGCATCATCCACGGCGCCCATCCCGAGATCGGCTTGACGGCCGCCAATTCGATCATCTGAGGACATCGCAATGGCACGGGATATCGAACGGATCGCCGACGGGCTGCGCGGGTTCCTACCCCGCGGGGCGCGCATCACCGGCGTGAAAACGTTGTCCGCCGGCCACTCCAATGAGACTTATCTGGTGGAAGGCCTGGACGAGATTCTGCGCATGCCGCCCTCCGAGGAAGGGCTCCTGCCGCCCTACGACATGGCGCGGCAGCATGCAGTGATCGGCGCGGTGCGCGCCAATACCGAAACCGTGCCGCTGCCCAAGGTGCTCGAACTCTGCACCGATCCCGCGGTGATCGGCGATGAGTTCTTTCTCATGCAGCGTCTGCGTGGTGAAGCCTTCGAATATGCCGTGCCGGATTGGTTGGCGGCCGATCTCGAGGGCCCGGAGCGACTGTGCCGGCAATGGTTCGATGCGATCATCGGGCTGCATCGCATGCCGGTCGGCAAAATGCCTCCCGGAGGCCGCTCGGTGCAAGCCGAGGCGCAGCACTGGCTGAACGTCGCGAAGTCCGCGGCCGCCACGACGGATCTCATCGGTGTTCTCGAGAATTTGGCAGCCCGACCGCCGCGAACCTCGGGCGCGCCCACCCCGGTACACGGCGACCCCAAGCACGGCAATTGCCTATGGCACGAGGGCAATCTCACCGCCCTGTTGGATTGGGAGATGTCGCAAATCGCTGAGCCGCAGCTGGATCTGGGCTACATCTTGATGTTCCACCATCAGGGCAAGGCGTCGCTCGCGGATGCCGGATTCGCGCTTCCGGGGTGGTGGTCGCGGGACCGCATGATTGACGAATGGCAGGCTGGCACCGGCCGGAAAGCGGTCGACATCGCCCGCTACGAAGTCTTGGGACAAGCCAAGGTGACGGCCATCATCGCACTCGGTGCCCACCTGTTCCAAAGCGGCAAGACGGCGGATAAGCGCTTCGCCGCCTTCGGCCAGGTCCTGCCGTCCTATACCGAGCTATTGGTCCGGCGCGCCATGGCTGCCGGTTGAGGCGCGGCGCGCGATTCGCAAGAGCGATGTGTCGTATTGCACCAGGTCGCCCGGCTGCGCCAAGACATCCGTGACGACGCCGGCATGCTCGCTGCGCACCTCGACCGTCTCGCCGAGGAGGGCGAGACGTATCACCGATGAACCGTACTCTATCTCCTCGCCCACCCGCGCAATCGAAGCAACCGTGCCGACATGCGGTGCCGCGATCGTATACTCCGCGCTCTGCTCCGCAACGGCCGCGGACTTCGCCGCCGCGCGGAGCATGGGATTGGGCGCGCCGCCCGCTTTGGCGACGAACAGCGTGTAGTGCGCGGTACGGACGTAGAGGTCGCGCCAGTCCGCGCCCGCAAACCGGCGCAACAGCTCCGAGACTTCGAGCAGCACCGGATTCATGCCGACATTCTCATGATGGCGAGCAGAGCGGGAAGAACCGGCTCGGTAACCAGCGTCTCGATTCCTTGTTCGACGGCGGAGACGGCGGCCGCGGGGTTGGAGAGCGCCGCACCTCGCGCCGCTTTGGCGCCGTTCAGGCCCATCGCCAAGCCCTCGAGCGGCAGCGATTTCAAGCGCGCATCCAGGTCGATGCATCCCGCGATCCCTGTGGCTTCGCGAGGTTTGAGGACGCGTATGGAACTATGGCCGCGAGCCCACGCAATCAACGTAGCCAGGTCTTCGTCATCGTCCTCCCGGGGAGCCACCACCGGCAGCGTTCCCTCGTAGACGACTCCCGCAGCCCCGTCCACGGTCCCCGACCCGCCGGCTCGAATATCCGATGGACCGACGCCGACGACGCAGGGGCGCCCCAGGGCTCTGCTCACCACCGCCGCATGGGACGTCGATCCTCCTTGCTCGGTGACGACCGCGCGCGCGGCAATCATCCCGTGGATGTCATCGGGGCTGGTGGTCTTTCGAACCAAAATGACGTCCTCTCCGTTGGCCGCGCGCCGCTCGGCTTCGTCTGGCTCGAATACGAACAGACCCGACGCGACGCCGGGGCAGGCGCCCTCGCCCCGGGCAACCACGGCGGCATTCATCGTGGCGCCCTCGCGCAAACGCGGCAGCAACAGCGATCGCACCTGCTCGGGACTCACTCGCAGCAGCGCGGATTTCACGTCGATCATGCGCTCCGCCACCATGTCGACGGCCGCACGCACGGCAGCCTGCGCGGCGCGCTTGGCCGAGCGCGCCTGCAGCAGATACAGCTTTCCGGTCTGAACCGTAAACTCGACATCTTGGATGTCGCCGTGCTCACGTTCGAGCAAATCGGTGGCCGCCAGCAATTGCGCATGAGCGGCGGGCTCGCGAACACTCATCGCGTCGAGCGGCAGCGGCGTGAACCGGCCGGATACCACATCCTCGCCCTGGGCCCGCGGCAGATACTCTCCGTACGGCACGCGCTCGCCGCTCAACGGATTGCGGCTGAAGATGACGCCGGTTCCGCTGCGCTCGTCCAGATTACCGAAGACCATCGCCTGAATCGTCACCGCCGTGCCCAAGTCGTGCGCAATCCCGTGATGTTCGCGGTAGCGCCGGGCACGCCGCGCGTTCCAGCTGCCGAACACCGCCCGCACCGCCTCGATCAGCTGCGCCTTGGCGGACTCCGGCATGGCGTGGCCTGCCGCCTCGATCTGTCTACGCAAATCGGTGGGCACCGCCGCTGGGTGGGCATCCTCGCTGGGAATTTTGAGGACGATGGACGAATAAAGGTCGAGAAATCGACGGTGGGTGTCCCGCGCGAATCCGGCGAGGCCGGTCTCCAACGCCAACGCCGCCTCGGCGGAGTCGCTCATTCCCAGGTTGAGGACGGTATCCATCATTCCGGGCATGGATATCGCGGCGCCCGATCTGACCGACACCAACAGCGGCCGCTTCGAGCCGCCGAATTCACGGCCGGTTTCGGCCTCGAGCCAGGCGATTCCCTGGTCGATCTCCGTGGACAGACCGACGGGAAGTCCGCCGCCCTCGAGGAATGCGCGGCAGGCGGCGGTCGAGATCACGAACGCGGGGGGCACGGGAAGTCCGATCGCGCGCATGCGCGCGATGGACCAGGCCTTGCCGCCGATGGCTTCCTTGTCGGGCAGCACAGCGCCGTCCAGATGAACCACCCAGCGAGGATCCGGCATCGCGCTCACTCCTCCCGCGTCTTGCCCATGATGCGCAGCAAGTCCTCGTGCAGTTCGAACCACACGGTGTGGTAGCTCGCCCGCCTGACGTCGCTCACCCAGGCGGCATCGCCGTCTTCCGCCGCTTCGAGCGCCGTCAAGAGCTTGTCCTCATAGACCCGCAGGCGGGGAATTCGCCTCGACAGTCTCGTCAAGATGGGCTCGATCTGATCTTGAACGCGGCCCAATCGGGCCAGCACTTGCGCATCGTGGGCCGGATCGCTGTGGTCGTTCGCGACCCTCGCGCCGCCCACATCGAGGGTCTGCCATGCGGTGATGACATCCTTCAGCGAACGGTTCAATTTCTCGAACGATTCATAGGCCGCGACGAATTCCGAGTCGCCGCGCACGGCGTTGAAGTGCAGGCTGTATCGGCCCTCGAGCGCGACCCGCCCAAGCGGGGTCAGCGCAAAAGCGGCGCTGACCTCGACGGCGCGGTGCGTTGCCGCCGCAGTGGCCAGCAGCGCGGACACGCGGGGCCCCGCGAGGTCGATCAATTCGGCGACGTCGGCCGCCGTCGCATGACGTTTGATGGCGAGGCCGTGCAGCACGAGATCGCGGTCGTTCATGGACGCGATCCCTGACCGAGCCGCCAGATCCGGGCCGTGCGCTCGACCCCCTTCTGGTAGTCCTCTGCCGTTTTCGCCGGCGCGCTCACTTCGATTTCGACGCGCTCGCCGTCCTTGATTCCGGCCACCTTCGCGTTCATCAGGCACGGAATGTTGTACTCGCGAGTGAGAATGCCGAGGTGCGATCGCACCGTTCCCCCGGCGCAAATCACCCCCGCAAATCGTTCTATGATCGGCGCGGTGAGCGTGCCGCCGGAATCGTCGATGACCGCGATCGTTTGCGCGGGAACTCCGCCGGTCAGGAGCGCCAGCACCTGTTCGTTGCTGCGAATATAGCGTGCGGTGCCTACGAGATTAGCGGCGTGCCGGACCACGTTGTCGCCCACTCCCCGCAAGGCGCGTCCGTCGGCGCCCGTCTCTTCGAACGGCGCCTGGGGATGGGAAAATCCAGCTTCCGCCGCGGCGCCTTCGGCCCCGCGGTACGCGTCGGGCCGTTCTTTGAGAGAAATCCCGGCGGACCATGCGAAGCGGTGGCCGCTCTGCAGAATCTTGGCCTCGACGCGCGCGAAGTCCGCCTCCACGAGACGGCATCCCGCGCCGCCGCGGCAGAACCCGTCCCACCCCGCGCCGCATTCGCGCCACTCCTTGCGGACCAAGTCATGCACTAGACTAAGCGTGGCCTCGACCAGCGGCAAGGCGGGCGGGGCCGTCAACATGAGGTCATCCACCGGCAGCGGCCCGCTCATGGAACCGCCTCGTATTTCGGGGTCTGCATCGAGGTGCCCTCAGGTGCCGTACGAATAGAAAATCGGATAAAATCGTCAGACGATATTGAACAGCATATTGTAGACTTCGGCAAGCTGATTGAACGCCGCAGAGCCGCACGAGCGGGGCGCTGTCCGGAGGGCCGCAAGAGGAATCAATCGTTGAGCCATAATTTGCCCCACTCTTCTAACCGATCGAACCATGAACGCCCGGCGCAGCGCCCGGCCAAGCCGCGCGTACTCATCGTCAACGATGACGGCATCGATGCGCCCGGCATCGTGCTGCTCGAAGAACTCGTTCGAACCTTCACCGATCAGGTTTGGGTAGTCGCACCGGACGAGGAACGCTCGGGCGCCGGACATTCCCTCTCGCTCTCCTATCCCATCCGGGTCAGGGAGCGCGACGACCGGCATTTTGCCATCAAAGGCACGCCAACCGACTGCACGTTGCTCGGCGTGTACGAATTGATGGGCGGAGAAAAACCCGATGTGCTGCTATCGGGCATCAATCGAGGCCCCAACCTTGCGGAAGACATCACCTACTCAGGCACCGCCTCCGCGGCCATCGAAGGCGCAATGCTGGGCATTCCCTCCATCGCCTTGAGCCAGATCATGACCTATCAGAGCGAAGTCCATTGGGACACCGCGCGCCGCTATGCGCCCCGAGTGATTGAGCGGCTGCTCACGATGAAGTGGCGTCCGGGCGTGTTCGTCAACGTCAATTTTCCGAACTGCCCGCCGGACGCGGTCACCGGCATTCGCGTCACGAGCCAGGGGCTACGCCCTCCCGGCTCATTCCGGCCGGTTCGGCGAGTCGACGAACGGCACGTGCCTTATTATTGGATCAAGGCCGCGTTTCCCGACGGCGGCGAGGCCGAGGGCAACGACCTGCGCGCCGCGCTCGACCATGCGGTGTCGGTGACGCCTCTGCACTTGGACATGACACTACCCGGCATTTTGCCGGAAATGAGGGAGCTCTTTCATGAATAGCACTGCCGGTGCCCGCGCGCACAGCATCGCCGCGCGCGTCGAGAATTTCGTGCGCGGCGTGGTCATTCCGTACGAGAAAGACGCGCGGTGCGGCGCGCACGGGCCCGCCGACGACTTGATCCGCGAATTGCGCAGCAAGGCTCGGGACCAGAACGTACTGACGCCGCACATCCTCGCCGACGGCTCGCATCTGACGCAGCGTGAAACGGCGCTGGTGCTGCGCGCTTCGGGGCTGTCTCTTCTCGGTCCGATCGCGGTCAACACGGCCGCACCCGACGAAGGCAACATGTACCTCATCGGCAAGGTAGGCTCGCCGGAATTGAAGGCCCGGTTTCTCACGCGTCTCCTCGCCGGGGAGGCGCGCTCGGCATTCTTCATGACCGAGCCCGCGGAAGATGGCGGGGCGGGCTCGGATCCGTCCATGATGAAGACGACGGCCCAGCGGGTCGGCGATGAGTGGGTAGTGAATGGCCGCAAGGCATTCATCACGGGCGCCCAAGGCGCCAGCGTCGGCATCGTCATGGCGAAATCCAGCGAGGGCGCCTGCATGTTTCTCGTGGATCTTCCCAACCCGGCGGTGCGCATCGAACGGGTCATCGACACCATCGACAGTTCCATGCCGGGCGGTCACGCCGTCGTGTCCCTCGAGAATTTGCACATACCTGCCGAGCACATGCTCGGCAACAGCGGTGAAGGTTTCAAATACGCGCAAGTCCGGCTGAGTCCCGCCCGCTTGTCGCATTGCATGCGTTGGCTCGGCGCCTGCTTGCGTGCCCAGGAGATTGCGGTCGGCTACGCCTGCAAACGGCAGGCGTTCGGCAAGATTCTCATCGATCACGAAGGCGTCGGCTTCATGCTCGCCGAGAATATGATCGACTTGAAACAGGCCGAGTTGATGATTGATTGGTGCGCGGACGTGCTCGACTCGGGCGCCGTGGGCACCAACGAGAGCTCGATGACGAAAGTCGCGGTGTCCGAGGCGCTGATGCGGGTGGCGGATCGCTGCGTTCAGGTGATGGGCGGCCTGGGCGTCGCCGCGGACACGATGGTAGAGCAGGTTTTCCGTGAAATCCGCGCGTTTCGCATCTACGATGGTCCCACCGAAGTTCACAAATGGTCGCTGGCCAAGAAAATCAAGCGCGATCATCTGTCGACGCCCCCATGATGAACCCGAAGCCGGCCTCCTCTCCCGACACCACCGCCGTTCGGCAGGCCCATCGGTTCGATGAGACGCGATTGGCGGCGTGGATGGCGTCTGAGGTCGAGGGCTTCGAAGGTCCGTTGACGGTCGAACAATTCAAAGGCGGCCAGTCGAACCCGACCTACAAGCTCACCACGCCGGGCCGCGCGTATGTCTTGCGCCGCAAGCCGCCGGGGACGCTCGTGAAAGGCGCCCATGCGGTGGAGCGCGAAGCGAAGGCGTTGGCCGCACTCGAGAAGGCCGGCTACCCCGTGGCGCACGTCTACTCCCTGTGCCTCGACGACGACGTCATCGGCACCTGGTTCTACGTGATGCAATTCGTGCCCGGGCGAATATTCTGGGACGCGACCTTGCCGGCGATTCGCCGCGAGGAGCGGCCGCGCTATTTCGATGCCATGAATGCAACCCTCGCCGCGCTGCATCGGGTGGACTACCGGTCCATCGGTCTCGCGGAGTTTGGCCGTCCGGGCAATTATTTTCAGCGGCAGATCGCCCGCTGGACCAAGCAATATCTGGAGGATGCTGATGCGGGTCGCGACGCCAACATGGACCGGCTGATCGACCGGCTGCCGTCGAACATTCCAACAGGCGATGAAACCGGCATCGTTCATGGCGATTTTCGCATCGACAACATGATCTTTCATCCCACCGAGCCGGCCGTGCTGGCCGTCATCGATTGGGAGTTGTCGACGCTGGGGCATCCTCTCGCCGATTTCGCCTACCACGCCATGATGTACCGGATGCCGCCGCATATCGTCGCGGGGCTGGCTGACGCCGATCTGGCGGCACTCAACATCCCGCGCGAAGAGGATTACGTGGCGGCCTATTGCCGCCGCACCGATCGTGCCTCGATTTCGAACTACTCGTTCTATATCGCATTCAATTTCTTTCGAATGGCCGCAATATTCCACGGCATCAAGGGCCGGGTCATCCGCGGCACCGCGGCCTCGGCGCAAGCTTCGGACCGCGCCGCGAACTTTCCCCTGCTGGCGGCTCTCGCGCGCAAGGCTCTGGAGGAGTGCCCGTGAACCAGCCCGACTTGGTGCTCGCCCAGAGAGAGAGCGGGTTATTGACGCTCACACTCAATCGGCCCGAGGCCGGCAACGCCATCGATGTCGCGATGGCGGACGCGCTCATGCATGCCGCCATCGAGGCCGACGAGGACGCCTCGGTGCGCGCGGTGTTGCTGACGGGACGGGGACGCTTCTTTTGCGTCGGCGGCGATATCGGGGTCTTTGCGGCGGGCGGCGAGCACTTGGGCCCGCTCCTCAAGGAAATCGCCGGTTGTCTTCATTCGGCGATCAGCCGTTTCGCGCGCATGCGAAAGCCCCTCATCACCGCCATCAACGGTCCGGCGGCGGGCGCCGGCCTAAGTCTGGCCATCCTCGGCGACATCGCAATCGCCGCTCGGTCGGCGCACTTTACCCTCGCCTATCCGGCCATCGGACTGTCGCCCGACGGTGGCTCGACCTGGCTGCTGCCGCGGCTGGTTGGGCTCCGCAAGGCTCAGGAACTCGCGCTCTGCAATCGGCGCACCACCGCCGAGGAAGCGGCCGCCATGGGGCTCATCACCCGGTCCGTCGCCGACGACGCCCTGGCGGCGGAGGTGACGAAGACCACGACCGCACTCATCGCCTCCGCGACCGGCGCGCTCGGACGGACGCGCCAACTGCTGTTATCGAGCTTCGGTGTGACGCTCGAGAGTCAGATGGAGGAGGAAGCGCGGGCCATTGCGGAGTCGGGCCGCTCCGCCGACGGGCGGGAAGGCATTGCCGCATTCCTCGCCAAACGCACCGCCCATTTCACCGGAGAATGATCATGGCAGAAGCCTACATCGTCGCGGCGGTCCGCACTGCCGGCGGCAAACGGGGCAGCGCGCTCGCCGGCTGGCATCCCGCCGACACACGCCGGAGCCGCCGTCCGGAGTTCCGGCACGCTCGCTGCGACGTTTCGGCCAGGTGAAATTTCTTCCGAGTTAGGATAATATCGTTGGACGATTTTGACCAACTCTTTTGGATGAAATCGGGGGAGTGCGGAAGTGCCAAGACTTGCAGAGACAGTGGCCTTGGATACCAAGAAAAGGGTCGCGCATGCTTAAGCTCGACTATTTGAGCCTGCTTCAGTCGAACAACTCCATCCAAACCTTGGGCGACGACACCTACTGGCTGTGCGTCACGCGCACTGTCCAGGAGTCGAAGCTGTTTCCCGTGCCCGCATACATGCTGCTCTCGTACCTCTGCTGCTTCTACCGTTACCCCGCGCTCCTGCGCAAGGTCGAGAGCAGCATCAAGGCTGAGGAAATCGGCGATCGCGCGCGCGCCATGGGCGGAAAATTCGGCAACCTGCCAGGTTGGGGGTTGGCAACGTTCTTCCTGCTCGGCCGCGAAATGCTCATCAATCTGGGGATGCTGCGCCCGCAGGATGCCGCCGAAGACGTGGTCTATGTCATGGACTTTTGGCGGCGCTTCAAGCTCGCGCAGCAGCGCGAGGACGGTCACATCAACGCGCGCGAATTTGGCCAACGAGTTCAGCTCCTGCCGGAGCGCCGCATTCAGCGCTTCCATGCCGATCTGCATCGCTGCGTTCCGGGCGACCGCCTGCACCGGGCGGCGCAAGCATTTCTCGCCACAGTCTCGCAGTACGGCTTTCTGGCCTCTTGTGAAAGCCGCGTCACCCTGAACAATTCGGGTCCGTACAAGCTCGCTGACAATCGCGAACTCATCATTCGCGATTTCACGGATCTCGCCCAAGGCGACTACCCGTGGCTCGACGGTATCGCCGACGACATTGCCTACAATCATTTGACGGTGACGATGGAAGCCACGGATTGCCATTTCTATTTGATGGACGACTGGGGAAGCTTCGAGTCGAAGCCCGAGTTCTCAGCCGACAAGCTGACAGGGGTTGGTCTATACACGTCAGATGTGCTTTCCGAGGGCTTCATCCCCGTCGGCATGGAGTCCGCGGATCAGCTCGCCGATATGTTTCAGCAGCTGACAGAACAGTTCCGCGTCGCCACCGTGGCGCTCTGGAAGCGCGTGGCCGGATGGTCGCGTGACCAAATGATGGATGCGGGCGCGCTCGTGTACTTCTCGATCATCAAGGATTTCGCGCACGTCGCCGGTGTCTACGATGTGGATGACTGGATGACCATCGACGCGCGGGCAAATCGTTTCCGTCCCTTGTTCAACGACGAGTTCGGCCGGGATTTCCTCGGGGAAATGGTCGGTCTAGTGAGCCTGCCCAGCCAGCGGCTACACGATTACGCTCTAATGAATCACAAGGACGCACCGGTCCGGTATCTGTCGCACATTCCGTATGCGGTGTTGACCGACCAGGACTCCGCAATCGCTCCTGAGTCATGGCCGCCGGGAGTCTCGCACCTGGGCGCGAAGGCGGACCGGTACGTCACCACCAAAGGACCGCTTACCCTCGCCGACTACAACGCCCGCGCTGCGACGTTCCGGCCGGCGCAGATGGGCGATCACTACCGCTTCCTGTGCGATACCAGCGTGAAACATCGAATTCACCCCGAGCACATCGACGCGCTGTATCGGCTGGAACAAGAACACTCCGCGACACTCAAGGACCGGGGCAGCAGGTTGTCGCGTGCCGACACCGACGCGTTGAGGGATCGGAAGCGGTGACGACTCGGGACCACTCCGGCGACGTCGATGCGCTGATCGAGCAATTCCAACGCCTCGGACTGCGCGAATTGCATCTGCGCGCCGAAGGGCTCGAGGTTTATGTGTCGGCCGATTCGACTTCAGTCGGCATCGATGCGGCACCCGGGACCGGCGTGGCGGCGAAGGCGACCCCGCCCGCGTCCACAGCTCTCGGTGCTGCGCCACGCGCTGATCCTTCGAACACCCCTGCCCCGGTGCAGCCGGCGGCGCCGGAATGGCCTGCCGATGCGACGATCGTGCGCGCGCCGTACCTGGGGACCTTCTACCGGTCGCCCAAACCGGGTTCGCCCGCGTATGTCGAAGTGGGGTCGCGGGTGGTACCGGAATCGGAGTTGTGCCTGGTCGAAGTCATGAAGCTGTTCACTTCGGTAAGGGGCGGCGTGTCCGGTACAGTGCACGCCATCCTCGCGAAAGACGGACAAATGGTTGAAGCCCAACAACCGCTGTTTGTCCTGGTGCCCGGTCTATGACAGCGCTCAAGCGGGTGTTCGTGGCCAATCGCGGCGAGATTGCCGTCAGAATCGTGCGCGCCGCGCAGGCCCTGGGGCTCGAGACCATCGTCGGCGTTTCCGCCGCCGACCGCGATTCGGCCGCGGCAAGGTTAGCCGACGGTATCATCGTGCTGGGTCCGGCGCCGGCCGCGAACAGTTATCTGGACGCGCGGCTGGTGGTGCACGCGGCCAAGGCCAGCGGTTGCGACGCGCTGCATCCGGGTTACGGGTTTTTGTCGGAGCGGCCGATCCTGCCGAGGTTGTGCGGCGAACACGGAATCGTTTTCGTCGGACCCGATGCGGCCATGATGGAAGCGCTCGGCGACAAGCTCAGCGCTCGCGCCGCCGCAAGGTTGGCCGGCGTTCCCCTGGTGCCCGGCAGCGACGAGATTGCGAGCCCGAATGATGCTCGTGTCGTCGCCAAGGCCATCGGCTACCCGGTGCTGATAAAAGCCGCCGCCGGCGGCGGCGGTCGGGGAATGGTCATCGTCGACAAGGCGGAGGACATTCAAGCGGCGTTCGAGAAGGCAAGCGCGGAGGCAGCGGCGGCGTTCAAGGACGGCACGCTCTTCATGGAGCGATTCGTGCCCGAGGCGCGCCACGTCGAAGTGCAGTTGATGGGCGACGGCGACGGCAACGTGGTGCATTTCGGAGAGCGCGACTGTTCGGTGCAGCGCCGTTATCAGAAGCTCATCGAAGAGTCGCCGTGCATGGCGCTCCCAGGGGATTTGCGTTCTCAACTGCACGCCGCCGCGCTGAATCTCGCCCGAAGTGTCAAGTACCGCAATGCCGGCACTGCGGAATTTCTCTACGACGTAGCGCGTCGGTGCATCTACTTCATCGAGGTCAATGCGCGGATCCAGGTGGAGCACCCCGTGAGCGAAATGGTCACCGGCTTCGACCTGGTGCAGGAACAGCTGCGCATCGCGGGCGGCGCAGGACTCTCGCTGCAGCAGTCGGACGTGCACGTGACGGGTCACGCCATCGAGTGCCGCATCAATGCCGAGGATGTCGCTCGCGGCTTCGTTCCCGTGCCCGGCACAGTCACCCGCTGGGAGCCGCCGTCCGGACCAGGAATCCGTTTGGATTCTCATATCGCCGCGGGCGCATCGATCCCGCCGTTCTATGACAGCATGATCGGCAAGCTCATCGTCCACGCCGACGACCGGGCCGGTGCGGTCGAGCGCCTGCAGGATGCGCTGGGTGCATTTCAAGTCGAGGGAGTGCCCACGACGATCGCCCTGCACCGCGCCATCGTGCGGCATCCACAGTTCATGTCCAACAACTTGCACACGCGCTGGCTCGAGCGGCAGGTCCTTGCCGGCGGCTTCACGGGGTAGCTCGATGACTGAGATTTCCTTTATCGACGAAACCATGCGCGACGGCCAGCAAAGTCTCTGGGGCATGCGCATGCAGGCCGGGATGGCGCTGCCGGTGGCGCCCATCATCGACCAGACCGGATATCAGATCATCAGTCTGGCCGGCTCCTCCCTGTTCGAGGTGCTCATCCGGCACTGCCGTGAAGACCCTTGGGCGGGGATCGATCTTCTGCTCCGGGCCATGCCGAACACGCCGGTGCGTGGCGGCATCCGCTCGAACGGCTCGGTGACCTTCGGCTTCACCCCCGACGTGCTGATGGACCTCTGGATGCGCCGTCTATGCGTCCATGGCATCCGCAGCTGGTGGATCTACGACGTTCTCTTCAACATCGAAAAGATGCACCGCCTCGCCAGGCTCGCGAAAACCTTTAATTGCCAGGTGGCCGGGACCATGCTCTTCACGCTCTCGCCCGTTCACAACGACGCGTACTATGCCGACAAGGCGGACAAGCTCTCGGCGCTGCCTGAAATCGACAGCTTGCTGCTCTACGACACGGGCGGGGTTCTCGATCGGGACCGAATATCAACGCTGGTGCCCGCCATCGCCGCCAAGGCGCGCGGCAAACAGATCGAACTGCACTCGAACAACATGCTGGGTCAGTCGGCGAAGGCCTATATCGATGCCATCGAATTCGGCGTCACCGTGCTACACACGGCGGTGCGCCCCATGGCCAACGGGCCGTCGATCCCGTCGATCGAGATCATGACCAAGAATCTAGATGTTCTCGGCCATGCCCATCGTATCGACACGAGCAAGTTGCCGCCCGTCGCCGACCACTTCGAACGGGTGGGCAAGGCCGCCGGTTTTCTGGTAAATCAGCATTTCGAATACGACATCACCGCACTTAGGCACCAGATTCCCGGCGGCATGATGGGCACGCTCCGGGCGCAGCTCGCGCAGCAGAACATGCTCGACAAGTTGCCCGACGTGCTGGCGGAAGTGGCGGCGGTGCGTCGCGAACTGGGCTACCCCGGGATGGCGACGCCCTTCGCACAACTCGTGGGTACGCTAGCGGTGCTCAACATCGTCACCAGCAAGCGCTACTCAGTGGTGCCGGACGAAGTGATTCAATACGCCGCGGGCTATTACGGCGAGTCGGTCGCGCCCATCGATCAAAACGTCCTCGATCAAATCATGTCGAAGCCGCGCGCCAAGGAAATCCTCGCGCATCCGCCGGAACAGCCGGACCTCGCGGAATTGCGCCGCCGGCATGGCACCGGCGAGAACGACGATGAATTGATCCTGCGCGCGCTCGTGCCCGCGGCGGACCTGGAAAAAATGCGCGCCGCCGGCCCGGTTCGGCGCGACTACCCCACCCTCTCCTCCCCAGAATTCGATCGCGTGAGTCGCCTGATGCGGATGGCCGCGGCGCCGCTCGTCCAGATCCGCTCGAGCGAACTGGACTTGACGTTGCGGAGATAGCGCCATGCGCATGATCGATTTCTTCGACCGCGGCTCGAGACTCTCGCACGACAAGGCCTGTTTGATCGCGGACGGCGCAACGCGCAGCTACGACGAAGTCGCCGCCTCGAGCCGCGCCATCGCGCGCCTGCTCATCGCCGACGGCTTCGCCGCCGGTGGCCATGCGGCCGTGCTGAGCGGCAATTCCATCGATGCGTTTGAAGCCGTTCTCGGCATCCTGCGCGCCGACGGCGTCTGGGTGATGGCCAACAATCGGGCTGCGGTGGGCGAAAATGCCTACCTCTTGAACCTCCTCGACGTCGACACGCTGTTCGTGCACTCGGACGTGGCCGACCGGATTTCGGCGTTCCGTCAGGAGTGTCCGCGCATTCGGCGCTACATCGCGCTGGACCGCGAGTGTCACGGGGCCGATTTTTTCCTGGCCGATCGCCGACAACCCGACGTCGGGGAATCCGTCCCGGAGCGCCGGCGCGGCGCGCCGCAGGAACTCGCGTTTCTCGGCAACACCGGCGGCACCACCGGCCGTCCCAAGGGCGTCATGTTGACGAACGGCAACTGGCAGGCGCTGGTGTCGAGCCTGGTGGCCTCCATGCCGATGAAGCGGCCGCCCATCAATCTCGTGGCCGCTCCCATGACGCACGCGGCAGGACCCCTCGCGCTCGCGAGCATGGCGCTTGGCGGCACGGTCGTGGTCCTCCCCAAATTTGATCCCGCGGAAGTCATGACAGCAATCGCAGCACATCGCGTGACCTACATGTTCCTGCCGCCCACGGCGATCTACATGCTGCTCGCCCACCCGAAGTCGCGAGAGACCGACTTCTCCTCGCTTGAATACATTTCCTACGCGGGCGCGCCGATGTCGCTGGAACGGCTCGAGGAAGCCATCGCGGTATTTGGCCCGGTCATGAACGCGAGCTTCGGCCAGACCGAGGCCCCGATGTGCGTCACCGCCATGCCTCCGCACGAACACCTGGCCTCCGACGGCAGCCTCGCGCATCCCGGCAGCTGCGGGCGCCCGAATCTCCTGTCGATCGTCGAGATCATGGACGACGAGGGCAATATCTTGCCGCCCGGCGAACGCGGCGAGATCGTCGTGCGCGGACCGCTGGTGATGGCTGGCTACTACAAGGACGAGAAGGCGACGCACGAAGTGTCACACTTCGGTTGGCACCACACGGGCGACATCGGCATGCGCGACGCAGACGGTTGGTTCTACGTCGTGGACCGCAAGAAGGACATGATCATCTCGGGCGGCTTCAACATCTATCCGGCCGAGGTCGAGCAAGCGTTGCTCAGCCATCCGGCGGTCCAGGATTGCGCCGTGATCGGCATTCCCGACGACAAGTGGGGCGAGGCCGTGATCGCCGTCATCGAGACCCGCGCGGCCCAAAGCCCAAGCGAAGAGGATTTGCTGGCACACGCACGCGAACGGGTCGGGCCCATCAAGACCCCGAAGCGAATCGAGTTCGTCGCCGCGCTGCCGCGAACGAACGCGGGAAAGGTGTCGCGCGCGGAGCTTCGCAGGCCCTTCTGGGTACATTCCGGCCGGGTCATTTGATGCGCGGCGTCTGCCTCGTCGGGATCGGCATGACGCCGTTCGGGCGCCACACCGACAAGACGCATGCCGAATTGACTCAGGCGGCTGCCCTCGCCGCCTTGACCGATGCCGGCGCGAAGAGTAGCGATCTCGGCATGGCCATCTACTCGAATGTCATCCAGGGATTCTTCGCCGGCGAGATGTCGATTCCCGGCGAATACGCGCTGCGGCCTTTGGGCGTGCAAGGGGTGCGCGTGATGCACATCGAGGCGGCGTGCGCGAGTTCGACCATTGGGCTGCACGTCGCTGCGAACTACGTATCGTCGGGGCGAACTGACGTGGTGCTGGTGGTGGGCGTGGAGAAGCTCTACAGCGACGATCGCGCCAAGCGGTTCGCCGTCTTTCAGCAACCGCTCGACATCGAAGAAGCCCGCGGCTATCTCGCGAGAACCGCATCTCTGCTCGCCCCCGCGCCGCACGGACAGGACACCACCGGGCCCAACGTGATGATGGAAGCCTATGCGGCGCAGGCGCGCCTGCACATGGCGACCTACGGAACGACCCAGCGCCAGATCGCCGCGGTCGCAGCCAAGAGCCATGCGCATTCGCAACACAATCCGCTGTCTCAATATCGAAAGGCGATGAGCATCGACGAGATCCTGGCCGCCCCGGGCGTGGCGTGGCCGCTCACGGTCCCGATGTGCGCTCCCATCAGCGACGGCGCTGCGGCGGCGGTGCTCTGCGCGGCCGACGTAGCGACCCGGTTCCAGCGGCATCCACTAGTCCGGGTGCTCGCTGCGGAATCCCAGAGCGGCAGCGATCGGGCACCCGACGACTACGATCGGCACGTCACGCGTCTCACTGCGCATCGCGCCTATGGCGCCGCCGGCGTGGATCCAAAGGACGTCGATGTCGCGGAAGTGCACGATGCGAGTTCGTCGGGCGAGATCATTCAGACCGAAGCGCTCGGGCTCTGCAACCCCGGAGAGGGAGGACCGGCAGCGGAGCGTGGCGAGACCACCCTAGGGGGTCGGATCCCCGTGAATACATCGGGCGGCCTCGTCTCCAAAGGGCACCCGCTGGGAGCCACGGGCCTCGGACAGATTTTCGAACTGGTGACCCAGCTCCGGGGAACCGCCGGCGCCCGTCAGGTCGTGGATGCGCGGATCGGCATTGCCGAAAATTCAGGTGGATTCTTCGGCGTCGAGGACGGACTGTCGGCGATCACGATACTCGCGAGGGCATAGCGGAACACACCACACGCGAATCCGCCAGCCTTTGCGGCCGAAGGTTTACCGCAGCAGTCATACATCCTTTGGTCGCCCTCGATTCGCCCGATTGGCCACGAATCTTTAGTGTTGGGGCCGCACGCGCCGAGGCGCATTTTTGATGTCACACTCGATTTGCAGCTGATCGAGCCACTCTTCCGCAGAGAGCTGAGTATCGAGCGCTATGCATTGGCGCTTGACTGTCGCAAAGTCTCCAGGGGTCAATAATTTCATGAGCGTGAGCTTCATCTGCCACCGCTCTTTCATGGCGGGCGCTATGGTGCCAATTGTCTCGGTAAGGCCCGCTTCGCGCAAGAACATAGACCAACGCTGTGCGATGTCGAGTTCGAGGAACTCCATTTTGAACGTAAAGCGGCGCAGCGCCGCGGCATCGAGGTCTCGAAACAAGTTGGTCGCCATGATCACGATACCGTCGAAGCGCTCCATTTTTTGCAACAGTTCATTGACCCGAGTCACCTCCCAACCAGCGCTCGCATGTTCACGGCTCTGCAAAAAGCTATCAGCCTCATCGAGGAACAAAGCCCCGTCTTCCGCTGCTGCTTCTTCGAACGCGGCGGCGATATTCTTCTCATTATCCCCTACCCATTTGCTCATCAAGTCCGAAGCAGTTTTGGCAATCAAGGGGATGGCGAGCTGCTGGCACAAGTGCTCGGTGAACTGGGACTTGCCCGTGCCAGGCGGCCCGTAGAGAAGGACCGAACCGAGCGGCCGCTTTTTCAAGCACTTCAAGATGTCTTTTGGTGTAAAGCGCCCGGCGGTGTTCAAATAGTCGAGGGAATACGCGGTCACCGAGGATTTGTGCTTTTCGGTCAGATCGCGCGACAATGCTTTTTGGCTGCGCCTGATCGCCTGCACGACCGCCGCATCGTGATCCGCCTTCGAGAAGTTTCCGGCGAGGCGCGCGGCCTTCACCGCGGATTCGAGCTGCGCGCTCGACACACCGTCGAGTTTCAGAATCTCGGCGGTGGCCGCCTTGGATAACTTCAGCTTCTTCACCCGCAGTTGCACCAAACGCGCATGTTCTGCGCGATCCGCTTTCTTTAAGGGAGCGTGGAACACAAAGCGAGCAATCGTATCTTCCGGCAAGCTCGCGCTGTCCGAGGCGAGCCAAATGGCCGGAACTGGATTCGTCGCGAGCAAGTTTTCATCGAACGGAAGCGCATCCTCCGCACTGATTTCCACCCCGAAGAGCGCCCGTAGCATCTGCGAGGGATGGGTCTGGAGCACATCAGCTGGACGCTCGATGATGAGAACCGCTGGATCCTTCCGGGCCGCGAGCAACGAAAAGGCGGCGAATGTCAGGGAGGGCAATACCGCCCGTTCCGGGCTATCGAAGCGGCGGACGCGGAACGCCTGGCGCTTTGATTTGCCAATGACATCTTGCAGCAACTGGCGTTTTTCGAGCGATGGCGCTCCATACAATAGGAGGTTCACCCCTGGTTCAGCGTCATTTTTCAATATCTCGGTGGCGAGGATTCGATCCTCCTCGAGGAGGCGCGCCGGGCGACCGGAGCCGATTTTGTTGTCGAAGGGCTCGAGCAGTGAATCAAACACGGAGTCGCCACCCGCGATCAAGTCGATCCAAAATTCCGATACCCGGGCGATCTGGACTCGCCGGCCGGCGGCCATCAGGATCCCGCTCAAGCGCAGCGGCGAATTGGGGCGCATGGCCTTGCCGAGTTCCTCAGTATTCGTTTTGAACAGCGCAGTCCACAATATTCCGGCGGTCCAGCGGTTCTCGGCGAGATGCTCGAAAATGCCTGCGAGTTCTTGCGACGCGGTGGTTAAGAAGGCGAACGCGAGGATGTCCTGTTCGAGAGCCGAGAGACCGAGTATCCGCCCGAGCTGATGCAGCCGCGCGGCAAACGGGGAGATGGCTTCGCGGGCGTGGTCGGAGATGTCATCCAGCGCCCCGAGGGTCTCCTGCTCATCCGATGCGAGGGCACGAAATACAAGGGAATTGTCAGAGACCCAATCGTGGACCGCATAGCCTTCGAGGAGGAGTTTCGCTTGCTCGGCACTCGCGCGCCCTGAAAAGGTGTGGTTCATTTGCGCGAGCAACTTCATCACTCGATCGAGCGAGAGCTTTTTCGCGCGCTCGGTCCTTTGGATCGTTTCGACTTCATCCGGCCAGTCGAGCAGGCCGTTCGCTGCCGCGTACCACGCCGAGAAGGCGACCGCGTCGCGGCATAAGTTATCGGAGAGCTGCGGGTGCGCCGCAAGACGTAAAAGCCAGGAGGCGGCTTGCGGGATGGAAATCTGCAGTTTGGATGACATGAAACGAGCCTCCGTATTTGTGTGGGAGTACAGGGGTATCGCGAGTTGCTTTATCCGATGTGGTTCTTGGAGCGTCCGACGATCGTGATGGGAGGATCCTTTTTTAGTGGGCCCACACCGCGTCGAAGAGCTCGATCGTCCCCCGGGATTGCATGACCGTGGGGTGGCGGACCGTGCCGCACGGCTTCGGCCGGAATAGCTAACTCCAGCGTGTTGGCGCAAATTTTACTACTTATATGTAGTCTATCTCTAAAGTGGTAGCGATGGAAGTAGTAGATGAATACCTTGCCTTGAATGAGGGAGGAAAAGCTTCTAACGAGCCTCGGCGCCGCGATTCGCAAGCGTCGAACGGCTCTAAAAGTTAGCCAAGAGGCATTTGCTGATCTAATCGGAATGCACCGCGCGTATTACAGCGCAATTGAGCGCGGCGAAAGAAACTTAACTCTCGGCACCCTCCATAGGGTTGCCAAGGGTCTCGGTGTGCGAATGGCAGATCTTATGCGAGATTGTAATATCTAACGTCTATCCCGCTCCAACCTTGTAAGCGTGATGCGACGGAGTGCCATGGGCCGTTTCCCCCGAAGGTGCAACGCGGACGGCTACTTGTCGCGTCTCGCCTGGATGCGCTCCTGGAGTTCCTCGTACTTCTCAATTTTGCGCGCGAGTAATCGCATCATCTGTGGTACCCGCAAGTTTAAGAACTCTTCGGGCATCTGCGCTCCCGCGTAGATCCCCTCTTCCACATGCAGTCCATCGTCGTATCGCGCCCGTAAGGCAGATCGCAAGCAAGAGAGGGCATGCACGTGCTCTGCGATGGCCCGTGCCTTTTCGGTGTCTCCGCCTTCGGCGCATTGTTTCCCGATGCGACGACAAGCTTCGATCGCAAGACGGACCCGGCTCACGTAGCGCTCCCCGTACGCGGAGTCTCGACGGTTCAATATGGCGCCATAGATGTTCTCGAGCTGCGCTTGCAGGCAATGCATTGGATGCATGACCGAGAGCGGCGCCGTCGAGGTGTCCCAAAGGGGAACGGTAAGCGCCCATTTGTGCACCGTGGGAAGCTCCAAGGGCTTAAATCCCGCCATCTGCGCAAGAAAATCGATGCTGTGTGTTTCGCCTTCGAAGTCAAAGGTCACGACCCCGGAATTGGGGCTGTGTGAATCATCAAAGCCTGCGATATGTGGTTTGCCGCCCACAGCTTGCGCGAACGCCCGGACCGCTTTGACTGACCCCATGATATCGATATCCTCGCTCGTCGCCGGTCCATAGATTCCGGTCGACTTGGCGTCCGCTATCCCGAGCGTTTCGGCCCAGTAATTTAAGGCCTGACCGCCTACGAGCATCATTCCCGATAAATCGGGGACCCGCTCGATGATGCTGGCGACATCTTGGATAGACAGCTCTCGTGTCACGGCGGCGGTATCTTAAATCCCACGTGCCCGATTTTAAGTGCGTTCTTGGCATTGAGCTGTTGCTCGGAGAGCTTGCCGGCGGCAAGCGCCTCGACGTCGGCCTCGCGGCTTCGAGCCTTCTCCCGCGCGCGCGCCTCACCGTCCAAGATCTCGGCAACGGTGTCCTTTTTCACAAACACCACGGCAAGCCCGAACGCCTCCGCAATCTTCTCGATCGATGCGAACCCTGGGTTCCCATTGCCGGACTCGAGCGCCTTGATCACCTTGAGATTGACCCCCAACATCGCGGCAACATCCGCCTGGGAGAGCCCGTGGAGCTGTCGCAGCAATCGGCAGCCGGCGCCGAGCCTAAACGCCCCCCCCTCAAGCGCGGCTTTCAAGTCCTCGCGCCGCTTCGGGTCCGCTGCCTCTAGTTTGTCGATTCGTGCCATACCGCACCTCTTGTGGTTCCTCAGTATAGTCCATATAGGGACTAGTATCCACAGTATATAGTCCATATAGGGATCATTAACGTAGAACTGTAGTCCTTATACGGGCTATAGTGGGCGCTGTTGAGCTCCTTTGTATGCTAACCTATTGGCGGAACAGGTAATTTATCGGAAGCAAGGTTAGCTACGCTCGAGTGCAAGATGCGTCCACTTAGGCTGGTCCACAAATCGGGGACTTAGATTCTGAGATCGCGCGCTATGCCGCCCATCTGCCGCCCGACCGCGCGGCGATCGAGCCACGCTCTTATCCACCGTGAACTCTGGTCTACGCTGCCTCGAATTGGACGTGAAGCGCTTTTATTGAGCGAAACATGTAGTTTTGCAGGTAGCTAATCGGACCTTGCAGAGCACTGAGCCGCAGAGCACTGAAGCGATCGACGATGGTTGCAAAGGCCCAATACAGCTCGCGTCTGGCGAGGGACGAGCCAACACAGTGATGCAGTCCGGAACCAAAGGCCAGATGTACAGCGGCATTCTTTCGATTTAGGTCCACTTGCGCCGGACAAGTGAATTTCCTTTCATCACGATTAGCGGCCCCTACACGCAAGTGCAGCACCGATCCTGGTGCTAATTTCAGTCCGTGTATCTCCACCTCTTCAGTCACGACGCGATATATCCCTTGCGCCGGACTTTCCAAACGCAGCACCTCCTCGACAAATACGCGTATGTGCTCTGCGGGGTTGGCCCTTAAACTATCGAACAATGCCGGCTGCTCACACAACATTCGAACGCCGGCGGTGATTGCGTTTGTCGTCGTTTCCGTGCCAGCCAGGAAAATCACGTCAATAATGTTGGTGATGAGTTCCCTATCCGACATGAATTGGCCGTCGCTCAACGGAGTATTGACCAAGTCAGATAGAACAGTTCCGTTGCCATTGCCCCTAAGATCATCAACCACCTTTTTGAAATAATGCTGGGCTTCCACTATTTGATCCATCGAAATGATCTGCTGCTCGGGAGTCTGAAAGAAACTCACTCTTTCAACCAATGTGTTGATCCAGCCCTTGATTCGCCAGATATCTTGCACGCACGCGCCGACCTCACTAGAAATAACAGTCATCGGAAACGGAATGGACAACTCGGTCACGACCTCGCAATGACCCTTGGCCGCGATTGCGTCCACCAGGGATGCGGCCGTAAGGCGGATGTTCTCCTCCATTTCCCTGACTCGCGCAGGGCGAAACGCCTTTTCGAAAAGTGCGCGCACCTCTCGATGCCGCGGGTCGTCCAAACTGGCAACATTCGGCGAAGGAATCCATCCCCCTTTCAAGGCAAAACGTTCCGCCACTTGTTTGGACTGTTCATCTTCGAAGTGCGCGCGCGCCGTATCCTGCCACGCGGCGCTGCTGAACGTCTTCGGGTCCATCAGAATTCGGCGAATATCGTCGTATCGCGAAACGACGAAAAAGCGTATGGCTGGATCAAAATATATAGGGCATTCTTGAAGAAGATGCGAGTACGCAGGGAAAGGATTGCTGTTTGTCGCGGGGTTTAAAAAACTAAGGTCCCCGTCGAACGTCGTGGGTTGGGTCATGTAATGCTCCGTGCTGCCATGTGCCCCTCACGAATGGCGACCAAAAGGTCGCGAGGAGCGAGAGCGTCCCCAATGACTTGAATACTTGGAACTCGCCGCTCAGTCGGTAAAGCACGCAAGTCTGAATGCAACTCATTGTTCGACCGATTGGCGCTCACGAGGACCACGGTGTCCGCCGGGATGGAGGATGTGGCGCCGCCGTCGAGGTATGCGATCTCGCAGAAAGCCTCGGCAACTTGTGCGAGACGCGCGCGGGTGAAAAGCGAGAAGGCGCCGCGGCGTAGTCGCGCAAGAGCTGCGCCGCTTCTTTGCGGGAATTCCATTTGGGGCGCAAAGGAGTTGAGTGGCGTCACATACGTCACCGCGATTCCCAAGCCAATCAAATACTCTGCCGCACCAATAGCTTCATAGTGACCTAGGTCGTCCAAAACTAGGGCTGTCGATCCGAGCGCATCGCGCCCCAGATCAAATAATTCGTGGGTTGACCGCACATGCGGAGCATTGATTCCTATCGCAGGCGTACCGGGCGCGCAGACTTGAACGCCGTCCATTCGGGGCCTGGATCCGGTTGCGAGGATCACAATGTCCGCGCGCTCGGCTAGAACCTCGGCGACTTCGACGTAAGTGCTGGTCCTTACATCTACGCCCAATCGATATATCTCCCGTTCCATCCACCGTGTGATGTCTCCGATCTGTCTGGCGTTCGGTGCTTGCGCCGCAATCGCGACACTTCCGCCCAGGCGCGGCAGTCCCTCTGCGAGTACGACGCGATGACCGCCAAGCGCGGCTATCCGTGCCGCCTCCATGCCCGCAGGACCGCCGCCTACGATGAGTATTTTTTTTGGATTGTCAGTTCGTCGAATCAGGCTTTCCGATAGGGTCGATTCCAGCCCGACCGCAGGGTTGACGGTACAGAGCATGCGTCGCGCCGGGGATAAGATGCCCGCCACGCAGCCCTGATTGCAGCTGATACAAGGGCGAACCTCGTCGGCGCGGCCTGCCAATGTCTTTACCACAAGGTTCTCGTCAGCGATCATCGGGCGCACGAGCCCGACCATATCGGCAACACCCTCGCGAAGCGCCTGGTCAACATCATCGAGTGTCTGAAACCGTCCGCAGAGCATTGTCGGTACAGACGCGGACTTCGCAATAGGTCCAGCCGCGGGCAACATGGTCCTCGTAGGCATGTCCATCGTGGGCAGCATTTCCTGTATCGAATAGTAGCTACCCGTCGACACGTCAACGAAGTCTATGAGCTTTTTATCGCAAAGCAGTGAAACCGCCCGTTTGCAGTCGTCGACGGACACGCCGCCATCAATATGATCATCGGATATGCGAATTCCGACTGGGAAATCGGTTCCCACTGCGCCGCGCACCCGCTGCGAAATTTCCAACATGAAGCGAAAGCGATTCTCGAAGCTGCCTCCATACTGATCCGTGCGCCTATTGGAAGTTGGAGATAAGAATTGCGACGCTAGATAGCCATGTCCAAAATGCAACTCGATGCCGTCCATTCCGCCGTCTCGCGACCAAATCGCCGACTGCACGAACGCCGCGGCAACAGACTCTATCTGCTCTAGAGTCATCGCAATGGGTACGGCACCCCACGGACTTGGCACTGCGGACGGCGCCCATGAAGGAGTTCCATCTGAATTCGGCCAAATATGTCCGCCGTGCCAGAGTTGCGTGAACATTCGCATGCCAAACGGTCGAATGGCGTTTGAAAGTCTCCGATATCCGTCGACTATCGAGGCGTCCCAAGACCATATTGTTCCGATCCACGATGACGGATGCACTGACGATACTTCAAGCACGCTAAGACCCACCTGACCCTTCGCGCGCGCCACATGATACTGAATGGTTTCGTCAACTATCTTTCCATGGCCGTATTCCGTCCCATGTGCCTGACGCACAATACGGTTTTTAATCTCGAGGCCGTTGATCGAGATTGGCTCCAGACACGGGCGATGCACGTTAGTTTCTATCCTTCAAGCGACATCATTGAGATCCACTGCCCCCCAACCCCGCCTCTTCAGCGCGCGACGCGTCACCTGTATCGCGGGCACCCCCTCAAAGCCATCCGCCTTGTGCTCCGATGTTCGGTTTTTGTAACAGATAAACATCACCCCTGTCAATTAATCGTTTCGATGGCACTATTTTCGGAACGAATTCTCGCGCTGGTTCGATGTTGAATTCCGCCAGAGACCTGTCGTTCACAATGCCTACTTGGAGAATCCATGTTGAAGTTCCCCTACATGCTCGATATATAGGCGAAGTTGCTGACCCGGCTTCAAAAACACGCCCCGCAACATTCCAACTCCCGACGGGGTACCGGTCAGAATGACGTCCCCGGGATGCAAGGTCACTCGGGCCGAAATCTCCTCGATCTGCTCCGCAATCGAGAAGATCATGTGCCTCGTATTGGAGTCCTGCATCAACTCGCCATCCACCCACAGTTTCAAGTCAAGCGCCTGTGGCTCCGCAATAAACCGGGCCGGCGTGATCCACGGGCCCATGGGTAGCGCGCCATCAAAACCCTTGTGCGAAATCCAGTCGAATCGAAACGGCGAATCAAGTTCGACGCCCGCTCGAGCCACGAAGTCTCGCGCGGAGAGATCGTTGGCAACCGTATAGCCCGCAACATGGTCGAGTGCCTCGGCAAGCCGGACTTTCGACGCCGTGCGTCCGATCACCACTGCCAGCTCAACCTCCCAATCGACCTTTTTCGAATAGTTGGGTAGCGCCCGTATCGAGCCCGGCCCGATCACCGCGCTGCGGGACGTCTTTCCAAAGAACCACGGCCGCCCGCCCGCCTTCTTGGCGTTTTGCCCCTTGAACGCGCTGCCGTCCATCTCGTCAATATGGTCCTGATAATTGGCGCCGGCGGCGAAGATTTGGCCCGGATACAGCACCGGCGCGAGGAGTGTAATGCTCGACAGCGGCCGCCCGCCCGCGGGTGGCTTCCGCGTCGAGGCGATCGCCGCCAACTTAGGGTCGGCCGCGTCCCAGTCATCGAGTATGTCGATGACGCTGACATACTCGGAATTTCCTGTAAATTCCGCAGCATCCCAGACGGTATCGCCGATCTTGATTCCCGCGCGACTAGACCCGCCTGCTTCATATGACAATAAATGATAAGTCATCGCATATTCCTTCCGATTCCGGCCGCTCTCTTGAGCCAATTATAATTGATATTCCTGTCAACGCCGTCAAGTGCCGGCATGCGCTCCGAGTCATGCGACAGGTACTTATGGCATAGTGCGATGCCGGCAGACGAAATTGGAGACCATCATTCGTACCAAATATTTGTTGAACTTGTCCGAAGCGCAAACCATCGTCAGCGCCGCTCAAGCGCATGCGAATCGCAGTGGATGGGCAATCACCGTTGCCGTGGTAGATGATAGCGGGACCCCGATAATTGTATCGCGCCTCGACGAGGCGTCGCCCTCCAGCGTAAATACGGCGATCGAGAAGGCGCGCAGCGCTGCCAATACTGGCCTACCGACTAAGGTATTGGAGGCCATGATCCGCGAGCGGCCGGGAATCGTCACGTTGGGACGTGTTGCAGTGGAAGGCGGCCTGCCGATCCTATACAAGGGACAGCGGGTCGGCGGCGTGGGCGTTTCAGGAGTCAAGTCTGATCAAGACGCGGAAGTTGCCCAGGCCGGCCTACAGGCCCTCGACCTCAACTCTTGAGCGGCGGCAACTCTTCGTAGAATTCGTTGACGAACGCCGAGGAGCCGTCCGCCCTTTTGGAGTCGGTGAGTCCTGGCCGCGACGCGAGCTTCGCCCTGACGAATTTCTCGGCTTCTTCTAGCGAGGCCCAATCGAAGACGAGGATGAGTTCGTCGGCGTCCGCAATGTTGCGGAAGCGACGAATGCCGCGGCACCCTGCCTTGCTGCGGTTGTCGGCGTCCGCTTCGAACCGCTCCTTCCAGGCATCAAATTCATTGGGTTGCAGACGGCGTCTCGAGATCATGATTGGCATAGTGACTCCCGCATCATCATCGACACGTGGATGATACGCTTAACCACTTTGCGGGAGCAAATAATTATTATCCCCGTCAAATATCGACGCGGCGCGCAAGGCAGCGCCCGACGGGTCAACGTGATTTGCGGTTGGCCTGCTTTTTCCCGACGGTCTCGTGCTCACGAGGCTCGTTCTCGAGACCGAGCATGAACAGACGAATTTCCTCGTTGAACGCTTTCTCCGGGCCCAGCGATATCGGTGCCGTATCCGTCAAAACCAAGGTCGGAAACTTTTCCGGATCGAGCTTGGAAAGCTTGTCCTTGAGAAACTCCTTGTGCTCACTCGGAAACAGATGGTGTGCTGTCCGGTGCGCGCTGCCGATGACGAACTCCATAATCAGATGGCTGTAGATGCCCGTTCGCTCGGGTGAACAGGGGGCCTGTTTAACGCATGCAGTCAACTTTTCCAACACTTCCACACCGTACTCGCGCTGTCCGTAAGCAGTCAGTTGCCATATTCGAAAGCGGTTGTGTGACACCATGTAGGCGGCAACGCCGGCGTACAGGACCAGATGATCGTAGATGGCACGCGCCATCTTCGGGATGTCGCGTTTCCAATCACCGGTGTTGTCGGGCAGTTTGCGCAAGAGGTCGGCGTAGAAGAGGTTCATCGTCCCCGAGGTCAACCAATCGCGACCACCCACGTAGTAGTGGATGAGCGCGGGAGTCACATTTAGCGACTTTGCGACGAACACGATGGACAGTTCTTGCAACGGCACGGTCTTGGCCAAGCGATAGGAGGTGCGCAAGATCGACACCAAACTAATTCCCCCATGGCTGCCCTGGGGACGTCCCGGTCGGCGCCTCGCAGGCTCGTCGACCGCAGCGGGGCCGCCGCGAGATTTCGGTTTCCTGTCTGCCTTCGTCTCAGCCTTCATATCCGACCACGCAAAATATCATGCCCGATACATTATCAGCTTTTGACACGCCCTACGATGGGGCGTCGCGCGCATAAAAAGACCTCAAATCCGCGAGCGTCGACCTCACTTCTTGGTCAGCGGCGTGTCGTCCATGGAATATCGGTCGCCAAACTCGAAGAAGTCATCGTGCAGGAAGCCGTCGTAAAACTCGATCTCCCACCAGGATTGGTTCAAATCCTCGAAGTAAAATGAGTAAACGCCATGCTGTTGAGCGATGGGCAAGATCTTCCCAATCTTGTACACGTCCTTGAGTTCATGTGCCTTACGCCACGCCTCGTCCACTTCTTCCTTGGAGGCGACATCGATCCCCCAGTGGTTGGCGATCGACAGGGGTTGGACCTTGTCGCCCACCTCGAGGCATACCACGTGAAACTTCATCCCACAGCGAAACATCATTCCTGGGGGTGCGTGCCGGATGACTTCCATGCCGAGAAATTCCTCAAAGAACTTGCGCGTCTCCTTCAGATTGTGGACCTCGAGCGTGCCGTGGGTCAGTGCATAGGGCTTAACGATCGACTTGGCGTTTTTTGGCGGGACGGCCTGGGCCATCGAATCCGCGTAAGGCGACGTTGCTTGCATGGGACCTCCTAGACAACGTAAATTAACATACCAGGTAATACAAACTCAATCGGCCTGTTTATCGTCAAATGGCCTTGCGCGCGGCCAGGCTTTTCTGTCGCTCGGGGCTGACCCCACAACTCTCCAAAACATCTGCCGTATCCTCGCCAAGGCGCGGCGCCGCCGAACGAATTGTCCCGGGCGTCGCCGACAATTTCGGCACGATTCCCGGCACGTCCAGTTCATACCCGTCCCGCGTCCTCACCCGCTGGATCATGCCACGCGCCCGATATTGAGGGTCCTCGGAAATGTCCTTCGCCGTGTAGATCCGCGATGCCGGAACATGTGCCTTTAACAACTGGTCGAGCGTATCCGCAACCGTCCTGTTCGCTGTCCACGCGCCAATTGCCGCATCGATTTCGGCAACGTTCCGCACGCGTCCCTCGTTGCTGGCCAAGTCTCCACGGCCGCCGAGGTCGTCACGCCCGATCGACTTCATCAAACGCTTGAAAATACTATCGCCGTTTCCGGCCACCAACACAGTTCCGTTGGAACATGGGTAGGCATTGGAGGGTGCAATCCCCGGCAACGCCGAACCGGACGCCTCGCGGACGGCGCCAAAGACGCTGAATTCAGGCAACAGGCTTTCCATGCAGTTGAACACGGACTCGTAGAGCGCGACATCCACGACCTGTCCATGGCCCCCATTCACCTTGCGGTGATACAGGGCGAGCAGCACGCCGATGACCCCATGTAAGGCTGCGATCGTGTCGCCGATGGAGATGCCGGTGCGCACGGGGACCCGGCCCCGTTCACCAGTCAGATGCCGCAGTCCACCCATGGCCTCTGCGACCGCGCCGAATCCCGGCTGATCCCGATAGGGGCCATCCTGACCAAAACCAGAGACACGCAACATGATGAGGCCGCGATTGATGGCGAAGAGCTCCGGCCAGCCGAGACCCCAGGACTCAAGAGTGCCCGGCTTGAAGTTCTCGATGAGCACGTCAGCATCGACAATGAGCGACCGCACGACGTCCTGACACTCCGGATCGCGAAGATCCAAGGTAACCGAGCGCTTGTTGCGCGACTGAACCTGCCACCAGACCGAGGTGCCGTCCTTCAGGAGTCGCCACTTGCGCAGCGGATCGCCGAGCCCGGGCGGCTCAATTTTGATGACATCGGCGCCAAAATCCGCCAGGGTCTTAGCGCAGAACGGGCCGGCGATCAATTGTCCGATCTCGATGACCCGCACACCGGCCAATACAAGGGGTGTTTGCCGGCTCATGGGATAGCCCTTTCGCGCAGATTCTCATGTTGCCAGCGCCGGCCATGGCGATTCATGAATAGGGGATACTCATCGATCAAGCGCTGCCTGCTGATCCGCCCCGTGCGCATCAAAAACTCGAATACGAAATCCACGGCATTCAATTCATCGACTTTGCGGCCGAAGGTCTCATACCAGTTGAAACTCTTCTCGCTACCCAGCAACAGCTTGCTTTTAGCCGGTTCCCGCGATCGTCTAAATTCCACCAAACCGGCATTCAAATCGCCCCGATGAAACGCCAGCGCATCGGCAAGAGCAATGGAGTCCTCCATGGCCATCCGCGTCCCCGAACCGATGGAAGGATGGGTGCTGTGCAGCGCGTCGCCGATCAGCACCCGATTGCCGACATGCCACTCCCGGTTGCGCACCACCGGTAGCCGCCGATAAGCGGACTTGTTGCTGATTAGCGAATGCCCTTTGAGTTCGTCGCCGAAGACCGTCTCTGTGAATTCGCGCTGTTCGTCCTCGGACATGGATTCGAGACCCGACCGCTGGTAGGTTGCTTCGTCGCACTCCGCGACGAAGCAACCCATTTGCTCGGAGTAAGCGTAGGCGGCCATTACGAAGTGCCCCCGGTTGTAGCGCTTGAAGCAGAGCATCGGGTAGGGAAAATGGCGGGTGGTTCCAAACCAGGCAACGCGATTTGATAGACTATAGGTCTTGGTACCGAACTCGAGCGCCTGATGCTGCCGCACCATCGAGTTCACCCCGTCCGCGCCCACCACCAAGTCGGCATCGTCAAGGCTTCCAGGGTTGTCGACCCGGGCGTTGAATTCGAGTCTAATGCCCTCGCGCTCGCAAGAGCCCTCGAGAATCTCGAGCAGCCTCAGCCGCGAAATAGCCCCGCCATAGCCGCCGCCCTCGATGAACAGCGATTCGTCGGGATGTGAAATGACTCGATTGCGGCTGATGAATGACGCTGTGATCAACGCCTCGTATGACGCAGCGTGAGCTTTACGAAAGCACTTCAGGCCGCGCTCGGCGAGCACGATCCCGAACCCGTAGCTGATACCGCGCGGATTCTGCTCCAGAACGCACACATCCGCCGCCGCAAAATGTTTTTTCATCAGCAACGATAAATACAACCCTGATGGTCCGGCTCCAACGATCGTGATTTTCATGCGCTGATTTCAAGCATTGGAATTGGCCTTGGATGATGTCTCCGCCTCCACCTGCCTGCGGATTCGCTCTCGCAACGGCGCCTTGTCCAACTTGCCGACTTTCGTCAACGGCAGGTTGTCGATAATTTCAACCCGCTCGGGCCATTTGAATTTGGCGATGCCCAGATTCTGCATGTGCGAAGCAAAATCGCTCACCTTCGGCGCAGGCTGTCCGTGCTTTAACACGACGTAGACGCACACGCGATCGCCGAGCACCGGATCCGGCATTCCCACCACCGCACATCCGGAAACGGCCGGGTGCGTCGACACCGCGATTTCCACTTCCTCGCAATTGATTTTCTCCTGACCACGGGAGATCACATCCTTGGTACGCCCGGCGAATGCGAAGATGCGTTCGCCGTCGATCTCCCGGAAGGTCAGCAAATCGCCGGTCCGGTAGAAGCCGTCGCGGGTGAACGCCTCCCGATTGCGTTCCGGCGCGTTGTAGTATCCGGCAAAAGTATAAGGTCCGCGGCATATGAATTCCCCGATCTCGCCAGGGCCGATGTCGATGTCCGTTCCCGGCTGCACCAGCCGCGCTTCGTCGAAACGTGAGATGGGCCGGCCGACCGCCCAATCCAGTACCTCCACGGAATCGTCGGCCCGGGTGTACATATTCATCCCCTCCGACATGCCGAACATGGCGTAGGCCGGACGGCCGTACTTCTCTCGCACGGTGCGAGCAGCGTCGGGACACCAGAAGGAACGCACGCTGTCGATCGACGCTAGCCTTTTGTCCACCACCGACTCCAAACGCGGCAGCAGAGCGCGGATCAGGCCAATCCAAGTGGCGGGCGCCTGCGTGAGCGCACGACCCCACGCCTCGGGTGTCATATCCGCGGCGATACTGTACGCCGCGCCGGTGAGCAACGTCGGCAACCAAAAGCAGATCATGCAGGCGTTGTGGACCATCGGCATCGGCATGAACATCACATCCGTCTTGCGATAGCCCAGCCAACTGGCGGTCAGCGTTGCGTTAAGCAAATAGTCGTTCTGCATTCGCGGAATGACCTTCGGGACATTGGTCGTTCCACCTGACAGCTGAAAGATCCCAACCTGGAAAGGATCTCTTGGCACGCTCGCCATGGCCGTGTGCGACGCATCGAGCGGTGAAGCATCGATTAGATCCTCCATGCGGTGTACGCCTGGCTTCACCCGGCCGCGGACGCTGATAATGTGCCGCAGCGTCGGGATGAGCGTTTGCATCTTGAGCGCGAACCCTTCGAAATCGAATTTCGGATCATCACCCTGAACGATTAGCGCCCGGGCATCCACATGACAGCCGAGAAACTCGATCTCACGCTCGCGATGAGCCGCCAGCGTACAAACCGGAATCAGTCCGGCCTTGAAACAGCCCACAATGGCGAAGACGACTTCCTTACAATTATTGAGCTGGAACAGGACTCGGTCGAGCGGTTGCAATCCCAACGCCAACAGAGATCCCGCGAAGCTTGTGGTGATGTCGTCGAGTTCACGATACGTGAAGCTACCCTCAGGCGTGTGCAGGGCAAACCGATCGGCATTCACGCGGAACGAATTCATCATGGCTTCGACGATTGTGGTATTCGCCAGCTCACCTGCCTCCACATACATCCGAAGACGATCTAAACTCGGATAGATCACGCCAGGCATCGGCTCCCGTACCCCGACTTCGGTCAAATCCGTCACTAGTGCGATTCTGGCTTGAAATTCTTGTTGAAGCGCAACAAGTTCTGCGGATCCCATTTCGTCTTTGCATCGACGAGTCGACGATACTTGGATTCCGCGCCGTACAGGCCCTTCAACCAAGCGGGCCCCATGTCGCAGGTCAGGTTCACGTAGCCGTTCGCACGCATGCTTGGCTTCATGTCGGCGTAAGACGTCTCGGACCATGAAAGGTATTCATCATCGTGCTGACTACCGTCCCACTGACAGACGGACTCCCAGAACCAGTTCGCACCGTCGCGCGAAAACGCGACCGAGTCCTCGGCGAAGTCTTCGCTGACAGCGCCCCCCATAAACCACAGATTCTGCACCGTGCTCGGCAATGGCGCGGTCGGTGCGGGAGCGATCGTTAGATTCTTTACCATGGCAGCGATAACGGCTTCGTCGAGTTTGGCGAGGTACCCACCGCGCGCCTCCATCCTTCGGCCATAGGGGGCGATCTGATCCAGCATGCGGTTAGTATCTACCCACGAGTTCCGTCCGACCAACGGCGCGATCGGACGGCCGAGTGCGCACAATTCGTCGATCACGCCCTGAGCTCTCTCCGCAGGACCCGTGTAGACAACCAACAGCATCTGCACCGGCGTGCCATGAACGGCCGCCGGTACCGGCGGAAAGGGAGGACAAGCGGTGCCCGCGGCGATTACGGCCAGTTCGCGCGGAGCCTTCGTCATGAATTCTTTCAGGTTCGTCAGCACTTCGCCCGCCTGTTCCACCGGGAAGACGATGACACCGCTGAACACCTGCGGGCCCACCGGATGCGCTTTGTATTCGAATGCCGTAACGACGCCGAAGTTGCCGCCGCCGCCGCTCAGCGCCCACAGCAGGTCCGGATTCTCAGTTCTACTGGCACGCACCTTACGCCCGTCGACCGTGACGACATCACAGGCCAGGAGACTGTCGACGGTTGCACCGTAGCGCCGCATGTTGTAACCCACACCGCCGCCGATCGTGAGTCCAGCTATGCCCGTTGTGCTGACCGTTCCGGCGGGCACGACCAAACCGTACTCCTGCGTGCCGGCATCGAGTTGTCCCAGCAACACGCCGGATTCTGCACGGCAAATGCAGGTGGATCGATCGAGCATGAGCGTGGTCATCGCCGTCATATCCAACACCAACGCGCCATCCGGCATGGCCGTGCCGTCGGAACTGTGACCCCCGCTCCTGATGGCAACTGGGATGCCTTTCTCGCTCGCATACCGCATCAACACCACGACGTCGTCGGAATTCACCGCCCGCGCAATCATTGCCGGCGTATCGTCATCGCGCCGCATATTGTAAATCTCGCGCGCCTTGGCGTATCCGGCGTCTTCAGGTCGCAGCGTCAATCCGCGAAACTTGCTTGGGAAGTCCTTGAATGCTTTGAGAGAGCGCTCTTTCATCGTTGGAAAATCCTCGAGATTCTTACGCAAGTTCGACATGAATTTCTAATAATTTATATCCCAGATAATAATAGGCGCGATTCCGGTCGTCAGTCAATTAACCGGCAATCAAGGAATGGACGCCAATTGCGGCGTTTCCGAGTTCGCTTCAGCGCGCCGCTGCGCGCGCGCGGATGTCGTCAAACGATGCCGGTAGAGCGTGCCGCTTGAGCCGTACGCCAGCCTTCAACAATTGACTGGGCACGTCGTGGCCAACCAGCGGCGGAAGCTCAGCGGCGCAGCGCAGCAGCCCACGCAATTCGACCCCAGTGTCGTATCCCATGAGCTCGAGCATATGGACGGTATCTTCGGTGCAGACGTTGCCCGTGGCGCCGGGCGCGTAGGGGCACCCGCCGATACCACCCAGGGCGGTATCGAATCTGTCCGCACCCGACCGCGTCGCTGCGAACACGTTGGCAAGGCCCATGCCGCGCGTGTTGTGGAAATGCAGCGTCAATGTCATTTTCGGCCACCGTGATTTGAATCGCTGCACCAGCGACGCCACCAGCGAGGGATATGCCATCCCGGTGGTATCACACAGAGTGATGCCCGAAACACCCTCATCGACGAACCGGGCCGCCCAGCCCAATGCCTGCTCGGAATCTACATCGCCCTCCATGGGACAACCAAAGACGCAGGAAAACGACACGTTGACCGATACGCCAGCCTCCAGCGCGAGCCGCGCAGTCTGCACCAGACCCGCGGCCGATTGCTGGCGCGTCGCGCGCAGATTGACGAGGTTGTGAGTCTCACTGACGGACATGACCAGATTGAGTTCGTCCACGGTGGAGGCAATCGCACGCGCCGCGCCGCGGACGTTAGGAACCAATGCCGTATAGCAAACGCCGGGCACGCGATCGATCCCTGCCATTACCGCCTCGGCATCGGCAAGCGCGGGTATTGCCTTCGGCGAGACAAACGATGTCACCTCGATTTTGGCGAGCCCCACACGCGAGAGTTGGTTGATCAATGCGATTTTGGCGGCGGTCGGAATGAACACCGGCTCATTCTGAAAACCGTCACGGGTGGCTACTTCTTGAATATATGTCCGACTCTTGTCGGGGCTGCTGCTGCGCAAGATGCTTGGACTCCTACGGCTCTGATTCGATGACTATTTCGTCCCGTCCGTAGTTGACGATCCGCCCGACGAATCCGCCCGACAAGGCACTATTCCAGATGGCGGGACCCAGCTTCATCGTCTTGCGCGAAAACCGCAATACTCGGTCCGCCTCGACTACCCAGTAACCCTTCTCCGGTGCGCGGACCGTAGAACCCCTCACCGCTTGAGCCGCCGCGACCAGCGGTACAAACTCGGGGATGTCCGGAATGAAGACCAGGATCGTCATGGGTTGATGTGCAGCGTTTGTGCGAGCAGCGTGCCTTTGGCGCGCCACACAGTCTCGATGTCACGGAGCGATTCGCCAAGCGCATGCCGCCTGTCCTCCTCCTCCATCGCCGCCTGCATCGTCAAATGCGCGTCCCTTGCGTCGAGCTCCGACAAGGGACGCACCGGACGGCCGATCTCCAAAAAATATCCGTTGGGATCGCGGAAATAAAAAGATTCGACAACTTCGTGCTCGACCTGGAACAAAACCTTCACGCCGTTTTTCTCGAGTTTTGCACGCCATGCAGCCAACTCGGCTACGCTTTCGACCCGCCATGCCGTGTGAACGGCATCGCTGTCGAATCGGGGGCGGTGGACCAGGTGATCCGGCTGTTCATGGCCCAGATAATAAAAAAATGCAATCGTGCTTCCGGCGCCGCTCTCGAAAAAAAAGTGGAGAAAATCGGGGTGGTCAGCCGGCCCCCAGCCTCTTGCGGATACTGCATGAACGAGCGGCAATTCCAGCATGTCGCGATAGAACTCTACCGTTTCGCGCAATTTCCAGGTGGGGCGAGCCGTGTGATGCACGCCGTTCAATCGCAGTCCCTCGGTCATTGTCATATCCTCTTTTCGCATGCCGCAACTCCCAGGAAAGTGCTGGACGCAAAATAATAGTACTGTCAATATTGCCGCATGTACAGACCTTAATATTCATACCCGCGTACCACGGCCAATTGACATGCCTGGGTCCACGAGTTTGAAACGGTTACGCTGCCAGACAACAATTGGAGGTGACATGGGCGAACAGAGCGGCGCGGAAAGGCGCCCCACCGCCGGACTTCGGGGTGCATCGTGGGATGCGGCGAAAATTCCGGTGGGCATGAAGACCTCGGTGTACCCGCTGACGACGGTAGATGGAGCGCAGGTACTCGGCTACATGCATGCCCGTGGCGGTGAGAAGGCCGCCGTCATGATTATGCATCCGCGCGAATTGCTGGTGAGTCACTATGCCGTTCCGGGTTTGGTGGGCGCCGGCTACGCCTGCTGGGTCCAGGGGCCGCGCACGGTGGGGAATGACCTGCGTCTAGAGCACGAAATTGCCCTCCTCGATGTGGCTGCGGGCATGGTGCAGTTGAAGGCACTCGGCTTTCAAAGGATCGTTCTATTGGGCAATTCCGGTGGAGCGGGTCTGTTCGCGTTCTACAACCAGCAATCGCTGCTGGATCCGCATCGCCGCATCGCCGTCACCCCCGCCGGCAGATCGTGCAAATTGCCGGACGCGACGATGCCCGTGGCCGATGGTTTCATTTTCATTGCGCCGCATCCGGGTCAGGGAAGGTTGCTGCTCAACTGCATCGATCCTTCGGTCACGGACGAGAACGATCCGTTCGCGGTCGACCCGGCCCTGGATCCCCTGGCATCCGCCAACGGCTATGCGCCTCACCCCGCGATCACGCGGTATGCTCCCCCATTCATCGACAGCTATCGTGCCGCACAGCGCGCTCGCGTCGAACGCATCGATCGCATCGCCAAGGCATTGATCGCCGATCGAATGGCGGCAAGAGGTCGCAACAAGGCGAGTCCGAATGCGGGTGATGCCCTACGCGGCGCCATGAACCCGATTTTCCAAGTGTGGCGCACGGATGCCGACCTGCGTTGCTTTGATTTGACATTGGACCCCTCCGACCGTCGTTGGGGAACCGTGTGGGGTGCCGACCCGATAGCCTCCAACATGGGTGCCGTGGGATTCGCCCGCGTGTGCACGCCGGAGAGTTGGCTATCCACGTGGTCCGGCATTTCATCAAATGCCTCGTTCGATCGCTGCGGTTCCTCGTTGGAGCAACCAGTCCTCATGCTGTACTACAGCGGCGACAACACCGTCTTCCCGTCGGATGCCGCCGCCATCTATGCCAGCATCAAATCGTCAATGAAGACCCGCGTCGACATCCGCGGCAATCATCATGGCCAGGCATTGAAGCCCGGCGACCCGCTGGGTCAGGATATCGCCGTGTCCCGCGCGGCGGAATGGCTCAAGTCCGTGGCCGACTGAGCCCGTCCCATCAAATGCTGCCGGTCCGGGCGAGGTCGGCCATGCTCACAAAGGAGTCGGCGAAGAATTCGGTTTCCGGCAACCCACACTTCGCCACGAAGTCGCGCAACGCCGCCTCGACCATGACCGGCGCGCCGCAGGCATAGACCTGCCACCCCGACAAATCCTTGCACGTATCCATGGCGACGGCATGAACGAAGCCCGACGCTCCGGTCCAATCGTCCTCCGGCAAGGCTTCAGAAAGCACCGGAATGAACCGGAAGTTTGCGTACTTCTCGGCCCACTGCAGCGCCTCGTCCATCATATATAGATCCTTGCGGGTATGTCCGCCCCAAAACAGGACCATTTCACGGCCGGTGTTCATGGGCAAGCATTTCAACAGCATGGAGCGAATCGGCGCATAGCCGGTACCGCTGGCGATAAACAGCGCCGGCTTTTGCGAGTCACGCAGAAAGAACGAGCCTAACGGACCTTCGAACTGCAGTTTCTCGCGTGGTTTCAACCCACCGAACAGCTTGTCGGTGAACAAACCGCCGGGCAAATGGCGGATGTGGAATTCGAGGTCGATCGTCCCTTCCGAGGTCGCGGGATTTGCAATGGAGTAACTTCGCCGAAGCCCGTCGGGAAATATGAAGTCGACATACTGACCTGACTCGAACTGCAAATTCAGATGCAGGGGTAGACGCAGGGCGACCACTGCGACGTCCGGAGCCCGAAACGCTATTGATTTAATGTAGGCGGGAGCGATTTGCGGCACCGCAAGCATCGGGAGTTCTTCCAACTCGATACTCAAATCAGAGCAGGCGCTCGCCTGGCACAGGAGAGCGTAGCCCTCATCGCGTTGATGCTGCGGCAGATAAGCCGGATGTGCTGCGCCCAGATCGACCCGACCCGAAATCACCCTTCCCCGGCAAGACCGGCAGGTTCCAATTCGGCAGCCGTAAGGCATCTTGATGCCTGCCGCAAGTCCGGCGTTCAGAATCCTGCTTTCCGGCGCCGTTTGAAACGTCTTGCCGCTGGGTAACAGTTGGACTCGATAACTCATGTTGTTTTCTCGAGCTGGAGATACAAGGATGACGGCAAGTGCCAACCTGCAAAGTATAAATTAATATGGCAGTAAAACAAAAGAAGTCTAGGGGATCGCAGCCATCAACTTGGCTAATGAGAAAATGATATTGACAGGCTATTCAATTAATTGTTAGCTTGTCTGACCACTCCATCGAGCATTTCGGCGTAATTCCCATGCAAAATGTAACTCAGCGGACTCCAAAGTCCACCCCGCCCGATGAGCAAGAGCTACTGCGGCGCGCACGAGGTTTTGCCGCGACATTGCGCTCAAGAAATCTTGAAATCGCACGCGCACGCCGCGTGCCTCAAAACGTCATGGACGAGCTTGGAGCGCTCGGATTGCTGCAGCTGGCCCGCCCTGCCCGTTACGGCGGCCCCGACGTAAGCATGGACACGATATTCCGCATCGGGCGCGCCATCGCGGCGGGGGATGCGTCGGTTGCGTGGGTGTACTGCGTATTGAATTCACACGATCACCTGGTTGGGCTGTATCCGAAGAGCGTACAGGACGAGTATTGGGCCTCGGAACACACCCTTTGCGCATCCAGTTACATACCCAGCGGCAAGGTGTCGCCCTCCGAGAGTGGCTTCACACTATCCGGAAAGTGGTCGTTTTGCAGCGGCATAGATTTCTGCGATTGGGTCGTCGTCGGAGGGATCACCATGTGCCCGGGAGATCGCCCGACGCCTGAGCTGCGTCTATTCATGCTCAAGACGTCGGAGATCACTCTGCTCGATGATTGGCATGTCATGGGGCTGAGTGGTACTGGTAGCAAGAGCATCGTCGCGGAAAACGTTTTCGTTCCCAACGAGCGTGTCCTGCGCAACTTGGATGTCATGGCGGGGAGGACGCCTGGCGGCTCCCTCCATACCAACCCGTTGTATCGCCTGTCCGTCTGGCCACTATTCGGATTTTCCATCATTGCGCCCGTGACGGGCATCGCGCGCGGCGCATTCGACTACATGGTCTCGGAGTTCCGTCCCAAGCCGGACAGTCCGGAAGTACCGTTCGATGCCAGGAAACATACCACCCAAATGTATCTGGCGGAGGCAGGCGCGTTGATTGATGCTGCTGAATTGCTATACGAGCGCGGCCTGCAGGAGACCGCCGATCTCATCCGCGCCGAGAAGGATTTGCCCATCGAATTGAGGGTACGCAATCGACGCGATCAGGCCTATCTGACCAGGATGTGCCGCAAAGCGTTGGACATATTGATGAGTATGTCGGGCGGCCGCGGCATTCGTGAGGAAGCTGTCGTGCAACACGCGTTTCGGGATCTGTACGCCATCAGCGCCCATCCCGGTGGAAACTGGGATGCAGCGTCGGCGAGCTATGGTTCGGTCCTGTTGGGGGGAGCGCCTACAGAACCCTTTAACTAGCCAATAGAGCTCGAAAATAGCCTCGGGCGACAAGCCATTTGCACCGGCTCCCCGCATTGTCGGGGTGTGCGGCGCCAAAACGTCTCAAGACTTCGGAACCTCAATCTTCGCCGCTGTTTCCCACGGATGCGGCACCCCGATGTCCGTCTCCAAGATGAACTGTTTCAGCAGATTTTTCAAAGCACTCGCGTTCCAATAACCGAGTTTGTCGAGGACCGTGGACTCGATCCCCTTGCAAGCGGCAATGGTGTCCAAGGCCACCGCATGACCGGTTCTAGTCAGACGACAAGTCGGATTGGCCTCGGGGCCCTCCACTTTGATGAACCCCCGTTTCTCCAGTTCCGCCAACGCCGTGGGCGTCACCTCCTGGCGCGCAGGACGCATGATCCGGTCGAGTTCCTCGACGCTGCGGGTATCTTTGACGCTCAGGCCGGACAAGATGTACAGGTGGACGTCGTCCAGACCCAAGCGCAGCATCAATTCCCGCATGCGGCTGAAAAACTGAAAATGAGAGCGAGCCAACAGGTAGCCCAAGAAATCCTCATCGAATCCCAAATCGAGCCGATGAACCTCCGGCCTGTTTATGGTGACGCCATCGAACTTGCGCGATGCTACGGCATACTTGCCGAGTTGGTACACCAAGGGCGTGATCGGTTCGTGCTCGAACTCCAAGACTTCCCCGACAAAGATGATGTGATCGCCCCCATCGTACCGAAGTGAGTTCTTGCACTGCAGGCGTGCCGTGCAGCCCTTCAGCAGCGGGATGCCGTCATGACCGGTCTCCAGATCGAGTTCCGCGAACTTCTCGGCCCCGCTCTTGGCAAACAGATTGGAGAGCACTTCCTGGCCCGCCGACAAGATGTGGACGGCCCAATGCACCGACGACTCGAAAGCCGCCAGGCTATGCGCCGTCTTTGCAAGGCTCCACAGCACCAAAGGCGGCTGCAGCGACACAGAATTGAAACTGTTGACCGTGATCCCGACGGGCTGGCCCTCGATGCCGCGCGTGGTCACGACGGTGACGCCTGTCGTGAAGCTCCCAAGTACCCGGCGAAACCCGGCAGCGTCGAAACCGGCCATGAGCATTCTCCTTAAGTCGGCCATCAGCGCGGGGTGTCGAGCCGGCTGCCCTCGCTAAAACGCTACCTTCTATTAACATCTCTGTCAAATACCCTTCGACGGCCGACCAGGCCCGCGGCGGACGGAACAGATACTGTCTTGCGGCCAGCCGCTAGCGCAGACCCATGGATTCGGCCGTCGCGCCGACAGACTGTCTCGTACGGTCGAGATTTTTCAGCTTTGCGGGGCTACGTACCCTCAAATAATGGCTGGGAAACCCAATTCTGAACTCCCAAGTAGCCTCCTGCATCAATTGACAGGCGTGTTATGTATATTGGACTCCAGGTTCAGTTGAGAGGCGGTGCGCGAACCTTGTGCTGGAGCCTTGTGGAAACACACGAACCTGCATCCCAAGATGTCGCTGCTTCTTAGAATCAATATTGCAGGCGATTTTAGCCTGTTCCATTCACGAAGCATCTCACCCGCCAATATGCTCCTATTCTTCTGAAGCTCACCCTTGAACAGCCGGTGGCTTCAGCATTTGCTTGACAGGCATATTAATAACCAGATAGATTCCCGTCGAGTCTGTCGCGCGCTGCCGCTGTACAAGTCGAACGTAGGGCGTCCCGCAAGATGTTCGCAAAACATGTGACTGAAAACGGCCGCTAGAGCCAATCTTTGGGGAGTCAAACGATGCATTTTATCCGCGGATCTCTGCTTGTTGCGCTGGCTACAGGGGTTTGGGGCCACTCCGTTGCTCAGGAATCTACACCGAGCTCATCGAGCACCCAGATCGAAGAGATAGTGGTGACAGCTCAGCGGCGCACCGAACGAGCCCAAGACGTTCCCATCTCGGTCGACACGATCGATGCCACTACGCTGACCGATGCGCACATTACGAGTGCCCTTGATCTCTCGCAGGTGGTGCCTGCGGTCAACATCCAATATGGGACTGGAACGTATACTCCATTCATCCGTGGCATCGGTAATCCGATAGCAGTCGCGGGCAATGAGGCGAGCGTATCCACTTATGTGGACGGGTTCTATGTCGCGCGGGTCTTTGCTGACTTCCTTCCCCTGGAGGACGTTGAACAGATCGAAGTGTTGAAGGGCCCGCAGGGCACCCTATTCGGGCGCAATTCGACCGGAGGCCTCATTAATTTGATCACGCGGACGCCGGAACGGGATCCGACAATAGAAGGCAGCGTCGGGTACGGTAACTACAACACCACAACAGGCAAGATATACGCGTCAGTCCCGCTGGGATCATCGTCGGCGATCAGTCTTTCCGCTTTTGGTGAAGCGCAAGGCGATGCATGGGGGCGCAATGTCACGACTCGACAGGACGTGGGGCGCGGGGATAAGTATCGCCTGCGCGCGAAATTCGTAAGTTCCCCCACCGATACGATGAATCTCACGTTCTCGGCGGGATATATTCATGCGCAAAGCAATTTTACTCCTGCCGGCGGCCCCGCAATTGGTACGACTACCGGTAATCCTCCTGGATTTCCCCCGATGATGTATACGCCGCTCAGTTTTTTTGATACTCGCGGCAACGAGAACCCGGAGACGCGCGCGAAGTCATTTGACGCGTCTTTGCGCTTGGACCAGAAGCTCGGAGAGTTGAGCTTGGTCAGTCTTACCGGTTACCGAAACAGCCGAATCTTTGTTTTCAACGACTATGACTACACGCCTATTAACTTTTTCAACGCCACTCTCCCCGATAAGGAAAAGCAGGTCTCACAGGAACTGCAACTCCTGTCTGCGCCAGGATCGCGTTTCAATTGGATAGCGGGGTTGTACTACCTCCATCTCGAATCGGCTTACGATGGGGCTGCGTTCAGCGGGTTGGAGTTCGGCGGCATCGATGCGATACTCTACGGCGCGCAAAAGACTGATTCTTACTCGGGATATGTTCAGGGAACATACGAAATCGTTCCCAAACTAAAGCTCACTCTCGGCGGGCGTTACACGAGCGACGACGTCTCGGGCTCTGGGCGCACCGATATCACCGGCCCGGGTAGTTCCCCTCTTTCCGCCGGTCCCCTCATCGTTACGGGCGCAACCACAGACGTATACAGGACGTTCAATAAGTTCACCTATCGCGCTGCGCTGGACTATAGCGTCCAAGAAGATGTCCTGCTTTACGCATCAGTAAGCCGCGGATTCAAGTCCGGAGTCATCACCACCCTCCCAATCAATCCCGAGCCCGCGCTTCCCGAGGTGGTTGAAGCCTACGAACTTGGAATCAAATCCGAAATTCTCGATCGCAAACTGCGATTGAACGCGGCGATCTTTCAAAGTGATATTACCGATCCTCAAGTACAGCGCATCGTGGCGGCGACCAACGAGGTCGTGAACGCTCAGGGCGCACGCTCGCGCGGGATAGAGGCGGAATTGGAAGCCGCCGTGGCGCCTGGTTTACAGGTCCGAGCGTCAAGCACTTTTCTCGATGCCAAATACACGAACTTTCAGGATGCACCCTTCACCACGGGAACGAATCAGCTCGTTAACGGCGCCGTGCCGGGATGCAGCGCCCCAGCAACGGGAAATACAGACCCGGCAAATGGCGGCAACGTCGGGTACTGCCCTGGCAATGCCAGCGGTAACAGGATGTCGCGCGCACCCAGAGTTACCGCGAGCCTCGGCGTAAATTGGTCCATGCCGATCGGAGACAAGTTCAAACTCCGGCTTGCGCCCAGTCTTTCTTACAACAGTGGCTTCTATTGGGATCCAGACAACCGCACTCGACAGCCGTCATTTTCCATTTTGAATTTTACCGCTACGCTCGCGACGGCCGACAATCGTTGGGCACTCCGCGCTTGGGCATCGAATCTCACGAACAAACACTACTATGCCTACGTAGCTGAACAAGGAGACCAAACGGGTAATACGGCCGTCCCAGCGGCTCCTCGTCTCGTCGGTGCGGCAATTGACTTCAAGTTCTAGCCGCTGCCGGTTTGTACCTTCGCCGACACCCACGCGACGACTGCGCCGAAGTGCGAGATGCCGACATGTCAGGGTTCCCTACTCGCTAGACATCTCGCCCGGAGGATTGTGGCCGCGATTTGCAGGACCTCCTTGTAAGGAATTTACACATTTGTTAATTTGTGAAGAAAGTTTGAAACTATTCTAGCTTGAGCGCAAGGAGCTCCAGCGAGTTTTGGGGGAATAAGAGTCCATGCCAATCTCAATGCTTGCCGACCGGCGCGCGCTCGTGACCGGCGCCGCGGATGGAATAGGCCGCGCGATAACTGAGCTGTTTACCGCGGAGGGCGCCGAAGTTGTTGCCGTGGATATCAACTCAGACCGGCTTGGCTCCGCCTTCCGGAGTAATCCCCGGGTCCATTCTTTCATCCACGACATTTCTGCGCCTGAGGCAGCCGGGCGGCTTGTCGATGAGGCAAGAACCAAACTCGGTGGTCTGGACATTTTGGTCAACAATGCCGGGACGCCGGGGGAATTTAAGAGCCTGACTGAGACTTCTGATCAAACATGGGACAAAGTCATGAGTCTTAACCTGCAGGCGGCTTTTAGGCTAATTCGCGCCGCTCTCCCGTTGCTGCGCCAAAGCCGACATGGACGCATCATCAACACGTCCTCAGTGTGCGGTCAGATGGGCATTACTTTCCTTTCCGCTTACTGCGCTTCGAAAGCAGGTTTGGTGGGGCTCACGAGATCCGTCGCGGTTGAACTGGGGGCCGAGGGCATTACCGCTAACTGCATCCTCCCGGGAAACACCGTCACCGGACTCACGCGCGGAGTATTTCCAAATGCCGAAACGGAGGAAGGCAAGCGCTTCATTGCTCGCACATCCGTGATCCGGCGCTACGGACAACCCGAAGATCTCGCGGGTGCCGCGCTTTATTTGGCGTCTGATCTCGCGTCTTATGTGACCGGTCAGAGCATCGTTGTCGATGGCGGGCTGACGATACGCATTCCAAATGCTCTAGATTGATTATTAAGGCAGCCCGGGGGTTGCCGCCACCGAACACGAGGAGGAAAGCGATGAACTACGCCGATGCGGACGAACCCACCAAGGCTGCGATGATACAACGGGTAATTGACCGGCAGGAGATCACGGACGTGCTAATGCGCTATAGCCGCGGGGTCGACAGAATCGATATAGAGACACTCGCGAAATGCTACTGGGAAGACGCCTTGGAAGATCACGGCATATATGTCGGATCGATCAAGGAGTTCCTTGAGTTTATACCTCAGTGGGAACGCGATCAGGATACGACGCACGTTATGGGCACGATCATCATCGACTTTGATAGCACGATCGTTGCGCGAACGGAAACCTACATACGTTCCTTCTACAACATGCCAAATGGCGCGCACGAGATGCCGCGCAGCGATCTTCCCGAAGGTGGCCGCCAGGAACTAGAGGTTGGCGGCCGCTACCTCGATCGCTTCGAGAAACGCGGCAGCGAATGGCGTATCGCCCATCGCACCCTCGTTATCGATTGGAATCGGCTGACGCCGGCATCATCGTGTTGGGACACGCCTATGTATAGGAAGGTAAAGCACCGTGGGCTCAAGCATCCAATAGATCCCCTCTATACGGTATTGCTTAAGGGAAGAGGTAGGGCTTGAAATCCAGCGAATATGGGCGCCGCGGTGAGTGAAGCCAAAAATCTACGGGTGGTTCTGCGATCCCGACCACCGGGCCTTCCAACGCTCGACAACTTTGGCTTGGTCGAAGACGCCATTCCCGAACCAGCGCCTGGCGAAGTTCTTCTGAGGACACGGTGGCTTTCGATCGAGCCCTACATGCTTCTCGGAATGAAGGGCGCTGCGCCTCACAGTCCCAAACGTGGGCGCGACCGGCTCTCAAGTCTCGCCAACCAGTACTTAGGAGGCGTTCAGGTCGGCGCCACCATGTACGGACCTACCATTTCGGAGGTTGTCGCATCCCGCAATGATCAATTTGCCGAAGGTGATGTGGTGGTAGCCTACTCCGGCTGGCAAAGTTTTGCGGTCGATGACGGCGCTACGCTGCTCAAGATCGACACAGGCCGACTTCCGCTTACGGCATGGCTCGGAGTTCTCGGCATTCCCGGATTTACGGCGTACGTGGGTATGAAGCGGATCGCGCAGGTAAAACCCGGCGACACCGTCGTCGTCTCGGCAGCGCTCGGGCCGGTAGGTTCAGTGGTCGGCCAAATGGCGCGCATCGCCGGCGCCAGGGCAGTAGGTATTGCCAGCGGTGCTGAAAAATGCCGCATTCTCGTAGAGGAACTTCATTTCGACGCCGCGGTCGATCGTCTTGCGCCTAATTTGCCGGGCGCCTTGGCAAGCGCCTGTCCTGGCGGAATAGATGTGTACTTTGAGAACGCCGGCGGGGCGGTCTGGTGGGCCGTCTTTCCGCTGCTCAAGGAGTTCGCGCGCGTACCTGTTTGCGGCCTGGCCGGCAAATACTCAGGGATAGAGAGGGACGCGGGGGGAGACCGAACAATGGAGGTGCTTGAGCGCATTTTGTTGTTTCGCATGAGAATCGAAGGGATCTTCGTGTTTGATCACACAGCGTTGGAAGCCGAGTTCAGACGTGACGTCTCGGCTTGGGTCGCCGACGGTCGCGTGCGATTCCGTGAAGACATCGTCGACGCTCTCGATGCGGCTCCCGGGGCGCTTATCGGCGTGCTTAACGGGCGCAACAAGGGCAAGTTGCTGGTTCGCGTGACCCCATAAATCCATCCCGGTGCGCAAAAAAGGCAAACATGAACGACATCACTCTCCGCGTCGATCGGCTTATCGCCGTGGCAACGGCCGAGCGCCTCCGCTACGACGCTGCGCTGTTCAGCGACATCTGGAAGGGCGGAGAGGGCCGCTTCGAACAATTCGCCGCACTCTATGGCTCGACTGGCTCATGGGACGACGGCGACGGAGAAGGCGGTTTGAGTGGGCAGCGCGCCATCGCCGAGAAGCTGGCCAGATTGCCGGCGGAATATGGGTTACGCATCGGGCTTCATTTGGTAGGGACGCCGCGCATCATTGTAAGCGGGTCGCGCGTGACAGCAGAGTGGCCAATGATTTGTGCGGTGCAATCGCTCGATTCCAATCGCTTGGGATTTGCCGGCGGACGATACGATGAGAGATATGAACACGACGGTGTGCAGTTCAGAATCGCGGCCAATGTCACGATGGCGGCTTTCATGCCGGAGCAGGAGAAGGCAGAATGAGCAACGTTGAAGAGAACGTACAGTGGCTGGAGGATTTGGCCTCTATCAAGAAACTCAAGGCTGACTATTGTTTCTTTGCTGATATCTGGAAAGGTCCAGACGATCGCGGTGAACGGTTTGGCGCGCTTTTTACCCAAGATGCACAGTGGACCGGCGCCGGGCGGACCTGTACCGGTCCCGCAAATATTGCAGCGGAACTTAAGATCTTCCCCGAGGCCTTGGGGATTGAAACCGCCTTACATTTTGCCGTCAATCCACGGATCGACATCCATGGGGATACCGCCTCGGGCACTTGGCATTTCCTTCTGTCGTTGATCTTGAAGGGGCGTCGAGAGACCCACTGGATGTGCGGAATGTATTTCGAGGAATATCGACGCACACCGGACGGTTGGAAGTTCGCTCGCGTGACAGCGGAGACAGCGATTGCCCCCGACTTTGGGCAGTCATAGCATGGGAGTTCTGCAAGGGAAAGTCGCCATGATCACCGGCGGCACCACCGGCATCGGTTTTGCGATTGCACGCCGGCTAGCGGAAGATGCTGCCGATGTCGCGCTGGTTTCCGAACGATCCGCAGAGGAAATTGACCAGGCAGTTCAGGCAATAAAGACTTTCTCTACTGCCGCGCAACGAGTTGCTGGTTATCGTTGCGACGTGCGCCATCGCGCTGACACCAAATCGATCGCAGAGGAAGTCGTCGATCAGTTTGGCCGCATCGATATTCTTATCAATAACGCCGGTGTCTACACTCTAGACGCCCAGTGTGAGGCAGAGGAATCCGCATTTAAGACCATGGTCGACGTCAATATTCATGGCACATACAACATGATCCTCGCGGTATTGCCCGCTATGAAGAGACAAGTGAGCGGCTGCATCGTCAACATATCGTCCGCCGCCGCAGTCAGGGGCGCCGGCGGTCATGCCTGTTACGGCGCGACCAAAGCCGCCATTCTGGCGATCACTCACGCACTGCCGCAGGAACTAAAAGGCATGGGAATTCGAGTGACGGCCATTGGTCCGGGCGCCGTGCGCACGGATATGACGGCGGCGGTTCACACGCCACAGTCCGTCCTGATGGAGCAGACGCGGGCCAGTGTGGGAGCGCTGTATCCGTCGCCTGACCCCAGTGGCGAATTTATTCTAGATCCGGTGAACATAGCCAACATCGCATTCTGGCTATGCACCGATCAGTCGTGGGGCGTCAACGGCACTATGATTCTCGCGGATCACGGACTCTCCAATTCCTGGTCGGCATTACCGGCCGGAATCAAGTCCATTACTTAGGCTGTCAATTGCGCGTTGAATGAAACGGCCAATGGCTTGCTGCGTGTAGGACTGTCGCGATTCACGGCTCGCTCACCGCGAGAGCGACGACATCGGCACACGGATGACCAGGCGAAGTGTTGCAAGCAGCGTGAGTCTGGGACGTGCAAGCCAGGCTTCGACCTGGAAGCTTCGAGCCGTGCCGCACAGACACCATTCGCAGAAGTGCTCACAGTTATTGGTCAATAACAAGGTGCGAACCCAACGGGGGTTCTCGGTCGCCGACCAGAACCCAGTCGCCTCTGAGTCTACGGCCGCCAAATAGCGCGCGTTCACATCCTGAGAAACGAACGTCATGGTTGCCTCCTCGCCTGAACAGACGCATGGCAGCGTCACCGCGGCCTAAGTGCACGCGCTCACAGCGCGCTTCCGACCGGGGCGCAGGCTGCCCGCTCGCGCACGCTGTGATAGAGGGCTTGCGTCTTGGCGTTCGGCGGTATGCCGAGGAATCGCGTCAGCAACTCGCGGCAGCGCCTGTAGGCCTGCAGCGCGTCGCTGTGATCTCCGAGCTCCTGGTGGCAGAGCATCAAGCCCCGATACAGACCCTCGTTGAGTGAGTCGAGCTCGATCCCGGATCGATACAAGTTCGCTGCATCCTCCCAACGGCGCGCGCGTTCGCACTCACGCGCCGCATCGCGGATGGCGCGCAGCAATCGATCACGCAGCTCCTGGCGCGCCCTCAAGACCCAGGGCTTTTCGGTCTCGTGCTGGAGAAAATGCCCTTGATAGAGGAGTCGGAGACGGCCTATCCTGTCGATGTCATTCGCCTCCGGATCATGAGGACGCTGCAGCTCCTCCTCGAACTCCCACATGTCGACCCACCACTGATTCCGGTTCAGGCTGACCTTGCCGCCTTCCATGCGTACCGCGTCGCGTGCACCGAGCAGCTGGCGCAGTCTATACAGTGCGCTTTCGAGTGCGTGGTACGCGGCATCGCCCTCAGAATCCGGCCACAGCGCATCGATCAGCACGCCTGCGCTCACTTCGGTTCCGCCAAACGCGATCAGAGCCTGCAGCAGCTCCTGCGGTTTGCGTAAGCGTGGAGGGATAATGATGGAGGTATCCTCCGTGAGTAAGCGAAAGCGTCCCAACACGTGGACCCTGAAACGTTCGCGGCCGTTGACCGTGTCGAGTGGAGACAGAGGAATTCCCTTTGCAATTGCGCTTGTCATGCCGAGGCCCTGTCTGCTGGTTGTTAACGCCTGTCGTCTTGGTGTGCATCGTGGAACCGGTTGCCACCGGCGCGCAGCCCCAATTCGAGTGGTGTTCCGGCCATATCGGATGACTGGTGGCCTCTGGTGAGCCGCGAATGAGCTTCGTCGGGGCCAGGGAATACCCACTTAAGGGTGGGAGAACTGACTCGTCAGGGAGGCGAGTCCTGACTCTTTCGGTCGCGAATTTCGAGTCGCCTCCACCCAAAGAGGCGTGCATCGATGGACCACGCGCCCGGCCCGATCAGTACCAGGGCGGCGCCCAGGGTTGCCAGCATGATCCAACGCCACGGATGTCCGGACGAGAAGACATTCCACAGCGCCTCGGCCGCCACCAGCGTTCCCGCCACCGGCGTCCATAGTCCCGCCAGCAGGAGTAGCCCCAGACCGACCGAGAGCGCCTGAAACAGGGCTGCTCCCAGCGGCGGCCCGGCCAGCAGCGCCAAAACCCCTTGAACGACCATCGCCATTCCGGCCGACAGGCGCATGAGCAAGAGGCCGACGCCGGGCGGGCCATGGGCAAAGGTGGAGAATAGTCGACGCACAATCCCATGAGGCTATGCGCTAACCGCTCCACGCGGAGCCCCCAAAAGGGTGATTTCCAGGACTCTTTCGAGCGGTCAGAACTCGATGATCCCGCGCTTGAGCCCGATCATGGCGGCGTGGGTTCGGTCCTTGGCGCCCAATTTGGAGAGGATATTCCGGACTTGGCCCTTCACCGTGTCCTCGCTGGTCGAAAGCTGCGCCGCGATTTCTTTATTGGCATTCCCTTCGGCAATGAGACGCAAGACCCGGACCTCCGCCGGAGTCAGTGCATCGTCGGTGGCATGTTCCGCGAGCTGGAAGGAGACCTCGGGGGACATGGATTTTTTACCGGCGTGCACGGCTCGAATGTTGGCGAGAAGTTCCTTGTGCAAACTGTCCTTGAGTAGATACGCCCGCGCACCGGCTTTCAGTGCCCGCAACGCTTGCACGTCCCCGGCATAGGTGGTCAAAACGATGATCCGAGCCTCGGGAAACTCGCCGCGAATCGCGATAATCGCATCGAGTCCGTTCATCTCCGGCATCTGTAAATCCATCAGCGTAATATCCGGACGATGCCGATGAAACTGCTGGATGGCTTCGCGCCCATTCGTGCCTTCCGCGATCAGATTCATATCCGCCTGAGTTGCGACGAGGCCCGCGACACCTTGGCGGATGAGGGGATGGTCATCGACCGATAGAATCCGAATCGGGCCAGGATCGCTGCTCATGACTTGCTCCGCACGCTTTTCCAGGAGAGCTTCTCAGCAAACCACGAACGGCGTGGAGATGCGGCGTAAGCGTGGGCCGCCGGAATGATGAGCTCGATCTCCGCACCGGATTGCGCCGCAGTCCAGACGCTCAACTTGCCGCCCATCAGCTTGGCGCGCTCACGCATGCCATGAAGGCCGAAGTGCCCCGTACGCCCCTCCGCCGTCAGGAACGAGGCGTCGATGCCCTTGCCATCGTCTCGGACCCGCAATCGAAGCTGTCGCTCATCATAGCGGAATTCCACTTCGATCTGTTGCGCCTCGGCATGTCGGAATGCATTGCGCAGGGCCTCGCTCGCAATCCGGTAGATCTCGTCCCGCGCGATCGGGTGCAGGTTCCGCGGCGTGCCTTCCACCTCCACATGCAATCCGACCGAAGTGGCACTGCTTGCTTCGGCCGCGAGCTGTTCTCCCAGAGTCGTGATGGCCTGGGCCAGGTCATTGCTCTCAACCGTCGAGGCCCGCAACCCCTGCACGGCCTCCCGTCCCTCGGTGATGGCCTGCGCCGTCTGGTCAATCGAGCTCCCAAGGACCTCCTTGGCGTCGGCCGGACGCGTATCGAATAGCGCGTAAGCCGTTTGGAAGCGAAGCAGTAGACCTTGAAAGCTCTGTAGCAATGTGTCGTGCAACTCCCGGGCCACCCGCACGCGCTCGGCGAACCGTTCCTCAAAGCGGGCATTCAGCAACCGCGTCAATTGGCGCATTCGCATGAGATATGCCGCTAGAGCTACCAGCCCAACGCACAACACCATTGCCGATCGAAACCACCAGGTTTCGGAGAGCGTCGGCTCAACTTCAAATCCGATCGCAGCTTCTGGCCCGTTCCACAGCCCCTCGCTGTTGCTGGCGACTAGCCGGAATCGATAGGAGCCGGCCCCAAGGTTCGTGTAAACGGCTTCTCGCGCTGCGACCGGCTGGCTCCAGCTACTGTCGAAACCTTCGAGAAAATATCGAAAGCGAATCCGCCCGGGCACCGCGAGGCTCAGCCCCGTGTACTCGAACGTGATTCGCCTGGGAGATGGAGGAATTCGAACGGAGGCGGCAAGGTTTGCGGTGTTATTATCGGCGGTGATCGCCTCGATGTGAGGCAGCGCGGGAACTGAGTTGTCATCGATCTGGGATGGATTAACCACCGACAAGCCGCTGGTGAGTGAAAACCAGATCCTGCCTGCTGAATCCGAGACCACCGATCGGCTTCGCTTCACTCCTTCAGTGCTCTCGAGACCGTCGGCCTGGCCATACTCGCGAACATCGGCTGCCTTCACAACACCGCTCAGGAGTTTGTCGCGCGGAACGCGTAAAACATGATTTGAGGTCGCGATCCAAAACCTTCCGCTTTTGTCCTCCGCCATTCCAACTATTTGTTCGCGCAAAACGTCGGGCGATTCATGAGGAACTTTAAAATGGCTAGAGGCAAAAAAAGCAAGACCGACAGACGTTCCACTCCAGAGAGTTCCGGATGAATCCTCGAAAAGGCAGTTCACCCCTGGCGAAGGCAAACCCTCTACCGTTGTATAGGTTCTCCACTGGCCGTTTGAAAAGGAACTCAGCCCATTGGGTGTGGCAAACCACATTCCACCATCGCGGGTTTCAAGGATGGAAGAGATGGTATTCGAGGCGAGGCCGTTGGTCGTCGTGTAGGTGGTAAAGCGCCCATCTTTGAATTTGCTGACGCCGCCGTTTAGAGTGCCGGCCCACACAGAGCCATCGCGGCTCTCATAGACAGCATAGGCACTGTTTTGGGCCAGTCCATTTGCCTCTGTATAGCTCTGGCTCCCCATCGCCCCGTTGCGAAATTGTAGACGGGTGAGTCCCCCGCGTTGACGTCCGACCCACACCTCATCTGCCCGTCCACTGATGGAATAGACGACCTCATTTGCTGGTATCGCGGATGTAACAGGTTGAACGCGGCCATTCTCGAGAACATACAGCCCACCTTGAGCGGGAGCCAACCAGGTGCGGCCCTCCGGGTCGACATATACAGGGCCATTGTGTTCGAAACGACGATCGCTAACAGATGAATAAGTTACGAACGCACTGTCCCGAATGCGGCCCAACCCTCGCGCACCTCCGATCCAGAGATTCCCTTCGCGGTCCTCGAACAGAACGTTAATCCCGCCGTCTCCGCGAAGCTCATTCTCTTCGGAGAACGAAATGCCTTTCGCGTTGATGCGCAGTAGGCCGCGCGTCGTACCCACCCAGATATTCGAGTCACGATCGCGCAGGATGCTCAAAACCTGGACATCACCGAGGAACGACGGCAATTCGAGACGATGAAATCCCGCGCCGTTTCCGCGATACAAGCCCGTGTCGGTACCGACCCACAACTCGTCACTACCGATCGCCAGCAGACAATTGATCTTTCGGTCGGGCAATCCTGCGTTCACCTGGGTAGCTCGCCCGGCCCTAAGAAAAAAAAGGCCATCGCCGAGTGTGCCCATCCAAATCTTGCCGTCGGCTGTCTCCGCCAGAGAGATTACTGGCGGTGAAGCGGGTCCCAATTTCTGAACGTGGTCTTCCATGAAACGCAATGTGCCCTGCCCGAGGTCCGAAACCAGCAGTCCATCGTGGTTATCTTTCGACAGAGCGGTGATTGCGTCTGGACCGAATCTGACGCTCTCAAACTTGCCATCTTTTTGGCGTACGAGATCGGCGCCCTGTGGACGCACCCACAGTTTTCCGCCAGCATCCGTAAGCAGTTGCAATATCGGAACGCCCGAAGCGGTGGTGGAACTGAATGAGACGGGCCTGAAATTAAAGCCGTCGAAACGTATCAGGCCTCTATCGGTTCCAATCCAGAGGTATCCATCTGCGGTTTGCGCGATGCCGTTGACAGTGCCGCCGGGAAATCTGGTTTCGGTCGTCCATTGTTCGCGGACGTACTGCGAAGGCAGACGATTGGGATCGAGTGCACGTGCATCGGTGGCAGGGCCCGCTAGCACGATCCCAATAAGAATCCATCGAATTGGCTTCAACAAGCAAATCACGGAAGGTACTCGAACTTGTCGATTATGACCTCATTTTCGTTTTTCAGGGGTGTTGGGCCTTGATGAAATACGTACAAAGCGATGCGCACCGATTCTCCCTCCGGTGAAGGCACACCGGAGGTAAACACATGCTGGTTAATGACACGGCCGCCGTCTGTATTGCCCGATCCGGCTACGGTCGAAAACGTTACTTGTCCTGGTTCCCACCGGAAGGAGTGTGTGTAGGCACCCGGCGGCGCCAGAAAGTCAACAAAGTTAGCGGAAATGTAGTAAGGCTGGACAACATAATGTACGTTGTGATTATCAAGGTATCCCCAACGACCAAGCTCAACGTCCAACTCGCGCCGGTTGCTCTCTGTGCCAATGCCGTCCCAGGTGATTAGCGTTAGAAGAGCAGAGGGTTCGAGATGAGAGACATCGCGCACCTGGAACTGGTATGTTCCGTATCCCAGGTTGCGCGTGAGCTTCAGCTCCGCCGCGGTCCACTTTCCCGGGCTTCCCGAGATGCGAAGATGCAGTGCACCTTTTTGGTCCGTCCAAACGTTCGCAGGATCGAAAAAGTTTCTTGACCCGGCGCGTAAGATTGGTCCGGTGCTCGTCGTCCACTCGTAACCGCTAAAGTTCAGTGTCTTGGGCGACGGGAGTACCGGCGCTGCGCCTTCCCCGTTAACGACTGCCAGCGCCACCACGCCATTGCCGACGATCGGCAACGATTCAGTTTGTTCCGGCGGATTATAGGTTGGATCAACCAGCAGAGCGGCATATTGTATTCCCAGGTGGACTGAAGCTTTCCACCAGCCGTCAGTTTCGATATTCGTAAACGGCTGACCTGATTGCCGGCACACGCCCCATCGTCCATCTGTCTTTGCGTACAACACGATGTGCTGCCCGGGTCGAGCCCCTGTGGCACGACCTTCGATTATGTCTGTCTTGTAGTCACGTTCGAATAGGTCTGTCTTGTAGAGACTCTCCTTATCTGCGGCGGGGACCTTGCTGAAAGCAAGCGTCGGAGCTGAACTTTTTGATGAAGAGTGGCATCCGGTCAGCACAAGGGACGCCAACAGCACCGGCAATGCTGCGATACGTGCGAGTATGTGCAGGTGCGACACGATCGATCTCCGCCACGAAGGATTAAGCGTTAAGTTCGCACGAGTGAGCCGTGTTGTACCCGAGATGGCATTTTAGGGGTATCTCGGTTTTCCCAAGACCAGGTACCCGCAATAAGTACCCCTATTTGCGGGCGGCTGTCAAGGAAGCGCCGCGGGCAAATGGACGTCAAATGCCTTGAATTACAGTGTTTTTCTGGCTTTTCTGGACGTCTTCAGACGTTCTTGGAGGCGGTGATGGTGCGCAAAGAGGATTCAAACCCATGATCCACGCATGGCGAACACGCCAGCCGCCACGTCAACGCTTAAGAAATGGGTTCGCCACCCGCAGTTGGCCGTCGATGATCTGTCCGTGCTGGAGGTCCTCCGAGTACAGCACCTTAGAGCCCACGATCAATGCCGACGAGACCAACATTGAATCGTACAATGAAAATCCGTACCGCTCTTTGATAGCAAGGCCGCGGTCGTGAGTCGCGAGAGTGACCGACTCTACCCCACATACCGCGCGCAACGTATCGAGGATTTCTCTTACGTCGCCGAGCGGCATCCGCAGCTTTCGCAAAGCGACGGCTGCAAATTCGTTAAGAACCTGAACGCTGATGGTGCCGCGCTCAGCGAGCAGGAGGCTCTGCACCCGACAGATGAATATCGGAGTCTCGGCGACGGGTTTGGCTAACCGACTGCTCTTGCGCGATCAGCGCCTCGAGTTGACGCCGGACGTGCACGCTGCCCACATCATTGCCCAGGAGAGTCGGTTGTAACGACCAAAAGTCAGCGCCCTGCATTTGTTCATCTATGGCCTCGATCATGGGATTGTCTTCTTGCACAAAGGCGCGGGTTTGAGCCTCTCGGATCTGTTCGGCAATCCCAGCTTCGCCCTCGGAATATTCCCCACAACTTCCGTAGAAATAATGTGTGGTTCGAGAGGTCTCCGGAGTAACGATGTGGACTGCCAGATCTTCGATCCTCTGGCTCACAGGACCTCCTGGAGCCGCGGCTCCGACTTCCAAGAGCATGCTGGTCGGCGCCATCCAGAGCATATTGTTCCACTGATCGCATCGCCGGCCCGCGAACGGGCCGAACTGAGCGATCGAATTCGGCATGAACAGGTCGGCGCGCACCAGTCCGGGCCGCGCGGTCGCCCGAACACGGTGGCCGCGCATCGAGTCGTTGCCCAACGTCCCATTGTGAAGAAAATTGACATGGGACAAATCCATTAGGTTGTCGATTTCGAGCAGATAATTGGCTCTGACATGCAGATAATTTCCCAGATTGCAGGCTCCCGTCGGTACTTCCGGAATGACGGAGAAGTCAGGTATGGCGGCGCTGTCTGCGCGGCGGGGATCGCCCATCCAAATCCAAATCATCTGATGTCGTTGCACGACAGGGTAGGTCCGCACGCGTGTGCTCGGCGGTGTCGTCCCGCCCGGGTTGCCGACGCACACTCCTCTCCGATCGAAGCGTAGGCCATGGTAGGCGCACTCGATGCCGTCCTGCGTCCGCTTTCCGAAGCGTAGCGGCGCGAAACGATGAGGACATTTGTCCTCGAAAGCAAGAACCTCTCTGTCTTCATTGCGAAAGAGAACTACCGGTTGATCCAGCAACCGCCGCGCAAAGATTTCAGCCCCGATCTGCGACGACCAGGCGGCCATGTACCAGGCATTTTGGAGAAAGTTAATGGTGTGATTCCCCGCGCGCGGTTTCCGCGGCGCTAAAAGGCGACGCCGAATCTGACTCCATAGGTCCGCGGCGGGGTGAGCACCCCTACCACCGGACCACCGAACAGTTCGGAAGCCACGAAATCTTGGGCGACGATCTTGGAATCCGAAAGATTGTTGACGTACAGACCCGTATGCCAGCCGCCGCCTGCGGCGGTGTAATTCAGAGAAGCGTTCGTGAGTGAATGGCCCGCCTGCGACACCGCCAGTTCTTTGAACGGCGTGAAATAGGTGCGGGACTGATAGGCATAGTCGCCGCGAAGTGATAGACCGCCGGCGCCGAGACTCCAGGAGTATTCCGCACCGAGCCTGCCGGAATATTTTGGCGCTTGCGTGAGCTGGTTTCCGGAAAGCGATATTGGCGATTCGCCGGGAAAGGCAGGATTGGCGCTGAAGTAATTCCTGTATTCCGAGTGAAGAAGCTCGATGCTTCCGTCGATCTTCAAAGTCGATACGGGTAGAACCTCCAGTTCGATGTCGGTTCCGTACAACGCGGCGGTCGCAGCGTTTTCGATGTCGGCGTTTGTCCCTCGGATGATCGTGACTTGAAGATTGCTGTAATCGTAGTAGAAAACATCGACGTTGATCTTCATCTTTCCATTCAATTCTTTCGATTTGAGACCAAACTCATATTCTTTGATCGTCTCCGGCTGATAGGGCGGTTGAAGAATTCCCGGATTGAAGCCCCCGCTCTTGAAACCTTCCGCGTAGGTGGCGAACAGGAAAACATCAGGCGTCAGTTTGTAGTCGAACGTCGCCGTTGGCGTCGTTTGATGGTAATTCTTGGATTCAACGTTGGGAAATCCCGGACTCGGAATGACCGGATTGCTCGGAGAATAGGGACGAGTCAAATCAAACTGCGAGGTTTGATCGATTATTTTTTTCTCAAAAGAATAACGCGCGCCGAGAATGAGCGACGCTTTATCGGTAATATCGTAAGTCAGTCGAACGTACGGTGCCGCCGACTTATCGCTCTGTTGACCCGAGACCAAATAGCCTTGCTGAATTTGATTCGGTCCGCCGAATAGCAGCAAATTGAATGGAAACGCTATCGAATCGTGGACATACTCGTAGAAGAACAAGGCACCTCCAAGCCAATGCAGACGTCCGTGGTCGCCCGACAACTGCAGTTCTTCGCTGACTTGGTGAGCATTTTCGATGGACGTTCCATAGGCAATCGGCAGACTGGCGCCCGTGGGGTTCGTGCCGAAAGTCGCGTCGCTGTGACGCAAGGACGTATACGATTTCAAAGTGGCCCAGTCGAGCGTGGCGGTCAGGATTTCTGTAATGCCGTAGGTCTGCACCCGGGCGAACGGATCTCTGGCACTTGCAATATCGCGGCTGTCGGAGGGCACCACCCCGCCCAACACGATACCCGCAATGGGGATTACCGGATTGTCCGAACCGAAGAAATGTAGGCCGCCGCCTCGATCATTCTGTTTGTGGTACTCGGCGATCGTCAGGAAACTGAGCGACGCCGACGGGTTCCAGCGGAGGCTCGCCCGTACGCTTCCCTCGGTTTGATTGTCGATGTCGCTGCCCGTGGTGACATTCGTTCCGTAACCGTCGTGGAATTTCGTCTGCATTGCAATTCGACCCGCGACGTTATCCGCAATAGGACCGCCGATGGCGCCGTCAAAATCGACGGTGTTGTAATTTCCGTAACTCACGTCAGCGTAGCCGCTCGCCTGCGCTGAGGGCCCTCGGCTGATGACGCTGATCGCGCCGCCGGTCGCATTGCGTCCATACAAGGTGCCCTGGGGACCTTTCAGGACCTCCACCCGCTCCAGGTCGAACATGCCCCCAAGTTGGGCGGTCGGGCGACCAATATATATTCCGTCCTGATAGTAGGCAACGCGCGGGTCCGCGCCCGGGTTGACTGCGTCGGAGCCGATGCCCCGAATTGCGATGTGCGCTTCGCCGAGTTCATCACCAAAGCTAACGCCGGGTACGGCTAACGCGAGGCTATCAAGGTCCGTGACGTTTAGCGCTTTCAGCGCGGGACCGGAAAGGGCTGTCACCGCTAAAGGGGTGGTCTGTAATCCTGACACACTTCGCTGCGCCGTCACCACGACTTCCTGAAGCTCGGAGGGCGAATCGGCGCCGTCCTCGCTCGACCATGCACAAGTAGCGCCGATAAGCCACGTGGCAAGCAGGACGAACCCGTAGCGTGCCATGGCAATCATTCTGTTCTCCGTTCAGTGGCAACCACTCTACTCCCCCGTTCATTTCTGCTACCGCGAGGTTCGCCCGCGCGGTTTCCTTGTCCGCCATTATAGGGAGCTCGACCTATCGGCAAAGACGACAATACAGATGCCTCGTATCTGCACGGCAGACGAGGATGGAACAAGATCGCTAGAGCATCGACGCTGCCTACCAGTGAGCGAGCGGCAGCCCCGCGATAGGTGATTCAAAGTAGGGAATGGTGCTCGCCTTCAATCCGCCGAGATAGGCAGTTTTGAGGTCGGCGCCGCCGAACGTCACGCATGCAAGCCATGTCGCAATCGACCCACCTGTAGCATTCAAGGTTTCGAAGCTGATCGGATTGCCCGTCGCATATTCCGCCTCGGCGCGTGCGTTGGCCTCGTGATTGCCGTCATCCAAAAGTTCGAGGATATCTCCCTGGGGCGTGATGGCAATCAGGCGATCGGCGATGATCATGGTGCCCCAAAGATTGCCGTAGCTGTCGAAGGAGATCCCATCGATGAATCCATCGCCCAGATTGGCCGGCCCATATATTTCGCGATCCGTGAGTTCGCCTTTGGCCGTGACGCGCATCCGGGTAACGCGTTTCGCCGCCGACTCGGCGATGTACAGCCACTCCTCGTCGGCGTCGAACTTCACTTCGTTCGTGAAGGCAAAACCCTCGGCCGCGACACGTAAGCCGCGATCGTCCAACAGCAGGATGTACCCGTCCGCCAAGGTCGACCGCAGTGCCTTGTCCCAGGGATTTACCCGGGTCGACACCGTTATCCAAATGCGGTCTCTCGAATCACGCATGACGAAATTGACCTTGCCGAGCGGCTTCCCATCCAGGCTGCCGTACAGCGTCCGAGTCTTGCCATCGCGCGTCATGAGTTCGAGGCGGTCGGTGCCGAAGTTGGCAATGAGAATGTCTCCGGTCTTGGAAAAGGCGAGACCGTTCGGCAATGTGCCGAAGAGGAGGCTCCGCTCGCTGTTCACCCGCAAATCGAAGTGGTAATCGGGCGATTGGGCGATGAGCGACTGCGTTCCATCGGGGTTGATCCGCATAACTCCGCCTCGAGCGTCGGCCGCCCACAGGGTGCCGTCGCGTTCCGCCAGAATACATTCCGGGCGCCGCAGGTCCTGTCCTATGGTGCGGATCGCCGACCTGTCGACCTGCCAGCCCTTGAGCGGATTGGGGCCGTTGCCTCTCTTAATCAGCATAGCTACTTCTCCAGGAACATCGCATGTCTCGTTGCGCCTATGTCGCGTGCGGCGCGAGGTTGCATATGATGACGCCGATGATGGCGATGACGGCGCCGACTGCCTGGATGGGTACAATTCGCTCGCCGAAGGAAAGGCCCACGATCAGCGAGCCCACCATGACGCCCACGACCAACATGGTCACGGCGCCCCCGACGGGAGCGCCGCCGGCGAATGCGCGGCCCAAGAACCAGTTGGTTAGAAGATTGGCGATCAACATCGCAAAGATGGGCCACGGCACTGTCAGGCCGGCAGATAATTTCATGAAGTACACGGTAGCTACGTTCGCGACAGCCGCAATCGCGATCATCAGGTAGACATTGAGCATCGCATTCTCCGTTCTGTTGCTAGGACATCGGCAACGATTCAAAGGGGGATCTCGTCGCCGTGGTTGCATCGATACTGGCTCTCAAAACGTCGTCAAGATCAGCCATTCGGCGATCAGCGCAGGCTTCCAGACATTTTCGATGTCGACGCGCACGTCGAGCGTCGACTGCCATTGACGCGGCTGACGCTCAACGAACTGTTTGAGGGTGAAACTCCCCCGCACGCGGCTGCCTGCAAGCACGGGACTGACGAATCGGATCGAATTGAATCCATAGTTGATGCCGATTTGCGCGCCCGCAATCGCAGGGACCGCGGTAAATGACATCGCCGATACCAGCGACAACGTCAGCAAACCATGTGCAATCGTTCCGCCGAACGGCGTTTCTTTGGCGCGTACGGGATCGATGTGAACGAATTGCCAATCGCGAGTGACATCGGCAAATTGGTCGATCATGCTCTGCTCGATAACGATCCATTCGGATACTCCCTGCAGCATTCCGACCTGGTTACGGTACTCGTCGAGCGGTAGAGCCTCAGGCACGCGCACGTTGCCCGCATCTTCGCGGGTCGCAGTTTTATTATTCGTTGACATATGCCGGCGCTTACCCCAGGTTTACTTTTCGGTCACGCAGTTCGCGCTTCAATACCTTGCCGATACCGGATCTCGGGAGAGCATCGAGGAACTCATAGGCCGCCGGCCGCTGGACTTTGCCGACCCTCCCATTCACGAAGGCAGCGAGGGCAGCGGCATCGAGTTGGCGCCCAGGCTTCGGCGTTACGAAGGCCACTGGCGCCTCGCCCCAACGCTTCGACGGCATACCGACGACAGCCGCCTCCAGCACATCCGGATGCTGGACGATGACGTATTCAATGTCGCTCGGGTAAATATTGAATCCCCCGGATATGATCATGTCCTTTTTGCGATCGACGAGCGTCAGAAAGCCATCCGCGTCGAATTTGCCAATGTCTCCTGTACGGATGAATCGCTTGCCGGTGCTGTCGAACCACTCGGCATCCGCACTCTTCCCGGGCTGATTGTGATAGCCCGTCATCATCGCTTTTGAATGCCCAACGACCTCGCCGGACTCGCCGGGTCGAACCTCTTTTCCGTCCTCGCCGATCAGGCGGATATCGTGGCCGATTACGGGTCGCCCGACCGAACTCAGCTTGTCCTGGTATCGATGTGCTTCCAAGACGCAGACTCCGCCGCCTTCGGTCATCCCATAAAACTCCACCAACCCGCCCGGCCACCGCTCGAGCACAGCCGCCTTCAGTTCGGCGGAAAAAGGGGCCGATGTCGAGAACTTCATGACGAAGCTCGAGAGGTCGTATTCATCGAAGTCTGGCAGCGTCATAATGCGGTTGTATTGCACAGGAACGAGCATTGCGTGAGTCACCCGGTGTTTGGCCGCCAGTTGCACGAAGCGCTGTGCGTCGAATTTCTTCATCAGGACGAGTGTTCCGCCCAGACTCAAAGTCGGCAACACGCTGGCAAGCGTGGTGTTCGAATACAGCGGCGTCGATATGAGCGAGACCGACGTAGGCGAATAATCATAGGCAGCCAGCATGCGCACGAACCCGAAGCGCATGGCGTGACTTTGAACGATTCCCTTTGGTGCACCGGTAGTGCCGGAGGAATAGATGATATTGAAAGGTGACTCCGGGGCAATATTGATTGCAGCGGGCCGGTTGCCGGGTTTGCTCAACCAGATAGCGAAGGGTTCTCCACCGAAGACACCTTCCAAGTTCACGAGCTTGGGGCGCAGCGCGCCGTCATCGACGGGACAAGCGGTGTCCTGGTCTACAAACAATATCCTTGCGGCACAATCTTCCAGCAACGTAAGCAATTGACCCGGCGTCGAGGATGGGGCCAGAGGCGCCACGGCGACACCCGCTCGCAATGCGCCCAAAAAGGTTGCAAGGTATTCGCGGCTCGTCCTCGCGCAAATGGCAATGCATTGCCCCGGCAACACACCGTCCTGCTGCAGGGATGCGGCGACGCGATCCACCAGCGCATTGAATTCGCGGTAGTTGCACGGCCGATCGTCATCGATGACCGCAATCGCTTCCGGTCGCTCGGTCGCGTGTTCCGCGAGAATTGCGGGCAACGGGATAAATTCGCCGTTCCACAGGTCCGTTGATAACATCTGTGTCCTTGGTACCCTTATCCGAGAGGCTTCGGTTTACGCGAGGCCTGCGTAGTCCGCCAAACGCCCGAAAGACATGGTGTATGGCTCTGCATCAGTCCTCAGGTGCGATGTGTATTTTCAGACCGGGTGGAATGTCGTCGAGTGGAATCTGGCAGGAAAGGCGCGACTGCGGTGTGCGGTACTCGGAACCTTCGAGTAACGCTGCTTCGTCTTCTCCCATGGGTGGGAGACGATCCAGGTATGAGGGATCCACGTAGACGTGGCAAGTTGCGCATGCACACACACCTCCACAGATCGCCAAAATGTCGTCGAACCCCAGGGCGCGCAGCGCCTGCATGAGTGATTGGCCGCCTTCAGCATCGACAGTTCTTTCCTTCCCCGCCCGATTGGTCACCAGAAGCTGCGTCATACGATCAACCGACCGTGCACCGGAGATCTCGCACTTCTAAAGTCCGTCCTCGAACCGGCCGTCTATCAGGATGAATGCGACGCGACAGTTTGTCGTGCCGCGATTCGCCCATGCATGATTGGTACCGCGTTGGATTACGATATCGCCTGCTTTCGCCACTGTCTCTCCATCATCAAGGATCAAAGTGATCTCCCCTTCAAGCACGATGCCGTAGTCGATGGTCGACGTGCGATGCATGAGGGCATGACGATCACTGCCATGACCGCCGGTAAAGGCGTTCGCCCCGCCGATATTTTCGAATTGTTTCAAGGCTTCCGTCGCGTCGGCCGAGGAGTCTTGCGCAGACTCGGGAGGAAATTCGTTGACTCGGATACGGGTGCCCCGCGCCGGTGGGGTCAGCACGAGTCCGGCGACCGGAGGATTCACACTGAAGCGATCGATAGTGGCCGGTGCACCGTTCGTATTCCAAACTTCAAAGAAACGAGGGCCATTCGGACCCATCGGGCGCTGTTCCAGCGGATTGGTATCGCTTGCGATGATGGCCACGCCCTTATCATTGTGGCCGGTGACGATGCGTCTGAAAGATTTCGACATACTGCCGATCCTTAGATATTCAATGATGCTGGGGACGTCCGACAGCCGACCCACACTCGCCGCTCTCGACCGATGCGAATCTCGTTCAAGCTCCACTCACTCAAACAGGATTTTGACTCTCCAAGGTCAGGTCTTCTATGTGCAGGTCTGATTTCCTGGCGTCGCGGCCGGTCATGCGAAACGGATCGAGCGAGCGGCCTTCAGGATCGAGCCGCACCTCCCACCCCGCCTCGAGGGGCCCGAACATCTCGAGCCTGTCATGTGCCCAAAGTACGGCGCCGAATTTCCAATTCCAGACACGTGGAATCCAGTTGTCGTCGATATAATCGGTATCACAGGTATACTCGGCTTCACCACCATTGGGATTATGCACATAGTAGTAAATCGCCGACGAGATGCGATGGCGCGAAAGACCGCCCAGCTTGTGCCCCCCCTCTCCCAGCCAACCCCGTTGTGCCATGATGTTCGCGCCCAACATGACCTCGTCGATATCTTCGACGCCGAAAGCGGCATGCATGAATGATGCCTTGCCCGGACCGAACGGCGGCGCGTCGGCGTTCAGCCAGAAAATACTATGATGCTCGTGCGTGCCGTCCGCACGCCCGAAGGCGCCGAGTCCCTCTGAATGGTCGCTCAAGCGAAAGCCCAGGCGGTCGCGGTAGAACTCGTAAGACGCCACATAGTCCTTGGAGTAGAAGACGACGTGGCTCAGCGTTTTGGGGAGAGCGCGCAGGCGCCATTTGCGGTGTTGATTGAGCCGCTTGATGTTTCCCGGTGCATTCACCTCGTCGGGGGCGGATACGACGGAACGCTTGTTCCAGACGCGCAACCCAAACGGAATGCCGTCGTTCGCCACCGCGTACGCAGTGCCATCCGGATCCCGGCGCACTTCGCGGTCGCGCCTAACGTTTGCAACAAGCTCCTCCAAATTCTCGCGTGTATCCACTCCCCAGATGACCAACTTCACACCGTTGCCGTCGAACCAGTCGGCGACGCCGCAGTCCCCCCGCCCACGCACCACAAGGCGAGATCCGGTGGCAACCTCGAACACACTCTCTCGAGGGGATCGTGAAACGGGAGTAAGGCCGAAGTCTTTCCAAAAACGCGTGCATGTCTCGATGTCGTCGACACCGTAGACCAGACTTTCAATTCCTAGTATGGCCAAGATATATATCCTCTTCGTTCGCTATAGGTGCGCTTCGCCGACCATTGCTGGCGAGCGAAGATAGCGCACTAAGCCTGTACTACTCTTCATGCAACCGCCAAACCAAACGTCTCGGCGATCCAGTCGCCAATGTAATCACAGCCGACGGTGCCATTGTCTGCTTCGCAATGCTCGATTGCGTAATCGTCGGGCGTGAAGATGCGCAATTCGCGCTTGGGGCTGTTGACCGCCTGTTCATAGCTTTGGTGCGCGAACTCGATGGGAATCTGACGGTCACCCGACCCATGCGTGACGAGAAACGGGACAGTAATCTTGTCGACTACGCCGTCGAGGCACATCGAGGGCGCCCAGGCCATGAAAGTGTCGATATCGGGCTTGCCGAATACCCACATCACGTGGTCCCAGTAGTGGGGAACTGGGTTCTCGCCCTCGCGGTGACGACGGCGCTTCTGCAATTCGCCCCAGTTGTGGTTCGCACCCAGAACGGCACAAAGCGCAAAACGCTTTTCAAACGCCGCGGCTCGCGGTGCAAAGTATCCGCCTAGCGAGAGCCCAAACATGCCAATACGTGATTTGTCTACATCGCTTCGGGTTTCGAGATAGTCCACCGCGCGCGAGGCCCAGCGCTCACTATCGTAGACGCCCGGAAGGTTCTTCAAGCGCAGCGCTTCGCCGGATCCCGGCTGATCAACACACAGCACAGATATGCCGCGCGCGGTAAGGGAGCGGCCAATGCCCGTCCAGATGACCAGTTCCTTGGTGCTGTCCAATCCGTTGCAGCACACCACCGCCGGCGCCGGCTGACCGTCGCGAGACTCCGCTTTCCAGAACAGCGCCGGGAAACTCGAGCTTTCGTACGGGATTTCCGTACGTTCGATCGGCATGCGACTCAGTTCGATCGATTGTTGGAACGTGCTGAGCGCCCTCACATAGGCTTCCCGTCGAGGTGGATAATCGCGCGCTTGCATGCGCTCGCCCGTTTGATAGTAGATTGACGAGCGACGCAACTTCGTCGCCGCACTGAAGGCTCGTCCTTTCTTCAGGTCCGCTTCCGCATTCGCGGCAACGCGATCGGCCAACTTGATCCAGCTCTCAAAGAACTCAGCGGTGCCGGCGTCCTCGCCACGAGCTCCCGCTTCGCGAAGGGGGCGACAAGCAGCGTCGATTTCGCCATGATTGCCGCCGACGTAAAGCGCCAAGTTTGTGGCCAGATTCCACACGTAATTTCCGGGAAACGGTTCGAACATGTTCAGTCGGTCAGCGCTAAGCGCTCTGCACGGCCTTCGGAGCAAGACGGCTGCGTTCTTCTTCGACCAAGGCCGCCATTTTCTTGCGAAAGTTAAGCGCGGCGGCATCGGCGCGGACGCTGATTTCCGGCAAGTCCCAACCCTCTTCATCGAACCGCTTCTGAACGGCCTCCAGTACCACTTTGTCTTGCTCGAAAAGTTTCAGGAGATGCGGAAAGGCGTCGGCTGGTTGTTCATCAGGGTACGAGGAGGAGACCGCCATGAAATTCAAGCAGCAATTCTTGCCACTGGGAGTCACACCCTGTGGGTTAATCAAGATATGCGGCGGTGCATCCGGTTCGTCGGGATAGGTGAAGATATTGGTGATTACGCTGAGATGGGGAGGTATGGCATCCGTAATCAAGGTCCGCTTGACCGGCTTGCCCGGCCCTCCCTTCAGATGAAAAGTACGCGCCATGGCCGCCGTTGGTGTCTCGATGAGTTCCCTTGAGATGTGGACCCTCCCCCCCTTATAACTCGTCTGAAAATTAGCCTGGGCCATGGTGCCACCGTCGATCATGCCGGCGTGAAGAAACGTAATATGCGAGGTGTCGAGAAGATTCTCGTGCAGAAGTTCGAAGTTGCATGCCATCTCGACCACAAAGAACGGCGTCACTTTGTAACCCGGCCGAGTGAGCCCCAATTCATGCATATCGGGCAGGAGCGAATCGTCGCGTTCGAGCGGCAGCCCCGTCCAAATCCAGATATACGGCGCCACTTCGATCAGGGGATAGGAGCGCACCGCGAGCTGTTCAACGATGGTCGATTGCGAGGGGATGTGTGTACAAGCACCCGTCTTGCCGAATTCGAATCCGTGATACGCACAGCGGATGCCATTCCCCTGAACCGTGCCCATCGACAAAGGCACTCCTCGATGCGGACAGCGGTCTGCAAGTGCCACTGCGGTTCCATCTTCGGTGCGAAAAAAAACGATGTGATCATCGAGGATCTGCCGGGTCATCACTTTGCGACTGACTTCGCTCGATAGCGCTGCGATGTACCACTGATTGCGCGGCGCCGGCATCACTCCGGGACAGGCAAGCATTTGTTCCTTTGTAATAATCGAATCGGTTCTGGCGTTCATGAAAACACTACCTCTGTTGTCCGCTCATAACTCCAGGCAGCGAGTGTCGAGAATCATCGATTGCTGCCGGTCGGCACTCTCCACCCCCAGCGTCCGTCGCCTCTTTGCTATCAAAGCACGGTATCCAAAGGGTCACTGCGGAACGCATGGATGGAAGATAGCGGAGCGTTAGGGATTGCCAAAGGCGTTTCTTCAGATAGCCCGCATCGCTGCTTCAGATGGGTTCGGCGCTAGTTGCGGTCCGGCTCACCTAGACTGCATCCTACTTCCACCATCAATGTGCGCAACCACACGGTGGCCGGGTGTTTGTCGCTATACCTATGCCATTGAATAAACTCAACAATTCGAGGAATTTCAAATGGTGTCGGAACTATGCGAAGCGGAAAGAGCTTTGCATATATTTTTGCCATTCGGGAATGAACCGTGGCAATTCGGTTTGTTCCCACCACGTAATGAGGCACCAGCGTGAAATTCATCGTCACGACATCGACGATTCTTTGCCGGTCAAATTTCTGGAACAACCAACTATCAAACGCCGGCGTCCTTGCCTTGCCCAATCGAGTGATGACGTGATGCGAAGTCATGTAGTGTTCGAACGTAAGTTCACCTTCGAATTCGCGACTCTCGTCCCAGACGATGCAGACGTATTCGTCTTCGAATAAACGCGCCGAGGGATGATCGGGGGACAAGGCCTGCCGCGGCACGATGAGAATATCGACTTCGCCGCGATCCAGGGGCCCGTGTAAATGGTCTTCTTGCAAGACGAGATCGACCGAGATACCGGGTGCAGCGACTTGCAGCCGCTTCAAAAGATCTGGAAGAAAAACCACACCGACATAGTCGGATGCCATGATGGTGATCTGGCGCTCTGTCGTCTTAGGATCGAATCCGGGCGAGTGATCGATGAGGGATTTTGCCTGAAGAATGATGGTATGCACTGGATTGACCAGAGACTCCCCGAGGGGTGTAAGCACCATATTCCGGCCAATCGGCACAAGCAGCGGATCGTGGAAAAAATCCCGCAACCTACGCAACGCCGTGCTCATGCCGGACTGACTGAGCCGCAGCTGATCTGCCGCTCTGGTGATACTGCGCTCCTTCATGAGGGCGTCAAGCGCGATCAACAGATTAATGTCAAGACCACGTAGGTGCATAAAGCGATTACTACCGCTCGAATTGACGCTAGCCCCGGCTGACACACCCGGCCGTCACGGACTCCCATAATGCGAATCGTACACCTGTCCCCGGTAGTCGGGGTGTCATTCGCAATGCGGATATTACGTCAAAGACGCTCGACAATCGTGACGTTGGAGAGGCCGCCTCCTTCGCACATGGTCTGCAAGCCGAAGCGCTTGCCGCGCGCTTTGAGCGCGTGGACCAGCGTCGCCATCAGCTTAGTCCCTGTGCCGCCGAGCGGATGGCCGAGCGCGATGCTGCCCCCGTTCGGATTGACGCGCACCGGGTCTGCCTCGGTTGCCTGGAGCCAGGCCATGGGAATGGAAGCAAACGCCTCATTCACCTCGAACAGATCAATGTCGTTGATCTTCATGCCACAGCGATTCAATGCACGTGCCGTGGCAGGAATGGGGCCTTCGAGCATAATGACGGGATCATGGCCGATCACGCTGATGTGGTGAATGCGCGCCAACGGCTCGACGCCCGAGGCCTTCAACGCCTTTTCATTCATCACCAGCACGCCTGATGCACCGTCGCAGAGTTGGCTCGCGGTAGCCGCAGTGAGCAAACCACCCGGCGTGATCGGCTCTACGCTCGCGATTCGCTCGAGAGTTGCATCGAAGCGGATGCCCTCATCGAGCGTGTGAAGATCCTCGTCGCCCTGCAGCGGCGCTACTGGGATAGGCACAATCTCGTCGTTGAATGCCCCGGCCTTGGTCGCCGCCGCAGCCTTGCGGTGACTCTCGAGCGCGAACCGGTCCATCGCATCTCTCGTCAAGCCGTACTTCCGTGCCACCATTTCGGCGCCGGTGAATTGACTGAACTGAATGTCGGGGTAGCGCGTCTTGATGCCCTGCGCCTTGTAGTAACTTCCCAAACCCGCTTGCTCGGCGAGTATTGAGGGGGTCATCATCGGCACGCGGGTCATGTGCTCGACGCCTGCCGCGATCACGACATCCTGGGTGCCGCTCATCACCGCCTGGACGGCAAAGTGCAGCGCCTGTTGGGAGGACCCGCATTGCCGGTCCACCGATACACCGGGTACGCTCTCTGGGAGTATCGAGGCGAGAATCGCGTTCCGTGCAATGTTTTGAGACTGTTCGCCCGCCTGCCCCACGCAGCCCATGATGACATCCTCGATCGTGGCCGGATCGATATCGGACCGCTTAACCAAGGCATTGAGCACGGACGCAGCAAGGTCGGCAGGATGTACGTTGGCGAGTCGCCCTTTGCGGCGCCCTCCCGCGGTGCGTAGTGCGGCTACAATGTAGGCTTCGGGCATAGGCTTGAGATCCTTACTCATCGAGCGGATGAGGCACTACTTGTAGCGGGCGAACTCCATGCGAGCGATGCTGCGGTTGTGAACTTCGTCAGGGCCGTCTGCAATGCGCAACGTTCGGATATGGGCATAACTCGCAGCAAGCGGGAAATCCTCCGATACGCCGCCTCCGCCGTGCGCCTGTATGGCGTCGTCGATGACGCGTAGCGCCACTCGCGGGCCCGCTACCTTGATCATGGCAATCTCCAGGCGCGCGCTCTTGTTGCCGAGCTTGTCCATGCGATCGGCGGCCTTCAGACACAGCAACCGCGTCATTTCGATGTCGCGCCGCGCTTCCGCCACGCGTTGTTCCCACACCGAGTGATCGGCGATGGCCTTGCCGAAAGTGATGCGGGACATCAGTCGCCTGACCATCAGTTCCAGAGCCAATTCAGCGGCACCCAGCGTGCGCATGCAATGATGAATCCGACCTGGACCGAGGCGACCCTGGGCGATCTCGAAGCCGCGACCCTCGCCCAGCAAGAGGTTTCCCGCCGGCACGCGAACATTCTCGAGCAGGACTTCGCCATGACCATGCGGCGCATCGTCATACCCGAACACCGGCAGCATACGTAGCACTCGCACCCCGGGGGCATCAAGAGGCACCAGAATCTGCGACTGCTGGCTATGGGGCGCTGCCGTCGGATCGGTTTTGCCCATCACGATGGCGACTTTACATCGAGGGTCGCCGACGCCCGAGGACCACCATTTGCGGCCGTTGACGATGTATTCATCGCCCTCCCGGCGAATCGAAGTCTCGATATTCGTCGCATCCGAAGAGGCGACCTGGGGCTCCGTCATCAGAAAGGCCGACCGAATCTCGCCGGCTAACAACGGCTTCAGCCACTTGGCTTTCTGCGCCGCGCTGCCATACCGATGCACCACCTCCATGTTACCGGTGTCAGGTGCTGAACAATTGAACACTTCCGAGGCCCAGGGCACCCTGCCCATCTCCTGAGCGCATAGGGCATACTCAAGATTACTCAGGCCCGCGCCGAAGTATTCTGCCGAGTCGTGCTGGCTCGAGGGAGGCAGAAACAAGTTCCACAGCCCTTCGCCTTTTGCCTTCGCCTTGAGCGCTTCGATCTTCTGCGAGGGATGCCAGCGATCAGCGCCCATGGCGGAAAACTCCTCGCGTATGGCAGTCACGGCAGGGTAGATGTGCGAATCCATAAATTCGCGAACGCGCCTCAGCCATTGTTCCTGCTTCGCCGAAAGTGAAAAATCCAAAGTGTTCGCTCCCAAACAAAAATACTCTCGCGTGGGGACCGCGCGACAGCGAAGATAGAGCATCAATCACAATTATCCAAAGCGCGTCTGACGATGCCGTGTATCTGTCGGAGCGATGCATAGGCGCGTATGGGACGGTCGGTCATCGTGCTTGCAGATGCTATGTATTCCCACAAACGTCTTTGACGATCATCCACAAATCGCCAGACTATGCTGAGTAATCTAAGCCCCAGAAGCGCAACGGGTAATTGGAAACACCGATGATGGGGAAATTCAATGAGTAGGGATTTCGACGGCCACGTCATCGTGGTCACCGGCGGCTCGACCGGCTTGGGACGCGCCATCGCGGTCGAAGTAGCGAAGCGAGGCGCGAGCACCGTCGTGCTGAATTATTCACGCAACGTCGCCGAGGCTGAAGAGACGGCGGACCTAGTGCGCATCCAGGGTGCGCATGCCATTTTAGTGCAGGCGGATGTCTCGGATGACGCGGCTTGCCGTTCTATCGCGCGAACGGCGGAACCCTACGGCCGTATCAATGCGCTGTTCAATAATGCGGGAGTCACAAAGTTCGCTCAGGATCATGCAGACATGGACGCGGTGTCGACGGAGGATTTCCTGCGACTCTACCACGTCAATGTCGTCGGAGCCTTTCAAATGATTCGTGCGGCGCGTAGCCTATTGGAGGCGGGGGATATGCCTGGCGCCGTCGTAAACACGAGTTCGCTGGCCGGCGTCAACGGCGTCGGTAGTTCAGTGCCGTACGCCGCCTCAAAGGGGGCACTTAACACCATGACCGTATCGCTTGCGCGCGCGTTGGCACCGAAGATCCGTGTCAATGCGATATGCCCGGGATTTATCGATACCCCATGGTACGGCCGGAGCCTTCAAAAAGCTTCGCTCGATCAACTTCGCGAAAACGTCGTAGCAATGACGCCGCTGAAAGTCGCCTCGACCGCCGCAGACATTGCGGTATCGGCGGTCTTTTTCGCTTCGCCCTCTTCCCGGCATATCACCGGCGAAACGTTGATCGTCGACGCGGGCCTACATCTTGGGGTCTCCCCGCACCAGAAACAATAAGGTGAAGCGGCCCCACTCATCCGAACATTAGGTCACGCCCATTGCACCGCTGGCGATTGTTATCCCCCATCCACCTGTGAGTCGCGTCCTCTCGGGTAATGACGGGCTGTCGTGCGGCGAAAGAGTCTATTTTCTCAGGCGCCGGCGCACAGCGCGAAATCCCAGGCGATTTTCGCCAATCGCGGGGTACGGGATTCCGCGCCGGCGGCATTGGCATTCGCCGCGGTTCCGTCTCGCACGCGCCCGGCAATTCCCTGAAAAATGCAGGCCAAGCGAAACACATTGTAGGCAAAATACCATTCGAGCTTCGGTACGCCGGAACGCCCCGTGCATGCACAGTAAAGCAGCAACGCGTCGTCGCGCGTCGGGATCCCGAGGGTTTGCAAATCCAATCCACCAAGCGCACCGCGTTCGCTTGCCGGCAATTCCCAATGCATCAACAGATAACTCAAATCTGCCAGCGGATCACCCAAGGTGGACAGTTCCCAGTCCAACACGGCGGCTATTCGATCGCCCGTTCCCGCAACCACCAGGTTGTCGATCCGGTAGTCCCCGTGGACGATCGAGGTCCGAGTCTGTTCGGGAATGGTTTTCGGCAACCACTCCATTAAACGTTCCGCTTCATCGATTCGCCGTGTCTCGGATGCTCGGTATTGTTTCGTCCAACGATCGATTTGCCGGGTAAAATAGTTTCCGTGACGGCCATAATCGCCAAGACCTATGGCCGCGTAGTCGATGAGGTGAAGATTTGCGAGAGTCGAGATCATTGCCTCGTAGACCTTGCGACGAGTATCCGAGGTCAGGCCCGGAAGAGCCGCGTTCCAATGGATTGTTCCCTCCACCGCTTCCATCAGATAGAACATCGCGCCGATGACGGTCGGATCCTGGCATATCGCGTAGGCATGCGGAACGGGAAACCGTACGGTCTCCAGTGCGGTGATCAGTCGATATTCGCGATCGACTGCATGGGCAGTCGGCAGCAACACGCCGAACGGCTTGCGGCGCAAAACGTATTTCCTTCCGGGAGTTTCCAATCGATAGGTGGGGTTTGATTGACCGCCCCTGAATTGCAGCACCGTGAGCGGACCATCGAATCCGTCCACGTTCGCCTGCATCCAACGCCCGAGCGCCGCTTCGTCGAGGCGATGGCGTTTCTCGACAGGCTGTACGCCAAGGAAATTGCTTTCTGTCACGCTAATTGGAGATTCCAACGCGATCACTCCCTCAAAATAAATCCAGCAGCGCCGTACGAGCAGCGAAGATAAAGCATCTACGGCAGTTCACAAAAGCGCATCCCGAGATGCACTATATCGGCCTCAGCGATGGCAGCCCGATGTCGTCGTGCGATCTGCGACACAGATGGCTCGCATCTCGGGAAGCAGCTTTGACCGGCAGTCATGAAAGCTTAAAATACGTGGCGTGCAAATTCTTTTATCTACCGTCCGCCCCCTACGTTCGGCGTGCCTTGTCGAAGCAGGCGTTTAATGAAAGCAATACGGCTGCATAGTCCGGCCGGGCTGGATCGGCTGGAGTTGGTTGACCTGGCCGACCCGCCCGCCCCCGGCCCAGGTGAAGTCCAGGTACGGATTCGGGCGAGTTCACTGAATTATCACGACTATGCCGTCGTCTCGGGCGGTGTAAGGGTTGCCGATCGCCTCATCCCCCTGTCCGACGGCGCAGGAGAAGTCTTGGCAATCGGCGATGGGGTGAAGGAATTCAAGCCCGGAGACTTGGCAGTCTCGACCTTTTTCTCGGAATGGTTGAAAGGCGGGCCGATGGAGGGCGGTTTCTCCAGGACACCCGGTGATGGAATCGACGGCTACGCCCGCGAGATTGTCAACATGCCTGCTCACTCCTTCACGCATGCCCCTGGCGGCTATTCGCCCGTCGAGGCCGCCACACTCACCTGTGCAGGGCTAACTGCTTGGCGCACGCTCGTCGTGGAAGGACAAGTGAAAGCGGGCGATGTCGTGCTATTGCAAGGAAGCGGGGGCGTATCGATATTTGCACTTCAATTTGCCAAGGCCATGGGTGCCACTGTCATTGCGACGTCTTCTTCGGATGAGAAGCTCGAAAGACTCCGGGCACTCGGCGCGGATCACCTCATCAACTACAAAACGGAGCCAAAATGGGGCTCGGCCGCGCGGGCAATTACTGGGGGCCATGGAGTGGATCATGTGGTCGAGATCGGAGGACCCGGAACGCTCGACCAATCAATCGCGGCGACTCGGCCCGGCGGATTTATCGGCTTGATCGGCATCCTCACCGGAATGCAGGGTTCGGTTCCCACTGCCATGCTGATCGGCAAGCAGATTCGGTTGATCGGATTGACGGTCGGATCGCGGCTACAACAGCAGGAGATGATTCGAGCCATCGATGCCACGCACATCAAGCCGGTCATCGACAGGCATTTTCCGTTGGAGGCGTTGGCCGACGGCTTTCGGTATCAAGCCGCAGGCCGACACTTCGGCAAGATCGCGGTCGATATCTAGGGAACATCGATGCCGAGGCTGGAAGGAAAGATCGCAATCGTCACCGGTGCCGCAAGCGGCCAGGGCAAATCGGCGGCACAGCTCTTCGTCGCAGAAGGCGCGAAGGTCGTCCTGACCGATTTGAATCAGGAACCTGGATCTACACTCGCGAAAGAATTGGGCGGCAACGCCGCTTTCCGGCGCCTCGACGTGTCCGACGAAGCCGCGTGGAGTTCGGCGGTGGCGGCTACCACGAGCCGGTTCGGACCGGTTAATGTGCTCCTCAATAACGCTGGTGTTTTTGAACCTAAACCGTTGCTGCAGACCAGTGTCCAGGAATGGGAAGCGCATTATCGCGTGAATCAACTTGGCGTGTACCTCGGTATGCGTGCGGTGGCCGATCACATGATAGCCGCGGGAGGAGGATCGATCGTCAATACGTCCTCGGCCGCCGGCCTGCGCGGAATGCCAGCCATGTTTGCCTACAGTGCAACCAAGTGGGCTGTACGCGGAATGAGCCGATCTGCCGCGGCCGATTTGGCCCGTCATAATGTCCGAGTCAATTGTGTTCTTCCCGGCATCATCGATACACCGATGTATCGGGCCAACGGCCCGGAACGGTGCGCCGAAATGGACAAGCAGATTCCTCTCGGCCGCCGGGGCACGCCCGAGGAAGTAGCAGAACTCATGGTGTTCCTGGCGTCCGACGAAGGGGCGTATTTTACTGGGGCGGAATTTACGATCGACGGGGGAATGCTCGCGTGAGCCGGCGCGGCATGCGCCCAGGCTTGGCCGAGAAACGTTTAAGGATCGCGAGCGGCTCAAGCCTTCCGGAACAACATGCTCACCAGAAACAGCAGCTTGCGCATGCTCATCAGCTTCAATCCCGCCCTAGCCTCGTTAGGCCGCAGCAGTGTATTGATCGGCATCGATCCAAAAATATCCCCTTTGATCACCAAGTTGTCGCCGTCCCGTTCGATAGCTGTGATGGTCATGAGTTCCGATCCGTCGGGGTTATAGAGTTTCACGAGGCGAGCGCCTTGTCGAACTTGATTCCCATGTCCTGCATCATGCGCATCGCCGTCGCGCGGCCGGCACCGGTGAGGCCGGCGCCCGGATGCATGAACGGTCCCACCAAATAAAAGCCATCAATGCCGGGAACCTTATACTGAGCCAGGTCGGGTGTCGGCCTATGACCGTTCATCTGATGGAAGAATGGCGCGGCGCCATGGATGTCTCCGCGTACGAAGCTCGACGATGAACGCTCGAGATCGAGGGGTGAATAGCTTTTGGATGCGATGATGTGCTCGGCGTCGAAATTATCGACCCATTTCTGCACGTCGCGAAACATCTGCCGGGGCCAGGCGTCGCGCAACGAATCCCAATGCTGACCCCCTTTTTTTTCGATGTCGTAAGGCGCGAAACTATAGACCGAGAACATCGCGTGACCGTTCGGCGCTCGAGCGGCGTCGTGATCCGTATGCTGAGCGGCGCCAAAGAAGCGAATCGGATCCGGCAGCCGGCCGTAGCGCAGTTCGTCGAACGCTCTTTGTAATGCTTCAAGGCTGGACGGCAGCAGTTCGACGAGATACGCATTGCCGGCAGCGCCGGTGGGGTCGCCGAAGCGTACGCGTTCGCTAAGGGCATAATGCGTGGCGATCACCGAGTAAGTCGCCATCTGGACTCTTTCGGCCCGGCTCAGGACGCCTGGATCGATATCCGGAAAATAATTGCGCAAGTGGTGTGGATGGATGGCACCGACGACCGCGTCCTTGGCCATATACCGTTCGCCATCCTCGGTCTCGACGCCTGTGACACGCGCCCCCGAGCGAACGAACTGTGTCACATTCTTGCCGAGCGCGATCTTTCCGCGAATCGCGACTTGAGGGCCAGCTCATCATTTTTCAGCAACGGATTGGATAGGATAACTTGGTGGACCGTGGCGTGTTCATCGTAATAGTGCCCGGGGATGAGTTCTTTGGTAACGCATCCTCCGCCCGCGCAGTCGTGTCTTTCCAAGACGAGAACGCTCTTTCCCGCCTTGGCCATATAAGCGGCGGCTACGAGACCATGATGGCCGGAGCCCACCGATATCACGTCAAAGGTCTGCGACATCGCCTTCTTTCCCCTGGTGAATTGCCCGTTATTCTTGCCACCACGCACACACTCGGCGCTCGCGCGAGCGTGACCCTTTGGCGTCGACAGCTGCGCCAGTCAACGTTTCGCGGCCATCATACTTTTTGTGCATCCCCGGCAGAAATCGCTTCTGGAGATACATAGCATCAGCGCTAACGACGGTTCGATGGAAACGCGTCCAAGTTGATTCCTTTGCGCGTCGGCGCCCTTAACCCAGAACCGCCCTGGACGCCTCGGCCTATGCATCTTCTGCGCAGATGCCAGGCATGCTTATAACCGCCTTTGGCGATTCTCACCTGATACCTATACTCGCGGGTACGGGAGATGATGATTGATGAAAGAAGCTTTCTCCGGAATGTGTCTCCCAAGAATAAACGGCGGAGCGCCGGTTGCCGCTGGGCGACAGAGTTACACGATTTGGGGGAGTACACATGGTGAATACAATTGGTCTAAGAAGTTGCGCGGCCATATTAGCGTCCTTCAGTGCGTTCGCAATCGCGGCCGGTGCGGCGGAACTCACCGGCAATGACGCGGACCCCGGGTCCAGCACTCTCGGCGGACGAGATCCGGGGAGCGATCAGGGACTCGAGGAAATCATTGTGACGGCGGACAAGCGTTCCGAATCCATCAATAAAGTACCTCTCGCGATCACCGCGTTGTCAGGCAACACGCTGCAAGATCAAAACATTCATTCGGTGCAAGATCTGGCGTTGGTGATTCCGGGGTTCACCTACGCAGCCTCGCTGCTCGATACCCCGGTTTATTCCCTGCGTGGTGTCGGTTTCTACGAAACAACGCTCGCCGCATACCCGGACGTCAGTATTTACGTGGACCAGGTTCCGCTTCCGTTTCCCGTCCTTACCCAAAATGTAGGGCTGGATCTCGAGCGTGTCGAAGTGCTGAAAGGACCGCAGGGCGTTCTGTTCGGACAAAACTCGACCGGCGGCGCGATCAACTACATCACCGCGAAGCCGACGGATAAGCCCGAGGCCGGCTTCGACTTTGGCTATGGCCGTTTCAACGATACTCGGGTTGATGGCTTTGTGAGCGGCCCGGTCTCCGACACGCTCAACGCCCGATTTGCATTTCAGACCGAGCAAATGGGGCCTTGGCAGCATTCGTACAATACGCCGACGGAACAAACCAATGGCTCTATTTCCCGTTCTGTGGCGCGGTTGCTCATCGACTGGAAGCCGACGGACAAACTTATTTTCGAATTCAACGCGAATGGCGGCGTCGATCGATCCGAGCCCATCGCGCCACAACTCATCGGAGTCTCGCTGCAGGCGCCCGACAGTCCGGTCAACGGCCCGTTCTTGTTGGCCTATCCACACGCGCCCAACAATGCGGAAGCCGCCGATTACAGCCTGCTGAACAAGCCTCGCAGCAACAACAGTCAATTCCAGTTCTCACTGCGGGGCGACTACACGCCTGTGGACAACCTGACTGTCACCTCGATCACATCCTATGTCCACTACCTTCGGGACGAGAATGTCGAGTTCGGTGGGGTCTCGGTCAATACTGCGAATTCGAGCAATTTGGGCGACGAAGAACTTAGCTTGGACTTCGCGAATATCAATAGCATTTTCCAGGAACTGCGAGTCGCAAACAGCAACTCCGATGCGCTGCGCTGGGTGGCTGGTGCGAACTTCGAGCATTCTTCGGTATATGAATTCAACTTGTATGACTATGCAGGCAGCAGCGAGGCCGATTCGCCCGGCGTGGCGACATCACTCAGTCGCAATTTGACCAACACACCCTTCTATTCCGATCAATTGATGAAGAACTATGCCCTGTTCGGCAATGTCGACTGGGATGTGAGCAAGCAGGTCACGGTGACGGGCGGTGTTCGATTAAACGAATCGGATCGCCACGCCAAGATCTGCACGCAAGGTGGATACGGCGGCGGCGTCGATCAGGCATTCGACCATTTGATGTCGGCCCTGCACGGCGGCGCTGTATTCCCGCCGCTGAGCGCTACCGACTGTGTCACGCTGGACCCGGTCACGCTACTGTCCGTCAGACAGGGCTCCATTGGCGACCTCGATGAAAAGAACGCCTCCTGGCGCACGGGACTCAATTACAAGCCCACGGATGACGCGATGCTGTATGTGAATGTCACCAAGGGATACAAAGCCGGCAGTTTCCCGATGCTGTCCGCGTCAACCAGCTATCAATACCTGCCTGTGAAGCAAGAGTCGGTGCTTGATTATGAGGGCGGATTCAAAGCAAGCTTTTTCGATCATTCGCTACAACTGAATGGCGCAGGCTTTCACTACGACTACACCAACAAGCAAATCCGCACGCAGACGGTTCAACCTATCTTCGGTATTCTCAACAATCTGCAAAACGTACCGAAATCCAAGGTGGATGGCGGCGAGCTGCAACTCGCCTGGATGCCACTACACGGCCTGCAACTGACCGCGGCAGCAACTTACCTCGCCGCCAAGGTGATCGAATTCGTTGGAACGAATGCGGACGGTATCCGCCAGGACTATGCCGGGTCCGCTGTTCCCTATTCGCCGAAATGGTCGACGAACGCCACGGCGGACTATGAATGGACTCTCTCCAGCACGCTGATGGCCTCGGTGGGACTCACGGCTGCGCAGCGTAGCCTGTCCTATGCGACGGTCGGGCCCACGCCCATCGATAGAATCAGCCCGTATACCCTGCTGGATGCGCGCGCGAGTGTTCGCACGCCGGACGGAAGGTACCGCATCGAAGTATACGGAAAGAATATAACCAACCGCTTCTACTGGGATAACGTTTCTCATCCGTATGACACGGTGGTGCGCTACGCTGGCATGCCGGAAACATGGGGAATCACTTTCTCCGCTCATTTCTTTTAACGGTGACGCGATACGCTTCATTATGGCGCACCGCAGCAGGAGGAGATCCATGACCGAGTCGAGTTACGATCATCGCGTCTCGATTGCCCAAGAATATTTCAGGCGCGCGGATGCCGGACGGGCCGACATTGTCGATCTGATGACCGAGGACGTTCAGTTGTACTTTCCGAAATATGGCATTGGTCACGGCAAAAAAGACTTCGTGGAATTCGCAATGGGCATGGGCGGCGTCTTCGCCGAGGTTCAACACGATTTTGGCGACTATCACTTCATGTCGGCCGACCGCCACTTGATCGTGGAAGGCACGACCTGCGGAAGGATGAAAAACGGTAAGACCTGGGCCGCCGGTAAAACGCCGGGCGGACGTTTCTGCAATGTTTTTGAATTCAGGGGCGACCTCATCTCGCGGGTGCACATATACCTCGACCCTGACTACGTCAGCGAGGACCACCCTCGCTTCCTGTGGGGACTCGACGGCAGGACTTGGTAGGTGGCTGAGAACCGAACGGAATCCCGGGCGCGCAGCCATGATGGCCGCGTGGCCATCGTTACGGGAGCAGCCCACGGAATCGGTCAGGCGATTGCTGTAAAGCTTGCCGAACGAGGCGCGCGACTGGTGTTGGTGGACATTGACGACACCGCGGAGACCGCCGCGCGAATCTGCACCGAGGCGCTCAGCATCACCGCCGACGTCTCGAAGGATGCCGACTGGGACCGCGTTGGCAATGAGGTCGACCGTCATTTTGGAAGAGCCGATATCGTGGTGAATAATGCCGCCTACTACCCGCATGGCTTGATCGACGATCTGGACTACGCCACGTGGCGAAAGACCCTGGCGGTGAATCTGGATGCGCATTTCTTGAGCGCAAAGCATTTTGTACCGCGAATGCGCAGCCATCAATGGGGTCGATTCGTCGGTATCTCCTCCAATTCGATCGGCACTCCGGTGCGGGGGCTCAGCCACTATATGGCCTCGAAAATGGGAATCATCGGTTTCATGCGCGGACTCGCGAACGATGTCGGCGGCGATGGCATTACGGCCAACGCGGTTCTTCCCGCACTCACCAACACGCGCGCCACCCGCGAACTACCCGATGATTTCAAACGGAGCGTTTGGCAACAGCAGGCGATCAAGCGCTTTGCTCAGCCGGAAGACATTGCCGCCCCGGTGGCGTTTCTCACCAGCGAGGACGGTGCGTTCATCACAGGACAGGCGATCGTCGTCGACGGCGGCCAATACAAAATTTCCTAGGGGATCGGGTCTTAAGGAACGAACATATTCCGATCGGAGAGACAAAATGAGTGGACGGCTCGAAGGCAAAGTATGCGTCATCACCGGAACCGGTGGCAGCATGGGGCGCGCGGCGGCTCTGCTTTTCACCCGCCAGGGCGCTATGGTGGTAGGCTGCGACATCAGCGAGGCCAACGGCCTGGCTGCCCTGGAAGAGGTCAATGCCGCGGGCGGAACAATGGTGTCATTGCAACCCTGCGACCTTACCAAGCCCGAGCAATGCCGGGCGGTCGTAGATCTTGCGATCAAGACCTTCGGCAGGATCGATGTCCTGTACAACAATGCGGCGAAAGCGTATTTCAATTGGATCGAAGACGTGTCGGACGAAGAGTGGCGCGCGACCATCAACGAAGAAGTAAACCTTGTCTTCTATCTCACGAGGGCGGCGTGGCCCTACCTTAAAAAAAGCGGCGGGACCATCGTCAACACGGCATCGGCCACCGCTTGGACGACTTTTACCAATCTTGGCGCCATTGCGCATAGTACTGCCAAGGCCGGCATCGTTGGCATGACGCGACATATGGCCATGGAGGGCCGCAAATTCGGAATCCGCGCCAATTCGGTATCTCCCGGCGTGATCGTGTCGGACCAAACACGCGATCAGCTCAAGAACAAAGAATGGTCAGACTATATGCTCGGCCGCACGTTGCTCGGTCGATTTGGTGAGCCGGCGGAAATAGCGAACGTTGCGCTATTTCTGGCGTCTCAGGAAAGTTCCTACATCACCGGTGCTGACATCATTGCGGACGGTGGGATGATGGCGTCTTGAACGCCAGAGGCGCAAGATGAAAGCGTTGTTGAGCAAGAGCGCGGGTGGATGCGATACACTGGTGCTCGAAGCTGTAGCCGAACCCACACCGCAGGCCGGCGAAGTGTTGATTGCGGTGAAGGCATGCGGCGTCAACTATCCCGATGTGCTCATCATCGAGGATAAGTATCAGGCGAAGCCCAAGCGTCCCTTCGCGCCCGGAGGCGAGATCGCGGGAAACGTCGAAGCCGTAGGCGAAGGCGTCACTCGACTGAAGGTGGGTGATCGCGTCATTGGACAGATCGTGTGGGGCGGAATGGCGGAAAAAGTCGCAGTCGCCGAGACGCACTGCCTGCGAATGCCGGACGCGATGAGCTACGAACACGGCGCGGCCTTCATGATCACCTTCGGTACCACTTACCACGCGCTGAAGCAGCGTGCCAAGCTCCGGGAGGGGGACACTCTTTTGGTCTTAGGCGCGGCGGGAGGCGTGGGCCTGGCTGCCGTTGAACTCGGACGGGTGATGGGTGCGCGCGTGATTGCCGCCTGCTCGACTCAAAAGAAGCTCGATCTGTGCCTCGCGCACGGCGCGCATGATGGAATCATTTATCCGAGAGGACCCTTCGATAAAGACGGCAAAAAGGCGCTCAGTAACCTCTTCAAGCAGGCCTGCGGCCCGAGCGGACCGAATATCATTTATGACGCCGTGGGCGGCGACTATGCCGAAGCATCGCTGCGCGCGATCGCCTGGGAGGGACGCTTCCTGGTGATCGGATTTCCCTCGGGCATCCCATCAATTCCATTGAATCTCGTTTTGCTGAAAGGCTGCCAGATCATCGGCGTGTTTTGGGGCGCCTGGACCGAACGCGATCCCAAATCCAATGGCGAGAACTCGGCGGAGCTTTTGGACCTTTACGTCGCCGGCAACATCAAGCCGCACATTTCCGCCGTTTATCCGCTTGCGGAAGGCGGCAGGGCGCTCGCCGACCTGGCCGAGCGTCGCGCCCAAGGGAAAGTCATCGTTCGATGTCATTGATCGATGGTTGCCGTGGAAAGCGCCGGCGACACGCGCCTTTGAGGTCGAACCCCACGCAATAAATGAGCCGGCACAGCATTGAGGAAATGAGGTATGTCGCAACAGGCGGGACGAGTCGACGGAAAGAAAGCATTGATCACAGGCGCCGCCCAAGGCCTGGGGGCTGCGTCGGCACACTTGCTCGCGCGTCATGGCGCGAAGGTCGCGATTGCCGATATCAATCATGCAGGCGCAGAAGCTGTCGCGGCGAGAATCAACGCCGAGTTCGGCGCAAATACTGCATATGCATTTCGCCTCGATGTCCGGGACGAAATGCAGTGGATCGATGTTCTGGCGGCCGCCGACTCTGCGATGGGTGGATTGAGCGTGCTCGTCAACAATGCGGGCGTCATCGGGCCGGGAAACATTGAAGAACTTTCCTTTGCAGATTGGAAGCGGACTCACGAGATCAACGTCGACAGCGTATTTCTGAGCGTGAAATACGGTCTGAAATATCTGCGTCAAAATCAGCCGGGTTCGATCATCAACATGTCTTCTATAGCCGGCCTGATTGCCGCCCACAATATGCCCGCTTATAACGCCTCCAAAGCGGCGGTCTGGTTGCTCTCGAAGGGCATCGCTTTGCATTGCGCCAAGCACGGACTGAACGTCCGATCCAACTCCGTTCATCCGACGTTCATAGATACACCGATTCTCGATTCGTTTCGGCAAAAGTACGGCAAGGAAGCCGCGGAAGAAAAACTGTCCAGGCAAGTTCCTCTAGGGCGCCTTGGCGAGGCGAACGACGTCGCGTATGCGGTGCTGTATCTCGCATCGGACGAATCCAAGTTCATGACCGGTGCGGAACTTAAACTCGACGGCGGCATTTCCGCGATGTGAGATTTGGCACGAGAAACCCGTCATTCCGTTGGAGACAGTAGTGCAAGGTAGATTCGAAAAGCGCGGCGACATCGGCATCATTTGGATTGACAACCCACCGGTAAACGCCATCAGCGTCGGCGTACGTACAGCGATGATCGAGGGGGTCGCCAATCTTGCGGCGGACCCAGAAATCAAAATCGGCGTCCTTGCGTGCGAAGGTCGTACGTTCATGGCAGGAGCTGATATCACGGAATTCGGTAAGCCACCGCTGTCGCCGGGCCTGCGGGAGGCGCTTACAGCTATCGAAGATTCTACCAAGCCCGTTGTAGCAGTAATCCATGGCACTGCCTTGGGGGGCGGTCTCGAGACTGCCCTTGCCTGCCACTACCGTGTTGCAGTTGCGAAAGCGCAGGTCGGTCTGCCGGAGGTCAAACTCGGCATTCTCCCGGGGGCGGGCGGAACTCAGCGCTTGCCGCGACTCATCGGCGCTGAAGCTGCGCTCGCCATGATCGTTTCGGGAGATCCCATCCCGGCGGTGCAAGCCGCTAAAACGGGTGTGATCGACAAAATCATCGAAACGGATTTGATGGAAGGTGCCTTGGCCTACGCGAGGGAGCTGGTCGACCAGCGAGCGCCGCCCCGCAAAATACGCGACCTCGACGTCGACGCCTCTAAACTACCGCCGGGATTCTTCGACGACGCACGCAAGCGCATCGCCAAGGAGAAGAGAAATCTATTCGCTCCGCAGCGCATAGTCGATGCAATCGAAGCTGCGGTCACCCTGCCCTTCGACAAAGGCATCGCCCGCGAAGCCCAGTTGTTCATTGAGTGCCAGCAGCATAGCCAGGCCAAAGCGCTGCAACACGTGTTTTTTGCCGAGCGTAGGGCGGCCAACATTCCCGGCCTCGCTAAGGACGTCGCGCCACGCGACATCAAAACCGTTGGAATCATCGGCGCTGGCACCATGGGCGGCGGTATTGCGATGAATTTCCTCAACGTCGGCATACCCGTCATCCTGCTCGAAGCCACTGCGCACGCTCTCGATCGCGGCGTGGCGGTCATCCGAACAAACTACGAAACCACCGCAGCAAAAGGCCGTTTGACGACGGACCAGGTTCGCCAGCGCATGAGCCTCTTGACGCCCTCGTTGTCGTACGCCGATCTCGGGCGGGCGGATCTCATCATCGAAGCGGTATTCGAAACCATGGCTGTCAAAAAGGAAGTGTTCAGCAAACTGGATACGGTAGCGAAGCCGGGTGCCATTCTGGCCTCCAATACCTCCTATCTTTCGATCGATGAGATCGCCGACTCCACGTCGCGCCCGAGCCAGGTCGTCGGTACGCACTTTTTTTCACCGGCCAACGTGATGCGTCTGCTGGAAATCGTGCGCGGCGCGAAAACCGCCCAGGATGTATTGAGGTCCGCACTTGATATGGCAAGGCGCATCAACAAGGTGGGCGTGGTGAGCGGCAATAGCGATGGCTTCATCGGCAATCGCATGCTGGGCGCCTACAGCTATCAGGCATTGCTGATGGTGCTCGAGGGGGCGATGCCGGAGCAAGTCGATGCCGCACTCCGGCACTTTGGAATGCCCATGGGTGCGCTGCAGATGCACGATTTAGCCGGTCTCGATGTGAGTTATAAATCCCGCAAAGACCGAGATCCGAGGAGTTTCGATGCCCGGGTATGGCGATCGGCAGACTTACTGGTGGAAATGGGACGACTAGGCCAGAAAACTCAAGCAGGCTACTACGATTACGCGCCCGGCGATCGATCGCCGCGGCCGTCAGGCGTGGTGGCGGAACTCATCGAAAAGGTATCGACCGAGTACGGTATCGAACGCCGCAAGATCAGCGACGAGGAAATCACCGAGCGGTGTTTTTTGGCATTGATAAACGAGGGCTGCGAAGTGTTGCGTGAGAGCGTGGCGTGTCGCGCCGGCGACATCGACATCGTTTACTTGTACGGCTACGGGTTCCCAGCCTATCGCGGCGGCCCGATGTTCTGGGTCGAACATGAGATTGGCTTGAAAACGGCACTGGAGAAGTTGCGGAAGTACAGCGAGCAGAGCGGTGGCAAATGGCTCATGGTTTCGCCGCTGCTCGAGAAATTGGTGGCCGAAGGCAAAGACTTCGCGAGCGTCGGTCGGAGCTAGGCGCCGGCCGGCAGGCCTGGGAACCGGCTTCCAGAACCAAGAGCCCGACAACCTGCGCATCACTTCGTCCGTAGCGGACTGAAAAATTCCCGAATCTCGAGCGTTCATGCGATGGAGTGTGTATTATGCTCACGTACACACATCCTCCGGACTGTAAGTTGCCTACGAGTACGCGTTTCGTCCTGGCCATCCATGTTCTAACGTCATTGGCGGTCACCGCGGGCAAGCCCATGCGGTCGGAGGATCTGGCGTTCAGCGTCAACACGAACGCCACTTTCATCCGCTCGTTGCTTTCCCGCCTGCAGGAGGCCGGATTGACGACTTCGCAGCTTGGTGTCGGCGGCGGAGCTCTGCTTGCCAAGCCTCCTGAAAAGATCCGGCTGCTGGAGGTCTATCGCGCGGTAGAGAACGGGGAGGTTTTTGCTCTTCATCGCCAGGGCCCCAATGAAGCATGTGTCGTAGGGAGGAATATTCAAGCTGCCATTCGCCCTGTCCTCGACGAGGCGACAGACGCTCTTGAGGGTCAGCTGGCGTCAACGACGATTGCGGACGTCGCCAACGAGGTGGCCCGCCTCGGGCAATTCACGATTCCCTGGCAGGGTTGCTGATTTATTTGGCCATATATGTACTTGTGTTAGATACACAGATACTCTTATACTCAACCAGCGGCCGGCACGTCGCCGCTCATAGAAGGAGAAAACAGCAATGAAGGTCGTCGAAGTCCCAGAGTTTGGTGGGCCGCAGGTGCTCACGATGATCGAAAGGCCCACGCCGTCCCCAGCCGAGGGAACGCTACTGATCGAGGTCAAGGCAGCGGGCGTGAACTATTCGGATGTCATGGCGCGTTCCGGTTTCTATCCGCAAATTCCTCGGGCGCCCTTCGCGTTGGGCTTTGAAGTGGCCGGCGTGGTGAAGGCCGTTGGCCCAGGTGTGGATGGGTTCAAGGAGGGCGATCCCGTTGCAGCCATCGTCCTGTCTGGAGGAGGTTATGCCACGCATGTCGTGGTCCCGGCTCAGATCGCTATTCCTCTCCCTCCGGGACTCGACTTCGCGCTTGCCACCGGCGCGCTGGTTCAGGGCCTGACGGCGTATATGCTCATCGAGGAAGCGCGGGTCAAGGAAGGCGACGCGATCCTCATCTCTGCTGCGGCGGGTGGCGTCGGAAGCATCGCCGTCCAGATCGCCAAGACAAGGGGCGCGAAAGTGATCGGCCTCGCATCGAGATCAAAATTCGAGCTGCTGACGAAGCTCGGCGCTGATCACGCCGTGGATTATGACGACACCGGATGGTCGCTGTCGGTGCGCGATGCCGTCGGAGATCATGGCCTCCAAGTCTATCTCGATTCGATCGGCGACCTTACCACGGGGGCCTTCCCGCTTCTGAGCCACTTCGGCCAATGGATCATCTTCGGCGTGCGCTCGGTGAGCGGCAATCCGCTTCCGCCGGAAGCGACATTTGCGATGATCGAGAAGAACATCACACTGCGTGGTTTCAATCTGGAAGGCAGTCTTCAGCATGTGCCGCGCGCGCTCGGTGATCTTTTCAAATGGATCGCGGACGGCAGCCTCAAGGTCGAGGTCACGAAGTACGCGCTTGATGAAGCCGCCGAGGTTCACAAGCGCTTCGAAGGGCGC
>DASXYI010000104.1:0-75592 GCA_036502605.1 Steroidobacteraceae bacterium
CACGGCGGTGGCGCGCGGCGATCTGTCGCGCAAGATCACGGTGGACGTGAAGGGCGAAATCCTCGAGCTCAAGAACACCATCAATACCATGGTCGATCAGCTGAACGGCTTCGCCGGCGAGGTGACGCGCGTGGCGCGCGAGGTGGGCACCGAAGGGCGCTTGGGCGGCCAGGCCCAGGTACCGGGCGTCGCCGGCACGTGGAAAGATCTCACCGACACGGTCAACGTCATGGCGGCGAATCTCACCGAACAGGTGCGCGGCATCGTGAAGGTGGTGACCGCGGTGGCCGACGGCGATCTCGAACAGAATCTCACCGTTGCTTCCAAGGGCGAGGTCGCGGCGTTGGCCGAGACCATCAACAACATGACCAACACGCTCGCTACATTCGCGGATCAGGTCACCACGGTGGCGCGCGAAGTCGGCGTCGAAGGCCGCTTGGGCGGCCAGGCGAACGTACCGGGCGCGGCGGGAACCTGGAAAGACCTGACCGGTAACGTAAACCTACTGGCGGCGAACCTGACCACTCAGGTGCGCGCCATTGCCGAGGTGGCGACCGCGGTTACCAAGGGCGATTTGACTCGCTCGGTGCAGGTGCAAGCGCGCGGCGAAGTCGCGGAGCTCAAAGACAACATCAATACCATGATCGGGAATCTGCGCCTCACGACGGATCGAAATACCGAGCAGGACTGGCTCAAGACCAACCTGGCGCGCTTCACGAACATGCTGCAGGGCCAGCGCGATCTGACCACCGTCGGCCGCATGCTGCTGACGGAACTGGCGCCGCTGGTGGAAGCGCAGCACGGCGTCATCTACCAGGTCGAGGCCGACGGCCCGGCCGACGGGCTCAAATTATTGTCGGCCTATGCGGACGGCGCGGCCGACGGCTATGCCGAGCGCTTGGGGCTCGGAGAGGGACTCATCGGCCAATGCGCCCGCGATGCCCGCTTGATGTTCATCACGGAAGTGCCCAGCAACGTCGTGCCCATCACGTCCGGCTTGTTCAGGGCGCTGCCGCAGCACGTCATCGTATTGCCGGTGCTGTTCGAGGGTCAGGTCAAAGCGGTCATCGAGCTCGCCTCGCTGGGTGCGTTCACCGACCTGCAGATGTCCTTCCTGGAACAGCTGACCACGTCCATCGGCATTGTGCTCAACTCCATCGAAGCGACCATGCAGACCGAAGGTCTGCTCAAGCAGTCGCAGCAGCTCGCGACGGAACTGCAGACCCAGCAGCGGGAATTGCAGCAGACCAACGAACAGCTGGAACAAAAAGCGCAGCAGCTTGCCGACCGCAACGTCGAGGTCGAAGCCAAGAACCAAGAAATCGAGCAAGCGCGCCGCGCGGTGGAAGAGAAGGCCACCGAGCTCGCGCTGACTTCGAAGTACAAGTCCGAGTTCCTGGCCAACATGTCGCATGAACTGCGCACGCCGTTGAACAGCATTCTCATTCTGGGTCAGCAGTTGACCGAGAATCCGGACGGCAATCTCACGCACAAGCAAGTGGAGTTCGCGCGCACCATCCATGGCGCGGGCACCGATCTGCTCAATCTCATCAGCGATATCCTGGATCTCTCCAAGATCGAGTCCGGCACCGTGTCGGTGGATGCCGAAGAAGTCTACTTCAGCAATCTCCTGGAAATGATAGCCCGGCCGTTCCGCCACGAAGCGGATAACCGGCGCTTGCAGTTCGAAGTGGCGGTCTCGCCCAATCTCGATCGCAGCATCATCACCGATTCGAAGCGGCTGCAGCAGGTGCTCAAGAATCTGTTGTCCAACGCGTTCAAGTTCACGGCGGAGGGCGGCGTGAAGCTGACGGTAGCGCCGGCGGCGAGCGGCTGGAACGCGGACCATCCCACGCTGCGGCTTGCGCCGACGGTGGTGTCATTCGAGGTCACCGATACCGGCATCGGGATTCCGCCCGAGAAACAGCGCATCATCTTCGAGGCGTTCCAACAGGCCGATGCCGGTACCAGCCGCAAATACGGCGGCACGGGTTTGGGTCTTGCGATCAGCCGCGAACTCGCGAATCTCCTGGGCGGCGAAATCCAATTGCGCAGCGCGCCGGGCGTGGGCAGCGTCTTCACGCTCTATCTGCCGCTCACGTACTCGGGCGGCGCCGCCGCCAAGTCGGCCGCCGCGCCGAGCGAGAGCGCGGCCAGCGCCCTCGCGGCGGCGCGATCCTCGGAACGTCCGCCGGAACCGATCCTGGACGATCGCGATGAAATCGTGCCGGGCGACAGCATCATGCTCATCGTCGAAGACGATCCGCGCTACGCGCGCATCATGGTGGCCGCCGCCAAGGACAGAGGCTTCAAGGTCCTGGTCGCCGATCGCGGCGCCGAGGCGCTGGGGCTCGCGCGCGAGCACCTTCCGACCGCGATTTCGCTCGATATTTTCCTGCCCGACATGCTGGGTTGGAGCGTCTTGAGCCAGCTCAAGCAGGACCCGGCGACGCGCCACATTCCGGTGCAGATCGTGACCTTGGACGAGGACAGCTATCATGGCTTGGCGCGGGGCGCGTTCTCTTTCCTGCAAAAGCCCGCCACCGCCGAAGGCTTGGAAGGGGCGTTCGCGCGCATCAAGGGCTTTGCGAGTCCGCGCCGCAAACGCCTGCTGTTGGTCGAGGACGATGAGGCCGAGCGCAAAGGCGTGTCGGAATTGCTGAGCCACGAGGACATCGAAATCCTCACGGCTGATACGGGCGAGAAGGCACTGGCCAAGTTGCGGGAGTATCCGGTGGACTGCGTGGTGCTGGACTTGAAGCTGCCGGACATGTCGGGCTTCGAAGTGCTGGAGAGAATTCGCGACGACGCGTCCCTGTGCGATGTGCCGGTGGTGGTCTTCACCGGCCGCGAGCTGTCCGCCGACGAGGACGCGAAGCTGCATACCATGGCCCGCAGCGTGGTGGTGAAGGGAGTCGAATCTCCCGAACGGCTGTTGGATGAAACCGCGCTGTTCCTGCATCGCGTGGTCGCCGATCTGCCGCCCGCGAAGCAGCTCATGTTGCAGCGTTTGCACAGCTCCGATGAAGATCTCTTGCATCGGACCGTGCTTCTGGTCGACGATGACTCGCGCAATATTTTCGCGCTCTCCAGCGTCTTGGAAAGACGCGGGATGGAGGTGTTGACGGCGAGCACCGGCAGCGAGGCGCTCGCCGTGCTCGAGTCGCGTTCCAATGATGTTGCCATCGTGTTGATGGACATCATGATGCCGGGCATGGACGGCTACGAGACCGTCCAAGCCATTCGCGAGAAGCCGGGCTTCCGGCGCCTACCCATTCTGGCCCTGACCGCGAAAGCCATGAAGGGCGACCGCGAAAAGTGTCTCGAGGCGGGCGCGTCGGATTACCTCGCAAAACCGGTGAACGTCGAGCAATTGCTCTCCGCCCTGCGCATGTGGCTGCATCGCTGAGGATAAGGAGTTTCCTAGCCTATGAATTCGGCGGACAAGGTGAATATTCTGCTGGTCGACGACAGCCAAGCCAAGCTGTTGAGCCACGAAGCCATCCTGGCCGAGATCGGCGAGAACCTCATCAAGGCGTCCTCGGCGCGTCAGGCGTTCGAAGTGCTGCTCAAGAACGAAGTGGCGTTGATTCTCATCGACGTCTGCATGCCGGATCTCGACGGCTTCGAACTGGCGGCGATGATTCGCGATCATCCACGCTTCCAGACCACGGCCATCATCTTCGTCTCGGCGGTGATGATGACCAAGCCGGATCAGCTGCGCGGTTATCAATTGGGCGGCGTCGACTACGTGCCGGTCCCCGTCGTGCCGGAGCTGCTGCGCGCAAAGGTCAAAGTCTTCGTGGATCTGTACCGCAAGACCCGTCAATTGGAACGGTTCAACGCCGAACTGGAACAGCGGGTGGCGGAGCGCACCGCGGAACTGCAGCGGTTCAACGAGGAGCTCGAACAGCGCATCGACGAGCGCACCCGCGAGCGTGAGACCGCTCTGGCGCAGCTGTTCGAAGCGCAGAAGATGGACACCATCGGTCAGTTGACCGGCGGCGTCGCGCACGACTTCAACAATTTGCTGATGGCCGTGTTGGGCAGCCTCACCCTATTGGAAAAGCGTCTGCCGCCCGACGATCAGCACAACCGCCGCCTGCTGCAGAACGCGGTTCAAGGAGCGCAGCGCGGCGCCGCGCTGACGCAGCGCCTGTTGGCGTTCTCCCGCCGGCAAGAGCTCAAGCCGGAATCGATCGACCTTGGGCAGCTCGTGAGCGGAATGGTGGAACTCTTGAAGCGCGCCTTGGGCCATGGCATCGAATTGAAGCTCAACTTCCCGAGCCTGTTGCCGCCCATCCTCGCGGACGCCAACCAGCTCGAGCTGGCCCTGCTCAATCTGGCGTTGAACGCGCGCGATGCCATGCAGACGGGAGGCAAACTGATGATTACGGCCGTGGCCGAGACCAAAGCCGCTTTCGGACCCGAACAGCCGCTGGCCGCGGGCGATTATGTGCGGATCACCATCGGCGATACGGGAGCCGGCATGGACGGCCACACCTTGGCCAAGGCCACCGAACCGTTTTTCACGACCAAAGGTCCCGGCAAGGGCACCGGCCTCGGCCTATCCATGGTTCACGGACTCGCGGCCCAGTCCGGCGGTCTGCTGCGAATCCACAGCGAGCCGAACGTGGGCACCATCGTCGATCTGTGGCTGCCGCGGGCGACGACGTCCGCCGTGTCGGTGGCACGAAACGCGCCGCCCGCTGAACTGTCGCCGCGGACCGAGCCTTGCAACGTGCTCGTCGTCGATGACGATATGCTCGTGATGGCGGGGACGGCGGCGATGATCGAGGACCTCGGCCACACTTCGATCGAGGCGCACTCGGGCGCGGAGGCTCTGGCCAAGCTCGCATCCGGCGTCGAGATCGACGTGGTATTCACGGATCATGCGATGCCGGCCATGACGGGATTGCAGCTTGCGGCGTGCATTCAAGACCGATTCCCGGGGCTGCCCATCATCCTCGCGACCGGCTACGCAGAACTGCCGGTCGATCCGGCAAAAATGGGGGTGCTGAAATTGGCGAAGCCCTGCAGCCAGCACGATATCGCGACCGCCATTCACATGGCCATGCGGTCGCGTGACGAAGTGAAATTCGCACAGCCTATGGCAGCGCGGATCTAGTAGGCGTAGGCGCACATCCCGCCAGATCCCGTATCGCCTCGATGACCACGGCGGGCTTGTCGCGCTGAATGTAGTGGCCGCTGTCCTCGACGAACACGTGGCGGGCGCCCGGAAAGTCCGCGGCGATATTGTTCTGCAGCGCCACCGCCGTTTCGTGCTGATACTCGGTTTCATGGGCGCCGACCCGTGTGCTGGAGAGCACGATGGTGGGAATCGCCGCAGCGCTCGGGCTGCCGTTGACCTCAAGACCCGCCTTGGCGCTGTCGCTGAGTTCGCGGCGCATGACCAGCGGCATGTACAGCGTAATCGCCGTGCGCGCTTGGTAAGGCGTGTTCGCGGTGGCATCGACCTTGAGGCCTTGCTGCCAGTGGGTGGAGTCGATGAGCACCAGCCCCGCGACCTCGTCCGGAAAATTACGCGCGAAATACTGCATGTATAGGCCGCCCAGGGAGTGCCCGACGAGCACGTAGGGGGGATGCAAATTTCTGCGCTGCAATTCGTCGCGCAGCTCGCCGACGATGGTTGCGGCATCGCGTGCCGCAACGGCCGGGTCGCTGTCGAGATAGCCGGCGCGATTGTAGGAGAAGGTGAGGGCGCAGTTCGCCGCGACGCGCGATTGAACGGTCTGCCAAATGTCCAACGTATCGCCGAATCCCGATTCGAGCACGATGGTCCGCGGCCCCGCGCCTTCGATGTGGGCTCGATGATGGGGGGGCACCTCGGTATTCGCGCCGACCGCCGCACAGACTGCGGACAACGCCACGCTCAAGGCCGATTTGACCAGCACATTCATCGCGATGCCCTCGCCTCTTTGAGGGTAGCGCTCGGCCCCGCAGGTCACAAGGGGAATTTCTTCGCCTCGTGTGCGTCAGGCACGGGTGCGTCACAGGCGGGAGTGTCAAGCGCGGTTTCGTCACGCGCGGGTTCACGGTGATGTGGCAGCCGATCATGATGAGCGCGGTGCTGGCAAGCGGGGACAACGCGCCATGGGATGGCGGCCGCGCCGCTGCGGTCAGCGGATTCATGTTCCATGACGATACCAGCGGTTGCACGCAAACAGGATGGTTATGCCGCCGAGGGCGCAGCCGATGGCGAACCATTCTTCGCGCCCGAGTGTGAGGAGGATACCGCACAGTCCCGCGATGCCGAGCAACGGCAGTGCCGGGCCGCCAGGCAGGCTCAGCGGTTTCTGCGCCTGTGCCGCATTGCGGCGTTGCAGTTGCCACGCAGCGGCGCAGCTCGCGATGTAGACGAAACAAAAGGCGCCGCCGGAGACGAGTGCGAGGGTGGTGAAGCTGCCGGCGGACGCCGCCGCCCAAGCGGCCAGCGAGTGGCCGATGATGGCCAGCAGCGGCACCCGTTTGGTTTTGGTCAGCGATGCGATTCGAGCCGGTAGAAAGCCATCGCGTGCCAGCGCGTACAACAGACGCGAGGAACCCAGCAAGTCGCCCTGCATGCAGCCGAAGAGTGAAACGGCTGCCACGAGCACCAGCAAGCGGCCGCCGCCCGGAGCGATGCGGTCGGCCACCGCCGCGAGCGGGGCGTTGTTGCCGATCAAAGCGGCGCCCAGCACGCCTTGAGCAATCCATTGCAGGCCCACATACAAGGCGATCACCGTGCCGACGCCGACGAGTGCGGCTTTGGGGACGATGCGCGCCGGGTTTCGTACTTCGCCCGACGGCGCAAGGGCCGTCTCGATACCGGAGTAGGCGAATACCACGATCACCAGCGAGCTGCCGATCGAATTCCAGGTCGGCACAGCGGCTACCTTAAGGCTATCCCAATGCACGAACCATGAACCGGTGCAGACCAGCAGCAGCAAGGGCAGTACCTTGGCGGCGGCAAAAATCAAAATCGCGGCCGCGCTGAGCTTGATGCCGCGCGCGTTGAGCGCCGCCAGCAACGCATACATGGCCAGCAGGAACATCGAGCGCGGCACGGGCAAGGCGAGGCTCGGAAAAACATGCGCCGCCTGATTTGCCGAGATGGCGGCCAAACTGGCGTTTCCGGCAACACTCGAAATCCATAGAAACGCAGCGGTCGCAAATCCTGGAAAGGGACCGAACGCAGCGGCGACATAGCTGTAGGGTCCGCCGGTAACCGTCGCGCGGCTTGCGGCCGCCGCGAAGCACAGTGTTATCGGCACGAACAGAAATGCTCCGATGACGAACGCCAGCGGCGCCGCCGCGCCCATGGAAGAGGCCAGCGTGCCGGGCAGCGCGAAAATGCTGCCGCCGATCGTGACGTTGACGATGGAGGCGGCGAGCGCCCAGAAACCCATGGCGCGAATCAGCGCCGATTCGCTCGCGCGTGCGTTGGATACGGGTTCGAACATTGGGGGGTTGCGGCGTGGGGAGCCGCCAAGCATACCGCAGGCGCCGCTGGCTGCGCGCTCGCGCGCGAACGGCATCGTGTCCGCACCCTCACGCCGGGCGCGATCTTCTCGCGCTCACGAAAATTCCAGGCTATCGGGAGAGCTTGCCGGCAGCATGTCGGCATTCCTCGTGAGGTAGTGGCGCACCTCGCCGACGAAGGCTTTGATATCGCCTTCCGTCATCGGCAGCGACAGGTTGATCATGCCGCGCTGGGCGACGTAGTAGCCGCGCACGATCATTTCCAACTGGAACAGCCGCCGCATAGGCGCCGCGGGGGGTTCCACCAGCGACGGCTCGGTCAGCCTTAAGTCATTCCAGTGAGTGTTGAGCACGCCGCCGAGTCCCGTGGCGTGAAAACTCAAGCCCAGCGAGCGGCCGAGCGCATTCAATTGCAGGCGCAGACTATCGCCGAGAGAGTTCAGCCTGACGCAGGCCTCCGGCGTGTATACGTCGCGGGCCCCGACCAGCCCCGCGGTCATGGCGACGACGTTGTTGTTGAAGGTACCGCCTTGCGATAACACCCCGCCCTTGGTCGTGTCGAGATGGCGCATCAGCTCGCGCGAGCCGCCGAACGCGCCGAACGCAAAGCCGCCGCCCCAAAACTTGCCGAGGGTCGTCAGATCCGGAGCGATGCCGCGCAGACCCTGCATGCCGCCGGGCGCGAGCCGCGAAGTCATCACTTCGTCGAATATGAGCACGATCCCCAGCCGTCGAGTCTCTTCGCGCAGCATGGCGAGGAATTCGGGCGTGGTTGGAATGGCGCCGCCGGAACCCAGCATGGGCTCGACGATGACGGCCGCAAGGTCGGTGCGGTTCGCCTTCAGCGCGGCGCGGGTACCGGGAATATCGTTATAGGTCGCCTTGACCAACGGGAACGGCACGCTCAAGGGCGCATCAACCGACCCGTAGATCATGAAGCCGCCGTGGTAGCAGCCGTTGAACACCAACAGTTTCGGGCGCTTCGCCGCATGGCGCGCCAGCTGCGCTGCGAATAGGCAGGCTTCGGAACCCGAGTTGCAGAATCGAACCTGTTCCATGGAAGGGATGCGCCGCGATATGAGCTCGGCCAGTTCCATTTCCTTGGTGTTCAAACCGCTCAGGGAAACGCCGCCCCGCATCGCCTCGCCAACGGCCTCTTGAATGGGCGCGCAGGTATGGCCATACACTCCCGCGGCATAGTCCCCCACCATATTCAAATACTCGTGGCCGTCGAGATCGGTGATCCGGGCGTCGCGGCCGCCGGCGATGGTGAGCGGGAATGGCGCGTAGAAAAGTGTTTGGCGGGAGTGGCCCCCCGGCAGTACATGGCCTGCGCGTTCATGACGCACCCGGCTCATGGGGTTCTGGGCGGCATAGGCTTGTTCGGCGCGCAGTAGGGCCGCTTCGACGGCGGGCGAGTGGTCCGGCTTGACCGCCGTGTTCATGTACCGGCCCGTTGGGATGGGCCATTGAACGCAGCCGCCGGCAGGCCGAGAAGCGTACGCGTTTCTGCGGGAGTCGAAATCTTGCGGTTGAGTTCACCGGCGATGCGCACCACGCGCCGCACCGCTTCGGCGTTGTCGACAAATTTGCGGCCGCGGCCGTGGTACAGATTGTCCTCGAGACCCACGCGCGCATGTCCGCCCATGAGCAGCGCAAGAGTGGTCAGGGGCAGTTGGAACGGGCCGATGCCGGAACACAACCAAATGGTCCGGTCGGGCAGTTCCTTCAGCAACTGCAAGACGTTCTCGGGCGTGGGGTAGCTCGCCGTCTGGGCGCCCATGACGGTCTGGATCAGGTACGGCGGTTCCACCAAGCGCCGCTCGATGAGATCGCGAATGACCCAAGCGCCGCCGCTGTGATAGGTCTCCATTTCGGGTTTAATGCCGCGCTTTTGCATCTCGGCGGCGAACCGCTCGACAATTCCGTAGGTAAAGGGGATGCAGGCATCGATTTCCGTTTCCGCGCGCGGGTTGGGCATCGGCTCGGGCCGAGCCTTCATGGTGAAGCGGCTCATGTCGGGCGTGAGATTCAACGAGGCCACATCGGGCAGGGCGTCGAGACATGACAGCCGCTCCTCCATGTTCATTTGCAGATCGCCGCCGGTGGTGTTGTTGATGACGATGTCGGGACAGCGAGCGCGGATCTTATCGTTGACCTCCCGCCAGTCCGCAACGCGGCGCGCACCCAAGGTTAGATCGCGCGGGTCGCGCGCATGCACGTGCACCATGGACGCGCCCGCCTCGTAGGCGGCGTGCACCGAGTCGGCGATTTCATCGGGTGATTCGGGAAGCCGCTCGTGCGTTTCCCTGCCTTGAATACCGCCGTTGCATGCCACGCAGATCATGGCGGGCGGGAATCCGGCGCGTGTCTGCTCCATGAACTCGAAGGTATCGGCGTAGCGCCAGGCAAGCTTTGCCATAGAGAGATCCTTCACTTCTACGGATATGATCACATCATGCGCACATTGATCACGTCAAGAACCGTGGCAGGTCACCCCGGCGCGCGTTCTGGCCGTCAGCTCCGGCTATCCAGCCACTCGATGATGTTCGCGACCGTGTCGCCATAGAAGCGCCGGTACAATCCGCGGGACACGTATCCGATATGCGGAGTCGCAAGCAGCGTATCGAGCTTGCGGTACGGATGATCGGGCGCCAGGGGTTCCGTGTCGAAGACGTCGACCGCGGCGCCGGCAATTCGACCGCTCTGGAGCGCGCCGATGAGAGCGGATTCCACCACGATCGGACCGCGCGAGGTGTTGATCAATCGCGCCGTCGGTTTCATCAGCGCGAATTCCGCGGCGCCGATCAGACCCCTGGTTCGCTGGCTCAGCACCAGATGAATGGACACGATGTCCGCTTCGCGCAGCAACTCTTGCTTGGAAACCAGGCGAGCACCCGCGGCCGCGGCGGCCGGCGCGGTCAGGTTCTGACTCCACGCGATCACATTCATGCCGAACGCGAGCGCCACTTTGGCGACTTGGGAGCCCACGCTTCCCAATCCGATGATGCCCAAGGTGCTGTTCGCCATGTCGTCGCCCACCGTTGTCTGCCAACCGCCGCCGCGCAGCGCCGAGCTTTCAGTGGTGATATGACGGGCACTCGCCAGAATCAGCGCCCAGGTGTGTTCGATGGTCGGTGTGGACGTGTAGCCGGTGTGCACAACCTTGATGCCGCGCTCGCTCGCCGCAGCGGCGTCGATCGAGGCGTTGCGCTGGCCGGTGGAACAGATCAGCTTCAAGTTGGGCAGACGTTCGATGGCATCCCGGCGCAGCGGAGTCCGTTCCCGCATGACGCAAACGACATCGTAGGGGCGCAATCTGTCGACCACGGCGTCGATCTCCGCCAGATGATCAGAGAACACAGTCAGCTGCGCGCGTTTTTCCACTTGCGACCAATCGGCCAGCCCCAGCGCCACCCCTTGATAATCGTCCAATACGGCAATTCTCACCGGTTCCGAGGTAGTCATGCGCTCTCCTGTGCCGGGCTCACGAGAACCTCTCCTTCGGCCCAAACCGCTCGGCAACGCCGTTCATGCGCTCGACCTTCGCCATCGGCAGGCTAGCGCGCATAACGAAACCCATCGACTCGTACAGCCGCCGCGCCGCCGCGTTGCCCTCGCTGACGTGCAAAAACGAGGTGACACCGCGCTCCCTGTGTCGACGCAGAAGCGCATGCGTCAAGCGCCGGGCGCAGCCGCGGCCGACGAAGTCCGGGTGCGTACAGACACCGCTGATTTCTTGCAAGCCATCGAGTGCCAGGCGCTCGCCGGCCATGGCGATGAGGGCTGCGTCCGCGAATATCCCGAGGTAGAGACCCAATTCGGCAGTGCGTTCGCGAAAGTAATCGGGAAACGCGATCCGCGCCAGCGCCAGCATGCTTGGGCTATCGGCTATGCCCAGCGCTCGAATGTCGGCATCGTCGGGTGCGGCCGGCGACGTGCCGGGGGCGGGCACCATTTGCAGTATCAGAGACCGCGACACCACGTGCCAGCCGTCGGGCAACGTATCGGGAAGCACGCCGACAAAGTAAGCGGGGTCGCGGAACCCGCGGTCGACCGCGCCGTTCAAATCCGGCAGGGCAGCGGCGGCCGGGATCGCGATGAACGGGGCAATCCTGCTCGGGTACCAGCGGGCGTCGCCGATGAACTCGGCAAAATGTCGATGCGCTCCATTCAAGGCGTGCCAGATCGGGTTGTCGAGCTCGGCGTAGTTCGTGCGTCGTATCTGCGGCATGGCTGCAATCCTACACGCGATTGCGCCGGCAGCGGAGTTGGCGCGCCCGCGAGATGGTGGGCAGCCACGGGACGCGAACGATTGGATAACTGGACGAGGGAAATCGGTCAACCGAATTCGTTCGCGGCCCCGCGGTGCCCTGATGCGACCTTACCGAATCCCGCGGACGTTACCAACACCAGTTCGTTATATCGACATATCCGTCCCCGCCAATGCTAGATTACCGCGCTAGGGAACCGGACCAGGAGCGGCGATGACGAACATTCATTTGATTGGCGGCGAGAAGGGCGGAGTGGGTAAGTCTCTGGTCGCGCGGCTGCTGGCGCAGTACATGATCGACAACAACATACCCTTTCTCGGGTTCGATTCGGATCGTTCGCACGGTGCCCTGCTGCGCTTCTATTCCGGCTACGCGTCGCCCGTGTTGATCGACAGCTACGAAAGTATGGATGCCATCGTCGAAGCGGCCGCCGAAATTCCAGACCGCCGTATTCTGGTCGATCTTGCCGCACAGACGGAGGAGCGGTTGACGAGGTGGATGGACGATTCTCAACTGCTCGAAGTCGCGCCCGAACTTGGCTTGCACATCCGCTACTGGCACGTCATGGATGCGGGGCAGGATTCCGTGGCTCTGCTCAAGCGCCTGCTGGATCGCCACGGCACGCGATTGAACTACGTGTTGGTCCTGAATGAAATTCGCGGCGATGACTTCCGTATTCTCGATAAGTCCGGCGAGAAGGAGCGCGCCCTCAGCTTGGGTTCAACCGTCGTCCAGATAAAGCGCCTGAATGAAATATCGATGATCAAGATCGACGCGAGCAGCTCCAGTTTCTGGGCGGTGGCGAACAAGAGCGAGGGCGATACCAGCGGACTGCGCCTGCTCGAGCGGCAGCGCGTCAAAGTGTGGCTTAGGAACGCGTTCACCGAAATAGCCAAGCCGGGAGTGTAGGCTCCCGGCGCGGATTCGATTGGCGGCGGGCTCGTGTCTTTTTCTCGGTAAACTCGGCAGTTAATTTCGTTTTAGTTTCTGTTCGGCTCTCGCAGACTGCATGCACGCGAGCGAAGATCTTTCATCTTTGCCGCAAACAAACAGTCAAGGAGTAGTCATGAACAGTTTTACCGTAACGGCCATCGGCAACCTCGCCAAGAATCCCGAATTGGCACTCAAGGGCGATACGAGCTATACGCGCATCTGTCTGGTGGGCAACGATTACGCAGGAAAGGACGACCAAGGCAATGTGCGCGAGGCCGTCACCACCCTGTGGTTCGTGGCCTTCGAGAGTCTCGGCGAGGCGATCGCAAAGAACGCGCGCAAGGGCGACCAGCTCTTCGTGCAAGCGCAGATTCGTTCGAATAACTGGACGGATAAAGACGGCGAAAAACAATACGACCATTCATTCGTAGTTCAGAACTTCCGATTCGGTGCCCCCGGAAAGGCTAAACGCGAACAGTTCGCGGCCCGCGATGCGAAAGAGATCGGCGCACTGGAAGCCGAAGTGTAACTCGCACGTCTCGATCGCTCTCGAGTTCATACGGAAAAGGAATTCCGCCATGCATCACCCCTGCACGCAGCGCTTCGTCGGAACGCACACTGCTCTGACGTCACTGCTCATCGCGCTGGTCGCTTTCGTTCCTGATTTGGCGTTGGCTCAAGCATCGCCGTTCATGACCGGAGCGACCGCTCTTCAGACCAATATTCTCGCCTGGTTGACGCCCGTCGCAATCATTCTGGTGATGGTCCTGGGAGGTATGGCCATGGCCAACCGCGTGTCGTGGGGGTGGTGCATCGGCGCAATTCTGGGCATAGCGATCGCCTTCGGCGCGCCTCAGATCGTTACCTGGGTTCGCGGCATGTTCGGCGTCTAGTCATGAGCGGCAGCATCGGTTTGACGGTCGATCCCTTGTTCGTGGGCGCCACGCGCCCGCCGATGCGATGGGGAGTCACCTATTCGGCGCTGCTGTTCAACCTGGTTTTCACAATGGAAGCGTTTTTGCTGACGAAAAACCTCCTGATGCTGCTCATCAGCGCCCCCGTCCATGGTGTTTGCATGTTGCTGTGCGCCCGTGACGCCCGATTTTTCGATCTCGCCTTGCTGTGGACCCGCACTCGTCTGCCGGCGTTGTTCGCCAATCATCACGTGTGGAGAGCGAGCAGCTATTGTCCGCTGGCTCTCGATCTGCCCGACAATCGCGGACGGCGGCGCCATGGGACGGTCGAAATCCGATGCGCATCTTGAATCGCAGCGCGGCGTCGCGGCGTGAGATCTCGGCCGCGGATCGTATTCCCTATGCCGCTCATGTCGCGGCGCATGTCGTGCGCACGGCTTTCGGCGATTACCTACAGACGTTTCGCTTGGGCGGTGCGGCATTCGAGAGCAACGACGACGAGGAACTCAATAATTGGCACGAGCGGTTGAACGTGCTGTGGCGAAACATTGCCGGCCCCAGTGTGGCTCTTTGGACTCAGGTCATTCGGCGCCGCGCGCAGATCCGGAACTCCGATGACGCTGCATCGGCTGCGCGGCGCGATTGCGACTTCGCCGATCGGCTGCAGGCTCGGTACCGACATCGCATCTGCGGCGAAACGCTGATGCAGAACGAAATATATCTGAGCGTCCTCTATCGACCGGCCGCCGGGCTCGCGACGGGATTGGTCTCGCGAGCGCTCGCCAGGACGCCGCGCGGCTCCCGATGGGAACTCGTTGATGCCCTCGAAACCTGCGAAAAATTGTCGCAGACGTTGTCCGCATCGCTGGTGCGGTACGAACCGGAACTCTTGGGCTGCTATCGGCATGACAGGGTTTGGTGCTCGTCCCTGCTCGAATACCTCGGACTTCTCATCAACGGCGAGTGGCAGCGCATGCCGCTGCCGCGGGCACCTCTGAATCAGGTGCTCGCGAGCGGGCGCCTGCTTTTCGGCACCGAAACCATAGAGTATCGATCGCCCACGGAGACTCGCGTGGGCGCGATGCTGGGAATCAAGGAATATCCGACGCCGACGACCGTCGGTATGTACAACCAGCTGCTGTCGGCGCCGTTCTCGTTCGTGCTGACTCAGTCTTTCGCGTTCCTCACCAAGGCCACCGGTCAAGGGCTGCTGCAGCGTCAATTCAACCGCATGGCCAATGCGGGGGACTTCGCCGTATCGCAAGCGGCCGAGCTCAAAGATGCGCTCGATGCGTTGACGAGCAACCAATTCGTCATAGGAGACCATCATTTTAGCCTGCAAGTGATGGCCGACATTACCGCGGGTACGGATGCAGCCGTGACGAACCGCTTGAAGGCACTGAACGACAGCGTTGCGCTGGCGCGCAGCCTGCTCGCGGATACCGGCATGCTGGTCGCGAGGGAGGACTTGGCGTTGGAGGCGGCGTTCTGGGCACAACTACCGGGCAACTTCCCGGTCAGGCCGCGCAAGTCCCCGATCACGTCGCGCAATCTAGCGGCGATGGCGCCGTTCCATAACTACCCGTTGGGGCGCGCCGTCGGCAACCACTGGGGCGACGCGCTGACGTTGCTCATCACGAGCGCCCGCTCACCCTATTATTTTTCGCTGCACGCGAGCGATCCTGCCGATCCTGACGGCGGCAGCCGTAAGGATACGGGCCACACGCTCATCTGCGGACCCACGGGGTCGGGCAAAACCGTGTTCATCGGCTTTTTGATCGCAATGCTGGCCCGGCAGGGCGTTACTCAAATCGTCTTCGACAAAGATCATGGCCTGGAGATCCTGGTGAGAGCCTTGGGCGGCGAGTATTTTGCGCTCAGGAATGGCGTGCCCACCGGCTTCAATCCGCTGCAGCTTCCGGTCACGCCATCCAACGTCGAGTTTCTCAAGACCTGGCTGCGCGAACTGTGCGCCTCGCACTCTGGGGCGGCGGCCAACGCGAACTCGGTTCGCGAGCAAGCCGACCTGGACCAGGCGCTGCGCGGCACCCTGGCGCTGGATGCGTCGGCCCGCCGGCTATCGCGTCTCGTGGAATTCCTCGATCCCACCGATCCTGAAGGGTCGTATGCGCGGCTGTCCCGATGGTGCGAAGCATGCCGCGGCGAATACGCCTGGGTATTCGACAATCCCAGGGATACTGTGGCCGCCCGTCTGTCCGGTTGCTTGGTTCTAGGGTTCGATGTCACGGAGTTTCTCGATCACGCGCTCACGCGTTCGCCCATCACCTTGTATCTCTTTCATCTGGTGCGTCAGCTCCTCGATGGACGACGGCTGGTGTGCTGGATGGACGAATTTTGGAGGCTGTTGGCCGACTCTGCGTTCGAGAGCTTTGCGAAGGACGGTCCCAAGACTTGGCGCAAGCTGAATGGCGTGATGTGCCTGGCGACGCAAAGTGCCGGCGACGTTCTCGACAGTCCCATCAGTCGAACGCTGGTCGAACAAACCCCGACCAAGGTTTTCTTTCCCAACGCCGATGCAAATTTCCAGGAGTACACCGAAGGCTTTGGCCTTACCGAGCGGGAATTCCGGCTGCTGAAGGATCAGCTCGAACCCGGCTCGCGCATGTTCCTGGTGAAGCAAGCCCATCACAGCGTCGTGTGCCAGCTCGACTTGAAGGGCTTCGATGCTGAACTCACGGTGATATCGGGCAGAGCAAGCGAGCTGCGCCGAATGACCGAAATAATTTCGACGGCGGGCTCTGATCCGGCGGCTTGGTTGCCGGTTTTCATGGCCGCCAATAATGCGTGTTGAAACGAAGGAGAAAGGCATGTTCACTCACATCTACCGTTACCTTGTCGCGATTTCCTTAGCGTCGATTGCGGCCATGCCGGCCCGCGCCCAGTGGGCGGTCATCGACGCGCCGGCCATCGTTCAGCTCGTCCAGCAAGTTCAGACCATGGAGCAAGAACTGCAGACGGCGCGGGACCAGCTCGGCCAAGCGAAACAGGCACTGCAAACCACGACGGGCAACCGCGGAATGGAACTGCTGCAGAACGGTACGCCGCGCAATTATCTGCCAGCGAGTTGGGCGCAGCTCAAGAGCGTGATGCAAGGCGGAGCCGCCGGCTATCCAGGGCTCGCCGCCGACGTGCGTAACGCGATCGGCGCGAATGCGGTGTTGACGCCGCAGCAACTGGCAGCGTTTTCCGCCGCCGACCAGCAGCGCATCGCCGCCACCCGCCAGTCGAGTGCCTTGCAACAGGCTTTGGCGCAAGAAGCGCTCGCCAATGCCAGCGGCCGCTTTGCATCCATTCAGAGCCTGGTCGCCGCCATTTCGACAGCCGGGGATCAGAAAGCCATCCTCGATCTCCAGGCGCGGATCAGCGCGGAACTCGGCATGCTGCAGAACGAGCAGACCAAGCTGCAAATTCTGCATCTAGCGACCCAGGCTCAAGAGTCGGTCAACAGGCAACAGGAGCGAGAAGGGGTGATCGCCGGCCATGGGCGTTTCGCGAGCCGGTTCCAACCCGTGCCCGCGCCGGCCACGACGCGCTAGGCAACAGAAGGGCTGCACATGAGATTTTTCGCCACATTCTGGGCCTGGCTCAACGGCCAGCTGGCTACATACATTGGCGACAATACTGCGCGCCTGGCCGGCGTGCTCGAGCCCGCCGTGGTGACGCTCGCGACCGTGTACGTGATGGCCTGGGGCTATCTGCATCTCACCGGTAAGATCGACGAGCCGCTGGTTGCGGGCCTGAAACGCATCATCATGCTGGCGATCATCCTCGGTGCGGGCCTGCGTTTGTGGCTCTACAACACACTCATCGTCGATACGTTCTACAGCGCGCCGGCACAGTTGGCGGCGGCAGTGATCGGCAGTAGCGATCCGGTCGGCACCATCGACGCCATTTGGGAGCGGGGCGGAACGGTGGCCGGAATTCTGTGGGACAAGGGTGAAATCGGATTCTACCTGGCGGGCGGGGTGGTCTGGTGTCTCATCGGCATTCTGTGCGTGTATGCGATGTTTCTCATCGCGCTGTCGAGCATCGCATTGGCGGTGCTGTTGGCGCTGGGGCCGCTGTTCATCGTCTCGCTGTTCTTCGATGCCACGAAGCGGTTCTTTTCCGCATGGATTGCGCAGCTGGCCAATTACGGCCTCATTACGATATTGACGGTGATGATTGCGGCGCTGCTTCTGCAAGTCGTGCAGTCGTACGCCACCCAGACGGCGGCGCGCGGTAGCGAGATCTTGACGGTCGACGCGTTGCACATGGTTCTGATTTCCTTACTCGTATTCCTCATCTTGCGTCAAGTGATGCCGATCGCCTCGGGTCTGGCGGGCGGCTTGGCGCTGAGTACTTTCGGGCTCGTGAGCCGTACGGCCACCATGGGTATGCGCAAGGGAGGCGATGCCGCCTGGGAGACGGCGAAGTATCTGCCGTCGCACGCATGGGGCGCGGTAGGGTACATGTATAGGAAAGCGCGCGGGGCACCGGCGCGTTCAGCCAAGGATGGCAAAGAGTCGCCGCTAAATTGAGCGCGCCCACCATGGAGGGTGACATATGCGCATGATCTATTGTTTATTTCTATTGCTGCCGGCTTGCGCATCGCACGCCGTGCGCTGCGACGGGCGCTTGCAGCCGATCAATCTGCCGGCGCGCGCGGCGGCAGGCGCTTCCGCGCCCGCTGCGGCAAGCGCATCAGCGGCCGCGGCGCAACGCGCCTCGGCACGCGGTGCAGCCGGAAATGTGCCGTCTCGGAGAATTCCATGACCGCCACGCCGGTGCTCCAAGAGTATTTCCGGGAAGCCGAGTCATGGGATGCTGATCGGTCGGCGCGCGCTCGGCGCAGCGCGACCGTCGCTTGGTGGGTAGCAGCAGCCGGATGGGTGTGCGCGGTCGCCAGCGCCTCGAGCATCGTAGCGCTGATGCCTTTGAAGCAAGTCGAGCCATTCGTCATACGGGTGGACAACAGTACCGGCATCGTCGACGTCGTGCCGGTCCACGCCGGCGATGCGGCGCCGGAACAGGCGGTCACGCGCTACTTCCTCATGCATTACTTGACGGTCTGTGAGCGTTTCAACTTTGCAACGGCGGAGAGCGACTACGAGGAATGTGGCGCGTTCCACTCCGCCCAGCGCAATCAGGCCTGGTACGCGCTGTGGGCGGCAACCAATCCGGCATCGCCCCTCAACGTCTTCAAAGACGGCAGTTCCGTACGAGTTCAAGTCAAGTCGGTGAGCTTCTTCACGCGCTCGAGCGGACTCACGGATCTCGCGCAGGTGCGGTATCTGAAAGCGTTACGCCAAGGCGGCGGGACGGACGAAAAGTACACCCACTGGATTGCGACCATTCAGTACGGGTACACGGATCCGGCGAAGGATCCGAAGACGCGCCGCTGGAATCCGCTCGGATTCAAGATCGTCGAATTCAAGTCAGAGCCGGAGGCGCTGGTCGAAACGGCCGCGGACAAGGAGCTTCGCCATGACCAATGAACGCCGCGGCCGCCCGTTGTCACGCGCCTGCATCATCACGGCAATCACATTGCATGCCTTGTGGTATTCGCAGCCCTCGCCCGCCGAGATCGTGCCGCCGCGAGGTGAAGCGGACAGCCGGATACGGGCGACGCCCTACGATGGTGAACAGGTCTATCGCCTGCGCGGCTTCGTCGGCTATCAGATCGATCTTGAATTTGAGGCAGGCGAGGCGTTCGTCGGGCTTGGCGCGGGGGACATCGAAGGGCTGTCGTACTTTGGTCAGGACAATCATTTGTTTTTGAAGCCCAAGGCAGCTCAGGTGGCGACCAATTTGACCGTGCTCACCAATCGACGGCACTATCAATTCGACTACACCGCCCTGTCGCAGCATCCGAAGGCATCCGACCCGGACGTCATATTTGCGCTGAGATTCACCTATCCCGCGGTGCCGTCGAAAGCGGCGGAGGAGGCGGCAGCCAGGCATATCGATTCGGATCTCAAGGGCGCGTCGGCACAGCGACGTCAAAACGTCGACTATTGGTACTGCGGAACTCCGGCGCTTCGACCGGTGCTGGCCTCGGACGACGGCGTCCACACCCGACTGCGCTTTGCGGCGAATGCCGATCTGCCGGCGATCTTCGTGCGCGGCGAAGACGACAGCGAATCGCTGCTCAACTACAGCATGGATGACGGCGACGTGATCGTCCATCGCGTTGCACAGCGGTTCATTCTTCGGCGCGGCAAACTGGCGGGATGCATCGTGAATAAGGGATTCGCCGGCGGCGGCCTGCGGCTCGATTCAGGGACCGTGACACCCGATGTGGAGCGTCGATTGCAGGGAGCTACGCCATGAGCGAACGGGGACAGGCGCCGGATCAGGTGCAAGGGGAGCGCGGCAATTCAGTCACCCGCGTTCTCTCGGCCCAGTCCCGCGTGAGCAGCGTACTGGCCATCGGGCTCATGAGCATTCTCGGCTTGGGTTCGCTCACCTGGTATTACGCGAATGCCTTGATGCGTCAAGGCCGCGCAAAACAGACCGCGCAGGCGGCGTCCATCAGCCGCGCACAGGGTGATATGCCATTGCCGAGCTTGGGTCGCATCGAGCCTCCTCTGATGCCGCCGCCGAGTCCGATTCAAGATCAGCTGCCGCCGGCCGTGCCGACCCTCACCGAAATTCCCCTGGGACCGAGCTCAACGAGCATGGCGAATGCCGTGCCGCCGCCCAAAACACCGGCAGAACTTGCCGTGGAACGTCAATTGTCGGGCGCGGTATTCGCGTCGCACAGCGCGATGCCGGTGCCCGGTCCGGCAAATACGGGCGACCTGGCACCCGCCATCGGAGGCGCTGTCACCGCGGCGCCCCTTGGCGGCGAGTTGTCGACTTTGTTGCATCCGAGCGTGACGAAGGCGGTGCGGGCCCAACTGTTGCCGGCGCAACGGCTGTTGCTGCCGAAAGGCGCCTTCATCGACTGCACCTTGGAAACGGCGATCGATTCGACGCTGCCGGGAATGACCACTTGCATCATGGCGACGGATGCTTTCGGCGTCGACGGGAAGGTGGTGCTGCTGGAGCGCGGGACGAAATTGATCGGCGAAACGCGAGGACAGGTGGCACAGGGTGCGGCCCGGATATTCGTCCTGTGGACCGAGGCGCGCACGCCCGCCGGGGTCGTCGTTCCTCTCGACTCGCCCGGAGCCGATGAACTGGGACGATCCGGGTTGCCCGGCGAGGTCAACCGCCACTTTTGGGAACGGTTCGGCGCAGCAATGCTCGTATCGGTGATCGACGGAGCCGTTCAGACGGCGGCGCAATCTTCTCATAGCGGCAGCGGGGCCATCGTCATAAACCCATCGGCATCTCAGGACGTGCTGACGGAGATACTCAAGAACACGATCAACATTCCTCCCACGGTGGTCAAACAGAACGGGGATCGAATCCAAGTATTGGTCGCTCGGGATTTGGACTTCAGGTCGGTGTATGAGCTGCGATCCGCTTCCGACCGTTAGCCAGTCCGCCCTCGCATTGACCCTGCGAGCCCTTCGACCGTTGCTGTCGGATCCGGCGGTCATGGAGCTGTGCATCAATCGGCCCCAGGAAGCCTTTCTCGAGACCGGCGGCGGCTGGCGATGCGAGTCTCTACCCTACGCCGATTTCGAGTGGTGCAAAAGGCTGGCAAAGCTGGTGGCGAACTCCACACAGCAGCGCATCGATGCGACATCTCCCTTGCTGTCCGCGTCGCTGCCCACCGGCGAGCGCGTTCAAATCGTCATGCCGCCGGCGACGACCGCGGGGTGCGTGGCCATTGCCATACGGCGCCCGGCGGATGAGGTGTGGAGCATCGAGGATCTGGCGGGGCGTGGGATTTTCCGCAAAACACGCCCCGCGAGTCACCTACTCGATGACACGGAGCTCGACCTCAAGCACCTGCTGTCGATCGGTGATTACCCGACGTTCATGCGTCTTGCCGTGAAAAGCAGGAAAAATATCTTGGTATCCGGCCCCACGGGATCGGGGAAGACGACCTGGACCAAGGCGTTGATTCGGGAAATTCCGAGCGATGAGCGGTTGATCACCATTGAGGATGCCAATGAGCTGGTGCTCGACCGGCACCCCAATCACGTTCGCCTGTATTACTCCAAGGACGATCAGGGCGTTGCCCGCGTCACGCCAAAACAACTTCTCGAATCATGCCTGCGTATGAAGCCGGATCGGATTCTCCTTGCGGAGCTGCGTGCGGAAGAAGCGTTCGATTACCTTCGCAATGTCAATTCAGGCCACCCCGGATCCATTACCAGCGTGCACGCGGCCAGCGCCGAGTTGGCGTTCGAACAGTTGGTGTTGTTGGTGAAGCAGAATCCAGGCGGCCGCGATCTGGCGCGGACCGACATCAAGAGTCTCTTGCATCTGCTCATCGATGTAGTTATCCAATTCGGCGTCGAGTACCACGAAAGATTCATCAAGGAAATCTGGTACGAACCTGCGCACAAGCATGCTGCGGCCGCTTCCGCGGGAGCGCACTGAGATGGACCTCGCGCTGACCCACGGTTGGTCCGGCCTAGCGCTTGGCTTTGCGTCCGTTCAGGCTCCGATGCTGGTGGGCCTGATTCGGGGACGCGCGCCCGTGTACGAGTATCTGATGTCGCCCATTCTTGCGGCGTTTTTTACCGCTGGCGTCCGAATCGGCATGGCCGCGGCGACACCGCTGCTCGCGGGATTGGGCGTTGCACGGCATGGTCTTCTCCAATTCGCGCTTGGTACCGCGGTCAGCATGGCAATCGGCTACGCAGGCGGCCGCGCGGCGGCGGAGCGGGTCACTGATCCGAAGATCCACCAGCGCGGCGCATTCGTGGCGGATCATCCGGGACGGACCAAGGCTACGAGAGACCCGAACCATCGAAGTAGGCAAATAACGTTGGCCGGCACTGCCATCCCCAGGGTCGACGAGACCAAGCACTTCAAGTTGATCGGTACGACAGGAACGGGAAAAAGCACCGCGATCCAGGAAATCTTGACGTCCGCGTTGGCGCGAGGCGACCGCGCCGTAATCGCAGACCCGGATGCGGGGTATCTCGATCGATTCTACGACGCGGCGCGCGGCGACGTGGTGCTCAATCCCTTCGACCAGCGCTCGGTGAAGTGGGACCTATTTGCCGAGATCAAGAATGCCTACGACGTAGAACAACTCGCCCGCTCGCTGATTCCAGATCACGAAGGCGCCGATCGAAGTTGGCGCGGCTATGCGCGGACATTCTTCAGCGCAGTGACGCGGCAGGCTCATGAGGGCGGTGTTACCGGCATGGACGAACTGTACCGCTTGCTGGTCGTTGCAGACACCAAGGAGCTGCGTACCCTCGTCAAGGGTACGCCAGCACAGCCCTTTCTCGACGAGCACAACAGTCGAATGTTCGACTCGATTCGCTCCGTGACGACTTCCGCGGTGGGAGCGATCGACTACATCGCGGAGCAGAATGCTCCCCGCTTCTCGATTCGAGAATGGGTGAACAAGGAAACCCCGGGCGTTCTTTTCATTCCCTACAAGGCGGGTCAAATCGCGGCATTGCGTTCGACGATTTCCGGATGGATGCGCCTGGCCATCTTCGAAGCCATGAACCAAGAAGAGCAGCCGGACGAGCGGGAAGGAGAGGATTCGCGGCGTCTGTGGTTCGTCGTGGATGAACTGGACGCCCTCGGCCAAATCGACGGGCTTAAAGATGCGCTGGCACGGCTCCGAAAATTCGGCGGCCGCTGCGTTCTAGGATTCCAGTCCATTGCGCAGGTGTCGAGCACGTACGGGCAGGGCGATGCTCACACCATCGTCGAGAATTGCGGCAACACGCTCATATTGCGCTGCTCGGCCAGCGAAGGCGGCGGCACGGCGCGATTTGCGTCGCAGCTCATCGGCGAGCGCGAAGTGCTGCGCTCCACCGTATCGAGAAGCCGCCGAGACACCGAGTTCCTGGGTTCCACATCACGGAGCGAACACTTCAACGTCGAGCCCGCCGTGCTGCCGTCGCAGATCGAGCAACTGCCGGATCTCGCCGGTTACCTGAAATATGCCTCGGATCCACAATGGCATCGAGTGCGGCTGGATGCGGTCCGCCACTGGCGCGAGCACCGAACCTCCAGCCACGCGAGCGCATCCAGAAATGCACAAACGAGCCGCGACTCAGGAATCACGCATGAGTGAGAACGGCCCCGTCGTCGATGATTACACCATGAAATTCGGCCTTTTGATGGAGAGCGCGCAAGCTCATCAAAAGTTGGCGGAAGCGCATTTGGAGAAACTGCGGGCGCACACCCAGGACCTGGACGGCGTCGTGCGTGAGGAAATCAGGCGAACGCTCATCGATGAACTCCAGGCCCTGACCGCGGAGAGCGACCGCGCCGCTCGAGCCCTGCGCGACATGAAGCGTGCCGCGAACATGCGCGGCCTCGCGTGGAATATCGGAATCGCCGTTCTGTGCACCGCGATCCCCGGCGCCATGGCGCACTATGCGCTGCCATCACAGTCGGATATCGCCGCAATGCGCGTGCAGCGAGACTCGCTCGCGCAAAATGTCGCGCGGCTGGAGGAGAGGGGCGGCAAGGTGGATTGGCGCGGCTGCGGCGACTCGGCGCGATTGTGCGTACGCGTCGAGCGCAATGCGCCCGTCTACGGCGCGAAGGCCGATTACTACATAGTGAAGGGATACTGAAGCGTGGCGTGGTCGACCACATTCCAGATCGTGCAAAGCAGCCGCACGCTGTTCCTCGTGGCCGCGCTTGCGCTCGCCATCGCCGCCTGCTCGAGGATATGGCGGCGGCGATCGCCGGAGGCACACAAGCGCGGGGTGGTCCTTCTCGAGAGGCGGCAGCGACGGGGCGCTCGACGGGAGGAACCAGGCATCGGCGAGCTCACCTTGGCCGGCACCCTCGTACCCTTTCTCGATGAGACCAAGCACTTCAAGATGATCGGGGCGACGGGTACCGGGAAATCCACGGCGATTCGAGAGTTGCTGCGCGGTGCCTTGGCGCGCGGCGACCGGGCCGTGTTCGCCGATCCGGATGGCGCTTACCGTGATCAATTCTTCAATCGCTACCGCGGGGATGTCATTCTAAATCCCTTCGAACGGCAATCGCGACAGTGGGACGTGTTCGCCGAGATCAATGATGCATTCGACATCGAGCAGCTCTCGGCCGGCCTGATCCCCGCCACCGACGATGCGTCGTCGAACGAATGGCGCGGGTATGCACGAACGTTCCTGACCGCCGTATTGCGGCGCTGCCGGCTCGACAAGCGACGGAACTGCGGTGAATTGTGGCGCGTCCTCGCGGTCGCGCCCAGCGAGGAACTGCGCGTTGTCGTGGCCGACACACCCGCGCAGCCTTTTCTCGAGCCTGAGAACGCCCGCATGTTCGGTTCCATTAGATCGGTGGCTGTGTCGGCGATCGCCGCGTTGGAATATATCCAAGCACAGCGTTCGGCGCCGTTCTCGATACGCGAATGGGTGAGGGCGAGGGGCGTTCCAGGCGCATTATTCATGCCCTACAAGGCGGCCCAGATCGCAGCGCTGCGTTCCATGATCGCGACGTGGATGCGGCTTGCCATATTCGAGGCAATGAACGGCAACGAGAATCAGGATCAGCGCCTTTGGTTCGTCGTCGATGAGTTGGATGCGTTGGGGGCGATCGACGGCCTCAAGGATGCGCTCGCACGGCTGCGCAAATTCGGCGGACGATGCGTCCTTGGGTTTCAGTCCATTGCTCAGGTGTCCGGCACTTATGGTGTCGCAGAAGCGCAGACCCTAGTCGAAAACTGCGGCAATACGCTCATTCTTCGCTGCTCTGGCAGCGAAAACGGAGGCACGTCCCAGTTTGCGTCACGGCTGATCGGCGAACGGGAAATCATCAGGCGCCAAACATCGCGCGGCAGCGACCGCGAAGGCGCACTAGGCGCGCGGGGCGTGCGCCGATCAAAAAACATCACCGAGCAACACGTGACGGAGACGGCCGTTATGGCGTCTCAGATTGAACAGCTTCCCGATTTATGTGGGTATCTCAAGTCGGCCTCCGCGCCGGCGTGGCGAAAGGTGGAGTTCCCCTATGCAAAACCCCGCGCGCACTGACATCAATATCCGTTCGCCGCGTTATTTGCTGGCGCACACGCTAGGAACATGTTGGCACTGCCGTGCGTCAACGCAATTGTTCGCATTGGTCGTGCCGCCCGGCCACGAGGCGCTGGAGCTGGATGACGAGGCACAGGACGCGGCGGGGGACGATGCACGGAGCGAGACGCAGAACGAGGCACAGAGCGAGACGCAGAACAAGTCGCAAAACGAAGCGCTTGCGGTGGACATCTGGTGCGCCGCAACCCACCATGCATTTCTCTTTTACATCGAATTTCTTCCCGCCGTCATTCAGGATCGGCTGAAGCAGTTCACGCAGTCCTACCGTCTTGAGTTCAGCGAGGCGGCGCACGGGCCGTACTGGGCAAACCACTGCGAACGATGCGGTTCATTACTCGACGATCACGAGTTGTTCTGCGAGCCGGAAGGCGCTTTCCTTCCAACCAGCGAATCGACTGCCGGCGCCATCCATCTCTTGGCATTGGACGAAGCATTCGAGGCTGCCGCCGCCGGGTATGCGTACGAGCCGCAGTTTTTCGACGCCATGAGCCGGAGTTGAGGCGGGTATGGCTGTCTATTTTCTGAACCTCAAGACTTTCGGCCGCTCGGGCGGAAGCAGTGCGGTGAGCGCTGCTGCCTATCGAGCGGGTGAGCGAATCCGCGATCAACGCACCGGAAGGACCTACGATCACACGGATCGCCAGGACATCATGCACAAGGAAATCCTGCTGCCAAGCCATCTCGCCGGATCTAACATGGACTGGGCAAGAGATCGGTCCTACCTGTGGAATGCCGCGGAAAGCGCCGAGTCGCGTAAGAACGCCCGAGTGGCGCGCGAGTATCTCGTGGCATTGCCGGTTGAGCTGGACCCCGATCAACGCCTCTCGCTGGTGCGTGGCTTTTCGCAGGAACTCACCGATCGATACCGGTTTGCCCTCGATCTTGCCGTGCACGCGCCCCGCGATTTTCCGGGTAGCGATCCAAGAAACTTTCACGCCCATCTACTCGCGACGACGCGCGAGGTCACCGCCCAAGGCTTGACCGCCAAGACAGCCGTCGAGCTCAACGATGCGAAACGCCGCGATCTGGGTCTGGAACCCGCCATCAATGAACTTCTCTACGTGCGCGAACGATGGGCAACCGTTACCAACGAGGCCCTGCGGGAAGCGCATATCAAGGCGCGCGTCGATCATCGCAGCTTGGCGGCTCAAGGCATTGAGCGAGAACCCTACCCCTATATTCCACGAGCCGCCTTCGAAATGGAACGGCAGGGATATCGAAGCGCGCTCGCCGAGCGCCTGCGGATGCAATACGAGGCGCGGGTGCAAGCGCGCATGGAACGGAACGTCGGCCACGACTCGCCCGCGCCGGCGACGCGCGAGCTGGCGGCACGCGAGCGGACTGCGTCACAGGAACCGACAGTGGTGCGCGAACCGACAGCTGTGCGCGAACCGACAGGTGTGCGAGAACCGCATGCAGTCAAAAGACCGCAGAGTCTCCAAGAGATCAGGCGCCAGGCGCGGGAAGACTGGTTGAAATTGCGACAGGAGTCGGCAAAGGCCTCCGAAAACGAACACCTGAAGGACGATCGCCTAAAGAACGATTACCTGAACGACGATCGGTTCTCACGTTAGATGCGGTTCGAATGTCTAGGCACGCCCCATGATTCGCGGAATTATTTTTGCCTCATGCTATGTCTACTCGCCCTCCGGGTCGGGCGCCGCCTCCGAGCGTTCGCGTTTGCTGCGCGCGTTGCTAAAGGCCAGCGATGCTCACTTTATCTTCAAGTATGCCGTTCGTGTCCGGCAGCAGGTAGCAGACAATTCGGCGCTCGCCGGATTCCTTTGTCCAAACAATGTGCTGATCCCCATACCCGGAAGCGCGCCGCCCGTTGCCGGGGCCGTGTCGGTCGCCGAGCATTTGGCATTGGCCCTGATCGAAGAGGGTCTCGGTCAAAGTATCTGGAGAGGATTGCACCGGATCTACGCCGTGCGAAAGTCGGCAACCGCCGCACCGGGATCGAGACCCACCGTCGGGAACCACTATGACTCGTTCGCCATTGAGCCTGTCACAGAGCTGCCGCAGCAGGTCGTGCTCATCGACGATGTGGTGACGAAGGGCAGGACACTGCTGGCGGCTGCGGCGCGGGTGCAGGAAGCATTTCCAAGCGCCGAGATTCGCGCCTTCGCGCTACTGCGAACCATGGGTTTCGTCCGGGAGGTCGAACAGCTGCTCGACCCCTGCATCGGTGAAATTCGATGGCGGGCAGGAGATGCTTATCGAACTCCGTGAGGCGGGTGCCCCCGGCAGTGCGGCCGCCCTTCCCCGGGGGTACGCCGAGCGGTGCCGTCCGCGGCACGGCTGCTACCGAATCGTTTACCACATTGACGAAGTTCGAAAGGAAGCTACCATCGTGGCGGTTGGACACCGTAGACCCCAAGACCTCTCCCGGCACCAGACCGCTGCAAGGGCTGAATCAAGCCGAGATCGGCAAACGCTTCGAGCGTGCCGTGGCGAAGGCCGATGGGGCCACCGGCGCGCATTGTGTTCACGAGCTGTGGATGCGCGGCGAGATGGCCGTTCATATCGAGCGTGCGCTCGAACGATTGTGGGCCAAAGCGGCGGATTCGATTCCGGACTGGCTGCCGATGCGCTACGTCGCTTGGCTGCCGAGCGCGTACGACATCGCACTGGGGTTTCGCGCCGCCGGCAAAGGCCGGTCGAACATCTACTTGGTATTGCTCGACTATGGCGATAATCTCGCTGAGCCTTACGGCGTGTACGTGGGCATGAGCAAGTACAGTCCGGCGCAGCGCTTCGATCAGCACAAGGCCGGGATCAGAGCCGCGGGCAGCGTTTTGAAGCGGGGCCTCGAAGTACTCACCGGGCCCACGCTGCATCTACAATACATCAAGCGAGCGGAGGCCGAGAGAATCGAAATCGAATTGGCGGAGGCCCTTGCGGCAAGCGGGCTCTTGGTCAAAGGCGGGCACTGATGACTTTGACCGGCACCGGACTGGCAGAATTCGGGCGCCGAACATCGCGCGACCAATCGGCGGACCGGCGGCTTCGCGTTTCCGCCTAAACGTCGGACTCTGCGGCTGCCTACTGCTTCTCGAGATGCGCGAGCACCAGGGCCACCTGGTCGGTTGCGCCCAGGATGACCGGCGTCCGCTGATGAATCGCCGTGGGCTGGATGTCCATCACTCGCTGGCCGGGTGCGGCGAAGGTCTTCCCGCCGGCCTGTTCGATGATCATCGCCATGGGATTGGCTTCGTACATGAGCCGAAGCTTGCCGTCCGGCGCTTTCTTGGTGGGCGGGTAGAGAAACACGCCGCCCTTCAATAAAATCCGGTGCACATCGGCCACCATGGCTCCCGAGTAGCGGCCGGAATAGTCATTGCTCTGCGCCCAATCCAGATACCGCTGATAGCCCGCGGGGAACGCCTTGCGGTTGCCCTCATTGACGGAATAGGTCTTGTTGCCGGCAGGAATCATCAGGTTTCGCTCTACACGCATGAACGCGCCGATGCCGGGGTCGAGCACGAACATGTCGACGCCCTTGCCGATGGTAAGGACGAACACCGTGGATGATCCATAGAGCACATACCCGGCGGCTACTTGGCGCGCACCGGCCTGCAGCAAGGAGTCCTGGGCGTGCTGCGCGCGTCCGTTGTGCTGTAGGATGCTGAAGATGGTGCCCACCCCGCCGCAGATGTCGAGGTTCGAGGAGCCGTCCAGTGGATCAAACAGGACGCAATATCGGGGAATCCCTTCACCGTCCTCGCGTAGAATCACCGGCTCCTCGTTCTCTTCCGATGCCACGATGGCAACGCCTTCGCGGCCGCCGAGGGCGCCCAACAAGACATCGTTGGCGAGCACGTCGAGTTTTTGCTGAACCTCGCCTTGCACGTTTTCGGTGCCCACGCTGCCCAACACGTTTTCCAGCCGAGCTCGCCGCACCTTGTCCGCAATGATTTTGGCGGAAATCGACAGGGCGGAAAGAATCCAGGAGAACGTTCCGGAGGCCTGCGGATAGTCTGCCTGCTGCTCGAGAATATGAGCCTGCAGGGTCATGATGCGCACGTCGTCGCGGATGGCTTTCAGGTTGAGCTTCGCGGTTTTATCCATATGTGAAGGATGCCATGAACGGGGGCGGGATTTGCCCGCAGTTTGGATAATTCTATGCGCTACAATGCGCTGGGCTGGCGGTTTCGACGGTTGGCAGAAATTCAAAGAAAGGGGGCGGGACTCATGTCTTTATCATTCAGGTTCGGCGCAGCTGTGGCGGGGTTGTTGTTGGTCGGCTTGGCGGGGTGTGACCAAGCACCGCATTCCTCTGCCCCGGCCAAAAAACCTCTCTCGCAAGCCAGTCAACAATGGCTGAGCATCGCGAACGGATTCACCGAGGATTACTTGCGAGCACAGCCGTCCTTCGCCGCACAATCCGGCCGGCATGAATTCGATGGTCAGCTGCCGGACTTCAGTTCGCATGGGATCAAGCGCGAAATTGCACGCTTGCACGATGCCCGCGAGCAAATCGCCGCGGTCGATCCGGCGCCCCTGGAACCCATGGAACGATTCGATCGCGAGTATCTGCTCAGCGTCATCGATAGAGATCTATTTTGGCTCGAGAAGGCGCGCTATCCGTTCAGCAACCCGTATTGGTACATCACCAGTATCGATCCGGACATGTATCTGAGCCGCAACTACGCGCCGCTCGACGAGCGCATGAAAGCCTACATCAAGTACGCGCGCGGCATCCCGAAGGTGGCGACCGACATCCAGGCGAATTTGCAGGGCCCCCTGCCCAAAACCTACGTGGAATTGGGTATCGCCGACTTCGGCGGATTGGCCGATTTCTATACAAAAAATGTTACGGCGGTGTTTGCGTCGGTGAGCAATCAGGATCTGCAGAAGCAACTGACCGACGCCGACACGAACGCTGCAATCTCGATGAACAACCTGAAGAATTATCTGATCGTTCAACGCAAGACAGCGACCGACAAGTTTCCATTGGGCAAGGACATGTTCGCCGAGATGGTGAAGACGACCGAGCGCGTCGACGTTCCGATCGACCAGATCGAGGCGGCAGGCCGCGCCGACTTGGAGCGCAATACACAGGCTCTCAAGACGGAGTGCGCCGCCTACTTGCCGAAGGGCACCCTCGCCGCCTGTGTGGCGAAGGTATCTGCCGACAAGCCGCAGGGTGGTACCCTCGAAGCGGCCCGTGCGCAACTGGTGGAGCTCAAGAAGTTCGTCCAGGATCACAACGTGGTGAGCATTCCCGGCAATGACGAAGCGTTGGTCGCGGAGGCCCCCCCATATAACCGCTCGAATGCCGCATTCATCCAGATTCCAGGCCCCTACGATCACGGGGTCGCGGCGACCTACAACATTGCACCGCCGGATCCGAAGTGGAGCAAGGCCGAGCAGGCAGCGTACATCCCGAGCCAGGCGTCGCTGTTGTTCACGTCCGTCCACGAGGTATGGCCGGGACACTTCTTGCAGTACCTGCATTCGAACGCCAATCCCTCCAAGCTCGAGGCTCTGTGGGTGGGGTATGCCTTCCAGGAAGGCTGGGCCCATTACACCGAGGAAATGATGTACGAAGAGGGTCTGGGGATGGGCGATCCTGAAAAGCACATCGGACAACTCATGGACGCATTGCTGCGCGACGTCCGGCTGCTATCCGCCATCGGAATGCATACGGCAGGCATGACCGTTGCGCAGTCTGAAAAGATGTTCAGTACCCAAGCATTCCAGGATCCGGGCAATGCACGCCAGCAAGCGGCGCGGGGAACCTATGACCCGGCGTACTTGAACTACACGCTCGGGAAATTGATGATACGCAAACTGCGCGACGACTGGATTGCCAAGATGGCCGGCGGCACGGCCTCCAAGGCTGCGGGCGCCGATAAGTCGAAGTGGCATGATTTCCACGACAAGTTCCTGTCGTACGGTGGTCCGCCGATTCCGCTGGTGCGCAAGGAAATGCTGGGCGAGTTGGGGAGCTTGCTCTAACGCGCCCGGGGATCACGCGGTGACTTGCCGGGCGTCCTTTTCCTTTTATAGTAGAGGGGGGCGCGCCCGGCCTCTAAGTCGAGCCCGCAATTCCCGCGATGATCCCGCTGTCCGCCCACGTACCGATCAGAGTCGCGGCGCGCAATGGGATCTCGTCCTCGGGTAGCCATTCACGCAGGGCGGCGCAGATCGCCCCAAAACGATGGCCGGCGAGCGCGGCATCGAGAGCCGCATTCTCGGTCGCATCCAGGGAGCGGAAACGGTTCATTAAATCTTGGCGCCACAACAACCAGGGAACCGGCGCATGCTCGAGGGCAGGCTGCGGCGGCTCTTCTTCGCGGCTCACGGATTGCCAAACGGCGACGGTATTCCAGGCCAGGGCCATGCGTCGCAGCGACGGGTGGAACTGAAACGTAAGTTCGGACCAATGGGCGGGATCAACGGCCTGTAACGCACTTCGATCGACGGACACGGCGTCGGCCGCATCGAACACTTCGGACAGCAGCCATTCGAACTCCGCGATTTCCGCAAGGATGGGCTGTTCCGCATAGGGCAACTGGCGCGCCAGGAACTGCGCAAGCTCGCGCCCATACCAGCGAATCGAGCGATGCACGGACGGATGGGTCTCGATGAAGGTCTCGCCCAATGCCATGAACACGTCGTCGCCCAGGATCTGATGCAGCGAAGGATAGATGTCATGGAGCGCGTCCAGCAATCGCACCCGGTAGGCGTTGCCGTAGATTTTCAAGCGCTCCGATGCCGGCAGCGGCGGCGCGTCAACGATGGCCGCGAGGATGGCGTCGTGTTGGGTCAATAAATGACGCTGGAAATCCCCCTGCAATTCGCGCAGGCGCATCACGCCGCCCGGGCATGGCGGAGGCTAAGCTCGCGTGCAGTATCGAGTTCGGCCACCAAATCGCTCAAGGGTGGGATGTTGTCGTCGCGTTCGATCATGGTGGGCACGTCTCCGAAGTGCTCGACGGCCTCTCGATACAGATCCCAGACGGGCGCCACGATGGCTTGGTCATGGGTATCGATCAGGTGACCGCCGAGATCGCTATGTCCCGCCAGATGAAATTGGCGCACGCGGCTCTTCGGAATGGCGTGCAGATACGTCTTCGCATCGAAGCCGTGATTGACGCTGCTCACGTAGATATTGTTGATATCGAGCAAAATGGCGCAATCCGCGCGCTCGGCCACCTCGCGCAAGAATTCCCATTCGCTCATGTCCGATTCCTGAAAAGTCAGATAGCTCGACACGTTCTCGAGCAAGATCTGTCGGCCGAGCAAATCCTGCACCCGGCCCACGCGCGCGACCACCGTGGACAAAGCCTCCTCGGTATAGGGAAGCGGCAGCAGGTCGTGCAAGTTCTTACCGTCGACCCCCGTCCAGCAGAGGTGATCGGAGATCCACGCGGGTTCGATTCTGCGGCTTAGGGCGCGAACCGAGTTCAGGTACTCGGCGTCGAGGGGGTCCGTGCTGCCGATCGACAAGGAAACTCCATGCATCACCAGAGGAAATCGAGCGCGAACGCGTTCCAGGTAATCCAGCGGTTTGCCGCCCAAACCCAGGTAATTTTCGGTTATGACCTCGAGCCAGTCGATGGCGTGCTTCTCGCCGAGCACGGCGTCGTAATGCGCGGGCCGTAAGCCCAGACCAAAGCCGCTGAGTGTAGACAGTGAATATTGCGACATCGGGGAATATTGCGGCGTCGGGCGCGGCAGGCGACTCGGGGCCTGCCACGCTCGACACCGAATGTCGGTAGTCCGGCCGATTACTTCGTATCGGCCTTGGCTTTGGCCTTTGCGTCGGCGCACTCGGACTTCGTCATGGATACCCACCCCATGCCTTTGCAGCTATTCATGCCCTTACAACTATTCTTTGCGGACTTGCACTCGGAAGTCCCCTTGCAAGAATTGACGCCCGAGCAATGGACCGTAGCGGTATCCGCGGCCACCGATACACCGGTCAGGCCGGAGGTGAAAAACATCGCGGCGGCGGCAGCCATCGCCGCATTCGACAGTTTATTCATTTGCATATTGGATTCCTCGATTGTTGTCAGGCACAGCGACATTGCTGTTCATGTACGGAGACCGAGCCTACGGTGAGATTATTACTCCTTTGTATAAGCTTATGTTCAGCGAGTGCAGGACCATGAGTAGGGCCATGAGTGCAGGATCATGGGCCGCGGCCAGAATGATATTGTTTGCCTAGCTTAAATTAGATATGTTGCATTGCATTAACGCAACGTGTCCACCTAGTGAAAGCCGGCGCGCCTAAATACCATAAGAAACGCAAACCAAGGAAATTCATGAAGAAATTAGCCTTCCTGGCGATCGCGGTCTGGGGCGCGGCAACGCTGGGCACAGCTGCCGGCGAGAGTCCTGGCCCAAGGGCGAGTTCGCCTATCGTGCCCATTGCAGCACCCAAGGATCGCGCCTATCCCGGCGAGATTCGCCTGGCGGTTGATGCCTCGGATTTCAGCCGGCGCATCCTTCGAGTTCACGAGAGCGTGAGCGGCATCGGCCCCGATACCGTGCTGCTGTATCCGAAGTGGCTGCCCGGCACGCATGCTCCCGAGGGTCCGATCGATCGAATCGCGAACCTCCGAATCTCGGCCAACGGCGCGCGAGTTGCGTGGACGCGCGATCCGGTCGACATCTACGCGTTTCGCATTCACGCAGGTGCGGGGATCAAGTCGCTGGATATCGACTTCGATTATCTCTCGCCGACGAGCCCCGAAGTCGGCGCCATGGAAATCAGCCGGGACGTCATGATGATCGAGTGGATTGAACTCGTGCTGTATCCGGCGGGCTATTTCGCCCGGCAGATCCCAGTGGAGGCGAGCCTTACGTTGCCTGCCGACTGGCAGTTCGCTTCGGCGCTGGAGAGCGCCCGCGCGGGCGGCGCGCGCACGACCTTCAAGCGGGTCGGCCTCGAAACTCTCGCCGATAGTCCCGTGTACGCGGGCCGGTATGCCGCGCGGCTCGACCTCGATCCGGGTAGTCCGTCGCCGGTGCATCTGAATCTGTTTGCGGATCGGCCGCAGCTTCTGGCGGTCAAGCCCGAGCAACTCGCGGCGCACCGAGCGCTCGTGCAGCAGGCCTACAAGCTATTCGGTTCGCGTCACTATGCGCACTACGATTTCCTGTACTCGCTGAGCGACCAAATCCAGCATAACGGGCTCGAGCACCATCAATCGAGCGAGGACGGGAGCGACCCGGAGTCCTTCACCGAGTGGGACAAGACCGCGTACGTCAGGGACTTGTTGCCCCACGAGTTCACGCATTCCTGGAATGGCAAATTCCGCCGCCCCGCGGACCTCTGGACCCCGAATTACAACGTACCGATGCAGGACAGCCTGCTGTGGGTTTACGAAGGGCAGACGCAGTACTGGGGTCAGGTGCTGGCCGCCCGTTCCGGCCTCTGGTCCCGGCAACAGGCGCTCGATCAACTCGCTCTCACGTCGGCCTATTACCAGATTCAGGCAGGTCGACAATGGCGTAACTTGCAGGACACGACCAACGACGAAATCATCAATCCTCGCCGGCCGCAGTCTTGGCCTGACTGGCAACGCTTCGAGGATTACTACGACGAGGGGGCGCTGATTTGGCTCGATGCCGACACGCTGATACGCGAGCGGTCGAAGGGCGGACACTCGTTGGATGATTTTGCCCGAGCCTTCTTCGGTATTCATGACGGCAGCGTCACGACCGTCACCTACACCTTTGACGACGTCGTCAAGACGCTGAACGCGGTGGAACCCTATGACTGGGCCGGTTTTCTGCACCAGCGGGTCGATTCGATCGCCAAGCCGGCGCCCTTGGACGGATTGCGGCGCGGCGGCTACAAGCTGATGTATTCAGACACACCGAGCGATTACCTGAAGGCGAGCGAGGAGCAGCGTAAGCAGGTCAACCTGCTCTTTTCGATCGGTGTTGAAATAGATGACAAGGACCAGGAAGGCTCTGTCACGGAAGTCATTTGGGGCAGTCCCGCCTTCAAGGCGAAGCTCACCGCAGGAGTCCAGATTCTGGCGATCGGTGGCGTGGCCTACAGTGCCGAGGTGCTCAAGGACGCGATCCGGCTGGCCCAGAGCAAGCAGTCGCCCATCGAGTTGATCATCAAGTCGGGCGAGCGGTTCATGGTAGCGAACCTCGATTACCACGACGGACTGCGCTACCCGCACCTCGAGCGAGACGCCTCCGAACCGGCGCGGCTCGACGACATCGTGGCGGCGCGACCGTGACGACTGTTGGGCAAGTGCGCGGCCCGTCGCTGTCAGTCGTCCTCATGCAAGCATTAGGCTATCCTAATGGCATGCGTAACTATGTCATAGCGATCGGGCTGGTGGTGGCGGGTTGTGCCGGCCAGCCGGCAGTAGCGCCGAAACCCGCCGTGTCCGCAGTTCAACCGGCTCAACCGGCACCGCCAGGCACTGTGCCCACGTCCTCTCAGGACGAGACGCCCGCGCAGAGGCAGGCGCATGCCAAGGCCATGGGTTATACCCTGGTGACGCAGAACGGCGAGGATCTGTACTGCCGCACTTCGGTGAAAACCGGATCGCGGTTGCAGAAGGAAACGGTGTGCCTGACCACCGCCGAGTGGGAAATGATGAGGGAGGCGACTCGGCAAACATTCGCCAGTCCCATGATGCAGGCGCCGTCCCGCCAAGGACATTGACCCTTTACGTCTCACCTGCGGGGATGGCGTCGAAGGCTACGGCGAGGCGCGTCGAGTCCCCTCGAATCGGGTTTGTCCCGTGCCACATATACGACGGAAATAGCACAAGTCGGCCGGCGCGGGGTTGGACCGCATGCTCCGCCTCCAAGTGGGGAATCGGCAGACCGGGTTGACCGAACTTGATCCAACCCGGCTTGGCTTCTGTATCGTCCACGTCGGATGGCACGTCGACGTAGTAAGCCGAACTTATCCAGCCTTGAGGGTGCACATGACTGATGTGATACCCGTCGCGACGCAATTCGACTGACCAGCAGCCCTTCACCACGGCGGCGCCAGTGTTAGGGGCGCTCACCGGATGATCGTCCGCACTCCCCAGCGAGGCAACATAATCCGCGATCGGTGCCGCGAACGCGGACAGGAGCGCCTGAATCGCCGGGTCGCGTTCGGTAACCAGGTTGCGCGCAGTTTGACTGCCGTTGCGCAGGCTTTGATCGAGCGGATGACGCTGAAAAAGATGTTTTGGGCGCAGCGCCGCGCGCACGGCGGCATTAAAATCGGCCAGCGAGCGCCAGCCGCGCGGCGCTTCGAGTTCATAAACTCGCACCAGGCGTGAATAATCGTAGAGGACGCGATGCAGGGGATCGCTCTGCATGCGGGCGGCGGTTGCCTCAAACGCGATCCACCGCTGTTCCCGCGGCTGACGCAGACGCTGCGGGCGAATCAGTTGCATCGCGAGCTCCGGACGGTTCGAGGTCAATTCGATGCCGACCAGCGCTTCGAGGATTGCGGGGTCCAGCGGCTGGGCCCGATGCGCCTCGAGCGCTTCGACTCGCGCCGCATCGATCTGCCCCAGTTCAAGCAGTATCGACGCCAGCGCCGCGCGAGCTTCCGGCAGCGCGCCCGCGCCGGCGAGCAGCATGCGCAGACCGCTCTCGGCTGCCGCTAGATTGCCTGAGCGCCGCTGTAAATCGCTGAGCATGAGCTGCAGCCCAATGTGGCCGCGATGCGCGTGCGCGGCCGCGGCGATGTCGCGGGTAAAATCCGGATCACCCCGCATGTAGCGCAACTGTGCGAGATTCGATTGCGCACCGGGATCGCGAGGGTCCAGCGCCACCGCCTTGGCGTAGGCTTTCTCCGCTTCCTCGAGCCGGTACAGCTGCATCAATGTCCGTCCCCGATTGACATGCAGCTCGCGTGCGCCGAGACCTAGAGACTGCGCGCGTTTGAGGGCGGCCAGGGCCTCTTCGGCTCGATCGAGTTGCGACAGCAACGCGCCCAAATTGTGATGCGCGTAGACGTCTCGGGGATCGATGGTCACTGCGCGCCGGTAGGCGCTCTCCGACTCCGCCACGCGTCCCTGTTCGCGCAATACCATGCCGAGCGCCGTCCATGCCTTGCCGTCGCGATCTTTCGCGGCGGCGAGCGCGGCACGACACGCGGCCTCGGCCTCGCCGAGTGCGCCCTTCTCCATCAGTGCGTAGGCCGTGGCCAGTGCTGCTTGTCTGTTCACACTATGTCCATCGAACGCATGCTGCATTGTCTCATCCTCGGCCCTCCGGCGTGAGTCCAGCACGCCTTTCTGGCAAAATCGCTGGGATGCTCGATCTCCCAGATCAACCGGTTCTCGATAAGGCAGCGCTCATAGGAGGGTGCCTGCGCCTGCAGCTGCACGTCGATGCGGCGGCCCTGCAGGCGGAGATATCGCGGTTGCGCCCCTCGCTGTGGGGGACCACCGGGGGGCGTGTGGGTGTGCACACGGCCGCGGAAGCGCTTTTTCTGCGCGGGCATGCGCCGGCGGAGGGCGATCTGCCGATCGAGGATCGAGAACCTCTGGACGATCTGCCCTACGTCAGGTGGCTCATCGAATCGAAGATACCCGCGGCTCCACTGCGCTGTTTGCTGGCGCGTTTGCCCGCCGGCGGCTGCATTGCGCCGCATATCGACCGTGCGCCCTATTTCAGCAAGACGATCCGCATTCATGTGCCGGTCAGCACGAACCCGTCCAGCTATATGTTGTGCGCCGGACGCACCTACGTCATGCGGGAAGGCGAGGTCTGGGCCCTCAACAATTGCGCGAAGCACGCCGTGTGGAACGCGCATGCCAGCCAGTCGCGCACCCACCTCATCTGTGATTTTCTGCCGGCGCCGGCGCTGCTGGCAATGCTTGCGGAAGCGGACGCGGAGCTGGGAAGGGTCGAGCCTGAGATCGAGCGCCACGTCGCAACTGCCGGTCGCTGAGGCGCGGCGGTCGCGATGATCATCACGGATCACTTCGTCTTCTTGCACCTGCACAAGTCGGGCGGCACTTTCGTCAACGAGTTTCTGCTCAAATTCGTGCCGGATGCTCGTCAAATCGGCTACCACCTACCACGCAAATTGGCGCCGCCCGCCGCCGCGTCCTTGCCGGCCTTGGGGTTCGTCCGCAATCCCTGGAGCTACTATGTTTCGTGGTATTCCTTCCAGGTGCGCCGCCGCGAGCCGAATGCGCTGTTCCGCATTTTGAGCAACGAAGGCTCGCTGGATTTCGAGCACACGGTCGCCAACATGCTGGACCTCGGCGCCGCCGGCAAGCTGTTGGACCGCATCGTCGCGGCACTTCCCCCACGCTACATCAACCGCGGACTGAATGTGCCCGGATACGAGCTCGATGCCATCCGCGCCTCGGGCCGGGGCTTTTATAGTTTTTTGTACCGGCATATTTACGACGGCCCCGGCGTGATGCATATCCGGCGCTCCGATCGTTTGCGGCGAGAACTGCCGTCGATGCTGGTAGCCGTCGGGCAGCCGGTGAGCGCCGCCATGGCGGCGCATTTGCAGGACTCGGCCGACATCAACACGTCGGACCATGTCTCCTATACGAACTATTACGGCGCGGAGTTGCGGGCTCTGGTGAGCGAGCGCGACGCGGAAGTCATCGCGCAGCACGGTTTCAAGTTCGGCGATTGAAATCTCGGCGATTGAAACGCGTCAGCCGAGCGCTCGGAGCCGCTGCCAAACGCTCTCCACGCTCGGCAAGACGCGCTCGATGAGTTCGGCATTGCGGCGCCATTTGTCCCGATGCGGCGGAGTTTGCGTGAAGCGCGAGAGGGGCAGCGGATGCTCGAGGCGAAGCCGCAGCCGCGCATCGAATTCGATGCCGGCGAAACGGCACATTCGTTCCACCTCGCGCCGCGGGTTCGCCAGGAAGCTCGCGTGCGAGAGCGACATCCACCGCCCGGGCTCGAGCTGCTCCAAGTCGTCGAGCGCGATTCGATTCGTGGTCGACCATTGGAATGCCGCGATTTCCTCGACGGGTTTGCCGTTCATGGCTTGCCAGCCCGGCGGCAGCAACATCGACCACGGACCCTCGAAGCCCGTCAAGCCGTTGTATGTCTTCCATCGACCGGAACGCCAGGCTTCGATGATGCTGCTGAGATTCTCGCGCGGATCGCGCCACAGGAACACGAACAGCGCGTCCGGATAAAGCTGGTTGAAAAACGGGATGCGCAGCGCATTTTTCGGGGTCTTTTCGAGTAAGCGGGATTCCGCACTCAATGCCACCCGCCGATCCTCGGAATCGCGCACATGGATTTCGATGGTCTTGAGCATGTCGCGGGCGACCGGATCGGTTGCGTGTAGGGCGGTGAGGCGATTGGAGCCCACACCGGGCGCATCGGGGCGCAGCGACTCGATGTCTTCCACGAGCCAATGCGCTTCGCCCCCCAAGGTCACGAGCTGCTCGCTGCTCGCCAAGGTCTCGAACAGCAGCGTGCTGCCCGAGCGGGGCGCGGCGATGATGAATACCGGCCGCCGGAGTCGGATGTCCGGTGCCGCGGGCGTGACAGACACCATCGTCGCGGCCGACGCAGCCGAAGCCGCTGTGAAAAGCGCCGGCGCGACCGTGAAAGGCGCCGAAGCGGCCGTGAAAGGCACCGGCGCGGCCACGGTGAATGGCGGAGCGGCCGGTGCGGTCTCGGCCACGGCCGGCAAGACGACGCGCAGCAGGCGTCCTTCGAGCACTTTATGGACGCCCACCCGATTCGTGCGCATGGACAATCCGTCGCCCAGCTCGCGCGATGTATCGCGCAGCTTGCGCCGCAGGGCGGCGTACTGCGCCCAGCCATCGGCGCTCTCGCCGTATACGGTATAGATTTGCCGCCAGTCGTGCCGGAACGCGTCCAGCAGTCCCGAGTACTGGGCGAGACGCTGCATCGCCTCGGGGGTGCCGTCCGCAGTGAGTTCGGCGCGCAAGTCGAGCAGCAACAGGTCCACCTCGGCCGGCGCCATCACCGGCGCAAGCCGCGTGCGCTCCGTCAGCAGCTGGACAGTGCTGTGAGCGGGGTCGTAGCGAGGCGCATGCGGCGCGGCGCCTCGCTGGCCCTGCGCGACGAATTGCCAGAACGAGGAACTGCCGGCCGTGTCCGCCACCAAATGGATTCGATCCGCGCTGTGCGGGTTGACGACGCTGTGGCGGCGCCAGTTGTCGAATATCCACGCTTCGCCGGCGGCCATGTGCACGGCCTCGTCGCCGCAGCGGAATAGGACGCTGGGATGCGTGACGATGGGAATGTGAACCCTGACCCGGTAGTACCAGTGATAATTGATGTCGGCGTGTTCGGGGACATCGGCATGCGGGCCCAGCCGCATGAGGCGGGACCGGCTCCAGACGACGCCCAGACTGGCAAGCACCTGACGCAGGTAGGGTGATTTGCGCAAGTGCGGGGTGGCTTGCATGACGCCATCCACGTCGTCATTCTCAGCGCCCCCGGCGGTGATCAGCCGGATCGCGGAGTTGCCGCCGATTCCATTCGGATGATTGACCCATGACTCGCTGCCGAGCGCCAGCACCTCACGCTGCAACGCCTCGACATCGAAGCGTACCGGGAGACGATAAAAGGGCTGAGACAAGCGCACGGAGCCGGTCGCTTGCTTAGGTTTCAAAAGATTGCAGAGCGCCCATCCGCGGGATGAGTTCCGCCACCGCGAGCCGCTCGACATCGGTTAGATAGGGGTTCCAGATGTCGAAGATCATGACGACGCGCGTTCGCGAACTGCGGTTCCATGCCTCATGTTCGTACGTGTCGTCGAAAACGACCACGCGCCCCTCCTGCCAGACATGCAACTCTCCGCCCACGCGAAGCGCGCAATCCTCGGGAACGGCCAGCGGCAGATGGGCCACCAGGCGCGTGTTGGTGACGCCGCGATGCGGTAATAAATGCGTTCCCGGCGTGAATACGGAGTACAGAACTTCGGGTCCGTGTCCGGCCACGCGGGATAACGGCAGTGCGTCGATGGCGGCTGCGGTCGCCGGGCAGGCGGCGCAATTATCCTCACGGCGTACGCCATGCCGGTGGAAATAGTAGCCATTCCAACTCGGTTCGCTTTCGACTCCGCGCAGATTGACCCGCTCGACAGCCTCGTCAAGAAAAACACGCTCGCGGCCGTCCGCCGCGCCGAGACGCTGCAGCATTTCTTCACGAATCACAGCGGTGCCGGCTTCGAGTCGTTCAATCCAGGAGAAGAGACCACGGTGTAGATAAGGACTCGGCGGCAGATCCGGAAAGTACAAGAATGTGGGTTGCTGACGCGGGTCCAAGTAATTCGGCGTGTCCTCGCGCAGATAGATGCGCAGCGCCTGCGAGACCCGGGAGATATCCGCAGTACCGAACTTCTCACGCAGCCGGGACAGCACGGCGTCCGCAATACCGCGCTTCGTTTCGCGGATCAGCTGCACGGCTCGCTCGACCCGGGACTGCAGATTCGCCGGTGTCGTGGCAGGATCCAGCCACCGGCCCTGGCTCTGTGCCTGCGCCAGCGCGCGAACGTAATGCTGCAAGCAGGAATCGCGCGCCCCGCCGCGGTCCAGCGCCGAGGCCAGGTATAGACGAGCCAAGAAGGATGCGGGCTGCAGCTCGAGCGCAGCCCGGTAGTCGGCGAGCGCTTGGTCGAGATTGCTGGCCTCATCGTGCGTGCGCGCCAGGTGGTAACGCGAGTGAAAATCGGTTGGGTGCGCCGCGACGGCCCTCAGCAGCAATTCGGTTGCATGGCCGTATTCGCGGCGTCGCAGCGCCGCCAAGGCCGTGACGTTGAGCGCCTCGACATCCTCGGGGGAGCTTTCAAGAATCTGTATGTAAAGCTGTTCGCTTTCGGCGATGCGGCCTTCGCGCAACAATTGTTGGGCTTGTAAGGAGACGCTCATCCTCGCAACGCTACCATATCCGCGGCCTTCCAAATGCGAGACCATAGGTCGGCATGAACAGGCATCGAGATTTGCAGCACTATGTTCGGGTATACGACGATGGCTTGCAGCCAGCTCTATGCCGTCAGGTCATTGCGTCTTTCGCCGCATTGACCCGCTTTCATCAATACAACGGGGGGCGCGTACGGCGGGGGTTGGAGGAATCCGCATGGACGGAACTCAACGTAACGCGACTTTCGGACGCGGGCTTCCTGCAGATGTTCGACCAGCTCATCGATCGAGCCCTGCTGCGGTACAACACCGACGTGGGATTGGCCATTCCCCTGCCCAATTCGCGTACGACCTCCGACTTGGTGGTCAAACGGTATCGAAGCGATGGCGCGGAAAAATTCCAGCTGCATTTCGATGCCATCCACCACCTTGCGAACCGGTACTTGGTAATGTTGTGGTACCTCAACGACGTCGACCAGGGCGGTGAAACGCGCTTTCCCCAGCTGGACATGGGGGTACAGGCACGGGAGGGGCGGCTGCTGATGTTTCCCCCGTATTGGATGTATCAGCATGAAGGGCTGCCGCCGCAGTCGGGTGAGAAGTACATTCTTTCGACCTACCTGCTATTCACGACACCAGGACCCGCGCCGGGCGCGGCGTCCTCAGCTTCCATACCCCCATCGCCGTAAGTAGGGTTCCAGCACCGGCAGTGCCGGTTCCAGGTAGCGGCGGTAGACATGCCAACGTCCGACGGCTTTTTGGGTCACCGGTTGCATGACCTGCGAGTAGCTGGGTGTGCTGATGTATCCCTTGGAACGGGCGCGCTCGCCGGGTTCGAGCATTGCCGAATCCCACGGCAGCTCCAGGAACTCGGCGATGCGCCTGACTTGGGCGCCAAAATCCGACACCAAGCTTTCGTACTGAACTTCAAGAACGTGCGGATTGAGCAGCGCCAGCTGGTCGTACCAGAAATCGAAGGTCTTGCGGTAGCCTAACGTCAAGGAGGGCATCTCCGCGCAGAGCAGGGCGAAATCCGGCGCGCGGAAATGCTGCATGTAGCAGCTCAAGATGACGTCGCAGGGATGGCGAATCGCCAGAACAATGGGCGAGTTGGGAAACACGCGGCGGATCACCGGCAAGCGCAGAATGTTGAGCGGATTCTTGTCGACCAGGCGCTGGCCCGGCAAGAGCTGTACCTTTTTCCGCACGCGCTCGTAATAGCGGGCGCGAACGTCATGAAGGTCCCGCGACGTGAGCTGACCGAGGCGCTCCGGGTAGGTGACCCCTTTCGCCAGGATGTCTTCCAACGCGTTTTGCACGAACGGCTGTTCGTCCATCGACTGCAGCAAAGGATGCGCGTCCAGCGTCAGTTCGAGCAATGTGGTGCCGGAACGGGGAAACGCCACGACGAACACCGGACTGTCCACGGCGGAGGGCGCGCCGCTGTGATCCCATGTCGCGACGTCCGCGGGATCGCAGGAGAATTCGGTCACCGCTAATTGGGGAGTGCCGCGCAGGCCCGCAAGGGGCCTGCTGCGCCGGATGAATGCCACTTGCGAGCGGTGCGCATCCAGCAGGGTCACGATGGTCTCATCGTACTTCTTGAGCGCGTGCAGCGATTCCGCCAGTGAGAACAGGATGAAATGCCGTTCATGCAATTCCGCGTAGTCGGCCAACGTGCGGCGATACAACTCAACCGCGAGTTCGTGGTCCGATTGGCGTTGCGCTATTTTCGCGGATACCCGCAACAGGTCGGAGCCCAGCGAGTGCGTATCGGAAAGGGCTGACACTCGCTTCAGTAGCGCGGCCGCCTCGGGCAACCGATTCGTTCGTTCGAATACCTGCACCTGAATGAGCCAAGCGCCCGCATTGGATGATTCCCGGGTCATGACATTCTGAATGAGGGTCTCGGCGCGCGCGTAGTAGCCGAGATTCAGCAGCACTTGGGCGATGGCCGCGACGCTCTGCGGCGGGGAGGATGCGTTGGGGGACCAGTGTTCCAACGCTCCCAAGGCACGCTCGAATTGCATACATTCATAGCAGCTCAACACGTATTGATGCAGAATTTCAGCGTCATCAGGTTCGAGTTCGAGCGCGTCGGAGAGCACTGCCATGGCGGCCTCGAAGTCGCCGCGCGCCATGTGCGTGAGGCCAAGGCTGTAATGAAAATCAGCGGATTTCTCGCCGAGCGCCGCCGCGCGCGCAAACGCCTGCAGAGAGGCGTCGAGTTTGCCGATTCCGCGCCACGCATTGGCGAGATTGAACCAATGCGACCTCTCCCCCGGTTCGATCGAACACAGGGTGTCGAATGCCGGCGCCGCCTCGCCGAAGCGTCGCTGAGCGAGTTGGATACTGCCGATGAGTTCGAGCGCCCGGGCATGGCCCGGATCTTGGGCCAGCGCTCGCCGGCACAGCAGCTCGGCCCGGCGGGAATCTCCTGCACGGTGGGCCTCGTGGGCCGACAAAGCGAGGTTTTCGACGTCGATGGCGGAGTCGGTCATGGTGTGGGCAAGCCTATTACGAATGGGTGGTCCGCAAAAGAAAAAAGGCCGCGTGGGGAACCCGCGCGGCCTTTGTCTGCGGCGAATGCCGGTATCAGAATTTCTGCAGGAAAGACACGAACCAGCGCCGTCCCAAGGTGTCGTACGTGCTCACGTCCGTATTCGCATTGGTGACGTTGTTTTGGTACATGATCGGCGGCTGCTTGTCTCCGATGTTTTGCATGCCCAGCTGGACCTTGGTCTTCGTGGCCGCGACGTTGTAACCCAGCGTCATGTTGAAGTAGATGATGCTGGGAATTTCCAGGTCGGGATTCGGCTGTCCGAAGATCGCTTCGTTCTGCGTGGCCGGAGTCTTGATGACCATGTGGTTGATGTACTGAACGGAGAACAGTCCCTCAAATCCCAGCATGCTCCACTGGACCTGGCCCAAACCGCGGAACTTGGCGTAATTGCCGAATTGCCGATCGTAGGTGCCGGCAATCTCGAGCGGCGCCGACCCCGGCAACGAGATGCTCTCATACTTGTTGATGAAGGTGCCGCTCAAGTCGAACTTGAACGAGCCCACCGGTGTGTTGGACAACTTGTAGTTGATGTCGGCGTCGACACCGTTGGTCTTCAGTTCACCCAGGTTGACGTTGGGTAAAGCGAAGACTTCGATCTGCCCTTGGTTGTTGCCCGTGAGGTAACGATGTACGAGATCGCAGAACTGCGCGGCACCCGACGTCAAGCACTGCTGAATCGAATAGTTCGGATCCAGCTGCGTGATGATGTTCTTGATGTCGTAATTCCAGTAGTCCGCGGTCACCGACAGGTTCGGTACGAACGGCACCTGCACCACGAAGCCCGTGGTCCAGACATGACCGGTTTCCGGCTTGAGGTTCGGATTCGAGGTGATCACGCCCGTGATCTGGGCGGTGCCGGGATAGGAGTACCCGCCCACCACCTGATAGGCACCGTTGCAGGCCTTGGCCAGATTCGGGTTGGCCGCCGCGGCCGCGGGAGTGCTGCCGTAGCAGGGATCGGAGAACGTCGCACTCGTGTTCAGCGGCGCCGCGTACAGATCGATCAGCGTGGGCGCCCGGAATACCTGGGCAAAGGTGCCGCGCAGCAACACGTCCTTCACCGGCTTGTATTCCAACTTGCCTTGGAACTTGGTGGTGCTGCCGAACAAGGAGTAATCCGAGTAGCGCACGCCGACGTCCAGGTTGAGCAAATTGACGCCCGGCAGATCCTTCAAGATCGGCACCAAGGCTTCGGCGTAGAGTTCCTTCGAACTGTAGCCGCCGGCCGAATCGCCCGAACACGCTTCCTGGGAGATCAAGCACTTGATGTAAAGCGGCGCCGCCGCGTGAATGAGATAATCGGTGTTGTAGTCCGCCTTTTGGTCCTGGTACTGGAAGCCCACCGCCGCTCTCAAATCACCGGCCGGCAACGTCATTACGGTGCCGTTGAAGTCGAGGGCGGCGGCCTTGTAGATGGAGGAGCTATCGGTGTTGTAACTCGTGTTCAGATCCTTCAGCGCCGCGATGGTCGCGGGCGAATTCAGATCGAAGAAATTGATGGGCGTGCAACCGGCAATCGCGTGGGCGGCGTCGGTGCCGCAGCCCCAGCTGCCGTCCGGGTTCTGGAACGAAGGACCCACCTCGTTTTGCAACCCTGGAAAGTACACGTAACCGAAGGTCTGGGCCTTCTGGTCTTCGCGGTTGTAACTCAAGTTCAAGTCCCACTGCCAGTCACTGACCGGCAATTTGCCCTTCAAGCCGAAATTGACGACTTTGGTGTCGGTGTTGGTCTTGCTGAACCGATCTCCCAGGGTCACGAAGCGAGTGCGGTAGTTGGAATTCGGCAGATCCAGGCCGCCAAAATCCAAGCCGAACGGGTTGTACTGGTTGGCCGCCGAGATGACGACGTCATCGGCCGTTGCGTCGAACGGCAACGGCGCGATTTCAAAGCCGGAGTGGGTCTTGTTGTTCAGGAACGACGCGTAGATTTCGACGTCGTCGTTGATATGATAGGTCGTCGACGTGAAGATCGCACCGCGTTCTTGCGGCGTCATCAACAGATTGAACGGTTGATAGTTGTAGGAGCCATGCAAGCACGTGTAATCGGCAGTGGACGTGCCGTCGGTGCCGGGAGTCCGGGTCACGTTGGCGCAGCCGTACGCTGCGCTCAGCGGACTCGTCGACGGAATGGACGCTCGGCCATAGGGAACGCGGCTCGAGCCGGCGTGGCTGACGAAGCGGCCCGACGAACCGGAGTACAAGTAGAGCGAATCCTTCGAAAAATTACGGGAGCCCGCATACACGGCTTTCTGCTTGTTGTAGTTGCCGGAAATGACGAAATCGAGCTTGTCGGTGCTGCCGCCCCACATCAAGCCGAAGGATTGGTGCTCGCCGTCGTTCTTGGTGGTTCGGCCGTATTCACCGGTCAGTTCCAAATCCTGCACGCCCTTGCGAGTGACGAAGTTGACCACGCCCGCGATGGCATCGGAACCGTACACAGCGCCGGCGCCTTCCTTCAGCACGTCGACGTGGTCGATGATATTGAGGGGAATCTGATTGATATCCACGGCACCGCTGGTGCCGGGACCGCCGAACACGCCGATGCGACGTCCATCCAGCAGCACGAGGGTTCGCTTCGCATCCAAACCGCGCAGTTCCACGTTCGACTCGCCGAAACCGCCGCCGTTGTTGACGGCCGGCGTGGTGGGCGCACCGGAAACACCGGGCAGCTGTTGCATCAAATCGCCGGCGGTCTGAAAGCCGGTGGCGGTGATGGTGGCCGAATCGATGACCGTGATCGGCGCCGCGGTGGCCTCATCCACGGTGGTTCGAATACGGCTACCCGTGACCACGACTTCCGAGAGAGTAGCATCGGGCGCCGCGGCGACCGGACCCTGGTCCGCGGCCTGCGCTGCGGAGATATACCCGACTGAACCGGCGGCGGCGCCCGCTGCGCCTACAGCTAAACCGACGGCCTGCCTGACAGACAAATTGCTCGACATTATGGATCTCCTTTTCACGTCCAAGCAGCCGCATTCACATGCGGTTGCTTGCTGACCGATCCGCCAGGCGGAGACGGTCGCCCCGTTGATTTAAAAATTTTCATCCCAAACGCTGAACGTTGCGTCATTGACACAAGTATCAGATAAGTAAACGAACAATAGCATCCTGTTTGGGAAATACCAGTGGGTAGAACGGAAATACCACTGCGCGGTGTATATTTTTGTTGTTTTCGCGCTACGAAAAGCAGGGCAAATAAAAGCCCCCGAACACTTGCGTGCCGGGGGCTGGCTGAGGTGTTTGCGGCTATTCTTGCTGCCGCATTCCCTCAGAAACCGCTAACGATTCGCAGCGTGACTCGGCGATTCTCCAACCGGCCATCGGCGGTCTTGTTATCGGCGATGGGATTGTTTTTACCATAGCCCTTCGCCGTCATGGTGTTGGTCACACCATGTTCCTTGAGGTAGCGCATCACGGCTTCCGCGCGGCGCTGGGAGAGCGCTAAGTTGTGCTTCTGCGAGCCGCGATTGTCCGTGTGACCTCGAACCTCAACGACCAGGTTCGGGTATTTCTTGAGTGTATCGACCGCGTAACTCAGCACGACATCGGATTCCGAAACCAGGTCGGCCGAATCAGTCGCAAAGTTGACGCCCTGCAGTTTGATCTCGTCCTTGATGGTGCAACCCACGGAGTCGACCTTGTCGCCCTTGGGAGTATTGGGGCACTTATCGATGGAGTCGATCACGCCGTCGCCATCGCTATCGAGCGGGCAACCCTTCGCATCGACCGGCGTGCCATGGGGCGTGTCTGGGCATTGGTCCAAACGATCCACGACCCCGTCGCCGTCCTGATCGAATTCGCAGCCGGAGGCGTCGACCTTCGCGCCGGGAGGCGTGTTGGGACACTTGTCAATCGAGTCAGGTACGCCGTCACCGTCGCTGTCGGGCGGTGGAGGGGCGACCACCTCTTTGGGGGCTTGGGGAACCGGAGCCCCGAACATGAACTGAAAACCAACCCCGAATATGACGTCGTTGGGATCCTTGTTGCCGGTGTAATTCGTGTCGATGAATTCTCGTCGGTACTTGGCCTCCGCGCGCATTTGCACCCGGTTGCGTCCGGTCTGGGGGCCAAGACCTACAATCAACCCGCCGCCGACCTCGCCGGCGAAGGTGCTCGTCTTACCGTAACCGGGCACCTCATCGTCCAACCCGCCGCCGCCGGCGAGGAGGTACGGCTGCGCGATGAAATCGGGGAAAAACTTCTTGATGGCATCCAGTGAATATTCGCGCAAATGAAGACCGGCCCCGCCGGCACGATGAGGCGTCCCTAAATAGCTGTAGTCGAACTCGGCCGCCCAGCCAGGTGCAAAATCGTAGCCGAGCCCAATCTGGTAACCCCAGTTCTGGTCGGCCTGGCGATGCGCATCGAGCTTGTTATATTGCAGCATGGGACTGACATACCAAGCCCCCGTGTCGTCCGCCGCGAAGGCGCCGCCGCCCGCCAAACCCGCTGCCATCAGCAGGCCAGTTAAAATCAGTCGCTTCATGAGGTCTCTCTCCATGTTGTCTTTGCGTAATGCCAACAGCTGCATGCCGTGGCGTCCTATTACGTAAATGTCAGCAAAATTAATTAATTCCGTCAGTCCCGAAGACATTCGTAGTCTTGTTGTTGCATTTGTACCACAGAGGCGATGTTTGTCTGTAGGTGAAGACCGGGAGGGACGGTAGGAGTTCACTTATTCTGGCGAGGTGGTAAAGCTCAGCGCGCGGCGCCGGGGACGTTACACTTTCGTCTGAACGGCGCCGCGATTGGTCGGCCAACATCCGGTCAACATGCGACTCAAACTCACATTGGTCCTTTGGACATTCGTCTGCGCGGCCGCGTGCCGGGCGGCCGTGCCGCTATACGATGTCGAAATCGTTCACACCTATCCTCACGATCGGGCGGCCTTCACGGAGGGCCTGTTTTACTTGAACGGTTTCTTGTACGAGAGCACGGGCCTGGAGCAGCACTCATCCATCCGCAAGGTGCGAATCGATACGGGAGCGGTGGTGCAGAAGCTCGATATTCCGGCGCAGTATTTCGGCGAAGGGATCGTCAATTGGGAAGACCATCTCATCAGCCTGACCTGGAAGTCGCACCTCGGATTCGTGTTCGACCTTGCCAGCTTCAAGTTGCAAAGGGAGTTCCATTACGACGGCGAGGGATGGGCTCTGACGCAAGACGGCAAGCAGCTCATCATGAGCGATGGATCGTCGGAGCTGAGATTTCTGAACCCGCAGACGCTGAAGGAAACCAATCGCATTCAGGTCACCCTCGACGGTAAACCCTTGCAGAATGTCAACGAGTTGGAATGGGTCAAAGGCGAGATCTATGCCAACGTGTGGCAGACGGACTGGATAATCCGTATCGACCCCAGGAACGGCCGTGTTGTCGGCCTCATTGATCTTGCGGGAATCTTGAGCCCTTCGGATAGAGTCGAGGGACCGGACGGCGTGCTCAACGGCATCGCGTATGACGCCAAGCACGACCGCCTGTTCGTAACCGGCAAGAACTGGCCGAAGCTCTTTGAGGTCCGGGTGCGCAAGAAGGGCGAGGCGGGCCGCCACCCCGCGGTCGGACACCCATAGGCGGTCGGACCCCTATAGCGATCGGGGGCTTACTTGCGCGCCGCTGTCTCCAGCTGAGCGTCACCTCCATAGTTCACCAAGCCGGCGAACTCGAAAGTACTGACGAGCACATCGCCGTTGCCGCGCACGGCGTGAGCGGGCTGTGTACAGAAGCCGCGCGCCTCCACGCGATATGATCCCGGGGTCTTCATCGGCCGCTGCGTGAGTGAATCCACGGTACAGCGCGAATCGCCGAGCGTGCCGAATATCTTGTTCGTCCCCTGCAAGATGACGGTGAGATTGGCGCCGGCGGCGTGCGCCGGCCGCCCAGCCCGAATCCCGGTCAGACCGAAAACGAACAGCAAATCGGGTTTGCTGCCGGAGTCGCGCTGAAAGCTCAGGCGAACGCCGGGAGGTACGCTCTTGGCTTCGCCTTGGCAGCGCGTCCCGCTGTTCGGCCAATCGATCTTGGCGTCGATGGCGCCCGCCACGCGGGCGCGCAGATAGCCGTCGCCTGATGGCAGGCAGCCGACGGCGGCGGTCGCTCCAGGCGCGGCTGCGCGCGGCGCTTCGCCGGCTGGTGCAGTGGCTCCCGGCGCGGTGGCGCGCGGCGATTGCGCTGCAGCGGTGCCCGACAGAAGCACACCGGCAAACATGGCGAACCGCAGCAAGCGCATATTATTGGTATTACGGTGCATGTACGCCTCATTGTGCCCGGCTCATCGCCGCGTATAGCATCGACGTCAATAGTATAGGAGTGATGTCACATGGCTGTCGTTAGGGTACGCAACCTCTCGGATGAAACCCTTCGTGTTCTCAAAATGCGTGCGGCTGCCCATGGGATAACCACCGAGGCTGAGATTCGCGAGATCTTGGAAGACGCGGCTCGTCCGAAGGATAGGCTCAAAATCGGCTCAGCGCTCGCGGCGTTGGCTCAGCCACTCGGTGGCATCGACCTCGACACGAAGCGGACGCCGCCATGAAGACCTCACCATGAAGGTGATGGCTGTTGCGTTGATCATTTGCCTCGCCGCCTGCACCGCCATCAGACCCACATTCACCCAGCCGATCCTATCGGTGGTCAGCATCGAGTTGGTCAGCGGCAACTTGTTCCAGCAAAACTTCCTGGTCAAATTGAACGTCCAGAATCCGAACCGACGGGCCTTGCCGGTGACAGGTCTGCACGCCGAGTTGAACGTGGCGGGAGAGCGGATCGCGGGCGGCGTGAGCAACAACGCCTTCGTGGTTCCCGCCCAAGGCAGCTCTGAGTTCGACATGACCATCAGCGCCAACATGGCCATGGTCTTGTTGAAACTGAGCCAAACACGGGATCAGCACTCCGACTCCATCGACTACGAGATGACGGGCGCGGCTAGCATCGATTTGCCCTTCTTGAGAGATGTGCCGTTTCGCCAGAAGGGCTCATTTTCGTGGCGTTCGCCCCAATAGCGGCCAGCTCATTCATTGGCGGCATTCGCGCGTTCTATTACCCAATAAAACTGAATTCTATTGGGTAATGCCATCCCCCGACGTGCTTCCCAGTCCGCTCAGAGCGATATGCTTCAATGCGCCATTTTACTAACTCATTGAAACAACAAGATTTTATCCCATATCGCCGGGTGGATTGCCGCATCATCTGGTAAAGTGGTGAGTTGGTTAACAAGGCGTCGCTAGGCGCCCGTCCCAAGGTCAAATTCATGGCAGTCTCACCTTACGAACAATTGGAACAAGAGTTTCGCCGCCTTCATGCCTTTCGCGGCGCGCTGTCGTTGCTGCGCTGGGACGCGGCAGTGATGATGCCGCGCGGCAGCGCCGATGTGCGCGGCGAGCAATTGGCGGCGCTCGAGACCGAGCACCACGCCCTACTCACCACGCCGAAAGTGGCTCGGCTGCTCGAGCGCGCCGAAGCGGGCTCCTCCCAGTTGGAGGATTGGCCGCTGGCCAACCTGCGCGAAATGCGGCGCCAACGCGACCATGCCATCGCGACGCCGCCGTCATTGATCGCGCGGCTGGCTAAAGCGACGGCGAGGGCTGAAGTCTTCTGGGTCGAGGCGCGCAAGGCCAATGACTTCAAAGTCTTCGCTCCGCATCTGGAGGAGGTCGTGCACCTGGTCCGCGACAAGGCGGCATTGCTGGGCCAGGCGCGCGGCCTGGCGCCTTACGATGCCCTGGTGGATGGATTTACGCCGGGCATTTCGACGGCGGACATCGACACCATTTTCACGGCTCTATCGCGCAAGCTACCCGGCCTCATCAATGAAGCCATCGACGTGCAGGCCGACCGGGCGCCCACGCCGCTGGTGGGAAAATTCACCGTAGCTCGCCAGCGCTCGCTGTCGCTCGACGTGCTCAAGGCCTTGGGTTTTCCATTCGACCGGGGCCGGCTCGATGAAAGCGAACATCCGTTTACCGAGGGTGTCCCCGGCGATATACGGGTGACGACGCGCTTCGATGCGAACGACCCGTTCTCTGGACTGCTCGGCGCGGTGCACGAGACCGGCCATGCCATGTACGATTTGGGCCTGCCGCTGAAATGGCGCGATCAACCGGTGGGCCGCGATCGCGGTCTGGCGCTCGAGGAGAGCCAGTCGCTGTTGTTCGAGATGAACCTGTGCCGCAGCCGTTCCTTCGTCAAATATCTGAAACCCTTGATGGAAAAGTATTTGCAGGTCAGCGGTCCGGAATGGACCGAAGACAATCTTTACCGGCATCTGATCCGCGTGAAGCGCAGTTTGATTCGCATGGACGCCGATGAGCTCACGTATCCAGTGCACATCATGTTGCGGTATGAACTCGAGAAAAAGATTCTCGACGGCGCATTGCCGATTGCGGACCTTCCCGAGGCTTGGAATGCCAATCTGGAACAGCGCTTGAATATCCGGCCTAGCAACGACGTCGACGGGTGCTTGCAGGATATCCATTGGGCGGTGGGGCACTTCGGTTATTTTCCCTCCTACGCGCTGGGCGCCGTCATCGCCGGCCAATTGAACGAGGCCTTGCGCGCCGAGCGGCCGTCGCTGGACGCGGAAATCGCGGCCGGGCAGTTCGGCGGCGTGATGGATTGGTTGCGGGACAACGTTCACGGCGTCGGGGCCCGTCTGCCGGTGCAGGAACTCATGAAGCAGGCTACGGGCAAGCCGCTGACCGCGGCCGCTTACCTGCGGTATTTGGAAACCAAGTATCTGGAAGCGCCATAAGGCGCCATGAACAAAGCGACCCGTGGAATGAATCAAGCGATGCCCCAAATGAGCCAAGCGACCAGTCAAATGAACCAAGCGACTCGCCATTCGAATAATTTTAAAAAGCTGCAGGCGCAGCTGCGCGGTTCGGTCGGCAAGGCCATCGGCGACTTCCGGATGATCGCCGACGGCGACCGCGTCATGGTGTGCCTGTCGGGAGGCAAGGATTCGTACACGCTGCTCGACATACTCCTGAGCTTGCAGCGCAGCGCGCCGATTCGCTTCGAACTCATCGCGGTCAATCTCGATCAGAAGCAGCCGGGATTTCCCGCCGAAGTTCTACCGCAGTATCTGACCGGCCTGGGTGTGCCGTTTCACATCATCGAACAAAACACCTACTCGGTGGTCAAGCGCATCATCCCCGACGGCAAGACCATGTGCGGATTGTGTTCGCGCCTGCGGCGCGGTGCGTTGTACCGATACGCCGCCGAGAACGGCATCACCAAGATTGCCTTGGGCCATCATCGCGATGACCTCGTCGAGACGCTGTTCTTGAACATGTTTTTCGGCGGCCGGCTCAAGGCGATGCCGCCTAAGCTGCTCAGCGAAGATCGCCGCCACATCGTGATTCGGCCGCTGGCCTACGTCCCGGAGCGGGCCATCTCGCGCTATGCGGCGGCACGCGAATTTCCGATCATTCCATGCACGCTATGCGGCTCGCAGCCGAATATGCAGCGCGTCGCGGTGAAAAACATGCTGCGCGATTGGGAGGAGAAATATCCCGGCCGCGTAGAATCCATCTTCTCGAGCATCTGCAATGCGTCCGCATCGCAGCTGGCCGATCCGGCACTGTTTGATTTCGCGGGACTGGAGACGCTCCGTGCGGAGGGACTGCGCGCGGGCCGGCCGTCGGCCGCAGCGGAGATCAATTCCAGTTGCGTCGCGCCCCCGCCAGCCGCCTCAGCAGCCAGCCCTGCAGCCCTTCACCCGACCTTGCCTTGAGGTAGGCATGGCGCAACAGCCGCGAACGTACGCGGCCGCTGTGTTCGTACGCGGCTTGGGCCGGCACCTCTCGCGGCCCCCATCGGGTTTTGGAGATGTCATTGCCCGGAGACAGATTGACGGTTTTGAGACCCTGCTCGATGGCGTACTTGATGGCTTCGGCCACCGTGGTCGTCATGACGCTGTATTTGGACCATTCGGGATCGAAGCCGGAGTAATACAGGTACAGGCTGTCGCCGACGACGAACCCGATCCGCGAGGCCACGACTTGCCCTGCAATCTCGAGTTGAAACACGCGCACCATACCGCGCGCCGCGAGATCGCCGCAGACGTCGTACACGAACTGGCGCAGGGCGGCGCCGGCAAAGCGGTCCGCATGTTCGACCGTGGACTTCATGTTAGCGCGCAGCGCGTGCAGTACGAATAGCCGTTGCAATGCCTCCTGCACGGCGCTTGGGCTCTGCGCCAGTTTGAATTCGAACCGATGGCCATCGCGCTTCAACGAGTTGTAACAGCGCCGCAACGATTCGCGGATGTTGCGCTTCAATCCGGCGCGAAACTCTTCCCAGGTTGGCGGGAGATCCAGCACATAGCTGGGCGCAATGGGTTGCCAGCCGAGAGACCGCAGGCGACCGATGGCCGCGCTGAAGCGGTCGTCATTTCCGATCCATTCCATCCAATCCCAATCGCGGCCGTTCTCGAGGCTCAGGTGCAACGCCCGGGCCACGCGCTCTTCGTAACCGGGCTGCACCAATGCTGCCCGAATCTCAGTGATGGCCGGATCGGCGCCCAGCAAGCCGACTGAGGCAAAATTGAGGACCCCCAATCGGCGCCGGGTCAGGATGAGCGGGACGATCGCGACGCAGGTGCCGTCGTTGTCGCGCACCACGTGAAACATGGGGTGATCCACGATCCCGTGATCCTGTCTAAGGAAATGCCGGCACCAGGCGCTCTGCCACTCATACAGCGCAAAAGGCAGCGTGTTGCCCGTGGCGATTTGAAGGTGAGCGAAATCTGCCCGCAGCAACGCCACGCCCGCGAGGCTGCGTACCACTTCGACAGTCAATAGAGTGCCCGGCTCGGTACCGGGAGAGCTGGAATAGGTCAAATTCGGACTTCCGCTATCCTCGGTTGGGGTTCCCTCCTTGATCGCACGATCCCTTTCGTTGCCTTTTGAATGTACCATTTCCCCCGGCTCAATTTGGGTTTTACCGTCCATGCCGCATTCCCGCATCGCCGCCGCTCGTTCCCGCCCTTCGCGGCCGCAGCGCCATGTGTGGGAAACGCTACCCGACGAGGAATTGCTCAGTCTGCGTTTTTGCGATCTGAAAATCACAATCGAGCGCACAGATCTAGAAGCGGCGGTCGATAGGTTATACCGAGAGTTGGCGGCGCGCGGTATCCGTTTTAGACCCCATTGTTGGCTCTCCGAGGAGTGGTTTTCACCAGATGGAATTCCGGGAATCGCGATTCCCTTCTACCTCGCGCACCGACGCCTCATGAGCATCGAACGGCGCTTCATGCGCGAGGTCGAGGGCGGCAACCGGAACTGGTTGATGCGCATTTTGCGGCACGAGGCCGGTCATGCGATCGACTCGGCGTACCGGTTGAGACGCCGGCGGCAGTGGCGGGAGGTATTCGGCCCGGCCTCGCTGCCGTATCCCGACACGTATCGTCCGCGGCCGGGAAGCCGCCGCTTCGTGCAGCATTTGGGCGCTTGGTATGCGCAAGCGCACCCGACGGAGGATTTCGCCGAGACCTTTGCGGTTTGGCTCAAGCCCAATTCCGCGTGGCGCCGGGAGTATTCGGGCTGGGCGGCATTCGACAAGCTCGAATACATCGATGCGCTTGCCGCCGAGATCGGCGACGCCAAACCGCCGGTGATCGATCGAACGCGCATCGAGGATATCGCCCACGAACGCCGTACGCTGCGTCAGCACTACGACGACAAGCTGGCGCGCTACCGGATGCCGCGCCGCTCCGGCGCCGATGAGTTGTTGCTCAAGGTATTCACCGCCGCGCCACGGCTCAAGTCAGCGCCGAAAGCCGCCACGGTCCTGCGCGAATTGCGCAATCCGCTGCGCCAGCAATTCGTGCGCACGGGAGCGTTCAGCGAGTATCTGGTCCATCAAGTGCTCCGGCTGATGATCGGTCGATCCGAACGCTTGGGTTTATACGTGCGTGGATCGCAGCGCGAGCTAAAAGGCCAGCTGGTCTGGATGATCGCGCGGCTGGCGGAGTCGCACGAAGAACGGCAATTGCCGCGGGTTGCGCTGTGAAGAAGCTGCGGGCGCTGGTGCTGGTGCACTCTACCCTTGTGCCTCCCGAATCCTTGGCGGGCGCCACCGAGAAGGAAATCGACGAATGGCGCACCGAATACGACGTCATCACTCATCTGAAGGCCGCCGGCCATGAAGTCCGGCCATTGGGGCTTTCGGACAGCCTGTCGGAGTTGCGCCGCGCCATCATCGATTGGAAGCCCGACATCGTGTTCAATCTGCTCGAGGAATTCGACGGCATCGTCACTTACGACCAGCACGTCGTGGCCTTTCTCGAGCTGATGCATCAGCCCTACACCGGCTGCAATCCGCGCGGGATGCTGCTGTCCCGGGACAAAGTGTTGTCGAAGCAGCTGCTGACCTATCACCGAATTCCAACGCCGCAATTCATGCTGTTCGCCCGCGGCAAGAAGCCGCGAATACCGAAAAGACTTCACTTCCCGATGTTCGTGAAATCATCGACCGAAGACGCATCGCTCGGCATCGCGCATGCGTCGGTGGTTGCGGACGAGAAGCAACTGGTGGAGCGCATCGGGTTCATCCATGAGCAGACGCACTCGGATGCGCTGGTCGAGGAATATATCGAGGGGCGTGAGCTCTATGTCGGCGTCATCGGCAACGATCGCTTGAAAGTGCTGCCGGTGTGGGAAATGACCTTCGGATCGCTACCGGAGAGCCTGCCCGCCATCGCGACCCGCAAAGTCAAGTGGGACCGGCGTTATCAAGAGAAATACGGGATCACCACCGCGGCGGCCGCCGACCTGCCGGAGGGCACGGTGGCGCGGCTCGAACAATTATCGAAAAGAATTTTTCGCGCGCTGCACCTCACAGGCTATGCGCGCATGGATTTTCGTTTGCGCGCCGACGGCGCGTTATACGCGCTGGAAGCCAACGCGAATCCCAACATCTCCATGGCCGAGGACTTTTCGCAATCCGCGCTTACCGCCGGCATGCGCTACCACGACGTCCTGAACCGCATCATACAGCTGGGCGCCAACTACCCGGCTGCGTGGCGCGGCACCGATGGCTGAGCCGCGGCGCGCCGAGCTCCGGGGTCACTGTTGCGTCCAGCGATTCATCCACCCGATCACCGTGTCGTACCATTGGATGCTATTGGCTGGCTTCAACACCCAGTGATTCTCGTCAGGGAAGTAGAGTAGTTCGCTGGGGATCCCGCGCCGTTGCAAGGCGGTGTACACGCTGAGTCCCTGAGCGTAGGGGACGCGGTAGTCGAGTTGCCCGTGAACGACCAAGGTCGGGGTCTTCCAGCGGCTGACATAATCGATGGGATTGTGCTTCGAATAGGCCTCGGGATTCACATATTCCGGGCCGCCGTTCTCCCACTCGGGAAACCACAGTTCCTCGGTGGAGTAATACATGCTGCGATTGTCGAAAATCCCGTCGTGCGTGACGATGCATTTGAAGCGATCCGGCCACTGGCCCGCGATCCAATTCATCATGTAGCCGCCGTAGGATCCGCCCAAAGCGCACATATGATCGCCATCGAGCCAGGGATATTGTTTCAGCGCCGCCGCCAGCCCACGCTTCAGATCTTCGAGAGGCTTGCCGCCCCAGTCGCCGCTGATGGAGTCGGTAAACGCCTGTCCGTAACCGGTCGACCCGTGGAAGTCGATCATCACGACGCCGTAGCCCGCGCCGGCGAGGGTCTGGGCATTCCAACGCCAGTGCCAGAGGTTCGCCATGCTTCCCTGCGGTCCGCCGTGCACCACGAACGCGACCGGGTATTTTTTGTCGCTGCTGAAATCCACCGGCTTCACGACGTAGCCGAACACATTTTCATCGTTCCAGCCGGGAAAGTTGAACTGCTCGTATTCGCTCATCTTGCGATGCGCGAGAGTTGCCTGATTGAGATGCGTGAGCTCGAGGGTCTTGCCGCCGGCGTATCCCACGGAGTACAGGTCCGCCGGATTCGCCAGGTTGCTCTGCGTGTAGAATACCTGGCGCGGTCCGACGTCGAAGTCTTCGACTTCACCGTCACCCGTGATCGCGGAAGTCCGGCCCGTGGCGGCATCGATTGCCCATAAGGGGTGCTGTCCCAGGTGGTCCGTCGTGGCGAACAAGGTCTTGCCGTCGGGAGCCCACGCAAAGCTCGAGATCGACCGATCCCAGTTCTGCGTGAGGGGACGCTTGATGCCCGATTTCGAGTTCAGCAGCACCAGGTGAAAGCGGTCCGCTTCGAAGCCCGGGCGCTCCATGGCGACATAAGCGAGTTGCGATCCGTCAGGCGAGTAGGCCGGCCGCCCGTCCCAGGCGGGATTGTCGGCGGTCAAATTTTGCGGCTTCCCGCCGGCTGCGGCGACTTGATAGATATCGAAGTTGGTGGACCAGGGTTCACCGGCGAGCGTCCGTACCGAGAACGCGATCTGTTGGCCATCCGGACTGTACGCGTAGTCTTCACGCCCGCCGAAGGGTTTGCCGGGCACGTCGCCGATGCCGCCGCTCAAATTCAGCGGTGTGCCGTTCGCGAGGCCGACGGAGTCGAGCGCAATTCCGAACAGCTGCGAGCGGCGGCCATCGCTCCATGCGTCCCAGTGCCGCGCGAATAGCTTGTCGTACAACATGCCGTGCGCGGGCGCGTGCGATGCCGCTTCCAACCGCTGTTTGGTGCAGGCGAGATCGGCGCAGTCCAAAAATACCTCCAAGCCGACCAACACTTGGGTGCCCTTCGGCGACACCCGAAAGCTCCCGACCTCGAGCGGTACATTGGTGATCTGCAATACATCGACATGCGGGGCGTCGGCCTGCCGGGTGTCGACGCGCCACACTTGGCTGGATCCGCTGCGGTTCGACAAGTAATAGAGGTAACGGCCGTCCGCACTCCACTCGGCGGCATTGCTGTTGGCGGCGACGTCGGTGAGGCGAACCGCGGGCATGTGTTTGCGGGCATCCAGCAACCAGACGGCGGTGCGTCCCTTGTTCGCGTCCATATCGGTGCTGCGCAAGGTGTATGCCACACGCTTGCCGTCGGGGGAAACGGCGAGTTCGGAAATGCGCTCCAGGCGAACCAGGTCCTGGACGCTGAACGGTTGCGCATCCGCCGCAGCGGAGGTCTTGGGCGCGGGCGCGGCGGCAGCCGACCCCAGCGCGCAGGCGGCAAGCAACAAGAATGCAGATAAGCGATCGACAATCAATGTAATTCTCCCAACAAATCCCTTGACCGTCATTGTAGCCCGAGCAGGGTAGAATCCTGAGGATGATCGCACCGCGAGTCATTAGTCTCGACTTGGACGACACCTTGTGGCCCGTCGCGCCGGTGCTGGAGGCCGCGGAGATGGCGCTGCTGTCCTGGCTTCGCGCGCACCACCCGCAAGCGGCGCGTGGTCATGACGTCGATTCGATGCGGGCGCTGCGCGCGCGCATTGCCGAGCGGTTCCCGGATCAACGGCACGACATGACGTTTCTGCGCCGCCGCGCGCTCGCCGAGCAGTTCGCCGCCGCCGGCTACACCGGGTTGCTTGCCGCCGGCTCGCCGGCCGCCGGGATGCCGGTCGAAGAAGCGCTGGAGATTTTCTTCGTCGAGCGCAATCGGGTGACATGCTACGAGGACGTGCGTCCCGCGCTCAAACGGCTGCGCTCGAGCTATCGGCTGTTCGCGGTGAGCAACGGCAACGCAGATCTCAATCGTTGCGGCATGGCCGATTTGTTCGACGGCCATATCACCGCGTCGGCCGCCGGCGCGGCCAAGCCCGACGCGCGAATCTTCGCGCATCTGCTGCGCGCCGCGGGCGTCGAGCCGAACGAGGTTCTACACGTGGGCGATGATCCATTGGCGGATGTGGTCGGCGCGACGCAGGCCGGCATGCAGGCAGTGTGGCTCAATCGAGAGGCACGCACGTGGCCCGGCGAGTTCGCGCCGCCGTTGCGCACCATAGCCACGCTTGCGGAAATCATTTAGCACCCGCTCCGCCACTGCGCACCGTCGCGGCGCTCGCGGAGATCATTTAGCACCATCGTGATGCGAAGCAATGTCATAACGCTCGCGAAGCGAGCGCTATCGGCCGGGGTGTGTCCCACACCCCGTAGTTTCGCGCGTCAGCGCTGGACTAGCAGCCTATATCCTTGAGTGCTGATAAGAAAAACCGTGAAATATGCGTGTTTTTCCTACTTCACTTGAACACTGATGTGTCGATAGGATGGTGTCAGCCACAAAAGGACACCAAGCATGCAAGCAATGTCTGCGGGATCTTTGGTAGCCGTGAGTTCGCTGCGAGAGTTTTTTCGTGACGCATTTCACACCGCGAGCGAACATCAGCGTCTGAAAATCGACGAGCAGGCCGAACAGTACGTCGTCAACGTGCTGACCATGTTCTCCCGCGCGGATGCGCTCTATGAGCGGACTCCGGACGGTCTGCGCATCAAGCCGCTGGCGCACATGCTGGCCGAAGCGCTCGAAGCGCCCACTACCTTCGCCCGGCAGCGCAGCCTGCAGCGGCTTGGCGACGTTTCACTTTTCGTCGCGGGTTTTTTTGCGCGAAGTTTTGCGCGCAAACTGATCGACATCGACTATCACATCGCCATGGGCGGGAACGCCTACAGCTCCCTTGCGGATACCATGCCGCGTTCACTGTCGGGCCGCTGTATCGCGGCCATCTACATGCAGTTGGCGCAAAAGTTCCAGCGTTTGGTGGACGCGCTGAACGAAGTCAGCGAGATGTCGTACCAACACACCGATGCCGACATCCTGCGGCTCTATGAACAGTGGATGAAGACAGGTAGTCCCCGTGCCCACGGCCTGCTCAACAAACTCGGCGTGCAACCCGTCAAGCAGGGCGGTTTCCGGCGCGGGCACTAAGGCTCCCATGAGCGCCGTACTGCGCGGCATGCAATCGCTTCTGGGGCGTCTGTACGACGTGGAGGTCCACTACGATGTGTCGGACTTCTTGGTCACCGATCGCAGCGCCTTGCGCGATATCACGCCCGGCAACGACACCCGCGCTCTGGAGGAGGAATTGCTCCTGGCGGAGACCGCCGACGGCGCCGGCGTGGCACTGTATCTCGACCCGGGCTTGTTGAAACGGCTCGAGAACGCGAATCCTCTGGGGGCTCTGACCGAAACCAATTTGGCGGACTATTGCACGGCGCTGGAAGGCGTCAGCCATTTCGTCTACACCGCGTGGCGTCTGCACCGCGATGCTCCGGTATCGCTGCTGGAACTCGAGACGCAAGCCGAAGTCGACAAGTATGCCGCGACCGTGTTTCTGATCGCGCACCAGCAGGGCGGCACGTACCCGGCCCAGGTGCACGCCCGTCTGTTCGATCGCGTGAGCTTCGATGCGCGACTGGAGCCGGAACAATATCATCGCTATCGAACCGCGCATCGCTGTGCGGCTAACTATTGCCGGCGATTGGAACGACGCTTCGTGCAGCGCGGCGAGGCCCGCATGGAGGCGCTGCTGCGGGAACTGCGAAAATTCTACCGGTTGGGGTCGACGGCTAAACTGCGGCACGCGCTCGCTTAGGCCGGCGCCGCTTTCGCGTAGCGCTATTCGTCGTCCGGCTTGTTGCTGCTGGCTTGTTTGCGCAGCTTGAGCCATTCGCTCAAGCGCCTTAAGTCTTTCTTGCGCGGGGCGGCCGCCTTGACCAGCATGCCGCTGTCATAAGGGCTGTACCCGTGCACCGCGCCCTTGACGTTCGGCTTGACGAGGTTGGCCGGCGGCGGCGAATCGTCAGCCAGCGACAAGGTTGGATTTTCCAATTTCTTCAGCCGCGCAGTCGATACTTCCGATACTTCGGCGCTGAATGCGCCGGTGGTCACCGCCCATTCCCAAACGGCATTGCCGCGGTCGTCGAATCTGACGCGGCCGCTGGTATTGGTGGTCACCCGGTTATTGTCGAGCGCCGGCGCGTCGCGTTTCGGCGATGAGTTGCCGCCGCTATCGGGTTTGGGTTTGGGATTCTCTCTGCTCACGGTACCTTTTTAGGTCATAGCACGGGCAAGTCAACCCGGACATGGCCAAAGTTGGTAGGGCGTCACAGTTGCAGATGATATTGGGCGCGCATGAGCGCCATGGCCGTTTTTCCGTCGTTCCAGTCGCCTCGTTGGACCCGTCCGATCGCCTCGTTCAACGGCAGCCATTCGAGTTCCAATTCCTCGTCCACGTCCGGTGCGGCCACGCCGATCTCGAGGTCCCGCGCGAGGTACAGATGGATCACTTCGGTGAATATGCCGGGCGCGGGAAGGTACACGCCCATTGCTGTCCAATTGCGCGCCGTCACACCCGTTTCCTCGGCAAGTTCACGCACGGCGCAGAGCGCCGGCGCCTCACCGCTGTCGAGTTTGCCGGCGGGGATTTCCCACAGGAAGTCCGCGATGCCGTGGCGATACTGGCGGACGAAGCAGACTCGATCCGCTTCGTCCACCGCGACCACGGCCGCCGCGCCGGGGTGCCGTACGAAGTCCAATTCGTGGTCGCGACCGTTCGCGTACCGCAGAACCTCGGTGGAGACTTCGATCACGCGCCCGCGATGCACAGGGTTGCTTGCAATGGGCGTTGGTTTCAGCATGGCGGGCCTTTTGGTGTGGAATGACGGACCTGATAATAATCTTGAAATTCCGGCACTTGTGACCTGTCTCCGCGCGCCGGCCAAGGTAATTGAGCCATTCTTGCGGCGGCAGCGGCGTTAGAATGCCCAGAACTGGATACATGTACAGCCTCCTGGTATAGTTTTTCATGATTAAGGCCAAGACAACCACTGCGTTCGATGCGTTGAATTCGGCACAGCGCCGGGCCGCGACCTTCGGCGCGCCGGCGGCACAGGACAAGGGCATCGATGCGGGCCCCCTGCTCATCTTGGCGGGCGCCGGGACCGGAAAGACCAATACCCTGGCGCATCGTGCCGCGCATCTGGTTTTGAACGGCGTCGATCCGGCGCGTATCCTCATGCTGACCTTCACCCGCCGAGCGGCGCAGGAAATGATCCGGCGCGCGCAAAAGATCGTGGCGGAAGCGCTCGCGGAACGCGGCAAGATGGGTGATCGCAGCGTGGTATCGCGGCTTCTGTGGTCGGGGACTTTCCATTCCGTAGGCAGCCGCATTCTGCGTCTGTACGCCAAACATCTCGGTTTGAATCCGAACTTTACGGTGTTGGACCGCGGCGATGCGGCCGATCTCATGGACGTGATCCGGCATGAGCTGGGGTTTTCGGCGAAGGACAAGCGCTTTCCCCGCAAGGACGCTTGCCTCGCGATCTACACCTACCGGGTGAACACCCGCTTGCCGCTCAAGCAGACCATCGAGGAACAGTACCCGTGGTGCCGGGAGTGGGAACAGGATCTCACGCGCCTCTACCGCGAATACGTCGGCCGCAAGCAGAAGAACAACGTCCTGGATTTCGATGACCTGCTGTTGTACTGGCACGTGATGATGCAGACGCCGGCGCTGGCGCAAAGTTTGTCGAAGAACTTCGATCATGTTCTGGTCGATGAGTATCAAGACACGAGCACCTTGCAGGGCGAGATCATTTGCTCGCTGAAACCCGACGGCAAGGGTGTGACCGTGGTCGGCGACGATGCGCAGGCCATCTACTCGTTTCGCGCGGCGGCGGTCGAGAATATCCTGGGCTTCGCCGACCGCTATCAGCCCAAGGCCGACATGGTGGTCCTGGCGCAGAATTACCGTTCGACGCAGCAGATTCTGGATTGCGCCAATGCGCTCATGTCGGAAGGCTCACGCCAACACCGCAAGACCCTCATGGGTACCCGGCAGTCCACGCAAAAGCCGGTCTATGTGGCGCTCGACGACGCGGCGGCTCAAGCCGAATACATCGTCACCAAAATCCTGGCGACGCGCGAGGTCGGCGGCTCGTTGAAACGCCATGCGATCCTGTTCCGCAGCTCGCATCACAGCGACGTCCTCGAGGTCGAACTGACGAGGCGCAATATCCCGTACGTCAAATACGGCGGGCTCAAGTTCCTCGAGGCCGCGCACGTCAAGGATATGTTGTCGATTCTGCGCTGGGTCGACAATCCACGAAACTCGGTGGCGGGTTTCCGGGTTTTGAAACTGATTGCCGGCATCGGGCCTGCGAATGCCAGGCAAGCGTTGGATCAGTTTGAGGGCCAAGGACACACGGTCAAGACCCTGGCGTCGTACGATGCGCCGCAACCGGCGAAAATGGACTGGAAGCGATTTTGCGCTCTCGTCGAAAAGCTCGCGGATCCAGCCACGCCTTGGCCGGGCCAGGTGGGAACGGTGCGCGAGTGGTACAAGCCGCAACTGGAACGCATTTACGACGCCGCCTTCAGCCGCACGGGCGACCTCGAACAGCTCGAGCATCTGTCGGCTCAGTACCCTAGCCGCGAACGATTTCTCACCGAGCTGACCTTGGATCCGCCGTCGCTCACGAGCGATCAGTCGGGGATGGCCTCGAAGGACGAAGACTACGTGATCCTGTCGACCATTCACTCCGCCAAGGGGCAGGAATGGGACAATGTGTACGTTCTCAATGTGGCGGACGGCAATTTCCCGTCGGAGTTTTCCACGGGCAAGCCGGAAATGGTCGAGGAGGAGCGGCGGCTGCTCTATGTGGCGATGACGCGCGCCCGCAACGAACTGCATATCTGCGCACCGCTCAAGTATTCCGTGACTCAACAAGCCAAGGATGGCGACGGACACGTCTACGGCGCGAAAAGCCGGTTCATGACCGACAAGGTATTGGGTTTTTTCGAGCAGACCATGTTTCGCAGCCAGCGCGGGGTCGAAAGTCTACGTGCTGTCGACGCCGCGACCGTGGATGTGGCCGCTCAGCTCAAAGAAATGTGGTGACGCCAACGCAGCTGACCAGCGCTGCGCACGCGGTTAATACGGGTCGCTGCGCACGGCGCGCATGCCATTATCGAACCGATCAGCGAAACCTATCGGCGTCGCAAGACCTACCAGCGTCGCGGACCGCCGCCACCACCACCGCCAGCACTGCCGCCTGAAGGCTTCGACCGCGGGGCCCGTTCCTGGGCTTCGTTCACGCGTAGCGGCCTGCCCCCCATCTGGAAGCCATTGGTTTGCTGAATTGCGTTTTGCGCTTCGCCGGCACTCATGTCGACGAATGCAAAACCTCGCGGGCGACCGGTTTCCCGATCGTTGATGAGCTTGACGGAATCGACTTTGCCGTAGCGTTCGAACAGGCTACGCACTTCGTCTTCAGTAGCGGTGAATGGCAGATTGCCAACGTAGATCGTCGTCATTCAACTTCTCTCTAACATGCGCGCCCAATTGCGGCAGCCGCTCGCGCGCGGTTTACACGCAGACCGACCCGCAATCGAACTCGCATCGCGGCCTGTACCTTGGTCGTGCACTTAAGCCTTCAGCTTTGGGAACGAACCTCGAAACCGATGCTACGCCAGGGGGTTATTGTTGGCAAACACCAGCGAAACAGGCATTACTCGACCTCGAGATAGGCGTAACCGTTGAGTTCGTTTTCGTAAAATCGCTTCACCGCTTGCGCCTCGGAGAGCGTCATTCGTCCTTCTTGCACCGCCCGTTCGCAGTCCCGGGCGATCCCCGGATACAGCTCGTCGGTGTCGTACTCCATGTACTCGAGGACTTTGTTGGCGGTATCGCCTTTGACGATTTCTTCGATCCACCAACCACCCCCATCCTGCAACCGAATGTGCACGACGTGGGTGTCGCCGAACAGGTTGTGCAAATCGCCCAGGGTTTCTTGGTAGGCGCCCACCAAGAAGGCGGCCAAGTAGTACTGCTCGCCCGGCATCAGTTCGTGCACCTCAAGAGTGCGTTTGGTGATTCGAGGATGGACGAAACGGTCGATTTTGCCGTCCGAGTCGCAGGTGATGTCGGCCAGCACCGCATTGCGGGTTGGTTTCTCGGCCAAGCGATGAATGGGCATGAGGGGAAACAGCTGACCGATCGCCCAGCTGTCCGGGAGCGACTGGAACACCGAGAAGTTGCAAAAATAGATGTCGCTGAGTATTTCCTCGAGGTTCTCCAATTCTTCCGGCACTCGATCGAGCTTGCGGCAATAGTCGCGAATCTTGGTACACGTCGCCCAATAGAGTTTTTCCGCCAGGCCGCGAAACTCCAGGCTCAAGTAGCCCAGATTGAACATCTGCAGCACCTGTTCGCGGGCTTGCAGCGCGTCGTGATAGCACTCGACCAGCCGACGTTCGTTGACCGACCGGCAACTATCGAACAGGTCGCGCACCGGCTGCGGCAACTCCTCACCGCCGTGGTAGTCATCCTCCGGCCGCCCGGACACCTGGAATTGGTCCAGCCTGGAAGAGCCCAATGTGTCGAAAACCAACACGCTGTGGTGGGCGGCAATGGCGCGCCCCGACTCGCTCACGATCATCGGATGCGGCACGTCGCGCGCATCGCAGACGCTTTTGATGCGATAGACGACGTCGCTGGCGTACTCGTTCAGAGTGTAGTTCATCGACGACTCGTAGTTGGTGCCGCTGCCGTCGTAGTCGACGCCGAGGCCGCCGCCGATGTCGATGTATTTGAGCCCTGCACCCATGATCTTGAGCTCGGCATACACGTGCGCGAGTTCGTTGATGGCATCCTTGACGCGCCGGATGTCCTGCAGCTGGCTGCCGGGGTGGCAGTGCACGAGCTGCAGGCAATCTAACATATTGCGTTCCTTCAGGAGTGCATGCAGGTCGAGAATCTCGCTGATGAAGAGGCCGAATTTCGATTTCTCGCCCGCCGATTCCCGCCATCGGCCGGCGCCCTCGCTGGCGAGCTTCACGCGCACGCCCATCTTGGGCCGAACGCCGTAGCGCTCCGCGTGCTTCAGGATCAAATGAATTTCTTCGTAGTTCTCCACCACGGGAATGATGGTGCGGCCGAGCTTGGTGGCAAGGATCACCGCTTCGATATAGCTATCGTCCTTGAAGCCGTTGCATACCACGATGCGATCCGGCGCGTTCTCGGTGATCGACATCACCGCGAGAAGTTCAGGTTTGGAGCCGACCTCGAGGCCGAACCCGAACTCCCTACCGTAGCGGTAGACCTCTTCGACGACCAGACGCTGTTGATTGACCTTGATGGGAAACACCGCCGCGTAGCGGTTCTTGTAGCCGTTCTCGGCGATCGCCGTGCCGAAAGCCTCGGCGATGTGGCGCAGGCGGTGCGCAAGAATATCGGAGAAGCGAATGACGACCGGCGTGTGCAGGTCGCGCGCCTTGAGGCCTTGAACGACCTCGTACAGATCGATCTCGCGGCTGGCGTCCATGCTGGGTCTGATGACCACGTGACCTTCAGCGTTGATCGAAAAGTAACCTTTGCCCCAGGCCTCGACCTGATACAGATCCAACGACTCGCCGATCTTCCACGCGGGATTCACTGGCAGCGCTTTTGCGGGTGTATTCATGAGGCGCGAACGATAACAAATTGGGGCTGCAAGTAAATGACGTCCGGCGCTACGGTTCGCTGCCGCGCGCCACCGGGCGTTGGGGATCGCGGATCCATTCGCTCCAGGATCCTGGGTAAAGCTTGGCGCCTTGGAGCCCCGCCAGTTCCATTGCGAGCAGATTGTGACAGGCGGTGACGCCGGAGCCGCACATCAGAATCACGTCGCCCGGCGCCGTGCCCGCCAGACGTTCCAGCCAGCGGCGGCGCAATTCGGCGTTGCGAACGAAACGCCCGTCGGCCGCGAGATTGCCGCTGAAAGGGTGATTCACCGCGCCCGGCACGTGTCCGGCCACCGGGTCCAACGGTTCCACGGTACCCGCAAACCGCTCCGGCGCCCGCGCATCCACCAGCAGCCGGTTGGGATCCCGCAGCGCTCGCTGCACGTCGGCGGCGCTCACCGCGGATTCCGCCCGGAGCCGGGTGGTGAAACGTGCCGCGCAAGCGGCCTCGCTTCCCGGTTCACCCGACTCCACCGCACCGCCGCTCGCCAGCCACGCTTTCAAGCCGCCGTCGAGCACGGCGACTCGTTCGTGCCCGAGCCAGCGCAGCAGCCACCACGCGCGGGCCGCGAGTGAGCCGTTCGCGTCATCGTAGGCAACTACTTGCATGTCGTCGCCGATGCCGAACGAGGCGAAGCGCTCGGCCAGCACCTCGGGCAAGGGCAGGGGATGGCGGCCGCTGTCCGCGGTGATCGGCGCCGCGAGGTCGAGATTGAGGTCGGCATAGCGGGCGCCGGGGATGTGTGCCGTCAAATACGCCTGCCGGCCGGCGGCGGGCTTGGCTAAATCGAAGCGGCAGTCGAGAAGTACCGGGCCACCCAGAGCGGGGCCGCCCGAGGCCGAGCCGCCCTGGGCCGATCCGCCCAGCAATTCATTCAACGAGGCGACATCGATGAGAGTGGTGAAAATCATGGTCCGAGCTTATCGCGATGCCTGGCGAACTGCATCCGCTACAATCGGTGCATGGCACTTACTCTTTACTGGGGCAGCGGCAGCCCGTTCTCGTGGCGCGTCCTCCTGGCGCTGGAACACAAAAAACTGCCTTTCGAGTCCCAGATGCTGCATATCGACCAGCAAGAACACCAATCGCCGCAGATGTTGAAGCTCAATCCGCGCGGTCGAGTGCCCGTGTTGAAGGACGGCGATTACGTGGTGTTCGAATCGGTGGCGATTCTGTACTACCTCGAAATGAAGTATCCGCAGACGCCGATTTTCGGTTACAGCCCCGAGGAAGCCGGCGTCATCATGCGCGTGATCTGCGAATTCCAGGCGTACGCCGAACCCTACGTGCAGAAGATCACCGATGCGATTTTTGCGGATCGGGTGGCCGAAGACGTCGATGCGTTGACGGATGCCATGCATGTGGTCGGACGCGAGGCACGCACGATCGAGGGGCGATTGAGCAAGGAAGAATGGATCGTGGGCACCCATTATTCCGCGCTCGACATGGTGATTTTTCCTTGGATCCAATTGCTGCGGCGCGCTCTGGATAGAACGGCCGCCGCGGAACTCGGTGCGCGTTTTCTGCCCATGGAGCGAAATTATCCGGCGCTGGCGCGCTGGATTCATCGCATCGAGTCTCTTCCGGGCTACGATCGAACCTACCCGCCGCATTGGGTCTAGGCTTGTTGTTAGGCGCTACGCGCCGACCCGAAGGGTGAGGTGCGCAAGCACCGAGTAATTTACGGGGTGGAAGCCACGCCGTCCTTAAAGTTCGGGGTCGCTCCTCCGACCCCGTTGAAAGTTGCGCGAAGCGCATGATTAGTCAGGTAGGCTGGCCCCGGGCGCCCTCCGGGGCATTTCAATCAAACCTAGGAAAATCAAAATTGGGAAAAACATTATGACCAAACACGAAGTGCATGTGAATTTTGGCGGCAGGATCGTATTTGTGGGTTTCGGCAGCATTGGGCAGGGTGTCTTGCCGCTGATCTTGCGTCACATCGGCACTTCGGCGGATCGCATCACCATCTTGAGCGCCGAAGATGCCGGACGTGCAGAGGCCGAGCATTTCGGCGTCAAATTCATCAAAAGCGCGCTGACCCGCGACAACTATCGCCGCACGCTTGCGCCATTGGTGTCGGCCGGCGATTTCCTGCTGAATCTATCGGTCGACGTGTCGAGTGTCGCGCTCATCGAATTGGCGCGCGAACGCGGCGCCCTGTATCTGGATACCTGCATCGAGCCCTGGGCGGGCGGGTATGTCGACCCGGAAGCCTCGGTCGAGTCGCGCAGCAACTACACCATGCGCTTGGACGCCTTGAAGCTGCGCGACCGCAGCAAGGAGACGCCGACCGCCGTACTGACTCACGGCGCCAACCCGGGTCTGGTTTCGCATTTCGTGAAGCAGGCCTTGCTGAACATCGCCAAGGACAGCAACGTCGATGCCGGTGTGCCGGCCGCTCGAGCGGACTGGGCAAAGCTGGCCCACAGGCTTGGCATCAAAGTCATTCATATCGCCGAGCGCGACACCCAGGTGGCCAACGTGCCGAAGGAGGTGAACGAGTTCGTCAACACCTGGTCGGTCGACGGCTTCGTCAGCGAAGGTGCGCAGCCGGCCGAACTCGGATGGGGCACTCACGAGAAGGATTTTCCCGCGGACGGCGGACGGCATGAAGCCGGATCCGGTTGTGCCATATACTTGAATCGCCCCGGCGCCAGTACGCGCGTTCGTACGTGGACTCCCGAAGCCGGGCACTTTCATGGATTCTTGATCACGCACTCCGAAGCTATTTCACTGGCCGATTACTACACGGTGAAAGAAGGCGATCGCGTGGTTTACCGACCGACCACGCACTATGCCTATCATCCTTGCGACGACGCCGTATCGTCCGTGCATGAGTTCGCGGGGCGCAACTGGCGTCTGCAGGAGCGTAAACGCATCATGTTGAACGAGATCACCAAGGGTATCGATGAACTCGGAGTGCTGTTGGCCGGGCACGCAAAGAACGCCTATTGGTATGGATCGCAGCTCTCCATCGAGGAGGCCCGGCTACTGGCACCATTCAACAGCGCGACCAGTCTGCAAGTCACGGCCGCGGCATTGTCGGGAATGATCTGGGCCATGGAGAATCCGACCCGGGGCATCATCGAACCGGACGAAATGGACTTCAAGCGTCCGCTGGAGATCTGCAAGCCCTACCTTGGCACCATGGTGGGCGAGTACACGGATTGGACGCCGTTGTATCAGCGCGGCGAACTCTTCGCCGAAGACCTGGATGCTTCCGATCCGTGGCAATTCAAGAACGTTCGGGTGATGTGACGAGAAAAGTGATGTGGCAAAAAAAGGGGGCGAGCCGAAGCTCGCCCCCGCGTAAGGCCGGAAGAAGGGTCAGGTGGTACCGAACTTGTAGATGCCTTGCACAGCGAATCCGGTCTGGCTGTTCGCAAAAGCACTGGTGTCGGCCGTAATCGAGCGCAGGAACGTGTCCTTATCCGATTTGTCGTAGCGGGCCTCGAAGCGCACTTCGAAGTTCTTGATGGGATCGTAGCCAAACGTGACGGTGGCTTCTTTGAGCTTCTGTTGATAGGTCGTCACGAACCCCTCCTTGTCGTTCAGGTATTCGGCACGCAGCGAGACGCGCCACTGTTCGTTGATCGCATAGTTCGCATAGCCCGCCACGCCGACCCAGTCCTGACTGGGGAGTCCGAGGTTCTGTTCTTGCTTGCCCCAGTCGACGCTGAGTACGAAGCTGAGCGCGTCGGTGGCAGTATAGGTGCCCACGACGTCGGCCACGATCTTGTTGGCGTCATAGCCCGGGACCTTGCCGATATAGGCTTGAGCCGTCAGGGCAAAGATCTTGTTGGGGGTGTAGCCGATGCCCAGTTCAGCGGTCTTCGAACCGTAGGATGTGGAGGTCGTATTCCAGCCGTTGTTGACGCCGACGATGACGTTCAGCGTATCGCTGGCGGCGTAGGTCGCGCGGATGCCCGTGTGGGTCAACGGTTCGGCAAAGAACAGGAACGATCGAGAGAAATTCGTATTGCCCGTGGGAGCAATCACTTCCGCGCCCGCCAAGGTCACGTACTTACCCGCGATGACCGTGAATGGGCCGCCGGCGTACTGCACGAACGCTTGCACCACATCGAAGGTGTTGCCGGTGGGACCCGTCCCTTGTTCCGCACCGTTGAGGACGCGCATGTCCTCGCCGGCCGCAATATTGACCAGGGCGCCGAAGCCCTCTTTGGGCTGATAAGCGACGGTCAGCGCGGTCTGATCGAGCTGAAAAGTGTCGTGTTCGATATCGAACTGGTGAAAGCTGCTGTACCCATTCGAATGGTAGTACGACGCGGCGACATACCCGGTCGCCGTGAGTCCGGTTGACGTCAGCACGTCGCCCAGCGAGGGCGCTGCCGGTGCTGCAGGCGTCGCCGGGGCCGGATCTGCGGCGAGAGCCGCGCCACCGAACGCCGATCCCATCAAAACGACAGCCGTGACGGCCGCAGTTGAATGCTTTTTCATAAGTGATCAATCCCCAATTTAATTAATCTGAATAAATTTCGGGACGTGCTGCGCCCAAGGCGATTCGCAGTCCCATCGAGCAATCCCTGGATTTAGGCCGGGAGCGGATACTGGCGGCGCGTCGCCGCCAGTATCCAAGGAAACACTCCGCGTCCTTATTCGACCTTCTCGCCATGCAGCGAGATATCGAGACCTTCACGTTCCTGGTCTTCCGTGACGCGCAATCCGATCGTCATGTCGATGACTTTCAATATGATGAAACTCATGACGAAGCCGTAGATGATCGTCGTGCCCACACCCCAGAGCTGCGTCAAGACCGACCCATCGAGTCCGCTGATTTCCTTGCTGGCAAACACGCCGGTGAGCAACGCGCCGATGATCCCGCCGATGCCGTGCACGCCGAACGCGTCCAGCGAATCGTCGTATCCCAGCGCGCTTTTCAGCGACGTGGCGGCGAGGAAGCAGAACACTCCGGCCACCAAACCGATGATTACGGCCGGTGTGGGACCCACGAATCCAGACGCGGGCGTGATGGCGACCAGGCCGGCGACCGCACCGGAGGCGATGCCGAGCACGCTGGGTTTGCCCTTGGCGATCCATTCGGCAAACATCCAACCCAGCGCGGCTGCCGCTGTGGCGATTTGCGTCGCCATCATGGCCATACCCGCGCGGCCGTCCGCTGCAACGGCAGATCCGGCGTTGAACCCGAACCAACCCACCCACAGCAGAGAGGCGCCGATCAATGTGAGCACCAAGTTATGCGGCGGCATGGACTCTTTGCCATAGCCCACGCGCTTGCCGAGCACCAGACAGCTTGCGAGCCCGGCGATGCCGGCATTGATATGCACCACGGTGCCGCCCGCGTAGTCGAGGACGCCCTTGGCGGCGAGCCAGCCTGACGGCTCCCACACCCAATGCGCTATGGGTGAGTACACGATGAGCGACCATACCGACATGAACACGAGCATGGCCGAGAACTTCATGCGGTCGGCGAATGCGCCTGCAATGAGCGCCGGCGTGATGATCGCAAACGTCAGCTGGAACATCGCGTATACCGATTCAGGAATGGTGAGCGCGAGGTGCGATGCCGTGACCTTGTTTGCGTCATGCATGAACACCATGCCGTTGAACAAGGCTCGAGTCGCTCCTCCGAGGTAGGGGCTCCCGGGCGTGAAGGCCCACGAATATCCGATGAGCCACCACAGTAATGTGACGACGCATGTGATTGCGAAGCTTTGCATCAGCGTGGCCAGCACGTTTTTCTTGCGCACCATGCCGCCGTAGAAGAGCGCGAGGCCCGGTATGGTCATCATTAGAACCAACGCCGTCGACGTCAGCATCCAGGCGGTGTCGCCCGAATTGATTTTGTCGGTGCCGATCAGCTGCGGTTCGGTCGGAGCGGCCGGTGCAGCTGCAGCGTCGGCCGATGCCGGTGCGGCCGCTGAGTCGGGTGCAGGCGCGCTTGCGGCAGACGCCGCGTCCGCCGGCGGCGTATCGGCCATTGCGGTCGAGGCGGATACCGCCAGGAACGCTAGGAAAACCAATCTGGAAAACTTATTCATTAGCGTCAATCCCCTTTTACTTATAATGCGTTTGCATCGCGCTCACCGGTGCGAATTCGCACCACTTGCGCAAGGTCGAAAACAAATATTTTTCCGTCGCCTACCTTCCCGGTTTGCGCGGCTTTGGTGATGGCTTCGACAACCTGGTCGGCCAGCGGCTCGTCGACCGCGACCTCGATTTTCGTCTTGGGTACGAATTCGACAGCGTATTCGGCGCCACGATATATTTCCGTGTGACCTCGTTGACGGCCGAAGCCGCGAACTTCGGTCACCGTGACCCCCTGCACGCCGACCTCGCTGAGGGCTTTGCGTACGTCGTCGAGTTTGAAAGGCTTGATAATTGCTGTGATTAACTTCATTGAATTACATCACTCCCTTTTGTGGTGCCGACAAATGCCCGCCGCTGCGGGCCGTTGTCTATGAAGCACGCGCTGTGCCAATCGGTTAGAAGTGATTGCTATCAATTACTTGCGGAAATCAAGGCGCCTGTCCTACTGGCGCTCGTGCACTGTTTTGGATCATGGCGGGGGACAAAATGCGTGAATCGGGTGCGCGAAATGAGACGCAGTCGAGGGAAAACCCCTACCGCGACCTTCATGTGGCGAAATTGTCACAGTTTGGTGCACTGCGTTTTAAGGCGGAGTGGCTGATGCCCCACAGGCGTGATTGGCGCTCAACAATGTCGGTGATCATCGATAGGCGCACCGTTTTGATTCAAGCGAGTGCACCAATTGATCCATCGAGGGGCGTCACGGTCTGGCATTCAGGCGCAAGCGCATGATTCATATGAGTGCCACCATGGCACGGTTGGTGCACTGTTTGAGAACCCGGTTGCGGTCGGGCCATACCTAAATAATATCCAATTTTTTGCGAGGACGAATATGACTCCCGCTGACGTATTGCAATTGATCAAGGAAAAGGAAGCGAAGTTCGCCGATCTTCGCTTTACGGATACGATTGGCAAGGAACAACACGTGACCGTGCCGACGCGTCTGGTGGATGAGGGATTTTTCCGGGACGGCAAGATGTTCGACGGCTCGTCGA